>JBKBIL010000001.1:0-331260 GCA_046297415.1 Lacibacter sp.
TCAAATGCCGACGCTTCGGTCGGCACCGAGACCAGCTTGGGCTGCGTCTCGGCCTGAAACGAAAAAAGTCATCTTTCAAAATGAGGATGACTTTTTATAAGTGACTCCGTCAGGATTCAAACCTGAAACCTTCTGATCCGTAGTCAGATGCTCTATTCAGTTGAGCTACGGAGCCATTCCCGCAAAACGGGTTGCAAATATAGGATGCTTTGTACAAAATGCGAAATCTAAAAATGTTTTTATTGCACTTCCAGCTCGCTCACAAACAGCCAGGCTTTTTGTCCGGCACCGGGGTTGCCCTCGGGTATGGTGCCCCGGTTGCGCACCCGCACTTTTACGTAACGGGCACGAAGTGGCGCATCAGCCTTCCACGTAGTTGTCGTGGCGGCAGTTTGCACGCTGCCGGTTGCGGTTGAAAAGTTTTTCCCGTCGTTCGATACCGCAACGTCCATGCCCGCAGCCCGCCATATCCAGCTGGGGGTTTGTTCCCACGTGTGGGCGGTTATGTGACGGATAAGTTGTTCAACGCCCAGGTCAATTACCGCTTCACAGTCGGTTCCCGAAAATCCCAGCAATTCCTGCGTGCGCTGCAAGCCTTTTGTGTTGATGACACCGTTTACCAGTGTAAAAGCGCCATCGCCCGGGTAGGCGGCGGCAGCAGGGTGGGTAAGCGTAAGGGGGCAGGAGGTGGTTAACGAAAACTGAAAAGCCTGCCGCGTTTCAAAGGTTTCGCCGGTGCGGGTATGTACCCGGGCCACCGCCGTGCCCGAACGGCCGATGCGTACCCGATGGGGCAAGCCGGGCAGGGGAGCAAGAGGTTGCAACCGGTTTGTGCTACCCTCGCTGTTTATTTGTTCAAAAAAGGCAACGGAGTCATTCTGCTGCCGGGGATCTACCTGCCAAACTACCGTTTGGGGCGCATCAGGCAGTATGCGTACCGTGGGCTGCAGCACCGCCCTGCTGTAATGGATGCCGCGGCGTTTGTAGCGTTCCAGTTGTTGCAGCAGGCGCGGTTCAAAGGGGTGGGCCGTTTTCTGCTCCGGCCGGCTCCACAATGCTTCGCTCAGGGCAGCCATCCGCGGAAAAATCATGTATTCCACTTTGTGGGTATTGTTCATGTACTCCGTCCATACATTGGCCTGCGCCCCCATGATGTAGGGATGAAATTGCGGCTCCAGTTCGCCGGGTAGGGGATTGTAAGCATACACCGCTTCCAGGGGATTATAACCGCCAATGGTAACCGAATCTTCCTGCCGGGTTTGTGAATGGTCAAAGTACAGCGGCTTGCCCGGCGTCATAATAACCCGGTGTTTTTGCCGGGCCGCTTCAATACCGCCCTTTTCGCCCCGCCAGCTCATTACCACGGCGTTGGGCGCCAGGCCGCCTTCCAGTATTTCATCCCAGCCAATTAACGTCTTCCCCTTGCTGTTAAGATATTTTTCGATGCGCTGCACAAAATAGCTCTGCAGCTCGTGTTCGTCTTTCAGGTGCAGGGTTTTCATGCGCTGTTGGCAGCGGGGGCATTGCTTCCAGTGGGTTTTGGGGCATTCATCGCCGCCAATGTGTACGTAGCGCCCCGGAAACAGTTGTACCACCTCATCCAGCACCCGTTCCAAAAACCAAAAAACACTGTCGTTACCGGCGCAATAAACATCGTCAAAAATGCCCCAGGTTTCCTGTACCAGTTTCACGCGGCCGGCTTTTTGTTCGGCCACGCTTTTTTCGGAAATCATCGTTGCCGGTATAAACGTCGGCTTATCCGGAAAGCAGCTCAGCCACGGGTAGGCCGCAATGGCGGCGCTGCTGTGGCCCGGCATTTCAATTTCCGGTATCACGTCAATAAAACGGCTGCGTGCATATTGCACCACCTCCCGTATTTCTTCCTGCGTATAAAAGCCGCCGTACGGCTTATTGTCGTTGCCGGTACCCGGATAGCGGCCTATAATGGTGCCGTTGCGCCAGGCGCCCACACGGGTGAGTTCGGGAAATTGTTTGATTTCGATGCGCCACCCCTGGTCTTCGGTAAGGTGCCAGTGAAAGGTGTTGATTTTATGCAGCGCCAGGTAATCAATATACCGCTTAATGTACGCCACCGGAAAAAAATGCCTGCCTACATCCAGGTGCATGCCCCGATAGGCAAAGCGGGGCGCATCAAAAATTTTTACAAACGGAATTGCAGGCTTTGCATCAGGCTGCACCGGTAACAATTGCAAGAGCGTTTGCACGCCATAAAACGCCCCCCTTCCCTGAACCGCACTAATTGTAATGCCACTATCGGTAACCACTAACCGATATGCTTCTTCCGAAACGCCGGGCATGCGTAAACTTCGAAACGACAGATCAGCCCGTTCCGTTGTGGCAGCCTGCCGCAGCGCAATTCCGTACGGCAGCAATTCCTGTTGCAGGTACTTGAATATCCGTTCGCTTTCATCACGTGGCAATGCGCTTTTAAAAAGCAGGGGCGAACGAAGTTGCAATTTGCCCGGTTGTACCATTTGCATTTCGGTAGGTATGGGTATTATGCCGGGCGTTTGTGCTGTGCTGCCCATAAAGGCAAGCATGCAGGTAAGGGTTACAAGCAATCGCATGGTTAAAGTTACGGAATATGTAAGCCGGTTTAGAAGTTATTAGTTATAGTTTACGGGCGCTTGCGTTCCGACCAACTTCAGGAGCGTCGGGATTATGCGTTATGGGTTTTGGGGCTTTGGGCTACAGCGCAACTTATGGCTGTGGTTCCGGCTGTTACGGCCTCCGCTGCGCTTCGGTGCGCACCGCAATAAAGCGGTGCGCACTGCGCCTGCACATCCGGCAGCCCGTGGGCTTTACGGCTGCTTTCAAAATGCATTCACAGCAACGTCTCTCAAAGGAGACGTTGCTGTGAAAATAACCTTGCAGGTGGAGAAACCTCTTGCTTTTATTTCAGCACCGGCAAGATAATGCTCGACGCATTTTTGGCATCGTGCCAAATGCGAATGGTGGAGGGGATGTAATCTTTTGCGTCGGCCTCATAAATATTTACAAACTGCTGCGGGTTACGGTCCACCAGCGGAAACCAGCTGCTTTGAATCTGAATCATGATGCGATGCCCTTTTTTAAAGGTATGGGCTACATCGGGTAACTCAAATTTTACCGTTTCAATTTTGCCCGGCTTAAACGGTTCGGGCTTTTCGAAGCTGTTGCGGTAGCGCCCCCGCATAATTTCGCCCCGTACCAGCATCTGATAATCGCCCATCGGGTATGCGCCGCCGCCCATGCGGCCGGCAGGCTCCTGCTGCTGGCCGGGGTAACGGAAATTGCTCGGAAACACGTCAATCAGCTTCACCACAAAATCGGCATCGGTGGTGCTGATGCTGGCAAGCAGGTTGGCAATTACCGGCCCGGCCAGGGTTACGTCTTCGGTAAGCACATCGGTTTGGAAGGTGAGCACATCGGGCCTCCGGTTGGCAAAGCGCTGGTCGTCGGTCATGTAGGCTATGGTGCGGGTAAAATGCACATCCTCGGTATAGGGTACGGGTTTGGCCGGGTCGCTCACGTAGCTGCTGAACGAATTGGTGGCCGTGGGTTTGCTCCAGCTCAACTGCTCATTGGCACGTAAATACAAGGGCGTTGGTTGTACGTTGGCTGCCGGCCAGCGGTCGAAGCTGCGCCACTGGTTTTCGCCGGTAAAAAATATGCGTGCTTCGGGCAGGTTGAGCGTGCCTTTCCCTTCCAGATGATAGCGAAAGAAGGGCAGTTCAATTTCGTTTTGGTAATACAGCGAGGTGTTGCTGCCAAACTGCACATTGCCCAGGCTGCTGCCGTCGCCACGGGCCCACTGTCCGTGGTACCAGGGCCCCATAACAATACGGTTGTTGTTTTTGGCCTTTTGTTCAATAGCCTCGTACGTGCGCCAGGCGCCAAAACAGTCTTCGGCATCAAAAAGGCCGCCCACCACCAGGGTATTGGTATGTGGTGGAATGTATTGTACAAAATTCCGAACGTTACGGGCTTTCCACCAATCGTCGTAATTTGGGTGCTTGTACATTTCGTGCCAAAAAGCGATGCTGTCGCCAATTAACTCGGCCAGCTTTTTGGGTGTGGCGGCTTCCAGGTAAAACTTATAGGCGTCGCGGGTGGGAAAGTTAAAGCCCGGCGAACCAACGGTGGTGGGTTTGGGACGCGGCTTGCCGAATGAGGAATAAAATACAAATCCGTCCATCTGAAAAAAGGCGCCGTTGTGGTGAAAATCATCGCCCATAAACCAGTCGGTTACCGGTGCCTGCGGACTCACAGCCACCAGCGAGGGGTGCCCGCTTAAAGCGGCCATGGTAGAGTAAAAGCCCGGATACGAAATGCCGAATATGCCAACCCGCTTGTTATTGTGCGGCAGGTTGTTTACCAGCCACTCAATGGCATCGTACGTATCGCTGGCCTCGTCAATTTCTTTGTCTTTTTTGTTGGGATTAAAGGGGCGCACATCCATGAAGGTACCCTCGCTCATCCAGCGGCCCCGCACATCCTGTAGCACAATAATGTAGTTGTGACGCATGTAGTACCGCCAGTGGGTGTTCCAAAACGGCCGGAAATTGTTTTCGCCATAGGGCGCACACGAGTAGGGGGTACGCGTCATGAGAATGGGGTGCGCTTCGGTGGTATCTTTCGGAATGTACACCGCTGTAAACAGGCGCACGCCATCCCGCATGGGTACCATGATTTCTTTCTTAATGTAATTGTCGCGTATCCACGCCGAATCCTGTATGTTGGTTTGGGCCGATGCCCATAAGCCGGCACAAAGAGCCAGCACAAAAAACAAGGGACGCATAAGACAGTTGGTTTTGTGAAAATTACACAAAACATCACAGCGGCCTGCCGCGGCAGCATTACATTTTGATAAGCGGCAACTACCACCGGTGTACGAGGTGGGTTTCCCAGCGTTCGGAGCCCAGCCGCAGCAGCGTTAGGGTATCTGTTTCAAATTGCGCTTCGAAAGGCTCTTTTTCCAGCCGTTTCCAGGCCTGCCGAAAGGCGTCGGGCGATAGGTCGCGGGTGGCGATGGTTACGTGCGGATGAAACGGCCGGCTTTCGGGTTTGATGCAACCGGGCAGTTCCTGCAGCAGATGGTCTTCCAGTTGCTTGCGCAGCTTGCCCAGTTGCGGCTGCGGCAGCACATCAATAAACAGTACCCTGCTTTTGAAATGCGAAAAGCCCTGCAGCGTTATGTGTAACGGAGGTGTATTGCTGTAAAAATGACGCACGGCATTTTCGAGTTCGCTTGCCCGTTCATCGGTCCACCAAAAGGGAGGCACAAGGGTAATATGCGCCGGCGAGCGCAGGGCGTTGCGGCAGCCAAAGCGATTTTGCATCCAATGTTTCCAGGCAAGTACCCGTGCATCCACATCGGGCGGACAAACCAGCGCCAGGTAATACATATGTGCCGATGGTTTATTCATGCAGTCAACAAACGGTTTTATAATTGCAGTAATGCACCAATACTCATCCATAGCAGCACCGCAGCCACCAGCCATCCGGCTGCCAGCAGCCACCAGCGGCGGCTATAACCCGGTATGCGGGTTTGGTGGGCTATCCACAGCATCAACAGCAGTGCCAGTGGAAGAATCATGCCATTGATGGCCCCTGCCCATACCAGTATGGTTACCGGTTTGCCCCAAAGCAAAAAAATGCCGGCTGAAACAAGCAGGAAAAGAATGGTAACCGCATTTTTGTTTTTTGCGATGAGCGGATGCAGGCTCTGCAAAAAACTTACCGATGTAAAGGCGGCGCCAACAATGGAGGTTATGGCAGCGGCCCACAATATCAAACCAAATACACGGTAGCCGGCATGGCCCAGCGCTTGTCCGAATACCGAAGCGGCCGGATTGGCAGCATCGGGTACAAACCCCTGGCGTACCACCCCCAGCACGGCTGCAAACAACAGCAACCGCATGAGTGCCGTTAGCAGGATGCCGCTTACAGCCGAGCGGCGTACCTGTATTGGGTGCAGCGGTGTTGGCTCGGCCAGCAGGCGATGGGCCCCGGCAAAGCTGATGTACCCTCCCACCGTACCGCCCACCAGGGTAAGAATGGCCGTAAGGTTGATGGTTTGCGGAGCAACCATACCCCGCAGCATTTCACCTGCCGGCGGAGCGCTGCGAAAAACCACAACCAGCATCAATACCAACATCAGCAGCCCCAGCAATTGTACCAGGCGGTCCATAGCCCGCAGCGCATGCCGTGCTGCAAAAAGCAACACGGCCAAAAGTGTACTGAGCGCAGCCCCCGTATGCACCGGCATGCCGGTAAGCGCCTGCAAGCCCAACCCTGCTCCCGAAATGTTGCCGATGTTAAAGGCCAGTCCGCCCCCGGCTACCAGCAGCGTAAGTACATGCCCGCTGCCCGGCAGGTATGTGTTTGCCAGTTCGGCCGCGGTTTTGCGGTGTGCAAGCAGCAGTTCCCAGATATTGATTTGTACCACCAGGTCTATGGCCACGGAAGCGAGAATAACAAAGCCCATGGCCGCCAAAAGTTGCTGGGTAAACACCGTGGTTTGCGTAAGAAAGCCCGGCCCAATGGCCGAAGTGGCCATCAGAAAAGCGGCGGCCAGCAGCCGGTTAGTGGCGGGTGATGGATTGTAACGCAATGCCGTTTTGTTGTAAGGTAATGTGAATGGTTTTCGCCAAGGCTAGGGCGTTAGCGCCATCGCCGTGGATGCAAAGGGTGTCGGCTCGCAGTGCAACTACTTCGCCGGTACGGGCTATCACCGTTCCTTCCTGCACCAGGCGGAGCGCCTGGGTAGCCGCCGCCTGCGGGTCGGTAAGCAGCGCATCGGGGTGGCTGCGGGGGGTAAGTGTGCCATCGGCTTCGTAGCGCCGGTCGGCAAACACTTCATGTGCAACCCGTAAGCCCAACGCTGCCGCCTTGCTGCACGAATGGCTGCCGCTCAGTCCAAATAAAATCAGGTTCGGGTGGGTGTCGTAAACCGCACGGGCGATGGTGTGTGCAATTTCGGGGTCGGCCGCACTTTGGTTGTACAAAGCGCCGTGCGGTTTTACATGATGCAGGTGTGCAACGGGCAGCCATTGCAGCAGGTTTTCAATCTGGCTGCGAACAAATGCGTACAGTTCGTGCTGCGGATATTGCCGGTTGCGTCGGCCAAAATGTTCGCGGTCGGGCCAGGAGGGATGCGCCCCTATGGCCACGCCATGTTGCCGGCACAACGCTATGGTAGCCTGCATGGTGGCCGCATCGCCCGTATGCCCGCCGCAGGCAATGTTGGCGCTGGTTATCCAGGGCATCAGGGCGGCTTCGGCGGGCATGCCTTCGCCTACATCGCAATTCAGGTCAATGGTTTTCATAAAAGCGATTGTATTGAGTGGGCCATCCGTTGCAGTTGTGCTTCCTGTTCCAAATATAACTGTTCCGCATGGGCAAAATCGGTTAGCACCCACGTAAAAGCCATGCCGGGGCGCAACTGGGCCATATTGTTCAGGCCCAAAACGGTAAGTTGTAAAACACGCGGGTACCCGCCCATGGTGGGGCCGTCGGGTCCCAGCACCAGCAATTCGCCCGAAGGCGTGTACTGAACGGTGCCGGTGGTTACGGGCGCCGAGTACATGTGTTGCCCCGGCACATGAGCGGGCAGGGGGCCACTGATGCGCCAGCCGGTACGATTGCTTTCGGGCAACATACGGAAGGAGGCGGTTTGCAACAGGTGTTGTATTTCGGCAGAAAGGCTGTTCCATTCCGGGCCGGGCAGCACCTGAATGCGGGTTTGGCCGGGATTTACGTTGAGTCCGGTAAACGAAAGCTGCGTACCGCTTTGCAGCAGTTGGGCCAGATGTTGTTGCGCCGAGGTGAGCTTTTGATGGCGGTGCAGCAGATCGCCTTTTTGCAGCGTACGGCCCTGCAAGCCGCCCCGCTGCAGGCGCAAATCGGTGGCGGTGCTTCCCAAAAAAACTTCCGCAGCCCATCCGCCGCTAGCGGCTAGGTATAAACGAAAACCGGGTATGGGTTGCCGCAGCTCCAGCAGGCTGCCGGCTCCTGCCCAAAACGGCCGGTTCAGGGCAATTGCTTTCCCATCAAGGGTAGGCTGTAGTCCGCCGCCGGTACAGGCAAATACACTGCCTTGCAGTATGCGGAAGCGGTAGGGTGCCTGGGGCAGTTCCAGTACGGTGGCTTGGGCTACGTTGCCCACCAGCAGGTTGGCCAGCTTTGCGTAATAAGGTGCTGCGGGCCCGCAGGGCGGAAGGCCCCGGTTGCGGTAGCCGGTTCGGCCGCCATCGTGCAGGGTAGCCCCAAAACCACCCTGTTCTACCTGCAATATGGGTGGGCTGCCGGGTACGCTGTTTTTAATTTTAACAGGCGATGCCGGCTGTTGCGCTGCTGCCAGCTGCTGCCAGGTTGTTTTGCTGATGGGTTGAAATTGTACCCGGTCGCCTGGCTGCAACAAAAAGGGCGGGTCCCGTTCGGGATTGAACAATTGCAGGGGCGTGTTACCAATTACGTGCCAGCCGCCCGGCGCATCAAACGGGTAAATACCGGTTTGTGTTCCGGCAACGGCTACTGAGCCGGCGGCTACCCTTGTACGCGGACGGGCACGGCGGGGCACCTGTAATTTTTCGGGCAAAAAACCCAGGTACGGAAAGCCGGGCATGAAGCCAATGGCATACACATCGTACACACGGCTGCCATGCAGTTGTACCAGAATGGCAGCGTCGGTATGAGTTGCTTCGGTTAATCGCATGAGGTCGGGTCCAAAATCAGCATCGTAACAAACCGGTATGGTTATCGTTTTTCCTTCCGGCATTTCAAAGGCTGGCAATTGCTGCAACAGTTGCAGCAAATAGGCCGCAACCGCTGCATGCACATCGGGGTGGCTTTGGCGTTGTACCCGGGTTGGCTCAAAAAAAACGGCCATGCTATTGTAGGCAGTTACTGCTTCGCTGTAACCCGGAAAGGGGTGTTGTTGCAGGGTCTGGTGCAGTTGCAGCATGTGGCGCAATAAGGCCGGCCCCGGCTGCTGTTTCCATTGCAGCAGCAGGGAACTTTCGTTCAGGGGTATGATTTCGGGCAATTGCAACCGGCCTAAAATACAAAGAAAAACGCCCCCTTCCGGAGGCGCTTTCGTTTCTCAGTTGGGCTTGGTTACTCTACAATAGAAATTTTAATAAGGTTGGTGGGTAAGTGCAGGTGCACGGGTGTGCTGCCGGTGTTTACCACAATATCGCCCGGCTCAATAAAGCCGCGGTCTTTCAATATTTCAATTTGGTCTTTAATGATTTCATCCACACTTTCTTCTTCGGCGTAATAAAAGGCCCGTACGCCCCAGCTGAGGCTCAACTGGTTTACGAGGGTGGGCTCTTTGGTGAAGATGAACAAAGGCGATTTGGGGCGGAAGGAGCTGAGCATGAAGGCGGTGTAGCCGCTCTGCGTCATGCCAATTAGTGCGTGTGCGCTTACGTCTTTGGCAATTTCGCAGGCGTTGTAGCAAATGGCATCGCTCAAAAACGAGGGCGAGTGGGGCTGGGGTTTCAAATCTTCCTCGCGGTCGTACCGGTAATAACTGCTGGCTTCTACCTCCTCAATAATCTTACACATGGTTTCCACCACCAGCGCGGGATGTTCGCCGGTAGCCGTTTCGCCGCTCAGCATTACCGCGTCGGCGCCTTCCAGTACGGCATTGGCCACATCGGTAATTTCGCTGCGGTTGGGCTTTACCCGGTCAATCATGCTTTCCATCATTTGGGTGGCCACAATTACCGGCTTGGCGCGGTGAATGCACTTGCGAATCAGTTCTTTTTGAATGAGCGGTACCTGTTCTACGGGCAATTCCACACCCAGGTCGCCGCGGGCAATCATGATGCCATCACTTTCAAGTATGATGTCGCGAATGTTGGTTAACGCTTCGGGCTTTTCGATTTTGGCAATAATCTTGATTTTACTTTTCTTCTCCTCCAGCTTGTTGCGTAAAATGATGATGTCCTTCACGTTCCGAACAAACGACAGGGCCACCCAGTCGAGCTGCTGTTCCACAATAAAATCCAGATCCTGCAGGTCTTTTTCGGTAAGTGCCGGTAATGAAATTTTGGTATCGGGCAGGTTGATGCCTTTTTTGGAACTGAGGCGTCCGCCCAGCGTTACCTGTACCTGTACATCGTTGTTTTTGGTGATGCCCACCACCCGCACTTCCAGTTTGCCGTCGTCAATCAAAATGATATTGCCCGGCTTTACGTCTTTGTGCAGGTTGGGGTACGAAACATAAATGCGGTCTTTGTTGCCCACCACTTTTTCGTTGGTGAACGTAAGAATATCGCCTTCGGCCACATCAATACCGCCGCCTTCCATTTCGCCTACCCGCAGTTTGGGCCCTTGCAGGTCGCCGAGTATGGCGATGTTATAGGGTTCCTCTTTGTTGATGCGGCGAATGTGTTCAATAATTTTTGCCTTGTCTTCGTGCGTGCCGTGCGAAAAGTTGAGCCGGAACACGTTTACGCCCGCTTTTACCAGATCCAGCAGTTTTTCATACGTATCGCAGGCAGGGCCTACCGTTGCCACAATTTTGGTGCGGTGGCTCATATGGCGCTTGGCGCTGGAGCGGTCTTCGTATTTATTCAGATACTTGGCAATATGTTTCGACATGCGTGTAGAATTATGAAATGAACAATGCGTGGCGACAGCTATCGCAACAACTCAGCTGGCCAGAATTTTACCGATGCGCAGCCATTCATCGCTTACTTTTTGTTTGGCTTTAATGGCTTTGTCGAGCGGCGTATAATGCAGGCGATTGTTTAAGATGCCAATCATCATGTTGTGCTTACCCTCCATGAGTGCCATAACGGCTGCGTATCCCAGCCTGCTGGCAATAACACGGTCCAAACAGGTGGGCGAGCCGCCCCGTTGAATATGGCCCAGTATACACACACGTGTTTCCATATGCGGCAAACGAGCCTTAATCATGTTTGCCACTTCTACGGCTCCTCCGGTATCGTCGCCTTCGGCAACCACAATCATGTTTACCAGTTTTTTGCGGCGTTCTTTTTCCTCCAGCGATTCCAGCACGGCCTCAATATCCGTCTTGGTTTCCGGAATCAGAATGTGTTCGGCGCCGGTGGCAATACCGCTGTGCAAAGCAATATAGCCGGCATCGCGGCCCATCACTTCAATAATAAACAGCCGGTCGTGCGCATCGGCGGTATCGCGTATTTTATCAATGGCTTCCACCGCGGTATTCACAGCCGTATCGAAGCCGATGGTGAAGTCGCTGCCGGCTATGTCTTTATCAATCGTGCCGGGTAATCCAATACAGGGAATATCGAATTCACTGGAAAACTTTTGCGCTCCCCTGAAGCTGCCATCGCCCCCAATAACCACCAATCCGTCTATGCCATGTTTTTTTAGGTTTTCGTACGCTTTTTTGCGTCCTTCGGGCTCAAAAAACTCTTTGCTGCGTGCCGTTTTGAGGATGGTACCGCCGCGTTGTATGATGTTGGCTACGCTACGGCTGTGCATGGGTATGATGTCGTCTTCCAGCATACCCTGATAGCCCCGCATGATGCCAAAAACTTCAAGATTGTGGTAAAGTCCTGTACGTACTACCGCCCGAATGGCTGCGTTCATGCCGGGAGAATCGCCGCCGGACGTCAATACGCCAATTTTGCTAACCTTACTGCTCATGTATGTTTGTGTGTGGTTGGTTCGTTTAAAATGTTTGCCTTTGTGTACTTCATAGTGTTAAAGTCCTTTTTACGGGCGGCCAAAAATACGGATTTAGGGCAATAACGGTTGTTCGTACGTTTCGGTGCAAGTGTTACCTTGCACCCAATTGTAAAACAAATACCATGCAACGCAGTTTATTAATATTCGCAACTTTTATGGCAATGCAAACCCGTGCCCAGCTGCAATATCCGGTTACGTTTAAAGGCAACGACACCGGCGTGTACCATGGCACCGTTATAGCCGACCCCTATCGCTGGTTGGAGGATGATAACAGCGAGGCCACCAAAGCCTGGGTAGAAGCACAAAACAAGGTAACCTTTGCGTACCTGAATGCCATACCCTTTCGGGAACAGGTAAAAAAACGCCTAAGCGAATTGTGGAATTATCCCCGCATGAGTGCACCCTCACGGGAAGGGGAATGGTATTATTTCAGCCGCAACGATGGTTTGCAGAATCAAAGTGTGGTGTACCGGCAAAAAGGCCTGAACGGTACGCCGGAAGTGTTTCTGGATCCCAACAAACTCTCTGCCGACGGAACGGCGGCATTGGGTGCCTTATCGTTTTCAAAAAGCAGCCGCTATGCCGCATACCAGGTGGCGCAAAGCGGCAGCGACTGGCAGGAAATATTTGTAATGGATGTTGCCACCAAAACCCTGCTGAGCGATCACATCCGCTGGGTAAAGTTCAGCGGCATCAGCTGGAAAGGCGATGAAGGATTTTACTACAGCCGTTACCCCGAGCCCGATGAAAAAAGCAAACTGAGCCGGCAAAACCGGTTTCATAAAGTGTATTTTCATAAAATGGGAACGCCGCAAAGCGATGATGTGCTGGTGTATGAAGATAACGAACACCCGCTGCGCAATGCCGGCGCCGGCCTTACCGAAGACAACCGCTTTTTGATACTCCGCATCAGTGAAGGTACCAGTGGTACCGAACTGCGGGTACGAGACCTGCAGGCCGGACAAAAAGATTTTAGTTTGCTGATACCGGGCTTTGCCACCGAGGCCAACGTAATTGATAACCGGGGTGGCTTGCTGTTGGTGCGTACCAACGACGGGGCGCCCAACTACAAAGTGGTACTTATTGATCCCAAACAGCCCGCAAAAGAAAACTGGAAGGTGATAGTGCCCGAACAAAACGAAGTGTTACAGTCGGTAGGCACGGCCGGAGGCTTTTTGTTTTGCTCGTACCTCAAAGACGCGGCATCGCGTATTGTACAATACACGTACGATGGGAAACAGGTTCGGGTAATTCAGTTGCCGGGTATCGGTTCGGCAAGTGGTTTCAATGGAAAGAAAAACGACACCGAATTGTTTTATACCTACACCTCGTTTAACGCGCCGCCTACCATATACCGCCTGAATATCCAAACCGGTGTGTCCACGCTGTTCCGCAAAACCGATACACAGTTCAACAGCGATGACTACGAAACCACGCAGGTGTTTTTTACCAGTAAAGACGGAACTCGGGTACCCATGTTTCTTACCTACAAGAAGGGCATGCAACGCAACGGAAATAATCCGGTTTTGCTGTACGGATACGGTGGCTTTAACATTCCGCAAACGCCGGGTTTCAGCATTTCCAACGCTTTTTGGCTGGAGCAGGGCGGTATTTACGCTGTTGTGAATTTGCGGGGAGGTAACGAATATGGTGAAGCCTGGCATAAAGCCGGCATGCTGGAAAACAAGCAAAACGTTTTTGATGATTTTATAGCCGCGGCCGAATGGTTAATTGCCAACAATTACACCAACAACAGCAAAATTGCCATTCGGGGTGGCTCTAACGGCGGCTTGTTGGTGGGCGCCTGCATGACGCAACGCCCCGATTTGTTTAAAGTGGCCCTGCCTGCCGTAGGCGTGCTGGATATGTTGCGCTACCACCTGTTTACCATTGGCTGGGCATGGGCGGTTGAGTACGGCCGCAGCGATAATCCGGAACAGTTCAGGTACCTCATTAAGTATTCTCCCCTGCACAATATCAAAGATGGCACCGCCTATCCGGCCACGCTCATCACCACGGCCGATCACGACGACCGGGTGGTGCCGGCCCATTCGTTCAAATTTGCGGCCCGCCTGCAAGAGGCACACCGGGGCGATAATCCGGTGCTCATCCGCATTGAAACCAAGGCAGGCCACGGTGCCGGAAAGCCCACCAGCAAGCAGATTGAAGAAGCTGCCGACATCTGGAGCTTTGTCATGTACAATCTGGGCATGCAGTTTCGCCAATAAGGTTGCACCTGCCAAAACGCATGATGTTGCCTGTTCCGGCCGTGCGCCAATGCCGGCCGGAATTTTTATGAGCGGGCCAGCGCAGGATTTGTAGTATTTTCATTGCGTAAAAACTTCTACTTGTTGCACCGCTATTCGGCGCAACACAAATGCACGTTATGAAAGTTCTCGTTACCGGTGCTAACGGTTTGCTGGGGCAGCACCTGATCCGTCGCCTGGTGCAGGAAGCCAAGTTTCAAATTCATGCAACGGGGAAAGGGCCCAGTCGCCTGGCCTACGGCCCGGCCAATGGCGTGCATTATCACGAGGTGGATTTGACGCAGTTTCGCAAAGTAGAGCAGCTTATAACGCAGGTGGCTCCGCAAATTATCATTCATGCCGCCGCCATTACGCAGCCCAATGATTGTGCTGCCGATGCCACCACCTGCTGGAAGGTGAATGTAGGCGCCACCCGTGCGCTGGTAAAAGCAGCACGGGCTATCAACTCCTACCTCATTTATGTAAGTACCGATTTTGTGTTTGATGGCGAAGACGGCCCCTACGATGAAGCGGCACAACCCAATCCGGTAAATACCTACGGCGAAAGCAAACTGCTGGCCGAAAAAATTGTGGCAGCATCCGGCTTGCCCTGGGCCATTGTGCGTACCGTGTTGGTGTATGGCGAACGAGTGCCGGGCGGGCGCAACAACTTTGTGCTGTGGGTACAGCAGCAACTGGAAAAAGGAAAGGCAATCAATGTAGTGGCCGATCAGTGGCGTACACCCACCTTTGCCGATGATTTGGCACGCGGCATTTTGCTGGTGTTACTGAAGCATGCCCGGGGTATTTATCATATTTCGGGTAAGGAGGGTTGTTCGCCTTACGAACTTGCCAGGAAAGTGGCCGCCCTGCTGGGGAAAGATGCCGGGCTAATACATCCCGTAACTGCCGAAACCTTTCGCGAACCGGCACGCCGGCCGCTTAAAACCGGTTTTACAATTGAAAAGGCAACAAAAGAACTGGGCTTTGTGCCGCTGCCCTTACACGAAGGGCTGCAGCGTACGTTGGGACTTGTGTGACCGTGTTGAATTTTATTGATGCGATGAACCGCTTGTAATCATACACCGCACAACAATGTAAGCGCATACCGGCGCTGCTGCATGCGTATGAGCGGCACCGTAATCCCGAATACATGCACCAACTGCGGGTTGCCATCAAAAAACTGCGGGCCGTTGTGCGCTATATGCGCACTTATGACGGTAAGCCACTCAAAAAATTTGCCCACCACCTACGCGATTTTTTCAGGCAGGCCGGTGCCTTGCGTGAAATTGAAATACAAATGGAATGGTTGCAACAAAACGGGGGAACGGCTTTGGTTGCCGTGTTACAGTATCAAAAAACAATTGATGCGCACATAGCCGGCTTGCAACCGCTTATTCCACACTTTATTGACGCGGTAAAAGATTATTCCCCTGCTTTGCTACGCTTGTGCCATCAGCAACACCCGGCTGCCCTGCAGGCCTACGCCGCAGCCCTGAAAAATGAACTGTTGCAGCAGGCACAACATGCGCAGCCCAACGGCTGGCACGAACTGCGAAAATTAATCAAGCAACTGCTGTATGCCTGGCACTGGCTCGATGCCGACGGGCAGGCTGCGCTGCTTACCCAACAACAGTACACGTATTTTGATCAACTGCAGGAGTACATTGGCAACTGGCACGATGCCCTGTTACGCACAGCGTGGCTGGGCGATACGCAACTGTATTTGCATACCTCTGCAGCAGTAAGGCAGGCATTTGCTGTTTGCTGGCAGCACAACCGGCAGCAGGTGCAAGCGGCAGAAAAAAAAGTGCGGCAGCAGTTGCGCCGCATACCGCACCTTTTCAAAAGCCTGCGTTAAATGCAGAATCTGTTACTGCAGCCTCCGCTTCAGGGGCAGAAATATTTCTGCCATCATGCAACGGGCGCTGCCTCCGCCGTTTGTTTCAATGGTACGCAGGTTGCTGTGCAAAATGGGGTTAAAACGCTGCAGGCGGGTAACTTGCTCCGGCGTAAGGGCTTCGTAGGCCTGTGTACTCATCACCAGCAGCGGCGAGCCGTCGGTACATTCTACCTGCAGCATGTTGCCGGCAAAATGTTGTAGCTGTTGTTGCGTAATGGGTATGATTTCTTTTCCGGTGGAGGTAATGGTATCCAGAACCCGTTGCCGTTCTACAGCATTGGTAATGCTGTCGAGGCATATTACCACATAGCGGTCGGCCACACACATCATTACATTGGTGTGGTAAATGGCGTTGCCCTGTTCGTCCACACTGGTAAACCAGCAGGGGCGGAAGGCCATTTGGTTGCACCATTCGGCAAAAAGCGTTTTATCGGTACGGGGCGACAGGCAGGCATACGCAATTTTGTTGGTACGGTCCAGTACCATGCTGCCCGTACCCTCCAAAAAGCGGTTGTGCTGTTCTTCGTGGGTATAATCAATGCGATTTGAAATTTCAAACCGCTGCTCTATGGCCTGCAGTACATGCCATTTGCGTTCGGCACGGCGGTTTTCCGCATACATGGGGTACAGCACCACGGTGCCATCCCAGTGAAAGCTGATCCAGTTGTTGGGAAAAATACTGTCGGGCGTGTGTGGGTTGGGTGTATCGTTCACAATCAGCACATCCATCCCGGCTTGCTGCAGTTTTTCTGCGAACGCGTCAAATTCGGCCAAGGCCTGTTGTTGTACCAGGCTATCGGAGCCGGCTTGCTGCTGAAAGGCATTGTTTACGGCTGTTTCGGCATTGTATCCAAACGCCACGGGCCGTATCATCAAAATATGCGAAGTGGTTTGTTTGTATTGCATGCAGTAAGGGTTTAGGGTTGTTAACTCATTTGGGCTGCTAAGGTTGAAAAAATGAAGAAAAAGCTTTGTTAAAGCGAATCCCGCAACAGCGGCATGCTCATGCAATGACTGCCGCCACGGGCCCTTGAAAGTTCGGCCGAGGGAAGCAGAATCAGCATGTCTTCAATACTATCGGGTTGTACGCCCTGCTCAAACTGCTGAAACAGCTCGGTGGTGGTGCAAACCCGAAAGCCCGCATCCATAAAGGCTTCGGCGGTTTTATCGTTGCGGTCGTAGCCGATAACCACCCCCTCTTTCAGCGCCACCACATTGCAGCTGTCGGTCCATTGTTCCCGCTCATCGTGCGGAAACACGTTGCCGCCGCTGTAAATGATGCGCACCTTTGCCGGATCCACGCCAAAATCTTCGGCGCTGATTTGTCGCAGCAAGGCTTCAATGCCCGGCAGGCGCTCTTTAATGCTGTAATCTTTGGTTTTTACGTACGGTTCCTGTTCCGATTTGTAAAACTGAATGATTTCCACCTGCTCCATTTCCAACGGGCGGGGATTGTGCGATAGTTTGTTGATGTAGGAGAAGCGGCTTACATGTTCTGCATTCAGCACATTTTCCGAAAAACGGCCATACAGCACCCAGGTATCGCGTTTTACCTGCGTAAAAATGGTATCAATGTGCATTTGAGCCCGGTTTTTCGGAATCTTCACCACCGAAATTTTTTCGATACCCAGTTCGGGCCGGCTGTACAGGCTGTGTATGATTTCGTTGATGGCATTGGAAGAGGTGCGGATGCTGCAGCCAATTACCAAATGTTTGGGATGTATCATCATCACATCGCCGCCCTCAATGGTAATGATGCGGTGCCGGCGCTCTTCTTCTTCGTACAAAAAGAAATCGCTTTCTTCGATGATTTCCATTACTTTTTGCGGCTCGTCCTTAAAGAAGTAGTACAGCGAAAGGAATTTGGTGAGCAGCGATTCGCGGCGGCGGGCACCCGTGGCCATACGGCTCAGCAATATGTGGTCTTTTACCATGACGCCAATATCCCGTGTAAAAATGAAATTGGGAATGGGCGGAAATATGTATTGATCTTCGCCGCTGCTGTTGGCCTCGCCGGGTAAAATGCCCGTAATGAAAATTTTGGCCAGCAGGTAGGGGTCTTGTATGTACTCCAGCTGTTGCTGTATGGCAAAACTCGATTCTTCATACGAGCAAATGGCCGCTATCAGCCGCAGTTTCACTTTTTCGTCTTTAATGATTTCGGCCAGCAGTTGCTGCGTATCCAACACCTTATCGCTGTTGAAATATTCTTTCTTTCCCGGAATGAAACACCAGCCTTTCTTCTCGGGTACACAGGTTTGCTCGTAATGGCGGATGTATTCAATTTTTTCGGGGTCCAGAAAATACAGCAGCAGTTTTACATAGTGGTTGTACTCTTTTTGCATCGAAGGCAGGTGTACGATATCATCGTACAGGTTGTCGGCAAAGGTGCCGGGTATGATTTTGCCAATGCCACCATCCGGACTGTGTATGAGCAGTTTGCGCAAGCGGCCCAATTCGTTATCAACATAATACGTGTGCGACATAAAAATTATTTTTTGAGGTTAGGAATCGTTGGAAATGCGAAAACGGCACCCGCAACAGGTGCGCAACGGAAACAGAAGGACTGGGGGTATCAGTAGTCGGGCAGGCTTCCTTCACCGGCAGCAATCAGGTTCAGGAAATAGGGGAGCATCAGGTTAACGGAACTATGTTTTTTGGAAAACATGGTGCAAAGTAAGGAATTCCGGCCGTTTCAGGCAAGCGGATCTTTCCCCAGCAGGGTACCGCTGTGGCGCAGCACCTCAAACCGTACAAACATGTCTTCGCTGTACCAGTTTTCCTGCCGTGTTTTTCGAATTACATCGGCATGCCGGTGCGATCGGTAGGCAAACTGCTTCATGTCTTCTTTACTGCGCCAAACCGAAAAAGTAGCCTGCCGCAGCCAGGGGGTTTCGCCAATGCCAACCGAAAACAAATAGCCCGGCGCCCGGCGCATTTGTTCGCTTACGGCCTCCACATGCTCCCAAAAGCGGCCTTGTTTGTGGCGGCGGATGGTGGCCCGGGTAAGTACGGCAATACGGCCCTCATAGTTGGTTTTGGGGGGCAGGGGGCCAAATGCTTCTTTGCCGTCCCAGCGGCCGTGGCCTTCCAGGGGGCGCAGCAGCAGGCAGTAGGTTTCACAGCCAAAAAACCGCCACCAGCCGGCAATAAACCATCCGTAAATGCGGCGCAGCAATTGCTGCGGGTCGGTTGTGGCCAGCAGTTCCGACGCATCGGCCTTGCGCAATACCACCAGCAGGCCATATTGCTGCCAGTCGGGCCGGCGGCTAAAGGTGCCGCCCTTGCCACAGCCCAGGGTTTTATGAAACGCCACCCGCCGGCTGAACAGCAGCGGCAGCCGGTGCAGGGCCATGGCGGTAAGGGCAAAATAAATCCACCGGCGGCGGTAACGAACAAGTGTTAGGGCGGCAATCATGCGTGCGAATGAAGCGGTTTATGACACAATGACAAATAAACGACCTGCTTGTTGAAAACAAGCCCAAAACTGTTGAAAAGATGGAAAAATGGGGCCGGATTTTTGAATCCCGAATCTGCTATATTTGTCGCCCTCCAAAAACTGAATATTGTGCGTTTAAAGACTCTGGAAATTAAAGGCTTTAAAAGTTTTGCCGATAAAACCGTACTCACCTTCGACGAAGGTATTACCGGCATCATTGGGCCCAATGGCTGTGGTAAAAGTAATATCATCGACAGTATTCGCTGGGTGATAGGCGAGCAAAAAATCAGCCACCTGCGCAGCGAAAACCTCGAAAGCCTGGTGTTCAACGGTTCAAAAACCCGCAGTGCATCGGGACTGGCCGAAGTAAGCCTTACGTTCGAAAACACCAAAAACCTGTTGCCTACCGAATTTAACACGGTAACCATCACCCGTAAATTCTATAAAAGCGGCGAAAGCGAATACCGCCTCAACGATGTGCAGTGCCGCCTCAAGGACATCCAAAACCTGTTTATGGATACCGGGGTTAGCACCGATAGCTATGCCATTATTGAACTGGGCATGGTGGATGACATTATTAAAGACAAAGACAACAGCCGCCGCCGCATGCTGGAGCAGGCTGCCGGTATAACCATCTACAAAACCCGCAAAAAAGAAGCGAAAAGCAAGCTCGATGCCACCGAGCAGGACCTGGCACGTATTGAAGACCTGTTGTTCGAAATCAATAACCAGCTCAAAACCCTCGAAAACCAGGCTAAAAAAGCCGAGAAGTACTACGAAATCAAAAAAGAATACCGCGAAGTAAGCATTGAACTGGCCAAGGCCGCCCTGGAAGGATTTAACCTTACCTGGAAAACCCTGAACGAACAGCAGGAAGCCGAAACCAACCGTAAAATTGAACTGGAAGCAAAAATTGCCACCGAAGAAGCGGCCATTGAAAGCGAAAAAGCAGGCTTCATTGAAAAAGAACGGGAACTGCAGGAAATGCAGCATGCGTTTAACGAACTGGTGCAAAACCTGCGTACCAAAGAAAACGAGAAAAACCTGGCCCAACAGCGCCTGGTGTACCTCCGCGAACGCGAAAGCAGCATCAATGCCTTTTTGGAAAAAGCCGGCGGACAACTACAGGGTATTGAAGAAAGCATTGCCTTTACGCAACAACAGCTCGAAGAAGAGCAGGGCAAGCTGGAAGCCATTGCCAACCAGCTGGAACAGTTCCGCAGCGATGTGGACGAAAAACGCAGGATTTACGATGCCAAACGTGCGGGGGTAGATGAACTGCGCCGCGAAAATCAGGCCTTGCAGCGCAGCCAGTTTGAAGCCGAAAAGCAGGTGGCCGTTAACGAAACCAGTTTGCAAAACTTGGTGCGTTCCAGTTTTCAGCTGCAGCAGGAGCAAACCAACCGCCGCCAGCAACTGCAACTGCTGGCCGAAGAAAAACAGCAAAAAGAACACGAGCTGCAGAACAAACGCGATGAACTGGCCCAGTTGCAGGAACAGCACGAACTTACCAAAGAGCAGATCCTGCAAACCCAGCAGCAACTGGAAGGGTTGCGCAATCAACTGGCCGAAGAAAGCCGCAAGCTCGATGCCAAAAAGAACGAGTATGCCCTGCTGAAAAGCCTGGTTGACTCCATGGAAGGGTACCCCGAGAGCGTAAAGTTTTTGCACAATAACGAAAACTGGCGCCGCGATGTGCCCCTGCTGAGCGATGTAATGGTGGTGCAGGAAGAGTATCGCACCGCCATTGAAAACCTCCTGGAGCAATACCTCAACTACTATGTAGTAAACAACATGCAGGAAGCCCTGCAGGCCGTAAACCTGTTGCACGCCCATCAAAAAGGCAAGGCCAACTTCTTCCTGCTCGATCAGTTTAATGGCCATTCCGTGCTGGAGCAGGCGCCCGCAAACACCCTGCGGGCCCTCGATGTGGTGGAAGTGGACGAGCGGTACCGCTCACTGGCCCATTACCTGTTGGGGCAGGTGGTTATTGTGGACGACGAAAATCACATGCCGGCCGGCTTTGGGGGAGTAGTGGTGGTAAAAAATGGCAAATTCTTCAAAGGAAAATATACCCTCAGCGGGGGCAGCGTAGGCCTGTTTGAAGGAAATAAAATTGGCCGCTCCAAAAACCTGGAACGCCTGCACGAAGAAATTTTGCGCCAGGAAACCGTGGTGATGGACCTGAAACACGCCATCCAAATGCGGCACAACGAAGTGATTGGCTACAACGAACAGTTGAAAGAACATGCCATCCGAGAAACCGAAGCAGCCATCAACCAACTCATCAACCAGGTGTACGCCATTGATAACCGGATTGAAAACCTGCGCCACCAGGAACAATTAACCCAACAGCGCCTGGAAGAACTGGAGGCACAAATTGCCGATGAAAAAGAAGCCCAGGCAACCTTCCGCGAACGGCTGGAGGGCCTGAATACCCAACTGCAGGAACTGGCCGAACGGATGAGCGGGCTGGAACAGGACTTTCTGCAGGCCGAACAACAATACAACCAGGCCAACCAACAGTACAACGATTACAACCTGAATGTAACCCGCCAGCAAAGCAAGGTAACCGCGCTGCGGCAGGAGCTGGAGTTTAAACAAAACCAGCTGAACGACCTGCGCATGCAAATAGACAGCAATACCCTGCAACTGAGCGACACCGCCGGGCAAATAGCTGCCAGTGAGCAGGCGCTGCAGGAAACCTCGGCCCTGCTGGTAACCCTGCTGCATCAAAAAGAAGCCGAAGAGCGGAAGTTAAACGAAGCCGACCAGCATTATTACAACCTGCGCAACGCCCTGGCCGAGAAAGAAAGCCTGTTGCGCCACAAGCAAAAGGAAAAAGAACAGGTTGACCAGCTGCTGAATGAAATCAAAGACAAACTCAACGACCTGAAATTGCAGCTGTCCGGCACCCGCGAGCGGCTGAGTGTGGAGTTTAAGGTAAACCTGGAAGATGTAATTGAAGAGCCCCGTACCGGCGAAGAATCGGTAGAAGAACTGCAGGCAAAAGTAGAACGGCTGAAAAAGCGGCTCGAAAACCTGGGCGAAGTAAACCCCACTGCTATTGAAGCCTTTGAAGAAATGCGCAAGCGCTACGAGTTTATTGTAGAACAGAAAAACGACCTCGTAAGCGCCAAAGAATCGCTGCTGCAAACCATTCAGGAAGTGGAGGCAACCGCCAACCAGCGTTTCCTCGATACCTTCAATCAGGTACGTGAAAACTTCCAAAAGGTGTTCAAAGCCCTGTTTACGGAAGAAGATACCGCCGATATGGTGCTGGAAAACCCCGAAAACCTGGCCGAAACGGGTATTGACATCATTGCAAAACCCAAGGGCAAGCGCCCCAGCAGCATTACGCAATTAAGCGGTGGCGAAAAAACCCTTACTGCCACAGCCATGCTGTTTGCCATTTACCTTATTAAGCCGGCACCCTTCTGTATTCTGGACGAGGTGGACGCTCCGCTGGATGATGCCAATGTGGGTAAGTTTACCAACATGATTCGCAAGTTCAGCGAAAACTCGCAGTTCATTATTGTTACGCACAATAAGATGACGATGAGCGCAGTGGATGTGATTTACGGCGTAACCATGCAGGAGGCCGGTGTGAGCCGCCTGGTACCGGTAGATTTCAGGAGCCTGAATTAATGGTGCCTCAAACAGGGTCCCGAAAAATTTTGCAATCCGCAAGGTTTGCGGTGCTGCCGGCCCGGCCGCCCGGCCTTGCGGGTTTGTATTTGCGAGGGCGTTTTAAGCCCGCCGGTATTGTCGGGCATCTTCTAACTCCATGACCCCCAGAACCATACCCCCCATCAAGTGCTGAAGCGTTTTCTGCGCACAATCTTTGTTTTTTTGCCGCAATCCTGCGACCTTCGGCGTCCAAACGATTGCCATGCAACGTATTTGTTTGTTTCCGGGCACTTTTGACCCCATTACCGTAGGCCACCTCGATATCATTTACCGTTCGCTCAACCTGTTTGATAAACTCTACATCGGTATTGGGCGCAACGCCAACAAAGCCCCCATGTTTAGTGAAGAACAACGCCTGGCATGGATCAATGAAATTTTTAAAAACGACCCGCGTGTGGAAGCGGTGGTGTACGACGGGCTTACAGTTGACTGTTGCAGAAATGTAGGGGCGCAATTCATTTTGCGGGGGATCCGGTACGTAAACGATTTTGAGTACGAGAAGGCCATTGCCGATATGAACCGCAGTTTGGACGGCGCCATTGAAACCATCTTCTTAACCTGCCTGCCGCAATACACGTCCGTTGCCTCCACGCTGGTGCGGGATGTTATTCGCAACGGGGGCGATGCCTCGCCTTTTTTACCCGATGCGGTGAACCGTACGGTTTACGCCAAATGAGCCGGGCATCTTTAAAACGCAGTTGCATATCTTATGATTTGGTTCAACCCCCATGTAACCATCGAAGCAATAAATGAACTGGGCCGCAGTACCATGGGCGAGCACGTGGGTATGCGCTTTACCGAAATAGGAGCCGATTACCTGAAAGCCACACTGCCGGTTGACCACCGTACCCGCCAGCCTTACGGTTTGCTGCATGGCGGCGCAAGCTGTGTACTTGCCGAAACCCTGGGAAGCGTGGCCTCGGCCCTGGTGGTTGATCCCGAAAAATTTATATGTGTGGGCCTCGAAATTAATGCCAATCATGTACGCTCGGCCCGGCAGGGTGTGGTTACCGGCACCTGTACGCCCATTCATTTGGGCGCCAGCACCCATGTGTGGGACATACGCATACACGATGAGCGGGAAAAACTCATCTGCGTGAGTCGCTTAACCGTTGCCGTCCTCAAAAAGCCTTCCGTGTAACAGTTGCAACACATCGCGTATCGAAGGGTAGGTGTGGGCATAATAGTTCGATAATTCTGCAACCGGTACCCAGCGTACTTCCTCAATGTCTTCCTCCGTTTGCGGCACCACCTGCTGGCTGCCGGCCGCCTGCATCAAAAACCAATGGGTGTCTTTCAGCATGTGTTTGCCAAACTCGTTGTAGGTATGATAGGTTACGGTTAACGGGCGCACCAGTAGCACCTGCTGCAGGCCTGTTTCTTCCTTTACTTCCCGCAGGGCGCAGGATTCCAGGCTTTCGCCGGCATCCACCTTTCCTTTCGGCAGGTCCCAGTGCCCTCTGCGGTAAATCAGCAACACGGCGCCTGCTTCGTTTTGTACCACACCGCCGGCAGCGGTAACCGGGGTAAAATGACGGAAAAAAGCTTTTTTCAGTTTTTCCAGGTCGCTGTCGAGCAATACCCCCGCATGAAACTCTTCTTTTGCCACTTCGTGCAACAGCGATTTGATGGCCGGGGTACTTACCTCATCAATAAACACCACTTCGGGATGGTGCAGCACTTCGTTAATAAACGCGTCGCGGCTATCGCAGAGGTAAACCGGCTCGTTGTTGAAATAAACAGTGATGTACATAATTAAATTTCTGATTTCAAACGGCGCATCTCAATTTTGCCACATGACCAACGAACAGGCTGTAGCTGAAAAACTGCTACAAGTTAAGGCCATCCGGCTGAATGTGAAAGATCCCTTTACCTGGGCCAGCGGATGGAAGAGCCCCATTTACTGCGATAACCGGCGGGTGCTTTCGTTTCCGCACGAGCGGGAATTTATCAAAAGCGAGCTGTGCAATGTCATTTTCGAGCGCTTTCCCGATGCCGAAATGCTGGCCGGGGTGGCCACAGCGGGCATTGCCTGGGGGGCCATGGCTGCCGATCAGCTCAAACTGCCCTTTGTGTACGTGCGGCCCAAACCCAAAGAACACGGGCTGGGCAACCAAATTGAGGGATATTTTGAGGCCGGACAAAAGGTGGTGGTAGTGGAAGACCTGGTTTCGACCGGAAAAAGCAGCCTGCAGGTGGTGGACGTGTTGCGCAATGCCGGCCTGGAAGTGGCCGGAATGGTATCGCTTTTCAACTATGGTTTTGATGTAGCGCAAAAAGCCATGCAGGATGCGGGGGTGCAATACCATTCGCTTACCAACTATCCCACCCTCATTCGTATGGCTATCGAAAAAGGCCAGGTGGCGCCCGAGCAGGAAACCATTTTGTTAAAATGGGCGGCCAATCCGGCCGAATGGACCGGAATTTGATAATTTGTGCGAAAACCATTTACCATGAAACTGCGGCTTTTTTTTGTTCTTTCGCTGCTGCCCGTTTGGGGTATGTTGCAGGCACAGGCTGGTTTTCCCAAACCGGAAGTGGTGCAAATTCAAACCCCGCAAGCCCAATGCGAAGAGTGTAAACAGAAGATTGAACGCTTTCTGAAGTATGAAGAAGGCGTTTCAAAAGTGGTGGTGGACATTCGGAAAAAAACAACCATGGTTACATTTTTAAAAGACCGCACCAATGTCGAAAACATCAAAACCGCCATTGCCAACCTGGGCTTTGATGCCGATGATGTAACCGCCAACGAAGAACAGTACAAGCGGCTGCCGCAGTGTTGCAAACGCGAAGCCGATGGCGGCGGGCCGCCCCGCAAAAAGCAATAGAAAACCAGAAGTGTTACCAACCGGCCGCTGTGCCGGTTTTTTGTGCCTGAAAACAAAAATCAGGGTAGGGGAGTAAACAATCCCACCTCGTGCCGTCCCTCGTAGTTCAGGGGAATGGTTTTAAACACCCCGCCGACACCTGCCGTAAATGTTCCTTTGGCGTGCACCAAAACCGTGCGGTTGCTCAGGGCCGACCAGGCGTTTTTGAGCAAATTCTTCATATCGGTACGTACCCGCACCGGAATAATAAAATCTGACTTTTTGGCAACCTTAATCAATGAATCGCTAACCATGTGCCCCAGGTAGGTACCCTCTACATACACATCCGCTTCGGTGCGTTTTACCTGAAAACCCATGTTGTTGGGGTTGGTATATACCAGGTCTAACGCCACAGTTGTTTCGGCCAGGCCCCATTGCTCCACCCTGAAATTTCGAAACTCCTTGTATTCGGGCATCTTAAAAACACCACAACCACTCAGCAAAACCACAAAAGCAACCGGCAGGGTAGGGAGCCGAAAACGCATACGATTCATACCGGCAAAAGTAGGAGTTGCAATTGAAAACGATCGTTAAGAATATTTCCGAAAGCGGTACATTTGAACTAAATGCGTTAGCAAGAGGCCGCTTTTCGGGATTTTTGCATTCAGATAATTATTTTGGTGTATATGATAATATATCAAGTATTTAGAAATCATTTTTTTATGAGTATTTATCAAAATTTATATTAAGATATATGAAGGGGGCGGACTCCTGTTTTTTCAGAAAAATTGCAATGGTGATGTGGTTGCGAAAAAAATCATCTTATATTTATGATAATAATTGATTTACAATATTTTGGAACTGTTGAATGTATATCAACTTTAATAAATGCAACACATCTGAATTTTTATACTGCAAAAGCCTGGAAAAAAGGATGCGGATTAAACCGAATGTGGGTTGCCGGGTCTAACAACGTCATTTCGTTAACCGTGCCGCTTGTGGGTGGGCGTGCAGTGAAGCAGCCGGCAGGTGCGGTGCGCATTTCTTACGCCACCGATTGGCAGCGGATACACTGGCGCACGTTGCACGATTGTTACCGTAAGGCGCCCTGGTTTAACGAGTATGCCCCCACCCTGGAACAACTGTATCAGCAACGGGTGGAACGATTGGTAGATTGGAACCGGTTGTGCACGGAATGGGCCCTGAAAGCATTGGGGTTGAATTCCGTCATTTTGACAGAAATTGCTGCGAATGCCGATACCGCCGAGTTTGGTACATGCAACAGGCAGCCGGTATGCAGCCCGCCGCACCACTACCCGGTTTACTATCAGGTGTTTGCCGACCGGCTGGGTTTTGTTGGCAACCTGAGTATTGTGGATTTGATTTTTTGTGAAGGTCCCCAAGCACTTGCGTATCTGCAAAAAATCGCCGCTTATGTAAACACCCGGTCAAACGCAATTTTGCCTAAGGAAAACCCTTAATTTACACGCCCAAACATTTTTAAAAATCTGCGTACTTTGAAACGACTTGTTGGATCCCTATTGCTTGCTGTTGTGGCGTTGGTTGCCGGGGCACAGGATTTTTCGAATAAGGGAACAGAATTTTGGGTGGCTTATGGCTACCATCAGGTAATGACAACCGGCAATGCGCAGGAAATGGTGCTGTACTTTGCCGCAGAGGAAGCAACCACCGTAACCGTTTCCATACCCGGCAATGGATATTCGGTAACCTATAATGTGCCGGCCAACTCCGTTTACACTTCTTTGCCGCTACCGAAAACGGGCCCCTTTGATGCCCGGCTGTTGGCCGAAAGCACAGCGCCCGAAAATAAGGGCATCCGCATCACCAGCACCAAGCCCATTGTGGCGTATGCTCATATTTACAACCAAAGCGTTTCGGGTGCAACCATTCTTTTTCCAACCAATACCCTGGGTAGAGAATACTATTCTATCAACTACACCAACCGGGCCAATTACCCCAACTCTTACAGTTGGGCTTACGTTGTGGCTACCGATACCGGCACCACAACGGTTGAAATTGTACCCAGCCAGCCTACGTTAACACGTGCGGCCGGCGTACCCTTTACCGTTACGCTAACCCAGGGGCAGGTGTTTAACTTAATGGGGCAGTTTATCAATGCTACTTCCGGTAACAATCACTTTGGTGTGGACCTGACGGGCACCACTTTTCGTTCCATCAATACCGGAACCGGGTGTAAAAAGATTGCCGTTTTTTCGGGAAGCGGACGTATCAGCATTACGTGCCCCAATAACAACTCGGCCTCTTCCGATAATTACATGGTGCAGTCGTTCCCCAAAAACGCATGGGGAAAGCGCTACCTTACCGCAACGGCTGCAGGGGGGCAGGATTTTAACCATTTTCGCATTTGTGTATCCAACCCCGCCACCGCAGTGCGGGTTAACGGTGCCCCCATTACGGTACCGCTGATTGGAAATTTTTATTACGACCTGCCCATAACCAACCAACCCCTGCTCATAGAAGCCGATGAACCGATAATGGTGGCCCAGGTTTTCCCTTCGCAAGGCAACTGTGGCAATACAACCGGGGTAGGTGATCCGGAAGTTATTTACCTCAGTCCGGTAGAGCAGAACATCAACCGGGTTTTGTGGAATGCAACGCCCAACCACAATATTACCGGGCATTATTTTAATGTGATTATCCCCAACAAGGGTACGGCCATCAGTTCGTTCCGGTTGCGCAATGCGGCGGGGGCAGTAATACCCACCAACCCCTTCGTTGTGCATCCGCAGGATCCCAATTATTCGTATTTGCGGCAGCAATTGCCTTCGGCCGGAGTATATTCCATTTCATCCGACAGTGGCTTCAACGCCATCGCTTATGGTTTTGGAAGTTTTGAATCGTACGGCTACAATGCCGGTACCAACGTAATAGACCTGTTTCAGTTTGTTACCACCAATAATCAGTACGCTACCGTTCGCGGGGCTCTGGCTTGCAAAAGTTCGCCGTTTTACCTGTCGCTCACCTTACCCTATATTCCGCTTGCCATGAAGTGGGAAATTCCGAATTATCCCGATGTAGTGATTAATGCTCCCGTGCCCGATTCGAGTTACGTGGTAAGCGGACGTACGATTTATGAATTCCGTCTTACTACCCCGTACATATATAATAACGTGGGAACCTATCCGGTTAAGGTTACCGCCAACAACCCCACGCCCGATGGCTGCGCCGGCACCCAGTTCATCAACTTCGATTTACAGGTATTTGACCAGCCCAAGGCCGATTTTACTTTTCCCGCAGTAGCTGCAGCCGGTTGTACCGATTCCACCATTCAGTTTACCACGGCCAACAATTTGGGAGGACGGCCGGCCATTCGCCATTTTTGGGACTTTGGCGACGGAACTTTTGCGTACACCGACAATCCCACCAAAGTGTACCTACAGCCCGGCGAGTACAAAGTGCGCTATTCGGTAATTACCGACGTGGGCTGCCTGAGCGATACGGTAGAGAAAGTCATCCGCGTAACCAAAACGCCCCAGCCTGCCTTTACCATAAACGATCCGCAATGTATTGGAAAAACGGTAGGCTTTGCCGATGCATCGGTTTTGCCGGGCAATTACGGCACCATCACCAACTGGAACTGGAACCTGGGCAACGGCACCACCTTTAACAATACCAACGCAAATTCCGTAAGCACCACGTATGCGGCAACCGGCACCTACAATGTATCATTAGAACTGGTTACCAATACCGGCTGCCGCTACAGCATCAGCCAGCCGGTACAAATCCATCCCCGCCCGGTACCCGACTTTACCATGAGTGCGGCCTGCCTGCCCGATGGGGTGGTGCAGTTTACCAACCAGTCAACCATACCCGACGGTACCCAAAACCTGCTCACCTATAACTGGAACTTCGGCAACCCTGCCAGCGGGGCTCTTAATAGTTCCACGTTGCCCAACCCGCAACACCGCTACTCGTCGGTTGGGCCTTTTGCCATCAAACTCATTGCCACTTCCAACAACGGGTGTGTGGATTCCGTTACCAAAACGCAAACCAACATTTATCCCCAACCCAAGGCTGCCATAGCAGCCCCCGCCGAAGTGTGCTGGCAAACGCCGGTTACATTCAACAGTACCGCTACCAACGGATTTACGCACCCCATTGTACGGTGGGAGTGGCGCTTTAGCGACGGTACCAGCAGCACACAACAAAATCCGGTAAAAAACTTTACGGCTCCGGGTACATATACCGCCACACTTTGGGCCTTTACCGACCAAAACTGCGTGAGCGATACCGTGCAACATACGGTGGTGGTGCATCCCTGGCCCACTGCCGCCAACAGTCTTAGCAGTCCGCTCTGCGAAACCAATGAACTCACCATCACCGATAATTCGGCGGCCAACGTGGGTTCGTTGGTGCGGTGGCACTGGAATTTTGGCGATGGCACCATCGTTAACCAAACTGCGGCGGCGCCGGTGAAGCATACCTATGCCAACTGGGGCGATAAAACCATACGCCTGGTGGTAGAAAACAGCAAGGGCTGTATCAGCGATACGCTCGTAAAAACCGTACGGGTGCATCCCCTGCCGCAGCCCGGTTTTGTATTGCCCGAAGTTTGTTTGAGCGATGCACAGGCCATTTTTACCGATACCACCCGTATTGCCGATGGCAGCAGCGGGTTTAGCTATCAATGGAGGTTCAATGCCGGTATCCCGGCTGTTACTCCCGGCCCCACACCCGCCACCAGTACGGCGCAAAACCCGGCGGTGAAATACAATAAGGCCGATAACTATGTGGTTTCGGTAAAAGTTACATCTGCGGCCGGTTGTGTGGATTCTACTGCGAAAAACTTTACGGTAAACGGTTCCATTCCGGTGGCCAATTTTGCCATACTGCCCACCAATGGTTTGTGCAGCAACCGGCCCGCACAAATTCAGAACAAGTCAACGGTTGATTTTGGAAGCATAACCCGTGTGGAAATTTACTGGGACCTCGATAACAACCCCACGGTTTTTGATGTGGATGAAGAGCCGGTATTCAATAAAATCTATTCGCACCAATATCCCAACTTCCAGTCGCCGCTCACCCGCAACTTCCGCATCCGTTTCCGGGCCTTTTCAGGCGGCACCTGCGTGGACGATGAAATCAAAACCATCACCATCAATGCCAGTCCGTTAACCCAGTTTTTGCCCATGCCGGCAATCTGCCTCGATGCGGTGCCGCGGCAAATTACCGAAGCGAGTGAATTGGGTGGACTGGCCGGCACCGGCGTATTCAGCGGACCGGGCGTGAGCGCCACCGGACTGTTTAACCCCGCTGTTGCCGGCGTGGGCACGCACACCCTGCGCTATACCTTTACGGCCAACAATGGTTGTACCATGTTTAGCGAGCAAACCATTGAAGTATGGCCGCGTCCGGTTGCCGATTTTGTGTCGTTGCTGCCTTCTTGTGAAAAGAATGCGGTAGGGTTTACCGATCAATCGCAACACAACGCCGCTTCGTTAAGCACCTGGATCTGGAATTTTGGCGATGGTACTGCGCCGGTAACCATTACCAGCGGGCCTGCTGCCAGCCATGTGTTCAACAGCTTTAATACCTACAATGTAACCCTGCAGGTAATTAACGACCGGGGATGTACCAGCATACCCGTCAGCAAACCGGTAACGGTGCATCCATTACCGCGGGTGCAGTTTGATTTGCCACAGGTGTGCCTTCCGGTGGGCCGTGCTGCCTTTACCGACCGCAGTACCATACCCGATGGTACCGAAAGCCAGTTCCGTTACCTCTGGAAGTTTGGCGACCCGGCTGCCGCACCACCCGGTTCGGATACCTCCAACCTCAAAAACCCGGTGTACCATTACCGCAACCTGGGGGCCTACAACGTGCGGCTGATTGTAACTTCATCCAACAACTGCGTGGATTCGCTCGACCGTCTGCTTACCGATGTGTTCCCGCAGCCGAAGGCCGCCTTTAGTGCCGTGGACAGTCTCTGTCTTGATCAGAATGTGGTGTTTACCGACCAAAGCAACGGGCAGGGCAGTACCATTACCCAGTGGCGCTGGCAGTTTGGCGATGGCAACAGTTCCGCTACGCAAAACCCGATGTACCGCTACCGGCAACAGGGGGCTTATACAGCCAGCTTGTTTGTAATTACCGATAAAGGTTGTGTGAGCGATACGGCCACCAAACGCATAGAAGTGTGGGATTATCCGGTGGTAAACGCAGGCCCCGACCTGACGGTGCTGGAGGATGGTATCCGGCAGATTAGTGATGCCCGTGCAACCGGAAGCGGCTTGCAGTTTTTGTGGACGCCACCTACCTGGCTGGATAATGTGCGTGTGCAAAACCCCACCATTGTGCGTCCGCAAGACGATATCACCTACCGGTTAACCGTAACCGGGCGAGGCGGTTGTACGGCCTTTGACGAGGTGTTTGTGAAGATTTTGCGCATGCCCAAGCCACCCAATACGTTTACGCCCAACGGTGATGGCTTTAACGATTTCTGGGAAATTCCCAACCTGAACGATTACCCCGGTTGCATCATTGAAGTGTACAACACGGCCGGCACCCTGGTATATCGCTCCGTTGGGTATGCCACACCGTGGAACGGAACCTACAAAGGGCAACCCCTGCCGGCAGGTACCTACTACTATGTAATTGACCCCAAGAACGGACGAGCCCCTATGAAAGGCTATGTAACCATTTTACGTTAACGGAATCGCATACGAACAACAGGAATGAGGAGCTATTCGAAAGCAGCATTATTAGCGGCAGTTGCAACCATCATGCGCATGCAGCCGCTGCCGGCGCAGCAACGGCCGCATTACACGCAGTATATTTTGAATAATTACATCGTAAATCCGGCGCTCACCGGTATTGAAAATTATACCGACATTAAGCTGAGCCATCGCAACCAGTGGGTTGGGTTTCCGGGAGCGCCGCAAACCTTTTACGCCACCATTCACGGCCCGTTGGGTAAGAAGGATTATCGCACAACGCCCACTTCGTTTGAAGTGCCGGGTAACAACCCACGGGGCAGGGCCTATTGGGAAGAATATACCGCTGCCGAACCGCATCATGGCATTGGCGCCGGCATTGTAAATTTTAAAACGGGCTACATCAACCGCAGTATGATTACCGGCTCTTATGCCTATCATATTGGGTTGTCGCCCACCTGGAACTTATCGGCCGGTTTTGCTGCCGGCATTTCCACCATTACCATTGATGGCAGTAAGGTAGAGCTGGCCAACCCCATTGACCCGGCTATTGGCGCAGCCGCCACGGAATTGCGGCGGGTGCGTCCCGAGCTCAACGCCGGACTCTGGTTGTATTCGTCCAGCTTTTTTGCCGGCCTGTCGGCCCAGCAAATCATTCCATCCAAATACAGCCTTAACAACCCCGACCTCAGCCGCAGTACGCTGGTACCACATTTGTTTGCCACGGCCGGTTACCGTTTTTTGTTGAACGAAGATGTGAATCTGATTCCTTCCGTAATGCTGCGTTACGTTGCCAACATGCCGTTTTTTACCGACATCAATGTAAAAGCGCAGTACCACGACCGGTTGTGGATTGGTGCCAACTACCGCTTCCGCGAAGGGGTGGCGGCCATGGCGGGCGTCAACATTTCCAATACGTTTAACATCAGCTACTCGTACGACTCGTATTTCAACCGGCAAACCACGTATTTGCTTCCTTACATGCAACGCGGCTCGCACGAAATAGTTCTGGGCTTTTTGCTGGGCAACCGCTACGGCGATTTGTGCCCGCGGCGGGTTTGGTAACAGTATTACACTTAGAAATAGAGGCTAAACTACAAAGGCACGAAGGCACAATGCTGCACCGGGAGCGTTGCAGCGTTTTTATATGACCTACAGCCCGTTTTACTGCAAAACATTATTCATCATTTAATACACTTCAACCAAAACAAAAAGCCCCGGATATTGCCGGGGCTTTTTGTTTATGGGGTTTTCATTACTGCTTTACTTCAAACTTCAACTCCTGTACGCCTGCTTCCAGTAAGGCCAGGTATTTGGCTGCCTGGTCGGCAGGCAGCGCCGTTCCGTTCACCTTCAAAACACCCGCTTTCAGTTCTACCGTAAAACCGGTGCCAAAGTCAATGAGGCCATCGGCTTCCAAAGCTGCCAGCAGGGGATGTTTCTGATCACTGTTTACCGCTTCTTTTTGGGTATCCATCTTCAGGATCAACTGTTTTTCGGCAGCGGGAGCGTTGTGGCCGTGTGCACTGTTGCCGTACAACTGTGCCAGCGTGGGGGCAATTACCAGCGATACGATGGACATGAGTTTAATCAGAATGTTCATCGAGGGGCCGGAAGTGTCTTTGAACGGATCGCCCACAGTGTCGCCTGTTACCGATGCTTTGTGGGGTTCAGATTTTTTATAGAAGATTTCGCCGTTGATTTCCACGCCTTTTTCAAAGCTTTTCTTGGCATTATCCCAGGCACCGCCCGCATTGTTTTGGAACATACCCAGCAGCACACCACTTACAGTGGCGCCGGCCAAAAAGCCACCCAACGCTTCCGGACCAAAGCCAAAACCAATCAACAGGGGAGAGATGATGGCGATGGAGCCGGGCAGCAGCATTTTTTTGATGGAGGCTTCGGTAGAAATGGCCACGCACTTGTCGTACTCGGGGGTACCGGTGCCTTCCATAATGCCGGGGATGGTGCGGAACTGGCGGCGTACTTCTTCCACCATGCTCATGGCCGCTTCGCCTACGGCACGAATGGCCAGCGAAGAGAAGAGGAAGGGAATCATACCACCAATAAACAGGGCAGCCAGCACATCGGCTTTGTAAATATCAATACCATCAATACCCGCAACGCCCACAAAGGCGGCAAACAGCGCCAGCGCCGTAAGGGCGGCCGATGCAATGGCAAAGCCTTTACCGGTGGCGGCAGTGGTGTTACCTACCGCATCCAGCACGTCGGTTTTTTCACGTACTTCCTTGGGCAGTTCGCTCATTTCGGCAATACCTCCTGCGTTGTCGGCAATGGGGCCAAACGCGTCAATGGCCAGCTGCATGGCCGTGGTAGCCATCATACCGGCGGCGGCTATGGCCACACCGTACAAACCGGCACAAAGAAACGAGCCGTAAATGCCGGCAGCCAGTACAATTATGGGCAGGAAGGTCGATTCCATACCAACCGCCAAACCGCCGATTACGTTGGTGGCATGTCCGGTACCCGATTTCTTCACAATCGAGTCAACCGGGCGTTTGCCCATGGCCGTATAATATTCGGTAATGATGCTCATGAGGGCACCCACCACCAGGCCTACCACGATGGCGCCCAGTACGCCCCATTTGGTGAATTCGGCGCCCCGCAGGGTCATGGTTTCGGGTAAAATGAAATATACCAGTACCACCGAAGCGATGGCGGTTAAAATGATGGAGCCCCAGTTACCCATGTTCAGGGCTTTTTGTACCACATCGGTATTAATGCCGGCATTGTCGCTGATGCGAACAAACCAGGTACCTACAATCGAGAACAGGATGCCCACGCCGGCAATCAGCATGGGAAGTAATATGGGAGCCAGTCCGCCAAATGCGTCTTGCGAAATCGTTTCCTGGCCCAATACCATGGTGGCCAGCACCGTGGCCACGTAAGAGCCAAACAGGTCGGCACCCATACCGGCCACGTCGCCCACGTTATCGCCCACGTTATCGGCAATGGTAGCAGGGTTGCGGGGGTCGTCTTCCGGAATACCGGCTTCAACCTTACCTACCAGGTCGGCACCCACATCGGCGGCCTTGGTGTAAATTCCGCCACCCACACGGGCAAACAGGGCAATGCTTTCGGCGCCCAGCGAAAAGCCGGTCAGCACTTCAATGGCCTTCAGCATTTCGGGGCCGTTTACGGAAGCGCCCTCCGGAACAAATATGGCTTTCAGAATAATGAAAAGCGAGCCCAAACCCAACACCGCCAAACCGGCAACACCCAGGCCCATTACCGAACCTCCGGTAAACGAAACCTGCAGCGCCTTGCTCAGGCTGGTACGGGCGGCATGTGCTGTGCGTACGTTGCTGCGGGTGGCAATGTTCATGCCGATGTAGCCGGCATAGGCACTGAAAACAGCGCCTATAACAAACGAAATGGCAATGCTCCAGTGGCTGTTGGGGTTGGCCTTGGCCATGATGCCCAGCAACAGGCCTACAATGAGAACAAAGTACGAAAGTAGTTTCCACTCGGCTTTCAAAAAGGCCATGGCGCCTTCGGCAATGTGCTTGCTGATATCCTGCATGCGTTCATTGCCGGCATCCTGTTTGGATACCCAGTTGAACTTGGCAAACGTGTACAGCAGGCCAATGGCTGCCATAGCGGGAACGAGGTAAATTAATTGCTCCATAAACAATAATTCTGCTTGTTGTGGTGAGTATGAGCCGCCCGGGTTTTGGTATGGCGGACAAGGGGCGGCAAAGATAGGGGAATGCGGCTAAAAATAAGCCCCGGCAAGCCTTTGAAACATAAATGGGTACAGGTTTTTTTCATCATTTTGTTGCCGCATTCTACTTTTGGCGGCAAAAATTTCAACCATGTTCCTGCGTTTGCGTTTGTACATGTTTTTTGCCGTTCTCTTGTTTACGATTCCTTTTTCCTGTGCCGATGTGCAGGATGATGAAGGCACCGAAGTAAAAATTGAGAAAACATTTGAAGAGCGGGTAGCCGAAGTGGAAGCGCAAATCCGCAATACGCCGGAATGGTTGCGTGCCGTGGAGCAAAAGGCTGCCGACAAAAACATTCCGCTCGATTCCATGATTCGCATGGATGCCGAATGGCTGGTGCGGGAGCAGAGTGGTGGCGCCAAAGCCAGCCTTCCTGCCAACGAAGCCGAACTGGCGGCTAAAATTCAGGAAATGGAAATGAAAATCCGTAACGATAAAGCCTGGCTGAAGAGCATTGAACAGAAAGCTCGTGAGCGCAATATTTCCGTTGACTCCATGATACGCATTGACGCCCGCTTTGTGGTGGAAGAGCAAATGAAGCAGGGCAAGCAGTAATGCCGCTTTGGGCCCATGAGCGCTTTTGCACCATGCATACAGCAGCATAACCGCTTAATCTTCCTGCTCCGGCGCTACGGCGTTGCTGAGTTTGCCGTAAGCGGCGCCCAGGTGCCGGGTAATATCGCTTGCCAGCAGGGCTTCCTCTCCCAGTTCCCGGGCCGCACAATCGCCTGCCAGGCCGTGCAGGTAAACGCCCAGCAAAACGGCATCTTTTACCGGATAACCCTGCGCCAGCAATCCGGTTAAAATTCCTGTCAACACATCGCCGCTGCCGGCGGTAGCCATACCGGCATTGCCGCTTGTATTGAAATACGAACTGCCATCGGTACAGGCGATGAAGGTGTGATGGCCTTTCAGCACGATGTAGCAGTTAAGGTCGGCGGCCAGTTTTTGAGCCCGTTCGGCCCGCTCAAAATCGTTGGCGCTGTTTCCGGCCAGGCGTTCAAATTCACGCGGGTGGGGGGTAAGCACCGTTTCGGCCGGCAGCAAATCGGCCCAGTTTTGCTTCATCGAAAGCAGGTTGAGGGCATCGGCATCCAGTACCAGCGGCTGGTGGGCTTGTTGCAGCAGATCCAACAACAATCGTCCGGTATGCTCATGCAATCCGATGCCGGGCCCCATTCCAATAGCCTGATAGGCCAGCAGGGAGTCGGGCAGCGAGGAAAGGTGGTACTGTTGCGGGTCGGTCCACACCATGGCTTCGGGCAATGCCGTTTGCATGATTGGGTAACCGCACGCCGGCAACACTGTGGTAAGCAGGCCGGCACCGCTGCGCAGGCAGGCTGTTGCCGCCAATACGGCTGCCCCCATTTTACCGTAGCTGCCGGCAAGCAGCAGGGCATGCCCCATTTGCCCCTTGTGGGCAAAGGGGGGGCGTTTTCGGTACAACGGTTTTACTTCCGCATCATCCAGCAAAAATTGCTGCGTGGCGGCTATCAGGGCGTATTCGGGCAGCAGGCCAATATCCAGCACATGCACTTCGCCAAAATAGTCCTGGTTTTCGGGCATCAAAAAGGCCGTTTTCATGCACTGAAACGTTAAGGTGTGCCGTGCCTGAAATACGGTGTGTCCCCGGCAACTGGTGTCGGCAAACATGCCGGTAGGCAGGTCAATCGAAATTCCGGTAACGCCGCAATGGTTCAGGTGCGCTACCAGTTTTTCCGGCAGCCCGTCGAGCGGGCGCGACAATCCCGTACCCAGCAGGGCATCAATCACCACATCGTCTTGTTGTAGTTGCGGAAAAAAAGCTTCGTTTTGTATGAAGTGGATATTGTGGGTGCACTGATGCAGCCGGTGCAGGTTGGTTTGAAAATCATCGGTACCGCGGTGCCCCTGTTCCAGCACATAGGTGTGCACGGTACAGCCTTGTTCAATCAGGTGCCGGGCAATGGCAAGGCCGTCGCCGCCGTTGTTGCCTTTTCCGCAAAAAACATGCAGTTCCTGCTTGCCCCATCCGTGCTGCAACAGCCAGTCGCTGCAGCGGCGGGCTGCCCGTTCCATTAAATCAATAGTGGCGATGGGTTCGTTTTGGATGGTATAGGCGTCCCATTCCCTTAGTTGTGCGGCGGTGAGGAGTTTCATATTTAAAATTAGGAACCATTTTACAAAAAGTGAAGCGGGGCTGCCTTCTGCTGCAAGCGCACCATCTTTACCCAAGGCCCAATACGTGCGTACACATAAAAATTACAGTGCAAAAACAAGGCTTGGCGTAGGGTAGGAAACAGAAGCGATTCATTCCTAACAGCCCCGCTTAGCCGAAATCAAATGCAAGTAATCTGCTTTTCAAGCCGCCGGAAATTTCGGTGTGTCATGTGTTTCCGGGTAAAACCGCCGGTTACTATCATGCTTCTTTTTTGGGGCGAGACGGTTTGGTAAACAACCGAAACCAGGCATACGAACTCAAAATGGCCACCAGTGAAGCGGTCATCACTGCCATCTTGCTCACGTCTTGCGTGTAGGTATCTTTAAAGGCCAGCATCGAAATAAAAATGCTCATGGTAAAGCCAATGGCGGCCAGCAGGCCCAGCCCCATCATGTGTTTCCAACGCAGCCCTTTTGCCAGTTCGCCCAGTTTCAGCCGTACCGTAATCCAGCAGAAAAGAAGAATGCCGGCGGGTTTACCCACGAGTAAACCCAGTATAATGCCCAAGCTTAACGAAGTGGCAAGTTCGGAAGCCATGCCCGATGGAATGATGATGGCGGTATTGGCAAGCACAAAAATGGGAATAATCAGAAAGTTTACGTACGAATGCAGGGCATGCTCTATGTTCGACAACCGGTTTAACGGTATGGTAAAGGCAAACAAAACGCCGGCAATAGTGGCATGGATACCCGAGTTGAAAATGAAATACCACATTACCAGGCCGGCAACGTAATACCAAATGCCAAAAGGCAGCTTCAGCCGTGTCCACACGGCAAGCCCTGCAAATATGCCCAGACCGGCAAACAAATAGGCCCAATGCAGTTCGCTGGTATAAAAAACGGCAATGGCCAAAATGGCCCCCAGGTCGTCAATGATGGCAAGGGCGGTCAGAAAAATTTTTAAGGCCACGGGCGCCCTGCTACCCAGCAGCGAGGCTACCCCCAGCGAAAAAGCGATGTCGGTTGCCATGGGTACGCCCCAGCCGTTGGCATAACTGCTTCCGGCATTGAGCGTGAGAAAAATTCCGGCGGGTAACAGCATTCCGCCAATGGCTCCCATTACCGGCATGATGGATTTTTTGATGGAGGCCAGTTCCCCCACCATCAGTTCCCGCTTAATTTCCATGCCTACCATAAAAAAGAAGATTGCCATCAGCCCGTCATTGATCCAGTGCTCTACACTATGCGGCAGGTGCAGGGGGCCCGGAATGTGTATTTCTCCTACCAGTGCTTGTACATAGGCAGTGCCCCAGCCCGAGTTGGCTATGATTAGTGAAACTGCCGTATTGAGGATGATGATAACGCCGATTGCCCTGCTGTCGTGTATAAACTCCAACAGCGGCGAAAGAAACGTGCGCTTCAGTAAGTTGCGGGCCATTCCGGAATACTGTTTTGGGGTGAGTGCAAAAAAACAAACTTATGGCCAATCGGCCACCAGCTGCTATAAAAACAACTCAAATTTTGATTTGGGCCGCCGTTCCATTTCCCACCGAAAACCTTCGAGTTGTTTCTCTTCGTCGGGTACCTTACGTATGGGGTGGGTGGTACCCTGCACCGAGCGTACAAACTTTACGCGGTTGGCGTTTTTATCTTTGAAATACAGCGTTATGCGGTCGGCCTTGGTGCGATTCATGCCCACAAAAGCGCTGTCGTTGTCCTGAATGTAGTACACACATTCGGCCAGGCCACTGGCTTCTACCTGCTGCAGTTCGCCGTTTTCAAAATAGCCATTGATTACCCTGCCTTTTACCTGATTGAAAAATGCGGGTCCGCCGGCAACCTCCTGCACCAGTAAGCCGTTTTCGGCAACATACAGGCGCTTGGGTTTTTTGTTTTCGGTGTGTATGAAAATGGTATCGCCGGAAATTTGGCCGTTACGGCTCCAGGCTACCGGGTCGTAGTACAGTTGAAATACGCTGTCGGCTCCCGAAAAAAACAGGCTGTCACCCACTGCCTGTAGCGAGTCGCTGTAAATCCGCACATTCCGAAAAGCAGTGAAAAAACGCAGGGTATCTTGCGGCGGTGTGCGCAGCGTATCGGCTGCGGCAACCGGTTGCGGGCCGGTTTTGCGTGCGGTTGCTGCCGGGGTTTTGGGGGAATTTTGTTTGATTTTGCCGGCAGGCTTTGCCGATACTACAGCCTGGGGCACAGCGGTACTGTCGGTTACGGTTGGCGAAACGGATGCTTGTACCGTATCGGCAACAGCAAGGGGGGGCGTTGTAACAAAAAAGCTATCGGCTGCGGCCACGGTTGTGTTTTGTTGGCTGCTGTCAAAAGCGCTGATGTAACCCTTTTGCAGTTGCTTCAAATCTTTTAACAAGCCCGAAAAAATGGTGTCGGCCGCAATGAAGATGGAGTCTTGTTCCTGAACGGTAACCAGTACCGGCTTTTCGGTTGCCAAAAAACTCTTGTTGTTTCGGTTAAAGAAAACGCGGTTGCTGAACAGCAGCAGCCCCTGGGCCGTGTCTTTATACTGCACGTTGCCAACGGCTTCGCCCAGTCCGCTGGCTTCATCAAAAACCAGGTCCTGCGCTACCAGTACCGAAGTACTGTCTTGCATGCGGGATCGGGCGCCAAACTTGGCCTTTTTAAGTTTCAGGTCGTAATATCCCTCACGGGTATTGATGATGGAACTGCCGCTTTTTATGGTTGTGGGGGCAATAAAGGTGGCTACCCGGCCGGAGGTATTGTACAAAAGCGAATCGCTGGCCAGCGCCACATTGGCGTCGCTCATTTTTACATTGCCAATAAAGTAAACGTCTTTAATGTCGGCATAGTAAAATCCCTGCCGGCTGGTAAGGGTGGTTTGTTTGCTTTCAATACGGCCGTTGTTGCGGTATTGCCCTACTTTGGCATTCAGGTCGTATTCCATTTCTTCGGTAAACAGGGTGCTGTTGCCGTCGCTCAGGCGCACATTATTGCGGAACAGCGCTATTTTACGGGTGCCATCGTATTGCAGGTACTGCGAGTAAATGTTAATGGAATCGGCTTCCTTGATGTGTACGTTGCCAAAGGCCTGCATGTAATTGGTGGCCTCATTCCAAATGAGGCTGTCGCAAAAAAACAGGGTGGCGCCCTGCCGGATGCGTACTTTACCGCTGAGTATCTGCAGTTGGGTAACCGAATCAACGGTCATGAAGTTAAACCGGTCGGCATGCAGTATTTCCACCCGCCGCACGGTATCGCTGTTTTGCGAGGGGCGGGGTAGCGGTGCCTGTTGCCCCAACGCCTGCATACCCCACAGCAGTATCACCATACAAAGCCAATACCGTTGCTTCATGGATTACTGCTTGTTGGTAGGCAAACTATCGGCCAGGGGAGCCTGCAAGGGAGCCGATTTGTCTTTCCGGCCAAAAACCGAAAAACTTACGTACCGCTTGGGATGCATCCGGAAATCGTCCAGCAGAGTGTTGAGGCTGCGGCTGGTTTGTTGCAGGTTGTTATACAGTTTGGGATCGTTCAGCAGCAAGCCCAGCGATCCTTCCTTGCTGTTGGCCTGTGCCAGTACCTGCTGCAGTTGTTGAATGGTTTGGTTTAAGTTGGCGATGGTTTCCTTTAACTGCGCTTCCGAAAGTTGCTGCGATACCTGTTTGAGGTTGGAAATGGTGGCGTTGAGGTTATCGTTGTTTTGATTGAGGTTGGTAGTAAACGCGGCCGCGTTGTTCAGGGTTGTTGCCAATGCGCCGTTTTGGGTGTTCAGTAATACCGACAGGTTGTTGGTAGAGGTCTTCAGGTGGGCAATGGTTTGGCGCAGGTTTTCTTTGGTGCCCGCATCAAAAACACTGTTCAGGTTGCCCAGCACTATTTTCAGTGAATCCACCGCCTGTTGTACGGTATGTAAAATGGGGTCGAGGCTGTTCATCACCTTACCCAGCAAATCGGGGTTGTTGGAGGTCATGAGCGTATCGCCTTTTTTCAGGTAGGTGGTGGCGTTGCCGGGCATGATGTTTATAGACGAAGTACCGGTAAGACTGCTGGTAATTACCGCAACCGAATTGCTGGGGATGCGTACTTTTTCCTGCAGGTTGATGGCCACAACCACTTCACTTACGTTTTCATCCAGGCTGGATATGGCGTACACATTCCCTACACGGTAGCCTTTAATTTTTACGGGGTTCGAAATTTCGAGCGAACCGATATCCGTAAAACGGGCATAAATGACACTGGCCTTGCGGGTTAGGTTGTTTCCGGTTAGAAAGTTGTAGCCCAGTACCAGCAGGGTAACTGCAATAATGGTAAGGGCGCCCACTTTGGTTTCGTTTGAAATCTGCATGTACTTCGGTTGTTTAGGCAGCCGTTCACCGGCTGTGGCGGTTCAAAAGTAAGAAATGTTTGATGGCTGTTGTGCTCCGAAAGCGCAAGCGGTTTTTATTGCCCGTTATTGTTTTGAACGCTTGGGCCCCGCTCTACCAGTTCTTTGTAACGGTAAATGGCACGTGCAATGCTTTCGGCCATTTGCTGCTGGCCACTCTGGCTCATCAAAAATTCTTCTTCCGGCCGGTGCGACAGAAAGCCCAGTTCAATTAACACGCTGGGCATGGCAGTAGCCTGCAATACCCAAATACCTTTTTGGCGTTGTTTTACGCCCCGGCTGTTACGCCCGATGTTTACAAATTCTTCTTCAACCAGTGTGGCCAGTTTAACGCTGTTGGCAAAAAACTGCTTGGTCCAAAGTGCCACCTGTTGTTTTACAACGGGGTCGTTGATGTTTACGTTCAACGTTTCGTCATCTTTTTCGTTGTGAAAGATGTCGCCGTTTTCCATCAAAATTCCTTCCTTGTCTTCGGTTTTATGGGCGGCAAACACATAGGTTTCGGTACCGTTGGCCGGGTTGGGATGGTAATAGGTTTTATACACCGGTACCTGACGGGTTTTAGCCACCCGCTTGCCTTTCACTTTTACATAGTAGGTTTCGGTGCGGGTACCTTCGCGCCGCACTTCCCGTATTTGCGGGGCGTAGTTGCAGTGTATGGAAACGAACAGATTGCCTTTGTTGCTGTTGGCAAAATCGGAACGTTGTTTCAGGGTTACAAACCAGGGTGTGGGGCGCGACTCCAGCACTTTTACTTCGGGCATAATGCGGTTCAACTCGGCCACCACTTTTTTGCTCACTTCATAGCTGATTTCATCTTCCGATGCTTCGGTGCCAAATGCGCCATCGCGGGCCGTAAACGAACCTTTGAAACCGTGCCCTGCATCAATGATAATGGTATTAACTTTTGAAGCCCTGCGAACCGGAGCTTCAACTGAAAACGCAACCAGCACCAGGCTGCAACACACCAATACCACTGTGGTAAGCATCCATTGATTTTTCATCGCATACAAGATTTTAAGGATTCGCAGTTGCGCAACATTCGCCACCATGTTGGGCATTTGTATCTAAATTTGCCGCACTTGCATGTCAACCACTTCCAACAAAATTACACCAAATTACCTTTTATTAACCGTACTTGCGGTGTTACTGCTGTTGCAGATAACGGCCGCTACCTCAGAAACGCTGCAGCCTGTTGCCACCTTTAATTCAATTTTAACGTTTGATGCCGATACCACGCCGGCGCCGGTTGCTGCTCCCCAACGCAAGAATGCCCCACTGCCTGCAAACCGAACCGATACCTTGCCGCCTGCAGCAGATACCTCCGGTACCGACTCGCTCCGCACAAAGGTGGATACGTTTCAGGTACGCCTGTCGCGTGATTCCATCGACGCTCCGGTAACGTTTCAGGCCGAAGATTCCATGATTCTCGATATCCCGGCTCAAAAAATTTACATCTATAACAAAGCGCAGGTTGCATATAAAGACATTAAGCTGGAGGCGGCCGTTATTCAGCTCGACCAGCCCAGCCAAATCTTAACGGCTTATCCGGTTAAAGACTCGGCAGGCATGCCCGAAGGGGTGCCGGCTTTTACCCAGGGCGAGAGCGCCTTTACCAGCGATACCATCCGGTATAACTTCAAAACCCAGCGGGGATTAACCATTGGCACCTACACCCAGGAAGGCGAAATGTTTATTTACGGCGAAAAAGTAAAGCGTATTGACCCGCAAACCTTTTTTGCCCAAAAGGCGCGCTTCACCTCCTGTAACTACGACACGCCCCACTTTGCCTTCCGTGCCCGGCGGGTGAAGTTTATCAGCGAAAAGCTGGCTGTAACCGGACTGGTACGCCCCGAGTTTGAAGGGGTACCTATACCCATTGGTTTGCCGTTTGGCCTCTTTCCGCTCAAAACCGGGCGGCGTACCGGTATTTTGGCCCCCCAGCCGGTAGTAAACGAGCAGCTGGGTTTTGGTCTGGAGGGGTTGGGATATTATAAAACCTTTGGCGAATATTGGGACGCTACGTTTCGGGCCAACATATACTCGTACGGCTCCTGGAACCTTTTTATCACACCCACCTACCGCAAGCGCTACCGGTACAACGGAGGCTTTAACCTCAGCTACATGAACAACCAACTGGGTTTTAAGGGCGACCCCGATTACCGGCCGCCTACCCGCAACTTTGCCATCCGCTGGAACCATTCGGTCGACGGCAAAGCCCGGCCGGGCCAAAGCTTCAGCGCCAGCGTTAATTTGGCAACCAGCCTGTTTAACCAGTTTTTTCCGAATAACGCCCAGCAAAATTTTGACAACAGCCTCAACTCGTCAATTGCCTACCAAAAAACCTGGGCCGGAAAGCCCTTCAACCTCACGCTCAGCGCCAATCACAACCAAAACACGCTGCAGCGGCTTTTTAACGTAAGCCTGCCCGATGCCGGTTTTACCGTTAACACCATTTTTCCGTTTCAACGCAAAAACCCGGTGGGTGCTCCCAAGTGGTACGAAAAGCTGGGCGTAGCCTACAACGGTACTTTTTTCAACCGCTTTTCGTTTTACGATACGGCCTTCAGCTGGCAGCAGTTGCGAGATACGTTCGACTGGGGCGCCCGCCACAGCATTCCCATTCAGTTATCGTTGCCCCCCATGGGGCCCATACAGGTGGGGCCGGCCATCAGCTATAACGAAGTATGGCACTCCCGATCTTTTTTGCGCCGGTGGGATACCGCCGGCAAACGGGTTGAAACCACCACCGAGCGCGGTTTTTACCGCGAAAGGCAGATGAGTGTGGGGTTGAATGTGAGCACCGCATTGTTTGGCACCAAAAATTTCAGGCGCCCGCATGGCATTCAGGCCATACGCCATGTGGTGCGGCCTACCGTGGGCTTTAGTTATGTGCCCGACATGAACCGCAACCGCTGGTACCAGGTGCAGGTAGACACGCTGGGCAACCGCCTGTGGTTCGACCGGCTGAACGGTGCCACGGCCACCCAGATACCCGACTTCCGTTCGGCCAACCTCTCGTTTGTGTTGGATAACAACCTCGAAATGAAAGTGCGCAAAAAGGGCGATACCACCGAAGAAGGCGTAAAAAAAGTGCGCCTGATTGATGGCTTTGGCCTCAATGGCAGCTACAATATTTTGCGGGATTCGTTTAACCTCAGCGACTTTCAGTTTTACCTGCGCAGCAACTTCTTCGAAAAAATCAATCTTACTGCCAGCGCCAACATTTCGCCCTACCAGCAGGATGCTCAGGGCCGTCTCATTAACCGCTACATGTGGCAGGGCGATAAATTTTCCATAGGCCGCATTACCGGGGGCTTTGTATCCATCAGCACCGACTTTAAGAGCAAACCTAAAGACGAAAAGAAAGCCGCCGAGCGGCAGCAACTGTTGCGCAACCGGCGCAATGATTATGATGAAGCTTCTCGTGAAATGGGCATGATTCAAAACAATCCGGAAGAGTATGCCGATTTTAACGTGCCCTGGAGCATCAACCTCGGCTATGCCCTCAATTTCACCCGTGTGCCCCGTGCCGATTTTTCAGGGTTTACCACCCAGCTGAATCAGGCCATCAGTTTTAACGGCGATTTCAATCTTACCGAAAAATGGAAAGTGATGTATCAGGGCAACTTTGATGTGCAGGGTGGCAAGCTGCAGTTTTTCACTACATCCATCACCCGCGATTTGCATTGCTGGCAAATGAGCCTCAACGTAACCCCCGTGGGCATTATGCGCAGTTTTAATATTTCCATCAACGCCAAATCGCAGTTGCTGCGGGATTTGCGCATCAATCGCTCCCGATTCTTCTACCGCCTGCCGCAGTAAATCAGTTTTGCGGCGGGCCTTGTTCCAGTTCGTTCCACATCAAATCAAAAACCTGTTGCCGCAGCCGGGGCGTATCTTCGGGTTTGAGTCCTTCAACCGAAACCGGGGGTAAAAATTTCATATATATGGTACCGGGCCAAAAGTAAAAGCTGCGGTTGGGGGGCAGCACCCGGGCGGTATTGAACAAAACGGCGGGTATCACCGGCTTGCCGGTTTCAATAGCCAGGCGAAAGGCTCCGTCTTTGAACTCTTTGAGGGGTTTACCGGTTCGGTTGCGGGTACCTTCGGGGTAAATGCACATATGCAAGCCCATCGCCAGCACCTCTTTCATTTGGGTATAACTGCGCAACCGGCTTTCTTCGCTTTTGCGGTTTACCAAAACCGAACCTCTGCGGTAAATCATGCCAAACAGCGGTATGCGTGCCATTTCAATTTTGGCGATGGTTTTATTGGCGCCGGGTATGCCGGGCGAGGTTACCGGAACATCCATAAACGAGCTGTGATTGCATACCACCACGTAGTTTTGGCCCGGCGCAAAATGCTCTTTGCCGCTGATGCGGAGGCGTACGCCCGCAATGGGCAGAAAAACAGCCATCCAAACCCGCGACAGGCCTATGAACAGGCGGGTACGGCGGGGTTCGGGTACCAGCGCCAGCGCCCATATGGGTAAAAGCACCAGCAGCATGGTTAGTACAAACCAAAACAGGGCCCACAGGCCAAAAATTGCTCCGGCGATGGTTTTCAGAATTTTCATGTGGCGGGTTATAGAGGGGTGATGTAAAGATGGCGGCTTTTAGGGAATTTTCCAGTCTATGGGGTCGAGGCCCTGCTGCACAAGCAGGGCATTGGTTTTGGAAAAATGCCGGCAGCCGAAAAAGCCTTTGTCGGCGCTGAAAGGCGAGGGGTGGGCGGCCTTCAGCACAAAATGCCGGGTTTCATCAATAAGCACCTGTTTGTTTTGCGCAAATTTTCCCCACAGCAAAAACACCACGCCCGTTTTCAGTTCCGAAATGCGGCTGATAACGGTATTGGTAAATTCTTCCCAGCCAATTTTGGAATGGCTCAGGGGCTCATTGGCCCGAACGGTTAAAAAAGCATTGAGCAACAATACCCCCTGTTGGGCCCACTTGGCAAGGTTGCCGGTACGAGCCGACATGCCAATGCCCAAATCGGCTTCAATTTCTTTAAAAATGTTCAGCAGCGAGGGTGGGGGGGCAATACCATCGGGTACCGAAAAACATAAGCCGTGCGCCTGCCCCGGGCCATGGTACGGATCCTGCCCCAGCAGTACCACTTTTACCTTGCCAAACGGCGTTTGCGCAAAAGCGTTGAAGATGAGCGGACCGGGCGGGTAAATGGTTTTCCCCTGTAACCGTTCTGTTTTTAAAAACGTAACCAGTTGCTGAAAATAGGGTTTGGAAAATTCCGCTTTCAGCACTTCTTTCCAGCTTGCTTCAATTTGTACATCCATGGTGCGCCCGGGGTTGGTTGAGGGTATTGCGGTTTTGCAAAACAGATTTGCAAAGTAAAGCAAAAGCCTTCCGTGGGGAAGGCTTTGGTGGTGATCCCGACACGATTCGAACGTGTGACCCACAGCTTAGAAGGCTGTTGCTCTATCCAGCTGAGCTACGGGACCCGGCCGGGCAAAGATAGCAACTGTTGTGCGATGCTTCAAATGGGCCCATACCACGGAAAATGAAAAAGTTTTAGAAGATCGCCCTAAAAAAAACGGCAAAAAAGTTTGCAGATCCCGGTTTCGGCAGTAATTTTACGGTTGTAAAGCACCTAACCTCGCCTTTACGCTTTAAGCTCCTCTATCCGGACAGCCGTATCCAATACCTTTCGTAAGCCATCGTTTCCAGATCCCATGATGCCGATATACGTACCTCAAATTATATCGTCATGAAAACAATTGTACCCTTTGTTCTGGTTATCGTGAGCTTGCTGACTGCACGCACCGCATTTTCCGCTCCTGTTTTTGCACCTGCCGACACAACCCTGTGGCCTGTTGTTGCCGATGTTGTTATAACTCGCTCCGGCAATGCTGTTGCAATCAGCTGGAAGGCCAATCAGGAAGAAAAAGATATTATTTACATCATTGAAAAAACCGGAAACGGCAAGCAATACAGCCGGGTTGCCCTGGTGTTGGGCGGTTTTGAAGAAGCGGGCCGTTATTCTTATCAATTTCGCGACAAACAAGCTGCCGGCGCGGCCGTACAATATCGTATTCTGCAGGTAAAAGCCAACGGCAGCGCCCGGTTGGTGCCCATGCCGGCAGTGTACTAAAATTATTTTACCGAACTGTTGGTTCTCTTATAGGTAAATACGCCGTCCTCATTCCTGGGGATGGCAATTTTATTGCCACACCTGTTCTTCCAGCGCCAGTACCTGTTCAAATAATGCTTCATACCGGCTGTTCAGCGCTGCTGCCTTTTTTTGGGTTTCCTGATAGGCTTGTTCGGTTTGCAAAAACAGTTGTTTATTCGAATAGGTAGCGGGGTCGGCCAGCAACGCTTCCCACTCTTTTAACTGGCTTTGCAGCCGGGTAAGTTCGTCTTCGACCTGCGTCAGTTCTTTTTGGCGGCGTTGCAATTCCTTTTTAACCTCTTTATTGATGCTTTTGCCCGATGCGGCATTGTTGCTTTTTTCAGTTGCAGGAAGTGGGGTAGGAGTTTTTTCCTGCGTTTGCATTGCAGGCTGCTGCAGTTCTTTTTCCTTTCGTTCTTTCCAGTCGAGGTACTCGGTGTAGCTGCCTTTAAACACCCTAATTTTACCATCAATAATTTCCCAGATTTTATTGGCCGTGCGGGATACAAAGTAGCGGTCGTGGCTCACCAGCAAATAGCTGCCTTCGTATTTCAGCAGCGCTTCAATCAGCAGTTCCACCGAGTGCATGTCGAGGTGGTTGGTGGGTTCATCGAGCAACAAAAAGTTGGCCCGGCTGATGATGGTTTTTGCCAGCGCAATACGGGCTTTTTCGCCCCCGCTCAAAACGCGGATTTTTTTATCCACGTCATCGCCGCTAAACAAAAAACAGCCCAGCAGGGTGCGTAGCTCCTGATCGGTTTTCTGGCTGCCGCAGGATTTCAGTTCGTCCAGCAGGGTGTTGTTGATGTCCAGTGCTTCCAGCTGGTGCTGCGCATAAAAACTCTCCCGCACGTTATGCCCCCATTTTCGTTCGCCGGTAAACGATTCGGTGCCGGCTATGATGCGCAACAGGGTTGATTTTCCTTTTCCGTTGGCGCCAATCAGGGCTATTTTATCGCCCCGTTCAATTTCTGCCGATGCAAGGTTCAGTATTTCAAGGGTGCCGTAGCGTTTCGATACATCTTTCAGTTCGCATAAAACTTTTCCGGGTGTAACGTCAACGGAAAAATTTATGCGGATGTCGGGCCGCTCGTTAGTGGGGGCTTCTATCAGGTCAATCTTCTCCAGCTTTTTGATGGCCGATTGGGCCGCGGCCGCTTTGGTGGCCTTTGCCCGAAAGCGTTCGATGAAACGTTCCTGTTGGCGAATATACTCCTGCTGGTTTTCGTAGGCCTTTTGCTGCAGTTCCATGCGCAGGGCCTTCTCTTTTTCATAAAACGAATAGTTGCCGCTGTAAAAGTGCAGCGACTGCTGAAACACTTCTACAATTTTGGTAACCATGCGGTCTAAAAACCACCGGTCGTGCGATACAATCACTACACTGCCCTGGTAGTGCTGCAGGTATTTTTCGAGCCATTCAATACTGGGTAGGTCCAAGTGGTTGGTAGGCTCATCCAGCAGCAGCAGGTCGGGCTGTTGCAAAATCATTTTGGCCAGCAATACCCGCATGCGCCATCCGCCGCTGAACTGTTTGTAAGGCCTTGAAAGATCAGCGTTGGAAAAGCCAAGGCCCTGCAACACCTCTTCGGTTTTATGATGAATATTATACCCGTCCCGGGTTTCCATTTCGTGCAGCAGGTCGGAGTAATTTTGCAGCAATACCCCGTCGTTGGGGTTTTGCTCCAGCGCTTTGCCCAGCGTTTCAATTTCCCGCTCCAGCTGCAGCACCCGTTCAAAAGCGCCAAGGGCTACCTGCAAAATGCTTTCGCCCGTATCAAAACTCAGCAAATCCTGATGCAGGTATCCGATGCTCACATTGCGGCTGCGCAGCACTTCACCCTTCGTGGGCTGGTATTCGCCCACCAGCAGTTTCAACAGGGTTGACTTACCGGTGCCGTTATAGCCAATAAGGCCAATGCGTTCGTTGGGGTGAATGTGCCAGGTAGCGTCGGCCACAATAACCCGTGCTCCAAATTCGAATGTGCAATTCTGAAAACCTGCCAACATATTGTAAAAACGCCGCCAAAGGTACGAGAAATGGAGGAGCCGGCCGGTACACTTGCGTAGGAACAATTACATTTGCAGGATATGATGCGCTTTTTCGGTACGCTGAGCATTCTTGTAATCATGTTGTGGGCATGTGGCAATCCGCCCGAGCCCGGGGCTACGGATACTACGGGCGAAACAATCGGTTTGCGCAAACGGCCACAACTGTCCGATACTTTGTTGCACCGGCTCCAACAAAGCCTGGCACTGTATTTCGACCTGAAAGAAAACTTTGTTGCCGGCGATACGGTAGCCATCAATCGTACCGCAAAGCGGCTGGCCCTGCAGCTCGACAGTTTGCCGCTGTTGGAATTGCAGCGGCAGGATACCGTTTTGTTTGCGGCGGTGTATGGCCGGCCGGGCGATGCGGTAGCGGAACTGCAGGCCATGCTTGCCGAGCGGGATCTGGAACAAAAAAGAGCTTCTTTTGAAATGGTAAGCACCGTAATGTACGATTTGCTCAAAGCGCTGCAGCCCGTTGGCGTTAAAGCCTATTATCAATATTGCCCCATGGCTTTTGAAGATAAGGGGGCTTACTGGCTCAGTGCCACCGACAGTATTCGCAACCCGTATTTTGGGAACAAAATGCTGCGTTGCGGCGAAAACAAAGAAGTGCTGGAATGGAAGTAGCATCAACCTTACACATCCACTGCAAAATTTCTACACTTATGAACCCTTTTGTTGCATAGCTGTTAACCTGTAAAACTTTTTGGGCTATGCGCCACCCTTACCTGTTGGTTTTGCTCGTACTGTTGTTTTTTACGAATGCGCTTGCGGCTCAGGAACGTTTTACCATCAGCGGTTACGTGAGAGACAGTTCCAGTAACGAAACGGTCATTGGTGCAACCGTAACGGTTAAAGGCCGTACCAAAGGCATAGCCACCAATGCCTACGGCTTTTTTTCGATAACACTCGAAAAGGGAACGTATGCCCTCATCGTGTCGCACGTGGCCTACGAAACACGGGAAATAACCGTTGAACTGAACAGCAACCTGCAACTGAATATTGATGTGGCCCCCCGCATAGCGCAAACAGCAGAAGTGGTGGTGCTGGCCCGCCGCCGCGACCTGAACGTGCAGGCAGCGCAAATGGGTAAATTTGAGCTAAGCATCAATCAAATCAAATCCATACCGGTACTTGCCGGCGAGGTAGATCCGCTAAAAGCCCTGCAACTGCTGCCCGGCGTGCGCAATGCCGGCGAAGGCAACAGCGGACTGTACGTGCGGGGTGGCGGGCCCGATCAAAACCTGATTTTGCTCGATGACGCGGTGGTGTACAACCCCGGCCACCTGTTTGGTTTTTTCTCGGTATTCAATGGCGATGCTTTGAAAAACGTGAGCCTCATCAAAGGCGGTATGCCTGCCAATTACGGCGGCCGCATCAGCAGCGTGGTAGATGTGGCCATGAAAGAAGGCAACAATAAAACCTTTCAGGCCGAAGGCGGCATTGGCACCATCTCATCCCGCTTATCGCTGCAAGGCCCCCTGGTGAAGGAAAAGGCATCGTGGATGGTATCGGCACGCCGTACCTACATTGATGTGCTGGTGCGGCCCTTCATTAATCCGGAGAGTCCCTTTGCCGGTTCGGGCTACTACTTTTACGACCTCAATGCCAAAATGAATTACCGCTTCAGCGATAAAGACCGGCTGTACGTGAGCGGCTATTTTGGCCGCGATGTGTTTTCGTTCAACAACCGGCAACGGTCTTTTAATGCCCACATTCCCTGGGGCAACTCAACGGGCACCATCCGCTGGAACCACGTGTTCAGCAACAAGCTGTTCGCCAATACTTCCGTTGTGTGGAACGATTACCGCTTTCAGTTCAGCGGCGGACAAAGCAATTTTCAGGTAAATTTTAATTCCGATATCCGCGATGTAACCGCCAAAATTGATTTTGATTATTACCCGGCAACCGGGCATCAGTTGAAATACGGAGCCATTTATACCCGCCACCGTTTTAATCCGCAAACCACTTCGGGCCGCAGCGGCGATCAGGAGTTCAGCCCCCTGGGCGTGAATAACAAATTTGCCGATGAACTGGCGGTATATCTGTTAGACGATTGGGAAGTGCACAGCCGCCTGAAACTCAATTACGGCCTGCGCTACAGTTATTTTCAACAGGTAGGTCCTTACACCTTGTTTCAACGCGACGCCTTCGGCAACAACCTCGACAGTACGGTGTACGGCCAGGGCCAGCGGGTGAAGGGCTACGGCGGACTGGAACCGCGGATTACCGCACGCTACACCCTCAACGAAAGTACCTCATTAAAAGCGGCCATTACCCGCAACATGCAATACATTCACCTGGTAAGCAATGCCGGCACCACACTGCCCACCGACATTTGGGTGCCCAGCACCTACCGGGTAGCTCCGCAAATCGGGTGGCAATACGCGGCGGGCCTGTTCAAAAACTTCGACAATAACACGTGGGAAACCTCCGTGGAGCTGTATTACAAAAGCATGGAAAACCAAATTGAGTACCGCGAAGGTTTCACCCCCGGTATTGGCGATCCGGAAGAGAGTTTTGTGTTTGGCAGGGGCTGGAGCTACGGCGCCGAATTTTACATCAACAAATCCCGGGGCAACTTTACCGGCTGGCTGGGTTATACCTTATCGTGGACCTGGCGGCGCTTTGCCGATTTAAACGAAGGCGAAAAGTTTCCCGGGCGGTTTGACCGCCGCCACGATTTGAGCCTGGTGGGCAATTATCAGAAAAATAAGAAATGGAAATTTGGAGCCGTATTTGTGTATGCAACGGGTAATGCCTTTACGTTGCCGGAGCGGTTTTTTTTGGTAGAAGGGGTGCTTACCCAGCAGTTCAGCCGCATCAACCAATACCGGCTGCCGGCCTATCACCGGCTCGACCTTTCGGCAACCTACACGCCGCAGCCCCGCCGGCAACGCAAACTGCGTAAAGAGTGGGTGTTCAGCGTGTACAATGCGTACAGCCGCTTAAATCCTTACTTCATTTATTTTGACCAACAGGGCAATCCCTTACAGGGAAATTTGCAGGTAGAAGCGCGCCAGGTATCGCTGTTTCCCATCATACCCAGTGTTACGCTCAATTTTAAGCTGTAAGCGTGCAGCCGCAATACTTATGTTGCCCGCAGGTTAAGGGCAGTCAATTGCGGCAACACGTTTGGCGGCAACTAGTAATTAGCAGAGGCAACAGGTTACAACCTTGCCTGTACCCGGGTAGCCCGACAGGGCATTTGCCTTTTTGAAGAATTTATTTCCGAAATCTGAAAATTACGCTGGCATTGCGCTTATCATCGGCACTCAAAAGAATCTTGTAATACTGCTCGCCGCTTTGTACCCGCATAATGGCGGTATTGGGCGGAATACGCCCCTGGTTTTCGGCATACATCACCAGGGTGTTATCGCGGCCCGGTATGGCTTTCAGCTTTACGGTTATGGGCTTGTCGCTCAGCGTTTGTTTCGATACTACCACTTCATCGTTGAATAATACGGTAATAACGTCGCCATCTACCTCGGCATTATCGTACAACGAAATGGTGATTTCTTCATCGTGAATCACAATGGTTTCAAACAGGCGGTTATCGCGTTGCTCCAGTCCGTTGGGCAAACGGGGTGCGTTTGTGTTGGGTTTGGGCTCGTTATTCAAACGCGGCTCCACTTTATTTTCCGCTTTGCTGAGGGCCGGCTGCTGTGCCGGTTCGGTTTTGGCAGGCGGTGGTGCCGGAGCCGGTTTGGAAGCATTGGCTGTGGCGCCGTTAGCCGGCTTGATGTTGTTGGAATGAGCCGGCTTATTGGCCGGTGTATTTCCGGCAGGTACATTGCTGCGGTTGGCAATTGCGGGGTTGCTGCGTCCAACCGAAGCGGTAGCAGCGGGAGATTGCGTACGGGTGTTTTTTACCAACGCCTTTCGCTCCAGCAGGGTGGTGCCGGTGCCACAGTTTTCCTCCGGGTTGGCCGGCTTCCAGGTGCCTACCAGTTGCTCGGTTTGCCCTTTTTTGAAGTAGGTAAGGGTATGGGTTTGAAAGCAATCGCGAAACCACGGCGGCGTATTGCCCTTCACCTTTTTCACCTCGGTGCTTACGAGTGTTTTGCTGCCGGGATCTATGGTTCCTTTAATGGCGCAAATCGTATAAAAGCGTTGTCCGCCTATGGTAAAATAGGTGATGGAGGTACCCTCAAAAGTATTTCCCTGCGCCTCTATTTCCAGTACATATTCGGTACGGGCCGTATCGCCTTTGGCATCAAAACTGCCGGTCCATTGTCCGCTGTATTTCTGCGATAGTGCCGGGAGTTGTGCAAGAAGTAATAAAAACGGAAACAAAATCTGCTTCATAAACATAGCTGCAACGTCAAGGTTGCAAATTAGCGAATGGCTGCAAAGCAGTGCCCTACGCTTTGTTAATTTTCAAACTACGCATACATGCGGGTAGTAACGGGTGGGTTTGTTTGCCACCGCAATGCACGTTACCTTTGCGCTTCACAAGAAGCGAACAGAAGTTATGAAGATTGTTTTTCCGGATGGCGCTGCCCGGGAGTATGAGGCAGGTGTTACCTCCCTGGATATTGCCCGTTCCATCAGCGAAGGCCTGGCCCGTAAAGTACTGGCGGCAGAAGTGAATGGCGAAGTGTGGGACCTTACCCGGCCCATAACGCAGGATGCCACATTACGATTACTCACCTGGGACGATGCCGGCGGAAAGTCCACTTTTTGGCATTCCAGTGCCCACCTCATGGCCGAGGCCGTGGAAAGTATGTTTCCCGGCGTAAAGTTTTGGGTGGGTCCTGCCATAGATAAGGGCTTTTATTACGATATGGATTTGGGCGATCGCAAACTGTCGGAAGACGACCTGGCCGCTCTTGAAGAAAAAATGAAAGAACTGGCCCGGCAGCAAAACCCCTACCAACGCAAAGAAGTTCCGAAGGCCGAAGCGGTTGCTTACTTCACGGAAAAAGGCGATGAATACAAGCTCGATTTGTTGCAGGGGCTGGAAGACGGCACCATTACTTTTTACACCCAGGGCAACTTTACCGATTTGTGCCGGGGGCCGCACATACCCCATACCGGCCTCATAAAAGCCATCAAGCTCACATCGGTGGCGGGCGCCTACTGGAAAGGCGATGAACGCAACAAACAGCTTACCCGGGTGTACGGGGTAACCTTTCCCTCGCAAAAAGAACTGGATGAATACCTGGCCATGCTGGAAGAGGCCAAAAAACGCGACCACCGCAAACTGGGCCGCGAACTGGGTATTTATACCATGGACGACGATGTGGGCCCCGGCTTGCCTTTGTGGCTGCCCAATGGTACCATCATTATAGAAGAATTGGAAAAACTGGCTAAAGAAACCGAACAGGCGGCCGGATACAAGCGGGTAGTTACCCCACATATTGCTAAGGAAAGCATGTACCTCACCAGCGGTCACCTGCCGTACTATCAGGACAGCATGTACCCGCCCATGGAACTGGAAGGGCAGAAGTACTACCTCAAAGCCATGAACTGCCCGCACCATCACAAAATTTTTGCTGCCGAGCCCCGCAGTTATAAAGAGTTGCCCCTGCGCCTGGCCGAATACGGCACCTGCTACCGCTACGAGCAAAGCGGTGAGTTGTTTGGTCTGATGCGGGTGCGCTGCCTGCACATGAACGATGCGCACATTTACTGCACCAAAGAGCAGTTTGGCGATGAGTTTCGTGCGGTAAACGAAATGTACCTGAAATACTTCCGCATTTTTGGCATCGAGAAATATGTAATGCGGCTGAGCCTGCACGAGCCTTCCAAGCTGGGGCAGAAATATGTAGATGAGCCCGAACTGTGGCTGCAAACCGAAGAAATGGTGCGTCGGGTACTGGTAGAGTCGGGCATTCCCTTTGTGGAAGTGCCGGATGAAGCCGCCTTCTACGGGCCGAAGATTGACGTGCAAATCTGGAGCGCCATCGGAAGGGAATTTACGCTGGCCACCAATCAGGTAGATTTTGCGCAGGGCCGCCGCTTTCAGTTGCAATACACCAATGCCGATAATACGCCCGAAACGCCCTTAATCATTCACCGGGCACCCCTGGGCACCCATGAGCGGTTCATCGGCTTTTTGCTGGAGCATTATGCCGGCAAGTTTCCGCTGTGGCTGGCGCCGCTGCAGGTGAAAGTTCTGCCCATTAGCGATAAGTACCTGGATTATGCAAAAACCCTGCTGGAAAAATTGAAAAAAGCAGATATTCGTGCTGAAATTGACGACCGGAACGAAAAAATCGGAAAGAAGATACGCGATACCGAAATGGCAAAAGTGCCTTACATGCTTATTGTAGGCGAAAAAGAACAGGAACAGGGTACCGTTGCCGTTCGCAAGCAGGGTAAAGGCGATGCCGGCACCGTGGCGGCAGAAGAATTTATCAGAGCAGCCGTAGAAGAAATCAAACAGCGTAGCGCATTATAAGTTTCTCTGTTTTCCCCTGCAGAGAAACCCATTGTAACCAATAAAACAGCAAATGCCTTCCGGCAGGGGAGGAAGGCTACTTCTTATGGCATTCCCGCAACGACCCCCACGTGGAAAATCATTGCCACGTAAAGAACCGGAACACCGTATCAACCACCTCATCCGTGTGCCGGAAGTGCGCCTCGTAGGCGATAATGTGGAAGTGGGCATTTACCCCACGCAAAAAGCGCTTCAAATTGCACAGGAACTGGGGCTTGACCTCGTGGAAATTTCGCCGCAGGCCAACCCGCCTGTGTGCAAGGCCATTGATTACAACAAGTTTTTGTACGAGAAGAAGAAGAAGGAAAAAGAGATGAAGGCCAAAAGCAAATCGGCCGAGCTCAAAGAAATCCGCTTCACACCCAATACCGACGACCACGACTTTGACTTTAAAGCAAAGCACGCCGAAAACTTCTTAAAAGAAGGCAACAAGGTAAAGGCGTACGTACAGTTTAAAGGGCGCGCCATCCAGTTTAAAGAGCGCGGCGAACTGGTGCTGTTGAAGTTTGCCGAACGCTTGTCGGAGGTAGGGCAGGTAGAAGGTTTGCCCAAACTGGAAGGGAAGCGGATGCTGATGATTATAGCCCCCAAATCGCAAAAAAAGAAAAAGGAAAAAGAAGCAACCGAATAAAAAATCCGCCCTAAAAAGGGCGGATTTTGTTTTGCAACAACAAAACCGGCTGCCGCTTGTAGTAACTTACTAAAAACAGTTGCCATGCAAAAAATACGCATGCCGGTATTGCTGGTTACCCTATTCGCCTTTGCGTATCAGGCCACACCCTGGCTGGGTGTCAGCGATAATTTGATTTTTGCCCTTTTTCTGTTTTCGCCCGTCGCCGTCATTTGGATGGTATATCGTGTACTACGCGACGGTACTCCTTCGCCTTACACCTGGGAAGAACGGTTTTATGAAGACCATCCCTACGAACGCAGGGGGCGGGAGGCACAGTTGCCCGAGTCGTGAAAGGCATTGCATGGAATGGCCTTTGTAGTTTCAACATTAACCGTTACCTTTGCGGCCCCAAAGTAGTTTTCATGCTTTGGAACTATTGCCCAACCGGCTCCATAAGTGTATTGCCCGTGCAATACCGCCGGCGCGGTATCACCCAAAACGAGCAGTAACATGCCCAAGGTAAAAACAAACTCGAGTGCCAAAAAGCGTTTCAAGGTAACGGCCACCGGCAAAATCATGCATCAGAAAAGCTTTAAGCGGCACATTCTCACTAAAAAATCAAAAAAGCGGAAGCGCAACATGCGTATTGACGGACAGGTAGCCAAATCGCACGTAGATTTTGTAAAGCGGTTGCTGCGCCTGAAGTAAAACCCTCATTTATTCACCCACTCATTAAAATCATTCTGATATGCCCCGTTCAGTAAATGCAGTTGCCTCCCGGGCCCGCCGTAAGCGGATCCTGAAGCAAGCCAAAGGATTCTATGGCAAGCGGAAAAATGTGTACACCGTTGCCAAAAACGTTGTTGAAAAAGGCCTTACCTACAGCTATGTGGGCCGCAAACTCAAAAAGCGGGAATACCGCCGCCTGTGGATTGCCCGTATTAACGCCGCCGTGCGTGAAGAAGGGCTTACCTATTCTGAGTTTATCAACAAACTGAAAACCAAGAACATTGAGCTCGACCGGAAAGTACTGGCCGACCTGGCTATGAACGAACCCGAAAGCTTCAAAAAACTGGTAGCTTCCGTAAAATAAATTTTATCGGTTTAAAAAGTGCCGCCTCTCAAAGGCGGCATTTTTTTTAATAAACGGCATCAACCGTTACCAAAAGCTTCAGGGTAGTATCCCGGCCGCGCTCCAGGGTTATCGGATATAAGGTTGTACCCCTCACATAAGGCGCCCACCAGCCGGCACCTGTTTCAACAAGCAACGTGTAGGTACCGGCTTTTACACGGGTGGTAAAGCTGCCATCTTTGTTGCTTTTAAAAATGGTTGTATTAGCAGGTAATTGTTCCAGCAGTTGGGGATTTGCCCGGCTGAAATCGGCCGTAACCGGTGGGCATAATGCCAAGCGGGTGGCAAAAGGTTGTGCGGGGGAGCCCAGCGGTAAATCGGGACTGGGCATTTGGTTGCCGCTCACCTGTGTTACCTTGCCTCGTACTACAGCCATGCCGCTGCGGCACCCCGCAAATACAAACAAGGCACAAAAACTGAACAGTCCGGGCAAAAAATGTTTAAGATTATCCCGTAAACTTCTAACAAATTCCCCTGCAAAGTGCCTGCGTAACATGCTTTTTACTAATTTTCACCGAAATTATCCAATTACATGAACAAACGGTTATTTGTATTGTCGGTTCTCGTGCTTGCCGTTGTCCAAGTGCGTGCGCAAGTGGTCACGCAAAAAGAACGCCTGCAGCAATATGGTATTTATTTGCGCAAGGTGGAAGACGACCAGCGCAAACAGGCGCTGGAGCTTGCCCGGAAAAAGGGCTGGCCGGTGGAACGAATATTGCCCAACGGCGACCGGATGCTGCTGGTGGGTGTAAATCCGGGCGGCACACCGGAATATCTGATTACCTACAGCAACGTGGGCGCCGCGGCTACCACCGGCGCTTCGCAATTGTGGCCGGGTGCTACATCCAATTTGAATCTTTCCGGATCGAGTGCGTTTATGGATGGCCGACTGGCCATTTGGGATGGCGGACAGGTACGCGGTACGCATGTTGAGTTGGCCGGACGTGTATTGCCCGGCGATGCCAGTGCCCTGAGCGATCATGGTACACACGTTGCCGGAACCATGATTGCAACCGGCATCAATCCCACGGCACGAGGAATGGCATTTGCAGCACCGAACATTACATCGTACGACTTTAACAACGATAACAGCGAAATGGCGGCAGCTGCCGGCAACTTTCTAATTTCAAATCACAGTTATGGCAGCATATCGGGCTGGCGCAACAATAACGGCGTATGGGAATTTTGGGGCGATTGGGATGCCCGGGAAGATTTCAAATTCGGATTTTACAGTTCGGGCGCCGCTTTTTGGGATTCACTGGCATTTTTAGCGCCCAATTACCTGATTGTGAAATCGGCAGGCAACAACCGTAACAGCAATGGTCCCGCCGTAGGAACCAACTACCGCCGCTTTGACCAAAACGGGCAGATGGTGGATGTGGGTCCTTATGTGGATACCCTCAGCCGCAACAATGGCTACGACATATTACCCACCACCAGCAATGCGAAGAATATTATTACGGTTGGAGCCGTAAATATCCTTTCTAACGGGTACCAGGGGCCCTCTTCGGTGGTAATGTCATCGTTCAGCAGTTGGGGGCCTACCGATGACGGCCGTATAAAGCCCGATTTGGTGGCTGCGGGTGTAAGTTTATTCAGTTTATCATCTGCTGCCGATAATGCCTACGCCACCAGTAGCGGTACCTCCATGTCGGCACCAAATGTGTCGGGTTCATTGTTTTTATTGCAAGAGTTATACCGCCGCGAAACGGGTGCCTTCATGCGCTCGGCAACCCTGCGTGGCCTGGCCATTCATACTGCCGATGAAGCCGGCACGTCCCCCGGCCCCGATTACCGCTTTGGTTGGGGCCTGCTGAACGTTGCCCGGGGCGCTCAGGTTATCATGGGGCGCAACCAGTTTCACTCCATTCAGGAGCGGGTGTTAAATCAGGGCCAAACCTATAGCACCAACGTGGTGGCATCGGGTAGCGGACCGCTGGTGGTTACCATCTGCTGGACCGACCCTCCGGGCTCCGTGGATAATGTGAATCGCTTAAATAATCCCACCCCCAAACTGGTAAACGACCTTGATGTGCGGGTAATTACACCCAACGGCACAGAAATGCCCTGGGTTCTTGACCGATTAAACCCGGCAAATCCTGCCACCCGTGGCGATAATGTGCTCGATAATGTTGAAAAAATTGAAATTCTCAATCCCATACCCGGTCAGGTGTACGAAGTGCGGGTTACGCACAAGGGAACGTTGCGTAACGGTTCGCAGGCCTATTCGCTCATCATGAGTGGGGTAGGCGGTACGGCTTATTGTACGTCGGGCCCTGCAACGGCCAACGATACCCGTATTGATAATTTTACGTTTGCCGGAATTAATCGCGATGGAACGGGTGGTTGCACTCAATATACCGATGCCACCGCTACTTTCGGTACCGTATCGCCGGGTGCGGCACTGCCGTTCAGCCTGTCAATCGGCACCTGCGCCGCCAATGTGAATAAAGTAGCCCGCATCTTTATAGACTGGAACCGCGATGGCGATTTTGATGATGCCGGCGAATTAGTTGCCACATCGGGTGTAATACCCGGTTCGGGCATTTTTAGCGGCACCATCAATGTGCCGGGTGTGCAGCCGGGTGTAGCAACACGCTTGCGGGTTGTGGTATCGGAAACAACCAATCCGGCGGCGGTTACCCCCTGTGGCACGTTGGCAGGAGGCGGCGAAACGCAGGATTACTCGCTCAACGTAGTACGTGCCGCGCTGGATGCCCAGCCTTTACAGGTACAGGTGCCCGACAACACCAATCCCATTTGCGCCGGGCCGCTGCAGTTTATGGTACGGGTTAGCAACGAGGGTACATCTAACCTAACCAACATACCAGTTGTAGCGGTGGTACGCGAAGGCGCCAACGTGGTGGCAACCCTTACCGATACCATACGTACAACCGTTGCCCCCGGTACCCAGGTGGTGCATTACCTGCAGCCCACTTTTACAACGCTGCCCCAGCGTACCTACCAGGTACAGTTGTACACCAACAGTGCAACCGAACAAAACCGCTTTAATGATACCATCATGGGCAGCAGTTTTACAACCGCTGCCGCCAACACCGCAACCATAACGTTGGGTTCGGGCCAGTTGTGTTCGCCCACACAGGCACGTGCTACGGCTACCGTAAGCGGCTTTGGCAATAACCTGTTTTGGTACACACAGCCGGTAGGTGGCGAACCGGTGGCCCGAGGTGCAACGTTGAATACAACCGTAGTGCCTGCCAACCGTACCTACTTCCTGGGGGTTAACGATGTGCGTACCAATATTGGCCCCGTCAATAAAAATGTACTGGCAGCTACCGGCGACTACGGACAGTTCACTCCTTCGGTAAACGTAACCGCATTAACGCCGGTGGTCATTCAGCGTGCCCGTATGTACTTTGGGGCCGCAGGCCGCATCACTTTTATTGCACGTGATGCCAGCACCAACGATGTGGTGGCCCAAACCGTGGTAGAAGTTACGCCTACCCGCACTTCACCCGGTACCACCAACGATATGGCCGATACCGGACGCATCATTCCCCTGAACCTGCGCCTGCCTTCGGGCCAGTTTACCATTGCCGCCCAGTACGAAAACGGCGCAACCGTATTCCGGAACAACCTCATCCCCACCAGTCCGTATCCCATGACCATTAATCAGGTGTTTTCGATTACCGGTAATACGGCAGGCGATAACTTCTATTATTTCTTTTACGATATGGAAGTGCGCTCGCTTGCCTGTGGCAGTGCTACCCGCATTCCTTTTGTGCTGGACGATGTGCTGCAACCCAACATTACGCAAGTGGGCAATGTGCTGAACAGCGGGGTAAATGCCGGCAGCATACAGTGGTTCCTCAACGGTAATGCCATAGCGGGGGCCACCAACCCAACCCTGACCATTTCGCAGGGCGGCGTTTACCGGGTTGATGTAACCAAAGACGGCTGTACCTTCACTTCGGCCGAATTCTCGGCATGGCCTACTGCTGTAACCAACATGAACCCCGCCACCATTGGCATGGTGGTTACACCCAACCCCACCGCAGGTGCCGCCGAAGTGCGCTTTGCATTGCCCAAACGCGAAGTGGTAACCCTGCAGGTGCTCGATGCGTCGGGTAGGGTTATCAGTCAGGAGCAGTTTACCGCCATGCCCGGCTCGCTCATCAGCCGTCCGCTGGCGCTGCAAAACGCGGCACCGGGTATGTACCTGGTTAAATTGTATTTCGACAATAAGCAGTTTATACAACGGCTCACATTGGCCCGTTAAACCGGTTGCCCAACATAAAAAAAACATACCTGCCCCGGCCGCCCGTCGGGGCAGTTTTTTTATAGCTGTAACAGGCGGCTGTGTGTATTTATTTTTTGTTTTCTAATAAGTTTGCAAAAAATATAGCAAGTTGGCACAGCACCCCCCTCCGTACGAATTATCGAACAGTACGTACACCGACCTGGTACAGCAAACATTCAACTTTCCGCAGGAAGATTTTGAGGTGAAAAACGGCTACCTGCAGTTCAACGGGCTCGATTTGAAGGCGCTGATTGATAAGTACGGTACGCCCATGAAACTTTCGTACCTGCCCAAAATTGGCATGCAAATCAAAAAAGCCAAGCGCATGTTTGACGCGGCCTTTAAACGGCACCGCTACGAAGGAAAGTACTTCTACTGCTACTGTACCAAAAGCAACCATTTCAGTTTTGTGGTGGAAGAGGCGCTGAAGCACGATATTCACCTCGAAACCTCTTATGCCTACGACATTGAAATCATCAACCGGCTGTACCAAAAGAAAAAGATTACAAAAGACATACAAATCATTTGCAACGGGTACAAGCAAAAAGCCTACATCACCCGCATTGCCAAGTTGCTGAATTCGGGTTTCAAAAATGTGATCCCCGTCTTGGACAATAAAGAGGAGTTGCAGCAGTACAAAAAAACGGTAAAAGTGCCGTTTAAGCTGGGCATACGGGTGGCTGCCGAAGAAGAGCCTACCTTCCCCTTTTACACATCGCGGCTGGGCATAAGGGCTCGTGATATTTTGGAGTTTTATGTAGATAAGATAGAAGGCAACGAAGACCGCTTTCAGCTAACCATGCTCCACATCTTTTTGAACAAGGGTATTAAAGATGATATCTATTATTGGAGCGAGCTAAATAAAGTAGTGAACCTGTACTGCCAGCTGAAAAAGATTTGTCCCGAACTTGAATCCATCAATATCGGCGGCGGATTCCCCATCAAACACTCGCTGGGCTTTGAGTACGATTACCAGTTCATGATCAACGAAATTGTGGGTACCATCAAAAAAGCCTGCAAAAAAGCCGGCGTGCCCATGCCCAATATTTATACCGAGTTTGGCAGCTATACTGTAGGCGAAAGTATGGCGCACATTTTTTCGGTTTTGGGCCAAAAAACGCAAAACGACCGGGAAAACTGGTACATGATTGACTCGTCGTTTATTACCACCTTGCCCGATACCTGGGGTATTGGCGAAAAGTTTTTGATGCTGCCCATCAACAAATGGGACAATGAATACCAACGGGTGGTGTTAGGTGGCATTACCTGCGACAGCCACGATTACTACGATTCGGAAGAACACATTAACGAAGTGTTTCTGCCCAAACTCAATGGAAACTCGCAGGAACCCTTGTATGTAGGCTTCTTCCATACCGGTGCCTATCAGGATCAGATCAGTGGTTATGGCGGCATTAAGCATTGCCTCATTCCATCGCCCAAGCACGTGATTGTTGGTTACGATAAAAACGGTAAGCTGGTCGACTGGCTGTACGCCAAAGAGCAAAGTGCCCAAAGCATGCTTAAAATTCTCGGCTATTAATCATCAAAAGTAGATTCAGGCGCATTTTGCCGGAGCCACTCACGCAAACCTGCAACCATGTACCGCAGCGTATTTATAGCCCTTGTTCTGGTTACTGCTACCGTACGGCAGTTGCAGGCCCAAACCGCAGCCGATTCGGCACTTGCCGTAGTTCAACAATTGTTCGTGTACATGAAACAAGCCGACTCGAACGGCGTGCGAAGTGTTTTTTCGGCCGATGCCATACTGCAAACCATCACCGTGCAGCAGCAAGGCCAAACGTTGGTTAAAAACGTTCCCCTGCAACAATTTATTACCGCTGTGGGGCGCATGCAGCCCGGCGATGCCGATGAACAGATACTACAGCCAGTGGTGCAGGTTGATGATGATTTGGCTTCCGTTTGGACACCGTATCGTTTTTTTTACAAAAGCACGTTCAGCCACTGCGGTGTAAACAGTTTTCAACTGGTTCGCCACAACGGAGCCTGGAAGATTCACTTCTTGATTGATACCCGCCGCAAAGCGCCCTGCAACTGATTACTTTTTCTTTTTGGTACGGTACTTTTTATTCACCTTGGGGTTGTTAAAGTAATTGTCCAGCGAAGTGGCATCATTGTCCGAAGTTTCGGAAATCGGAATATCAATCAACTGCATTTGTACCTGCTTCAGTTCCGATTTTAAGCGATTGGTTTTAGTGAGGATGTCGGGGTCCATTTCGCCAATCAGCGCATTATCGTTCATGGCATAATCCAGCCGCTTAATGCCGGCACGGATGAGTGTGGCAGCATTTTGATCAAAAGGCCGGTTGGGACTTACGGCTTCTTTTACCGGTACCAATGCAACACCCACGCTAGGCATGATGCGGCCTACCATTTTCTGGTCGGGCGAAGGTAAGGACGAGAAAACGGTGCCGCCTAAGGCGGTTGTGGCCGAAGTCATGTCGAAGGTTATACGCGTATTACGGTTTTTACGAATGCGCTTATCGTATTCGCGGAAGGATGTTTTGAGCTGGTTGCTGTATCGGCGTACATCGGCAAGTGTTTTGTCGTACTCGGCACGTTTTACGGAAAAATTGATGGCATCCTTAATCACCAGCCGTACAATGGCCGTATCCTGATTTTTAAAACGATCGGTTCCGATGAAGCGGAGCAGCAGGGTTTTGGTTTTGGCCGTATCGTTTTCCTTAATAAAATCGTAGGGTATTTCCCAGCTGAACTCGTCGTCGCATTTTTGCACCAGCTTGTAATTTTTGATGTTGATGTTGCTTTCGAAGCTAATGTTTTCGATAGGAAAACTTCCGTTGATGCAGGTGATCCGAAAACGGATGCTGTCGCCTTCTTCCAGCAAAACCGGGCTCACCACGGTGGCGCGGATGCGGCTGGGAATTACTTCGGTGCTGTAAAAAATGATGCGAAACGAGGTGTCAATGCGTTCTTTGGGATTGTTTAGATTTTGAACACCTAATTGTACCCGGTATTCCACATCGTATTTCAAACGGCCCGAAAGAAAATAGGCCTTTTCGGCTTTGAAATACAAAGTACCGTCGTCTTTATTAATGCGCAGGCCTACCGGCGCATTTTTCAGATACCAGTAGTACCGCGACTCTTCTTTGTTGATTTCAAGTTTGTATGAGAGCGCACTATCAACATGCAGGGTAAAAAACGGTGTCAGGTTTTTGATGTAAAGCGTTGTATCCGTTTCGGGCACATGAGTTGAATCGCCGGTAACCTGTGCCTGAGTTTGCACAAACAAAACAATTCCGCTCAAAAGTGCCAACAGCAGTTTCATGCCAAATTATTTTAAGGTGTGGCGAAGATACTTCATTCGGCCGAAGCCGCTTTGTTAAGCGCATTTAAAAAATACCCCGCCATGAAAATGGCGGGGAAAATAACCAAAACCAACTGCTATAACTAGCTCGTTCAATGCTCTTATTGAATGCTGATGCTGCGCACGAGCTTTTGTTGCTCTTCCCGCTTGGGCAGGTACAACTTCAGCAAGCCGTTTTCGTATTTCGCCTGAATGTTGGATGAATCAATTTTTTCATCCAGCGTAAAGCTGCGCTGAAACGGCTGGAACGAAAACTCGCGGCGCACCACTTTATAATCGTTCATCGTTTCCGACTGCTTTTTCTCGTAACGGATGGTGAGCAAATCGTTTTCAACATTTACCTGAAAGTCTTCTTTGTTCCTTCCGGGCGCCATCAACTCCAGATGAAAACCATCGTTGGTTTCATAAATGTTCACAGCCGGAGTGAACAGGTTGTTCACGGTTCGTCCCCAGGTGGGTAACTCGTTAAACAGTTCATCAAACAAGCTGTTGATGGACTTTTGAACAGGGTTGTGCAAGCGTACCATAGTCATATTTTTTAGATTTAGTTGTTAAGCAATTTCATCCCTTATCCAGCAAAGCATGTTCCAACACAATTTTTCGGTCAGGTGTGCAGGATTAAGAAAATCATTGCGACAAACTGTCTTTTTGGATTGATTTTGTGTGACATAGTGGCATATTGTATTTGTTGTCAGCAAATTCGAATCGGGCAACCAATGAACATTTACGTTACTTTTGCGTTTCACAAATAAAAATCACGACCATGTATCCTGCTCAAATAGTAGAGCCCATGAAGGGCGAAATGCTTGAAGGCGGCTTTGAAGAGTTGCTTACTGCCGAAGCGGTGGATGCTGCTTTGGCCAAAGAAGGTACCAGCCTGGTTTTTATCAATTCGGTTTGCGGATGTGCGGCAGGTAGTGCCCGCCCCGGTGTATTAATGGCGGTACAAAACAGCACCAAGCGGCCCGATTATCTACTTACCAGTTTTGCCGGATATGATGTAGAGGCGGTGCAACAAATTCGGAAGCACCTGTTGCCCTATCCGCCCAGCTCGCCTTCGATTGCGTTGTTTAAGAACGGACAGTTGGTGCACATGATTGAGCGGCACATGATAGAAGGCCGCCCGGCACAAATGATTGCCCAAAACCTGATTGCCGCTTTTGAAGAGCACTGTAACTAAAGCACGGCATCATAAAAAAATGAAAACCCGTTGTGCACACAACGGGTTTTTTATTACGTGCATGCATACAGTTGCACGGCCCCGTATTTTCACCTAACATTGCAATTCAATTTTTTGTACATGTATCCCAACCTGTATTACTTTTTCAGAGATGTGCTGGGTGTAGAGTGGGAGTGGACCCGTTTTTTAAACTCGTTTGGTTTGTTTGTTGCCCTTGCATTTATTGCAGCGGCGTATGTGCTCACTAAAGGGTTGCAGTTAAAAGAAAAAAAGGGCTTGCTGCAGCCCAAAGAAGAGAAAGCGGTGTTTGGCAAGCCCGCCACTCCCGGAGAACTGCTTCTCAATGCCCTGCTCGGCTTTTTTATGGGCTATAAAATTATAGGAGCGTTTCTGGTGGCAGGGGAGGAAGGCGTAAATCCGCAGGAGTTTATTTTTTCATCTAAAGGCAACTGGCCCGCCGGCATTTTACTGGCTCTGCTTTTTGCCGGGCTAAAATGGTACGAAAAAAATAAGCAAAAAGCGGCCCGGCCCGAAGAACGCATGGTGCGCATTTGGCCGCACGAGCGGGTAGGCGATATGACGGTGCTGGCGGCCATCTTTGGCTTTGCGGGTGCCAAAATTTTTCACAACCTCGAAAACTGGGATGAGTTTGTAGCCGATCCCGTAGGCGCTTTGCTGTCTTTTAGCGGTTTAACTTTTTACGGGGGGCTCATTTGCGCTGCCATTGCCATTATAATTTACGCCCGCCGCAAAGGCATTTCCATTCGCCACCTTGCCGATGCCATGGGTCCGGCATTGATGCTGGCCTATGCCATTGGCCGCATTGGCTGCCAGGTGGCGGGCGATGGCGACTGGGGCATTCCCAACAGTGCCTACCTGGCCGATTCTACCGGCGCTGTTTACCGGGCAACGCCCGAAGCCTTTCAAAAGGCTGTTACCGAAAATGCAACATATGTGCGCCAGGAGTTTGGTTCCATCGCCAAAGACGGAAACGTGCCGCATGCATCGTTTACGGCTCCTGCGTTTCTTCCGGTTTGGATGGTGGCTTACAGCTATCCCCACAACGTAAACAGTATGGGCGTGCGTTTGGCCGGCTGCGATGCGCCGGAACATTGTAACTACCTGCCGCTTCCGGTTTTTCCCACGCCTTTTTATGAAACCCTGGCGGGTTTGGTGCTGTTTGGCCTGCTGCTGTGGCTGCGCAGTCGCATTACCCTGCCCGGGGCGCTGTTTTGTGTGTATTTGGTGATGAATGGGCTGGAGCGCTTTTTCATTGAAAAAATACGCGTCAATACACGCTATCACAACCTTCCGTTTGAGCCCACTCAGGCAGAGCTAATATCGCTGGGGTTAATTATTATCGGCATATTGCTGTACCTGGTTTGCAAGAAAAAGGCAAGTTGAGTACCGCCCGCCTCAACCTGATTTTATTTTACAGCCTCCCTTCAGGGTGCTTTTTTTTGCCTTCCGCAGTAATTTTTTTACCGTTTATAGACAGGCGTTAATGCCCGTGTAACCTGGCCCGCCGGTGCAACGTATAAACTTGTATTGCGCCAATAAATTATCCGGTTATCCGGTTTATCGGCCGTTTAGCATATTGCAATGTACTATGCAATACATAGAACCTATTTTTGAAATGTAATTGCATTTAACAGGTACTAAAACTTCAACATGAAACACTTTTTAACGCTTTTGCTGGTGCTGCAAGCTGCATTTGCAGCCACCGCACAATCGCCTTACCGGGTTTCCGGTGCCGTAAATGAAAAAGCGGGTAAGCCCTTATCCGGTGCAACCATTGAACTATTTTATTACGGCGATACGGCAGCTGCCGCCGTAACCTACAGTAAACCTGATGGCAGTTTTGAGTTGCCGCTTTCCAATACAGGTATGTACCGCTTACGGGCATCCATGGTGGGTTTTGAAAATCATATGATAGATTCCATAAGGGTAGAGGGGTTGGTTTCGTTACCGCATATTCAGTTAAAGCCCGCCATTCAGGGGCTGAAGGAAGTGGTGGTAACGGGCAAAAAACCGGTGTTTGAGCAGAAAGCCGACCGCATGGTAGTGCATGTAGATGCTTCGCCCACCAATTCCGGTGCCACTGCTTTGGAAGTGCTGGAGAAAACGCCGGGGGTTACTGTGGACCAGGACGGGAACATCAGTTTAAAGGGAAAAGCAGGCGTCATGGTGTTTGTTGATGGCAAGCCAACTTATTTATCGGGTGCCGAGTTGGTGAATTTTTTGCGGAACCTGAGCGGGGCACAATTGGAACAGATTGAAATCATGACCAATCCGCCCGCCCGTTATGATGCGGCCGGCAACAGCGGCATCATCAACATAAAAACCAAAAAGCAAAAACAGCAAGGTTATAACCTTTCGCTAACGGGCGCCTATGCGCAGGGTGTTTATGCACGCAACAACCAGGCAGCCGTATTTAACTACCGGAAAAACAAACTCAATGTTTTCGGAAATCTCAGTCGCAATGAGCGCAACCATTTTCAGGAATTGAGCATTCAGCGCCGCTTTATGGAGCCCGTATCCAAGCAGGTGGTATCGCATTTTGAGCAGCTTTCGATGATGCGTCAGTACAATAATTCCAACAATATGAAACTGGGGGCCGATTTTCAGTTAACACCCAAAACCAGCGTGGGCTCTGTTGTAAACGGCTTTTACAACGCATCCACTTTTGCGAACAACAGCGATATCAATATATCCGATGCGCAGGGTAACCTGCAGTATATCACACGGGCGCAAAGCCGCTCGCAAGACCAGTTCAGGCACCTGGGCGGCAATGTAAACATGCGGCACCGTTTCGACAGTACCGGTCGTGAACTCACAGCCGATTTGGATTATCTGTATTATAACAGCCGCGACCGCATGCACATGATAAACAGGTACACCAATGCCGCCGGGGCGCCCATTTTAACGCCCGACACGATAGCGGGCAATCTTCCGCAGCTGATACATATCTACAGCGCTAAGGCCGATTATGTACATCCGCTGCAGAAAGGTGCACGTTTTGAAGCCGGCTGGAAGTCGAGCTTCGTGGCTACCGACAACAACGCGGTGTACGATAGTATTCTTAACGGCAACCAGGTGCGTGATATCAGGCGCAGTAACTACTTTATTTATGAAGAACAAATACATGCTGCCTACGCCAATTACACCCGCGCCTTCAGTAAAAAGTTGAATGCGCAACTTGGTCTGCGTATGGAACATACGGCAGCCAACGGCACGCAACGCACCACCGGCGAGCGGTTTGAGTTGAATTACACCCAATTGTTTCCCACGGCCTACCTGCAGTATCAACCCGGCGAACACAACAGCTTTGTATTGAATTACGGCCGTCGCATCCGGCGTCCCGATTACCGCAGCCTGAATCCGTTTGTGGAGTTTCTCGACCGGTATACGTTTGAACAGGGCAATCCGTATTTGCGGCCCCAGTTCAGTCATAACATTGAACTGTCGCACAGCTTCAAACGCTTTTTGACCACCACACTCAATTACACCCAAACCAACAACATCATTCAACAGGTGATGGAGCAGGATGAGCAAACCAACCAAACTTTCGTAAAACAGGCCAATATTGCCCGGCAGCAACAGGTGGGTATTGCGGTTAATGCCATGGCGCAGGTAAATCAGTTCAGCGGCAATTTGTATGTGAATGCGTTTTACAACGAATTTGAAGGGCTGGTGAATAATACCCCCATTCATTTCGGAGCATTTACCACTGTTTTGAATGGCTCGGCATCGTATCGGTTCAAAAAAGGACAACAGGTTGAGCTGAGTGGTTTTTACCGAACGCCGGCAATTGAAGGGGTAATGCGTATCGGGGCGCTCGGTATGCTCAATATTGGCGCCAGTACACCTTTGTTCAAAAACAAGGGCACCCTGCGCCTGAATGTGCGGGATGTACTGTGGTCGCAGCGGGTGAAGGGAGAAGCCCGTTTCGGAAACATTGATGCCGCATTTCAGCAGTTCAACGATTCAAGGGTGGCCACCATCAGCTTCACCTACCGAATCAACAAAGGCAAGGTAAATGGCAATGGTTCACGCCGCAAAACAGGTGCTTCTGAAGAGCAGGAGCGGGTGCAGCCTTCCAACTAACCAATCTTTTTCTGTACCCCTTCTCATGTTACAACCCTGGCTGTTGAGCCGGGGTTCTTTTTTGGAAACCGGCTTATCAGGTGTGCTTTGTGTTGTTTACTTTTTCCCCCGAATTCGTTTGTTCGCACAAAAACAAGCACCATGCCTTCATTTGATATCGTTTCCAAAGTGGATGCCCAGGCGCTCGACAATGCCGTAAACGTAACCACCAAAGAAATTACCAACCGCTTTGATTTTAAAGGCAGCCATGTGGTAATTGACCTCAACCGCAAGGAATACAAAATCAATATCGAGGTGGAAGATGAAATGAAACTGCGCCAGCTGATGGATGTATTGATCAACCGGGCCCACAAGCAGGGCATAGCGCCGCAGGCCTTTGATCAAAGCAAGGCGCCCTATCAAAGCGGCAAACTCATCAAGCAGGAAGTGTTGGTGCGCAACGGGCTGAAACAGGAAGACGCCAAAAAGATTGTAAAGCTGATAAAAGACACAGGCCTGAAGGTGCAGGCCTCCATTAACGACGACCTGGTACGGGTGAGCGGGAAAAAAATTGATGACCTGCAGGCCGTAATACAAGCCGCCAAAGGCTGGGATCTGGGCATCCCCCTGCAGTTTGAGAACATGCGTTCATAACCTGCCCAAAAACCTGCATAACCGGCCGTTTTTTGTGCATATTGCGGTTCATAAGTGGTGCATATCGAAACGGCTGAAAATTTGGAAACCGGGAATTTGAAATCGTATATTTGATACAGAAAGCCGAAACGAAATACCGGAAACGGAAAAGCGGTTCGGTGGGTTGAAAAGATGCTGTAAAAGGTGTCTCAACAATCCGGAAGCACTGGGTTCAACGTATGAAGGCGAAAGCCGGATGGCCGGAAGGCCGGTATAGCGAATTTGGTGCTTCTTTTTTTATGCCTGTTCCGTTTTGGATTGTTCGCTTCAAACGCTTACCTTTGCGCTCTTAAAAAAAGAATGCACGGCCGCAATCGTGCTGAAAAATCCCAGAAGTCATGAAAAAAGATTTGCATCCCTCTAACTACCGTTTTGTAGTGTTTAAAGACATGAGTAATGGATATTCGTTCCTCACCCGTTCGGCTGCCGCCACGAAAGAAACCATTAAGTGGGAAGATGGCAATGAGTATCCTTTGGTGAAACTGGAAATTTCAAACACCAGCCATCCCTTCTTTACCGGCCAAAACGTGTTGGTAGATACAGCCGGCCGTATTGATAAGTTCAAGAAGAAGTACGCCAAAAAGGCCTGATTTATCAAACTTATACCGTATTCGTAAAAAGACCCGCCTAATGGCGGGTCTTTTCTATTGTTACCTGTTACCAATCGCGTTCGGGGTTGAATTGCTCCAGTTCATTGGCTACGGCGGAGAGGAAGGTGGCGCCCAGGCTGCCGTCAATAATCCGGTGATCATAACTCATGCTCAGGTACATCATGTGGCGTATGGCAATGCTGTCGCCATGCGGGGTTTCGATAACCACGGGGCGCTTTTTAATGGCGCCTACGGCCAGTATGGCCACCTGCGGCTGGTTGATGATGGGAGTGCCCATGAGGCTGCCAAAGGTACCCACATTGGTGAGGGTAAAGGTGCCGCCCTGGGTATCGTCGGCCTTCAGTTTTCCGTTGCGGGCATTTTCGGCCAGGGTATTTACCTGTTTGCTGAGGCCCACCAGGTTCAGCTGGTCGGCGTTTTTAATTACCGGTACAATGAGGTTGCCATTGGGCAAAGCGGTTGCCATGCCAATGTTGATGTCTTTCTTTACAATGATTTTATCGCCGTCAACCGAACTGTTGATCAACGGATATTTTTTGATACACCGTACTATGGCCTCAATAAACAGAGGGGTAAACGTAATGCGGGTGCCTTCGCGTTTTTCAAATTCTTTTTTGATGCGGTTGCGCCATAGTACCAGGTTGGTAACATCGGCTTCGGTGAAACTGGTAACATGCGGGCTGGTTTGTTTGCTGCGCACCATGTGCTCGGCAATGAGTTTGCGCATGCGGTCCATTTCAATGATTTCCACATTGCCGCTGTAAGTGGTAGCGGGGGCCGGAGCCGGGCTCGAAGCGGGCTGCTCTACCCGTTGCATGGGTATTACCATCACTTCTTCCTGCGGGCGGCTGCCTGTAACAGCAGCGGCGGGTTTTGCCCCACCGGCTTTACGGTTGCTTACATATTGCAGAATATCGCGTTTGGTTACCCTGCCTTCATTGCCGGTACCGGGTATGGTTTCCAGTTCGGCCATGCTAATGCCTTCCTGTGCAGCAATGTTGAGCACCAGAGGCGAATAAAAGCGTACGCCGTTGGAGGGCATTTTTGCGGCAGCCGGGGCTGCTGCCGGCTGATAAGGGATGTCTTCCGTTACGGGTTGAGCGGCATCCGGCTGCGGAGCGGATGGGGCGGGGGCGGCCACGGGTTCGGCAGCGCCGGTTTGTATGCGGGCAATTACGGCACCTACCGGCACCACATCGTTTTCCTTAAACAGTATTTCGCTGATAACGCCGGAGGCGGTGCTGGGTACTTCGCTATCTACCTTATCGGTTGCAATATCCAATACCGTTTCATCGGTTTGCACCGTATCGCCGGGTTTTTTATGCCAGCGTAAAATGGTAGCTTCCATAATGCTTTCGCCCATTTTGGGCATTACTAAATCAACTAAGGCCATAACTGCTTTGATGTAAAGAGTGAAACAGCGTGCCAACCACCCCGGGCGGGTTTTTACACCGGCATGGCAGGTCAATCGTTAACGGCGCAAAGATAGCGGTTTGTATGCTATTCGGCGGGTTGCTTCAGAAAGCGGTATAACTGCAGCAACGCGTGGGCAGCGGTAAGTTGAATGTTGCGCATGCGGTCGAAACGGAAATGAAACTGCTGCGCTACCTGAGCCTGCGCATTGCCCACCGCAATCCATACGGTGCCTACGGGTTTGTCGGGCGTGCCGCCGCCGGGCCCCATGATGCCCGATGTGGCAATGCCGTGGGTGGCTCCGGTGCGTTGTAACACGCCTTGCAGCATGGCCAACACCGTTGCTTCGCTAACGGCCCCCTGTTGCTGTAAAGTGGCAGCCGGTACGCCCAGCAGTTGTTCTTTCGCATCGTTGGAGTAGGCTACTACTGTACCTTTAAACCATGCTGATGCGCCGGCATGGCTGGTTACCAGGTGGGCGATGTATCCTCCGCTGCAGCTTTCGGCAGTAGCCAGGGTACCTCCCTGTTGTTGCAACAGGGCGCCTACTGCCTGCTCCAGCGTCGTGTCTTCGTTCATCACCAATATATCGCTAACCAGTTGTTGTAATTCGGCAAAAAAGAAATCTATTTCCTGTTCCAGCTCGTGGCGGTTTGTTCCCTGGGCCGTAAGGCGCAGCCGCACCATGCCGTAGTTGGGCAGGTAGGCCAGCTTGATGTGCGGCGGCAGTTGCTGCGACCAGGGTTCAATCCGCTCGGCAATAAACGACTCGCCGGCACCGGCGGTTAAAAGTGTACGGTGTGCAATGGCCGGCAGGGCAAACGTGGTGCGCAGGCGGGGCAGTACGCTCTCCGTCATCATGCCTTTCATTTCAAATGGTACCCCCGGCATGGATACAACCACACGCTTACGGGTACCTGCAGGTTCAAACCACATGCCCGGTGCGGTGCCCCGCTTGTTTAAGAGTACCTCGCAACAGTCGGGCACTTCGGCCTGTTTCAGGTTTCGTTCCAGCAGCGGACGTTTCAGTACGGTTTCAAAAATGTATTTCACGTTTTGCAGGGCACCTTCGTGCACAATCATCTTCCCGCCAAAATAATCGGCCAGCAGCGGTTTGGTAATATCGTCGGCGGTGGGGCCCAGTCCGCCGGTGAGCAGTACAATATCCGACTCCTCCAGCTCTGCATCCAGTGCCTGCCATATTTCTTCCCGCACGTCGCCTACGGCAACCCTACGGCGTACCCAAATGCCATTACGGTTTAATTCCTGCGCCATCCAGGCGCTGTTGGTATCAATGGTTTGTCCAATCAGCAACTCATCGCCAATGGTAATGATGGAAGCGGTTATTCGTTCATTCATGCGAAGCGATTGTTTAAATAAAGTTTGGTGTTTTCACTGTAACACGTGGCGGCAGGCCCTTGCTTGTTTTTAAGACGCTGCAAAGTAAGGCGCCAGCCGTTCGCGTAGCGCGGCGGGCATGGTGGTGCGGGCTTTGGTGGCCGCATCCAAAAAATACAATACCACACGGCCTACGGTTAGCAGTTTGCCTGCTTCGTTCAACACCTCATGATGAAATTCAATACGATGGTCGTGCGGCAGTTCCCGCAACTCCGTTTTAATGGTAAGCAGGTCGTCGTAATGCGCCGGACGCAGGTATTTGATGTGCAGTTCCACAATGGGCATTACAACGCCCATGGCTTCCATTTCGCGGTAGGTATAACCCAGTTCACGAATGGCTTCGGCACGGGCCGCTTCAAAATAAGCGGCATAGTTGCCGTGGTACACTATGTTCATCTGGTCGGTTTCGGCATAACGAACCCGAATGGTGGAGCTCGATTGAAACATGTCCGCTTATTTCGCAATCATGCCATCTACACTGATGCGGCCGGGCCCGCACAGTAAAATGGCTATAAATCCGGTTAAAAAAAGAGCAGCGCTTTCGCCTTTGCCGAAAAGATTACCATCGTGCGATACAAAAAATGCATATACCATGGCAATGATAAGCGGCACAACGGTTATGCGGGTAAATAAACCCAGCATGAGCAACAGCGAACAGAAAAACTCGGCAAAAATTACGAGCGCCAGCGTAGTGGCACTGCCCATTCCCAAAAAATTCACAAATCGTTCTTTGCGATCGGCAAAATGCACCAGTTTATCGTAGCCATGATTGATGCACATGGTACTGCCCAAAATCAATCGCAACAGCAAAAAACTTATGTTAAAAGCAGCGGCCGAGTATCGGATGGAAACCAGATTTTTCATACCTCTACAGCATTATGGCAGCGAAATTAACCGTTGCGGCTGTTTTATCCACAAAAAAGCGGAATGGAATTTGCGTGGTGCAACTGCGCTACCTTTAACTTGCGCTTGTGAATGCGAGTAAAATATACACGGATGGATTACGTTAAAAAACCGATGCAATTGCGGGTTTTACTTCTTGTTTTTTTATTGATGGCCCAGGTACAGGGCTGGTCGCAATACACTGCCGGGGTGCAAAACTCCGAAAGTAAGTTTCGGCAGGCCGAAGAATATTTTTTAAGGCAACAATACAGCCTGGCCTTACCGTTGTTGCTGGAGCTGGAGCAGGAACTGCAGTCGCCCGCGTATGCCCGCAATCCCATACAGGCCGAAGAGTTGAAATTTTACCTGTTGGCCTGTCGGCTGCAGCAAAACGATGAGCGTGCGGTGGCGCCGGCGGCCGACTTCATTACCTTTACGCACAACAAGCCCCGCACCGCACAACTGGCCTTTCACCTGGCGAATTACTATTTCCGCCGCCAGGATTTTTATAATGCCTTGCAGTATTACGAAAAAGCAACTATTGCCAACCTGAGCAATGAAGAAATTGCCCTCTCGAAATTTCGGATGGGCTATTGCCTGTTTACCCTCAAGCGTTTTCGCGAAGCAAAACCCCTGTTCAATACCATACGGCAAATGCCGGCCGACGTGCATTACCTCGATGCCAACTATTATTACGGCTTTATAGCTTATGCCGACCGTGAATATAATGATGCGCTTACCAGTTTTGAGCGGGTGCAGCAACATCCGCATTATGGTACCATTGTTCCGTTTTATCTGGCCTCTATTTATTATTACCGCGGGCAAAAAGACAAAGCCATTGGCATTGCAGAAGAAGCGCTGCGCCGCAAAAATGTGTTGTACGAATTGGAGATGAAACAACTGCTGGGACATGCTTACTTCGAAAAAAATGAGTACCTGAAAGCGCAAACCTATCTTGAGGAATATGTGAAGCGCAGCGAAAAAGTAAGCCGGGAAGATGTGTATGAACTCAGTTACAGCTATTACAGTAACCGGCAGTATGCAAAGGCGATTGAGGGGTTCCGGCAGTTAAGCGGCAGTACCGACTCGCTCAGCCAAAGCGCCATGTATATGCTGGGCGATGCCTATTTGAAAACCGGCGACCGCGAAAATGCACGCAACGCGTTTGCTTTTTGCGCTGCCAACAGCAGCAACCAGCGCCAACGCGAAGTATCGCTTTTCAATTACGCCAAGCTATCGTATGAACTGGGTTACCAGGGCGTGGCTATTGCCGAAATGAAACGGTTTTTGAACGAGTATCCCAACAGCGCATACAACCGTGAGGCACGTGAACTGCTGGTGGGCTTGCTGGCAGGTACCAACAATTTTAAAGACGCGCTGAATTTGATTGAGTCGTTACCCGAACGTTCCGAAGCCACCCGACGCCTGTATCCCCGTATTTTATACGGGCGGGCTGCCGAGCTGATTAATGACCAGCAGTTGGGTCCGGCCGAGGCTTTGCTGGATAAAGTGTTGCAAGATCCGTACAACGCACCCGTGTTGCCGCTGGCGCAATTCTGGAAAGGTGAAATTGCATGGCGCAACAACCGTATTGACGATGCCATTCGGTATATGCAGCTGTTTTTGCAAAGCGGCAGCAGGGGTGCGGGCGAGGCTACGCCCCGCGAAGCCAATTACAACCTGGGATATGCGTATATGCGGCGCGAAAATTTTCAACTGGCCCTCACGCATTTTCAGAAAGTAGTTGGCCGTGCCACAGTGGGGTTGCCTGCGCTGGAGCAGGATGCCTGGCTGCGACAGGCCGATTGCTATTACATGCTGCGCAACTACCGGCAGGCACTGGCCCTGTACCAGCAGGTAATTGATTATTCGTGGCCCAATGCCGACTATGCCCTGTACCAAAAAGCCATCATCAATGGCATCACATCCAGCCGCCAGAAAATTGAGCAGCTCACGGCCCTGCAGCGCATCTATCCCAACAGTTCGCTGGTTACCGATGCCCGCATGGAAATAGCCAAAACCTACATGAGCGATGAAAAGTTTCGGGAGGCCATTCCGTACCTGGAACAGGTGGTACAAACTCCGGGGGCCAACGAATTTCGTGCACCCGCTTTGTTTCAACTGGGAGTGGCGTGGTACAATCTGAATAAAAACGATCAGGCTTTGGCCGAATTTAAAAAACTGGTGCAGCAATATCCCAACACACCCGAAGCAGCCGATGCGCTGGATAATATCCGATCCATTTTTATTGAGCAGGGGCGCCCCGATGCGTATGAAGATTTTGTGCGCTCAACCGGCCGCACGGTTACGGTAAGCGAAGCCGATTCGCTGGCATGGGCAGCTGTTGAAATGCGGCTGGCCGCCGGCGATTGCAATGCCATTTTGCAACAAACGCAGCAATACCTGGCACGTTTTCCCGACGGACGGTACGCATTGGAGGCGCATTACAACCGCAGCGAGTGTTATGTACAGCGTAAAGACTGGAAAAATGCGCTTACCGGATACGAGTATATTTTACAGCGGGGCAACAGCCGTTTTGCAGAGCGTGCCGCTTTTGTGGCTGCCCGCACTTATTTTTTTGAATTGCAGGATTACGCAAAGGCCCAACCGTATTACGAACAGCTGGGTATGTTGGCCACCACCGAAGAAAACCGCATGGAGTCGTTGCGGGGCAATTTGCGTTGCCTGTACCGGTTGAAAGAATTTCAAAAGGCAGCCGAGGTAGCCCGGCAGTTGCTGGCAACAAAAAATCCGGGCACCGACGATCGGGCGCTTGCCAACCTGGTTACCGGCCGTAACCAGCAAATCAACCGGCAGTACGATGCGGCCATACAATCGTTCCGCACGGTGGTGCAACTGAACAAAGGCGAGTGGGCCGCCGAAGCCCGTTATGAAATTGCCCGCTGCCTGTACGATTTAAATAATCTGGCCAATGCCGAAAAGGCTGCGTTTGAAGTAATTAACAAAAGCGGATCGTACGACTATTGGGTAACCAAAGCGTATTTGCTGCTGGGCGATATTTTCTGGAAGCAAAAAGATTACTTCAATGCCAAGGCAACTTTTCAGAGCGTGTATGAGAATGCTACGAATGCCGCGTTAAAAGCGGAAGCACAGGAAAAATTGGCCCGGGTAATGGATGAAGAAAAACGCAATTCGAAAATTGATGGTTAAGCCGACAAACGCAATGAACAACATGAGGAAGCATTGGATGCAAATAGCGGCAGTATGGGTGCTGGCAACTGTTGCGCCCGCTGCGCAGGCACAGGATACCAGCCGCAAACAATCGGTTGAAATCATATCGGCCTTTCGGCCGGTGTTGAAAAACGCGGCCAAACTGCCTTTTCAGGCCACGCCACCGGCACCCGATGCCGGCCCTGTGCAATTGCAATACAACATACCGGTGCAGCAGTTGTATTTCAATTTGCAGCCACTGGCATTTCGGCCCCTTGCCCTGCCGGTTGATTCAACCGGTGCGGCCAACAACAGCAACTACGTTAAGTTGGGATACGGAACGTATAACACACCCCTGGCCGAAGCCGGTTTGTCGGTAGGCGATGGCAGGTTTACCAATGTAAATCTGTTGGCCAGCCATATTTCGCAAAAAGGCAATTTACGCCTGCAACGGTTCAGCAAAACCGAACTGAACGGCTACGTAAACTCCCGCATCCAAAAAACCGAACTGTACGGAAAAGTGGGGTACTGGCAGCAAACCAATTTTTTGTACGGCCCCGATCCCGCATTTATCAATACCAAAGACGATTCGTTGCGGAAACCGTATTCGCAGTTTACTGTAAAAGTTGGAGGGCGTAACGCTTTCCCCACACAGTTTGGTGCCAGCTATAATCCCAACGCAACGCTTTCGCTATTTGGCGATGGCCGCTCGAACGAAACCAATGCCCTACTGGAGTTGCCGGTTGACCTCCGGCTGGGCACCAACTACACCATTCACCTCACCGGCGTGGCCGACCTTACTTCGTTTACCCCTGATGGCGGAAACAGGTACAGCAATAATATTTTTTATCTCAACCCTGCTGTAAGCATTCGCAGCGGGCGTTTGCGCTTGCGGGCCGGCATTCGCCCTACGTGGGATAACGGTCCGGCACGGGTGTTGCCCGATGTGTTGCTGGAAGCGCCCTTATCGCAAGCCGACCTGCTGTTTACTGCCGGCTGGGTGGGGCATGTGCGTAAGAACAATTACGAGTATTTGGCAAAGCAAAATCCCTGGATCAACCAACCGCTCTCACAATTTAATACCCGCATCACCGACGTTTACGCGGGCCTGCGGGGCAGTGTTGCCGATAAACTCAATTACCGCTTTCAGTTTGGCGTAACCGAAATGCTGCAGCTGCCTTTGTTTGAAAACAGCGTAAGGCCGGCCTTATTTGCGATTCGGCGCGAAGGGAAATTGCAGGCGTTTCACACCCAGGCCGAACTGGGCTTTGTACAGCAAAATCAATTACAAGCAAGTGCCAAGCTGGACTGGTACAGCATTTTTAACCAGCAGGATGAACCCCATGCCTGGCATTTTATTCCGCTGCAGGTAACGGGTACGCTACGCTGGCAGCCCATAAAGCAACTGCAAGTGCGGGGCGATTTGTTTGGCTGGCAGGGCGCTGTGGCCCGCATCAATCCGCAGGGCAACAGCAGGCGGTTGCCCGCAGTAATGGATTTGAATGCGGGTGCCGAATACAGCATTACGCCCCGTATTGGCGCCTGGCTGCAATTCAACAACATTTTTAATAACGCATACGAACGGTGGTACAACTATCCGGTATTGGGTTTTCAGGTGATTGCCGGAATTCGCCTTACTTTTGACCAAAAGTTATAAAGTAATGCAAGAGGCGGCCGTATTGCGTGAATATTTGAACTGCCACAACCTGCTGCAGCTGGAAGGTTTTGGCCGGCTGGAAGTTGTGGAACTACCTGCCTCGCTCGATTTTTCCAACCAGCAGTTGGTTCCGGGTATGCGCCGCTTGCTGTACAGTACAACGGTGGCGGAAGCGGACCATTTTACCGATTGGCTGCAGCAGCACCATCATTTGAGCCGCGAAGCGGCTGCGCAGTGGTGCAGCCGGTTTGTAGAAAAATTCAGGGATGCGTTACGGCAAGAGGGGGTGGTTGCATTGCCGCTGTTTGGCACCTTCCGGCAGGAGGAAGGTACGGTGGTTTTTGTACAACAGGAGCCGCCGCTGCAACTGCTGCCTTCCGTTGCGGCCCATCGGGTAATACGTAAAGATGCGCAACACAGCATACGTGTGGGCGATGCGGAGCGCAGCAACACCGAAATGCAGGAGTGGTTGCAGGAGCAGCAACAACGGCATCGCAGCCGGTGGTGGGCCGGCGCCCTGGTTCTATTTTTGATTGCATTGAGCTCCATTTTTATGTACGCACGGCTCCACTATATGCAGTGGAAACATCAGGGCAGCTACCGACCGGTACCCCTGCAGGAAACACCCCGGCAGTATCAAGAGTAACTTTGCAAAGCAAACCCGTGTTGTACATCATTGTATGAGTTCCATTCGTCAACTAAATAACTGTCCTGTTTGTCATTCGCAGGAAATTGTACTCTGGCAAAATGTTCGCGACCATTCGGTAACGGGCGAGGTTTTTCCGGTGTATGAGTGCCGCTTTTGTTCGCTTCGGTTTACGCAAAATGCGCCATGTGCAACGGCCATAAAGCGCTATTATCATGCACAACACTATGTATCGCACAACGAAACACGGGCCGGCCTCATCAATTTTCTTTTTCATCAGGTACGATTTATAACCCTGCGCCAAAAGCGCAAACTGGTGCAGCGCTACACCCGTATGAAAATTGGTATGCACCTCGATTACGGCGCCGGCAGCGGGGCCTTTGTGCACCACATGGAACAGGCCGGGTGGAACAGCATTGGCATGGAGCCCGATGCGGGTGCACGGGAAACAGCCCTGCGGCGGTACAACGTATCGGTGTACGATGCCGCTGATGATGCAATTATTTTGCCCGGTACGTATAACGCTATAACGCTGTGGCACGTGCTGGAGCATGTGCATGCCCTGCACGAAACTGTGGAAAAACTGAAAAATGCCCTTGCACCCGGCGGACGCCTGTTTATTGCCGTACCCAACTATACGGCGGCCGATGCCCGGTATTACGGAGCCTACTGGGCGGCGTACGATGTACCCCGGCACCTGTATCATTTTTCGCCTGCGGCCATGCAAGAGCTGCTGCAATTGCATCAGCTGCAACTGCTGGACATGCGGCCGATGTGGTTCGATAGTTTTTATGTAAGCCTGCTCAGCGAAAAATACCGCAAGGGCAATATGCTGAACGCGGTGTGGCAGGGCTTCTTGTCGAACCTGAAGGCCTGGGGCAATCCGGCACGTTGCAGTTCGGTAGTGTATGTTGCCGGATGTAAATAAGTTAGCAACGGGTTATTTGTTCCTTTCCTGCTCCCGTTTTAATGCGTCGCTGATGGTTACCAGAATTTTATCAATGCGGTGCCCGTCCATATCCACGATTTCAAAGCGGAAGTCTTTCCATTCAAAGTGGTCGCCGGGCTGGGGTATGCGTTCCAGCGTGTGCAGTATAAAGCCCGCAAGGGTGTTGAATTCCTGCTCGCCTTCGTTCATCCAGATGGTTTTTTCGAAGTACGACAGAAAATCGTAAAACGGAATTTGCGCATCTACCAAATAGGTGCCATCGTCGCGTTTCACAATGGTGTATTCGTCCGATTCGGGTTCGGGCATATCGCCCACAATGGCTTCCAGAATATCGTTGAGGGTAATCATGCCCTGTACGCTTCCGTATTCATCTACAATAAAACACGAATGGGTTTTGTATTCTTTAAACTTTTCCAACACCTGGTATGCCGAGTTGTTTTCGGGTACAATGAGGGCGGGCTTCATCAGGTCTTTGAACTGTGTAAAATCATTCTCTACATACAAGTCTTTAATCGAAACCACTCCTTTAATCGCATCCAGGTCGCCATCGCAAATCGGATAAATGGAGTGGGGTTCTTTGAGAATTTTCTCTTTAATCGCCATCTCGTTATCGTGCAGGTCGAACCAAATGATATCATTGCGGTGCGTCATCAGCGATGTGATGTTGCGGTCGCCCAAATGAAACACCCGTTCAATAATTTCCTGTTCGGCCTCTTCAATGGCGCCCTGTTCGGTGCCTTCACTAATGATGGCTTTGATTTCTTCTTCCGTTACCTGATTATCGGCTACGGTACGAATGCGAAATATCTGGAAAAACAGGTTGCTGATTTTGTTGAGTAGCCAAACCAGCGGATGTACCAGCCGCGAAAACCAAAGCATGGGTACGGCTACGGCCATTGCAATTTTTTCGGCATTCAACAGGCCCAGCCGCTTGGGTATCAGTTCGCCCAAAATGATGGAAAGCGCCGTTACCAGTACAACGATTATGGAAGTGGATAAGGTGGCGGCATACGATTGCAAAAAGGGCACCTGCTCCAATAGCGGAGTCAGGTTCTTTCCGAATTTTTCGCCCGAGTACACACCGGTAAGAATTGAAATGAGGGTGATGCCGATTTGTACTGATGAGAGGAAAATTTCGGGATTTTCGGATAAGTGCAGGGCGGCCTTTGCTTTGCTGCTGCCTTTTTTGGCATGCAATTCCAGCCGCGAACGTCGGGCAGATACCAGTGTTATTTCGGTAAGGGCAAAAACTCCGTTCAACAGAATAAGCCCCAGCAGAATGAAGAATTCGTTCATGGTGGTTGCGCCAAACTTGCAGGTGAACGACATACGGGGGTTACCTTTTTACCGCTGAGCGTTCGTTTGGCAGGTTGTGTATGCAAATCTAATCGAAAATAAATCGCAATGGTCAGCTGCCTGCAAAAGCTTTTTGGTAGCGGGCGGCCGTATAGCGGCCCACAACTGCACCCAGTAGGCCGCCGCAGGCAACATCGAGCGGGAAGTGAGCCCCCACATATACCTGCGCATAACACACCGCTAAGGCCCAGGGTAGTGCCAGCCATACCCAACGGCCTGCCATTTGTCGCAGCGTACCCATGATAAATGCCGCAATGCCAAAATGATTAGCCGCATGGGACGAAACAAAACTGTAGCCATGCGAACACGGAATGAGCATGCGTGCGGTATTGGCGGTTACGCCATCCCAGCAGGGGCGGGGCCGTTGTATAAAGGCTTTAATAACCTGGGTACTTACCAAATCGGTAACGGCAAATGTGAGCAGAAAAAACAAAACCCACCAGCCTGCCTGCTTTTTGAAATTAACCAGCGCAAAAACCAGCAGAAACAGATAAACCGGCGCCCAGAGGTACTGGTTGCGTAAAAATGGCATCACAAAGTCGAGTGCCGGGTGTTGCCAGGCCTGATTGATGAGGTAAAACCAATACCGGTCTGCTTGCTGAAGGGTGGTCCACATGTCGTTCAAAGATATCGGTTTCCAATTGTACTGCAACAGCGGCAGGCAGGGGCTTACTTGATTTTACAGGCTATCAGTATCATGCGGGGCGAATGTTGCACATGGTACGGCTCAAACCGGTAGCTGCCATACGCTTCTTGCAGTTGCAGTCCGTTGTAGGCAAACATGTCGTTAAAATCGCCCAGTGAAAATTTGGCCACCTTCTCCCGAAACTCAATGGGTTCCTGCAGGTGCTCCTCATCTTCCACCACTATTTTTTTATAAAAATGCGTTTCATCCAGCCAGCGGGTAATGTAAAAATTTACACCGTTCACCTGTTGTTCGCTTTGGTACACCAGGTGCTGTTCTACGTAATGGGGGTTGAGGTAATCGATTACAAATGTACCCCCCGTCTTCAAAGCCTGCGCAATGGTGCGGATGGCATTATCGTGTTCGCGGCGGGTGCGGAAGTAGCCAAAACTGGTAAAAAAATTAAACGCGTAGTCGTAATAGTTCATGCGGAAGGGCAGCCGCATGTCGTGCACAAAAAATTCCAGATGGTCTGTGGCACTTTCATTGGCTGCCGCAATACTGGCGGGGCTAATATCAATACCGGTTACAAAGAAACCCTTTGCGGCCAGTTGCCTGCTGTGCCTGCCTTTGCCGCAGGCCACATCCAGCATACGACTGCCGGCCGGCGGTTGCAGTTTTTGCAACAGCGCATCAATAAAACGGGCTGCTTCCTGCTCATCGCGTTGAAAGTACAGCAGGTGATAGTAGGGCGAGTTAAACCAGTCTTCGTACCACTCGGTTGTTGTTGCAGCCTGCGCATCCATGGTTCAAAAATACGGCATGCTGCCATTTGCAGGCCATCCCTTTTGCGTAACTCCGTTTATCACAAACTTACGATGCCGGCAGGCCGGCAACCGCGGTTCTTCTTACTTTCGGGAGCCAATTGTATGTATATGAAAAAAGTTTGGATTCTTGTTTTTCTTGCCTGCTGGCAAACGCTGGCAGCGCAGCAATTATCGTATTACCTGCCTGCCGGCACCCGCTACGATGCTGGCATACCCACGCCCCAGTCGGTAATCGGGCATGAGGTAGGGGCCTGGCACATTACCCACGACCGTTTGGTGGCGTACATGAAGGCCGTAGCGGCCGTGAGCAATCGGGTACACCTAACCGTTACCGGCACCACGCACGAAGGGCGGGAGCAGCTGGCCCTTTACATCAGTACCCCGGCCAACCTCAGCCGGCTGGAACAGTTGCGGCAGGAGCATTTGCAACTGTGCGACCCCGATAAAAGCGCATCGTTAAACACGGCCAACATGCCCGCCGTGGTATGGATTGGCTGCAGCATTCACGGCAACGAGCCCAGTGGCGCCAATATGAGTCCGTTACTGCTGTACCACCTGGCAGCCGCACAAGGCCCGGCCATTGAGGAATTGTTGCAAAATACCATTGTCATTCTTGACCCCTCTTTCAACCCCGACGGACTGAACCGCTTTGCCAGCTGGGTAAACATGCACAAAAGCATTTACACCCAGGTGGCCGATGGCAACAACCGCGAACTGAACGAAGTATGGCCCGGCGGCCGCACCAACCACTATTGGTTTGACCTGAACCGCGACTGGCTGCCCGCCCAGCAACCCGAAAGCCGCAACCGGCTGGAAGTGTTTCACAACTGGCGCCCCAACATTCTTACCGACCATCACGAAATGGGCAGCAATGCCAGTTTCTTTTTTCAGCCCGGCGTGCCCAGCCGCGTCAACCCCAATACGCCGGCCCGCAATCAGGAACTGACGGCCGCTATCGGAAACTTTCATGCCAAGTACCTCGACAGCATCGGCTCCATGTACTTTACCAAAGAAGGCTATGATGACTTTTACTACGGAAAAGGTTCCACCTTTCCCGACATTCATGGCGGCATTGGCATTTTGTTTGAACAGGCCAGCAGCCGCGGCCACGCACAGCAAACGCAAAACGGACTGCTCACCTTCCCCTTTACCATTCGCAACCAGTTTGTAACCGCACTGTCAACGCTGGAGGCGGCCCGCAGCCTGCGGGTAGAGTTGTTGAATTACCAACGTGATTTTTACCAGCAGGTGCGTCGCGAGGCCGCTGCTTTTCCCGAAAAGGCCTTCGTGTTTGGCCATGGCTGGGACCAAAGCCGCAACCGCATTTTCATTGAAATGCTGATGCGCCACCGCATTGCTGTTTACGAAAACAAGCAGCCCCTTGAGGTGGAGGGGGTACGGTTTGAGCCCGGTAAGTCGTGGCTGGTGCCTACACAGCAGAGTCAGTTTAAGCTCATCAAAACCATTTTCGAGAAAACCTTCACCTACAGCGACAGCCTGTTTTATGATATTACCACCTGGACGTTTCCCCTGGCAATGGGCATACCCTACGCCGGATTGAAAACACCGCCGGCCCTGGGGGCTGCGCTTACCGCGCCACCCGCCGTTCAGGGTAAAATCATTGGCGGTCAGCCCGCTTATGCCTATGCGTTTGAGTGGGACGATTTTTATGCGCCCCGCCTGCTGTATGCCCTGCAGTCGAAAGGCGTGCTTACCAAAGTGGCTACGCAACTGTTTGAAGCGGTAACGGCAACGGGCAACCGTAAATTCAATTATGGGGCCATTCTCATACCGGTGCAACTGCAAAGCCGCAACGCGGCCGACCTGCACCGCCTTATTGAAACCGCCGTTCAAAATACCGGTGTGGAAGTTTTTGCGCTCAACAAGGGGCTATCGATAAGCGGGGTTGACCTGGGCAGCAACAGCTTTGTAAGCACCCGTACGCCCCGCATTCTGCTGTTGGGAGGCAATGGTGTAACAGCCAATGATGTGGGTGAAATTTGGCACCTGCTGGATGTACGCATGCACATTCCTTCCACGCTGGTGGAACTGGAGCGTTTTAACAGCGTTAATATTAACGGCTATAATACCATCATTATGGTGGATGGTAATTACAATGCGCTCGACAAAGCGGCGCAGGATAAGCTGCGTGCCTGGGTGGCCGGCGGCGGTACCTTGCTGGCGTTTGAAGGGGCCGGTCGCTTTTTGGCCAACGCCGGTATTACCAAAACCCTCTATCGCACGGTAACCAACGAACGGGATACGGCCAACTTTTTGCCCTATTACCTGCGCAGCGATGAAACCCGTGCCCGTGAGATGCCGGGTTCTATTTTTGAGGCGCGGTTCGACAATTCGCATCCGTTGTGCTACGGCTACAGGGGGCGCAGCATCAGCATCTTTAAAGCCAATACCCTGTTTATGGACCCCAATAACAGCGGCTACGATGCGCCCGTACTGCTAACGCAAAATCCCCTGCAGAGCGGTTATTTGCACCGCAGCTACAACCAGGCAGTAAAAGGCATGGCGGTGGTAAATACCGAGCAGGTAGGGCGGGGTAAGGTGATTACGTACAGCGATAACATGAGTTTTCGGGCATTTTGGCTGGGTACCATGAAGTTGTTGCTCAATGGACTGTTTTTCTGATGGCATACAGCCGTTTACACAACAACGAATACTTCCATAACCATGCGGGGCGTATCTTTGCGCCCCGCATGGTTAATAAAACGGTTGCATTTATACACGGTTGTATCGACTGGTTTTACCCACCGTTCCGGCGCATTTTTTCGGAACAAACCTTCCGTTATGCCGCTTGTGGCGGTGCCAATACGCTGCTGGATATTGTTTTATTTGTGGTGGGGCACGATTACCTGTTTAAAGGACAGTTGGTGCAAACGCCTTTTGTAACCCTTACCCCGCACATTGCGGCATTTTTGCTGGCTTTTACGGTAACCTTTCCGGTAGGTTTCTTTCTTAGCAGGTATGTGGTGTTTCAGGAGCGGGGTGTTCGCAAGCGGGAGCAGTTGCCCAAATATCTGGCCGTGGTTATCGGAGCCATTTTGCTGAACTATTTTTTCCTCAAAGTTTTTATCGAAACCTTCGGCTTTCATGCCACCATCGCCAAATTGCTTACCACAGTTGTAGTGGTGGCGTTCAGTTACTATTCGCAAAAGTATTTCACTTTCCGGCCCAGGGGCGATGGGGAAGGAATGGCGGAAGAAGAATTGAAGGATTGAAGGATTGAGGCAATGAAGGGGTGAAGGCTTCGGCTATTTAGTACCACTTCGTTGTTAGCGCTGCAAATAAAATCTGAAAGGGCTTGGGTGGGTTTACCCTGGCCAGGTTTGCAGCAGGTAAAACAGCATTACAAAGCACAATACCAGTTTCAGCAGCGTGCCTGCCAAAAAACCGGCAAACGAGCCCCAGGCTGCACGCAACGCCTTTTGTGAATTTTGATGCGCCAGCCATTCGCCAATAAATGCGCCGGCCAGTGGCCCCAGCACCACACCCCAGGGGCCCATCCACCAACCTGCCAGCAGGCCGATACTGCACCCCCAAATGCCATAACGGCTCCCGCCGAATTTTTTTGCACCCCAAAGGGGTATCAGATAGTCAAGCACCACGGCCCCCAACACCAACACTGCCCAAAGCAGTAAAAACATGCCCGAAAAAGGAGGCGGTTGCCGCAACTGTTGCAGCAGCAGGCCTGCAAAAGCCAGCGGCGGGCCGGGCAGTAAGGGCACCACGCTGCCGGCCACCGCTGCAAGTACCAGCAGCAGTCCGGTCAGAAAAAGCAGCCATTCCATACGGGTAAGATAGAATTTTTTTGCCGGTAATTACAGGAGGCAGCACATTCCGCTACATTTGCAATCGAGTTTACCCGAAAACAACGCACATGTCGTACAACCGAAAAGTTTTAACCCTCGACGAATTTACCATTCAAGAACTCCGCAACTTTCCCCAGGCAACCGGCGAACTCAGCAGTTTGCTGCGTGATATAGGTTTGGCTGCCAAGCGGGTGAATGTGGAAGTGAACAAAGCCGGCCTGGTAGATATTTTGGGCGATGCCGGCAGTACCAACATTCAGGGCGAAGATGTAAAGAAGCTGGATGTATTTGCCAACAACCAGTTTACCAAAGTGTTGCAGCATGGCATAAGTTGTGCGGGTATTGCCAGCGAGGAGTTGGATGATATTGTGGTGTTTGATGATGAAATCAGCAACAACAGCAAGTATGTGGTGATGTTTGACCCCCTCGACGGCAGCGGTAATATTGATGTGAACGTGTCTATCGGAACCATCTTTGGCATTTATCGGCGCATCAGCAAACCGGGTGCGCCCTGCAATAAAGCCGACTTTTTGCAGCGGGGTATTGCACAAGTGGCGGCGGGCTACATTGTTTATGGCAGCAGCACCATGCTGGTGTACGCCACCCGCCGGGGGGTGAATGGTTTTACCCTCGATCCCAGCATCGGCGAATTTTGTCTCAGTCATCCCAACATCCGCTGTCCGGAATTTGGTAACATCTATTCCGTGAACCACGGCAACTATTTCCGGTACTCCAAAGGTGTACAGCAATACATAACCGCCTGCCAGCAAAAAAATAAAAGTAACGGCGGCCCCTATACGCAGCGCTACATCGGCAGCATGGTGGCCGATGTGCACCGCAGCCTCATTAAGGGCGGTATCTTCATGTACCCCGGCACAACCGATAAGCCCGGCGGCAAGCTGCGGTTGGCGTATGAATGCAATCCCTTCGCTTTTATAGTGGAGGTGGCCGGCGGTAAAGCAACCACCGGTACGCAACGGGTGCTGGATGTGGAGCCCACCGAACTGCACCAGCGGGTGCCGTTGTTCATCGGCAGCAAGGGAATGGTGGAAGAGCTGGAACAGTGCCTGAAGGCCGCGTCCTGATGCAGGCACAGCAGCAATTTTGCCTGCGGTGCAACGTTCGCAACCGCGTAGGCATCTGTTACTGCAACAGTTCGGCAGAAACCCAATCGAAAACGTATCTTGCAGGCATCATGCAGGCGCCCATAATTGAAGTAACAAACCTGGTAAAAAAGTATGGCAGTTTTACGGCAGTAAACGGCATATCGTTTCAGGTATGGCCGGGCGAAATCTTTGGATTGCTGGGGCCGAATGGCGCCGGCAAATCCACCACACTGGAGATTATTGAAACCCTGCGGCCCAAAACCTCCGGTAAGGTGTTTGTAGATGGGATGGATTTGGATTTGCAGCCTTCCGGCATCAAAAAAATCATCGGCGTACAACTGCAAAGCTCGGGTTACTACCCCGGGCTGAATTTAGTTGAGTTAATCGAACTGTTTGCCGGCCTTTACAATAAGCGGGTTGATGCGCTTGCCCTGCTGGAACAGGTGCAGCTGAAAGAAAAAGCCCGTGCCCGGTACAAAGAATTAAGTGGGGGCCAGAAACAGCGGTTTTCCATAGCCACCACGCTCATCAACGATCCCAAGATTGTGTTTTTGGATGAGCCCACCACCGGCCTCGACCCGCAGGCCCGGCGTAATTTGTGGAAACTCATCCGGCAAATACAACAGCGGGGCACCACCGTTATTATTACCACCCATTATATGGATGAGGCCGAATATCTTTGCGACCGGGTGGCCATCATCGACCGCGGCAACATCATTGCCCTTGATACCCCGGCCCGCCTGATTGATCAGCTACTTGCCAGCGGCTTTGAACGCCGCCGTGAGGTGAAGCAGGCCAACCTGGAAGATGTATTTATTTCCCTAACCGGTCATGCCTTGCGTGACGAATAAACAAAGCCCTACCGATTATGCTACGTTTTGCATTTTTATTATGTGCTGTATCCGCACTTACCGCATTCACTTATGCGCAGGGTTCCAAACCTGCTCCCAAACCGGCACCCACCAAGTCGCAGCCGGCTGCACCCAGGCCCATTTTGAGCAACGGTTTGGATAGTTTAAGCTATGCCATTGGCCTGAATGTTGGTACCAACATGCGCCTACAGGGTATGGACTCGGCCAGCGGCGTCGCATTTATGCGGGGCATTATGGATGCAATTAAAGAACGTACGCCCCTGATGGAAGAAAATACCGCAAATATGACCATACAGCAAAAGTTGCAGGAGTACATGATGGCCAAGGTAAATGCCGAAAAAGAACAGGGCCGCAAGTTTTTGGAAGAGAATAAAAAACAACCCGGCGTTGTGGTGCTGCCCAACGGCATCCAATATAAAATCATCCAGCAGGGCAATGGCGTAAAACCAACTTTGGAAGATACCATTAAAGTGCATTACCGCGGTACTACCATTGACGGCAACGTGTTTGACGATTCGTACAGCCGTGGTACACCCATTGAATTCCCGCTGGCCAACCTCATAGAAGGCTGGAAGCAAACCTTGGTACTGATGCCCGTAGGCAGCCGGTGGCAAATATTTTTGCCCAGTGTGTTCGGATACGGCGACCGCGGTGCGGGAGCCAACATACCCGGTGGCGCCACCCTTATTTTTGAGCTGGAACTGCTGGATGTGAAACCGGCCAGCAAATAACGGTAATGGATTTGCGTTATCCCATCGGTACGTACGAACCGGCCCCGTTTACACCGACACTAAAAGCCGAACGCATTGCCGACATCCGCTTTTTACCCGGCTTGCTGGAAAGGGCGCTCGAAAATTTAGATGCCACACAGTTGCAAACACCGTATCGGGAAGGAGGGTGGACCCTACAGCAGGTAGTACACCACCTGGCCGACAGCCACATGAATGCTTTTTGCCGGGTTAAGTTGCTTGTAACCGAAGAGATGCCTGCAGTGCGGCCGTTTGATGAAAATGCCTGGGCCCTTACGGCCGAAAATTACACCGTGCCGGTAAACGTGTCGGTTACTTTACTGCACGCCTTGCACACCCGTTGGGCGGCCTTGCTCGATGCGCTGCCCGATGCGGCATGGCATCGGACTTACTATCATCCGCTAACGCAACAAACGGCTGATTTATGGTACCTTACCGGCATGTATGCATGGCATGGCCGTCATCATGTGGCACAAATTACGAGCCTTCGTGAGCGGATGGGGTGGTAACACCGGCCGGGCACGGTTCGCATTTCAGAAAATGGTATTTCTATTCTTCATTCATTCTTATACGCAAGCATACAATGCCTATGGTTTGGGAAACGCTTTCTTCCAAATACCTGTTTACCGATAACTGGCTCACGCTACGGGCCGATACCTGCCGGCGCAACGATGGCACCATCATCAGCCCATACTATGTGTACGAATTTCCCGAATGGGTTACCGCCGTGCCGGTTACACAGGAAGGAAAAATAATTATGGTGCGGCAATACCGGCATGCCCTTGGCGAAATTTGTATTGAAATACCCGGCGGCTGCATGGATGCTTCCGATGCCGATGCCGAAGCCGCCTGCGCCCGTGAACTGCTCGAAGAAACCGGCTACCGGTTTACGAGGTTTACCCCTCTTTGTATTACTTCTGCCAACCCTTCTACCCACAACAACCGCATGCATGTGTTTTTGGCTACCGGCGGCATAAAAGTGCAAGACCAGCAGTTAGACAGCGGAGAGGAAATAGAAGTGCTGCAGTACACGCTCGACGAGGTAAAACAACTCTTGCGGGAGCGGAAAATTATGCAAAGCATGCACGTAACCGCTTTATTTTATGCGCTACAGCAATTAGGTGCCATCAATTTGTAACTTACACTTGCATTTACCCAAACCATCATTGTGCTATGAAACGGCTTTTATTTTTTTGCATGCTTTTCGTTGTGCCGGCGCTGTACATCCGGGCACAGGTAATTCAACCGCTTTCGAAAACCGAAACCGTTGGCTTTTCACCCGAGCGGTTGCAACAACTCACCCGTACCTTACAGCAATGGGTAAACGAAGGCCGCATGCCCGGAGGGGAGGTGCTGATACTGCGAAAGGGGAAAACGGTGTACCACCAGGTGGTGGGTTTTGCCGATGTGGCAAATAAAAAGCCCCTGGCTCCCAACCAAATTTATCGTATTGCTTCGCAAACCAAGGCCATAACCAGCGTGGCCATAATGATGCTGTTTGAAGAAGGGAAGCTGTTGCTCGACGATCCGGTAGGCAAATACATTCCCGCTTTTCAAAACCAAACGGTATTGCAAACCTTTAACGCCGCCGATACCACGTACACCACCGTACCCGCCCGCCGGCCTGTTACCATACGGCATTTGCTGACGCATACATCCGGTATTGGCTACGCGGCCATTGGCTCACCCGAAGCCAATGCCATATACGCCAAACACCGCCTTACACCCGGCCTGGGCATACAGGATGACAACCTGCTGGATGCCATGAACCGGCTGGCCGCCTTACCCCTAATGCACCAGCCGGGTGAAAAGTTTACATACGGCCTCAATACCGACCTGCTGGGTTGTTTGGTAGAAGTAATATCGGGCCAAACACTGGATGAATTTTTTCGCAAACGCATCTTTGAACCGTTGGGCATGAACGATACGTACTTTACGGTACCGCAAGCAAAGGCCGGCCGCATGGTAGTGCTGCATCGCGAAGAAGAGGAAGGGAAGTTTGTGCGTGCAACCAGCCAAATGCTGAACCAAAAGGAGGTAAGCCCCGATTATCCCTTGCAGCCCACTACGTATTTTTCAGGCGGGGCCGGCTTATCATCAACCATCAAAGACTATGGAATTTTTCTGCAAATGTTGCTGAACGGCGGTGTGTATAACGGCAAGCGCATCCTCAGTCGCAACTCGGTACGCATGATGACGATGAACCAGATTGGCGATTTAAACGTTGGGCCCGATAAGTTTGGCCTGGGCTTTCGGGTGGTTACCGAAAGCAGCAGTGCCCGTATGCCTTACCGGCCCGGTACCTACAGCTGGGGAGGCGCCTTCAACACCTCGTACTGGGTTGACCCAAAGGAAGAAATGGTGATACTCTTTTACCGGCAATTGCAACATACCCGTCATCCCGACTTGCCCGACCGGCTGTTGGCATTGGTATATGCCGCTTTGGTGGATTGATGATGCCACCAATTCGCAAGGCTGTTTCGCACAATCTATTTACGAAGGCGGCCACCTGTTGCCGGTTCGGAAAGCGGTAAGATCCACTTCGCCCACCAGAAACACACTGCCACACACCAATACCACATCGTTGGATTGGGCGTTTTGCAGCGCTTCCCGTAGCGCTTCGTTAACATGGGCATAGGTATGTCCGTTTCGGTTGCATGTTGCGGCCAGTTGCTGCAGTTCGGCAGCCGGCAGGGCGCGGGGTATATGGGCCTGTGTAAAGTAATAGCGGGCTTGCTGCGGCAGCAGTGCCACTACCGAGCGCACATCTTTATCGCGTACCATGCCCGTAATAATATGCAGGGTATTGTACGTAAGGTGCTGCAATTGTTCCAGCACCTGCCGCATGCCATCGGTGTTGTGTGCTACATCCAGCACCACCAGGGGGTTGTGTTGCAAAACCTGCCAGCGGCCCATAAAACCCGTTAGCCGCTGCACCTGTTGCAGTGCAGTGGTACTGGCTGCATCGGGCAGGTGCCAGCCCTGCATGCGCAGCACATCCAAAGCCGTGCATACGGTACGCAGGTTTTTGGCCTGGTAGCGGCCGGTGAGGTCGAGCAAGTATTCTTTTTCACGTCCGCTCTCTGTTGCCGTCAATAATACCCGCAACAAATTTTCTTTGTTTTCAATGGCAGTAATCTGGTAGGCATCGGCGGCAAAATACAATGGGGCTTTTTGCTGTTGGGCAGCCGCTTCAAAAACGGCAGTTGTTTCGGGCTGCCGTTCGCCAATGACGGCCGGTATGCCGGGCTTGATGATGCCTGCTTTTTCGCCGGCAATTTGCTCCAGCGAATTACCCAGCAGGTTCATGTGGTCCCAGCCGATGTTTGTGATGATGCTGAGTTCGGGAGTAATGATGTTGGTACTGTCGAGCCGGCCACCCAGCCCAGTTTCAATTACCGCTACATCCACCTGCTGGAGGGCAAACCAGCTAAAGGCCATGGCTACCGACAGTTCAAAAAACGAAGGTTCAATTTGTGCAATCAGGGGTTGTACTTCCTGTGTAAATGCAACCACAAAGGCTTCGGGCACCATGCGTCCGTTAATGCGGATGCGTTCTCTGAAATCAAAGAGGTGCGGCGAGGTGTACAGTCCGGTTTTGTAACCCGCCTGCTGCAATACGGCTGCCAGCATGTGGCTAACGCTGCCTTTGCCATTGGTGCCGGCTACATGGATGCTTTTGAATTGCAGATGCGGCTGTTGCAGCGCCTTGCATAGCGCAACGGTATTGGTGATGTCTTTCTTGTATGCGGCGGCACCCGTGCGGCTGAACATGGGCAAACGGCTGTACAGGTAGTCAATGGTTTGCTGGTAGGTCATGTAAACTCAAAAATCCGGAACGCAAAGTACCGGATTTCAAAGAATTGAAAGGTTGCCTGTTGTAAAACGATTGTTTAGTCGCCCTTTACGTTAAAAATGAAGCGCACCACCACCATCGATTCATCGCTGCTGCGGTCGAACTGAATGTTGCGCAGGTATTGCGAAATGGCGTTGGCATAGGCCTGGCTGCGGCTGGTACTGCCTTGTGCAAAACTTACGAAGGTGCCTTTTCCTTCGGGCGATACCCGAATGTTGGCAAAAATGGTGGCCCGGTCGAGATCGCCGGTAAAGGAATAGTAGTTGATGATTTTGCGGTTGCCGCTGGTAACGGTGGGGCCGCCGCCCCGGCCGCTGCCGCCTGAGCCGGTGTAGTTGTCGCTAGTGGGGCTGCCGCCGGGCTTACCCTGGTCGCCGCTGCCACCGGCAATGCCCTGGTTGCGGCTGTTGTTATATTCGTCGGCATTATTGCCTCCGGTTCCCGTTCCGCCGCCATAAAGGGCCTTGGGCCGGGGTGGAGCGGGGGTAGGATTGCTTACCGTTTGTGGGGAAGGTTTGCTGTTAACAACCGGTGGCGTTTCGGTGGGCGGTTTTTTGTTCACCACCTTGGTGGTAACCGGCTTTTTTACTTCGGGGGCATCGGCATCATCCCGTTCCGAGAGTTCTTTTTCCGGCTCCTGTTCGGCCGAAGCCGTTTGCTGCCGGGGCGGTACTGAAACGGCCTGTGTTTCGGGGGCCGGTTCGCCGGGTATGAGGGGTTGAATGTCGCCAAAGCCAATATCGCTGTTGCCCAGGTTTACTTCAATGCCTTCTTCTACCGGCGGCGGGGCCTGGGTAGGTACCGCAAACCCTACCAAAAACAACAACACCAGCAAAGCGGCATGAATGCCCAGCGTGGTAAGCAGGGCCCGCAGGTTTTTTTGCGATTCGAAAGCGGTTGCGTTCATGTTGGCAGTACTGTACATCGAAGGTAGCGGTTTTTCCGTTTAAGATGCTTTTGCCGGGATAAGTGAACACACAGGGCCGGGCTTTTAGCGAATTCTTAAGAACTTTTTGCGCTTCCCAAGGCCGGCAGGTTGGCCAGCACCAGCCCGGCTACTACCAGTGTGCCGCCGGTTAAGTGTATCCAGGTTAAGCGTTCATGCAAAATCAAAATCGCTTCAATGGTGCTGAATACGGGTATCAGATTGCCAAACAGTGCTGTGCGGCCGGCACCCAGGTGGCGCAGGGCCACATTCCAGCATAAAAAAGCAATTACCGATGTTCCGGCGCCCAGGTACAATATAATCAGCAACAGGTTGGCATTCCATTGCACCGGGGCCTGCACCTGTGCTTCCACCAGCCAGGCAGGCAACAACAGCAGCGTACCCGGCGCAAATACCGCCAATAAAAACGCGGTACCCGGCAGCCCCGGTGGCTGTTTGCGTACCTGTATGTTGTAAATGGCAAATGCCAGTGCAGCAGCCAGTATCCACGCATCGCCGGGGCCAAAACGTAAATGTAGCAGCGTTGTGATGCTGCCCTTCGACAGTAACCAAACAATGCCGGTAATACAAAGAAATAATCCGGCCACCCGTACTGCAGGCAACCGTTCGCCCAAAAACAGGCGGGCCAGCAGTATGGAAAATACGGGCGAGGTGGTGGTGCCAATCAGCGCCAGGTTGATGGCGGTACTGTAGTGGCCGGCCACATATACAAACGTGTTGAAAAGCGTTACGCCAAACAAAGCGGTGCGCAGCAAATAGCCCGCATGCCGGCGCAGGTACGCACGGTGTTGCCACAGAGCGGGTGCGGCAATGGGTAGCATAATAAGAGTGGCGGTTAACCAGCGGTAAAACGCCAGGCTGATGGGTGGAATGGCATGGGCAACGCCCCGGGCCACTATAAAGTTGCCGCTCCAAATAAGGGTGGCCACTACTGCCAATAGGATGCCTGTGAGGTTCGACCGTTGCTGCTGCATGTATCAACTGCCGGTTTAATGGTTTCGGAAAATGTCCCACGCAAAGCGCAGGATGGTGGCCGCCACCACCGATAAGAAGAAAATGCGGATGAAACGATTGCCCCGCATCAACGCCAGCCGGGTACCGGCCCAGCCGCCCAGCATGTTGAAAACCGCCATAGGCAGAGCCAGGTGCCATAGAACATTACCGGTTGTGCCAAAATAAAGGATGGAAGCAAAGTTGGTGGCCAGGTTAACCAGTTTGGCATGGGCGCTGGCATGCATAAAATCGTAACCGATAAGCGTAATAAACACCAACACCAAAAAACTGCCGGTTCCGGGGCCTATAAACCCGTCATAAAAACCTATGGCCAAACCTGCCGTAGTGCCGCGTACCAGGGCGGAGGTGTGGGGCACTTCGGCATGCAACTGCCCCAAACTTTTGCGCCCGTAGGTAAACAAGGCCACCGCAATGAGCACGACTAAAATAACCGGCTTCAGCAACGCGTTACTGAGCACGCTTACCATATACGAACCCAACAAGGCTGCGGCAAAAGCGGCAGCTGCAATAAACGCCACCAGTTGCCAGCGTAACGACACCCGCTTGCTGTATTGCCAGGCCGATACGGCCGTGCCACAAAAGGATGGAATTTTAACCGTGCCCAGCAAACTGGCAACCGGCGCCTGCGGAAAAGTGATGAGCATAACGGGTGTTTGCACCAGTCCGCCTCCGCCCACGATAGCGTCAATAAACCCGGCCGTAAAAGCGGCCATGCATACGATAAGCAGTTCCATTTTGTGTGTGGGTTCAGGCTACAAAACCGCCGCGTTCATGGGCGGCATCATGCGCAAAAGCCGTATTGTAATCGCCGGTAATGCGTTCGATGGGGGGATTGTAATAGCCGAATTTAACGTGGGGAAATTCTTCATGAATCCGCTCCATCAGTTCTTTGATGCCCATGCAGGCGCCCGCATCGGCCACATTAATTTTCCCCAAATACCAGTCGGGGTCAATATTGAAGTTGCGCCACTGAATCATGCACAATCCCGTGTCGCGAATAAGCCGGCGCAGGGCTTCGTATTCCGCTTCACTGTCGGTCATACCCGGAAAAACAAAATAATTGATGCTGGTCCACACTCCGTATTGGCGGGCCACTTTGAGGCTTTCAATAATATCTTCAAACCGGTAGTTGTTGGGCCGGTAGTAGGGCGTATAAATTTCGCTGCGGGCACTGTTGGTGCTTACACGTATGCTGTTGAGGCCGGCTTCGCAAAGGGCCGCAACGGCATGAGGCATACTGCCATTGGTATTGATGTTGATGGAACCTTTGGAGGTATGCTTTCGTATTTCAATAATGGCATCGCGTATGGTTTCCCACATCAGCAGGGGCTCGCCTTCGCAGCCCTGCCCAAAGCTGATGATGGGATAGGGTGCCGTTTCGAGGTGCGGAACGGTAAACTCCACAATTTCTTCCACGCTGGGTTTGAAGGTGAGGCGGTCTTGCGGACTGGTAATTTCCTCTTCCTGTGGCTGAAAGCTTACGCAGCCAATGCAGTTGGCGTTGCAGGCCGGCGATACGGGTACCGGGCACTCCCAACGGCCAAGGGACAGGTTGCGGGCGGCCGGACAGTTATACGTATTGCAGCAGTTTTCCATCAAATGGCGCACCAACCGGTTGTGCGGGTAGGCCTGCAGCAGGTGTTGGGCACCAGTAGCAATGCGGGCATCGTTGTAACCACTGCATTCTTGCCGGATATCGCGTTCAATGCGTACGGCGGTAACGTAAAACTGATTGTTGTACCAGCCTGCCGCCGTATAGCAAAACAGGGGCAGGGTGGGCGCATCGGGCTCGGTTTCGTAAGCGCTCAGGTACAGGGTGGTGTGGGCCGGCGGCACAAAGGCGGCAACGGCCCAGCCTTTTTCGCAGAGGCGCAACTGGCCGGTACGTACATCAATGCCAATGCCTTTGCGGCCTGGCAGTTCGTACAGGTTGCCGCCATCGGGCAGGGGTATCCAGCTGTCTTCGGGTACTTCAAAAGCCTCCCAGCCGCTGCGGCCTATGGCGTACAGGGTGGGGTCTTCAAATATATTCCCGTTTCCGTCGGAATAAAGCAGGTAAGGAGTCATACATGAATGCCGGCGTAAAGGCCGGCTGCAAAATTCGGTGATTGTATCCACAAATGCAGGGGCCTCTTAGTTTTGTTGCTAAAGTGTACTGCCATTGGCTTATGCTTCAATCGTTCCTGAAACAGCTGAAAAATGAAGTGCTGCTGACGGGCTGCGGGATGCGCAGGGCGTACCGTAAAAGCGGTACGGTACCGAAGCGGAGCGGAGGTACGGCACCCCGCAGCAGCCCGAACGGCGGCTGAAAAATGAATGGGAGCCGAAAGCCCCTTTTTCAAATAAATTAAGTTGTTTTCACAAACCGCTCCCGGCAAAACGCGTTCATTTCATCCATCTGCAATTCACTCAATACCACGGCGCTTTCAAATTGTAAAAACTGGTTGCTGCGGGTGTTGATGGAGATGTAATCGTTGCGAATGCGCATATCTTCCACTTCGCTCCAGCGCAGCAGGCGGTGGCCGTTACGCCAGGGGTGTCGTACCCCCGCCTCGCTGATGGTAACGGCGGCATTGGCGAAGATGAAGCGTTCGGAATAAAAAAGAAACAGAAGGCCCAGGCCCGCTAGCAGCTGCAGGTTAGCCAGCAGGGTGAGATTCATTACGGTATAAAACATCCAGGCCGCGTACAACAGTACGGCGGCACCCAGCAGCCGAAAAATGCTGTTGGTAAGCCCGGTGTTGGGGAAAATTTTTTTGCCGGTAAAAACAAAAAGTAAAATCAGGATGGCGGCACCCATTTGCACGCTTATAAAAACCAGGTTGGGTGTGGGTTGCTTAAAATCGCCCCAGGCATTGGCAATCATTAAAAAAGAAGCCAGCAAATGCAGCACGCGGGCGGCTTTGCGTTGCCGCTCAAACGGTTCGTATAAAACGGGTATTTCAAAAGAAGTCATTACCGCCTAAAGTTACGCAATGGGATGCGAGTTTAGTAACAGATTGCCGAGTTTGTACAAAACCCGGGCCCCTACGTTTTCGTCCCACTCGTTTTGGCTTACGCCTACTTCCACCAGGTCGAACCCAATGAAGGTGCGCCCTGTTTTCAGGATGCGGCGTACCAGGTAAAAAGCCTGTTCGCTTTCGAGGCCGCCCATTACCGGGGTACCGGTGTTGGGACAAAGTTTGGGGTCGAGGCCGTCAATATCAAAACTTACATACACGTATTGCGGCAACTGGTCAATAATTTCATCGGCAATGCGCTTCCACGACTCGTTTTCGTACAGCCGCTCTTTCAGTTGCCGGTCGAAGTAGGTAATAACCCGCCCGTTGCTGTTGCAAATGTATTCCCATTCGTTTTGGCCCATATCCCGCACGCCTACCTGCACCAGCCGGCTGATTTGCGGAATTTCGGTTAGGGCATTGTACATAATGGAGGCGTGCGAGTAGGTAAAGCCTTCGTAGGCGGGCCGCAAATCGCAGTGGGCATCAATTTGTAAAATACCAAAATCGGCATAGCGTTCGCTCAGGGCCTTGATGTAGCCTAGCGGGGTGCTGTGGTCGCCGCCCAACAAACCCACCAGTTTGCCTGCCTGCAGCAGGCTGTTGCTTTGTTCGTACACCCAATCGTTTAAAAAAACGCTGCCGGCATTCACTTCTTTAAGGGCTTTGCACATGAACTTGTTATCGTTCACGTTTTCGCCCTGGGCAATGTAATTGATGTACAGTTCGGCTTCCTTGCGCAGGTAATCGCTTTTCATCTGAATTTTCCGGTCGGGCAGGCGCATGTATATTCCCTGCTTCCACCCGTCGGGCACATCATTATCCAGCAATTCCACCTGCATGCTGGCTTTCATAATGTGTTCCGGCGCCCGTGAGGTGCCGCCCCGGTAGCTGACGGTTACTTCCCAGGGAACGGGTAAAATGATGAGGCGCGACTCTTCTTCGGAAAAGGGGAGGCCAAAAATATTGTTGTTGGGGTTGGAGGCGTTATTGGGGTTAAAATTCGATAAATCGGCCATAAATCAACCTGTTTGCGCTACGGGTGCGAAGGTAGCAGACATTTGCACAACAACTGACTAAAAGTTTTATAAATGGGTTTTGTTGATTTTTAACAGTATGGGAACGGTTTAATCTTTCTGCAGGCGATGCAGGCAGTTCTTTTTCAGCTACCTTTGCACACCGAAAAGAGGTTTTTGTGTTATGAAGAAGTCGCACATTCTCATCCTGGTAGGCATTGCCATCGCCATTGGCCTGTTAATTTCCTCCATGGCCGATTTATCTACCTACGATTCCATCAGCTCCGCACGGGCCAAGGCTGGCAAATATGTGCATTTGATTGCACGGCTCGACACCAGCGCCGGAAAAAAGATTGAATACGACCCCATTGTGAATCCCAATTACCTCAGTTTTCATGTGGTTGACTCACTGGGCAGCACCGCTCGGGTGGTGTACATGAAAGGCAAACCGCCTACCGATATGGAAAAAAGCGACCGCATGGTGCTGAAAGGTACCATGACCGATTCGGCTTTTGTATGCGATGACATACTGATAAAATGCCCCAGCAAATACACCGACGAAACAACTTCCATCAGCTCAAACGTACAGTAAAACTTCAACTCCTCCATGCCAGCTTATACAGGTGAACATTTGTTTCCGGGTAATGCGGGTCATTTCCTGGCTATAGTATCTTTTGTTGCTTCGTTTGTTGCCACTTTTGCCTATTTCCGTTCGGCGCAGCTGGCAGCCCCGGCCGACCGGCAAAGCTGGAAACGGCTGGCCCGTGCCGCATTTATTACCGAAATAGTGGCCGTGTTGGGCATTTTTGTAATGCTGTACATAATCATTGCCAACCACATGTTTGAGTACAAGTATGCCTGGCAGCACAGCAACCTGGCGCTGCCCATGCAATACATACTCAGCTGTTTTTGGGAAGGGCAGGAGGGCAGCTTTTTGCTGTGGAGTTTTTGGCATGCCGTACTGGGCGCCATCTTGATATGGCGGGGCGATGCCTGGGAAGCGCCGGTTATGAGCATCATCAGCTTCATGCAGCTGTTGCTGGCCACCATGGTGCTGGGTATTTACTTTTTTGACGTGAAGGTGGGCAGCAGCCCCTTTGTGCTGATGCGTAATGAAGGCTTGCTCAGTCCGCAACAGTTTCCCGTGGGTTTTAACCCCGACGGCAGCCTGCGTACCGATTACCTGAGTTTCATACGCGATGGCCGGGGCCTGAACCCGCTGCTGCAGAATTACTGGATGACCATTCACCCGCCGGTTTTGTTCCTGGGTTTTGCCTCTACTATTGTTCCGTTTGCCTATGCCGTTGCCGGCTTGTGGAAAAAAGACTACGATGGCTGGATTGCTCCCGCCCGCCCCTGGGCGCTGTTTAGCGCCGGCATTTTTGGTTTGGGTATCATGATGGGGGCCGCCTGGGCTTACGAAAGTCTTACGTTCGGCGGCTATTGGGCCTGGGATCCCGTTGAAAACGCATCGCTGGTGCCCTGGCTGGTAATGGTTTCGGCCATCCATACCATGATTATTTACAAGCACACCGGGCATTCGCTGCGGGCCACCTACCTGTTTTTCATTTTACAGTTCCTGCTGATTATTTACTCTACTTTTCTTACCCGCAGCGGTATTTTGGGCGATACCAGCGTGCATGCCTTTACCGACCTGGGCATGAATACGCAGCTGTTTTTGTTCCTGATGGCATTTACGGTGCCCTCGTTGTTGTTGTTTGCCTGGCGCTACCGCCACATACCCACGATATATAAAGAAGAGCAGTTCAGCAGCCGCGAATTTTGGATGTTTGTGGGTTCGCTGCTCATCTTCATATCTGCGGTATTTATCATCGGACAAACATCTTTACCGGTAATCAATAAAATTTTTGGAACCAAGTATGCGCCGGCTCAGGATATTGAGTATTCGTACAACAAGGTGCTGATACTGTTTTCGTTTGTTTTGGCCCTGCTTACCGCCATCACCCAATACCTCAAATACAAACAAAGCAACGGCCGCCTCTTGCTGCGGCAGTTGGCAGCGCCCACCCTGGTTGCACTTGCCGGCGCGCTTGCCATCAGCTATTTTGGCAACATCAATTACAACAAATACGGCGTGGGGTATCTGGCTGCCATTCATCTTAGCATTTTTGCCGCGCTATATGCCGTTGTAGCCAACGCCTGGTACATTGTGGTAGGGGTAAAGGGAAAAATGATTAAGGCAGGTGCCTCTGTTGCGCATGTGGGCTTTGGACTGATTTTGCTGGGGGTGCTCATATCCTCCTCCAAAAAGGAAGTACTCAGCTGGAATACATCGGGCATTATGGTAAACTTTGGCAGCGAAAGCAATGAAAAACCTGCCGAAAACCTTACGCTGGTGAAAGGGGTGCCTACCGATATGAACAAGTATATGGTAACCTACCTGGGCGACAGTACGGCTCCGCTCGACCCTAAGCGCTATTTTAAAATTCATTTCCAGTATAAAAACTCCGACAAATCGTTTATTCTGTACCCCGATGCGTTTGTAAACTATCAGGGCAATGAGCAACTCATTGCCAACCCCGATAGCAAGCACTACTGGTACAAAGATGTGTTTACCTACATTACGTCCATACCCAATCCGGAAAAGAACAAAGACACGGCACAGTTTCGGCAAGAGAAGCTGAAACCCGGCGATACGCTCTTTTACAGCCGCGGCTTTTTGGTGCTGGACGAAATCGGATCCATCAGCAAAAAACGTAACCTGCCGCTGCAGCCCGGCGATTCGGCATTTGCAGCCCGCTTTACCGTACAATCCATCGACAGCAGCCGTTATGCCGCCGAGCCGGTACTCATCATTCGCGGCAACACGCTGGTACCCGTTGCCGATACCGTTATTGCCCAAAGCCTGATACTTGCGTTTACCGGAGCCGAGGCCGATGGCATTAATATTGGAATAAAAGAAAGCAATGCCGTACTGGAGTATGTAACGTTAAAAGCCTATCAGTTTCCGGCAATTAACATATTGTGGCTGGGCGTAATTGTAATGGTTGCCGGCTTTTTGATGGCCGCTTACAACCAGTTGAAAAAGCTGCGTGCCGGCAGCCGGTTAACAAAAGTGTAAAAAAGTACGGCAACAGGCAGCAGGGGTTACCGCATGTTTGTCTTTGGTATTAAGAAAAACACGAACTTACAGGTATATGCGGGCCGCCATCCATACCACGCTTGTGATGCTGTTTATCATGGCAACGGTAGTGCCTGCCGGCGTTAGCGCACAACACCACCAACAGCAGCAGCCGCTGCCGCCACCCGAAACAGTACCTGCTTTTCGCATGCCGGTTTATGGTCCCTATGATACCATACCGGTGCCTGCCATTGTTTGGGAAGGAGAGTTGGTAGGAGGCCGGCAACTGGCCGAAATTTTTATTTGGGGCGGCGACCCGCGCCAATATGCCCGGCAGCAGGCCGAATGGACCCGTTTGCGCAACGCCGTATATGTTACGTATCCGTACGCGGTAGCGGCCGGGTTTGTTATGAACGATGTAAACCGGCACCTGGCAGCAATCAAAAACAAAAGCGAGCGAAAGAAATACATCAAAAGCCGCGAAAAAGAATTGCGGGCTGCCTTTGGCAACCAGCTTACCGAACTTTCGGTGTACCAGGGTAAAGTGTTAATGAAACTAATCAACCGCCAAACCGGCAACAACTGTTACGAAATCATCAAAGAACTGAAAGGGGGCGTTACTGCCCGTTTGTACCAAACCATCATGTTTTTTGTTGGCAGCGATTTGAAGCAGGAATGGATGCCTGCCGAAAATAAATTCGACCGCCAAATTGAAACCATTGTACAGGAAATTGGCCGTATGTACGACCCCTATAACGCGGCCACTACGGCACGCCCCGGCAAATAAATTTCATACCCGTTCGGGTTCCGTACTTTTGCAGCAAACCACACATATTCTTTCTTCAATCGTTTACCATGAAACTTGATATTCTGGCTTTTGGTGTACACCCCGATGATGTGGAACTGAGCTGCGCAGGTACCCTTATGATGGAACTGGCACACGGCAAGCAGGTTGGCATTATTGATTTAACCCGCGGCGAACTGGGCACCCGCGGCACCCCCCATACCCGCAAAGAAGAAGCGGCAGAAGCGGCCCGCATTATGGGCATCAGCATTCGGGAAAACCTGGGTATGCGGGATGGATTCTTTCTGAACGATGAGGCCCATCAATTGCAGGTAATTCAAAAAATTCGTCAATACCGTCCCGAGATTGTATTGTGCAACGCTGTGGCCGATCGCCACCCCGACCACGGCCGTTCGGCTGCGCTGGTACGCGACAGCTGTTTTTTGGCCGGACTGCGTAAAATTCATACCGAGTGGGAAGGCGTGCCGCAGGATGCCTGGCGTCCGAAATACGTGTTTCATTACATACAAGACCGTTACCTCAATCCCGATTTTGTAGTGGACATTTCGCCGGTATTTGAACGCAAGGTAGCGGCCATACGTGCGTATGGCACACAGTTTTACAATCCCGAACTGGATGAGCCGCAAACCTACATTTCCACACCCGGTTATCTCGAAAGTGTCATCTACCGTCATAAAATGTTTGGCAAGATGATTGGAGTGGAATATGCCGAAGGCTATGTAACCGAAAAAATGCTGGGGGTGCGTTCCTTCGACAGCTTCATTCAACACGCTACCTGATGGTGTAAAATAAATGTGAACTTATTAACAGGCTGCCGGCGTTGGTACTGCTTATTTCAACGTAGCTTTGCAGCCTGAATTTTTTATGAGCACTCCCAAGTTTCCCGTACCCGAACGCAGTTTTCATGCCGAATTGAAGCGCCGGGTACATGCGTATTTCGACGAAAAAGGCATTGCCCCCACCGGTAATTTTCTGTTGTATTTTAAAGGTGCCCTGTTAGGACTGGCATTTGTTAGTACCTATGTGTGGCTCGTGTTCTTCACTCCCGGCTTGTGGTTGGGAATTGCCGGCAGCCTGGTGCTGGGCGGCCTGATTGCCGCCATTGGTTTTAATGTGATGCACGATGGCGCACACGGCAGTTTCAGCAAGTACAAACCCGTGAACCTGTTGGCCGCTTTTTCGTTGAACATACTCGGCGGCAGCAGTTTTATGTGGAACATCAAGCACAACATCATTCATCATGCCTATACCAATGTAGATGGGGTGGATGATGATATTGACATACAGCCCTGGCTGCGCATGAGCAGCACTCAAAAAAAATACAGGCTGCATAAATACCAGCACCGTTACTTCTGGTTTTTGTATGCGCTGCTGTACATTCTTTGGATTTTTGTGCTGGATTACCAGAAATATTTCAAGCAAAAAATCGGAGCAATGCCCTTGAAGCGCATGCATGTTACCGACCATGTGGTGTTTTGGGTATTTAAGGCGCTGCACGGGGTTTTGTTTGTTGTATTACCCATCGCCTTTGCCGGTTTTGTACCCTGGCTGGTTGGTTTTTTGGTGGCCACCCTGTTTGCCGGTTTGGTGCTGAGTATTGTTTTTCAGCTGGCACACACCGTGGAGCACACGCATTTTCCCATGCCCAATGCCCATGATAATAAACTGGCCGATGAATGGGCCATTCATCAACTGAAAACCACGGCCAATTTTGCCACCCGTAACAAAATCATTTCGTTTTTTGTGGGCGGACTTAATTTTCAGGTAGAACACCACCTGTTTCCGAAAATAGCGCACGTGCACTATCCGGCCATCAGCCGCATCATCCGCGAAACCTGCCGTGAGTTTAATGTGCCTTACATCGAATATCCCCGCATGCGGCATGCACTGGCATCGCACATTTCGTATTTACGCCAAATGGGCCGCGGTTAAAGCCGCACCGTACTACATTGGGTAACGACTTTGCTGAAATGCGTTGTGCTATTTGTTTTGAGCAAGCAAACCCTGCACGGGTTCTGTAGTATTCGTCGTGCAAAGTCATGAATTACGTGGATGTTGCATCGAAGATGTGCTATTGCTTTAGGAACATCATTGTTCATTTTTGCCGCTAAACCGGCTTATGGGTTGAACTGTTGACCCTTGGTCTTTACCAAATTGCAACTGCCACATTTCGAGTGTATAGTGCCGGTTGTTATAGTAAAAAGCTTTTTCCGGCGAATTGGTGTAGTAGCTGTTGTTTTTTGACGTCAATGAGCTCACAAAATTTTTAAATCCGGTGGTGTCGCTGAAAATTTCGGTGTAAAAAGGCTGGTCACTTCCTTCGCGATTAACGAAAACGGTGTTTTTAACTACTGTATTTATGGTATGTGCTTCCCAAAGCGCCCCTGTGCCATACTCTTTAAAATCGTATTCAAACAAGCCCGGCCCCCGGCCCTTACCCCAATGATCGAAAATTACAAATTGATTGTCGTTATTTTTAATCAGGCAAACTTCGAGTTGTACGCCTTCGCTGCACGAAACATAAAAGCCGCGTAAATTATTGACCGACCTGCAATTTTTAAATAAAAACGGCCCTTTACTTGCTTCAACAAAAAAGCCTACGCCTATGTTATCCTTTGCTTCGGTATTTAAAACGGTAACATTTCGGTTGTCGCAATCAAGCCACAGGCCGGTAGCATAATTTGCATTAAACTCCGAATTTTTTATTACCAGGTTTCGTACGCCGCTCCATTTCACGCCACAAGGTGCCCAACCCGTAAAGTCGAATTGCGCCCCAATCCAGTTATTGAAGTTTGCTTTAAACCCGTCGAAGGTAACATTACGTATGTAGCCCTCCCACGAGCCGCTTGCTCCTATGCCGCCATTGTAGCTTGCCTCACAGTTGCGTATCAAACCTTTGTTTAGTTTGTCTGTCTGTAATCCGGCATAGCGGTTATTATTAAACGTACAGTTAAGTAAAAACAGGTTTTCAACCTTGTTAAAAATTACCGCGTCGTGCAGGGCCCAACCGGCATGTTCAAAATGAATGTTTTGTATCGTAACATTTTTCTGGTTGGCCATTCTGAAAAGGGTGGGTTCTACCCCTAATTCAATACTGTTGAAATCTTTGATCTTCGCTTTCAGTTTGGCGAAAATTAATTTGCGTGCATAGTCAATGCTGAAGGAACCCGGAACCAGCTTGTCCGCATCCGCAATGGGAAAGTAATAATCCGAGTCAATTTTTAGTAACCCATTACAAAACATGCCGTTGTCGGTAACATATCCTCCCCATGGATTGGGTACTTTGCCATCGGGATAGTGCTTGCCGGTAAAAGGGTTTTTGGTGAGTTTTTGAATGATTTCATCCGTTAAGCTTGCGACATATACATTGGTTTTTGATGTATTCTGCGTCCAGCTTGCCTCTTTGCCCGATCTCCAGTTGTTCACCGTAACCGCGCCGCTTATTACAACGTTCGCATTTTTGTCGGCTCGTATTATGATGGGAAGTTCATTTTTTGCGCTATCGGTAATACTGATTACTTCGCGGTAAACACCTGACCGAATGATGACTTCGGTACTTTTTTGCAGTACATTTTTATTGTATAAAGCTTTTTCCAGCGCTTTCTGGATACTGCTATAAGGATTGCTTGCGCTTCCATCTCCGTTTTTCCCATTTTCGACATATATTTTTTCATTTGCCTCAGCAGGCTTTACCAAGGCAACAATTTGTTGGCGGGCACACGAAGAAATCATGAAGAAAAAGCACCCAAAAACGACAAGAATTGTGTTGGTGAAATTTGTGGTTGCCTGCATGATTGGTTTCATAACGTAGTTGCAAGGTAATTTTTCGCTTGCGCCTTGCGGCAGCGGTAGTTCCCATACGGTGTAATCCGTTGCTGCAAATTACAACAGTTGCGGCAGGATGGCTGCGCTGTGAAACCATTTTTGTGTAACCGTTTTTGCTGCAGGTACAACGCGGTTAGTTTTTACACTGGTAATAAAAGTTTTTGGTAATGCTGCTTTTGGCTTCGGGCACCTGCACTTTGTTTGACTTGTTTTTTACTTCCCGCAGTACCCGCTTAAAAATATCTTCAATGTTTACGTTTTCCTGACACATGTATTTCAGGTATTTTACCAACTCGCTGGTGTAAATGCCGTTGGTGCCGGGCAATCCGTCGGATGCCGGTGTGCCATCGCTGGTTGCAAAATAAATACCGGTTTCATCGGGCAGTATTTTGCTGTTTAAGGTAGGTTCGGGGTCAAACTCATCGTTCGATCCCCTTCCGTCCTTAAATGGAGTACGGCAGGCGTCCACGATTACGATATTCAGTTTGGTAAAGGCTTTGCCCATACGGCTTAGAATATTCGACAAGCCCAGGCACGTTAACGCTATGTCTTCGGGCGTGCGAATGTTGGCGCTTACCGGAACCATATAGTTTTCGGAACCGTATTTTACGCCATGGCCCGAATAATAGAACAATCCTACTTCATAACCCTGTAAGCGTTCGCCAAATTGCATAAATGCGTTAATCATGGCTTCGCGGTCGCCATCGTACAGGGTTATTACATCAAAACCATTTGCCATGAGCTGGTTTGATACTGCCAGCACATCGTTTGCCGGGTTGTTGAGTTTGGTAATGTAGCGGTATTTGGCGTTGCCAATAACCAGTGCCAGACCTTTCTTCACATACTCTTTTTCCACCAGCGAAAATCCGCTGTTGTTGCCGGCGGGCTGCTGGTTATTGGGCTTGTTGTTGTTTGTTGCCGCAGTTGTATTGCCGCCGGGCTTGTTGCCTGTATTGGCAGGAGGGGTGGTGGGCTTGTTGCCGCTTCCCGAGCCGGAGCCTGTACCGGTGGTGCCGGCCGTGGGCTTGGTGCCTGTGGGCGGTGTTGTTGCGGTTGGTTTGGAATTCGTATTGGTTGCTACCGACGTTCCTGCCCCCGTATTGTTGTAATTATTTTTTACCCATACCTCATAGCCGGGTGGCTTTTGGTCTTTACCCTGGTATTTGCCCTCGTTCCAATATCCTTCCTCGGGCAAGCCATCCGAACGGAAGAGCTGACCGTAACCATGGTGGCGCTGGTCTTTCCATTCGCCCAGGTACCGCTCGCCATTGGTATAAAAGTAGGTGCCCTTTCCGTTGAATTTATTTTCGCGGAAGGTTCCTACATAATAGTCGCCAATGTCAAAATAATACTTGCCAAAGCCATCGCGGTAGCCGTTCTTAAAATTGCCTTCGTAATAACCGCTGTTGTACACGTAAACGCCATACCCGTTTTTGCAGTCGCCGCTGATGCAGCCGGTGCCTTGTCCGTCGGGCGTTTTTAATGCGCTTTTGGGAGTTACCAGTACGTTGTTCTCCCAAAAACCGATTTGTTTGGTGCCGGTGGTGGGGTTGTAGTTAATGCCCCAGCCGTTGCGTTTACTGTCGCTGAAAAAGCCCACGTATTTTTCGCCCGATATAAAGAAGTAAGTGCCATAGCCGGTGAGCATGTTTTGGTCAAATTCGCCTACCCAGCGGGTGCCGTCTTCCCAATAATAGGCGCCGTAACCATGCCGCTTTCCGTTTTTGAAGTAGCCAAAGTAACGATCGTTGCTGGCGTAGTACTTCATGCCGTAGCCATTTTCACAATCGCCGTTGAGGCAACCCACCGTACCGATGGGGTTGTTGTAGTACGAAATCTTGCCCAGGAACTTTCCTTTTTCAAAAATGCCACGGCGTACAACATTGCCCGGATAAATGATTTCTCCCTCGCCATCAAATTGTCCGTTCTTAAAGTCGCCAATGTATTTGGTGCCATCGGGAAATAGCATGACGCCAAATCCATTGAATGCATTTTGCAGGCTTTCGCCAATAAACTTTTCGCCACTCTTCCAGAAATATACCCCAAAGCCTTCCCGCTTATCGTCGTAAAATTCGCCTTCATAGATATCGCCGTTTTCATACTGAAATTTGCCAAAGCCCGAACTACAGTTGCCACTCAGGCAGGTTTGCGAACGGGTAGGGAAGGAAAGAGCAAGCAGCCAGAGGGAAATCAATAACACCTTCCGGGTCATGTTGGGTGGTTTTATCATGAAGTTAGCCGTTTTTTTACGCAACCGCATACCCACAAGGGGGTAAAATTTTAAAACAGTTGCAAACGGTTGCTAGTTTTGGGATTATATTTGCCACTCAATACTTTAGCCATGCATTTTCAACTTTCCGAAGAGCATTTGATGATTCGCCAGGCGGCCCGCGACTTTGCCCAGCAGGAATGTTTGCCCGGCGTTATTGAACGGGATGAAAAACAAATTTTCCCCCGCCAGCAAATTGAAAAACTGGCCGACCTTGGCTTTATGGGCATGATGGTAAAACCCGAATACGGCGGCGCTGGCCTGGATACCATCAGCTATGTGCTGGCTATGGAAGAAATCAGTAAAATTGATGCCAGCGTAAGTGTATGCATGAGTGTAAATAACAGCCTGGTGTGCTACGGGCTGCAGGAGTTTGGTACCGAAGAGCAGAAGCAAAAATACCTGGTACCCCTGGCGCAGGGTAAGAAAGACGGACAGTTGTACATCGGCGCTTTTTTGCTGAGCGAGCCGGAAGCGGGAAGCGATGCTACCTCGCAACGCACCACGGCCGAAGACAAAGGCGACCACTACGTGTTAAATGGAATTAAAAACTGGATTACCAACGGCTCATCGGCCGAAGTGTACCTGGTTATGGCGCAAACCGATGCATCGAAGGGAAGCAAAGGTATTAATGCCTTTATTGTTGAAAAAAACTGGCCCGGCATTACCGTTGGGGCAAAAGAAAATAAAATGGGCATTCGCGGCAGCGACACGCACAGCATTTCGTTTCAGGATGTGAAAGTGCCCAAAGAAAACCGCATTGGCGAAGACGGCTTTGGCTTCAAATTTGCCATGAAAACGCTTGCCGGCGGCCGTATTGGTATTGCCGCACAGGCGCTGGGTATTGCCAGCGGCGCATACGAACTGGCCTTAAAGTATGCCAAAGAACGCAAGGCTTTCGGAAAAGAAATCATGCACCACCAGGCCATTCAGTTTAAACTGGCCGATATGGCTACCCGCATTGAAGCTGCCCGTTTGCTGTGCCTAAAATCGGCATGGGAAAAAGACAACCATCTCGATTACAACCTCAGCAGCTCCATGGCAAAAGTGTATGCCAGCGAAACCGCCATGTGGACCACAACCGAAGCGGTACAAATACACGGCGGCTATGGTTATGTAAAAGAGTTTCATGTAGAACGGCTGATGCGGGACGCAAAAATTACCCAGATTTACGAGGGTACCAGCGAAGTGCAACGCATTGTTATCAGTCGCAACATCTTGCAATAAAACAAATTCGCTAATAACCGGCTTGCCTTGCAGCCGGTTTTTTATTTTGCAGGCATGATGCATGTAAACCGCGACGCCTATCCGCAACTGGTACAGCTTACCCAACAGCAGCACGTTACCCTGGTGGCCGTTTCAAAAACCAAACCGGTAGCTGCCATTCAGGAATTGTATGATTTGGGCCAGCGCGACTTTGGTGAAAATTATGTGCAGGAATTGGTTGCCAAGCAGCCCCAATTACCGGCCGATATCCGCTGGCATTTTATTGGGCACCTGCAAACCAATAAGGTAAAGTACATTGCGCCCTTTGTGCATCTGATACACGGTGTGGACAGCTGGAAACTGCTTGCCGAAATTGACAAGCAGGCCCGTCGCAACCAACGCACCATTGATGTGCTTTTACAAGTGCACATTGCCCGTGAAGAAACTAAATTTGGCCTCGATGCGGCCGAACTGCAGCAACTGTTGCAGCAATGGCAACAACAGCCCCTGCCGCAGGTACGCATACAGGGGCTGATGGGCATGGCATCGTTCAGCAACGATGAAAATTTGATACGAAGCGAATTTCGAATGTTGAAACAACTCTTTGATACATACAAAAACATGCACCCCAACTGGGATATACTCTCGATGGGAATGAGTGGCGATTACACCATTGCCCTGCAGGAGGGTAGCAACCTGCTGCGTATCGGCAGCCTGTTGTTTGGCGCACGCAATTAAATGGCATTGCAGCATTCGCTTCACTTGGAATTACAGCTGTATATTGCACCATGCGTAAAAACGGCACAGGTTTCTTTACTATACTTTTTTCAAAAGCTTTCGCCATCTTAATGGCGGTTGTATTACTGCCTGCTGCAGCGGCAGCACAGGTGGAGTCGGACGAACGGCCGCTGACGGTAGATGAAGATGGCATAGGGTTTCATAAAGACTCGGTGTTTCTTATGAACCTGCGTTTCCGTATGCAAAACCGCCTGGCTTCGTACAGCATTATGGAATCGGAAGAGCGGCCGGGTGTGGAAGCCGTGGTGCGGCGCCTGCGCCTGCGCTTTGATGGTTACGTGTTACACCCCCGTATCGGGTACTATATTCAACTCTCGTTCAGCCGTGCCGATCAAGACCTGGTAAGCGGCGATATTGCACAGGTGGTGCGGGATGCCATGGTGTACTACACCTTCAGCAAACGCTTTTACATTGGCTTTGGGCAAAGCAAACTCCCCGGCAACCGCCAACGGGTAATTTCATCGGGTAACCTGCAACTGCCCGACCGCAGCATTGCCAACCAGGCTTTTACCCTCGACCGCGATTTTGGCTTGTTTGCCTATTACACGCTGTTAAACACATCCAATCAAATTGTATTACTCAAAGGCGCTTTTACCAGCGGCGAGGGCAGGGGCCAAACCATTACCCCTTACGGCATGAGTTATACCGGACGCATTGAATGGTTGCCGTTGGGACGGTTTAAAAACCTGGGCGATTATTCGGAAGGCGATCTGGAATATGAGCCCACGCCCAAACTATCACTGGCATACACTTACAACTTTAACGACCGTACCACCCGCTCGGGCGGACAACTGGGAGCTTACTTACCCCTGCCGGTTGACATGACTACCCAAATTGCCGACCTGATGTTGAAATACCGCGGCTGGGGGCTGATGGCCGAATACTTTAACCGCAGGCTGGGTGGTTTTGAGTTGGATGGTGTAAACGACTTAACCATGAACCGCATTGCCCGGGGCAGCGGCTTTAATGTTCAGCTCAGTAAGGTGTTACAACGTAAACACGAGGTAGTGCTGCGCTATGCCGGAGTAACGCCGCAAAAAGGATACGAAGTTTTTCAATACCGGTACCGTACTCGCGGATTCGGATACAACTACTATCTCAACAAGCACCGGGTGAAACTGCAATACTACCTAGGGTTCGACGACCGTACCCATCCGCAAACCGTACCCGAACTGAAGCACATCTATCGCAACCGTATGGTAAATATGGTACAGGTGGAACTGGGTATATGATGTAAGGCATTGCTGCTTTAAGCGCTACTGCCCGGTACGCTTTTTCCGAAACAGGATGTACAGCAGCAGTATTACGGCAGCCGTTAACAACAACGGCATCCACAACATTTTGGTACGGCTTTCGGCGGCAATTTGCTTTCTCACTTCCATGGGTATCTGTTGCAATCGTGCTTCGTTTTGGGCATTGTATTCCAGTACCCAAAAATCGCCGGCATCACTTACCCAGCCGCCTGCCGGATACCAGCCGGGTGCCGATTTGTAGACGGGTGTTACAAAGCGGCGGTAGTCAATTTTTTTGATAACACCGCCGGTGGCGGCGTAAATGTTTCTGCGGTTGTCGCTCCACAGTTGTATAATGGCTTTACTGCTGTCGCCGGTAACCGGGTTTATTTCGCCAATACCCGAGGCAATTTTTTCGGGCGTATCGCCGGGCAGCAGCGCATATACATCGCCGTGGTTGGCAAACAACAATACTCCTTTTGCGGTGATGTGCAAAGTGCCCAACCTTGAAAACGATACCTGCGCCAAGGCGGTAAGGTTACCGTATTTATCGGTTTGCCAAATGATACAAGGAATGCCGTATTCAAGCGCATACCTGTTGCCGAAGGCATCCTGTACCAGGCTTTTTTCACGGGGGGTACCGGCAATGCTATCGGTAATTCGCTCAAAGCCCATCCCATCGGTATAGCGCCAGTTGTAGTGCCCGGCAACATTCAGCTGCCGGTCGTCGGTGTACCAAACATGGTCGCCAAGCAGGGCTCCGGAACTATCGAGCAGCAGATGATGCACATGCAGGCCCGGCGCAATCAATTCGGGTTTTTGCTTTGGGGCTTGCCTCCATACCCCGGCCGCAGTGGTAAAGTAGGCATTACCCTTTGCATCAACCACCAGGCTGCCGCCAGGGCTTGCCGTTACGGCAAGGCTGAGGAGCAGTGCGACTGTTGTGTAAAGTATATGCAGCGGGCGCACAGGTGGGTTATGGATAATCATTTGCGATTGCGGGCATAGTCAAATACCAGGTGGCAAAAAGCTTTTACCCCCACATCCAGCCGGCTGTCGTCCACATAAAAATCGGGGGTATGGTGCCCCGGGGCATTGCGGGGGTCCATGCCCGCCGGCATGCCGCCCAGGTTGAAGAAGAAGGCCGGGGCTTTTTCGCCGTAATAAGAAAAGTCTTCTGCACCGGTGGTCCAGGTGCCTTCGCTTACATTGCCTTTGCCGGCTGCAGTTATGAGCGACGGTATGCTTTGCACCACCAGTTCGGGGGTATTGTAGGTAACCAGGGTTTTGGTGTCAATATCCACTTCCACGGTAGCGCCATGTGCGGCTGCAATGTTTTGTGCCATCTGTAGTATGCGTTGGTGTACATCTTTTTGCATGGCCGCATCCAGCGTACGTATGGTGCCGCTGAAGCTTACCTGCTCGGGAATAATATTTTCCCGTACGCCGCCGTTAAACTTGCCCACGGTTATTACAACGGGGGCCTTGGTGAGGTCCTGGCTGCGGCTAACAATGGTTTGCAGGCCGTTGATGATTTGTGCGGCAATCATGATGGGGTCAACACCATTCCACGGGGCCGAGCCGTGTGCGCCTTTGCCTTTTACGGTAATGGTAAACCAGTCGCTGCTGGCCATAAAGGCGCCGCTTTTGTAGCGGATTTTTCCCACTTCCAATGATGATGAAATGTGTAAACCAAAAATGGCATCCACCTTGGGCTGCTCCATCACGCCTTCTTTTACCATCAGTGCGGCGCCGCCTTCTTCATCGCCGGGAGGGCCCTCTTCGGCCGGCTGAAAAATGAATTTAACGGTTCCGGGTACCTCTTTTTTCAGGGAGACAAGCAGTTCGGCCGTACCCATCAAAATGGCAGTATGCGTATCGTGGCCGCAGGCATGCATTACCGGCACCTGCTGGCCCAGGTATTCGGCCATTTCATTCGATTTATAGGGCACATCCACCCGCTCTTTGATAGGAAGCCCGTCAATATCGGCACGCAAAGCCACCACGGGGCCGGGTTTTCCGCCCTTCAGCAGGGCTACCACGCCGGTTTTGGCTACGCCGGTTTGCACCTCCAGGCCCAGGCTTTTGAGGTGGCTGGCAATGAATTCCATGGTTTTGTATTCGCGGTTGCCCAGTTCGGGGTGCTGGTGCAGGTGCCGGCGCCATTCAATTACTTTCGGCAGCAGGGCTGCGGCTTTTTGGTCAATGAGTTGCTGTATGTTTTGTGAAGAGGCTGTTAAACCTGAGCATACTGCCAGTATCAGGGTAAATACACGCATGTGCTGATTAATTTTGGAGCTCAATTTAATTGTTTTTTCAACGGCAGTTTACGCATTGGTATAAACGGCTATCGGTTAGATATGATCACAAAAAAATGAATGCTGATGCAAAAACTTTTTAATGCAATTATTTTGCTTAGTCTGATTGCTTTCGATACAACGGCACAAAGACCACCCCGGCAGCAACCGTATTTCATTAGCATTGGCCCCGATGTGCTGATACCCGATGGAGAGTTTGATTTAACACATCGTACCGGGGTTGGTGCAACAGCCGAGATTGGTTGGCGTGCCGGCCGTACTTTGGCGCCGGTAGCCGGATATAGTTGGTACAGCTTACCGGGCAAAGCAGGCAATGTTTCTTTAAGCGCACAGATAATACGGGGCGGAATGCGTGCTTACCTGGGTAATTTGTATTTGATGGGTGAAGCCGGCACCATGTTTCAAACGGGTTATGCCGATGGTAATGCATTTGTTTGGATTTTGGGGGCCGGCGATGAAATACGCTTGGGCAGACGTACCCGAATTGACGTAAGTGGCCGTTACGAATCGTTTAACGCTGTGCGCAGGGTGGGAGTTATTGGCGTTCGTACCGCATTTACCTGGAAGTGGGGGGCACCCTGATACGCCCGGTACACACCTAACGCTCCCACAATATTTTACGGCCCTTCAGCAGGGCATTGTCGGTAAATTTAATACGGGTAAGTTCAATTACCCAGATATTGCCGCGAAACAGCGTGGCTACCGGGTACCTTTTGAGATAGATTTTTTGGGCTATTTCCAATTCACTGCCTTCGGGTTTGCGAAAGATTCCGCTGAACTGGATGCCTCTGATTTTTGTTTTGTCGATTTTATCGGGCAAAATGGTGCCGGCAACGCGGTTGTTGGCCAGGGCATCTTCTATATGCTGCGTATCCACTTCCGACTTAAATACCAGCAGGTTGCGCTGGGGTACAAAAGCATAGTAACACGATGCGCAATAAGGCCGGTCGTTCACACAGGTAGCCAGCGATAATACCGTTTGTTCGGTTAGAAATTTTTCGATGCCGGCATCCATGGGGGGCGTTGCAGGAATTTCACTCATGGGGCTTGCTGTAATTTTTTACGAATATCGTTTTTTTGATTTTAATTGGGCTTGGCTCGTACTCAAAATCCTTTGTCGGGTTTTCATTTTGGCACCCTATTTATACTCTCCGAATACGGCACGCAGTTCATCGGCAATTTCGCCCAGGGTACATTTGTTTTCAACCGCTTCTATAACGGCCGGCATCAGGTTTTCGCCGCTAATGGCACGGTCGTTAATGGCCTGCAGGCATTGATCTACTTTGGCAGCATCGCGGGCGGCCCGCAGTTGTTGCAGTTTGGCGGTTTGTACCTGTCGTATGCTGTCGTCAACCTTAAACACCGGCGGTGTTTGTTCTTCCTGAATCTGGAACTTGTTAACTCCAACAATAATTTTGCTGTTGTCTTCTATTTTGCGTTGGTATTCGTAGGCGCTGCGTGCAATTTCATCTTGTATAAATCCTTCTTCAATAGCGCTCACGCTGCCGCCCATGGCATCAATCTTTTCAATCAGTTGCCAGGCCTGCTGCTCTATTTCTTGTGTAAGGGCTTCCACAAAATAACTGCCGGCCAGCGGATCAACGGTATCGGCCACGCCACTTTCGTAGGCAACAATTTGTTGGGTACGCAGGGCAATGCGTGCGGCTTCTTCGGTTGGCAGGCTCAGGGCTTCGTCGTAACCGTTGGTATGCAACGACTGTGTGCCGCCCAACACGGCGGCCAGTGTTTGCACGGTAACCCGGGCTATGTTGTTGAGCGGCTGTTGGGCCGTAAGGGTACTGCCGCCGGTTTGGGTATGAAAACGCAGCATCATGGCTTTGGGGTCGGTGGCACCCAAATTTTTCATGATGTGGGCCCACATGCGCCGTGCGGCCCTGAATTTTGCCACTTCCTCAAACAAATTGTTGTGTGCATTAAAGAAAAACGAAAGCCGCTTGCCAAAAACGTTTATGTCCAACCCTTTTGCCAGCGCTGCCTGCACATAGGCCTTACCGTTGGCCAACGTAAACGCAATTTCCTGTACGGCGGTGCTGCCCGCTTCGCGGATGTGGTAGCCCGAAATGGATATGGTATTCCAACGCGGCAACTCCTGGCTGCACCATTCAAAAATATCGGTAATGATGCGCATGCTGGGTTGCGGCGGGTAAATGTAGGTACCGCGGGCCGCATATTCTTTCAGGATGTCGTTTTGAATGGTGCCTGAAATTTTCTTTAAATCGGCGCCCTGTTGTTTGGCCAGCGCCACATATAAGGCAAGCAGGATAAAGCCCGTGGCGTTTATGGTCATGGAAGTAGATACATCTTCCAGGCGGATGCCCTGAAACAGGGTTTGCATGTCTTCAATGGAATCGATGGCCACACCCACCTTGCCCACCTCACCTTCGCTGAGCGGGTGATCGCTATCGTAGCCAATTTGCGTGGGCAGGTCAAAAGCCACACTCAGGCCCATAACCCCCTGGCTCAGCAGGTAGTGGTACCTCTTGTTGCTTTCTTCGGCTGTTGAAAACCCGGCATATTGCCGCATGGTCCACAACTTGCCCCGGTACATATCGGGTTGTACCCCGCGGGTGAAGGGAAATTGGCCGGGCAATTCATGGGCAAGCGGTGGCAGGTCGGCCGGTGTGTAAACGGTTTTAATTTCAATGCCCGAGTCGGTAAAAATGCGTTGTTCGCTCATAATCAATACGATTGAGGTGCGCTAAGATGAAGGGTTTGCTGTAAATTTTTCAGAAGCGGTATCAGCCGCCCTACTGATGCTCATTAGCCCTGCAGCAGTTGCCGGGCCTCCTGTTTCAGCAGTTGGGTAACTATGGGTTGCAAATCGGTATGGTCTTCGTGCGTTAATAGTTCTCCTATTTTTTTTGCCAGCTCGGTGGCAGGGGCATCGCCCGGCAGGGTGGCACCCAGTTGCTGCACAATAAACTGATGTTGTTCTTTCAAATTTTTGATGCCCTCCCAGGCGGCTTCACTTACATACAGTTGCTGGCTGATGTTGTATTCATATTCGTTTCGTATGAGTTGCAACAGTTCTTTGCGGGCCTGTTCAACACGCAGCTCCGATAAAGGCAACCGCGCCAGCAGGGCAGGTAAAGCCAGCCGTTCGGATAAAATAATCAGGCGTTCGTAAGCCTGCAATTGCAGCCGGCGTATTTCCGGGTCTTTTGAAACGGCGAAACGGGAGCCGGAAGACGGTGTGTCTGCTCCCGCCTGCTGTGCCGCCTGCGCCTGCTGCTTTTGCTGCTGCAACTCATGCCGGCCCTTTACACGCAAATACCAGCCAATGAAAAAAAACAAAACGGCAAAGCCGGCGGCCAAATAAATATACAGTTGCTCCATAATGGTTTACTGCAACAAAAATAGGTGTTTCGGCTATCGGGGCCTGCAAAACAAATGCGGGCAAATTGTTGTTTCGTTTCTAATTTTGTAGGGTTATGGAAACTTTGCAATCTACCGCTCCCGTTACGTTTACGCCCTCTGCCATTGATGAATTGAAGCGCCTGCTGCTGCAGCAGCCCCAGGGTAGGGTTTTACGCGTAGGTGCAAAGGGGGGCGGCTGTTCGGGCCTTACGTATGTGCTGGATTTTGATACGCCCCGTGCAACCGATCAGCAATTTGAAGTGGAAGGCATACCCTGTGTGATGGATCCGGCGCATGCACTTTACCTTACCGGCATGGAAATTCATTGGGAAAACGGCCTGAATAACCGTGGCTTTACCTTCAGTAACCCCAACGCATCCAAAACCTGCGGATGCGGCACTAGTTTCGCCGTTTAATTACGTACAGCATCATTTTTCGCATATACCCTAAAATGGGTATTGCAAAGCCGGGTTGAATCTAGTATATAGCAGCAGAAAATTATCTGCCATGCGTTATTGGATTTGTTTCTTGTTTTTATCTGCTCCGGTGCTGTCTGCACTTGCTCAAAAAAAAGCACCCGCTGCGGTACGTGCCTTAATGGTTGGTACCGGTATCGAAAAAAACGAAGCGGGTACCAACCGGATACCCCAGGGAACTTTTGCAAGCGGTGCAGCACGTGAGCTTTTCCGCATACGGGTGCCCGAAGGGGGGGCCAACGGCGCTGCCGTAGTGTACAACCCCCGCGAAAAATTGTATTACGCCGCACAGGCGGGCAACAAAGAGTTCCCATTGGTAATCTTTAATGAAGCGGGCAACGTGCTTTCGTACGACCAGAAAACGTTGATGGACATCCGGGGGCTTTGGTACAACCCCAATACCCGGCAAATTGAGGGGAACGGATACAAAGATTTTGGCTGGTTTGCTTATAACCTCGATAAAAAAGGTTTTCCGGAATCTATACGCATCATACGAGAGGGACGTTCGCAACCCGATGACCATAGCGCCGGTGTTTATAACCCCGATGCCAACGAAGTTTACTTCTTATCCGGAACCGATTTAATTGTGTACCGCACCAATGGGTTGCCGCTGGGTAAGGTCATCAAACTGAAAGTGGGAGCCAGAAGCAATGCCGATAATCCCATCGTTTCCCAAACCGAATTTGAAGAAAACTATAATTTTCGCTCCATCGTTTACACCGGAATGGCCGGTGCCGAAATTGGTTTGCTGAACACCAGTAAAAAGCAGGTAGAATTATACGATTTGCAAACCGGCTACCTCACCCGCACCATTTCGCTACCCCTTACATTTGAACCCGAATCCTATTTCAACTTTTCATTCAGCAATAACACTTTCTGGTTGTTCGATAAATCCACGCGGCACTGGGTAGGTTACCGTTAAGAAAAAATGAGCGTGTGGTGCATAAAAAAATACCCTTGCCACGGCAAGGGTATTTTTTTCACTACCGGAAAGGCTTAGCTGATGCTATGCCGGGCCCGGGCCAGTGTTTTATCTTTTTCCGGCTCGCCCAGGGGTTTGTCTTTGCCCAGATCAATCAAGATGGGCGCAGCCACAAATATCGAAGAGTAGGTACCGGTTACCACACCAATTAACATGGCAAATGCGAAGCCGCGGGTAACCTCGCCGCCCACCAAAAACAGTACCAGCAGGGTAATGAAAACGGTGAGGGAGGTCATGATGGTACGCGACAGCGTCTCGTTAATGGCCTTGTTGATGATGGTGGTTTTGTCGCCACCGTAGTGGGTGCGGCTGTATTCGCGAATGCGGTCGAATACAATTACCGTATCGTTCATCGAAAAACCGATAACCGTAAGAATGGCGGCAATAAAATGCTGGTCAATTTCCAGCGGGAAGGGTACAAACTTGCGCAGGTACGAAAATACGGCCAGGGTAACCAACACGTCGTGCAACAGCGCAAAGATGGTACCTACGGAGTACCGCCAGTCGCGGAAGCGCAGGAAGATGTACAGCATGGTTACCAGTAACGAGAAGAAAGTAGCCCACAATGCGCCTTTCTTCAGATCGTCTGATATGGTAGGCAGTACTTTTTGCGAGCTGCGCTTATGGTTGGCGCGGAACTGTTCAAAGGTGGTTCCTTCGGGCAGGAAGGGCTTCAAGCCTTTGTACAGTGTGGCTTCCACTATGGAGTCAGCCTGCAGGCCGGGCTCGTCAATCAGGTACTCGGTGGTAATGTTCAGTTGTTTGGCGCTGCCCACGGTTTTGATTACCGGGTATTTGCCAAACTCTTTTTGCAGGGCATTGCGCACTTCATCGTTCTTCATTTCACGGTCAAAAGCGATGGTGTAGCTGCGGCCGCCCTTAAATTCCACGCCGTAATCGAATCCATTGAATAATGACCCGATGCCCAGTAAGAATACAACACCCGAAATGATGTAGGTTACTTTGCGGTACTCAATAAACTTGTAGGCGGCGTGCTTAAATACCCGGCGCGAAATGCCGGTGAAGTAATTGAAGTGCCGCTTTTTGTTGGTCCAGAAATCGGTGATAAGCCGCGATACCAGAATGCCGCAGAACATGCTCAGCAGCAAGCCGATGATTTGCGTGGTGGCAAAGCCCAGCACCGGCCCCAAACCAAAGTAAAACAGAATGATGGCGGTAAGCAGGGTAGTAACGTGGGCATCGAGTACCGGTGCCAGCGAGCGGCGGTATCCTTCTTCCACGGCCACCTGGTAGCTCTTGTTTTTATTCAGTTCTTCCTTAATGCGTTCAAAGATGATTACGTTGGTATCTACCGCCATGCCAATGGTTAATACCAGGGCTGCAATACCGGGGGCGGTAAGGGTAGCACCCAGCGAACTGAGAATACCTATCGTAAACAGCAGGTTCAGAATGAGGGCAATATTGGCCACCCAGCCGCTGGTATTGTAGTAGGCCAGCATCAGCAAAAAGATGATGCCAAACGAAATAATAAAGGCCAGGCTGCCGCCGCGAATGGCTTCGGCACCCAGGGTGGGGCCAACCACCTGTTCCTGCACAATGCGGGCGGGGGCAGGCAGTTTACCGGTTTTCAAAATGGCAGCCAAATCCTGTGCTTCCTGTATGGTAAAATTGCCGGTAATAACCGAGTTGCCGCCGGTAATGGCCTGGTTTACGCGGGGCGCCGAATACACGTAGTTGTCCAACACAATGGCGATGGCGTTGCCTACGTTATCGCTGGTCATTTTTTCCCAAATGCGGGCACCCTTGTTGTCCATGGCCATGGTAACCTGCACTTCACCGTTGCGGCTGTCAACGTCCTGAGCGGCTGCAATTACCGATTCGCCGCTGAGTTTGGGCTTATCGGTACCCGGCACGGTACGCAGGGCAAAAACTTCCATCAGGCTTTCTTCGTTTTTGTTCTTAACCGGCTTGGCGCCAAATGCAAAGCGCAGGGTGGAGGGCAGTACCGAGCGTACTACTTCCAGGTTGGCATATTGCATAAAGCGGGCCGTGTCGCGTACGTACACAAAGCCAAGGGTGGCCATGCTGCTGGGCTGTACGTTGCCGCCGGGTGCCTGCAACAAGCCGGTAAACGGATTGTCGTTGCCGGCAGCGCCGGGCAGTGCCGGTTGGGTAGCAGTACTGTCGGTACCGGTTACGCCGTTGAGGTAATCCTTGAGGCGGGCATCAATGGGTTGTATGTATTGCACAAAAAAGTTCTGGTCAACGGTGTAGGTTTCCCAGAACTCCAGGTTGGCGGTAGCCTGCAGGTATTTGCGCACCCGCTCGGGGTTGTCAATACCGGCCAGCTCCACGGTAATGATTCCTTTGGTTTGATCGAGATTGATGTTGGGCTGGGCCACACCAAACTGGTCAATACGGGCACTCAGGCGGTCGAAGGTGCGCTTAATGGCCTGGTTGGCTTCGTTGCGGATAACTTCTAAAACCTCCGCGTCGGAAGCGGTAACCTTAATGTTGTTGTTTTGGGCACCTGCAAAAAGGCCGGCCAGTCTTCCACCGGGGTTTACTTCCTGATACGCGTCGCGGAACAGGGTAACAAAATCGGCATCGCTGTTGGCTTTCTTCTGTACGGCACGCGCCAGCGCTTTATTGAGTAAGCTGTCTTTCGGATTGTTGCTCATGGAGCGTACCAGGCCATCCAATCCTACTTCCAGCGTAACGCTCATACCGCCCTGTAAATCCAAACCCAGGTTCAGTTCCCGCTCGGCAGCTTTCTGATAGCTGAGCTTGGGATACAAAATGGGGATGTTCATGATTTGCTTTTCCTTGAGGCTGTCAATGTACCGGCGGTACGTTGCATTGTAAGCCGAATCCTGAACGTCTTTGGGGGCATCTCCAAAATTGCTTTTTACAAAGCGTTTTGCTTTGGCGGCCTGCTCTTTTTCAAAATTGTTTACAATCCAGGTAAAGCTTAACTGATACAATGAAATCAGCACCAGCGCAATGGTGAAAAACCTTACCAAACCTTTGAGTGCCATAGTTTGTGAATTGATATTAGGGTTCTTTTTAAGGAGGGCAAAGATAGGGGTTTCGGTGTGAAACGCAACAGCAGCCGCAGCCGGACAATCTCCGCAAATTGGGCCTGCGGTAGCCCGATGTTTCCTTACATTTGAATCATGTATTCTCGCTTAAAATCTGCCGTATGGGTTACCGGCATGCTGTTGTTCATGGCTTGTAAAACGGTTCGTACCACTGCGCCGCCAGAAGATGCAAACGTATTGAACCGGCTTTTGAAAGCGCATCCCGAATATTTTCATCAAATTTTGGAACAATCCAACCGGCTGCGGGTGCAAATTATTTACACCCAAATAGACCGCGATGCCAATAACCGGCCCCGGTTTACCGACTTTACCTTTAATGTGCGGGACGATTTGTATTTCTATCCCGCCTCTACCATAAAAATGCCGCTGGCCTTTCTGGCGCTGGAACGCTTGCAGCAACTGGGCATTGACCCGCACGCCACCATGATTACCGAAGCCGTTCCTGGAACCGGGCAAACCGCCGTGTTTAACGATCCCACAACGCCCGACGGACGACCCACCGCGGCGCATTACATCAAAAAACTTTTTGTGGTGAGCGATAACGACGCCAGTAACCGTTTGTACGAGCTGCTGGGGCAGGAGTACATACACCTGCAACTGCAGCAAAAAGGGTACCCCGGCGCTCAAATTACGCACCGCCTGTCGGTACCGCTAACCGATGCCCAAAACCGGCGTACCAATCCCATCCGCTTTTTGGATGCGCAGGCAAACCTGTTGTATGCGCAACCCGAAGCGGTAAGCACCTATGCGTACATACCCCGTACCGACTCGGTAGGTGTGGGTTATGTAGAAGGCGGCAAACTGGTGCTGCAACCCATGGACTTCAGCCGCAAAAACCGTTTTTTTCTTTCTGATTTGCACCGTATGCTGCGCAGTGTGCTTTTCCCCGAATCGGTGCCGGAAGCGCAGCGCTTTCAACTGAGCGAACAAAACTACCGGTTACTCTACCAATACATGAGTCAGCTGCCGGCCGAAACCGCCTATCCGCAATACGATACGGCTTCGTATCCCGATAACTATGTGAAATTTTTGTTGTGGGGCGATAAAAAAGAACCGATTCCTGCCCATATCCGCATTTTCAATAAAGTGGGCTGGGCCTACGGTTTCTTAACCGATGTGGCCTACATTGTTGATTTTGAAAACAAAGTAGAATTCCTGCTCAGCGCCACCATTTATTGCAACAGCGACGGGATATTGAATGATGATAAATACGATTTTGACACGGTAGGCATTCCCTTTATGGCGCATCTGGGGCAGGTAGTGTATGCACATGAATTACAACGCAGGCGGCAGCATGTGCCCGATTTGTCGCGGTTTGTAGTGCCGTATGAAAAACCGCGGCGTTGAATGCAAATGTACATTCAAGATTGCCGCAGGCCCGCATCGCATTTGCATCTGCAAGTACGCAACTAACAGCCAATAGCCACTGTTCCATTAAATTGCACACATGAATCGTAGGTTATCTTCTTTACTCGACCGTTTTGCTGAACCCGAAACCCTCAAAATGGCCAAGCTGGGCCGCGAATTACGGGCAAAGGGAATTGATGTAATAGACCTGAGCCTGGGCGAACCCGATTTTGATACGCCCATGCACATTAAGGAAGCAGCCAAAAAAGCCATTGACGAAAATTACAGCCATTACACGCCCGTTGCCGGCTACCTCGATTTGCGGGAGGCGGTTTGCACCAAACTCAAACGCGACAACAATCTCGATTTCAAGCCCGAACAAATTGTGATTTCTACCGGTGCCAAGCAAAGCCTGGCCAACATCATTTTATCGGTGGTAGATGCGGGCGACGAAGTGATTATACCCGCTCCGTTTTGGGTAACGTATTCCGAATTGGTGAAAATTGCGGGAGGCGTACCGGTTATTGTTTCTACCCGGCTCGAAAACGGTTTTAAAATGACGGCCGACGAGTTGCAACAAGCCATCACCCCCAAAACCCGCCTCTTTTTGTTTTCATCGCCCTGCAACCCATCCGGCGCCGTGTACAGCCGGCAGGAATTGCAGCAACTGGCCGACGTGTTTGAAAAGCATCCGCACATCTACATCATCAGCGATGAAATATACGAGTACATCAATTTTGTGGGCAAGCACGAAAGCATTGCCAGCTTTGATGCCATAAAAGAGCAGGTAATTATCGTCAATGGCCTGAGTAAAGGTTTTGCCATGACCGGCTACCGCCTCGGATATATTGCCGCCCCGCTTGAAGTGGCCCGTGCCTGCGAAAAAATTCAGGGACAGTTTACCAGTGGCACCAATGCGGTTACCCAGCGTGCCGCCATTACGGCCCTTACGGCCGATTTGACGCCCACCTTTGAAATGACCAAAGAGTTTGCCCGTCGCCGCAAGCGGGTGTTGGAGTTGATTAGCGAAATACCGGGCTGGAACTGTTCGGTACCCGATGGTGCTTTTTACGTATTTCCGAACGTAAGTGCCTATTTTGGAACCGGCGATGGGGAGCAACGTATTGAAAATGCCGATGATTTGTGCATGTACCTGCTCAATACGGCACACGTTTCTACTGTTACCGGCCGTGCTTTTGGTACACCCGAATGCATTCGCCTGTCGTTTGCCAACAGCCTCGATAAAATTGAAGTTGCCTACGGCCGCATTAAAGAGGCCCTGGCCCGGCTTTCAAAGTAAACCGGAAACGCTTACTTTTTTTGAGCCGCTTTTTTGGAAGCGGCTTTTTTTGTGGCGGCCTTTTTGGGAGCCGCCTTTTTAGCCGCCGCTTTTTTTGCGGGTGCTTTTTTGGCTGCCGCTTTGGTTTCTTCTTCAAATGCGCTGGGCACCTGTTCACTAATCATGGCTTTCACGGCTTCCAGCGAAAGGCCCTGCGCTTCTTCTGCCGTGTATTTGGTACCGTCGGGCTTTTTACCCAGTTTCAGCATTTTTTTGCCAAACCGGATGAAGGGGCCCCAACGCCCGTTTTCAATGGAAATTTTTTCTTCGGGCCACTGCTGAATGTAGCGGTTGGCTTCTTTCTGCAACTTGGCCTCAATCAGCTCTTCAATATCGGCTTTGCTGAGTGCGTCAAAATTGTATTTGCGGGGTACGTTGATGAAGATGTTGTTCCATTTGATAAAGGGGCCAAAGCGTCCTTTTCCTTTGGTTACGGGCAGATTTTGGTAGGTGGCAATCGGCGCATCGGCCTGCTGTTTTTCCTGAATCAGCTCAATGGCACGTTCTAAGGTAACTTCCAGCGGATCTTCGCCCCGCGGCAGTGAAACAAACTGATCGCCAAACTTTACGTAAGGGCCGTAACGGCCGGTATTTACGCTTACTTCCTGCCCTTCGTGGGTACCCAGCGTGCGGGGCAGTTCAAACAGGGCCAGCGCTTCTTCCAAGGTAATGGTTTCAATGCTTTGGTCTTTACGCAAAGACGCAAAACGGGGCTTTTCTTCATCGGTGGCTTCGCCAATTTGTATCATGGGGCCAAAGCGTCCCATACGGGCCACAACTTTGCGCCCTTCGGCATCCACGCCCAGTTCCCGTTCGCCCTTAATGCGTTCAGCCGTTTCAATGGTTTGCTCCACATCTTTTTTAAAGGGCTTGTAAAAGTCTTGCAGCATGTTGTTCCACTTCAGCTTACCGGCGGCCACCTGGTCAAACTCTTCTTCAATATGGGCGGTAAAGCCGTAGTCCATAATGCTTTCAAAATGCTGCTTCAAAAAGTCGGTTACCACCAGGCCCAGGTCGGTAGGAAAAAGTTTGGCTTTTTCGGCGCCGGTAATTTCCTGCTCCGTGGTTTGGGTAACGGTATTGGCTTGCAGGCGCAGTACCCGGTAATTGCGGGGGGTGCCTTCCTTATCGCGTTTTTCCACATAGCCCCGTTTCAGAATGGTTGAAATGGTAGGGGCGTAGGTCGAAGGCCGGCCGATGCCCAGCTCTTCCAGCTTTTTTACCAGTGAGGCTTCGGTATAGCGGGGGGCGGGGCGTGTAAAGCGTTCGGTGGCCACCATTTCGGTAAGGGGCAGTTGTTGCCCGGTACGCAGCGGGGGCAGCATGCCTTCCTGCATTTCATCTTCATTCACTTCATCTTCGTCGCGGTCTTCGCGGTACACTTTCAAAAAGCCGTCAAACTTCAGCACTTCGCCTTCGGCCTTTAATTCTTCTCCATTGGTAGAAATGCCGATGGTGGCTGTAGTACGTTCCAGCTCGGCATCGGCCATTTGCGAAGCCATGGTGCGCTTCCAGATAAGTTCGTACAGGCGCCGGCCTTCGGCATCGTTAATGGTACTGAGCTGCATATCGGTAGGGCGTATGGCTTCGTGCGCCTCCTGTGCACTTTCGTTTTTGTTTTTATAGCGCCGAAACTGGTGGTACCGCTCGCCGTACATGCTTTTAATGACCCGGGTTATTTCGCCCAGGGCGGTATCGCTCAGGTTCACGCTATCGGTACGCATGTAGGTAATCTTACCGCTTTCGTACAACTTTTGGGCAATTTGCATGGTGCGGCTTACCGAGTAGCCCAGTTTGCGGCTGGCTTCCTGCTGCAGGGTAGAGGTGGTAAAGGGCGGCGCCGGCGATTTTTTTCCGGGCCGAACCTGAATGTCGGTAACCGTATAGGTAGCACCTTTGCAACTGTTTAAAAAGGCTTCGGCATCTGCCGCAGTATCCTGTTTTTTGCCCTCGGCTTTGAAGGAAAGCGGCCGGTCGGCGCTATCGGGGGCGGTAAAAAAGGCCTCGATTTTAAACGATGAGGTGGGTACAAAGGCGTTGATTTCCCGCTCCCGTTCGGCAATCAGCCGCACGGCCACGCTTTGCACCCTTCCGGCGCTCAGGTTGTTGCGCATGCTTATTTTGCGCCACAAAACGGGGCTCAGTTCAAAACCCACAATGCGGTCGAGTATGCGGCGGGCTTGCTGCGCATGCACCAGATTCATATTTACGGTGCGGGGCTCCTGTACGGCTTTTTGAATGGCCGGTTTGGTAATTTCATGAAATACAATGCGCTTGGTATGCGCCGGGTCTAACCCCAGCACCTCACACAAATGCCAGCTGATGGCTTCCCCCTCGCGGTCCTCATCCGTTGCCAGCCAAACTTCATCACTTTTTTTGGCCAGCGATTTCAGTTCTTTTACCACCTTTTCTTTGTCTTCGGGAACCACGTAGCGGGGCTGAAAGTTATTGTTCACATCAATGCCCATGTCATCTTTCTCCAGGTCGCGAATGTGGCCGAAACAACTCTTTACCTCAAAGTCTTTTCCCAGTATTTTTTCAATGGTTTTGGCTTTGGCAGGACTTTCAACAATCAATAAATTTTTGGCCATAATCTGTGTTATTAATGGGTCTGTATTGGGGGGCATTGGCGGCACAATATTATAAAATGCTGTGCAAATGCGTTTTGAAGCCGGTAATCATGCATCGGTTTTCAGGTTCACGTTTCATTTTTTTCTGGATGAAAAAAAATCGGGGCGCATTGAAAATTTCAGTTGTTGTTACAATTCAAAAACCTTGTATATTTGCACCCCCTGATGCCCAGATGGCGAAATTGGTAGACGCACTGTGTTCAGGTCGCAGCGTCCGCAAGGACGTGCTGGTTCGAATCCAGTTCTGGGCACGGAACCCCATCGTACGATGGGGTTCTTCTTTTTTACCACCTGCCGCTTTTTACAGACTTTTGCCCGGTGAAAATTTTGGTAATACAAACCGCTTTTATTGGTGATGCCATTTTGGCCACATCGGTGTTGGAGCAATTACACCGGCACATGCCCGCCGCCGACTTACACATATTGGTGCGGCAGGGTAACGAAGGCCTTTTTGAGCAACATCCGTACCTGCAACGTGTATGGGTATGGAAAAAGAAGCAGCACAAAATATGGAACCTGCTGCAACTTGCCTGGCAAATTCGCAAAGCGCATTTTGATGTGGTAATTAACCTGCACCGTTTTGCCAGTTCGGGTTTTATAACGGCAGTTTCCGGTGCCCCCCGCCGCATTGGGTTTCAGAAAAATCCGCTTTCCTGTTTTTTCACCGAATCGTATCCGCACACCATCAGTTCCGATGCATCGCAGTCGCTGCACGAAACCGGCCGCTATCAGTTACTGCTAACCTCTTTCACCGATACCGGGGCGGCACGCCCGGCTTTATACCCATCGGCAGCCGACCGTGAGGCCATACGCCCTTTGCAAGGCCGCCCTTATGTATGCATGGCCCCCGCATCGGTATGGTTTACCAAACAATGGCCCGTGCACAAGTGGGTAGAGCTGTGCAATGCCATTCCCGGCGAATATGCCATTTTTTTGCTGGGAGCACCAGCCGACCGTGCGTTGTGCGAACATATCCGGCAAACGGCGCAGCAGTCGCAACGCATTCAAACGCTGTGCGGCAGCCTTAGCCTGCTGCAAAGTGCCGCACTGATGCAGGAAGCCGTCATGAACTTTGTAAACGATTCGGCCCCCTTGCACCTGGCATCGGCCACCAATGCGCCCGTTACCGCCATCTTTTGCTCAACCGTTCCCGCTTTTGGCTTTGGCCCGCTTTCCGATACGCACTACGTTATTGAAACGCCGGAAAAACTTGCATGCCGCCCTTGCGGGTTGCACGGCAAAGCGGCTTGTCCGCAACAGCACTTCCGCTGTGCCGAAAGCATTACGGCCGAGGCCGTGTTGGCACCCTGGCTGCAACAGCGGTGAGGCAGCACATCGTGTGTTGTTGTTACTTGAAAGAAAACAGCCCGGGGCAGGTATCCGGGCTGTTGCTTTATTATGCGTATGCGGTCAGATGCTCACATTAAAGTCACGCAACGCATCGTTGAGGCTGGTTTTTAAATCGGTGCTGGCTTTTCGTTTACCGATGATGAGGGCACAACTCACGCCGTATTCGCCCGCGGGAAACTTTTTGTTGTAAGTGCCCGGTATTACCACACTGCGTGCCGGCACCCGGCCTTTCATTTCAATGGGTTCGGGGCCGCTTACGTCAATTATTCGTGTTGACTGGGTTAGTACCACATTGGCACCCAGCACGGCTTCGCGTTCTACCAATACGCCTTCCACCACAATACAGCGGCTGCCAATAAAGCAACCGTCTTCAATAATAACGGGACTGGCTTGCAGTGGCTCCAGTACGCCGCCAATACCCACGCCGCCGCTCAGGTGAACCCCTTTGCCGATTTGGGCGCAACTGCCCACGGTGGCCCAGGTGTCAACCATGGTGCCTTCATCCACATACGCGCCAATATTGACATAGCTGGGCATCAGCACCACATTTTTACCCAGGTAGGCGCCGTAGCGGGCAACCGCGTGGGGCACGGCCCGCACACCCAGTTCTTTGTAATTTTTTTTCAACAGCATTTTATCGTAAAACTCAAAGGGGTGTACATCCCAGGTTTGCATTGGCTGAATGCCGAAGTACAGTAAGATGGCCTGCTTTACCCACTCGTTTACCTGCCAGCCGTCGGCAACGGGCTCAGCCGTACGCAGGCGGCCTTTATCCAGTTCTTCAATAACCGCACGCACGGCATCGCTGTAGGTAGCTTGTTGCAACAGGCTGCGGTCGTTCCAGGCTTCCGTAATCAATTGTTTCAATTCCATGGTTGCAATTTTGCTGCAAACTTAGCAATTGCAACCCAGCTGATTCCATCTGTTCGATTCATATGACTAAAATTTCATTTATCGCTCACCGACCCCGTATTTTTATCGTATGGAATGGAAGATAAAATCGAGCGAATACCTGCACCGGCATCCTCCGTTTTGCACCTTGCGCCGTGATGTTTGTGAGCGGTCCGATGGGCAAATAATTCCCGCCTACTATGTGGTAGAAATGGCACCCGCCGTTATCACTTTTGGCGTAACCCGAAGCGGCGAGGTGGTAATGGTGGAGCAATACCGGCATCCGGTAGCTGCCCGCTCATGGGAGTTGCCGGGCGGACTAATAGATGCCGGCGAAGACCCTGAAACGGCAGCCCGCCGCGAAACCGCTGAAGAAACCGGCTATCGTTTTGCTCAATGGGAGTACCTGGGCAAAGCTGCCGCCAACCCCGGCATCCTCAATAACTATACGCATATTTTTCTGGCAACCGATGGCGAGCAGCATGCTGCAAGCAACCCCGACTGGCAGGAGGAGATTCAACTGCATACCGTGCCCCTTGCTGAAGTGCGCAATTGGGTTTTCAGCGGCCGCATCATTCAGGCGCTGCATATTACGGCCTGCCTGTTTGCTTTAGAGCGGTTGCGATTACTGTAACCGGCTTGCACTTTGCATAAACAAGCGGTTCTGCCGGTAGCCCGTACTTTTGCAACATGGAGTTAGCGTTTACGCCAGACGAATTAAAGTTGTTGCAGCGCATTGGAGCCTGTGCCGATGAGTTGGGAATGCCTTGTTACCTGGTAGGAGGCTATGTTCGCGACAAGCTGTTGCAGCGGGACTGCAAAGACCTTGATTTTGTTTGCGTAGGCGATGCCATTGCACTGGCGCAAGCCGTGGCCGCTACCTTTCGGCCCCGGCCACAGGTTTCGTATTTCAAAAATTTTGGAACGGCTCAGATCAAGGTGCACGACCTGGATATTGAATTTGTAGGCGCCCGAAAAGAGAGTTACGCCGAACATTCGCGGAAACCCGAAGTGGAGCCCGGTACCATTGAAGACGATCAGTTGCGCCGCGATTTTACCATCAATGCCCTTGCCGTTGCCGTCAACAAAGATCAGTTTGGCCGTTTTTCAGACCCTTTTAACGGACTGGAAGACCTGCGCCTGGGCATTATACGCACGCCGCTGGATCCGGTACGCACGTTTAGCGACGACCCCCTGCGCATGCTGCGGGCCATACGCTTTGCCGCACAGCTGGGATTCAGCATTCATCCCGAAACCAAAAGGGGAATTGTGGAAAGTGCCGAACGCATTCGCATCATATCACGGGAGCGTATAGCCGATGAACTGCATAAAATTTTAGGCAGCCGCAAACCTTCGGTGGGCCTGGAACTGCTGTTTACGACCGGCCTGCTGCCGCATTTTTTTCCGCAACTGGTTGATTTGGCCGGTGCTGTTTACATAGACGGCAAAGGACATAAAGACAATTTTTACCATACCCTGCAGGTGGTTGATAATGTGGCCGCCAAAAGCGATGATTTGTGGTTGCGCTGGGCGGCGCTGCTGCACGATATTGGCAAACCGGCCACCAAACGTTTTGAGCCGGGCCATGGCTGGACCTTTCATGGACACGAAGTGGTGGGCGCCCGCATGGTTCCCAAAATATTTGCACAACTGAAATTGCCCCAGCACGAACCGATGCGCTTTGTGCAGAAACTGGTTTTGCTTCATTTGCGCCCCATCAGTCTCACCAAAGAAAACATCACCGATTCGGCCATACGTCGCCTGTTGTTTGATGCCGGTGCTGATTTTGAAGCCCTGATGCTGCTTTGCGAAGCCGATATCACTTCAAAAAACAAACAAAAAGTGCAGCGCTACCTGCGCAATTTTGAACTGGTGCGGCAGCGTTGCCGCGAAGTGGAAGAGAAAGACCAGATTCGTAATTGGCAGCCGCCCATTTCAGGCGACATCATCATGAAAACTTTTGGCCTGCCGCCCTGCCGTATGGTGGGCGAATTAAAAACTGCCGTACGGGATGCCATACTGGATGGCGTAATTCCCAACAACTATGATGCGGCATTTGCGTATATGCTGCAGCAGGCCAAAGAGCGCAATCTTGTTCCGCTCGCAGATTAGCGTTACTTTTGTTGACTGGCTGATGCACATACCCCGTGCATTACAACACATTTGAGAATATTATTTTATGGCTGTACTCCGTTTCAGGATTTATTGGGAAGATGATGATGCCACTTACCGCGATGTGGTGGTGCGCCATACGCAAACCTTTAAAGATTTGCACGAGATTATTTTAAAGGCATGGGAGTTTGACAACAAACATAAAGCTACTTTTTACCGGAGTAACGACAACTGGCAACGGGGCCGCGAAATAACTTTGGAACAATACGATAAACCGTATAAAGTTCCGCCGCTGTTGATGGAAACCACCACCATCGGCTCCGAAATAAAAGAACCCAACCAGAAGTTTGTTTATGTGTACGATTTCAATAAAAACTGGACTTTTTTGGTGGAGTTGATGCAAGTGATTAAAGACGAAAATCCCCGTTTAACCTATCCGGCCGTAGTACGCACCGAAGGCATTGCTCCCAGCCAGTACGGAACGAAAGGACTGGTGGGCGATAAACTTGCCGAAATAGAAGAAAAATACGACTTGGGCATTGGTGCCGAAGGTTTTGGCGAAGAGGGGGACGATGACAGTGATGGGATGGAAGCCGATGATGAAACCATAGCCGATGATGAAGAAGCGGCTTTTTAGCAAGTTGATGGCTGCCCATCCAACGCTTTATTCTTTTTCAGTTTTTTCCTGTAAGTTTTGCCAGGTTGTCAGGCATACACAAATATCTGATTGTAGTAACCGGTCCCACCGCATCGGGTAAAACCGATTTGGCAATACAATTGGCACAACATTTTCAAACAGAAATTATCAGTGCCGACTCGCGGCAATGTTACCGCGAACTAAAAATAGGAGTGGCTGCTCCATCAGCAGAACAACTGGCGGCAGTGCCGCATCATTTCATTCAATCGCACAGCATTCACGAAACGGTTACGGCGGCCACCTTTGAGCAATATGCTTTGCAGGTATTGGAACGCTTATTTGTAACACATAATGTGGTTGTGCTTACGGGCGGAACCGGCTTGTACATAAAAGCCCTATGTGAAGGTATGGATGCCATACCCCCCGTTGACCCGCACATTCGCAACGAAGTTCAGCAGTCCTATGCACTGCAGGGCATCGCCTGGCTGCAACAGCAATTACAGATGCACGATTCGCTCTTTGCCGAAAAAGGAGAAATGCAAAATCCGCAACGCATGATGCGAGCTTTGGAAGTGGTGCGCCAAACGGGCCGTTCCATACGATCGTTTCACAGCGGAAAAAAAGCGAACCGTAATTTTCAATGCATTTACCTGGCACTTGACCTGCCCCGCGAACAATTGTACCAACGCATCAATCAACGGGTAGATCATATGATGCAGCAAGGTTTGTTGGAAGAAGCCCGGCAGTTGTATCCCTTCAGGCACCTCAATGCATTGCAAACAGTAGGCTATCAGGAACTGTTTGCCTATTTTGATAATACCTGCACCCTTGACGAAGCTGTTGCCGCCATTAAAACCAATACACGGCGGTATGCCAAACGCCAGCTTACCTGGCTGCGGCACCGGCAGCCTTTGCAATGGTTTGCGCCCCAGGCTCTTGAAGCCATGCTGCATTACATACAGGCTCAAATGCAACAGCCGGATTATTGCTAAGAATCCGGCTGTTGTTACAACATGTTACGGGTTAAAACTTCAATCCTACGGTGGCTACCAGTTGTCCGGCAAAAAAATTGTTGCGGGCAAACGGATAGGAGTTTTCGCCCAGCATGTAAGGGAAGTGAATGTTGCGTCCAAACGCATGCGCATAGGTAAGGTCGGCAAAAATACCTTTATCGCGATAACCGATACCCAGGCTCGGGGTCATCGTCCATGCTTTAATATTATCGGGCAACGCGTTTTTAACGTACGGACTGCCCAGGTAATTAAACCCGCCGCGTACCATGAAGGTTTTGAATTTTACTTCGCCGCCAATACGGGCATTCAGTGCCATGCGGTATAGGTTCACAATATCGTTGTTTACGCCGCGGAAATAATCAATTTCTCCGCTATTGGCAAATTCGTTGGCGCTGTAACGCATTGAGCGGTAGTTCACCAGTTCTACATCGGCGGTAATGAATCCTTTTTGTTTGGCAATGTCTTTTATTTCACGAAATACATACGATACGGAGGCGGCAGCCCGCCAGGGGGTAGTAAGTGTGTAGGAATAAGTATAATCTGCTCCGCCGGTAATATCATGGGTATTGAGGCGAAAAACGGAAGAACGGTTGGGATCGCCGGTAATGCGGCGGGCATAGCCCTCTACATCAGTTTCCAGATCGGCAAAGGTGCGGTCGGTTAACGTAAATACCGTGGGGGTATGAAAGGTGAGGCCCACCCGGAAATGTTCTACCGGTTTAAAAATCATCCCCAGCTTGGCATTTATGCCACCGCCCCGTGTTGAAAATGTTTCATTGAGGGTAAAGCGTGCAAAATCGTTGTTGGTGTTGCCACTGCCATCGCGTTCTTCAATGAAGCTGTGGCGTTGAAAGTTCACAAAGGGCAGACCGATGGTGACACCGTACATAAACTTGTCCTGGTTGTTCCAGGCAAGTGCAACGGCAGCTTCCTGTATGCCGCCGCGGGTTTCGTAGCGAAAGGTTTGATCCAGCGGCATACGCTGGGTTTCGGCATTGGTACGGTAGCCAATGATGTTTCCGTTGCTCTGTATGGTATCTACCAGATAATTTTCAAACGCCAGGCTGGCGCCTGCCGGAAAGCCGGTAAGTGCAGTGTTGATATTGGTTACGCGGTTAAACGCCAGTTCTTCCACCCATTTTTCAGAATAAGAACTCTGCAGGTTACGGCCACTGTACGAAAAGTTGGAATTAAAATTTGCTACTTGATTAACGGCAAAACTGAAAGTGGTGTTGCGGATATTGCTGCTGCGGAAACGGTTGTTCCAACTGAGTATTACACCGGTTACGCCGTTGTTGAGTGCACTGCGCCTGCCGCGGAACGAACTGTCGTTGTACTGCATGTTTGCCCCGTTTAAAAACAGGCCGGGCGTAAATACTACTTCGTTGGTTTTAAACTGTGCCAGTCCGGCCGGATTGATGAAGGTGGCGCTGATATCGCCCCCCAGCGAAGCGTTTGCCCCACCGATGGCACGTATGCGGGCACTGTTTACAGGATTCCATTGCCCGAAGCGCAGCGCATCCAGGGCATCTTGTGCAAATAACGGGTTGCCGGCGCAAACAAGGGAAAAAATTATGAGCGAACGGGAAAGAGCAGGTTTCATGGAATAACGATTTCCTTTTTAGGCAATACAATTTTTCGGATGTACAACACGCCACAAAAAAAGGCATGGCTGCTGTATCGTAGTATGAACCTATGCCAATGCCTTCTATTGCAGCGCAATACATGTAGCAGGTGTGCACCTGCGGCGCTTGTTAATTTCGGCGGGTTCCGCTTCCGCCCGAAGGAGCGGGGCTGCTCATACGGCCGCCGCCACTGCTGCCGCTACTGCCGCTGCTGAAAATGCGGCTTCCGTTACCGCTGGCGGGTGTACCAAAACTGCTGTTGGTTGTGCGGTTGGAGGGCGTGAACCAGCTATCGCTGCGGCGGGTATTGGTGTTGTTGGTGGCATTATTGAAGAAGCGGCTTGAGTTGCCGGTTTTATTGTTGTTGCGCAAATCAATGTAGTTGTTGTTGCTGATGCCCGGCGAATAGCGAATGCCCGAACGATTGGTGGGAACCGTGCCGGGTTTGGTGATGAGAACCGGGTTGTTCCACATCCAGGGATTGTTCCATACATAAGGGGTGTTCCAAAGCAAGGGACTGTTCCAGGTGTTCCAGCCAAAACCGCTATGCCAGTTCCAGGGATTGTTCCACAAAAACGGATTGTTCCACATCCAGGGGTTGTTCCATACAAAGGGGCTGTTCCACATGAACGGGCTGTTCCAGGTACTGAAGCCGATACCCCAGCCCCATGTGTTCATGGGGTTCATCCACGTGTTCCAACCCCAACTGTTAAAGCGGGGCGCCATGAAAAAGTCGTCGTCAAAACTGCGCAAACGCGGATCGCGTATTGCCTGACGCAAGCGAATATCATCCATCCGTTCATCGTTGTACGAATAACGGTTGTCCCGATCGCGCTGCACGGTTACGTACCCATCCGAAACTACTTCTCGCCCGGGCGAGTAATATACGTCGTCCGGCGTTTGACCGCTGCGGTAGGTTGCGCATGAGCTGAGGCCGGCGATGGCAAGCAGGGCTATTAAAAGGCGGGCAATCATGGCGTTACGTTTTAAGATTTGTAATGTGAAGTTACTACTTTTGCGGCGTTGTAACTGTTAATAAATCACTTATTTCAAACAACAGGCCAGTGCCCGGTTTCAATACCGGGCAATGTGTTAAAAATATTGTAAATCATTCTAATCATTCGCTGCATGGCAACGGCTATTACATCACGGGAACAGGATTATTCGCAATGGTACAACGATCTTATTTTGAAAGGCGGGCTGGCCGATTATTCGGCCGTACGGGGTTGCATGGTAATTAAACCCTATGGTTTTGCCCTTTGGGAAAACATACGCGACGTACTGGATAAGATGTTTAAAGAAACCGGGCACCAAAACGCCTATTTCCCTTTGTTTGTACCCAAAAGTTTGTTTGAGGCCGAAGAGCAAAATGCCGAAGGTTTTGCCAAAGAATGCGCCGTGGTAACGCACTACCGCCTGAAAAACGATCCTTCCAAAAAAGGCGCGCTGATGGTAGATCCGGAAGCAAAGCTGGAAGAAGAACTGGTGGTGCGGCCTACCAGTGAGGCGATTATATGGAACACGTACAAAGACTGGATTCAAAGCTACCGCGACCTGCCCATACTCGTAAACCAGTGGGCCAACGTAGTACGCTGGGAAATGCGTACCCGCCTGTTTTTGCGTACGGCCGAGTTTTTGTGGCAGGAAGGACATACCGCACATGCCACCATGGACGAAGCCGTGGAAGAAACCCGCAAAATGCTGGATGTGTATGCCACCTTTGCAGAAGAATATATGGCCCTGCCGGTGGTGAAAGGCGTAAAAACCGAAAGCGAGCGTTTTGCCGGTGCCGTTGACACCTATTGCATTGAAGCCCTAATGCAGGATGGAAAAGCCCTGCAGGCCGGCACTTCGCATTTTCTGGGCCAAAATTTTGCCAAAGCCTTTGATGTGAAGTTTTTGAACAAAGAAAATAAGTTGGAATACGTGTGGGCTACCAGCTGGGGGGTAAGCACCCGGCTCATCGGCGCCCTGGTTATGGCCCACAGCGATGACGATGGGCTGGTACTACCGCCCCGCATTGCGCCGCTGCAGGTTGTAATCATTCCCATTTACAAAGGCGAAGAACAAAAGCAGCAGATTTCGGAACGGTTACAGCCGCTTATTGCCGAATTGAAAGCCCTTGGCATTTCGGTAAAATACGACGATAGCGACAATAACCGCCCCGGCTGGAAGTTTAATGAATACGAAATGAAAGGGGTACCGGTACGAGTGGCCATTGGAGCCCGCGACCTGGAACAGGGTGTAGTGGAAGTGGCCCGCCGCGATACGAAGGAAAAGCAAATCATACCGTTTGAAGGTGCGGCGCAGTACATGAAGCAGCTGCTCGAAGCCATTCAGCAAAACCTGTACAACCGTGCCAAAGCGTTTCGCGATGCGCACATTACCCCGGTGAACAGCTGGGATGAGTTTCAGCAGGTGTTGCAAACAAAAGGCGGTTTTGTGGCGGCTCACTGGGATGGCACGGCCGAAACGGAAGCGGCCATTAAAGAACAAACCAAGGCAACCATACGCTGCATACCCCTGGATGCCGTTGAAGAAACGGGTACCTGCGTATTTTCGGGCAAGCCCTCGCAGCGGCGTGTGCTGTTTGCCCAGGCTTATTAAAGGGTACCAATACCATGCGCCTGCCGGTTTTCATACTGAGTTTTTGGACCGAATTCACCGGCTGGCTCGAGCGTAACCAGCTTGTTTGTCCCAGTAAGCGGTTTTTTCACATCGCCTGTCCCGGTTGTGGTTTCCAGCGCAGTTTTTTGCTGTTGCTGAAAGGGGAGGTGGCCGCCAGCCTGGCCATGTATCCGGCATTGTTGCCGGTACTGCTGTTGTGGCTCTATCTGGTATTGCATTTGAAGTATCGGTTTCGAAATGGTGCCCGCAACCTGGTGGTTTTGTTTATTGCCTGTTGCACTATTATTACGGCGCATTATATTTACAAAGTGTTGCAACTGCAAGTTTTTTGATGGTTGCGCTCCATCCACCAAACCACCCGTTTACCATGACCGATTTTCAACCCACGCTGCAGCGGCCCCTGCCTAATGCCACACCTGTATTGGTGCTGGGCATTCTCTCCATTTTACTTTGCATTTGCTACGGCATTTTGGGTATTATACTGGCTATCATTGCGCTGGTGCTGGCTGCAAAAGACAGCCAGCTGTACGCGGCCGATCCGCAGGCATATACCCCCTCCAGTTACGGTAATTTGAAAGCGGGGCGCATCTGTGCCATCATCGGACTGATTTTATCGTTGCTGTTTGTAGCGTATCTCATCTTTGTTATTTCATTAATCGGCATTGAAAACCTCAGCGATCCGGAACGCATCATGCAGCGCCTGCAGGAACTGCAATCGAAATAATACGTTCCCGGCCGGGGCGCTGCTGTAATAGCATTGCAGCCGTTGCCGTACTTTTGCGGCCTTATGCAAGAGGCGCCTTTACATCGTTTTGCCGAAGGAGAAGTATTACTGGTGGATAAGCCCATTGATTGGACGTCGCACGACGTGGTGGCAAAGATCCGCAAGGCAACCGGCATCAAAAAAGTGGGCCATGCCGGCACGCTCGATCCGCTGGCCAGCGGGTTATTGATTGTATGTACCGGTAAATTTACAAAGCGCATTAACGAGTACATGGCGCAGGAAAAAGAATACACCGGTACCATTACGCTGGGCGCCACCACACCTACCTACGATTTGGAAAGTGAGCCTGCCAACTTTAAAGATTACGGCTATGTTACGCCGGAGTTGATAGAAGAAAAACTCACTGCTTTCAGGGGTGTTATTCAACAGGTTCCGCCGGTACACTCGGCCGTAAAGCAAAAAGGCAAGCCGGTTTATTTGCTGGCACGTAAAGGCAAGGAAGTGAAGTTAGAGCCCCGTACCGTTACCATTCATGTTTTTGAAATTACAAAAATCGAATTGCCGGTGCTGCACTTCAGGGTGGTGTGTTCAACGGGAACGTATATACGCAGTTTGGCACACGACCTGGGGCAGGCCCTGGGCTGCGGTGCTTACCTCAGCAGTTTATGCCGTACCCGTATTGGCGCTTTTACACTGCATCAGGCACGGTCGCTTCCGGATACGATAGCCTGGATTGAACAGGAACTTGCCGCATACCGGGCTGCGCATCAGAACGGATAGTTAATGCCGAACGACAGGTTGAAATTTTCATAACGCCATTGCCGGTCAATTTCCCGGCCGCGGAACAAATGCGCCAGGCTTACTTTGGGGAAGCGCCATCCGTTGTTATCATTTACAAAAGGATAAGCCGGATTTTTTACCCGAAAACCAAAGTCGAGGCGCAACAAAAACAATCCCACGAAATCAAATCGTATTCCCGAACCAACCGTTACGCTCAACTCGCGGTACAGGTTTTTCAATTGAAATACGGCCGTATCGTTGCCGCGGTTGCTTTGGTTGCGAAAGTTCCACACATTGCCAACATCGGTAAACAGTGCTCCCCGTATCACAAAGGTGTTGGGCAGTACGCTGGCAATGTCAAAACGGTATTCGGCATTGCCTTCCAGCATCATATCGCCGCTGCGGCTGAAAAAGCGGTTACTGATTTCGCGGGGCTGTAAAGGTGTGGAGCCGGGTCCGATACTGCGTAAGGGCCAGGCACGCATGCTGTTGGGCCCTCCGCCGGTAAATTGTTTAAAAAACGGCATGCTTACCGTATCGTTATACAAGTAGCCTGCGCCCATGGCCGTACGAAACACCAAACTGCTTTTTTTGAACCGCATTTCGTGCTTGAGTTCTACTTCGCCCTTAATGTATTCAAACAATTCGCGGTCGAAAACCGGAAACACATTCTTTAAACGGCCAAACAGGGCGCCTGATTCTTCTATGCCCACCCGAACGAAACTGATGCGGTTCGGGTTGCGTTTGGATACAATTTGCGGCTTGGTGAAAGAAAATACCGAACCGATAACCAGGCCGGTATTGAATGAAAAGCGCAGAAACGGGTTGTTGTTGAGTTGTTCTTCAAAAGCTTGTGAAACCGAATTGAGGCGCACGTATTCAACGTTCAGCGGACGAAAGCTGATGATTTCGTTTTTGAAATTCCGTACCTGCCAGCCAAACGAAGAACCGATGTTGGTGAGGCTGAACAACCCGTTGTTGCGAATGTTGCGGTCGATCAGTGAGATGTTGGTATTGATGAGGGTGCGTTTGAAGAGGAATTTATCTTTCCATGCATTGCCTAAAAACAACAGCTTGGGAAGGGTAAAGCTGTTGCTGTACGTAAGTTCAATAGCCTGCAGGCCCCGGTTGATTTGACCAAAACCATATTCCACACCGCCTCGTACGGTATTGCTGGCCTGAATACCCTGCCGGTCAAAGTTGCGGTTGCGGATGCCCAGGTTCAGGCCAAAGCCAATGAGGTTACCTGCCGTAGCCAGGGCCGTTTGCTGGGTTTGGTTGAACACACTTTCAAGGTCGGTACTGAAGGTGTATTTCTTACCGGGAGCCAGTAATAAGTCAAAGTCAATGCGAGGAGTATCGGAGGGGTGTTGCTGCAGCGTTTTATTTTCCCGCGGTTCTATTTTAATGAATTGCCAGGTGCCCAGATTGCTGAGGTCTGAAAAAGTACGGTTTACATCGTTCAGCCGGTATAGTTTGCCCGGCTGCAGGTACACGTGTTGTGCAATGAAGGCGGGGCGGTATTTTTCTTCGCGGCTGCGGATGTTGATAACGCCACTGCGTACGCTTTCGAGCCCCGATGTGTCGGCCGTGGCGCTGTAATCGGGATACACGGTAATATCGCCCACCAGGTATTGCCGCAGTACGGTTGGGGGCAGGTTGGGGCGCAGCTTTACGTAAATGTTGATTTGCGGATTTTGCTGCCGCTTTTGCGCTTCCTGCAAAACGGCAATGCGTTCAAACGGATCGAGAAACGGATTGAGCAACGGCAGGAAAAACGTATCGGCCTCCAAAACCAGGTGCTCACGAGAAAAGTTTACGTAACCATGGTTACGGAATAAATCTACCAGCCGGTCCATTTCCTGAATGGCCAGTTGTTCGCTAAAGGGTACGCCCCGTTGCAATAAAGTTTGCGGCCGGGTACTGTCGGCCAGGTGTTGCAGTCCGCGGGTGAGTTGCGGATAGGTTGTGTCTTTCAATTCAAATGCAATGGAATCAATCCGAAAGGGAGGGCCCGTATTTACGGTAAAGGTGGTGGTGGTACGGTATTGTATGGCCGAACCGCCTTTTGCCGCAACCGTATCAATGCGATAGGTGAAGGTAGTTTTACCATTGTAAAATCCAATCGTTTTCAGGTAAATGTCCATGTTTTCGGCGCTTTGCCGGGCATAGCCGGTATCAAACGCGGCCGGATCAATTACGCTTTTAAAAAAAATGAATTTTTCACGCACCCGCACTTGCAGGCTGTCGGCCAGCTGGGTGGTTAGTTTTCCGCGAAGGATGGTTTTTTCATTTTTGTCCATCTGCGGGTTGATGATGTCAATTTTATTTTCAAATACAAAAGGAGTTTCTTTGGGGAAGTTTTTTACGCCGCATGCACTGAGGCCCAACAGAGCGGAAGTAACGACAAGCAGCACGGAAACGTGCAACCGAATGTTGTGTTGAGGTTTGTGTTTGCCCGGCCTGAGAGGTTTGCAGCGGGTTTGTGTTATTGCCGGTACCGGTTCATTCATGCAGTACAAAACTGGGTTATGCTCAGCAAAAACGAAGTTAAATATATTCAGTCGTTGCACCACAAAAAAGGGCGTGTTCGCGAAGGTGTTTTCATTGCCGAAGGAAGAAAACTGGTGCTCGAACTGCTGCAATACCGGCCCGGCTGGTTGCAGCGCCTGTATGCCACGCCTGCATTTTTTTCGCTGTGGGGCACTCAGCCCGATGGGGATCGGTATCGGGAAGTAACGGAAACGGATTTGGAACGCATTTCATTATTGCAAACCCCGCAGGAAGTACTGGCGGTTGTACAGCAGCCGCCTCCTCCGCCGGTACCGTTGCCACAAGCCGGCTGGATACTGGCGCTGGATGGTATCAGAGACCCGGGCAATTTGGGTACGCTGATACGCCTAGCCGACTGGTTTGGCCTTGCAGGCATTTATTGTTCGCCCGACTGTGTGGAGCCCTGGAACCCCAAAACCGTACAGGCAAGCATGGGCAGTATTTTTCGGGTGCCCATTGCAGTGGGGTTGTTGCAGGATGTATTGGCGGCCGAAAGTCGCCCGGCTGTGGCAGCCGGTTTATCCGGAACGCTGTTACAGCAATTTTCATTTCCGCAAACGGGAATTTTGGTAATAGGAAACGAAGGGCAGGGAATAAGGCCGGAAGTGTTGGAAAACATTACCCAACAGGTACACATTCCGCAGTTTGGCCGGGCCGAGTCGCTGAATGCGGCCATGGCAGCGGGTATCATTTTATGGGAAATCATGCGCACCCGTTAGTTGCAAATACCCACCCGTTGTTGTACAAATTCGTTGCGTACAATTTCGTTCAGCATAAACTGGGCCAGGTCGCCTGCGTTGATTTGTGTACAGTCGGCTGCTGGCGGATAATTGGCGCGGGTACGATACATGCCTGTTGGCCCGGCATTGATGATGTTGGGGCTGCACACAAAGGTCCAGTTTAGTCCTGAATCCCGCAGCAGTTCCCAGGCCTTACGGTGTTCGTTTCCTACGGGCACATATTCGGCCGGGTAGTCGGGCGTATCAAGCAGCAGGGTTGCCTCATCAAAATTCAGAATTCCCCATCCTCCCAGTGCTACGATGCGGTTGATGCCGCGGGCCTTCATTTGCAAAATGATGTTTTTGATGCCCAGCGAGCGGGCTTTATCGCTGCCATCGTGGGCGCCACCAATGGCACTCAGCACCACATCGGAACCTTGTAAGGCGTTGTAAACTTCCGTTGCATCAAAAAGTGCCCCTGTAAAACGTTTCAAATGGGGGTGTTCCAGAGCCAGGTGAGCTACATTGCGGCCAAATGCAACCACCCGGTATCCTTTCCATAAAGCCTGTTGACATATTTCGCGGCCCACCTGTCCGGTGGCGCCAAACACGGTAATCTGCATTTTTCTTTTAAAGGTACGCCACTGTTCAGGCAGTTGCAAGCCGGTGCCCGGGTACCGTTATCGGGTAGGTTTTGTTAATTTCGGGAATGGCAGTGCACGAAACTGAGAGCCGGCACGTCTTACCATCATGCATCGTATTCGTTACCATATTTTGACGATTTGCCTCATGCAAAGCCTGTATGCAGTAGCGCAACAGCCCGATAGCATTTGGTTTGATTTGTACACCGATAGTTTGAAAAAAGGCAGCTGGAATTACATTAATGTTGTGGGCAGGTTTGCAGGCGGCCGGGTATTGCCCATATCGCCCTCGCAACTGATACTGCGCAGTTCGGCAGGCAGGGTAGAGCAGGGTAGTGTATGGATAGACTGGAACGAAACGGCCGATTCCGTTACTGTTTGGGTGCAGTTACAAAAACAGCCTTCCTTGCAGAAGGCTGTAACTATTTGGATAAAGAAAGAAGACCGGCAAATGGATGTGCCCGCCAGCGACTCTTTACTGCAGCAGCTGAACGAACGGTTGCGGCGGCAGCCCCGAAGCCGGCGAAAACGCACTACTGAAACTTCCTGGCATCTTCCAGAAACTTCGCCAAGCCAATATCCGTTAAAGGATGTTTCAACAGGCCCATGATGGGTTCCAGCGGACAGGTACATACATCGGCACCCAGTTCGGCGGCCTGTATGATGTGGTTGGGGTTGCGGATGGAAGCGGCCAAAATTTGCGTTTCAAAACCCTGTACCGAGTAAATGTTGGCTATTTGCCCAATCAGTTGCATGCCATCCCAACCGCTGTCGTCAATACGGCCAATAAAGGGCGATACGTAGGTGGCGCCGGCTTTTGCGGCAAGCAGGGCCTGCCCGGCGCTGAACACCAGGGTGCAGTTGGTTTTGATGCCGTTATCGCTAAACCATTTCAGGGCTTTGATGCCGTCTTTAATCATGGGCACTTTCACCACAATGTTGGGGTGAATGGCTGCCAGTTTCTTTCCCTCTTCAATTATTCCGGCAAAGTCGGTACTGATTACTTCGGCGCTGATATCGCCATCCACCATTTCGCAAATGGTTTTGTAATGCTGCATAATGGCAGCTTCGCCTTTAATGCCTTCTTTGGCCATCAGCGAAGGGTTGGTGGTTACGCCATCGAGAATGCCTAATTCATTGGCTTCACGGATCTGGTCGAGATTGGCCGTGTCAATAAAAAACTTCATGATGCGGTATTTTGAACGATTTATAAAGAGGGAGCAGTTGCAATAATCAAAAAAGGCAGGTTACTTACATCGCACCGCTACAACCGCCTACCCTTGCTGTATTCCTACCCTGGGGGAGTTCAGCAGGAGCTGGTCGTGCAAGACCTGCCGGCGCAAAGATAGGGGAAAGCGGCCAGTTATGATAACCGGAATCATACGGAAATCCTGAAATGCATCTTACAGCGCCCTGCGTTCCATTTGCGGGCGGTTGGCAAGCGAGTTTACCTGTGTAATGCTTATCAGTTCATCGGCCCGGCCGCCCATGGGCCGGTAATATACCAGTATGGTATAGTTGTTTTCGGTTTCCCACCAGTTGCCTTCGGTTTGGGCGGCATCGGTTTGCCCGGTTTTTCGATCCCGCAACACATATATGTAATCGTACATGCCCTGCTTCAGCAATTGGCTGTTTTCGTAGGCGCCGGTTTCTTTATTAAAGTTCATTTTATTGCGTTCCGAAAATTCGTAGTTGGTGAGTTCGCCAAACAAATACAAATCCTTATCGGCATAAGGTTGGTTTTGCGGCGGCACGTAGCGGAACCAAACGGTGGCATAATCGCCCTGCCAAAAAGGGTTGTTGTTTTCTATATTCACCAGTTGGTACATGCCGTTGGCATCGCGGTAGTACATGTACCGAAGGTCTTTGCGTTCGCCTTCGGGCTTCACAAAAAGGGTTTGGCCCCGGTTGGTATATTCGCCCCGCTCAATGCGGTCGGTTTGCAGCCGCAGGCTCGTTAAATTCACCCAACGCCATTCTTTCTGTCCGGGAAAAAGTCCATCATTTTCGGTGTTGTACTCCAGTATATTCTGCCGCACAAAGGTGGGTTGCAGGTTGGTGAGGGCATTATCCCAGCGATAATTTTGCAACAGCACCACTTTAATTTGCTGAAATACGTTGGTGGGCTTGATGTTTTGTACGTTTACCTGAAAGTTGATTTTTTGGTGCGAACGGAACAGGGTGGGATTGAAGGGCTGTACAACAATGGCGCTGCTGCTTACGCGGTTATCAACCACCAAAAAGCGGCGTGTGAAGGCCAGTTGGGTTGTATCGCCGTTCAAAAAAACTTTCAGCAGGTAGTTGCCGCTGCGGGTAGGAAAGGTATTGCGGTCGGGCAGTTCGGTAAAATAGTGGGTATAGGGTGTAAGTGCTATGGAGGAATTGCGATAGGTGCTGATGCGTACATTCGAAAAGCCCCGCATGTAATCAAACTGGCTCAGTTGCGCCGGTGTCCAGTCGGCATTGCACAATACAAACGTGTAGGAGTAGTACTTAACATCGGCATCCATGTCATCAAAGTGCAGCGCCAGCCGGTCGTTGCTATTGAGGCGTATGATGGGGTATTGCAACTGATCGCCGGCTGCAAAAAATTTGATGGAGCGAATGTTGTTGCGTACTACGCGGTCGGTCATTTGCGCTTGCGGAACAAGCGGTTGGAGCAGCAGCAACAATACCGTTATTGTTTGCAATACCTTCATACGAGCGGAATGCTTTAGCTTTACACTTCTTCAAAGATAACCCATTTTGAATGTAGCTTCTTTCATAGCCCGGCGCCTGGTTTGGCAACAGGGGCCTTCGTTTTCCCGCTTCATCATTCGCCTGTCGGTGGTGGCTACTGCCATCAGCGTGGCGGTGATGCTTGTAACCCTTGCTTTTGTTGCCGGCTTTCAGCAGGCCATTGCAAAAAAAGTGTTCAGTTTTTGGGGACATGTGCGGGTGCAGCAGCAGATGCCTGCCGTGGGCGGGTTGGCCGAAGAATTGCCTTCGCAACGATCTGACTCGATAACGCAAATGTTGCGGCAGGCGCCCGGTGTGGTGGCGGTGGATGCTTTTGCAACGAAGTCGGCCTTGCTGCGCAGCAATGAAACCATTGAGGGCGTATTGCTGAAAGGGCTGGATAGCGGATTTGATTTTAGCCGCTTGCAGTCGTTTTTATTGCGGGGTACCTGGTTGCCCAGGGCTGCTGCTGGCGGTGCGCAACCCATTGTTATTTCCGAATACACGGCCAAGCAACTGGCGCTGGATACGGGCAGCCGGGCTTTTTTGTATTTTTTGGATGATGCGGGCAGTACGCCCCGGGTACGGCCCGTACAGGTATGCGGTGTTTACAAAACGGCCATTGAAGAGTACGATAAAACCTTTGCCCTGGTACACATGGGGTTGATACAGGCAATTAACGGATGGAGCAACTATCAGATTGGCGGTTACGAGGTTACCTTACAGGATTACCGTAATGATAAAACGGTACAATCGTTGCTGCTGGATGAATTGCCCGTAAGCTGGTACACGGCCACCATTCGGGAATTATATCCCAATATTTTTGACTGGTTGTACCTGCAAAACACCAACCGGCAAATCATCATTGCCGTTATGTGCCTGGTGGCCGTCATCAACCTCATATCGTGCCTGTTGATTTTGGTGTTAGAGCGCAGTCGCATGATTGGCCTCCTGAAAGCAACGGGCGCAACTGATAGCCTGGTGCAGCAAATATTTTGGAGGCAGGCGCTGATAATTACCGCTGCCGGCCTGCTGTTCGGAAATATACTGGGGTTGGGTGTATGCTGGCTGCAACACACTACCGGTTTTATTCGGCTCGATGAAAGTGCGTACTACATACGCACGGCTCCCGTAGAAGTGCAACTCATTCCTGTATTGCTGGTAAATGCACTAACCTTTGCCGTAAGTTTTTTAATTCTGCTCATACCCTCGCTGCTGGTGCGTACCATTACGCCGGTAAAGGCTTTGCGGTTTGAATAAACTAAGGGGTTATTCGTGTACTATTAGCACCGGCACCTTGCTGTGAAATACCAGTTGTTTGGTTTGGCTTTTGCTGAAAATACGGTCAATAAAACTTTTTTGGCGGGGCACCGCAATCAGCAGCTCAATGCCATGCGCCTGTGCATAATCGCTGAGTCCCTCGGCAATATTTTCGTTTTCAATAAAATGGTAACGCGGTGCAAACTCCTGAAACAGGGTTTCCAGCAAACCGCTTTGCAGGGGAGTATCGGGGGTGCTGTATTCGTGGCGGTAATCCACATTTAACACATGCAGCCTTGCGCCCAGCATGTATGTAATTTCTTTAATGTGTTGTGCCGGTATGGTATCAATTACATCGCGAAAATCGGTTGTAAGGCCGATGTCGGTAATGGGCTCGAACCTTGCATTTTCAGGAACAATCAACACCGGCAGGGTGGTTTCCCGCGCCACGGCCAGGGTATTACTGCCAATCAGGGTTTCCTTCAACTTGCCTGCGCCGGTTATGCCCATAATTACCATGGCAACCTGCATGTTTTCCTGCAACTTGCGTATTACTTCGGGAAGTTGCCCTTTCAGCTGCATGATTTCGGTTTTTATCAGCGGAGCGGCCGCGTTGCACTGTGCCTGCAACTGCTTTAACTGGTCAATGTTTACTTCCCAAAGCCCTTCGGCGGTAAGTTCCAAACTGTTACGCAAGGGGTACTGCAGCGGCTCCTGAAAAGCGTGCACCAGTATGATTTTTGCGCCGGCCTGCGTGGCAAATTTCAAAGCATAACGGGCCGCGTTCAATGAGGTTTCGGAAAAATCTACCGGAACAAGTATGGTTTTCATTGCATAAGTTTTGCATAAAGCTACATGCGTTACGCTTTTTGCAAACTGATTGCCATCAGACGGAAGCCCCGTATCGGTCAGTTTATAATACCCCTTTGGTCGAAGGCAGGTAGTTGCTGAACGGATCGCGTTTTACGGCCATGCGTATGGCTTTGGCAAAAGCTTTAAATATGGCTTCTATTTTATGATGTTCGTTTTCGCCGTGGCATTCTATATGTAGGTTGCAGCGGGCCGCATCGCTGAACGACTTGAAGAAATGATAAAACATTTCGGTGGGCATGTCGCCAATTTTTTCCCGCCGGAACGTGGCGTTCCATATCAGCCAGCTGCGTCCGCCAAAATCAATCAGCACTTTGGCGGCTGCCTCATCCATGGGCAGGGCAAAACCGTATCGTTCCATACCTCGTTTGTCGGCCAGGGCTTTGGCAAAAGCCTCGCCCAGGGCAATGCCGGTATCTTCAATGGTATGGTGCTCATCAATATGCAAATCGCCTTTCACCTGTACGGCAAGGTCAAGCTTGCCGTGGCGGGCTATCTGGTCGAGCATGTGGTCGAAAAAGCCCAGGCCGGTGTGAATGGACGTGTTGCCGTTGCCATCGAGATTTAATGCAATGCTGATTTGCGTTTCGCAGGTGTTGCGTTGGTGTTCTACTTTACGCAAACCCAGCTTCAGAAAGCTGTAAATGTCTTTCCAATGCGGTGTTTCCAGTGCAATAACATCGCGTAAGCCGGAAAGCGGATCCGATATTTCCACGGCGCCCAGTGCGGCGTCCTGCTTCATCCAAATGGCTTTGCAGCCCAGGTTTTTGGCCAGTTGCACATCGGTAATGCGGTCGCCAATTACAAAGGAGTGGGCCAGGTCGTACGCCGGATTATTGAGGTAGCCGGTGAGCATGCCCGTTCCGGGTTTGCGGTTGGGCGATTGCTCGTGCGGAAAACTGCGGTCAATATATACTGCCTTAAAATGAATACCCTCATTTGCCAGCGAGGTAATGATGTGCTGGTGGATGGGCCAGAAATCTTTTTCCGGAAAACTATCGGTGCCCAGCCCGTCCTGGTTGGTAACCATTACCAGTTCGTAATCGAGTTCTTCGGCAATACGACCCAGATAGCGGAAAACTTCGGGATAAAATTCCAGTTTTTCCCAGCTGTCAATCTGATAGGTGGGCGGCGCCTCTTTGTTGATGGTGCCGTCGCGGTCGATAAATAATATACGCTTCATTTTTCACGCAGGTGTTTTACATCGCGGGGGCGTACCACACCCGGCTTGTTTTGAAAGTTGTATTTGATGTAGGTAAGCACGTGTGCAATTTCTTCGTCGGTAAGGTGAGCCTGTGCCGGCATGGGGTTGGCATACTCACCGGTGGAAGTGCCCGCTTTTTCGGACCCCAGCAGCACCACTTTGATGAGCGTGTTGAGGTTACCGTTTACCACTTTGCTGCCAACTAGCGACGCGTTGAGGCGGGGTACACCGTCGCCGTCTTTTTGGTGGCATACCATGCAGTTTCGTTCGTACACTCTTTTGCCGGCAGCCAGTTCGGCAGGTGTGGCTGTGCGGTGCTGTGCCCAACCCTGCAGGGCCGGTAACAGCAGCAGTACAATAATCCAGTTGTGGGGCTTCATTATTTTGATCCGGTATAAATGATTTTCCAAATGGCGCCTCCCTGGTCGTCGCTTACATACAAGGCGCCATCGGGGCCCATGGCCAAACCGCAGGGGCGGTGTTTGGCTCCCCGGGGCGTTTTTACTTCGCCTGCAAAATTATCGGCAAATATTTCGTGCTTGCCCGAGGGAAGGCCGTTTTTCATGGGAACGAATACCACGTTGTAGCCGCCCTGTTCCAGGGGGGCACGGTTCCAGCTGCCGTGGAAGGCAATAAAGGCTCCGTTCCGATAGCGCTCGGGAAAATTGTTGCCCGTGTAAAACAGCAGTCCATTAGGCGCCCAGTGCGCCGGAAAGGCGTAAATGGGCTTTTCAAAGCCGTCGCACCGGCCGGTTGTTTTACCATCGCCGCCGTATTCGGGGGCCAAAACTTTTTTGTTTTGGTAAGGATCGTAATAGCAGTAAGGCCAGCCAAAGTTCATTCCTTTTTCCACACGGAAAAATTCTTCTGCCGGCAAATCGGCATTGCTGCTGTCGTTATACAATTCGGGGTACATGGAGTTGAGCTGGTCGCGGCCGTGCTGCATCACATACAGGGTGTTGTTGCTGGTATTCCAGTCGAGCCCCACCACGTTACGCAGCCCCGTGGCATAGCGTACACCATCGGCATAGGTTTGGTTTTTACCATCGGCCCGAAACTGCCAGATGCCGCCTGCATTTTCGAGAATGGGACAGGGGTCGAGGCCGGGCGAGCCTTTGGTACGGTCTTTTTCCTGGCAGGCATTGGAGGGAGCGCCGATGTTTACGTATAAATATCCCTTATCGTCGAGCGTAATGGATTTTGAGTTGTGTTGCCGCCGGTCCAGCAGGCCCGTTACAACAACCTCGGGTTGCTGTTGCGGGTCAATTTCATTTTTTTCATTAAACCTATAGCGGTACACATCGGTATTGCTGCTGGCGTAGAGGTAGCCGTTTTTAATGGCAATTCCCGTACCGCCGTAGTTGCCAAAGCCCACTACGTCGTCCACAATGCCATCGCCGTTGGTATCCCGCAGGCGTAAAATGCCTTTGCCATCCCGCAGGCGCTCCAGTTTTACATAAATGTCGCCGTTTTCGTGTACGGCAATATGGCGGGGTGTGCCCAATTTATCGGCCACTTTTATGGCTTTGAAGTTGGGGGGCAGCAGCAGGGGCTGTTCATCCTGCAGGGAGGTATTGCGGGTACTGTCGCCGCCACAAGCGGTGAGTACGGCCAACAACAGCAATCCGGTTACAAAACGATACTTCATACGTTCGATTTTTTTTGTTTTTCTCCAAAAAACGGGAGTGTACCGGCACCGATGCAAATGGGCCGGCAATGGTTGCATCCTTCCGGATGCAGGTGGCCCGGCATGCGATTCCGTTACGGGTTCAAGTAACAACAAATTCCTGTAATGCCTGTAACAGTTCATCATTTTCACGTGCCGTTCCTACGGTTATCCGCAGGCAGTTGTCGCACAGCAGTACTTTACTGCGGTCGCGTACCACTATTTTGCGGGCCAGCAGGTACTCGTAAACGGCTCGGGCCTCTGTTACCTTTACCAACAGAAAGTTGGCATCGGATGGATACACTTTTTGTACCACCGGCAGCCGGGGTAGCTCCGCCTCCAGCCGTTGCCGCTCTTTTACCAGCTCCCGAATCATGGCGTTCACCTCTTCTACATTGTCGAGCGCCTTCAGCACCAGTTCCTGCACGGCCTCGCTGATGTTGTAGGGGGGCTTTACTTTGTTGTACACACGTATAATTGCTTCGCTGGCAAAGGCCATGCCCAACCGCAGGCCCGCCAGGCCCCAGGCTTTACTGAGGGTTTGCAATACTACCAGGTTGGGATATTCATCGAGCAACTGCGTTACCGAGCGTTGGCGTGCAAAGTTGATATACGCTTCATCCACCACCACCAGCCCGTCGAAGTTGTTGAGCACGGTTTCAATGTCTTCGTAGTGCATGCTGTTGCCGGTTGGGTTGTTGGGCGAACAGATCCAGATGATTTTGGTATGCGCATCCACCAGGTTTTCCAGATGAATGAGATCGAGTTGAAAATTTTCGAGCAGGGGGGCGGTGCGTACTTCTACATCATTAATGTGGGCACTTACTTCGTACATGCCATAAGTAGGCGGACAAATGATTACGTTATCCGTTCCCGGATTGCAGAAGGCGCGGTACAGCAAATCAATACACTCATCGCTGCCATTGCCCAAAAAGATGCGATTGGCAGGAATGCCTTTGATGCGGGATAGTTTTTCCTTAACGGCCTGCTGATAGGGGTCGGGATAGCGGTTGTACCACTTCAGTAATGGAGAACCGATGCTGTTTTCGTTGGCATCGAGAAAAATATTGGCCTGCCCGTGAAATTCGTCGCGGGCCGAGGAATAGGGCACCAGGGTGCGGATATTGGGACGTAACAGCGCTTCCAGATTGAACGACATGTTTTAAGCGTTTTTAGCAGTGATGTGTTGCAGGCGAATTTCCACGGCACGGGCATGCGCTTCCAGCCCTTCGGCACGGGCCATTGTTATAACCGCGTTGCCCAGTGCCGCAATACCGGTTTCGGTAAGTTGCTGATAGGTAATTTTTTTAACAAAGCTGTCCACACTCACACCGCTGTAAGCACGGGCGTAGCCGTTGGTGGGCAGGGTGTGATTGGTACCGCTGGCGTAATCGCCGGCGCTTTCGGGCGAGTAGTTGCCGATGAATACCGATCCGGCGTTGCGGATGTTGGCGGCAAGCGCCTCGGCATGGGCACAGCTGATGATGAGGTGCTCGGCGGCATAAGCGTTCACCAGTGCCAGGGCATCTTCCATTTTTTCTAACGTAATGGCCTTGCTGTTTTTTAAGGCGGCTGTCGCCAGTTCTTTACGGGGCAGTTGCAGCAGTTGCTGCTGCAATTCGTGCTGTACAGCTGCCACCAGTTGTTGCGATGTGCTTACCAGCAAAACCTGGCTATCGTTACCATGTTCGGCCTGGCTCAACAGGTCGGCTGCCACAAAGGCGGGGTGGGCGGTTGCATCGGCCAGCACACACACTTCGCTGGGCCCGGCGGGCATGTCAATGGCTACGCCTTGCTGTTGCACCAGTTGTTTGGCTGCCGTTACATATTGGTTGCCCGGCCCGAAGATTTTATATACCTGCGGTATGGTTTCGGTTCCATAGGCCATGGCGGCAATGGCCTGTGCGCCGCCCACCTTAAAAATGCGGGTAATGCCGGCCAACCGGGCAGTGTACAAAATGGCCGGATGTACCTTGCCATCTTTTCCCGGAGGGGTGCAAAGAATAATATCGCTGCAGCCGGCCAGCTTTGCGGGCACGCCCAGCATGAGTATGGTTGAAAACAGCGGGGCGGTACCACCGGGTATGTACAAGCCAACCTTTTCGATGGGGACCATTTTACGCCAGCAGCGAACGCCGGGCAGGGTTTCCACCCCGGGTTCGTTATGCAGTTGTTGTTGATGAAAGCGCTGCAGATTGTCTTTTGCCAGCTGCAAGGCTTCCTTCAACGCGGCATCCACCTGTTCGATAGCGGCCGCTGTTTCCTGTTCGGATACGGCAAAATGCTGCAGCGCCACTTTGTCAAACTGTTCGGTAAGCCGGTACAGCGCCGCATCGCCATTTTCACGCACATCTTCCAAAACTTTTGAGACCGATGCCAATAAAGTGCCGGCGTCATAAACAGGCCGTTGCAAAAGCGCGGGCCATTCGGTAACCGGCGGTTCATGAATTACTTGTAGCATACAATTAAAAACTTCGTTGTTACAACAGCTGCCATGCACAATGGTTGGTTGCGCAGCAATCAAACAATCATTTTTTCAATGGGTACCACCAATATGCCTTGCGCACCGGCTGCCTTCAACGCTTCAATCTTATCCCAAAATTCGTCTTCGTGCAACACGCTGTGTACGCTGCTCCAGCCGCTTTCGGCAAGGGGCAGTACCGTTGGACTTTTCATACCCGGCAACAGTGCAATAATCTGCTGCAGGTTTTCGTTGGGGGCATTCAGCAAAACATATTTGTTACGTTTTGACTTGCGAACGGCTCGTATGCGGAAGAGCAGTTTTTCGAGCAGTTGCAGTTTTTCGCCATTAAACAACCGGTTGCGGATGAGCACCGCCTGCGAGTGCAGAATGGTTTCCACTTCTGTTAACCCGTTCATAAAAAGGGTAGAGCCGCTGCTTACCAGGTCGGCCACGGCATCGGCCAGGCCAATGCCCGGTGCAATTTCAACCGATCCGCTGATTTCGTGAATTTCGGCATCCACACCGTGTTCCTGCAGGTACTGCCGCAGTAAAAAGGGATAGCTGGTAGCAATACGTTTGCCCTGCAATGCGGCAACGCCTTCGTATTGCTGATTGCGGGGTACGGCAATTGAAAGGCGGCATTTGCCAAAGCCCAGTTCCTGCACCACATCCACCTGTTTGTTTTTTTCGAGCAGTACGTTTTGCCCTACAATGCCAATGTCGGCCACACCGTCTTCTACGTATTGCGGAATATCATCGTCCCGCAAAAAAAACACTTCCATGGGAAACGTGTCCGATTCGGTGCGGAGGCGGTCCTTCACGTTACGCAGTTCAATGCCGCATTCGTTCAGTAGTTTTACGGAATCGTCGTAAAGCCGACCCGATTTTTGAATGGCAATTTTTAATGTTGTACGCATAGCTGTATGGTATAAAAAAAGGGCTTACCCGTGGTAAGCCCCAAGCTTTTGTGAATATACATACACGTAGCACCGGCTTACCCCTGCAGGTAATGATGGTGATGATGTGTATGTACATGTGCTAACATGTTGCAAAGCTAAGCATGCACGGGCAATTTGCCAATATTTTGTTGAACGGTTGGTGAAATGCCTTGCCGAACGCCTAACTTTCAACCCTAAATTCGATGCATATGTACAACCGGTTGTTTTTAGTGTGGTGCCTGCTGGCTACCGTTGTGAGTGGCTTTGCGCAGGACGCCGTCTCGTACCAGCTTCCGCCAAAGGTGATTATGGACCTTGCCCTGGCAAAGCCCACACCTTCGATTAGTGTGGACAAGAAAGGTGAATGGATGTTGCTGATTGAACGTAACACGTACCCCGATGTGGAAGAACTGGGGCAACCCGAGGTACGGGTGGCGGGCCTACGCATTAATCCCAACAATTTTTCGCCCAGCCGCCTCAATTTCATCAATAACCTGCGGCTCAAAAATATGCGTACCGGTGCCGAATATGCGATAAGCGGATTGCCGGAAAACTTACTGGCATCCACCGTATCGTGGAGCCCCTTGGATACCAAAATTGCCTGCACCCATCATGCAGGCAACCGGGTAGATTTATATTTAATAGACGTGGCAACGCAAACCGCCCGGCAAATCAACCAGCGTCCTCTCAATATTGTATTGGGTACCTCGCTGGTTTGGCTGGATGAAACCACGTTGCTGTACCGCACCGCCACCCAGGCGCCCTCGGCCATGCCGCAGCGGCCCATAACGCCCAAGGGCCCTACCGTGCAGGAAAGCTACGGACGTGCAGCGCCGCGGCCCACGTATCAGGATTTGATTAAATCGCCTTACGACGAGGCATTGTTTGAATTTTTTGCCATTAGCCAGCTGATGAAAAACAGCAACGGTGTGGAGCAACCCGTTGGCCAACCGGCTGTTTACAGTTCTGTGCAACTGTCACCCGATAAACAGTATTTGCTGGTGCGTACGCTTGAAAAACCCTATTCGTACACTGTGCCTGCGGGCAGCTTTCAATCCAAAATACAAATATGGACGGTGGGGGGCGAAATGGTGAAAGACGTATTCCGCCTGCCTTCGGGCGAAACAGCCCCTGCGGGTTACGATAATGTACAGGATGTACCCCGCAGTGTAGAATGGCGCGATGATGAGCCGGCAACCGTGGTATGGTGCAAACCCCTCGATAAAGGCTTGCTGCGCAACGAAGTACCCTTCCGCGATGCCGTATATGCCCTGGCCGCTCCGTTTACCGGGCCCGAAAAAGAACTGTTTAAAACGCAAGACCGTTACAGCCGCACCTTATGGGGCTCGGCAAACTTTGCCATTGTGTACGAAGGCCTGCGCAGCAAGGCAACCACCCGCATGGTGCAGGTGAACCCGCAAACCGGCGAGCGTATTGTTTTACAAGAGCGTTCGCAAAACGATAACTACGGCAATCCAGGTACCCCCGTACAGGTACGCAACCAGTGGGGCCGCGAAGTGGTACAGCCCCTGCGCAACGGTACCCAGTTGCTGATGAACAACACCACCGGCGCATCGCCCGAGGGCGATTTGCCCTTCCTTGCTCTTTTTGACCTCAAGGAAAAGAAGAATAACATTATTTGGCGCTGCCGGCCCGGCACCTACGAAGTAGTAACCGAAGTGCTCGATCCCAACCGCCTGATCATCATCACCCGCCGCGAATCGCAGACCGAAGTGCCCAACTTCTGGCTCAAAAACCTGCGGGCCAAAGTTGCCGACCGGCAACTTACCAACTTTACCAATCCCTATCCGCAGCTTGAAGGTGTAACCAAACAAAAAATCAAATACAAGCGTGCCGACGGGGTGGACCTGACCGGCGATTTGTACCTGCCTGCCGGGTACGACCCCGCAAAAGACGGACGATTGCCGGTATTGATGTGGGCCTATCCCCGCGAATTTACCAACGCCGCCGATGCCGCACAGGTGCGGGGTTCGCAGTACACTTTTACCCGCATCAGCTGGGGATCGCCCATTTACTGGGTAACCCAGGGCTATGCCGTGCTCGATAATGCCGAAATGCCCATTGTAAGTACCGCACCCGATAAAAAGCCCAACGACGACTTTGTACAACAACTGAAACTCAACGCCCGTGCTGCCATTGATAAGTTGTATGAAATGGGCGTGGGCGACAGTACACGGGTGGGCGTGGGCGGCCATAGCTACGGCGCCTTTATGACTGCCAACCTGCTGGCGCACACCAACTGGTTTAAAGCAGGTATTGCACGCAGTGGCGCCTACAACCGCACCCTTACGCCTTTTAGTTTTCAAAACGAAGACCGTACCTACTGGCAGGCGCCGCAACTGTACTACGAGATGAGTCCGTTCAGCTTTGCCCACCAGCTGAAAACGCCCATCTTACTGGTGCATGGCGACGCCGATGATAACACGGGTACTTATCCCATACAAAGCGAGCGCATGTTTGCCGCGTTGAAAGGAAACGGGGGCAATGTGCGTTATGTAAGTTTGCCTTATGAAGCCCACGGCTATCGGGGTCGTGAAAACATTTTGCACCTGCTGTGGGAACAGCACAACTGGCTGGAGAAATATGTGAAAGGCGCAAAATAATGTTGCAACATCAGCTTCTTTAAAAAAAGGCCACCCAAACGGGTGGCTTTTTTGCTACACAGCCACCTGATTTTTGTTAGTTGTTGGCTTGCCGTGCATCATTTGCGGCGCAGCAAAGCCCTTCTACTTTTACCCCCGATTAAACATACGTTGTAAAAATATCGGGTACGCCTTGTACACATGCAACGGTTTCTGAAACAGCCTAAACAAACGATTATGGCAAAAGCTACCAAACCCATTAAGTACGTTTATTTCTTCGGCGGCGGTAAGGCCGATGGAAACGAATCCATGAAAAATCTCCTCGGCGGTAAGGGCGCCAACCTGGCCGAAATGGCCGGCCACCCCCAATTGCGTTTACCGGTACCGCCCGGCTTTACGTTAACCACCGAAGTTTGTACGTACTATTATGCCAACCGCCGTACTTATCCCAAAGTGCTGAAGGCACAAGTAGATGCCGCACTGGCAAAAGTGGAACAACTAACCGGCAAAAAATTTGGCGACCCCAAAAACCCCTTACTGGTTTCGGTGCGCAGCGGTGCCCGCCGCAGCATGCCGGGCATGATGGAAACCGTGCTCAACATCGGTTTGAATGAGGAAACCATTAAGGGCCTGATAGCACAAAGCGGCGATGCCCGTTTTGCGTATGATGCCTACCGGCGCCTAATAATGATGTACGCCGATGTGGTGATGGAAAAGGCCGCCGGCGTGGAACCCAAAGGCGGTAAGGGTATCCGCAAGTTGCTCGATGAAAAACTGGAAGCTATAAAGCATGCCAAAGGATACCAAAGCGATACCGAGCTAACAGTTGAAGAACTGCAGCAACTGGTTAAAGAGTATAAAGCCACCGTAAAAAAAGTACTGGGCAAGCCTTTTCCCGAAGATCCCATGGAGCAGTTGTGGGGCGGCATGGGCGCCGTATTTGCCAGCTGGAACGGGAAGCGGGCCGTAGAGTATCGCCGCATTGAAAAAATTCCCGACGACTGGGGTACGGCCGTTAACGTGCAGGCCATGGTGTTTGGCAATATGGGTAACGACAGTTGTACCGGTGTTGCCTTTACCCGAAACCCGGGTACCGGCGAAAACAAATTTTACGGCGAATACCTGGTGAATGCCCAGGGCGAAGATGTGGTGGCAGGCATACGTACACCGGCGCCCATTAATGAATACTCGAAAAACGCTCAAAGCGGCCATCTCATTACACTCGAAAAACTGATGCCGAAGCAGTATAAAGAACTGCACAGCTACCAACGCAAGCTGGAACAACACTACAAAGACATGCAGGATATTGAGTTTACCATTGAAAAAGGCAAGCTGTATATGCTGCAATGCCGGGTAGGTAAGCGTAACGGTGTGGCTGCCGTACGCATGGCCACCGAAATGTATCAGGAAAAACTGATTGATGCCAAAACCGCCATTATGCGGGTGGCGCCCAATCAGCTGGTAGAGTTACTGCTGCCCATGCTCGACCCCAAGGCCGAAGCCACACATACTGTTATTGCCAAAGGACTTCCCGCCGGCCCCGGTGGCGCCAAGGGCAGGGTGGTATTTACGTCGAGTGATGCGGTGCAGTGGGCTTCCAAAGGAGAAAAAGTAATTCTGGTACGGGAAGAAACCTCGCCCGAAGATGTAGATGGCATGCACAAGGCGCAGGCCATTCTTACCACAAAAGGCGGCATGACCTCCCATGCGGCACTGGTGGCGCGGGGCTGGGGTAAATGCTGTATTGTGGGCTGTAGCGACCTGGAAATACACGCCGAAGGAAAATATTTCCGTACCAAAGACGGGCACGTTATTAAAGAAGGCGACTGGATTAGCCTGAATGGAACGAAAGGCCTGGTGTACGAAGGGCAACTGCCGCTTGTGGATATAGACATACGGAAAAACAAATCGTACAAAGTGCTGATGCAGTTGGTGGATAAAACCAAGCAAATTGGCGTACGTGCCAATGCCGAAACACCCGAAGATGCCAAACATGCCATCGCTTTTGGCGCCGAGGGAATTGGCCTGTTTCGTACCGAGCACATGTTTTATGGCGAGGGTAGTGAAGCGCCGTTATTCCAGTTGCGGAAAATGATTATCAGTAAAACCGAAAAAGAGCGGCGCGAAGCGCTGAACGGTTTGTTTAAGTATGTAAAAAAAGATGTGAAGGAAACCCTGGCCGTAATGAATGGCCTGCCGGTAACCATCCGCCTGCTCGATCCGCCCCTGCACGAATTTGTGCCGCACGACAAAGAAAAACTCCGCGAACTCAGCCGCGAACTGGGCATCAGCATGAGCATGCTCAACCGCAGGGTGCTGGCCCTGCACGAAAACAACCCCATGCTGGGCCACCGGGGGGTACGCCTGGGCATCAGCTATCCCGAAATCACCGAAATGCAGGTGCGGGCCATTTTTGAAGCCGCTGCCGAACTGCAGAAAAAAGGCAAAAAAGCCTTACCCGAAATCATGATACCGGTAACGGTTATTGTGCATGAACTACGGCACCAGAAAGAAATTGTGGAACGTGTATATAAAGAAGTGTGTCAGAAAATGGGGGTTCGAAAAATTCCTTACCTGTTCGGAACAATGATTGAAACACCCCGGGCCGCTTTGCGTGCCGATTACATGGCCAAAGAGGCCGATTTCTTCAGCTTTGGTACCAACGACCTTACCCAAATGAGTTTTGGCTTTAGCCGCGACGACATCGGCGGATTTTTGCCCAAATACCTCGATCTGAAAATTTTGCCCGATGATCCCTTCCAAACCATTGACCAGCAGGGGGTAGGACAGCTGATTCGGCTGGGTACCGAAAGAGGCCGTGCCACTAAACCCAATTTGAAAGTGGGTATTTGCGGCGAGCACGGCGGCGACCCGGAAAGTGTCAAATTCTGCCACCGCCTGGGCATGAACTATGTGAGTTGTTCGCCATTCCGCGTGCCCATTGCCCGGCTGGCCGCGGCGCAGGCTGCATTGGAACATCCTTTAAAAAAGTAACCGGTGTTCCCGCTATTGATTATGCTGCAAGGCCCCGTTGATCGGGGCCTTTTTCATTAATTTTTCAGTGCCTGTTCCAGCAGGGCGTCCATACGAATACCCATATGACTTTCGTCGTACACACATTTTCCGTTCTTAATCAGCAATACCTGCGGCGAAGCATGGGGCACACCAAAGCGTTCGGCAATGAGGTTCGATACCGGACGATGGGCCAGTAAGTCGAGATAATGAAACTGTACCGGAGTAGGTTCGTAAGCACGCTCCAGGCGGTTTTTGGCCACCGTGCTGATGCTGCAGCGGGTACTGTGCTTAAAAATAACCTGCGGGGTTTCGTGCGAACGGGCAATAATTTGTTCAACCTGTTCAGGAGCCTGAATCGGATTCCACATAAAACTGAATTTGCGCAAAATTACAAATCAGCTGCGGAAAGGTTTGTTCATGTTGGTTGAGGGGCAACCGTATTTGGGCGAGGCACAGGAACTGTAAAACAGTGCGGTGCCGGCTGCCAGTACAACAATGAGGAGTATTTTTTTCATAAAATGTGGATTTGGGCTTAAAGTTACGAATCTTCCACAGGTTCTTAACGTTTGGCGGGCAGGTTTCGTATGTAAATACTTCAAAAAACCTGCGAAAACTAAGTGTTTGACTACATTTGTGGCATGAGCAATAATCAAATTTCATTGGAATTCGAGGGAAAAACACCGGGCAACGCTGCCGCAACAACGCTGCAACTTCGTAAACCGTTGGCCTTCATTGATCTGGAAACTACCGGCGTTAACATTGCCACCGACCGCATTGTGGAAATAGCCATCGTTAAAATAAATCCCAATGGCACCCGCCAGGTAAAACGCAAAATCATTAACCCCGAAATGCCCATACCCGAGGCCGCGTCCGATGTGCATGGCATTACCAATGACATGGTAAAAGATGCGCCCACCTTTAAACAGGTGGCACACGAAATAAAACAGTTTTTAGAGGGTTGTGATATTGCCGGCTACAACAGCAACCGCTTTGATATTCCCATGCTGGCCGAAGAGTTTTTACGGGCCGGGGTAGATATTGATTTGGCGAGCCGCCGGTTGCTGGATGTGCAAAAGATTTTTCACATGATGGAACAACGCACCCTGGCCGCCGCTTATAAGTTTTACTGCGATAAAGACCTGGAAGGCGCTCACAGCGCCGAAATTGATGCAACGGCCACCTGGGAAATTTTGCTGGCGCAGGTACAACGGTATCCGCAACTGGGCAACAGTGTAGATTCTATTTTGAAGGTAATAGGAGAGGAACCGATTGTGGATTTTGCACGGCGGTTTGTACTTGAAAACGGAGTAGAAGTGTTTAATTTTGGAAAGCATAAAGGAAAACCGGTTGCCGAAGTACTGATGCAAGAGCGCTCGTACTACGACTGGATGATGAAGGGCGATTTTCCCCTGCATACCAAACAGAAACTCACAGAAATTTTAAACCGCACCCTGTTAAAAAAGAATTAAACAGCAACCGTGCACCGGGCAGTTGTTACGTTGCAGCAGGGTTTCTGTATTTTGCAGTTGCAAAGCATTTTGTAATTGGAGCAAATCGTTATCATACCCACTTACAACGAACGCGATAATATCGAAGCGATCATTAAGGCCGTGTTTGCGCTGCCGGAACCTTTTCATGTACTTGTAATAGACGATGGCTCGCCCGATGGCACGGCCAATATTGTGCGGCGCTTGCAACAGCAATTTCCCGATTCGCTTTTTTTGGAAGAACGCAAAGGCAAGCTGGGCCTGGGTACGGCTTACATTCACGGGTTTCGGTGGGCGCTGGCACGCGGTTACCGGTACATCTGCGAAATGGATGCCGATTTCAGCCACAATCCCAATGATTTACCCTGCCTGGTTGCCGCCTGCCGGCAACAGGCCGACGTGGCCGTTGGCAGCCGCTACGTAAAAGGAGGCGGCGTGCAAAACTGGCCCTGGAGCCGCATTTTTTTGTCGAAAGGCGCTTCGTTGTACACCCGCATGATATTGTGGATGCCCGTAATGGACCCAACCGCCGGATTTGTATGCTACCGCCGCGAAGTGCTGGAAGCCATCAATCTCAACAAAATCAGTTTTGTGGGGTATGCCTTCCAAATTGAAATGAAGTTTGCCGCCTGGAAATTGCGGTTTCGTATTGAGGAAGTACCCATTACGTTTGTGGACCGCAAACTGGGCATCAGCAAAATGAACAAGGGCATTGTTAAAGAGGGCATTCTTGGGGTATTAAAACTGCGCTGGCAAAGCTTATTTAAAAACTACTCCGGTAAAATGCAAAATCATACCCGTACTTACAGCCCGGTAGGCGTAAACAGCGGCGAAGAAATCTCTTCATAGTTTCACAGTACCCACCACTCACATGCAGCCCATCACCCAAGCGCTGTTTCGCTTACATATTGCTGTTTTTTTGGCAGGCTTTACCGGCATTTTAGGCCGGCTCATCACACTAAACGAGGGCGTTCTGGTAGCGTACCGTATGGTACTGGCAGCCGCCGTGTTGTTTGCATTTTTTCTGATACGCAAGCAAAGCGTGCGGTTGCCCGCAGCCGTTGTGTTGCGGGTGGTTTTTGTGGGCGCACTCATAGCCCTGCACTGGGTGTTTTTTTACGGCAGTATCAAATATGGCAACGTATCGGTGGCGCTGGTGTGCTTTGCGGCCACAGGCGCTTTTACGGCCGTGCTGGAACCGCTGCTGCTGCGCCGTCCTTTTCAATTGGCCGAGTTGTTGTTGGGCCTGCTGGTACTGGCGGGCATTGGATTGATTTTTCATTTTGAAGTACGCTTTAAAACGGCGGTATTACTGGGGTTGGGCGCCGCTTTTCTGTCGGCCTTGTTTCCCATTTTCAACAAACAGTTGGTGCAGCGGGTTGCAGCGCCGGTACTTACCTTGTACGAAATGGCAGGAGGGGCCCTGGTGCTGTTGGTAGTGTTGCCTTTTTACCTGCGCCTTTCTCCGGCCCATACATTCTGGCCCACTCTGTGGGATTGGATTTGGATGCTGGTTCTGGTTGTTTTTTGCACCGTGTGGACGTTTCACCTAACGCTACGGGCCTTGCAACAACTATCGCCTTTTACCGTAAACCTTACCTACAATCTCGAGCCGCTGTATGGCATTGCATTGGCCTTTTTGCTGTTTTCCGAACACCTGCAAATGGGTACCGGTTTTTGGCTCGGCTTTTTTTGCATCATTCTCAGCGTAGCCATCCAGTCGGTACGCGTTGCCCGGCGGCGTTAGCAAATCTTACAACTTTATTCATTGCCCAACGGCAGCCAAGATTTTATAAGCGGCGAATGCTGGCTTGTGAATTGCATTAATTTACCGCTTCAAAATTTGCGATTGTATGAAATACTGGATGGCAACCGGTGCCCTGCTGGTACTGGCGTCAATTTCCCTTGCACAAACCAAAAAGCCGCTCGATCACAGCGTGTACGACCAATGGCAGTCGGTTAGTGCTTTGCAGGTAAGTAATAACGGCAATTGGGTGGTATATCAGGTGTCGCCGCAGGAAGGCGACGGCGAACTGGTTATACGCTCGGCCGACGGCCGCTACACCAAAGTAATTGCCCGGGGTGCAAATGCTGTAATAACCGAAGACAGCCGTTATGTGGTGTGCCGCATCCGGCCCTTTTTTGCCGAAACACGCGATGCCCGCATTAAAAAGAAACGGCCCGACGACATGCCCAAAGACAGCCTGGCCGTGCTCTTGCTGGGCACAGACAGTATTTGGAAACAGCCCCGCGTAAAATCGTTCCGCCTGCCCGATGAATCGGGCACCTGGCTGGCCTATCATCTCGAAAAACCGCTGCCCGAGGCTTCCCGCCCGGCGCGCCCCGATTCGCTTACCCGCATCAACCGCATGGCGGCCCTGGCCGATTCGCTGCAGCGTGCGGCCGACAGCATCCGCAACAAAGCCAACGAAGCCCGGCAAAAGGGACTCATGGTACTTGAAACGCCGGCTCGCAACAACACATCCGCCGCCCGTAACGGAGGGGCAGAGCCTGTGGAAGAAGGAACCGTGCTGGTACTGCGCAACCTCGAAACCGGTGAAGAACGCCGTTTTTCGTTGGTAAGTGAATACCTGTTCAGCAAAAACGGCGCCGCACTGATTGTTGAAACCACCCGTAAAAACAACGATAGTACTACGCAGGCGCTTGTTTTATGGGTGCATACGGCAAACAACCGCATTGATACGGTTATGCGGCGCTTTAACGACGCCAAAAATTATGCCATTGACGACAATGCCACCCAGTTGGCCTTTGTGGCCGAACGCGATAGCGTGGCCAAGGCGTTGAAAAAATTTTACAAGCTGTGGTATTACAAACCGGGTATGGATAGTGCCGTAGTGCGTGCGGCAAAAGACGGGTACGGACTGGCAGCCGGAAAAGTGGTGAGCCCGGATTTTAATAACCGCTTCAGTAAAGACGGCACGCGGCTGTTTTTAGGCATCGCCCCCGAGCGCCAACCGAAGGATACTACCCTGGTTGATTTTGAAACCGCCCGCCTCGATATTTGGCATTATAACGATGATTACCTGCAGCCGCAGCAGCTGGTACAACTCAACCAGGAACTGCGCCGCAGTTATTTGGCCGTACTTACTGCCGATGCAAACCGGGTGCTGCCCCTGGGCGATGAAGACCTGGAAACCATTCAAACCACCGACGACGACAATGCCCCCGTTGCATTGGGCAGTACCACCAAAGGGTATCGGATCGAGGGCCAATGGAGCCAGCGGGGCAATCAGGATGTGTACCTGGTTGATATGAAAACCGGTGCCCGCAAACTCATAGCCCGTAAAGTGCGGGGCGGTGCCCGCCTTTCGCCCAAGGGCAATTATGTGTATTGGTACGATTGGGCCAAGCGCCACTATATGGTTTACAACGTGGCTAAAAACACCCTTATCAATGCCACGCAAACTATAAAAGTACCCTTATGGGATGAAGAAGACGACCATCCTGATGATCCGCCGCCGCACGGTTTTATGGCCTGGCACGAAAACGACGCTTTCTTTTACGTGTACGATCGTTTCGATATCTGGAAAGTGGATCCCACGGGCAGCAAACCGGCGGAATGTTTCACCAACGGTTTGGGCCGTTCCCGCCAACTACGTTTTCGGCTAATCGTTACCGACCGGGAGGAACGTAGTGTGAAAGATAATTCCCCCATTTTGTTGTCGGTATTTAATACCCGCGACAAGCGCAGCGGCTTTTTGCTATGCCGCATGAATGAACCCTTTGCACCTGATGCAGCTGCGCTTAACCTGCAGCCCAACGTGTTTGCATCGTTTCAAAAAGCAAAACAGGCACCGGTATATGTGTACACAAAGGCAAGTTTTAACCAGTCGCCCGATGTGCATGTAACGTTTGTTGCCGATTCGGCTGTGGCACAGGTATCGGGTAAAGCGGTTACCCGCTACCGCTTGCAGGAGCCGGTTCGGTTAAGTGCCATCAATCCGCAACAAAGCAATTATATCTGGTACACCGCCGAGCTGCACCGCTGGAAGATGTTTGACGGAAAGATGAGTGAGGGCCTGCTGTTTAAGCCGGAGAACTTTGACAGCACCAAAAAATACCCGGTGATATTTTACTTTTACGAACGCAACTCCGACGGGCTGTATAATTACCGGCCCCCGGCACCCAGTGCGTCCACCATTAATATAGCCTACTTTGTAAGTAACGGCTATCTGGTGTTTGATCCCAACATTTACTACAAAGTGGGCGAGCCCGGCGAAAGCGCTTACAACAGCGTGGTAAGCGCCGCAAAATACTTGTCGAAAATGAAGTTTGTTGACAGCACCAAAATGGCCATACAGGGACAAAGCTGGGGCGGCTATCAGGTGGCCTATCTCATTACCCGCACCAACATGTTTGCGGCAGCCGGCGCCGGCGCACCGGTGGCCAACATGTTCAGCGCTTATGGCGGCATCCGGTGGGGAACCGGTATCAGCCGACAGTTTCAGTATGAACGTACACAAAGCCGTATCGGTTACACCCCCTGGCAACGACCCGATTTGTACATGAAAAATTCGCCCCTGTTCCGGGCCGATAAGGTAAATACGCCGCTGCTGATGATGCACAACGATAAAGATGGCGCGGTACCCTGGTACCAGGGCATTGAATACTTCACTGCCTTACGCCGCCTGGGTAAAAAGGTATGGATGCTGCAGTACAACGATGAAGACCACAACTTGGTGGAACGCCGTAACCGCAAAGACCTTTCCATACGGCTGGCGCAGTTTTTTGACCACTACCTGAAAGGCGCACCCATGCCGGTTTGGATGAAAGAGGGCGTACCCGCCGTTAACAAGGGAATTGACTGGGGGTTGGAAATTAAGCAACCCTAACGTAGCTGTATTATTAATCAACAAGCCCGGACCGTTGTACGATCCGGGCTTTTTTATGCGGCCGCCAAAAACTTCACAAAACAGCGTTTGGCTACCGGCAACAATGTTTCTTCAACCGGAAAGCTGAGTTTGCTTTCTACCGCATAAAATGCCGGAGCGCTGAGGCTTCCTGCCAGCCGCAAAAACTCCAGCTTCATTTGCTCGTAGGTGTTCACCAGGCTGAGGGTACGCTGTTCCACAAAATTGGTTTTCAGCGTGCGGTACTGCTCATCGTGCCGTTCAAAAATACTTAGCCGATACTGATACACCCGCGCCTGTTTGGTATTGCCGCTGCGTAAAAACAAGTAACCTTCGCTGGTATCAACGGGTACCAGGCCAATGGGCTGAATGGAGATACCTTCTTCCACCTGTTCATAAATGCGGGTACCTCCTTTGAGCGTTTTGCGGATGGTTTCTATGCTGTAGTGAATAATGGATTCCAGTTCCTGCATCAACTCATCATCTTCAATCATTTGCTCGTATAAAAGCTGCAGTTTTTCCAGTTGTACTCCGGTTAGCTTTTTGGGGAATTGTTCCTGCAGGTATTTTTTGTTTTCCCGAAAGGCAACCAGGTTGTTGTAGTGAAACACAAGATCGCCCAGTTGCGGATACAATTTGGTTTCGTTGAAGTAGCGGTTTACTTCCTGCAAATAAGCCAGCAGGGTGTACTTCTTCAACTCAAAGTCAATGCGGCCATCGGCAAACCAGGTTTGAGATAACGTTTTCATATGCATACATTTTTTCTGCCTCTGTTTTCAACGGGCAGGCCACACGGATGCTTTTTGCTATACCCACATACAACCTACCCGCACCTGCGCCCCTTACAAACAAGCAATCCATATGTGGTTTTTTCGGATGAAGGGCGTTGACTAAATTTACAAATCTGCCATGGATTGCCAAAAAATGGTGGAGCGTTAAATTGCCTTATGTATAACAAATTGTGGATTGTAGGGGTGCTATTGCTTACGCAAGTGGCTTGCAGCCGGCAAACCGTTTATATAGTTCGGCACGCAGAAAAAATGGCGGCAGCAGGAGCGATGATGAGCAGCGATGTGCCCTTGTCGGCCCAGGGAGAACAACGGGCCCAAAAACTGGCAAGACTGTTGGCAGATAAAGGAATTGCATATATTTTTTCAACGCCCACCATCCGTACCCAAGCAACGGCCGGGCCTTTAAGCCAACGGCTGGGTGTACCGGTAGAACGCTATCATCCAAAAGATACCCTTGCGCAGTTTTTAGCACGCATCCGCAGCCTCAGCAAGGGAAATGTATTGATTGTAGGGCACTCCAACACCGTTGACGACCTGGTGAACGGGCTAACCGGACGGCAATGGTTGCAGGACCTTCCGGAAACCGAATATGATAACCTGTTTTTGCTGCAAAAAAGAGGTGCAACATACCGCTTCAGGCGGCAAAAGTTTTAAAGTATTGATGACGGCAGACTGTATTTATACGTTAAAGCGGAAGTGCATGATATCGCCGTCTTTCACAATATATTCCTTCCCTTCCATGCGCAGTTTACCGGCTTCGCGGCAAGCCGCTTCGCTTTTATAAGTAATGAAGTCGTTGAACGATATCACTTCGGCTTTAATGAAACCTTTTTCAAAATCGCTGTGGATGACACCGGCGCATTGCGGTGCTTTCCAACCTTTGTGAAAGGTCCAGGCACGCACTTCCTGTTCGCCGGCGGTAAAAAAAGTTTGCAGGCCCAGCAGGTTGTAGGTGCTGTGAATCAGGCGGTCGAGGGCGGGTTCTTTCATCTTATATTCTTCCATAAACAGGGCCCGGTCTTCCGGGTCTTCCATTTCGCTGATTTGCGCTTCTATGGAGTTGTTCATGATAATCACTTCGGCGTCCTCATCTTTTACCGCTTCTATTAATGCCTGCGAATATTTATTGCCGGTGTGCATGCTGGCTTCGTCCACATTGGCAACGTACACCACTTTTTTCTGCGTAAGCAAAAATGCGTCGCGTATCAATTCCAGTTCCGCACTGTTTAAGTCGAGGTTGCGGATGTTTTTTCCCTGTTCCAGGTGGGCTTTGCACTTCAGCAACACTTCCAGTTCGGCTTTGGCTTTTGCATCGCCGGCTTTTGCCTGTTTTTCGATACGTTGTATTTTCTTTTCAACCGTTTCCAGGTCTTTCAATTGCAGCTCGGTGTCAATAATTTCCTTGTCGCTCACCGGGTGGATGGCGCCTTCTTCCCGCAACACATTGTCGTCTTCAAAGCAGCGAATTACGTGAATGATGGCATCCACCTCGCGGATGTTGGCCAAAAACTTGTTGCCGAGGCCTTCGCCTTTGCTGGCTCCTTTCACCAGCCCCGCAATATCCACTATTTCAATTTGGGTGGGTACCACGCGTTGCGGTTGTACCAGTTCGGCCAGTTGCTGCAGGCGCTTATCGGGCACATCTACAAGGCCCACGTTGGGCTCAATGGTACAAAAACGATAGTTGCTTGCCTGCGCTTTGGCGCTGTTGCTTACCGCGTTGAATAAGGTGGATTTACCTACGTTGGGCAGTCCTACAATTCCGGCTTTCAGTCCCATAAAACTTGCTGCTTTGAAATAAGATTTTGTGTTTTCCGGGTTCGCACAATGGCTGCAGTGCCGGAAAAACGGCCGCAAAGATACGGGTTTCCGGTCGGCCTGTAGCAAGGTTTAAGGTGGCTTGTAAAAAGCGGCTTTTGTGGGGTAGAGATTTATTTTGAAGTTTACCGGAAATCTGCAATCTTCATTGCTTCGGAATTAAAACCTCTGTTTTATGTCGCTCAGCCGCATCTGGACTGCATTCATTCTCGCCGCGCTGGCCGGCGCCGTGTATTCGTTTTTATTTGAACCCGGCCAGCAACGCATTTTCAGCGCATTGGTAACCGGTAAAAATACCGACACGCTGCAGGCTCGCACGGTTACCGTTGCCGAGTTGCCGGCCCCGGTGTTGGCACAGTTGCAACAGCAGAAAACGGCCGTTTGGGGCAAAGAACGGGTAATAGCGCTGGGGGGCGATGCCTACCGGGCCTACCGCATGCAACCGGCCAACGGCATTTTTGAAACCACAAAAGATGCAGTAAACCTGTGCATTGGCCTCATTGGTATTATGGCTTTATTTATGGGTTTTATGAGTATTGCCGAAAGGGCAGGGGGTATACGTTTTCTGTCGCGTATTATCGGCCCTTTTTTCTCCCGTATTTTCCCGGAAGTACCCAAAAATCATCCGGCCATGGGGCACATGGTTATGAACTTTTCGGCCAATTTGCTGGGCCTCGATAATGCCGCAACACCGTTTGGTATAAAAGCCATGGAAAGCTTGCAGGAGCTAAACCCCGACAAAAGCCGGGCTTCCAATCCGCAACTGATGTTTTTGTGCCTGCATGCATCGGGGCTTACCCTGGTGCCCACAGTAATCATTGCCGACCGGGTGGCGTTGAAATCGCAACACCCAACCGATATTTTCATTCCCTGCATGATTGCCACGTTCATGGCTACCCTAGCAGCCCTGCTGATTGTGGCCTGGAAACAGCGGATCCGGATTTTTCAGACGGTCATCCTACTTTGGGTATTGGGCATTTCATCGGTAATAGCAGCGCTTATACTATACATCCGCACCCTTGATGCGCAGGGAGTGCAGGTGTTTTCAACCAACCTCAGCAATGGCATCATATTGCTCATTTTTTTACTGATACTGCTGGGAGCGATGTATAAAAAGATTGCAATTTTTGATGCTTTCATCGATGGAGCCAAAGGAGGTTTTGAAACAGCCATCCGCATCATACCCTACCTGGTGGGTTTGCTGGTAGCCATCAGTTTGCTGCGCAACAGCGGCGTATTTGATATGGTAATGGACAGTATTAAGTACGTTTTTGTTGCCCTGGGCGGCGACACCCGCATTGTGGATGCATTGCCTACCGCCGTGCTGAAGCCGTTGAGCGGCAGCGGTGCACGGGCCATGATGATTGATACGTTGCAGGCCCATGGTCCTGATTCGTTTGCCGGCAACCTGGCCTCCGTATTCCGCGGCTCGGCCGATACCACGTTTTATATTATTGCAGTGTACTTTGGCGCGGTTGGCATCAAAAACACCCGATACGCCGTTGGCACCATGCTGCTGGCCGACCTGGTGGGCATACTTACTTCCATTGCCCTTGCTTATCTGTTTTTTGGATCGGCGCTGTAAGGCTAGTTGTTAAAAGAAATGTAAGTCAAACCGGGTGCTTTGTTTGCCAGCTGTATGTATTTTTCAAATACGCGTTGCCGTTAGTATTCATAACAGTAACCGGGGAGCGTTTTCGGGCTCTGATAGAAATTCTGACAGTAAAGAACGTTTCCCGAAGCGCCGTCCTTCTTCGTTTTCTTATTCCAAAATCTGTTCATGATAAACCGGTATGCCGTTGGCATCTATGCCGCAAACAATCAGTTTCAGGCGTTTGCTGATATCGTTTTTAAAGAATCGAAAAGTTGCCGTACCGTTTTTTACCTGTAGCGCCGGGTTCCAGTACAAGGTACTTCGTACATCGGTGCTGCGCACATCGGCATCGGGCGAAGCGTATTGCGGGCTGAAAAAGAGCCGGGCGGTGTTATAGCCGGTAACCAGCGATTTGCTGAACTCGCCACGGCCCCACCACAAGCCTTTGCGGGTATAAATGGCAATGCTGCCCAGGGGCGCATTTAAGCCCATATTGGGGTTGCGGTTTACTTTAATGAGTGCCACATCTTTCGGGTTAAGGTCGGTAATGCTTTCAATGGGCACCAGCACTTCGTTCAGGTAAAAAGCAATGGAACTGCGGTTGCGATTGATGTCTTCCACAAAAGTGGCATCGGCATCGCTGAAATTTCGCAGGGCGGTGTAGCGGGTAAAATGCACTTCGGGATCGGTTAACAAATCGCCACTGATCTGCAAGCCGGCCACGTTAGCCAGCAGGTATTGCCATATGGATGCGTACGCAATATTGCTATCGGGCACCAGCGTGAATTCTGCATTCCGGAACTGCTCCGTGGCGTATTGCTCGGTAAGCAGTTGCGCTTTTGTTTTGGCCTTTCCGATAATAACAATCTCTTTCAATTCTTCGGCTTTCCGCTTGCCGTATTCAAAGCGCTGTAAGCTTGTGTCTTTTAATGCAGGGTCCTGCGTGGCCGCTGTGGCATCTTTTACCCGAACAATTCCGGTAAAGGGAGCAAGTTGTTGCAGGGTGTCAATGTAAGCGGGGTCAACATGAATGGTTGTGTTGGCGGCACGGTTACCGGCTTCTTTTACAAAAAGGCGTGCCTGTTTTCTGAAGTCGAGTGCGCCGGCAGCAAAGCGGTTACCGCCGCGTAGTTGTGCATCGGTAAAAATTGTGGTTGAATCTTCGGTTTTGAGAATCAGGTTGATGCGGCTGTCTTTGGGCAGGGGAGTGGTAGATGTAACGGTACCCTGCACCTCAATGCCCGTTTGCGGCAGATATTTAACGTTGGGCATTTGGCCCAGTACCATCTTTTGGGTATCGTACCGGGCTTTGCCCAGCACCAACAATAGCAGGTCGGTTGCTTTTCGCGAAGCTTCGGTGGCTTGAAAAAAAACGCTCCTTTGTGTAACGTAACGGGTATTGCTGTTGGTGTGGTGCAGGTATTCGGGTAGGGAGGGATTGTGGCGGGGGAGCCATACAGGCTCGGCATCGGTAATGGCTACAGACAACAGGCTGCTGTCGGTCAGCCCGGTTATGGTAACGGCAACGGGCGATTTGGGTTGCGGTTGCAGTTGGGCCTGCACCTGCAGGGGTTGTTCTGTTGCGTGGTTCACAAACACCAGGCGTTCGGACAAAACCTGCTGTTGCGTGTCCATGCAAATAATGTGCAACACGCCCCGGGGCAGCTTGCGGGTATCTATGGCGCCTGCCGCCGAACCTTCTTCCAGGGGATATTCCTGTGCATACACAACAACACCGTTCATTTGTGCCAAAATGATAACGGAGGGGAGTTGCAGCTGCCGGGTATGTACCGAAACAAAAATGCGGTTGCCGGCATTGTTGCTGCGCAGCAATACACCGTTAGTGCTTACCGTGGGTACCGTTACAATTTGTTGCTGTTGCTCGTGGCTGATGGTAAGCGTATAGCGATCCTGTTCGTTGGGGGTAATGGTAAAAGAACCCAGGCCTGTTTCATTGGCAGTATCGGTTGCAACAACCTGCAGTTGCTGATTTTTGAGAACCAGCACGGCTCCTGCGGCCGGGTAGCCGTTTGCTGCCGTAAGGGCGTATCCCAATTTGTTTTCAAAACCTGCCAACAGCCGTCCGCCTTCGGGTTGCAGGTGCACTTGTAACGGGCCTGCCACAGCAGCGGGTGCCCATGCAGTAGGATTTTCATCGGCAATGCGAATGAATTTTTCAAATACAGCTTCGGGCGTATTCAGCATGTACAGCGTATATGCCCGCAGCCGGTACAAACCCGGCGGCAGGTTGCGGGGCAGCAATAAATCGCCATGATGGCCGGCCCCTTCGTTTTTCCACATGCTTTTGGCTACCACTTTGCCCGAGTCATTTGAAAGGTCCACATAAATAACTCCGCTCAAATTGCCGGGCTCATCGTCCACCAGCAGGTACAAGCGGAACCAGATGGTTTCGCCCGGAAAATACCAGTCTTTATCGGTATGCAGGTAGCATTTTTCGAGCGGATTGAAGCGGTAAAACGAATCGAGGTTGCGTGCGGTTTGTGTTGCCTGTTGTTGCCACTGTGCCTGTATTGGGACGATTTGCAACAGCAGTAATACCGTAAGGGATATATTTTGTAGTGCACGCATAAAAAAATGGCCTCCCGGTTTGGAGGCCACTTATTTGATGATTTGAATTATCGGTTCAGGTAACCAGCAACAGCCAGGGTACGTACATTGGTTGTTGGCAGGTTACTGAGGCCCCTTACAACAAAGGTATAAACCCGTTCGCTAACCGGGAAAAAGCCATTGAACTGCACAACGGTTGTAGGGGTGCCGGCCGGCCGAAATTCGAGTGTGTCGTTGGTAAGGTCCAATGTGCCGCGTACCGGAAATTCGGCATAGTTGGTGCCCGAGCGGTAGGCTACGTTGGTGGCAATGGTGCGTGCCTGCCTGCGAGAGAATACATCAAAAGCCGCGTGGGTAATGGCCGGTGCCATGTTAATGATGCGTATTTGATAATTGCCGGGTGCCGGACGGGTCCAGTTATCTTCAAACACAAAGAAGCGCTGGTTGGGAATGGTATCGCCGGCAATAAGGGTGTAACGCTTTCCATTGTCGAGCGTAACGGTATTGGCAATTACCGTATCGGCCGGCGATGCGCCCGTGAAGCGGTTGAGCACGGCTGCCACCCGCATGGTGCCGCCCGGCAGCACGGCGTAATCGGGCAGGATGGTGCTGGCTGCAACACCGCCGGTGTTGAGCGAACCGTTACTGCCGTTGGTGGTGGGCGATGCCGTATTTACGCCCGGAAAAGCGCCGAAATAAAACGTGAGCCACGAGGGTGAGGTGGTGGGCGTAACCACACCGTTCAGGCGTACGCCGTTTACATGAAAGGCAAATGCCGGTGGAGCCGTAGTAATGGTTACGGGCGATACGGTATTGATGGTATTACTGGAAAAAGCGTGAATGAACCGCACCTGCGTTTTGGTGGCATCCACGTCTTTTGCAGCTTCGTAATCGTCCAGATTATTCTTTTTGCAACTGCCGAACAGCGTGAGGGCGGCAAGCAGCAAGGTATATGAGCCTATTTTCTTTTTCATGATTGTACCGTTTTAGGGAATTTGAAACCATACGGGTTTGGTGTGATAATCAATTTCGAGTGCGCCGATTTTTCGCAGCGATTCGGCATTCCACTGAAACTCCACCTGCATGCGGGGGCGGAGGCGAGTAACCAGTTTGCCATTGTTATCGGGAAAGAGATTGGCCACCGGAGGTTCAAACGAAGGATAGGCGGGCGGGCCGTAGTTGTACCGCCGCAAATCCACCCACGTTTCAACAAACCCGTGGAAGTACAGGGCTATGTATTTCTGATTCATAATCATAGCCAGGGTAAGGTTGTTGGGGTCGGAGGGTACCACAATGGGGTTGGCCAAATAAGCGGCGCGTTGGGCCGGCGTAAAGCGAAAGAAATTCGCATCGGGTGTACCACTGCCGGGGAAGCGGGTGTTCAACAAATCAAAATGCCCGTTAATGCCATTAATGTAGGCGGTACGTGCCGTAGCCCGGTCGCCTTTTATAAAGGCGGCTTCTGCTTTCAGAAACTGCAGTTCGGCATAGGTGAGTACGGGTAATTCAGCCGTATTGCGGTAAATATAACGGCCGGTATCAACCGTAGGCGTTACGTTGCCTATTTGTCCGTACGGGTTGCGAATGCGTTGCGGGTTTAGTACGCCGGCAGTTACTTCGTTGGTGGCAATGGGCTGGCCGCGGAACTGCGAGTCGAGGCTGGGCCAGAGCATATTACCCCTGCGGGGGTCCACTACGCCGGTGAAGGGGCCGGCTGTTCCGTTCATCAAATCCACAATAAACTTCGATTGCCGGAAGCCGGGCAGATTATTACGCAACTGGCCGTAGAAGTTCGACTGGTCGGTAATACCGCCGGCAAACTTAATGGTAAGGTCATCGGCAGCACTCACAAAAGAAGAGTCAACGTACCGAATCACACTGTCGGGCTGGTAGCCGGAAGCTTTGCGGCTGAAGCGGTGGAAGTTGCGGGCTTTTACGCCATAGGCAAAGCGCAACCAGCGTGTACGGTTGCCATTATACATCCACTGATCACCGGGCAGAAGGCTGGTAGCGGTAACTTTTGACCCGGTCATGTTTAAATACTTTATGGCACTGTCGCAGTATTGAAATACCAGTTTGTAGGCTTCTTCCTGTCCTTCAAATTCGAAGATTAAGCGGTCGGTCTGAAAGGCCTGGCTTACTATTAAATCGCCATACATATCGGCTGCGGTTTGCCAGCTGTACGCAAACATGGCATAGGCAACGCCCACATAGTCCCAGTTTTCGGTCTTTTTTCCTTCTTCAATCATATAGCGCAGCGTAGAACCTACCTGCCAGTAATGCTGGCGCCATACTTCACCGCCGGCGGTACCGTTGGTGATGTTTAAATCCCAGCCCATACGGTCCCACACGTTGGTAAGGCCCGATGCATCGCTGAAGTTTTGAATGTATTTGCCAATATAACGAGAGTCGAAGAACACCCCGCGGGCCCAGTTATTGGCAATGGGACCCAGCAGCACCTGTACGTTGGGGTTTACGGGGCGGTTGGGGTCGAGGTAGGCTTCTTCAAGATATTTCTTACAGCCGGTAGCACTACCCAGCAGGATGAGTAGGATGAGCGCCGTTTTTATGGAAAGAAACTGTTTCATAGTAGTTGTCAAATTTTTTTGTTAGAAGATGATGCGGGCACCAAACAGGAAGGTGCGGGGCAGGGGTACGGTACCAAAGTCAAAACCAAATCCACCCACGCCGGGGGTAGCCGGTGTATTGGCATTGGTAAGCGGATCGGCACCCGAGTAGTTGGTTAATAAAAACAGTTCCGTGCCGGTCATGTACACGTTAATGCCTTGTACGCCCTTCAGTTTTTGGAATACTTTTTTGGGCACATTGTAGCCGATGGTGATATCCCGCAAGCGGAACCAGTTGATACTCCGTTCAATAAACTCATCTTCAGCTATGGCCGACCAGTAAGCCTGCCGGTACATGGGTGTAACGGCAATGGTGTTGGGGGTGGGGTTGGCCGAGTTTACATTCGCATCGTTCAAAACGCCCGGGAAAATGCGGGGAACTTCCCGATCGAGGGTGCGGGTGCTCAGGCCCCGGCGGGTGAGAAACAGTTCGTTTACGTTAAAGATGTCGCCACCGCGGCGGATGTCGAACAGTACGCTAACCGAGAGGTTTTTGTAGCTGAACTGGTTGTTCCAGCCAATGGTGTAGTTGGGCATGCGTTCGCCGATTTTCTTGTATTCAACCGACAGCAGCGGAAGGCCGGTCATGGGGTCAATGATGATGTCGCCATTAATATTTCTGCGATAGGGTTGTCCGCCAATTGCGGTTGTGGTATTACCGGGGAACATGCTGCCTCGGGAGTTGGTAATCCAGGTATCCGACACATAAAATTCCGGGATATTAGCCGGCATCCGTTCTACCCGGTTGCGCATGCGGTTGAAATTGAATGTGGTAGTCCAGTTAGAATTTTTGGTGCGTATGGGTGTAATACCCAGCTGAATTTCGGTACCCCAGTTACGGGTATCGGTAAAGTTTTGGGTATTTAACACAAAGCCCGTACCGTAGCTCAGGCGGAGCAACTGCCCAATTTGGTCTTTAACCAGGGTGTTGTAGTATGCGAAATCTATGGTAACCCGATTGTTCAACAGTCGTGATTCAAAGCCCAGTTCATATGTGCTTTGCTTTTCGGGCCGCAGGTTGGGGTTGGGGGCAAAAAAGTCGTATGCAAAGCCGCCGCCCGATGTGGTTTGTGCCAAAAACGCTGCCTGGTTTTGGTACGGCGTGGGGAAGCGGTTGGTGCGGGCCAGCGATGCACGTAGGCGGAACAGGTTTAGCCAGTCTTTGGTAGCTTCCTTAAAGCCTTTTAATTCCGAAACAACAAACGATAAACTTCCGGTGGGGTAGAAGAAGGAACGGTTTTGTTGCGGCAATGGCGAAGCCCAGTCGTTCCTTCCGGCAAGGGTTACAAACAACAGATCGTTGTAGTTTAACGACAGCTCGCTGAATACACCCAAAATGCGGCGCAGCTGATTGCGCTGGCGCAGCCGTTGGAAGGTGGGGTTGGTATTGTCGAGGCTGTTGAAATCGGGCAAAAACAGGCTATCGCCCCGTACACTCAACGTGCTCCGGCGGCTGTCGTCGAGTGCGTGCCCCATCCGTAAAGTGGTTTTTAGCTTCCCAAACTGGTGGGAGGCCGATGCCAGAAACAGATAGTTCAGCAACAGAGTATTGTTGTTGTAATTTTCAATGCGGCCCCGGCCAAAGCCGGCACCCGATGCCTGCGAGGCGAACGAGCGGGGATGTATAAACGTATTTCCTTGTTCGGCTGCATAATCGGTACCAAAACGACCGCTTATTTGCAACCAGTCGGTTACATCCATATTCAGGTTTAAAGCACCGGTAAAACGATTGGTGCGGTCCGTGTTGCGATTAAAATTCAATTCAAAGAAGGGATTATCGATTTCGGCAGCCAGCTGGTTGGGCTGAATATTGCGCTTGGAACCATCTGGGTTTAAAAACACCCGTACATCATCGTCAATAGGCCATTGTAACAAACTCAGTAACAAACCGCCATCGCCGCGGGTTGGTTTATTAACAACGGTATTAAAATAAGCAAAAGAGGAACTCACATCAATTTTATTAAGCACCCGGGTTGATGAATTTAAACGCATGTTCAGGCGCTTAAAATTGGTGAGGGGCACCGTTCCATCCTGATTGGTGTATTGTGCACTGAAGCGATATACAGTTTTGTCGGCACCGCCTTCAATCGAAAGGTTGTGGCGGTCTACACGTCCGGTTTGGAAAAAGTTTTCGGTGTTATTGTACAATACGGTTCCTTCGGGATAGCGGGGCCCAAAACCGGTACGTACGGTGGGGTCGGCTACGCCATTGGTTCCCTGGTCGTACACCCGCTGAATTTTAGGAAGCCGGTTGATGTTCACAAAATCAAAACGGGTATTGTAATCATACGTTACCCGTCCTTTACCGGTACGTCCTTTTTTGGTGGTTATCAACACGGCACCGTTGGCACCCAAAACACCATATAAGGCTGCGGCTTCGGGGCCACGCAAGATGGTAACGTTTTCAATGTCTTCGGGGTTAATATCGGCGCCGCGGTTGGTATAATCCTGGTTTCGGTTGGGTAAATCGCTTACCAGATTTCCCTGGTTGAAGGTTTCGTTGTTAAAGGGCACACCATCCACCACAATGAGGGGCTGGTTGCTCAGGCCCACCGAGTTAAAACCGCGGAGTACGATTTGTGCCGAAGCTCCCACAGCGCCCGATGTGGGCGTAATGGTAACGCCCGGTGCACGTCCGGCCAGGGATGTGAAAATGTTTTCGCGATTGGTTTGTGCCAGCTCGGCGCCTTTAATTTCGGAAGTACTGTAACCTACCGCATTGCGGTTGCGGCGGATATTCAGGGCCGTTACTACTACTTCACCCAATTTCGTTTCTTCACTGGCAAGCTCAATGTTGATGGTTGTAGTAGCGGGCCCGATTTTAACTTCCTTGCTGAGATATCCTACGTAAGAAAATACAAGTGTTTGGCCTTCGTTCACTCTAATACTGTAGTAACCCGAACTGTTGGTTGTGGTGCCTGCACGTGTTTCTTTCACACGTACCGATACGTTTTGCAATGGGGTTTTGTCGGATGCGTCGGTAACAATACCGGTTACCGTTTTTTCTTGGGCATGCAACAAAAAGGGTAATAGCACCCCCATGAGCATACCAAGCCAGGGCTTGAATTTTCTCATAATCGTTAATTTTGGAGACGAAAAGGTAATACGTTTTTGGGTTTCCAAAAAAAATAATTTCCTCATTTTGCGCTTCATTTCAAAAAAAATTAAAAAGTACCACATTTGAATCAACCCGCTTTCGAAATTGAGTATGGAGGTGGTATCTCCCGGGGGCCACAACACGTTGTCAGCAATCTCATTCGGCTTTCATTTTTTACCAGTGTTGTGTTGTGTGCCGTAAAATTTGTTGCCTGGTATGTAACCGGCAGTTTGGTTATATTGTCCGATGCCATGGAATCCATTATCAACGTGGCGGGTGCGGGCTTTGCCTGGTATAGCTCGCATTTATCGGGCAAGCCGCGTGACGCCGGGCATCCGTACGGACATGGGAAAGTGGAGTTTTTTTCCATCGGCTTTGAAGGGGCGCTCATTTTTATGGCCGGTGTACTCATTTATTATGAAGCCATTGTTCGTTTGATACATCCCGTGCCGCTTACGCAGGTTACCACCGGTGTTTTACTTACAGCCGCCACCGGACTGATTAATTTCTTGTTAGGATTAACCTTGCTGAAGCAGGGTCGCCGGTTAAACAACCTGGTACTGCAAGGCAACGGTAAGCATTTGCTGAGCGATAGTTATACCAGCATGGGCGTGGTGGCAGCCATGATGCTGTTGCTGCTTACGCATGCAGCCTGGATTGATGCGGTGGCATCGCTGGTGGCCGGTACCATTATTTTGATTACCGGATTTCGCATGGTGCGGAAGTCGGTAGGTGGGCTGATGGATGAAGCCGACCCCGAAGTGGTGGCAACCATCATTCGCATATTGCAGGAGCAACGACGCGATAGCTGGATTGATGTACACAACCTGCGGGTGCAGCGGTACGGGAGCAGTTACCATGTAGATTGTCATGTAACGCTTCCTTTTTATTACTCCCTGCATCAGGTGCACGATGAGATTTCGTTGCTCGACCGATTGTTGAATGCCGCTTTTCCGGCGGGACAAATTGAGTTTTTCATCCATACCGACCCCTGCATTCCCGAAAGTTGCCGGCATTGTGTACTGGAAAACTGTACCGAGCGGAAGCATCCCCTTACTGAAAAACTGGAGTGGAGCAGCGAAAATTTATTGCCCAACATCAAGCACGGTGTAACACTGCCGGCTTAGCCATTATTCAGATGCCGCATCATAGGAAAAACGCAATTGCGTTACTGCTTCAATTAAAGGTTTTACCCGGTAAATGTTGCGGTTCATGCGGTTACCCAGGGCAATGATGGTGAGCGAATCGCTTACTACCCGGTAAAAACAGGAATTATTGCCATGCCACCAGCCGTTGTGGTAGATAATGGTTGCCTCGGGCAGTGTGTACATGCGCCAGCCCAGTCCATAATTGTGAATGCCGGGCTTTTCAAAGCTGTATGGGGTAAAGGCCGCTTCCCGCAAATCGGCCCGTATCAGTTCATTTCCGTACAATGCCTGATCCCACTTTAACAGATCCCGAACGGTGCTGTAAATATTTTTATCGCCGTAGGTTTCATCCAGCCAGGTAAAGGGCTCTAACACGCCGTTTGCTTTGTACGAGGGCGTTGCCCGTGCACTGTCGGCCCAGGTAAACACAAAACTGTCGTGCATGCCCAGCCGGTCGAAAAAAACCGTTTGCATGAAGGCCGGGTAGCTTTGGCCGGAAATCTTTTCGATGAGTAAAGCAAGCAACACAAAGTTGGTATTGCAGTAGTTGAACCGTTTGCCGGGTGTTCCCTGCAGCGGTGGTCGTTCGGTTATCAGGTATTGCAACACATCGTTGTTGGTGGCTCTTTTCGTTTTGTCCCAACCTTTCTGATCCATCACATTCATGTAGTTGGGTAAGGCGCTGCGCTGGCTCAGCAACATGTGTACGGTTATGCCTTTGTAGGGGAACTGCGGGAAAAATTTTTCGATGCTGTCGGTTAACTGCAGTTTTCCTTCCTGTACCAGGTACAATATTCCCATGGCCGTGAAGGTTTTGCTGGTTGATGCAATGTGAAACGGAGTGGCAGGGGTAATGGTATCGGTACCTTTTAAGTGGGCGGTGCCCCGGTAACGTTCAAAAATGATTTGTCCGTTTTTGGCTACCAGAAATGCACCGTTAAAACTGTTGCCGGGAAAAGTGGAATCAAAAAATGCGTTGCTGGCGCGGTAAATGTTCCGGAATTCCTGCTTGCTTACCTGCCTGGGAGTGGGGGGATACACATCCAGCGAGTCTTCCTGTACATCTTTATCGGAGGGGGCCGAAAAGCAGGCAGCCAGTAAAAAACTAACACATATGAGTTTGGTTGCAAAAAGCAAGCGTTGCTGCATTGGTTTTTCAAAGTTGATGGGTGGTAAACTATCTTTGTTGCAAAGTAAGCAAACTACGGTATCATGACCCAAAAAACGACCACGAGTTATCCCCGCGAAAAAATAAACATTCTTTTACTTGAAAACATCAGCGAGCGTGCCGTGAATCAGATTAAGGCACACGGCTATGTAAACGTACGCAAACTCAACAGCGCCCTGGGCGAAGAGGAGCTGATAAAGGAAATTAAAGATGTGCACCTGCTGGGCATTCGTTCCAAAACGCAAATAACCGAACGGGTACTGCAGGCCGCTACCAAATTGCAGGCCATCGGCTGTTTTTGCATCGGGGTTAACCAGGTAAACCTGAAGGCCGCAACGGCCCGGGGTGTGGTTGTTTTTAATGCGCCTTATAGCAATACCCGCAGCGTTGCAGAACTGGTAATCGGGTTATCCATCATGCTCATTCGCCGCATACCCGATAAAAACAAAGCCGCTCACGATGGCATTTGGCTGAAGGATGCAAAAGGCAGTTTTGAGTTACGCGGAAAAACCATGGGCATTATCGGCTACGGAAACATTGGCAGCCAGGTAAGCGTACTGGCCGAAGCCATGGGCATGAAGGTGCTGTACTATGATATTGTAACCAAACTGCCGCTGGGTAATGCCATGCAGGTACGTTCATTGAAAGAATTGCTGGCCGCAGCAGACATCGTATCGCTGCACGTACCCGAAACCCCGCAAACCAAAAACCTCATTAACAAAACCAATCTGAAGCATTTTAAAAAGGGAGCCATTTTATTGAACTATGCCCGGGGCGAGGTGGTGGACTTAGAGGCGGTGCGCAAATGCCTGCTGGAGGGCCACCTGAGCGGAGCGGCCATTGATGTATTTCCGGTTGAACCCGAAAAGAGTGGCGACCGCTTTCAAACACCCTTGCAAGACCTGCCCAACGTAATTCTTACACCGCATATCGGCGGCAGTACCGAAGAAGCGCAGCAGCATATTGGCGAAGACGTCAGCAACAAGTTGCTGCAGTATCTGGAACGAGGGATAACCATCGGTTCGCATACGGTGCCCGAATTGGCGCTGCCTACCCAGGAAGGTGCCCATCGCATATTGCACATACACAACAACGTACCCGGGGTACTGAGTGCCATTAACACCGAGCTCAGCCGGCACAACATTAACATCGTTGCGCAATATCTGAAAACCAACGACCAGATAGGGTATGTGGTTTTGGATGTGGATCGCAGCCTTTCCAAAAAAGCCCTGCAATTGTTGCGGGATGTAAAGGAAACCATCAAGGTGCGGCTGTTGTATTAAATGCTTCTTGTAGTGCTTTGAAATATTTATGGTACTACAATAGCAGCAACACCTCAATTGTTACAGCCTCTTCCATATGTGAACAGTTTGTAAAAGAAGACCGGTTTCAACAAAAAAACCTGTTAAAACTGACGCATGTCATTTAATCGGGTCAGGTTAAAATTGTAACTTCCAAAAACATTATTCACCCCAAAATTTGTTTCATATGAAAAAAGGGTATATTATCGGACTGGTTGCCGCAGCTGCTGCCGGTGCCATTGCAGGTTTGTTACTGGCACCTGAAAAAGGGAAAGATTTAAGAAAAAAAATTGTAGATAAAGGCGTGGATCTCACTGCTAAGCTGAAAGACACAGTTAAAAACGGTGCTGAGAAATTCCGTAAAGAAGCCAAGGAAGTAATGGAAGTTTAGTTTGCAGGCTTGGGTTTAAAACGGAATCTGTTGAAGGAGAGGTGACGGTACAACCGTCCTCTCTTTTTATGTTCTCCTCAAAATTATGGATGCGGCAGGCACGATGCCAGTTGTGCCAGCGTGGCTTTTATTTCATCCGTGTCAACCGCAATTGTTTCTAATGTTTCCCCCAATGCCGGATTGTGATATGCCATATTGCCCATTCGAAAGCAGCGGGCAGAGGTATGATATTCAGTGGCGCCGGTTTTTTCCCAAAGCCTTGCAATGTTACTGCTGCGAATGCCACTGCCGGGCATGATGCTGATGCGTTGGCCGGCTGCCCGAATTAAATCACGTATTCGTGCAGCCCCTTCGGGCGCCGTGGGCATTAATCCGGATGTGAGTATGCGTTCGCAACCGGTTGCGATAATGGTTTCCAAAGCGGCAAAAGGGTCGGGTACCCGGTCGAAGGCGCGGTGAAAGGTTACGCCCATGGGGTAGGCTGCATCAACCAGGCGTTGGGTGCGTTCGGCATCAACCGTACCATCGGGGCGTAACAGTCCGGTTACAATACCCTCGCAGCCGGCCCGTTTGCATACTTCCACATCGTAGCGCATGGCCTCAAATTCGGAGTCGCTGTACACAAAGTCGCCGCCGCGGGGCCGAATCATAACGTAAAGGGGAAGCGTAGTAGCCTTGCGAGCCGCATGTATCATGCCGTACGATGGTGTGGTGCCGCCTTCGCCCGGATTGTCGCACAACTCAATGCGGTGGGCGCCTGCGGCTTCTATTAGCCGGCAGCTTTCGAGGGTAAAAGCGATAACCTCCAACTGAAAAGCACTCATGCAAACCAGTATTTTGTATCCATGGCCATGGGGCCCGCAGCTGTGTGTACGGCCATGCTGAAATTTTTACGGAACGAAAAACCGCCGAAATTTCCTTTTTTATCGATTGCGATAAAGCCGGCCTGCATGTCTTTGGGAGGAGTGCCCAAGCGTTTTACCATCCGTTTCACCGCTTCGCGGCAGGCCTCTTCGGGACTGGCTCCGTGCCGCATGGCTTCTACAACAGTGTGTGCTCCGCAAATGCGTACAATTTCTTCGCCCACGCCCGAAGCGGTGGCGGCTCCCACCTCATTATCTACATACAAACCGGCTCCAATAATGGGCGAATCGCCAATGCGGCCCCGCATTTTATAAGCCATGCCGCTGGTACTGCAGGCGCCACTGATGTTGCCGTTCGCATCGAGCACCAGCATGCCGATGGTATCGTGGTTGGGAAGGCCCTGCGGCCGCTGTTGCTTTTCCAGTTGTTGCAACGTGCTTCCGGGGGTGTAGTGCGATTGCTGCAACCATTCTTTCCAGGCTTTTTCAGCGGCAGGAGTTAACAAATTTTCTTTTTGAAACCCTTTGCTGAGGGCAAAGGCCAAAGCGCCCTCGCCACTGAGTTGCACGTGGGGTGTTTGCTCCATAACCAGGCGGGCAACTTGCACCGGATGTTTGATGTGTTCCAGGCAAAAAACGGCGCCGCAGTTGCCTTTATGATCCATTACGCAGGCATCCAGCGTAACACGGCCATCGCGGTCGGGCAATCCGCCATAGCCCACACTGGTGTCGGCAGGGTCGGCTTCGGGTACCATGCAACCCGCCACGGCCGCATCAAGGGCCGAGCCGCCCTGTTGCAGCACTTGCCAGGCGGCGGCATTGGCTTTTGTATTGGCGCGCCAAGTTGAAAGCACCAGAGGCCGTTGCCCGGTTGCGGTATTGCCGGCCCCTGGCAGCGATAAGCCGGCAAGGCCGGCCAGTTTTAAAAACATTCTTCTGCTTACCATAGCACAAAAAAGTAATGCATGAATGTAAGCTTTTACTGCGGAAGCAGCGGTTTAATGTATCCGGTCGCCCCGTAGTTCCATTTCCTGCATCAGCTGTTTTTCGTATGCCAGCCACTCCTTCCAGCGTTTGCGTACTTTGGTTTTGGGCAGGTACTTTTCGGCAAGGGTAATAAACAGGGTGTAATGCCCCGCCTCGCTTTCCATAAACTTCCGGTAAAAACGCCGCAGGTAAGCATCTTCCAAACCTTCGCTCAGCCGCTTAAAGCGTTCGCAGCTGCGGGCCTCAATGAGGGCCATGGTTAAGAGCTGATCCAGAAAACGATCGTCGGGGTGGCCGCCTTTAACCTGAAAATCCAGCAGGGCGTTCACGTACGTGTCTTTACGTTGCCGGCCCAGCTTGAGGCCGCGTTTCTGCAACTCGTTCAATACGGCCCTGAAGTGGCCCCATTCTTCGGTAACCACCGGTGCCAGTTCGGTTACCAGTTCTTCCCGATCGCTGTAGCGTTGTATCAGCGATATACAGGAGGTGGCGGCCTTCTGTTCGCAATAGGCGTGATCGGTTAAAATGGCTTCCAACGCAAGGGTGGTTAAGTCAACCCAGCGCGGGTCGGTGGGCAGTTGCAGGCCCAGGATATTTTTTACGGAATCGGTATTGGTACGCATGCTGCAAAAGTAACCATTCGGGCATAAGCAGTACCTGCCCATTTATTTCAGGATTGCCGGCGTGGTACAGTTTCTTTTGATTAATTTTCACCCCGCAAACAACTTGTCATATGCGCATTGTTCCGTTTTTGATTACAACCCTTATTACCGTTGGCTGGGTGTACGTACTCAATACCCGCTTTGGAAAAGCACCTGCCTTTGGCCCCTTTTTAAGCCCGCAACATGGCTTTTGGCAAAATGCTGAACCTTTTGACCAAAATTTTAACGAAACGGTTGTGTTGCCCCAACTGAAAGGAACGGTGGATGTATTTTTCGATAATCGGCTGGTGCCGCATATTTACAGCGATAATCCCATAGATGCCGTATTTGTACAGGGATGGCTGCATGCCCGGTTTCGGTTGTGGCAAATGGAATTTCAAACACTGGCTACAGCCGGGCGAGTGAGCGAAATCATCGGCGAAGCGGCTCTGCAATACGATCGGGAACAACGGCGCCTGGGCATGGTATATGCAGCCGAAAACATGCTGGCCGAAATGGAAAAAGACCCGCTCACCAAAAGCCTGTGCGATGCGTACACGGCCGGTGTTAACGCCTACATCGAGTCGCTCAGCCAAAGTGAACTGCCGGTTGAATACAAGCTGCTGGGCTATGTACCCGAAAAATGGAACAATCTGAAAATTGCCCTTTTTGTTAAGGCAATGAATAAAACCCTTGCCGGCAATGTGGACGACCTGGCATTTACCGCTGCCAAATCGGTGTTTACCGATGCGCAGTTGCAGGTGTTGTTTCCGCAGGTGCCCGATTCGTTACAACCCATCATTCCTAAAGGAACGCCCTTTAGCAAGCCCGGTATTGTACCGGTGCAGCCGGCCAGTGCCGATTCGCTTTACTTTGCCAAGCAGGAACCGATTTTGCTGAACGAACTGGACCGGCCCAATCCCAACAACGGCAGCAACAACTGGGTGGTAAGCGGCGCCAAAACAAAAAGCGGCGCTCCCATATTGGCCAATGACCCGCACCTTGAATTGTCGTTGCCCGCCATTTGGTATGAGATGCAGATGTCGGGCCCCGAAATCAACGTGTACGGCACCTCGTTTCCCGGTATTCCGGGCATCGTCATCGGCTTTAACGACAGCATTGCATGGGGGGTAACCAACTCGCAACGCGATGTAAAAGATTATTATGAAATCCGCTTCAAAGATGCCAGCAAGCGGCAATACTGGTTTAATAACGAGTGGCGCGATACTAAACTGCGTATTGAAGAAATACGCATTAAAGGCAAAGGTGTGTATTACGATACCGTGGCCTATACCGTTTTTGGCCCGGTGATGTACGATGCCTCTTTTATGAACGAAGCTACCGGCGGCAAGGCCATTGCCGTGCGGTGGAAGGCCCACGACCCTTCCAACGAAGCCAAGGCATTTTGGCTGTTGAACCACGCAAAAAATTATAACGACTATGTGGAAGCCATCAGCCACTTTGAGTGCCCGGCACAAAACTTTGTCTTCGCCTCCAAGTCGGGCGATATTGCCATTTGGCAACAGGGTAAATTTCCCGCCCGGTGGGACCGCCAGGGTCTGTACGTAATGCCGGGCTTCGACAGCAGCTACATGTGGCAGGGATACATACCGCGTGAAGAAAACCCGCACAGCCTCAATCCGCCGCAGGGCTTTTTGCAAAGCGCCAACCAGCGGCCGGTGGATGGCATCTATCCGTACTTCATACCGGGCGGCTACGATTTGTACCGGGGCATAACCATTCACCGCAGGCTGAGTGCCCTGTCGAATATTACGATTGACGACATGAAAAACCTGCACAACGAAAACTTCAACAGCTTTGCCGAAACCGTGCGGCCCCTGTTGCTGCACCACGTTCGAACCGAAGCGCTCAGCAGCGATGCCCTTACTTACCTCGAACGTTTCCGCAACTGGAATCTGAAAAACGATTACGAAGAGGCCGGCCCCACCATTTTCACCATTTGGTACGATAGCATTGAAAGTTTGGTATGGAATGATGAAATAGGAGCGTTACGCCAAATAGGCCTCTTCCCGGCCGAGCGCACGCTTGCCGAAGCAGTGCTGCGGGATACCAACTTTGTGTACATCGACAACGTTACAACCCCTGAAAAAGAAACCTGGAGCGATGTGGTTACCGCCGCCCTGAACGGTGTTGCCGCTCAACTGAAACAGTTGGAAAATGAGCGCAAACTTGCCTGGGGCGAATATAAAAACACAACGGTGTACCATTTGCTGAAACAAGCCCTGTTGCCCTTTGCCCGTACCCATTTGCCCATCGGCGGGGGTACGCATATCGTAAATGCAACCGGGCACAGCCACGGCCCCAGCTGGCGCATGGTGGTAGAACTTACTCCCGAAACGCAGGCCTTTGTCGTGTATCCGGGCGGCCAAAGCGGTAACCCCGGCAGCCGCTACTACGACCAGTTTGTTGATACCTGGGCCAAAGGCGACTATTACCGGGCATGGATTTACAAGCGGGGCGAAGAAAACCACCCGCGGAAACGCTGGAAAATGACTTTTACCAACAAAGCTTAAAACGCTGAATACGATGAAACGTTTTTTGATAGCAATACCGATTACTGCCATTGTGGCCTATGCGGCCGGCTTATACCTGCCCTGGTGGGGCATTGCACCGGCAGCTTTTATTGTGACACTTGTAATTCCGCAACGCCCTGTATCGGCTTTTTTCAGCGGATTTTTGGGCGTGGCTTTCGCATGGGCCGCGGTGGCAACCTATCTCGATGCCAAAAACCAACACTTGCTTTCCTCTAAAATTGCCCAGCTCCTCATCAAAAGCGACTCGTACTTTTTACTGTTACTCATAACGGTATTGGTGGGAGGTATTACGGGTGGCTTGGCAGCATTGTGTGCGAGTTTTCTTGGCAAAAAGAAGCCCGCTGTTGCAAATTAATTGTTCGGCAACGGGCGCCCTTCTAACTTCGCCGCATGCTGCGTTTATTCTTATTGTGGCTCCTTAGTTGGGTTTGTGGAATTACGCTGGCCGGAAAAGTAAGCGGAACCGTAACAACGTCCAAAGGCGAGCCGCTGCCTTTCGCCTCCATTAGCGTTAAAGGAGGCAAACAGGCCACCAGTACCAACGCCTCGGGCTATTTTTTTCTGGAATTGACGGCGGGTACCTACACGCTCATTTGCAGGCATGTGGGGTACGAACGTGCCGAACAAACCATAACCGTTGGTAAAGACGAATTAACCGTACATTTTGTTTTACCCGAGCAAACCGTAAACCTGCAGGAGGTGGTGGTGCGTGCCGGCGATGAAGACCCGGCCTATGCCATCATCCGCAACGCCATTCGTATGCGCAAAACCTACCTCAATGAAAATGAAGAATACCGCTGCGAAGTGTACAGCAAAGGCGTGATGCAGTTGCGCAATTATCCCGAAAAATTCATGGGACAAAAGGTGGATTTTGAAGATGGCGATACCAGTAAGCGCAAAATGATTTATTTGTCCGAAACCGTATCGCAGCTGGCGGTTTCCCGCCCCAACCGGGTTAAAATTGATGTCATCAGCACCCGCGTAAGCGGCCAAAGCGATGGATTTGGTTTTGCGGGCGCCCGGTTTTTTTCGTTTTATGAAAACATGGTTGCCATCAGCAACACCCTTAACCCCCGGGGCTTTGTTTCGCCCATTGCCGATAATGCACTCAGCATGTACCGCTACAAATACGAAGGGGCATTTTTTGAAGAAGGGCAAATGATTAACAAAATTAAGGTGATGCCCCGCCGGAAATTTGAGCCCTGCTTTGAAGGCTACATCAATATTGTGGAGGATGAATGGCGCATTCACAGCCTCAAACTGCTGTTAACCAAAGAACGCCAAATGAGTTTTGCCGATACCCTGCAAATAGAACAGTTGTTTCAAAAGGTGGGCGTGCGCCAGTGGGTGATGCAAAGCCAGATGTTGCTGCCGGCGGTAAAATTTTTTGGATTTGACGCCTATGGCAGTTTTGTAAACGTATATCGCAACTTTGAACTGCAGCCCCGCTTTGGAAAAAAAGATTTTGATCAAACCATTTTGCGGTACGCCACCGGCAGTAACAAAAAGCCGGCAGCGTACTGGGACAGTATTCGGCCGCTGGCCCTTTCGGCCGAAGAGTTGCTGGATTACATCAAAAAAGACAGTTTGGAGCAGCGCCGGAAAGACCGCGCCTATTTGGATTCGCTCGACCGAAAGCGCAACCGCATCAGGCCCAATGATATTTTGCTTTCGGGTAAAACATTCAGTAAAGAATCGAAGAAACGCACCATCAGCGTACCATCGCTGCTTACTGCAGTAGGTTTTAACCCGGTAGATGGCTGGGTGGTGGATGTACCCGTAACCATCACCCAATCCTATACCGACCGAAAAAGCCTGACCCTTATTCCGCATGTGCGGTATGGTTTCAGCAGCAACGATTGGTATGCATGGGGTACCGTTCGTTACAATCATGGCAGAAGGTATCTTTCGAACATCACCGTATCGGGCGGGCGAAGGTATTTCCAGTTTAACAACGATAATCCCATCGAGCCGTTTCAAAACACCTTCTCTTCGCTGTTTTACAAAAACAACTTCATGAAAATTTATGCCGCCAATTATTGGCGAGTAAGCACAAGCAGGGGGCTGGGGCGGGGCCTTACGGTTTTCGGAAACTTTAATTTTCAGGATCGCAGCCCGCTTGAAAACACCACCGACTTTAACTGGGCGCCCGGTAAAAACCGGCCCTATTTTCCAAATTATCCCAACGAAATACTGGCGCAAAATTTTAGTCGCCATCAGGCAGCCGTGCTCACCCTTGGCTTTACGTATCGCCACAAATCGCGGTACATCGAATTTCCCGACCGGGTTGTAAACATCGGTTCGCCGTGGCCCTTGCTGCAAGTGCAGTACACCAAAGGCCTATCGGGGTTCCTGGGAAGTGATGTGGATTTTGACCGTTGGCAGGTAACCCTCAGCGATAATTTGAATGCCCGACTCTTCGGCCGGTTTGCATACCGCTTTCAAACCGGCGGCTTTACCAATGCCGCACGGGTTGAGGTACAGGATTTAAAGCACTTTGTCGGCAACCGTTTGTTCCGTTCGGAAAACTTTCTTACCACCTTTCAGTTGCCGCAGTATTATCAGTTCAGCAATGCCAACCGGTTGTATGCAGCCCTGTTTACCGAGCACCACTTTAACGGATTTCTTACCAATAAAATTCCGGGTTTCCGCAAGCTGAACTGGAACCTGGTGGCCGGGGCCAGGGGCTTGTGGCTGCAACAACAAACGTATTACGAATGGAATATAGGCCTTGAAAACATCCTGCGTGTATTTCGGTTTGATGTGGTTACCGGCCACCTGAACGGTAGCCGTACCGGAACGGAGTTTCGTATCGGCAGCCGCGTATCCATCGGAAACAATGCCGATTGAAGCCGACGCTGAAAAACCGTACCTTTGGTGCGATTTAAAATTTTATCCGGCCTGCAACCGGATTCTGTACAACAGAAAAAAATTTACCGACATGCCGTTCTTACACAACCGCGTAAACCGGCGCGAACTGAAGCGCCGTATGGAGCAGGATACCACGCCCCGCACCACGATTTCGTTTTACAATTATACCCCCATTACCGATCCGCACCGCTTTCGCAACGATTTGTACCGGGCTTTTGCCGACCTGGGCGTACTGGGCCGCGTTTATGTTGCGGAGGAAGGCATCAATGCCCAGATAACGGTACCCACCGCAAATTTTGAAGCTTTCCGCACCTATTTGTATTCGCTGCCGGGCTTTGATGGCCTGCGCCTGAATATTGCGGTGGACAACAGCAATAAAAGTTTTTTTGTGTTGGATGTAAAAGTGCGGCGCAAAATTGTGGCCGATGGCATTGAAGATCCCACCTTCAGTATGGAAAACAAAGGGCGCTACGTAAATGCACGGGAGTTTAATCAACTGGCGGCCCAACCCGATACCATTATTGTGGACATGCGCAACCATTACGAGTATGAAGTGGGCCATTTTCAAAACGCCATAGAAGTACCCAGCGAAACCTTTCGGGAACAGTTGCCCATGGCTGTAGAAATGTTGCAGCATGCCAAAGACAAAAACATCATCATGTACTGCACCGGCGGCATTCGCTGCGAAAAAGCCAGTGCCTACATGAAGCACATGGGCTTTAAACAGGTATTTCACCTGGAAGGTGGTATTATCAACTATGCCCGGCAGGTGAAAGAGCAAGGCCTTGAAAACAAATTCATCGGGAAAAATTTTGTGTTTGACGAACGCCTGGGTGAGCGCATAACCGAAGATATTATTGCGCATTGCCACCAGTGCGGTGCGCCCTGCGATACGCATGTAAACTGTGCCAATGATGCCTGCCACCTTTTGTTTATTCAGTGCGACAGTTGCCGCGAAAAAATGGAAGGTTGCTGCAGCAAGGAATGTCAGGAATTTATACACCTGCCCCTGGAAGTGCAAAAAGAAAAGCGGAAAGGCATTGACAAAGGGCGGAATATCTTCAACAAATCGCGACGCTTCCGCTCCAGGCCCGCCCCGTTGTTTTCGATGCAGGTAAAAGAAGCGCAACCCAATCAATAACCGGCTACTGCACCCAAATGAGGCAAACAGGCATGGGTATGCCGATACGGATTCCTGTATCGGACATGCGGCCGGTTTCAGTACTGCGCCGGAAAACAGCTATGCTGTCGCTGTCCTGATTGGCCACCAGCAAATAATTGCCCGTAGGGTCAATGGAAAAGTTGCGGGGTTTTATGCCGCCGGAGCTTTTGGTTTCCAAAAAATGCAAACTGCCATTATCCGATACGCTGAAAACACTGATACTATTGGTATTGCCCCGGTTGCTGCAGTACAAAAAACGGCCATCGGGGCTGAGGTGGATATCGGCGGCGCCCGGTTCGCTTTCGGGCAGGGTGGGTAAGATGGGGTGCAGGTGCTGCAACTCCCAGCGCTGATTGTTACGTTGCACCACAGCAACAGTTGCCGTAAGTTCATTCAGCACATACAGCACGTTGTTGTTGGGATGAATGGCCAGGTGGCGAGGTCCGGAGCCTGCCGGCAACTGCAATCGTTGTTTTTCTTTTACAATACCCCGGCGCTTTGTTGTTTGGTAAATGTGCAGCAAGTCGGTACCCAGGTCGGTAACGTACAGTTCTTTTCCGTTTGCGGCAAAAACGGTGGCGTGTACATGCGCACTGTTTTGACGGGTTGGATTAACGCTGCTGCCTTGGTGCTGTAGGGTTTGCAAAGGAGGGGTGGTTAGGCCGGATTTTCGGATTCGGTAGCTGATGAGGGTACCGCTGCTGTAATTGCCGGCTACCAGCCATTTGCCGGATGGATGTACCGCAATGTAGCAGGGATTGTTGCCGCCCGATGCAACCTGGTTCAGCAACCGGCCGGAGCCATCGCTTTTGTTGAAGCGAAAGCAACTGATGGTGCCGGGCTGATTTTCATTTACGGCAAAAAGCATTTTGCCATCGGGTGCCAAAGCAAGGAAAGAAGGATTGGATGTTGCAAGTGCATCCTTTGCAGTGGCCCTTCCTGTTGCGGCATCCCATTGGTGCACACAAATGCCCTTGCTGCCGGTTTGGGTATAGGTACCGGTGAGTAACAAAAACTGTTGCGCATTTGCAGCTGTATGCAAAACGAAGGTGGTAATAAGAAGTGTTGGCAACAATTTCATGCCCCGCTTGGCTTTACAGAAGGGTTAATAAATGGGATAGCCTTCGAGGGCCTGCCATAGCAATAGCGCAACCAGCAGCAGGTAGCCCATGGCAAGCAGGTGTATTTGCCAGCGTTGGTGCGCAAAAAAATAGCCCGCCAACGGTAATACCTGCAAGGCATGCATGCCAAAAAAGTGTGCAACCGCAGGTCGCCCGCAATGAGGCTCCAGTTGAAAAAGGGAAGTCCTTCGGTGCCATCGTCCATGCCAATCGTATGCCGCAACAGGGCAGCCATAATGCCGCCTTCAAATGCAAAAACAACAAACAGCAGCAAGCCCCACCGGATACCCCACTTGTAGCCCTCGCTCATCCACAGCGGAAAAGTTTTTTGGCGAAAAAGTAAAATTGCAACGTAAAGCACGTTTAGCGTAAAAAACGTAATGGCAACGCCCATGGCCACATAAAGCCAGGCATTGAATGAAGTGCTGATATTGAAATGCGAAAGCTGCCCCCGGGCTGCCTGCCCCGCAATTACCAGCATTTCAAACACCATGGTAATGATGGTGGCAATGCTTAAAAATTTAACGGCCCGTTGCTTTTGCACATACACCAACAGCCAGCTGAGTGTCCAGCAAAGGATGCCGATAGACAGAAAGAAGCGTAACGGCTTCAACCAGGCATTGCTATTGTTGATTACATTATCCACATCTGTGTACGTTAGCACCAAGCAAACCCCTGCAGCAATAAAATTGCACCAGCCGAAATAATACAGCAGGCGGTTGCGGCTGCGCAGTCGAATAAACCAGGAACTAACTGCATGTACCTGCTGTGCTGTGTGGATGGAGGAGGACATGTGCCTGTAGTTTTAGAAGTTGGTATTGAAATAACGGCGGGTTACCAACCAGCGAAGCAACAGGTATAACAGCAGTCCGAGCGGGCCCGCCATAAATGTAATAATGAGGCAGGGAACCACCAGCCAGTGGCCAATGCCATGCCGGGTTGCATTGTTTTTCATCCATACGCCGGTCAGTAAATCAAAAGCCAGGTAATGCACCCAGCCGGCCGTTACCGCGGTTTTATTGCTGAATAACGTCATAAGGCCTTCCAGCGTGCTGAATTTCTCAAAGTCAGCAAGCGAAAAACTTTGCGTAAGCAGCCAAACATACACAAGGGCTAATAGTGCAACAACAACACCTATTAACAACTGGTCGGTTCCCTGATAAAAAGGGCTTAGCAATATTAGTACCAGCCAGGCTACCAGTGCCAGCGTGTTGCAAAATTGAAAAACATGATCGGGGCTCATGTACTTTTTTCTTAAATGTACACGAATGCCCGGTATTTGCAAAGCCCGTAAGCTTTATATAAAGATTACGCTTGTTCCAGGCGTTGGATGGCGGCTTCTACCCGTTCCACAATTTCTTCATTGGAAATGGGTGCGGGCCGAAATGTCTGGCCGGTAAGCCGTTCGTATAGTTCAATGTAACGGCCCGAAATGGTTTGCACCCATTCATCGCTCATTTCGGGTACGGTTTGTCCTTCTTTACCCATAAAATTGTTGGCAATGAGCCATTCGCGTACAAACTCTTTACTCAGCTGTTTTTGCCGTTCGCCCCGCTGCTGCCGTTCTTCAAAGCCTTCGGCGTAAAAGTAGCGGGAGCTGTCGGGGGTATGCACTTCATCCATCAAAAAAATGGTATCTCCAATTTTGCCAAATTCGTATTTGGTGTCGGCCAAAATCAATCCTTGTTTTGCTGCCAGTTGCCGGCCCCGCTCAAACAGTGCCAAAGCGTAACGGCTGAGTGTTTCCCATTCAGCGGCCGTACAAAGGCCCGAGGCGATGATTTCTTCCGGGGTTATGTCTTCATCGTGCCCGGCGGCGGCTTTGGTACTGGGGGTTATGATGGGGGTAGGGAAGAAGTCGTTTTCCTTAAGTCCATCGGGCAGGGTAGCACCGCACAAGGTACGCAGGCCGCTGTTGTAGGTACGCCAGGCATGTCCTACCAGGTTTCCCCGCACTACCATCTCTATTTTAAAAGGAATGCACTTTCTGCCAATTGAAACCTGCGGTGCTGGTACTTCCAGCAACCAGTTGGGACAAATATCGGCGGTGGCTTGCAGCATGTAAGCGGCAATTTGGTTCAATACTTGTCCTTTGAATGGAATGGTTCGGGGCAGTATTACATCAAATGCCGAAATACGGTCGCTGGCAATCATTACCAGCCATTGGTTGCGTATGGTGTACACATCGCGAACCTTACCCTGATAGAAGGCCGTTTGGCCAGTAAAATGAAACGGAGGCATGCCCAAAGGTACATGGGCAAAGGCAACCCGGCAATGCTCCTGACAGGCATTTTTTTCAGCAGGGCGTTAAAAAGATTGTTTTTGAAAATTGAGCCGAACCCCTACATTTGTTGATAGAGAAAAAACTGCTTTATGCTAAACAAAACATTCTTTTCATTGCTTGCCGTAACGGTAGCATTTGGTTTTGCTTCCTGCGAAAAGGAAGCACCCCAGCCGGCAAACTTGCTGGTGGTTAATGCTGCAATTTCTTCGCCCGTTGCACCCAATCCGTTGCCCACTGCCGGCCCTGCTTTTGATTTACGCTGGAATGGTACGTTGCTTCGCAACAACGTTGTATATGGAGCCGCAACCGTTTCTGCCGGTACACCTGTAACCACCATTACCAATCCTGTTTTAATAAGTGGTGCTTATTCACCGGTACAGGCAGGTACATTTGGTTTTAACCTCGCCCTTGCGGGCACCTCACCGGGAGTAAATATTTACAACCGCAACATCACGTTGCAGGAAGGCAAAAGCTACACAGCCGTAACTTATGATTTTACTCCGTTGTACAAGCATGTGTTGATGGAGGATAATTTAACGCCTCCGGCTGCCGGTAAGGCAAAAGTGCGTGTGGTACATACGGTACCCCGCGAAATTTTTGCATCGTTAGGTGTGCCCCGGCTCGACACGGTAGATGTGGTAGCAAATACCACCCAGTTGTACGGCGCCCGCACCTTTGCCGATGTGGCTCGCAACAGCTCGTTGCATAACTTCATTGAAGTGGATTCGGGCAGCTATCGTTTTACCCTGCGTGTAGCCGGCACACCCGGTACCTCTCCGCAAACCGGCTTGCTGGCACTGTTGCCTACACCTCCTGCAGCCCCTTTGCGCCTCGAGGCCGGCAAAATTTACACCATCGTTGCCCGCCTGCAGTTTTTGGCTGCGCCCAATCCGCCCGCACCCGCTTTAACCATTGTTGCACATAACTAATCCATTACTCAAAACTGAAGTATGAAAAAGATGTTTCGCATATCCCTTTTGGTGGTGCTTGCACTTTGCAGTGCTGCAGCCGTTCAGGCGCAAACCACCTTGTTTGGTACCATTAAATCAAAAGGTACCGGAGAAACCCTGTCGGCCGTATCTGTAACGGTAAAGGGTACGGCACGCGGTACATTTACTGATGACCGGGGTAACTTTCGTTTAACGGTTGATAAACTGCCGGTAACCCTGGTGGTTTCTTCTGTAGGCTATGAAGATTTAGAACTGGAAGTAAATTCAGCTGCTACCCTGGAATTGGAACTGGCACCCAAGGTTGCACTCGGACAGGAAGTAGTGGTTTCGGCAACTCGGGTTGCCACCAAAATATTGGAGTCGCCGGTTTCAATTGAACGGATTGATGGATCGCAAATTCGCAACTTGCCTGCGGCTACCTTCTATGATGCCGTACAAAATTTGAAAGGTGTTGACTTTATCCGCTCGGGTTTGATTTTTGGTACCATTGGTACCCGTGGCTTTAACGGATCGGGTAACGTGCGCTTCAACCAGTTTACCGATGGTATGGATAATCAGGCGCCCGGCCTCAACTTTTCCGTTGCCAACATAGTGGGTGTAACCGAGCTGGATGTTGACAATATGGAACTGTTGCCCGGTGCATCCTCCGCCCTGTACGGTTCGGGAGGCATGAATGGTACCCTGCTAATTACCAGCAAAAACCCCTTTAAACATCAGGGATTGAGTTTTCAGGTAAAACAGGGCATAATGCATACCGACGGACGCCAGCGCCCGGCTGCACCTTACTACGACTGGAATTTCCGTTGGGGTAAGAAAGTGTCGGAGAAAATTGCCTTTAAAGTGGCGGCCCAATACATTCAGGCACAAGACTGGCAGGCAAATGACATGCGCAACTACGATGTACTGGGTGTTAAAACCGTACCCGGCGACCGCAACACGCCCAGCTACAACGGAGTAAACGTATATGGCGATCAAATTGGTTCAGCTTCTCCGCAGGTAAACATTCGTTCAACAATACGCAATACTATTTATCAGCAGGCTTTAGCGCAGTTGCTTTCCCTTGGTGTGCCTCTTGCGCAAGCACAACAACAAGCCGCAGCCGTTGCTGCCGCTCAATCAAACCAACTGTTTGCTACCAATTCCGATTCGATTGTGAGCCGTACCGGTTATGCCGAGCGGGATTTGGTTGATTACAACACATACAACTTTAAAATGAATGGCGGACTTTACTACAAAATTCGTCCCAATACTGAACTGTCATTCGTAGGCTACTGGGGTACGGCCACAACAGTGTACACCGGTGCCGACCGTTATTCGCTGAAAGATGCCAAAATTGGTCAGTATAAGATTGAACTGAAAGGCGATAATTATTTTGTACGTGCTTACACTACGCAAGAAAATGCGGGCGACGCATACGCCGCTACCATTCTTGCATCGCAAATGCTGCAACGTACGAGCGAAAGCAGCACGCAATGGTTCCCCACCTACATTCAAACCTTTGCTGCTGCACGCGGCGGCCAGTTACCGGGCTTTATTGGTGTAAATTTGCCCGAAGATCAGGCACATTTCATAGCCCGTCAAACCGCTGATGCCAACCGTCCGCTGCCTGGCACGCCGGCTTATACCAACCTGTTGAATACGGTGCGGAAAATTCCCATCTCGCAGGGTGGGGCTTTGTTCCTCGACCGTACCGACCTGTATGTGGTTGACGGTATGTACAACTTCAAAAATATTACCTGGGCCGATGTACAGGTAGGTGGTTTGTTCCGCCGCTTCTCGCTGAACTCCGCCGGAACCCTGTTTACCGATACCCTGGGCCGCAATATTCCCATCAACGAAATTGGGGGTTATGTGCAAATTCAGAAGGAACTGGTGGACGGACTGAAGATAACCCTTGCCGGCCGTTACGATAAAAACCAAAACTTCCGCGGCCGCTTCACGCCCCGGGCAACAGCTACCATTCGGGTAGCGAAGGATAACTTCCTCCGCTTGTCGTACCAACAGGCGTATCGTTTCCCCACCACCCAAAATCAATACATCAACCTGCCGCTGGGTACCCGTACCAATATGTTAATTGGTGGCTTGCCTCAGTTTATTGACTTCTACAATTTCCGCAACAACCTTGTGTGGGATTCGGCTACCGTGTTTGCGGCCGTACGTGCCGGAAATCCAGGTTCGCTCAACCAGTCGAACTCCTATCAATTCCGTGAGTTTAAGCCGGAAGTTGTGAATTCATTTGAAGCCGGTTACCGGGGCGTAATTGCCAAAAACCTGTTGTTCGATGCGTATGCCTTCTACGCCATCTACAACAATTTTATTTCTACCGCCATTCTGATACAGGCCCCCTTTACGCCCAATCAACGCCAGTTTGGCATGCCGGTTAACGCCACCGATGATGTACGCACATTTGGCTGGGGCGTCAGCCTTGATTGGAAGATGCCCCGCAACTTCGTGTTCAGCGGTAACGTTTCTTACAACGAGCTGATCAAGGGCCCCCAAGGAGCATTGGCATTTTTCAATACCTCGCCCTGGCGCTACAACCTCACGTTGGCGAACAACAAAATCGGTAAAAACTTTGGCGCATCGGCAACCTGGCGCTGGCAAAGTGCCATTGAAATGTGGGAATCCACCTTCCTGGCCGGTCCCCTCGACGCCTTTGGCGTGCTGGATGCGCAGGTTAGCTACCGCATTCCCAAAACAAAGAACATACTCAAACTGGGAGCCAACAACCTGTTGAACAAGTATTACAAAACCGCATTTGCTAATCCCGAAATTGGCGGATTGTACTACGTGAGCTTTGGCTACAACGTGTTTTAACCAATCTGTTGCATAGCCAAACGTTACATTAAAATCCCCTTCCGTTTTTAGGTAGGGGATTTGTTTTTACAAGTGCAGAAAGTCCGAACTTTATCGCAATGCAATTGATTTTATTTGATCCGCCGGGCCGCACCGGCCTCTATCCCTTTACCGAAGTGCGCTCGCTTGCCGATTTACGGGTAGGACTGCTTACCCAACACGAACGCTGGGCCAGGTTGTTGCAACGCCCTGCTCAGGTGCTAACTACCAACTTGTTACAGCGGAAATATTGGTTACAACCCGGACAAGATAATTTGTACCTGCATGCGGGCCTTATACCTGCCACCCAACTGATACGCCAATTGCAAGCCCTAACGCCCAATTCGGCACTACTGCACAGCAACGGTACCGTACTTGCGTACCGGAGCGAAGCTACGGCGCAGCCCTGGGCACCATCGGGTGCTACAAATATTGTTTACACAGATGAAGTACGTGTGCTACAGAACGCACACGATCTGGTGCAATGGAATGCAATCGCATTGCAGGCCGATTTTGGTTTGCTTACCCAAAACCGAACAACAGAATCCATTTCCGATACCAATAAAATTATTGGGCAACATCCGGTATTTCTGGAACAGGGTGCCGTTGCCGAACATTGTGTTTTTAACACAACGGAAGGCCCCGTTTATTTGGGCAGGAATAGTTTGGTGATGGAAGGCAGTACCATAAGAGGCCCCTTTGGCCTGCTGGAAGGCGGGGTTGTAAAAATGGGAGCCCGTATTTATGCAGGCTGCACTTTGGGCCGCTATTCGGTTGCCGGAGGAGAAATAAAAAATACAATACTGTTCGACTATGCCAACAAAGCGCACGACGGCTACCTGGGCGATGCGGTAATTGGCAGTTGGTGCAACCTGGGAGCCGGTACTTCGTGCAGTAACATTAAAAACAATGCCGGTATGGTACGTACCTGGAATCCCTATTCCAAAAAATGGATTGCAGTTGGCCAAAAATGCGGCGCGTTTTTGGGCGATTACAGCCGCACCGCCATTCATACGGCGCTGAATACGGGTACCGTAGCCGGAGTGGGTTGTAACATTATGGGCAACGGCTTTTTGCCCAAGTACATTCCCGATTTTACATGGAACTGCGCTACCGGCGAGCGATATGTGGCCGAAAAATTGTTGCGTGATATTGAAAACTGGATGCAGCTCAAAAACCATCAACTTTCGGAGGCAGATAAAGAAATACTATTACATTTACACCGCAAACAATCTGAAGAGGCATGATTCGTAAACAAATTGCTGCGGCCAACTGGAAGATGCATCTTACCTATCAGGAGGCGCTCTCCTTACTGGAAAAACTATTTGAAATTCCACTTTCACTGCAACCACATCAGCAGGTGGTACTGGGGGTACCGTTTCCGTATTTGCTACCCGCCGTTACTGCAACGCAAAACCTGCAGCAAGTGGGTATAGCAGCGCAAAATTGTTCCGATAAATTGCAGGGCGCCTATACGGGCGAAACCTCTGTGGCCATGATTGCCTCCGTGGGAGCGCAATTTGTTATTATTGGCCACTCCGAACGCAGGGAGTATTTTCAGGAAAGCAATGCCGTACTGGCCGAAAAAGTAAATGTGGCTCTGGCGCAACAATTAACTCCGATATTCTGCTGCGGAGAGGCATTGGCTGTACGTGAGGCGGGTACGCAAAATGATTTTGTAGCTGCGCAGTTGCATGAAAGTTTGTTTCATTTGTCCGACGAACAAATACGCAGGGTTGTTATAGCGTATGAACCTATTTGGGCAATCGGTACCGGAAAAACGGCAACCGCCCAACAGGCACAGGAAATGCATGCCCACCTGCGGGCCACGCTTGCGCAACGGTACAGCGCCGAAACGGCTGCCGCCATATCCATTTTGTACGGTGGCAGTGTAAAGGCGGCCAATGCTGCCGAATTGTTTGGAATGCCCGATGTGGACGGAGGACTGGTAGGTGGTGCATCGTTGCAGGCCGGTGAGTTTTTACAAATTATTGCTGCCTTAAAATAATGCTGCTATGCACCGAATGGAAGTTTTGCATCCCTTATCGCATCAGCACCACGATGGTCTGATGGCAGTATTGCTGCTGAAAAAAGGAATTGAAAAACAGGCTTCGCCCGCTGTGATGCGGGATTTTATTTTACAGTTGTGGGAGCCCGGCCTGCGCAGGCATTTTCTGGCCGAGGAGTTGCACCTGCAGCCCGATCAGTTGCAGGCTCCCGGTACGGCCGCACTCTATACCCGTATGAAGGAAGAACATGCCGCCATCCGTTCGCTCATATTATCGTTGAAGGAAGGCGCTGCAGATATGGAAAGCATTCGCTCGTTTGCCGATATGCTGGAAAAGCACATCCGCTTTGAAGAACGGGAGTTTTTTGAGGCGCTGCAAAATGAGGCGCCTGCCTTACAGCTGGAAGAGCTGGGAAAACAATTGAACAGCCTCGAAACCATCAAAAGCTGCGAAACGTATCCCGTTCGTTTTTGGGAATAACTCTTTCCCCTTTCAGGGGGCTTCCTTAAACTGAACCTGTGCTCTTCGTAAACGGTCGTTGATGGCGCCTCCCAAACCTTCATGGGGCAGTTCTTCGGCTATTACCACATCGGCTTCCAACTGATCGCAGCGGCGCAAAATGCCAAACAGATTTTTCGCCGCCTCATCCACCGTGCCGCCGGGGGCCAGCAGCAATTGTTTGGCTTCGGGTACATCGGGGTGGTATTGTCGAAAACGAATCAGAAAAACATTTTTTCCTGCAAATGCTTTCAAATGTTCATCCACACGGCCCAGGTACAAAGGGGTATGGGGGGCATAATGGCTTTTAAGTTGACCCGGCGCTTTGGGATTTTCTGTAAGTTGGGTTGACACCTGCGGCATCGTACCCAAGATTTCGGCCAACCTTTCCATACTAATTCCGCCCAGTCGGTACACTTCGGCACGGCCGGCTGCATTCCAGCCCACGATGGTTGATTCGAGGCCAACCTGGCAGGGGCCGCCATCGAGTATGTAGGGTATTTTTCCATGCAGGCCATCCCACACATGTTGGGCGGTGGTGGGGCTTACATAACCGCTGGGATTGGCGCTGGGTGCCGCCAGCGGAAAATCGAGTTGGCGCAACAGTTCAAGCGTAAGGGGGTGGTTGGGCACCCGTAGGGCTACATGGGTACTGCCTGCCGTTACCAATGAGGGGATACGTTCGTTGGCAGGCAACAGCAGGGTGAGTGGGCCCGGCCAGCACGCGGCAGCCAAATGCTCTGCTTCGGGATAGTGGGCCGGTTGTATGTATTGTAATGCCTGCTGCCAGTTGGCTACATGAATGATGAGCGGATTGAAACGAGGACGATTTTTAGCCGCATAAATTTTCAGCACCGCATCTTCGGAGAGCGCATTGGCGGCCAGGCCATATACTGTTTCGGTAGGTATGGCCACCACCTCGCCTTGGCGCAAATAGGCAGCCGCTTCCTCCACCGATGTACCTATGATTGTATTTACATGCATACCGTTGGTGTCATAATTCGCGTTTGGTCTGCAATTAAATGTGCCAATTAGGCGCTAAATTTAGCACCAAATTACCACAAGCAACCGCATGAACCTCTCCCGTTTATTTGCCGCACATCTTTTTTGGAGGGGCGCATACCTGCTGTCTTCGATTGTGGTTACCGTGTTAATGGCTCGTTACCTGCAGGCGGCCACTACGGGCTGGGTGTTTTACTTCATCAGCTGGCTATCGTTGGCATTGTTAATAGCGATGGCCGGCATGGATGCCGCCGCAACTTATTTTGTTGCTTCCGGCCACATAGCGGCAGACAGGATGGAGGTGTTTGCATTGCTGTGGACGGGCATTTGTACGCTCATGGGCAGCATCATTGCCGCTTTTTTTGCACCAGGCAATAGTGGCATCTTCAGTTCGCATGCAACCCTTGCATTTGCCTTGTTTTTCCTCAGCGGCAACATGCTGATAACCTTCATGAACGCGTTGTTTTACGCCCGCCGCGATTTTGTTACTCCCAACATTGTATTTACTGCCACCAATGCGGCGCTGGGTATTTGGTTGTGGGGGGGCGTGCGAGGTACCGAACTTACCCTGGTGGGATTTTCGTTCTTGGAAATTTATTTTTTTAGTTTTCTGTTTCAAGGGGTGCTTGTTTGGACGCTGTACCGATTGCAACAGCCGCGACTGCGTTTTCAAAACCTAATGCCGTTGCACGATGTAAAAAAACTGTTGCTGTATTCGGGCTGGGCTTTTGGGGCGAATGTATTGTTCTTTATTGTTACAAGGGTTGATTACTGGCTGATTGAAGCGTTTGTACCCGATGCCGAAGGATTGGGGAATTACATACAGGCATCGCGGTTGGTACAGTTGTTTCAAATGGTTCCGGGTGTGCTTGCGGCTGCGGTATTTCCTTTAACGGCAGGCGGGTGGGGGCAACAGTTGCAGCTGCGGGTTGCAACCCTTTCGCGGGTCATCATCAGTGGGTATGCGGTGGTGCTATTGTTGCTTATCGCATTTGGTCAATATTTGTTCCCTTTAGTTTTTGGACCCAGTTTCCGTTCGATGTATGCCTATTTTATACTGCTGGTACCAGGATTGCTGGCCCTTACTGCGCTATCCTTAATCAGCGCCTACCTTGCCGCCATCAACCGGGTGCGGTTTAACATGTGGGGCGCTGCAACAGCTGCCGGTGTAATAACAATTGCCGGCATTCTTTTCATACCCGGGTATGGTATTGAGGCAGCTGCCATCATCAGCAGTATTGGCTATATGTTATGTTTTGGAGTGGGCGCATATTTTTTTGGGCGCCATACCGGAGTTGCCTGGTGGCATTTTTTTATTTGGCAAAAAGGAGATGGGGCTTTCCTTAAACAGGTATTGAATCAATTGAAAGCTGGTGCTGCAAAAAAGACATGACGCTGTTGGGCTGCAACACCATTAAATTACGATAATCGGTGCGTACAGCCCGAATCCTCCTTATTTTCGGGCATGCATGTGTTGTGGTTATGCAGCTGGTACCCCAATCCGACGGATTGGTACGATGGCGATTTTATTGCCCGCCACGCCGAAGCTTTGGCAACGATTACCAAAGTGCATGTAATTCATGTAGTACAAAATCATACGTTGCTGGCAAATGCTACACCCGGCGTATATCTGCGCCAACGGCACCACCTAACCGAAGAATTACATATATTGCGTTACAACAGAACACGTATTGGCATCATTGACCGCTTTTTATTTAACCTGAATTATTATCGCAGCTATCGCCGTATTTTAAAGGCGTACATGCAACAACACGGCACACCGCACTTATTGCACGTACACGTTCCGGTAAAGGCCGCGGTTGCCGCCCGCTGGTTGCTGCGCACACAAGGCATTCCGTATGTGGTTACCGAACATAGTTCGGCCTATGAAATGGCCATACCGCAATCGTATCAGCAGCGCAACTGGTTTTTCCGGTATCAAACCCGGGCTGCTTTCCGCAATGCGGCCGCAGTTAGTTCTGTCTCCCACTGGCTGTTGCTGCGTTTGCAGCAACTGTTTGCCATACGGCATACACGTATCATCCGCAACTGTGTTAATACGGATGTGTTTTACTTGCCCGAGTGCAAAGACCAGAAGCAGCGATTTCGGTTCATTCATGTCTCCATGCTGTTGCCGCTAAAAAACGTAAGCGGTATTTTGCAGGCATTTCAACAGGTGCTGCAGGTTCGTACCGATTGGGAACTGGTGGTAGTGGGGCCGGCCGATGCAACGTTACAGCAACAGGCCGCAGCACTGGGACTTGTACAACACATTACATGGACGGGGCTGTTGGCGTACGAAGCGGTGGCGGTGCAATTGCAACAGGCCGATGCATTGGTGCATTTCAGCGATTATGAAAACCTGCCTTGTGTCATCAGCGAAGCGCTTTGTTGCGGTGTACCCGTCATCAGTTCAAATGTTGGAGGCATACACGAAGTTATTCATCCATCCAATGGCTTATTGGTACCGCCGAAAGATGTTGCTGCACTGCGGGACGCCATTTTGCAAATGCTTGCGAACCATTCTCTATACAACCGGCCGGCCATAGCCGCGGCGGCTGCAAAGACATTTTCTTACGATACAATTGGTAACGAAATGCTTGAATGGTATCAGGAAGTATTGCAGCAACTTAACCCCTGAGTTTATTTACCAGGTCAATGTACTCTTGCATGGCTGCTTCTTTGGCTTTGCCTTTCAGCGCCTGCCAGGCTTCGTATTTTGCTTTGGCTACAAAGTCGAAGGGGTTGGAGGGCGGGTCGGCTGTTACATCACCTTCGGTTGCCTGCTTGTATAACGAATAGAGTTGCAATAGGGTTTCGTTGCTGGGGCGTTCACTCAGGTTTTTGCTGTTTGCCACGGCTTCTTCAAAAAGTTGCTGTAGTTCCATGTAGCAGAAAGTTTCGGCGAAATTAAAGCAAATTTGAAACCTTTTTTTGCAGGGTTATAAATGTGAGGGGTTTTAACGGAATGCCTGCCGATGTATCGTTCGGAAACGGAATTTCGCTGCCCTTGGGTTCATAACCATGCCGCCGGTACCAGGCTATCAATTCAGTACGGTCGGTTAATACCGTCATGGTAATGGCTGAACAGCCCGTTTTTCTTGCATGCACTTCTGCCAACTGCAGCAATTGCTTGCCAATGCCGCTGTTTTGCCACTGCGGGTCAACGGTAAGCATGCCCAAATACAATGTATGATCGGGTTTCTTTTGCAGCAATACGCAGGCCCGTATGCTGCCGTTGCCATCCGTTCCTTTCAAAAGAAGGGTTTCGCTTTGTTGCAGGATGGCGGTTAATTGCCCGGCGTTGGTTCGTTCTCCTTCCAGCAGGTCGGCCTCATGTGTCCATCCGCTGCGGGCCGCTTCGCCGCGGTACGCACGGTTCATCAGCAGTACCAGTTCAGGAACATCGGCCGCGGTTGCCGCATTAAAGCGTAAAGCCGTATGCATTACCAGCCCAGTAAATCAACCAATCCTTTGAACACCACCGAAACGCCGAGTGCGGTTAGGCCATAGAGGTACAACGAAAAGTTGTGTTCGGTATCAAACAAGATGAGTGTTATCAAAAAACTCAGCAGCAATAAGCCACCGCCAATACCGCAGCACAGAAAACCCGAAAAGCGCTTTTTTTCGCCCACCAGCCGTTTCCATTCGGCAAGCGATTCCCGGGCGAGTTCTTCGGGCACCTGCTGCTCGGCTAAGCGCTGCTGCATTTCATGGGTGGTAAGGCCTTCTTTTTTCCACTGCATCAGGTATTGGATGCATTGATGAATGTCCATGGGATTCATACGGCAACAATTTGGGTTGGGCAATCGGTTTGTTGCTGCAACAAACGGGCAGCATTTTGGTTCAAAAATTAAACAATTTCCCGCAATTCAAAAAACAGCCGGCAAATTTCAAAATCTGCCACAGTTGCAGTGCTTTTGGATGTTGTATCGGCTATCGTTTCCCTAATGCATCGGAAATGCAGGGCATGTAAGAACCACCTGCTTTTGCATTACCTTTGCCCTTCAAAATCAAGCCACAGGCGCATGAAACACATCCGGAATTTTTGCATTATTGCTCATATAGATCATGGAAAATCCACGCTGGCCGACCGGTTGCTGCAAACCACCAACACCATCAGCGAGCGGGAAATGATGGACCAGGTGCTGGACGATATGGACCTGGAGCGGGAGAAGGGTATCACCATTAAAAGTCATGCCATCCAAATCAATTACAAGCACAAAGATGGTACCGAATACATCCTCAATTTGATTGATACCCCCGGCCACGTTGACTTTAGCTACGAAGTAAGCCGCGCCCTTGCCGCCTGCGAAGGAGCCCTGTTGCTGGTAGATGCCACCCAGGGTATTCAGGCACAAACCATTTCCAACCTGTACCTGGCCATCGATAACGACCTCGAAATCATACCCGTAATCAATAAAATTGACATGGACGGGGCCATGATTGAAGAGGTGAAAGATCAGATTATAGATTTAATCGGCTGCAAACCCGAGGAGATATTACTGGCCAGTGGCCGCACGGGGCTGGGTGTGGAAGCCATTTTGGAGGCGATTGTAGAACGCATTCCGCCCCCCAAGGGCGACCCCGAAGCGCCCCTGCAGGCCTTGATTTTTGACAGTGTGTTTAACAGCTTCCGGGGCATTATTGTGTACTATCGCATTGTTAACGGATGCATCCGCAAAGGCGATAAGGTAAAATTCATGAGTACCGGCCAGGAGTACGAGGCGGTAGAGGTGGGTATTTTGAAACTCAAAATGACCGAAAAGCAGCAGGTAAACTGCGGCGATGTGGGCTACATTATTACCGGCATCAAAAATGCCAAAGAGGTTAAGGTGGGCGATACCATTACCACCGTTGCCAACCCGGCCGCCGAACCCATTAAAGGCTTTGAGGAAGTAAAGCCCATGGTATTTGCGGGCATTTTTCCGGTAAGTACCGACGATTTTGAGGAGTTGCGGGATTGCATGGACAAACTGCAGCTGAACGACGCTTCGCTCACTTTTGAAATGGAAACCTCCCAGGCGTTGGGCTTCGGTTTCCGGTGCGGCTTTTTAGGGTTACTGCACATGGAAATAGTTCAGGAGCGGCTGGAACGGGAGTTCAATCAAACCGTAATTACCACCGTACCCAACGTAAGCTTTATTGCGTACACCACCAAAGGCGAAAAGCGGGTGGTGAACAACCCCAGCGAAATGCCCGAGCCCACGCACCTCGACCGCATTGAGGAACCCTTCATCAAAGCGCAAATCATTACCAAGCCCGAGTATATCGGCAACATTATGACGCTTTGCCTGGGTAAACGGGGCATATTAATCAACCAAAGCTATCTTACGCAAACACGGGTAGAACTGATTTTTGAAATGCCGCTCACCGAAATTGTGTTTGATTTTTACGATAAACTGAAAAGTCAAACCCGGGGTTACGCTTCGTTCGACTACCATCCGATTGGCTACCGCGAGGCCGATATTGTAAAGATGGATATCCTGCTCAACGGCGATAAGGTGGATGCGCTGAGCGCCCTGATTCACCGCAGCAGGGCACAGGAGTTTGGCCGCAAACTTTGCGAGAAGCTGAAAGAACTGCTGCCCCGCCAACAGTTTCAGATTGCCATACAGGCAGCCATCGGTTCCAAAATTGTTGCCCGTGAAAACATTTCGGCCATGCGTAAAGACGTTACCGCTAAATGTTACGGGGGCGATATCAGCCGTAAGCGCAAGTTGCTGGAGCGCCAAAAAGAGGGTAAAAAGCGCATGCGGCAAATTGGTAACGTAGAGGTACCCCAGGAGGCATTTCTGGCCGTGCTGAAGCTCGATGATTAGCGGTTACGCGATGCCTGCTTTTTTTACAACGTACAATGCAAGCGACGGAATCATAATGCATGAATTTCAGATTTCGAAAGAAGCGAGCAAGCGGGCAAAACGCGAAACAGATTGCCCTTACGTGCTGATTGTCGGATTCTTTTTCTAATTTCAACATGTAACAACTCATCTGCCATGCGTGAATTTTCATTAAGCAAAGAACCCGACCTGGTTGTAAAAGCACGCTTCATCCGTAAGGGTGATGATGCCCCCTTAACCGGCCCGGGTTACACGGTGCGCCTGTACGATAAAGACATAGCCGATGAGGATTTTTTGGGTTATGCCGAGCCCGATGCCGACGGGGTAGTGCAAATATCATTTTCGCACGATGCTTTTGTAAACGATGTGGTGTTTAAGGAAGCCCGTCCCGATTTCTTTTTTGTCATCTTTAAAGACAATCAGCCGGTATTTACCACAAAGGTGTTGGAAAATGTAACCCTCGAAGATGTGGAGCAGTTTCGGATGGGTGTAGGCAATATTGTTGACCTCGGTACATTTTTGGTGGACGTGCCCTAAAGGCTAGTTGCCTGTTTTCTTTTTAACCGGAGATGTGCCGGGTTTGGTGGCGGGTATGCGTTCTTTGTTGCTGTCGAGCGGTTCGGGTACCGGCGCTTCGCCATCTTTCAACTTAAAGTCGAATACCTTATCAACATGCACCCAGCGTCCGTTCTTCCAAACAAAACCTTCATAGTCGCCGTCGGGTATGAGCGTGTGTTTCTTTTTGGGCTCATTGGTTTCTGATACCAGGTGATCGTAAATAATCATGTTCATTTCCTCATCGTATTGTACCCGTGCCCGCCCGTCTTTTTTATACTCCAGTAAAAAACGGCTTTGCGGGGGGCGGGGTACGGAATCGGCTTCGAATGTAAAGCCGTTTTGCAGGCCTAACACCGGCTCGTTTTTTTCGTTAAACCAAAGTACATCAATCCATTTGCGGGTGGTTCGGGAGTCGTTTTCGTCGTAGCCCAGCAGGGTATAGTAGTTGGTATTGTTGTGCCGGGTGGCAATCATGCGGTAATACACGGCGCCTATCCACCCCCCGGTATTGGCGATGGTATCGGTTAGAGCTTCGGTAAACTCACTTACATCACGTAGGGGAAAGAGTTGCAGGCTGCCGTCGGGAGTTTTGCGTTGCACAAAGCCCCGTTGGCGGCAATAGTCTTCATCTTTTACCACCTGCCAGGTAAAAATGCGAAAACTACTGTCGGGCGCATACAGCCGCGAAATGGTTTGCAACGAATCGAAGGGATAATGAAACGAATAGGGCTGCACCAGTGCCCGCACCAGTATGCGGGTAAACAGGCTGTCGCTCCGGAAGCGGGTGGCTGCATCTTCGCCCCGTACAATTTTGTACGCCAGGGTTTTTAAGGAATCTTCCCGCAAACGAAAATTGCGTAAGGCTGCCGGCGAAAGCGTTTGTGCGGCAGACCGGGTTACCAGCGCAAGCAGTAATACCGTAAGTAAGTTTCGCATATCGGGATATGAGACGTTTGATATTAAAATTACGTTGCCTGCCGCTGCTGCTGCACCGCCCGGGCAAACGATAACAAATCTTTAAAAACACAATCTACCTCTTCCGGCCGGGGCATTCCATCGGGCCGGGTAGGTATGTACACGGTGCAGGCACCAATGGCGCGGCCAAACTGCATATCGGCAGCCATATTTCCCACCATGATGCTTTTTTGAAAATCAATATCCGGAAAATCCTGTTGCGCCTGCAGGGCCATGCCGGGACGGGGTTTGCGATTTTTATCGAGCGGGTCGGTTGCCGTGGCATAGTACGCTGCATCTACGCGTCCACCGGCCGCGGCAATCTTCTCCATCATTTTTTGGTTAATGGCATCCAAATCGGCTGCCGTCATCACACCCTTGCCCACGCCTTTTTGGTTGCTGACAACGATAATGCGTTTGAAAAAACCGTGCAGCATGCTTAGTGCTTCCAGGCTGCCCGCAATGAAATGAAAATCTTCGGGCCGCTTGATGTAATCGCCAATCATTTCTTCATTTATGACACCATCGCGGTCCAGAAACAGCGTCCAGCCGGCATCTGTTGCCGGCAGCGGTTTGTTGATGAAATTGTACAGAAAGTTCATGAGAGTTACCGGGGAAACAATGCGGCTTCCACCGCTTCGCAAATGATATGTCCGATGGTGATGTGGCTTTCCTGAATACGCGGTGTGTCGGCCGATGGTACATTAATCAAAATATCGCTCAACTGCCGCAGCGCGCCTCCGCTTTCGCCGGTAAACCCAATGGTGTGTACCTGCATGTGGCGGGCCGTTTCAAATGCTTTTACAATGTTGGGCGAGTTGCCGGAGGTGGAAATGCCAATCAGCACATCGCCTTTTTGTGCAAAGGCCTGCACCAGCCGGGCATACACGGCATCATAACTGTAATCGTTGGCTACGGCGGTAAGGTACGAGGTGTTTACATGCAACGCTTCCGCGGGCAGGGGCTTTCGGTCGTAATAAAACCTGCCGCTGAATTCGGCGGCCAGGTGCTGGGCATCGGCGGCGCTGCCTCCGTTGCCGCACAGCCACAGCCGGTGGCCGGAACGGAAACAGGTAGTAATTGTTTCAATGCTTTCGGCAATGCGGGCAACCAGTTGCGGATTTGCAATAATAGCTTGTTTTACTGCAATGGATGCTTGTATGGTTTGTATGATGGAATTAAGCATATGTGCCGCGAAGTTACTGAAATGCAAGCTGCAGCACGGCACGGGTCATGTTGCTCCATGCATACTTTTGCTTTTCTGCCGCCACGCCCTGCCGGTATGCCTCCAGGTTGGCATGCAGCATGGTTTCCAGTGCTTCGGCAAGGGAAGCAGCGGTAGGCTCACACACCAGGCCTGCTTTTTCGTGCGGCACCATATCGGGCAGGCCGCCTACGCGGGTTACAATCATCGGTTTTTCAAAATGATAGGCGAGGGGCGTAACGCCGCTTTGGGTGGCGCTGCGGTAGGGTTGTACCACAACATCGGCGGCGCATACATAATACCGCACTTCTTCATCGGGTATAAAATCGGTACGCCGTATTACGGTATCGTGTAACCGGTAGCGCTCTATCAGCTCATCATATTTCTGCCGGTCTTCGTAAAATTCGCCGGCAATCAGCAGCTTGCAGGGTGGTGCCGTGGGCTTTTGGCGCAGCAGGTGAAGGGCTTCCAGCAGCAGGTCGAGGCCTTTGTAGGCACGTATAAAACCAAAGAAGAGAAAGAGAAAGCCTTCTGCCGGCAGTTGCAGGTGTTGGCGGGCTTGCGGTTGCGGAAGCGGCGCTCCAAAATGATCGTACAGGGGATGCGGTTCCAGCAGGGCAGGCTTACACGTAAACCGGCGTAAATCGTTCAATACCTGTTGGCTCATGGTAATAAACGCATCCACGGCACCCACAAAATAGCGGGTAAAAAGCCGGTCGCCGGGCCGGTGCTCGTGCGGCACCACGTTATCGGCAATGCACACTATACGGGTATGCTTGTTTTTGCGGATGCGGCGCAAAATGGTGCCCAGGGCCGGTCCCATAAACGGTAACCAGTAACGTACCACCACCAAATCGGGGCGCTGCCGTTGCAGCCGCCTGCCAACCTGCAGCCAGTTGAGCGGATTAATGGAATTAACCGCTGCAGTAATGCGAAGGCCTTCCGGTGCAGGACCGCTTTTGAATTGTGAGGTTCCGGGAAACAAGAAAGACGGATACTGCAAGGAAAACGAACAAATTTCAACGCTATGGCCTTCCTGCTGAAAGGCATGGGCCAGCCGTTCGTTAAAAGCAGCAATGCCACCCCGTAGCGGATAGGCCGGTCCGAGTATTACGATGTTCATGCCGTTTGCGTCTGTTGCAGGCCCAGTGTTTCCTGTATAAGGTAAAAATTACGTTCGGGTGCGTTGCGGGTAATAAGTTCGCCTAAAAAACCGGCCAGGAACAACTGGGTACCAATTATCATGAAGGTTAGGGCCAAAAAGAAGGCCGGCTTGTTGGTGAGCGAATAGCCGGAAAACATCAGTTTGGCAGCTATCAGGTAAAAACTGATGCCAAAGCCCAGCAGAAAACACAGCGTACCCCAAAGGCCGAAAAAGTGCATGGGCTGTTTGCCAAAGCGCCCCACAAACATTATGGTGGCCAGGTCGAGAAATCCGTTTACGAAGCGGTTCCAGCCAAATTTGGTTGTGCCGTACTTGCGTTTGCGGTGTTCCACCACTTTTTCGCCAATTTTCCGAAAGCCGGCCCACTTGGCCAGCACCGGAATGTAGCGGTGCATTTCGCCATACACTTCAATACTTTTTACCACTTTATGGTGGTAGGCTTTCAGGCCGCAGTTGAAATCGTGCAATGGGATGCCGCTCATGGTACGCGTGGCCGCGTTGAACAGCTTGGAGGGAATGTTTTTGGTGAGGGTATTGTCGTACCGCTTTTTCTTCCAGCCGCTAACGAGGTCGTATTGCTGCTCGGTAATCATTTTGTACAGTTCGGGTATTTCATCCGGACTGTCCTGCAGGTCGGCATCCATGGTAATAACCACGTTGCCGGCAGCGGCTTTAAAGCCTTCGTTCAGTGCGGCCGATTTGCCGTAGTTGCGCCGGAACGATATGCCTTTGATGCAAGGGTTGGCCGTACGCAGTTGCTTGATTACGTCCCAGCTGCCGTCGGTACTGCCATCATCTACCAGAATAATTTCATAGCGGTAGCCTTCCCGGGTAACCACACGCTCAATCCAGCTGCACAGTTCGGGCAGCGATTCGGCTTCATCTTTCAGCGGTATAACAATACTCAGATCCATTTACAGCGATTGGGGCATTCCGGCATTCGGATTTTTTGGGGCAACGGCTCCGCCAATCAGTGCAGCTACCAGGCCGGTAAGTGCATAGCTGAACAGCGATCCGATGATGCCAAACAGGAAGTAATATTTTTCGGTAAAGGCTAACGCCTGATCAATGTTTTCGGGTGTCAGTTGCGGATTCTTTTCCATCCCTTCCCGTGCCAGTTGCAAGGCTTTCTGCTTTACTTCGGGCATCAGAAAGTAGATGAGTACAAACCCGGCAATACCAATCAACGCAACAATCGAAGCGGTTTTAAAGCCATGGCCAAACACCTGGCCAAAAGTAACGTTGCCTTCCAAATCGTTACTGTACGATACACAGGCCCAAATGATGGCGGCCAGGTAAAGGGCCAACACCATCCATTGTACCCATTGTTCGTAGATGCCGAAAACCTGAAACACAATACCTATGGCAAGCATGGCCAGGCCAATGATGAGCCCTTTTGTAAAATGCGTCATTACTTTTTTTTCTTCCATGGCGGAGGTTTTAAATGAGTATGTGCTGTTGATTGATGATGCCATACACCTTTCCGGTAAGGGTTTTACCAACGAAGGGGGTATTGGCGGAGCGGGAACGAATCATTTCCCGGGTAAAGGTATATGTTGCGGAAGGATCGAACAAGGTTACAACGGCCGGATTGCCTGCCGTAATACTTGGAACTGCCAAACCAAAAATGGTGCGGGGGTTAATGGCCACCAGCTGCACCCAGCGTTCGGGGGTAAGTGCGCCTTGCAAGGCGGCACCCGTAACCCCGTATGCCGTTTCCAGCGCCAGCATGCCGGGTTGGGCAAATTCAAATTCGCAGGTTTTGCTGTCGTATTCGTGAGGCATGTGGTGCGAGGCGATGCAGTCAATGGTGCCGCTTACAACGGCATGCCGCAACGCATCGCGGTCGGCTTCGGTACGCAGGGGCGGATAGAGTTTAAGGTTGGTATCGTAGTGCTGTAAATCGGCATCGGAAAAATACAGGTGTGCCGGTGTAACGGAGGCGCTTACCTGTAGTCCGGCAGCCTTTGCCGCGGCAACTTGCTGCAGGCCGGCTGCCGTGGTTATGCCGGTAAGGTGCAACTTGCTTTCGGTGTAGGCCAGCAGCTGCAGGTCGCGCTGCACCATGATTTCCTCGGCCAGGGCAGGTTTGCCGGGCAAGCCCAGCCGGGTGCTGATGATGCCTTCGTTCATCAGCCCATGCCGGGCAATGCTGGTATCGTCGGGTAGTTGCACCACCACCGCCTGCATGGCTTTGGTGTATTGCAGGGCCTTGAGCAGTAGTCCGGCCGATTGCACGGGTTTGAGTCCGTCGGTAAAGGCAACCGCCCCCGCCTGATGCATATCGTACATTTCGGCCAGGTCTTTTCCTTCGATGTTTTTGCTGATGGCGCCCATAGGATGCACCCGTACCGGCGCGCCTGCCGCTTTATGCAATACGTATTCTACCTGAGTTTTACCGCTGATGGTCGGCTGGGTATTGGGTAGCACCAGCACATCAGTAAACCCGCCGGCGGCAGCGGCGCGTATGCCGGTTTCGATGGTTTCTTTCTGTTCCAGGCCGGGGTCGCAAAAATGTGCAAATACATCCATCCAGCCGGGCGAGAGGTGGAGGTTGGGTCGTTCAATTACCTGATCGGCCTGCCGGTTGCAGCTTCCCATTTCGCGGATGATTCCGTTTTCAATAAAAACATCCTGACGGCTCTGGTGATGCGGAGAAGTGGGGTCAACAATTTGTGCCTGCCGGATGAGAATGGTCATGAGTGGAGAACAATCTTTATGGCGCTAAGATAGTTTTTGTTAACGGATTTTTGTCAATTGCAATTAAATCTTACTTTTGCAGCCCGATTTGCGATACCGGCTACGGTATCGGGTAAATCGAACAGCGGGAAGTGGCGCAGCCCGGTAGCGCACTTGTATGGGGTGCAAGGGGTCGCTGGTTCGAATCCAGTCTTCCCGACTGAACAAAAGCCTCACGGAAACGTGGGGCTTTTGCTTTTTACGGCAGGGTATTGAAGCCGGCCGTCCCGATTAGGAATCGGGCATCATACCGGCTGCCTGTTCCGAATCTGCCATCAGAAAAAGTATCTTTCGCCGTTTTTAAACGCATTACCCCAACAGCTTGTTAATTTCGTACAAACTTGACGGCGGTACAAAAAAGCCCCGTAAATCTTCCTAAATTTACCCGCATTGCGTATGCTTAAAGTGTTCGACTATATGTTTACCAAGAAAAGTCTCTTCATTATTCTCTTATTCGTACTCGGTGGAAGCCTGTTTTATGCGGTGCAGTCATCGGGCATCTTTAGCCAACCCGGTAACCGCTACGAGCGCATTCTGCAACTGGTAGGAGAGATGCTGGCCGATGGCCATTTCAGTCCGCGAAAAATTGACGATAAATTTTCGAAAGATGTGTTCAAGCGCTTTTTAAAGGCGCTGGATAACGATAAAACTTATTTTCTGGCATCCGACATTGAGCAACTGCGGGTTTACGAAACTGCCATAGATGACGAGATGAAAGGGGCACAACTGCAATCGTTTTACGCTATAAACGACATCTTTAAAAAGAGGGCCGAAGAAGTTTCAAAACTGTACAAGGAAATTCTGAAGCAACCCTTCGATTTTAATGTGGATGAACAATACAGCGAAGACGCCGATAAAACCGACTACCCCAAAAACGAAGCAGCCCGCCGCGAAGCCTGGCGTAAGAAATTAAAATATTATACGCTGGAGCGCTATGCCGAACTGCTGGAACAGCAGGAGCGGAATGCCGGTAAAGAAGGTGCTGTTGCGGAAACCCCGCAGGAACTGGAGAAAAAAGCCCGGGAACGGGTAGAGCGTACCTACGACCGCATTTTTGAGCGCTTTCGGAACCGCCTGAAAGATGACGACCGTTTTAATGTGTTTGTTAACACCATCACCGAAACAATGGATCCGCACACAACCTATTTTGCGCCCATTGACCGGCGGTCGTTCGACGAGCAGATGAGCGGCGAGTTTTACGGCATTGGCGCCTCGCTGGTAGAAGAGGATGGTAACATTAAAATTGTAACCATCGTTACAGGCAGCCCCGCTTACAAATCGGGCGAAATTTCCATAGGAGATTACATCATTAAAGTGGCACAGGGCAATGAAGAGCCGCAGGATTTAACCGGCTTTGCCGTGGACGATGCCGTAAAACTCATTCGCGGCAAAAAAGGTACCGAAGTGCGCATTACCATTAAAAAGCCCGATGGTACCATTAAAGAGGTGTCAATGATCCGCGAAAAAATTAACCTGGAAGATGTGTATGCCAAAAGCGCCATCATTACCGATGAAAACAATTACAAGATCGGCTACATCTACCTGCCCGAGTTTTATGCCAACTTTAACGATCCCAACGGGGCACGCTGCGCTGCCGATGTAGCCATGGAAATCCAGAAACTGAAAAAAGAAGATGTATCGGGCATCATACTGGATTTACGGATGAACGGTGGCGGCTCGTTGATGGACGTGGTGCAAATGGTAGGCTTGTTTATTGAAGAAGGACCGGTGGTGCAGGTTAAAAGTCGCGATGAACGGCCCTCCATTTTACGCGACCGCGACAATAATATTTTATGGAAAGGCCCGCTGGTGGTAATGGTAAATCAGCTCAGTGCTTCGGCATCTGAAATATTTGCCGCCGCCATACAAGACTACAAACGCGGTTTGGTGGTAGGCAGTTCATCCACCTACGGCAAGGGTACCGTTCAGCGCAATATAGAACTCGATCGGGCCAGCTGGGTAAGCAACAACACCGGTTCCGATTTGGGCAGCATCAAACTTACTCTTCAAAAGTTTTACCGCATCACCGGCGGCAGCACCCAGCAAAAAGGCGTGATTTCGGACGTAATTCTGCCCGACCAGTATGATTATCTGAAAATCCGGGAAAAAGATGAGCCCTTTGCGTTGCCATGGGATGAAATCAGCAGCGTGCCTTATAAAGTATGGAACAGCGATTATGATTTACGGGAAGTGGTAAAACGAGCCAACCAGCGTGTGGCCGAAAACCCGGCATTTCAGCAAATAAAAGAGCAAACGGCCTGGCTAGAGAAAAACAACCGTAAGGTGTATAACCTGAAACTCGACAAATTCCGGCAGGATAAAAAACAGCTGGCCGCCGCCATGCGAAAAATGGATTCGCTAACCCGCATGCCCACCCCGCTTAAAATAGAAAATCTGCTGGCCGACCGGCCCCGCATTGAAGCCGATTCGTTCCGTATCGATCGCAATAACAACTTTTTACGGGTGCGTCGTAACGATTTGCACCTGGGCGAAACCGTTCATGTCATGAGCGATATGATTCGGCAGTACTTCATCGCCCAAAAGGAGCAGTCGGGCAGGGCAATTCCCAAATAAGATTGCATCCGGCACAAAAAAATGCCTCCCAACCGGGAGGCATTTTTTATGTAAGGGCGTTCAAAACAGCGATGGTTCGTTCGATATCCGCTTCCGACACATCCAAATGGGTTACCAGGCGTACCTGCCGGTTAGTGAAAGCGTAGCCCAGCACTCCTTTTTCGGCCAGGCGGGCCACCAGGTTGGGGGCGGTGGTTTCGGGTTTCACTTCAAAAATAATGATGTTGGTTTCTACCGGCATTACATGGGCCACCAGCGGGTGTTGCTGCAAGGCTGCAGCCAGTATTTGGGCATGTTTGTGGTCTATCGCCAGGCGGTTGATGTGATGATCCAGCGCATAAATGCCGGCAGCCGCCAAATAACCCGCCTGCCGCATGCCGCCGCCCAGCACCTTACGTACCCGGCGGGCTTTTTGAATAAAAGCGCTGCTGCCCAGCAACAGGCTTCCCACCGGGCAACCCAAGCCCTTACTCAGGCAAATCGAGATGCTGTCGAAAATACGGCCGTAAGCGGCGGGTTGTTGTGCTTTGGCTATTAGGGCGTTGAAAAGCCGGGCCCCATCGAGGTGCAGCGCCAGGTGGTGTTGGTTGCAAACCTCCCTTATGGCGGTAATATCTGCCCAATCGTAGCAACTGCCGCCGCCCCGATTACTGGTATTTTCCAGCACCACCAAACTGCTGTGGGCCTTATGCACATCGTTGGGGTTAACAGCCTCGGCCACCTGTTGTGCCGTTATGCGCCCCCGGTTGCCCGCCAGTAAGCGTACCGATGCGCCGGAATTAAATGCAATACCGCCTCCCTCGTATTGGTACACATGGCTGAGGGCGTCACAAATCACTTCATCGCCCGGCTGCGTATGCACTTTAATGGCAATTTGGTTGGTCATGGTGCCGGAGGGGCAAAACAACGCGGCTTCCATGCCAAACAAGGCAGCCGCTTTTGCTTCCAGCGCATTTACCGATGGATCCTCCCCAAAAACATCATCGCCCACCGGGGCAGCATGCATGGCTTCCAGCATGGCAGGGGTGGGGCGGGTTACTGTATCGCTTCTGAAATCAATGGCTTTCATGAACTTTTAAGATATTTTTTACAGAAAATTTCAAATTTAGGTGTTGAACCTACAACTTTTATGCATCCAATATGTTGAAACAAAAAAATGGAGGCTGCATCGGATAGAACAATACCCACAAAAGCCTGAGTTATTCACAAAGGCTATGAAAACCGGGAATTGATTGCTACCTTTGCAGATGGATGAAAGGATACGACCACAGCTTCATGCCATAAAAGTTGAATTTCTTCCTCCTTCAATCTTCGTAATTAATTAGAACAGAATAAGTTATGAGGCAGTTAAAGATTGCTACCCAGATTACAAACCGTGATTCGCAGGCCGTTGAAAAGTACTTGCAGGAGATTTCGAAAATACCCATGATTACGCCGGAAGAGGAAACCACCCTGGCCCAGCGGATTAAAATGGGCGACCAGCGGGCACTGGACAAGCTGGTACAATCCAACCTCCGCTTTGTGGTATCGGTAGCCAAGCAATACCAGCACCAGGGGCTGTCGCTCAGCGACCTGATTAACGAAGGAAACCTGGGCCTCATCAAAGCTGCACAGCGTTTTGATGAAACCAAGGGTTTTAAATTTATTTCGTACGCCGTTTGGTGGATCCGGCAGTCAATTCTGCAGGCTTTGGCCGAGCAGGGCCGCCTGGTTCGCTTACCCCAAAACAAAATTGGTACCTACAACAAGGCCAACAAGGCTTACATGGCATTTGAGCAGGAACACGAGCGGGAACCCTCTACCGAAGAGCTGGCTGAAATTCTGGAAATGAGCGAAACCGAAATCAACAACATCTTCCAGAGCAACACCCGTCACACTTCGCTGGATGCGCCCGTGCACGAAGCCGAAGATGTGGCCATGGGCGATTTGCTGGAAGGCAGCGATGATACCGATGAAGATGTAATGAAAGATTCGCTGCGGAATGAAATCCGCCGCGTGCTCAAATCGCTCAGCCCCCGCGAAGCCGAAATCGTAAATGCCTACTTTGGCCTTGATGGCGAAAATGGGGTTACCATTGAGCAAATTGGCCAGAAGTACGATTTAACCAAAGAGCGCATCCGGCAAATTAAAGAACGTGCCATTAAGCGATTGCAAAAAGCACGTTTCAGCAATGCGTTGAAAAGTTACCTTGGTAACTAACACATTATTACGATGGGTCGTAAGTACAAATCCCTCCCCGCCACGGGAGGGATTTTTTGTTTCGAAAGGCCGAAACATTTTAACCCCGCCTTTGTTTGTTAAACAGGCAGGCATTTTAATTTTACAGTTATGCGTTACGGATGGGCAGTTATTTTTTTCGTGCTATTGACCGGCTGCGAAAAAGCGATTGATTTCAAACTTAAAGAAACGGAACCGGTACTGGCGGTGGATGGCAGCATCGAAACCGGAACCAGCCCCGTAATCATTCTTTCCACCAGCCTCAATTATTTTTCTGGTATTAGTGCCGAAATGATTGCCGCTTCCATCGTAAAAGATGCCGTTGTTACGGTTTTTGAAGGTAACCGCAGCGAACGGCTGCAGCGGGTTGAAGTACCCATATCCGGCAATCGTACCCTTAGTTTCTATACGGGTAATCCATTTGCTCCCAACCGCATCGTAGGCGAGGAAGGCAAAACCTACCGCTTGCAAATTAACTGGCAGGGCCGCCTGTACGAAGCTGCCACTACCATTCCCGTTTTGGAAAAACGCATTGACAGCATCTGGTGGGTTAAAGCCCCCAATACGGTTGATACCAGCACCCGTGTGGTGGTACGGGGCCGTGTAACCGATCCGCCCCGTTTTGGCAACTACATCCGTTATTTTACCCGGGTAAACAGCGGGCCTTTTTTACCGGGTTTTAACTCGGTTTTCGACGATCAGTTGATTAACGGAACTACCTATGAGGTGGATATAGACCGGGGAGTGGACCGCAATTTGCCTTTTGAGCGGGCCGAGTACGGCTTTTTTCGCAGAGGCGATACCGTTACCGTTAAATTCAGCAACATTGATAAAGCAACCTTTGATTTCTGGCGTACGGTAGAGTTCAGCTATCAAAGCATTGGCAATCCCTTTGGGGCACCGCCCAAAATCATGGGCAACGTATCCAATAGTGCCCTGGGTTATTTTGGAGGATATGCCAATCAGTTCAAAACGCTCATCATCCCCCGCTAAAGTTGTACCTTACCATTGCAACGGCAACATTTGTTACAAAACCAATGCTGCCGAAGCCCTATTTTTGGCCTCTAATCAAGAATCGCATGGAATCGGAAAAAGTACATTGCCTCATCATCGGTTCGGGTCCGGCCGGTTATACCGCTGCCATTTATGCTGCCCGGGCAAATATGAAACCTGTGTTGTATCAGGGCATACAGCCGGGGGGTCAGTTAACCATTACTACGGAAGTGGAGAATTATCCGGGTTTTCCCGACGGAATACAGGGGCCCGAAATGATGGTGCACTTTGAAAAACAGGCTGCCCGTATGGGTGCCGATATTCGGTATGGTATTGCTACCAAAGTTGACTTTTCCGGCCGGCCGCACAAAGTGTGGATTGACGATGAAAAACTGATTGAAGCCGATACCGTAATCATCAGCACCGGTGCCAGTGCCAAATGGCTGGGGTTGGAAAGTGAACAACGCCTCAACGGATACGGTGTAAGCGCCTGTGCCGTTTGTGATGGTTTCTTTTTCAGGGGTAAAGAAGTGGCCATTGTAGGCGCCGGCGATACCGCTGCCGAAGAAGCCCTGTACCTGAGCAAGTTGTGCACCAAAGTACACATGCTCATTCGGCGCGATGTGATGCGGGCCAGTAAGGTGATGCAGGAGCGGGTGATGAAGGCGCCTAACATTCAGATTCACTGGAATACCGAAACCGTGGAAATTTTGGGCGAACAGCGCGTGGATGGCGTACGGGTAAGAAACAACAAGTCGGGCGAAGAAACCGTATTACCCATTCAGGGATTTTTTGTGGCAATAGGCCACCAGCCTAACTCCGAAATTTTTAAAGGCTGGATCGATATGGATGAAGCCGGTTACATTAAAACCATTCCGGGCAGCACCCGCACCAATGTAGAAGGTGTATTTGCCGCCGGCGATGTGCAGGATAAAGTATATCGGCAGGCTGTAACGGCAGCCGGTACCGGTTGCATGGCAGCCCTTGATGCCGAACGCTATTTATCAGCACAAGGTTTGATTTAATACCCAAAAAAAATTTAAAGGGAAGCATCCGGTTGCACTGCAACCGGATTTTTTATTGTTGCCATCAACTTCAAAAACCAAGCTTTCATTGTAAATTCGGAAATATGACATGCGTGCATTTGAAAGACCTCCGTTTTTTTTCCCGCCACGGCGTGTATGCTCCCGAATGGGAAATGGGAGGCCCGTTTGAAGTAAGCCTGGATGTTTGGTACGATGAGGCCAACGGGGTAGCAACATTAGCGGATACCATCAATTACGAAGCCCTGTATAAAATTGTGGAGCAACATATGTTGCAACGCGAAGCCCTGCTGGAAGTATTGGCTGCTAAAATTATGCAGGCAGTAAAAGATGCCTTTCCGCAAACCTGCGAAATATGCATTCGCATTCTCAAGTTGCGGGCACCCATTGCGGGCATTGATGGTACCGTGGGCATAACTTTAAAGCGGCAATTTTCGTAGTATTGCAGAAGTGCCATTCTTCACAAATTGAAAACACCTGCATTGAAAAATATTTTGAATCTGCAACAAAAAGCTTTTATCCGTATCGTATGGTGCCGGCCGTTTCAGGTGAAGATGCTGCTGTTGCCTGCATTACTGGTGATAGCCGGTTTTATTCAAGCCCAACCCGTGTCTGTACAGCGTTGCGACCAACTGGAGGCCGAGCAAAAAGAGCTGGCAGCCTACCGATGCTTTTTGGAGGTGCTGCAACAAAATCCGCACCACCTGCATGCACTGGTGCGCAGCAGCGAACTGGCAAGCCGTATTGGCCGGCAGCAGCACGATGCGGCTACACAAATAGAGTATTATCAAAAAGCGTTGGAACTTGCACGCAGGGCTTTGGCCGTTAATCCCCGCAGCAGCGATGCCAACATGGTTATGGCGCTGGCAAGTGGTCGGTTAGCACTTATCCGCAACGGCAGTGAAAAAGTGGGCACGGTACGCGATATTAAAAGCTATGCCGAGCGTGCCTTACAACTAAACCCCGGCAATGTAAAAGCGCTGCACATTTTGGGTAAATGGCATTACGAGGTAAGTGTGCTCACGTTTTGGGAACGTACCGGAGCCCGGGTGTTTTTTGGCGGATTGCCCAAAGCATCGCTCGACTCATCCATATATTTTTACGAAAAGGTACGTTCGTTAACAAAGGGGTTTTTGCTGAACTCGCTTGAACTGGCAAAAGCCTATGAAAAAGCAGGTAAAAAACAGCAGGCACTGCAATTGTTACGCGAAGTGTTGCAACTGCCGCCCGAAAGCTCCGAAGATAAACTGGTAAAAGAAGAAGCAGCACGGCTATTAAAAGCATGGAGCCTTTAAAAGGCTTTTTGTTGTTGCCAGCGCTTGCTGTGCATATATACAAATGCCAGCACTCCGATGACGCCCCAGTAAAAAATTTCCGAGGCCCACCCCCATACAATGCTCCAATGCATATACTCCAGTACCCAAAGCACGTAGGCCACATATACAATAATGGCAACCACCTCAATCCATAGGTTGATGCGGGTTTGACCGGTACCGGTAACTGCGTTCAGCCAAATAACACCCGCACTCATTACCAGTATGCCGCCGCATACCACCTGCAATACCGGGAGGGCATGCGTAACAAACGACTCGGATAAACCATAAAAACGAAACAGCGGCTCTGCCAATAACAGCAATAGTACAATCATTACAACGGCAGCAAGCAGGCTCAGGCACATAATTTTTCTGATTAAGGGCAGCACCTCGTGGTTACGTTGCTGGCCAATAATGTTGCTTACCATGGTATTGGTGGTAGATGCAAATGCCCAGGTAAATATGCCGGTGAGCATAAAAACGTTGCGCATCATGTTGGAAATGGCAAGCGCCTGTTCGCCCCGGTGTTCCATTAAAAAGTAAAACAGCAGCCAGCTAATAATGCTGATGCCATACTGCCCTATAAGGGGCGCCGATGTACGCAGCAGCAACCGGCTTTCGGTTGGCAGCGGCCGCAGGTAGCGGAACAACGAAAACTGTCGGTGCAGCCCTTTGAACACAATAACCAGCAGTACGGTACAACAACCCGTTGCTTCGGCTGCTACCGATGCCCAGGCCGCACCATTAAAGCCCAACCGGGGCAGTCCCAGGTTGCCAAAAATCAAACCATAATCCAGTACCACATTTACCACCGTTTCGGCCGCAGTACCAAAAATCAGATAACGGCTGTGCGTAGTGCCCACCAATAGGGCATTGCCCATCTGAAACAAATACAAAAAAGGCAGGCCCCAAACCCGAATTTTTAAGAAGCCCAGCGTACGGGCTTCCACCTCCTGCTGGTACAAGGCATACTGCAGCAAACCCGGCGCAAGCAGGTACGTAATGCCAATGGCAGTAAGCGCAAATAACACCGCAATACGCATCCCTTGTCCAAACGACCTGCCAATGGCATCGGCATTATTTTCGCCCGCCCTGCGGGATATGATGGCCTGCAGCGCATTGTTGAGCCCGTTGCCAATAACGGCAAGCACCAGAAAATACACCCCCGTTATTCCGGCCGTACCCAACTCACTTTCGCCCAACTGACTTAAAAAGTAGTTGTTGATGGTAACATTTAAAAAAGGAACCATCAGGGCCGCCGATATGGGCAGCGAAATGGCCAGTATTTGACGGTAGCTGCTGCCGAGTTGCAAAGAGGTGGTTGCTGATGGTGTCATGTAACGTATTGAAAAAGGGTTGGCGAAATTATTGCTATTATTGCACACCACAGAACCGGATTTTACGTGATACCTGTATTACAATACAATGCTGTTGAAGAGCTATCCATCCATCCGCAATTGTTGCACCTTGTGGTGCAGCAAAGCGCTGCTTTTACGGGTATGCTGCTTGCCGATGAAGACCAAAAACAAATTGTTTACTGGCAGGTAACCGAGCATGGCCCGGAAGAAAGCATAGCTGCAATGGAAGCCGCTTTTCAAAAATTACCCATACCGGCCGAAGCCATACCCCGTACAACGGTAATATCCTTTGCGTTGGATGCGGCCCTGCTGCCACCGATGATTGCAAGTGCAAAAGATGTTGCCGACAACTTACTGGAGTTAACCCAGGGCCGAACCGAAGCAGGCCAATCCGTTTTACTCGCTCCCGGTACCGTGCCGGTTGTGTTTCGTTGGCAAGCGGCAGTACATGATGCGTTGCGGCAACGCTTGCCTGCACATGCCAGCTGGCAGCACATACTGGGCCTGCTTTGGCGGCAGCAGGTAACCGATGCTTCAGCCATTACAATAACCATACTGTTGCAACAGTTTGTACTTTGTGTGGAACATGCCGGTAAGCGGTTATTGCTGCAACAGTATGCGTATCAGGCTCCGGAAGATATATTATATCGGGTGCTGCAGGCAGTACAGGCATTACAGCTTGATGCGGAACAGGTGGTAGTTACGCTGCAAGGCCTGGTAGCACCGGAATCGGCCACTGTGCAACTGCTGCAACAATATTTGGCTCAGGTGCAGTGGGGCCAGATGCAGCACTACACTTGTGCCAACAACAAACACATGCCCAACCCGGCAACCTTAGCATTAGCCGACATCCTGTTAACATGCGCATCATAAGTGGTAAATACGGAGGAAGAACTTTTCAGCCGCCGGCAAAAATGCCGCATACACGCCCTACAACCGACCTTGCCAAGGAAGGGCTGTTTAACATGTTGCAACACAAACTCGATTTTGAAGGCCTGAAAACGCTTGATTTGTTTGGGGGAACGGGTAGCATCAGTTATGAGCTGGCCAGCAGGGGCGCTACCGACCTTACGATTGTTGAAAAAGATCCGCAGATGGCCGCCTTCATTCGGCAAACGGCGGAAAAACTGGGCATACCCGTAAAGTTGTTCCGCATGGATGTTTTCAAATTCATTGAAAGCAATCCCGGAGCGTACGACTTTATTTTTGCAGGCCCTCCTTATGCATTGGGCGCCATTGATGAACTGCCCCGCCTGCTTTTTAAGCACCAACTGCTGCTGCCGAATGGATGGTTTGTGCTGGAGCATACGCCCCGTAACAGTTATACCGGTTTTCCGTTTTTTCATTCCGAACGGAATTACGGCACCACCGTGTTTTCCTTTTTTTGGAACCAAACCGCACCGGCATGACGAAGCAGCAGGCCCGTACCGAATTTCTGCAACGGCGTATGCTGCTTACCGATCGTGAATGGAACCGGTTAAATGCGCTTTTACTCATCCATTTTCAGCAGTTGCCCTTGCCGCCGCTGCACATGGTACACACCTATGTTGCCATGCTGCAACGCAAAGAGCCCGATACCGAACCGCTCATCCGTTATTTGCAACTGCGCCACCCGGCGCTGCAAATTGCCGTACCGCGGGTTGAAGGAAAGGAACTGGTACAGGTACGACTTACCGAAACCTTACAACTGTTGCCCAATAAATGGGGGGTGACCGAGCCGGTAGGAGGTGAACCGGTAGCGCCGGAAGATACCGATCTGGTACTTACACCCTTGCTGGCCTTCGACCAGCAAGGTTACCGCGTAGGCTACGGTAAGGGATATTACGACCGGTTTTTAGCCCGTTGCCGGCCCGATGTAATTACCGTAGGCCTTAGTTTTTTTGAACCGGTACCCCGCATCGCCGATACAAACGAATATGACATACCTTTAAACTACTGCATCACGCCCCAACAGATTTATGAATTTGGCTGATTCTTTTTTGCAATCGTTCCGGTTATTACTGTTGCCCTTTTCGTTGTTATACGGTTTGGGCGTATGGGTGCGCAACCGCCTGTACGATAAGGGCATATTCAGTTCCACCGCATTCAACCTGCCCATTATTTGCGTGGGCAACCTTAGTGTGGGGGGTACAGGCAAATCGCCCATGATTGAATACCTCGTACGCATGTTGCAGCCGCAATACCGCATTGCAATTGTAAGCCGGGGTTACAAACGCAAAACAAAGGGCTATGTGCGGGCCAACCAAAACACAACGGCACTTGAAATAGGAGATGAGCCCATGCAGTTTCGTCGAAAATTTCCCGACGTGGAAGTGGTGGTGTGCGAAGAACGGGTAGAAGCCATTCCCATGCTGTTGCAGGATGCTCCTCAAACCGAAGTGATTTTGCTGGATGATGCATTTCAGCACCGGGCCATTCGGCCTGGCTTTTCCATAGTACTTACCGAAGCAGCCAACCTGTTTACCCGCGATTACTTTTTGCCCGCAGGCGACTTGCGGGATGAACGTGCCAGCATCAAACGGGCCGACCTGATTGTGGTAACCAAATGCGATCCCGGCCTCACACCGCAGCAACAGCAACGTATGGTTGCAGAAATTGCGCCGGCACCCCACCAGCAGGTGTTTTTTACTACCATACAATACAACAGCCCCTATCATTTGTTTCACAACAGCAACACCCTTGCGTTAAATCATTTGCACGATGTTTTGCTGGTGGCGGGTATTGCCAATGTGAAACCTTTAAAGAATTATCTGCAGGAACAGGTGCATACCTATGATATGCTGTCGTACACCGATCACCACATTTTTACTCTCGACGATTTATCCGAAATTAAAAGCCGCTTTGAACAGCTGCCCGAGCAGAACCGCATGATTCTTACAACCGAAAAAGATGCGGTACGGTTGCTGAAGTTCAAAAACGAACTGGAGCAGTTGCCGGTTTACGTGTTGCCGGTAGCACACCGCTTTTTATTTGAGGGAGCTCCGGTTTTTGAACAGGCAATCCGCACATTTCTGCGTACCTTTCAGCAAAAGCATTGATAGCAACCCATGGGAAAACAAAAACGTACGAAACAGGTAAAAAAAGAGGCACACAAAAAAACGTATAAGGGTACTATTGAAATCACCCGCAGCGGCATGGGCTACGTAACCGTAGCCGAACTGCACCGCGATGTACTGGTACGTCCGCAGCATTTTCATACAGCCCTGCACGGCGATACGGTTACGGTGGAAATTACCCGGCACAGCGGCAGCGGTAAGATGGAAGGAATGGTGGTACGGGTAAACAGCCGCAGGCAAACCGAATTTGTAGGGTACATCCAGATACAGAAAAAACACGCATTTTTTCTGCCCGAAACGGAGCGGCCCATGCCCGACCTGTACATTCCGCACGAAGCATTAAACGGTGCCACCGACGGCGACCGGGTAGTGGTGCGGCTTACCGAATGGGATGCCCGCAAGCGGGTTCCCGAGGGGGAAGTGGTGGAAGTGCTGACCGACAGCGATGCCGGCGACATGGCCATGAAGCAAATTTTGCTGCAAAACGGCTTTTCGTTGCATTTTAGCGATGAAGCAATGGAAGAGGCCGCTCGCATGCCTGAGCACATCAGTAAAGAAGAGTTAAAAAAGCGCCGGGATTTTCGCAACGTACTCACCTTTACGATTGACCCGCACGATGCCAAAGATTTCGACGACGCCCTCTCCATCACCCGTCTTAAAAACGGACTGTATGAAATTGGCGTACATATTGCCGATGTGAGCCACTTTGTACAACCCGGCACCGCGTTGGATGCAGAAGCCTACCAGCGGGCTACATCGGTGTACCTGCCCGACCGTGTGGCACCCATGCTGCCCGAGCGCATATCGAACGAGCTCTGTTCGCTACGGCCGAAAGAAGACAAATACACGTTTTCCGCCGTTTTTAAAATGACCGCAAAGGGAGAAGTGAAAGATGTATGGCTGGGAAGAACGGTTATTCATTCCAACCACCGGTTTACGTATGAAGAAGTGCAGGAAATTATTGAAAGCGGCGAAGGGTTGTACAGCGATGAAATACTGCTGCTGAATTCCATTGCGCAAAAATTGCGGAAAGAACGGTTCCGCAACGGCGCCATCAATTTTTCATCGCAGGAAGTACGTTTTATACTCGACGAAAACGGAAAGCCTACCGGCATCGTTATCAAAGAAAGCAAAGAAGCCCATCAGTTGATTGAAGAGTTTATGCTGCTGGCCAACCGCCATGTGGCCACCTTTGTGAGTTCGGTAACGGTAAACGATAAGCCCCTGCCTTTTCCGTACCGCGTACACGATACTCCCGATGAAGCCAAGCTGGGCATGTTTACGGTATTTGCCCGTAAATACGGCCACAGTTTCGACACGTCGTCGCCCCGTGCCATTGCCGAATCGTTCAACCAAATGCTGGCCGATGCCCACGGCAAGCCCGAGCAGCATGTGTTGGAAACGCTGGGCATTCGTACCATGGCAAAGGCAATTTATACCGCCGAAAATATCGGTCACTACGGCCTGGGCTTTAGGCATTACTGCCATTTTACTTCGCCCATCCGCCGCTATCCCGACATTATGGTGCATCGCATTTTACAGCAATGCCTCGACCAGGCACCCGTGGTTGACAAAAAAATGGAGCAGAAATGCCGCCATTGCAGCGACCGCGAACGGGCTGCCATGGAATGCGAGCGTGCCGCCCATAAATACAAGCAGGTTGAGTACATGCGCAACTTCCTGGGCGAGGAGTTTCCGGGTGTTATCAGCGGCGTGGCCGGATTTGGTTTTTGGGTTGAAACCATAGCCCATAAATGCGAAGGGCTGGTGAGTCTTTACTCGTTAAGCGATTTTGATGACTTTCTTTTTGTGGAAGAAGATTATTGCCTGGTGGGCCGCCGTACGGGTAAAACCTTCCGCATTGGTGATAAGGTGGATATTAAAGTGGTGGCCGCCAACCTGGAAAAGCGACAACTGGATTACGAGTTGGTGTTAGGCCATGTTAACCATACAGAAGAAGTTATCTTGCACTCGCATAAACCCAAACGTAAATCATCCGCACGAAAAAAACGCTAACAGCAACATGCACGCTTTTGACCAACTGCTGCAACAATTTGAAGAACGGTTTAACCGCCGGCATTTTCCCGCAACACCCGAAACCTTATACGAACCGGCCCAATACATTCTGGGCATCGGGGGCAAACGGGTGCGCCCCGTAATGTGCCTCATGGGCAACGAGTTGTTTGATGCCATAAAACCCGATGCCTGGGAGGTTGCCACCGCTGTGGAACTGTTTCACAACTTTACGTTGATACACGATGACATTATGGACCAGGCACCCCTGCGCCGTGGCAAGGCTACCGTACACCACCGCTACGGCACCAACACCGCCATACTGGCCGGCGATGCCATGCTGATTATGGCTTACGAATATTTGCGCCGGGTAAGCCAGCCCTATTTGGCAACCATACTAACCCTGTTCAACAAAGCTGCGCTTGAAGTATCGGAAGGGCAGCAGTTGGATATGGACTTTGAGCAACGCAGCCGGGTAACGTTTGACGAATACGTACACATGATTACCCTCAAAACATCGGTACTGCTGGCTGCCAGCCTGAAATTGGGAGCCGTTATCGGAGGCGCCGGCAGCGGCAATGCCCAACACCTGTATGAATTTGGAAAAAATCTGGGCATCGCGTTTCAGGTACAGGACGATTACCTGGATGCATTTGGCGACCCCTCCAAATTTGGAAAGCAGGTAGGGGGCGATATTCTGGCCAATAAAAAAACCTTTTTGATGATTTATGCCCTTGAAACGGCAGGCGCATCCGAAAAGCAACGGTTAACCGAATTGCTGCAAACGCAGCCCGCTGATAAGGTAGAACAGGTATTGCACATATTTCGCAGTTGCGGGGTAGATAAATGGGCGCTGGAGCTGAAACAGCAGTACCTGCAAAAAGCGTTGGAGCACCTGGAAGCCATTGCCGTTGTAAGCAAGCGCAAAGAGCCATTGCAACAACTGGCCGCATTTCTGGTGCAACGCGATTACTAAAAAAAATCCCCGATGCGACGCATCGGGGACCGGACACTCAAACCAATGAGTCCATCTGCACCTGATTTGCCTTAAATACCAGATGTGGCAAATTTGCAACGCTTTTTTATCCTGAAAAATGACCGAATTCAAGTATTTACCTGACCAAAACAGGTTTCTTGAATAACGGCTTTAACAGATGTGAAGTTTTTCGGTATTTTGAGCCCACAAACCAACCAACAGCATGCATGTCATTCCCGCTAAAATTACCATTTACGGCAGCCGGTGTGTAGCCGGAAAACTGTATCGGTAAAAAGTTGGGCCCTGCATGATTTTCTTTTGCCACAACAAATAACTGATGAAACAACTGTTCCGAACCAAAAAAATTGACACGGCTGTGCAGGAAGGAGGCGATGAAGTACACGGCGGCATGGGCCTGAATCGTGTGCTGAATGTTCGCGACCTCACTTTTTTGGGTATTGCCTCCGTAATAGGAGCGGGTATTTTTTCCACCATCGGATCAGCGGCCTATCATGGCGGCCCCGGGGTTTCCCTTCTGTTTATCATTACCGCCGTTACCTGTGGCTTTTCGGCACTTTGCTACGCCGAGTTTGCAAGCCGGGTGCCGGTAAGCGGCAGCGCTTACACGTATGCGTATGTAAGCTTTGGCGAACTGGTGGCCTGGATTATTGGATGGGCACTGATTTTGGAATATGCTATCGGAAACATCGTAGTAGCCATCAGCTGGAGCAGTTATTTCAACAACCTGTTGCAGGGGCTGAACATTCATTTGCCGTTTTGGCTTACCATCAGCCCGGCAACGGCCCGGGAAGCGTTTGAGGCTGCCAGTGCCGAGTTGGCAAAAGGCGCTTCGCTTACCCCGCACATGCAGGAGGTGCTCGATGGCTGGAACAAGGCACCGCAAATAAACGGGCACCGTTTTTTTATGAACCTGCCGGCTTTTCTGATTGTAGCACTCATTACGTTGCTGGCGTATGTGGGCATGAAAGAAAGTAAAAAGAGCGCCAATGCTATGGTATTGTTTAAAGTTGGCGTAATCATTTTTGTAATAGTGGTGGGATTTTTTTACGTAAATCCCGCCAACTGGAATCCCTTTTTGCCCAACGGTTTTACAGGCGTGCTGCAAGGGGTGAGTGCAGTTTTTTATGCCTACATCGGTTTTGATGCCATTAGCACTACCGCTGAAGAATGTAAAAACCCGCAACGCGATTTGCCGCGGGGCATGATGTATGCCTTGCTGATATGTACCGTACTGTACATTTTAATTGCCCTGGTGTTAACCGGCATGGTGCATTACAGCGAACTGAAGGTGGATGATCCGCTGGCGTTTGTGTTTGACCGGCTGGGCCTGAAGTGGATTGGTTACATCATCAGCATCAGCGCCGTGGTGGCCACCACCAGCGTGCTGTTGGTATTTCAGCTGGGCCAGCCCCGTATATGGATGACCATGAGCCGCGATGGTCTGTTGCCCCGCCGTTTCTCGCAAATACATCCGCGTTACAAAACCCCTGCCTTTGCTACCATTGTTACCGGTTTGCTGGTGGGGGTACCGGCCTTGTTTCTGCCCTCATCGCTCATGACCGACCTTACCAGCATTGGTACCTTATTTGCCTTTGTTTTGGTATGCCTGGGCGTTTTGCTGTTGCCCCGCATGCCGGGCGTGGCGGGTAAGTTTCGCCTGCCTTACATCAATGGCCGCTACATCATACCGTTACTGGTGCTGGCCTTCATATATCTGTTCCGCGAAAGGGCCCTGCTGGCCGCCACCAACCTGGCCACCGAAAGCCATCAGGAAGTGCTGTTTTTCATTTTCGTGCTTATTGCGGTGGTTATTGCGGTACTGGCCTTCCTGCGCAGTTATTCATTAATACCGGTGCTGGGCGCCCTCAGTTGTTTGTACCTGATGATTGAAATTCCGGTGCAAAGCTGGTTCTGGTTTTTTATTTGGATGGGTTTGGGCTTGTTGTTTTATTTTAGTTACGGGTTTAAAAACAGCAAACTGGCACCAACCAAAACGGTATAAACCATGCACAGCCGCACACTCCCTGCACGTAAGCGCATAGCGCTGGTAGCGCACGACAACAAAAAGAGCGACCTGCTCGACTGGGCCTGGTATAACCGCGAGGCACTGCTGCGGCACGAGTTGTTGGCTACCGGCACCACGGGTAAGTTGCTGGAAGCCAAATTAGACCGGCCCGTTCGCCAGTTACTGAGTGGCCCCCTGGGGGGCGACCAGCAAATTGGTGCGCTCATAGCCGAAGGCAAGGTGGACGTCCTGATTTTTTTCTGGGATCCCATGGAAGCCCAACCCCACGACCCCGATGTGAAGGCCTTGCTGCGGTTGGCCGTTACATGGAATATACCTACGGCTTGCAACCGTGCTACGGCCGATTTTATTTTTACCTCGCCGCTGATGCAGCAGGGTTACGAATGCCGGCTCGACGACTTTGGCAGCTATCTCAACCGAACCATCCACCCCTGAAAGGTGGAAAATTTCACTTGCAAAAGCCGGCAGCATGTTGTACCTTATGGTAGATTTTTCAAATAAAAAAACTGCCATATGAATCTGATACAACAACTCGAAAAATGGGGCGATGCCCATCATCCCAAATGGATTGACTTTATTCGGATTGCCCTTGGCCTGGTACTGGTAATCAAAGGGGTTGAATACATTAATAACATGACGGCTTTAACCGCCATGTTGGAAAAAGGCGCATTCCGCAGCACGGCATGGGTGGCGCTTACCTCACATTATGTAGTGTTTGCACATCTTATTGGTGGCATACTGATTGCCACCGGGCTGCTAACCCGCTTTGCCTGCCTGGTGCAACTGCCCATTCTCATCGGTGCTATTGTTTTTGTTAATGCGCCGCAGGGTTTGTTTGCACATTCCGAACTTTGGTTTGCCGTGCTCATTTTAATTCTGCTGGTTTTCTTTACGGTTGAGGGCAGTGGCCCCATCAGCGTGGATCAGTGGTTGCGTACACACTCCGATGAACGTCCGCACAAGCACAAATGGGAATAAATGGGATGTAAGTAGAAAGCAACAGGATGCCGGCAATTGGTTTTGCCGGCATCTTTAATTTTGTACCACAAGCGCACACGCATGAAATTTCAGATTGGCGATAAGGTATTGCTGCTGCATTCCAACGAAGAGGGCGAAGTAGTGGACATCATTAACAAGCAAATGGTACTGGTAGATGTGGATGGCGTGCAGTTTCCGGTTTATACCGATCAAATAGATTTTCCATACTTCAAACGTTTTACCGAAAAGAAAAAGCCGGCATCGCCTCCCAAAAAATACATCGATCAGGTTAAGCCGGAAAAGCAGTGTGTAAAGCAATACAAGGTGGGCGAAGGGGTGTGGCTGGCCTTTCTTCCGGTATTTGATAAAGACATTTTTGATGATGATGTTGTGGAATATTTTCGACTGTACCTGGTGAATAATACCGATGCGGCCTATGCGTTTACCTACCAACTCAGTTATTTGCACGCCGAGGGTTTTTCGCTACAAAATCACATGCTGGCCTACAACGATTTTTATTTACATGACGTTCCGTTTGAAAACATGAACGATGGCCCTCGCTTTGATTTTGAATTCCGCCTGCAGCCGCCCAATAAAAAGAAAGCCGATTATTTTGAAGCCAGCCTGCGGCCCAAAGCCAAACAATTGTTTCAGCGCATTGAAAACCTGTTGCACAATCAGGAAGCAACGTTTTCGTACCTGTTGATGGAAACCTATCCCGATAAGGTGGAGCCTGAAGGAGTGGACCTGGGCAAGCTTGCGAAAGCAGGATATAAAGTGTACGATGGTAAAACAGTGCGTTCGCATTTACCGCAGCCCCGTTCGGTAGTGGACCTGCACATCGAAAAAATTACCAACAACTGGCGGGGTATGAGCAATCATGAAATATTAGCCCTGCAACTCAGCGAGTTTGAAAAATATGTGGAAGCGGCCGTACAGCACCTGCAGCCCAGCTTAATTGTAATACACGGAGTAGGCGAGGGGGTACTGCGTGATGAAATACACCAGCGCCTGCGCCTGCGTAAGGATGTAAAGTCGTTTGTAAATCAATACCACCCGCTTTACGGTTACGGCGCCACCGAAATTTACTTTCAATATTAATACCCGCGGTTTGGCGTAACTTTGTGCAACTGTAAAACAGGCTATCGCTCACCTGCTGCGTTGGGTGGGAGGAAAGTCCGGACAGCACAGAGCACCGCACCTGTGATAAGCAGGGGGGCGCACCGGCGCCCACAGATAGTGCCACAGAAAATAACCGTCCGCCCCCGGCGGATAAGGGTGAAAACGTGAGGTAAGAGCTCACGGAACTGTAGGGTAACCGGCAGTTCGGGTAAACCTTGCGGGCTGAAATGCCATGTAAACCAGCCGTTGAGAGTTGCTCGCTCAAAGGTTTGTGCCAACAAACCGGGTTGGAGGGTAGGCAGATTGAGCCCGGTGTGCAAATGCCGGGACAGATAAATGATAGCCGTGGTTTGCTGAGAACCATAACAGAATCCGGCTTATTGTTTTACAGTACTTTTAGGGCGTTTGCCTCAAACGCAATGTCCCGGGCGCTTTCAGAAGCGGCCGGGACAATTTTTTTACAGATACCGCTCTCTGATAATTTTCAGGTGGTGCCGGAAGTGGCCGGCAATAATAAATGCCAGTGCATTTACCGTTACAAAACTGCCGCTGGCAATACCTCCCCGTTGCCAGTCGCTTGCGGTAAAACTTTCAAACAAATGCAGGGTGCTTGCTCGTAAACAGATGAACTCTTGCCGCAAAGCCGTATGGCTCCGATGGGTAGCCGGAGCGTTGGCCGCAAATGCATTTTCATCAAAGCCGGGAAAGGGGTCGTTGCTGCCCCGGGCAAACCAAAGTGCCCGGCAGGAAAATATGCGCTCGGTATCCATTACATGCTGCAGCAGTTGTGCAAGCGTCCACTTACCGGGCGCATAGGCATGCTGCAGCAAAGCGGGCGATACGTCGCTAAATAATCCTTCTATTTCTGTATGCTGATTGTGCAGCGCTTGCAGGGCCTCGGTTTCTGTAGTGAGGCTTATGTAGTACTGATAAAATGCGGCGGCATCGGTTGCTGCGGGTCGGGGCATGATGGGGCAATTTTGCTGCAATATCGGCATAAAAAATTCCCCGCTGCTGCAACCGGCAACTGGCGGGGAAGGCAAATTTCAAGTTATAGAGAAGGTCTTAACTCTTTTGGTTTTTTTGCCCGGCGGCCTTGTTTTGTGGTTTGGGTTGGGCTTTGGGTTGTGCCGCTTCGGGGTTGCGTTCGCCTTTCAGGCCGGCCGCAATTTTAACCGACTCGTACGCATTAATGATACCGCCCGTGCGGCTGAAGGCATTAAAATGGTCTTTTTCGTTACTGCCGGGCTTTTTCACTATCAGTTCGGGGTCTTGCGCTCCTTTTTCAATACAATACTTTACCTGCTCCGGTGAAAGGTTGGGGAAGTACGAAAGCAAGAGGGCAGCAAGGCCTGCCACAACCGGACTTGCCATGCTGGTGCCCTGCGAAAAACCATAGGTATTGCCGCCGGGTATGGTAGAATAGATTTTAACACCGGGGGCAAAAACATCCACTTCCTGCTTGCCGTAGTTAGAGAAATCGGCAGCGAGGCCTCCGGTTTGCGGGTCGCCGCTGGCGCCTACCGTAATAAAGTTGGTGGCCCGTTGTTTGGTATCGGCAAACACGGGGTTGGGGAAGTTGGCCGTACTGTCGAGGTTTTTGCCATCGTTGCCTGCAGCATGCACCAGCAACACGCCTTTTTTCTGTGCATAGCGTACGGCTTCATCGACCCAGAGTTTTTGCGGCGAAAAACTTTTGCCAAAGCTCATGTTAATTACGCGGGCGCCGTTGTCAACCGCATAGCGTATGGCATGCGCAATGTCTTTATCGTGTTCATCGCCGTCGGGTACGGCACGTATTACCATGATGCGTACATTGTCGGCAACACCATCTACACCCAAATTATTGTTTCGTACCGCGCCAATAATGCCGGCAACATGCGTGCCATGGTAGGGGGTGTTGGCCATTACATCGCTGTTGCCATAGAACCGGTCGTTGAAATCTTCATAGTTATCCTGCACAATTTCCTGTCGATAATTTTTGGGCGGCATGTTCATGGCTTCGGCCTTTTTTTCCAGGCCGTTGTAGTACGATGTAAACTCGCCCATCAAGAACACGTTGGTGGCATCCATCATTTCAAAACCCCGAAACAGGGTAATCATGGTTGATTTTGCATCGCTTTCTTTTGAATTGGCAGGCTTAAAGGCTACCAGTTCATGCCCGGTGTATTCGGGTTTGAATTTTTCTCGCAACAGGGTGTCGGCAGCTCCCGATTTGCGATAGAGGCCCCGCAGAAACAGCAGGTTTGCCTGGGCATCGGTTGCACTGTATTCAATATCGCCTTTGGCCCGTAAAAACAGCCGGTATTCTTCTAACTCCTGCGGCGTAAGCTTGCTTTCATCTACCGTACCGTTGTACTTGTGCTTCAACGCATGGTACAACCTTGCCGCTTCGTACGAATCTTCTTTTACATTGCGGCCATCTTTACCGCCAATAAAATTCCAGCCGTACACATCATCTACGTAACCGTTGCCGTCATCGTCAATACCATTTCCGGGTATTTCGCCCGGGTTGCGCCAGAGTACGGGTTTCAGGTCTTCGTGCAGGGTATCTATACCGCTGTCAATAACGGCAACAATTACGGGGGTGCTTTTTCGGTTTTTCAAAAAATCGTACGCCTGCTCCAGGCTAATGCCATAGTAACCGTCTTTCGCTTTGTCGCGTAGGTGCCAGCCTTTCAGCGCATCGTCTTTGGTGCCGGTTTGTGCCGTTGCGGCAGTAGTTGCCAACACCAGGGCCAGCAGCGATAGTATGAAACTTCTCATTCGATTTACGGAATTATAAATTTTTACAATAAAGTTCCTCCAAATGCAAAAATGGTTGCATACCCGGGAGCCACATTTAACAAAATTTGTATATCAGATGTCAAACCGGATGCCTTGTGCCAGGGGCAGGGCGGTAGAGTAGTTGATGGTATTGGTTTGGCGACGCATGTAATTTTTCCAGGCATCGCTACCGCTTTCGCGGCCGCCGCCGGTTTCTTTTTCTCCGCCAAATGCACCGCCAATTTCGGCACCGCTGGTGCCAATGTTTACGTTGGCAATACCGCAATCGCTGCCGGCAGCACTCAAAAACAGTTCTGCTTCACGCAGGTTCAGTGTCATAATGGCGGAGGATAGACCTTGCGGCACTCCGTTTTGTATTTGAATGGCTTCTTCAATGGTTTTGTACTTCAACAAATACAAGATAGGGGCAAAGGTTTCCTGCTGTACAATGGGAAAATGCGGTTCGGCTTCGGCAATGCAGGGTTTCACGTAACAGCCGCTTGCATATTCGGGCCCTTCCAGCACGCCGCCTTCTACCACAAAGCGGCCTCCCTGGGCCTTGCATGCTTCAATAGCATTCAGGTAAGCGGCAACAGCGGCCTTATCAATAAGCGGCCCCACGTGGTTGGCTGCATCCAGCGGGTTGCCGATGCGCAACTGTGCGTAGGCGGCCACCAGTTTTTGCTTTACGGTTTCGTACACCGATTCGTGAATGATTAAGCGGCGGGTGGTGGTGCAGCGTTGGCCGGCCGTACCCACTGCTCCAAATAAGGCACCCCGTACGGCTATGTCCAAATCGGCATGCTGGCTGATGATGATGGCATTGTTGCCTCCCAGCTCCAGCAGGCTGCGCCCGAGGCGCTGTGCAACAGCCGTGCCTACCGCTTTACCCATACGGGTGCTACCGGTGGCAGATATAAGCGGTATGCGGTGATCGTGGCTCATCCATTCGCCTACCTCACGGCCACCCACCACCAGGCAGCTAACGCCTTCGGGCACCTGGTTGCGGGCAAAAACTTCGGCAATAATGTGCTGGCAGGCAATGCCGCACAGGGGCACTTTTTCGCTGGGTTTCCACACGCATACATCGCCGCAAACCCAGGCCAGCATGCTGTTCCAGCTCCACACCGCTACCGGAAAATTAAAGGCCGATATTATGCCCACAATGCCCAGCGGGTGCCATTGCTCGTACATGCGGTGTTGCGGACGCTCGCTGTGCATGGTAAGGCCGTACAGTTGGCGGGAGAGGCCAACGGCAAAGTCGCAGATGTCAATCATTTCCTGCACCTCGCCATAGCCTTCCTGCAGGCTTTTCCCCATTTCGTACGAAACCAGTTGGCCCAGCAGTTCTTTCTTTTGCCGTAAGGCTTCGCCAATTTGGCGTACCACTTCGCCCCGGCGGGGTGCTGGCCAGTTGCGCCATTCCAAAAAGGCGGCCGCAGCTTTTTCAAGTACCTGATCGTATGCGGAACGGTCGGCTGCCGTAACCGAAGCAATCAGGTTCCCGTTTACGGGCGAAAAGGAAGGGATGGTTTCCCCGGAGGTTGCAATCGTTTGGGTGCCGGTAGAAACGCCGGATTGTATTTCACGAATACCTAATTGGGTTAAAAGTTCCTGCATATGGCTGTTTTGGCTGCAAAGGTTACGATTTTCTGCTTACTGCAGGGTAACTTTTATGCCACCCATCATCCAACGGCCGGGCATAACGGTACCCAAAATATCGCTGTACGTGCGGTTGAGCACATTATCGGCCTGTACAAACAAATGCAGGCGGTTGTTCAGGTGCTGCGTTTCCAAACGCAGATTCATCAAAAAATAATCTTTGCTGATGGGAACAAATGCGGGGTTGCCGGCCTGGGGTGCCCGCTGCTTATACAAGCCATTGGCGGCAACATTCAAAAAACGATACCGGTAATGCACCGAAAAGTTCATCAGAAAACGTGCATGGTTGGATACGTATAACGATTGGGTATTGTTGCTGCTGCTGCTTTTCATCCATATGAATCCGGTTGCCAACAGCAGTTGCTGATGGGGGCCGATGACGCCGGTGTACTGCATGTCAGTTTCTAACCCCCTGGTATTTACGCGGCTGATGTTTTGCGCCAAACTGTACATGCCGCCGGGTACCAGGTTTACCTGACGGGGCATTTGTGCATACGGCGTAAGCACGTAATCAATCAAGTTCTGTTGCAGGCGTTGAAACCAGGTGGCAGACAGTTTCAGATTTTTTCCGGCAAAATAATCGGTACCGGCTTCGTAGCTGAACGATGTTTCGGCTGTGAGGTCGGGGTTGCCAATTCGGTTGCCGCTGGCTACAAGGGGTGGTTGGTAGTTGTTGAAGCGCTCCGTAAAGTCGGCGTCGCGGGTGCTTTTACCGGCACTGCCCCGCAGTTGCCATTTTTCTTTTCGGTACGACAGGTTCAATTGGGGCACCAGCTCCCAGCCGGCACGTTCGTTCCAGTCGATTCGCAGCGCCGGATTAAGAGTAATGGCAGGTGTAACCTGTTGATGCAATACCACAAAAGCTCCGGCTGCATGTATGTTGTGGTTACCGCGGTTGTTTGAGCGTACCCCCCGGTTGATGTATTGCAGGCCAGATGTGAGTGTTGCCTGTTCGGAAAACTGGTAGGTATGCAACAGCAAGGCTTGCGCTATGGAAGAACGATTGGTATTGGCCGGAAGGGTTTTGCGGAGTTGAAACCGGTCGGATGTGTTTTTGTAGCCGGCATCGAAACTCCATTTTTGCCTGCCTTTGTTGTACTGCATGTTTACATGGTGCCAGCGGCCGATAACCCGTTCGGTGGCGGTATCGCTCAACAGTTGTGTGTAAAAGTTTTGCGCATTAAAATCGCGGTCGTCGTAGCCGGCCCGGTAGGCAACGCTGGTGTTATCCGATAGATATTTGCGGGCCGAAAGCGAAAGGGTAGTATTGTTGAAAAATCCGTTTGTACCCCGCAATGGTTGCCCGTTGGCTACGTTTTGCAAAATGCCGCCGGCCAACAGGGTACCGTTGTTGGCATACTGAAATCCGGCCTGTGCATTGCGCAAGCCATATGCACCGGTGGTAACCTGTGCCTGTGCTTCCTGCTGTTGCTGCTGGCGCTTGGCGGTGAAGGTTTTGGTGATGATGTGTATCACACCCCCTACGGCTTCGGTACCGTAAATGGCCGATGAAGCGCCTTTCAAAATTTCAATGCGTTCAATTTCGGCCGGTGAAATGGGAATATACGAGTTGAAATGTCCGGTAAGCGGATCGTTTAATCGAATACCGTCGAGCAAAATAAGCACCTGTTGAAAGGTGCCGCCGCGAATGGTAATGTTGCTTTGCGTACCCATGGGTCCCCGGCTTTGCACTTCCAGGCCGGGCAGGTAGCGAATCAGTTCGTCAACCGATTGTACCGGTAGTTGCCGCAGCATATCGCCTTGTATGTGAATGATATTGCGTCCGGTTTTTGAGGCCTGCAGGGGCGTAAGGGTTGCGGTGATGGTTACAGGGTCTAGCTCTATGGGGGGGGATTGTTGAGCATGAACAACAGCAGAAACGCTAAGAGATAGAAAAACGACAAACTTTTTCATAATTGCCGCAAATATAGCGGCAGATAAAACACAATAAACCAAAAGCAAAACCTCCGCTTATGAGCGGAGGTTTTTTGAATAAGTGAAAAGTATGTTTAAAGGTGGCGGAACGTGATGCGAATCTGGTACAAGGTGCCACCCACCGTTTCCTGAGCGGTTAAAATCAGTGATGAATTATCGAGTTGTTGAATTGTAAAGTCATCGGTGCCGATGCGTATTTTGGTTTCGTTTTCCAAAAAGGTCCATGCGCCGGTGGCAAATACTTGCGGATCATTGGGGTCGCACTTGGTAGCCCCTTCATTAAATTCGTACGTGTTGTTGGCGCGGAAAATGTACTGATCGTCTTTGCTGCAGGCATCCCAGTTGGGAAAGTCGTCGGTCCAGTTTGCCGTACCCGCTTTTTCCTCAAACTTTTGAATAAGCCAGGTTTTTTGTGTCAGCAATTCGGTTTTCGACTTGGCAGTTTCTTTTTTGCAGGCTTGCAATCCCAGCAGGGCTGTAAGCGTAAACAGCAGAAAGGTGTATTTTTTCATGTGTAACAATTTGTTACAAGATACAAAAAAATACGATCGGGCAACAAAGTTGTTAATACGATTCTTCGGGCCCCGGAAAGTTGTGCTGTTTCACATCATTAATGTAGTTGCGGGTTGCCTGCGTAATCAATTCGTGCAGGTTCAGGTATTTTCGCACAAAGCGGGGGTGAAATTCGTGGTTGATGCCCAAAAAGTCGTGCATCACCAATACCTGGCCGTTGCAGTGCGCACCTGCGCCGATACCGATGGTGGGTATTACCAGAGCCTGCGTTACCTCCGCTGCCAGTGCGGCCGGAATTTTTTCCAACACCACCGCAAAGCAGCCCGCTTCCTGCAACAGTTGGGCGTCGGCCCGTAATTTTTTTGCCTCGGCCTCTTCTTTTGCCCGAACCGTATAGGTGCCGAATTTATAAATGGATTGCGGCGTCAGGCCCAAATGGCCCATCACCGGAATACCTGCGGCAACCACTTTTTTGACCGCCTCAATAATTTCGGCACCGCCTTCCATTTTAACGGCATGGGCGCCCGTTTCTTTCATGATGCGTATGGCGCTGGCCAACGCAATGTCGCTGTTTGATTGATAGGTGCCGAATGGCAAATCCACCACAACCAAACAATGTTTTATGCCCCGTATTACCGATTGTGCGTGGTAAATCATTTGATCCAGTGTAATGGGAAGGGTGGTTTCGTGGCCGGCCATTACATTGCTGGCCGAGTCGCCTACCAATAACACGTCCACTCCGGCCGCATCAAACAAGCGGGCAAATGAAAAGTCGTAAGCCGTAAGCATGGCAATAGGTTCGCCTGCCGCTTTCATTTTTTGCAGCGTATGGGTAGTAATACGTTTGCCGGATGTATGTACGCTCATATGTTTAATACCAGGCTATGGGCCTGTGCTTTTTTTTAGTTCATCGTACAGTAAATGAATCAGTCCGTCGGCCAGGCCAATTTTCGGAACGTAAATTTCTTCAATAGCGGCCCAGCGCATCACATTTACGTAAATCTGTAGGGCCGGAACAATTACATCGGCCCGGTCTTCCCGCAGCTTGTACAGTTCCATGCGCTGGCGTACCGTAAAACTGCTGAGTTCTTTATAGTAATCTTTCAGTGTTTCAAGCGAAAGCGGTTTTCCTTCTTTGCGTTTGCTGAGTGAAAATACCTTGTTGATGTTGCCGCCCGACCCAATGGCAATTAAATCGGAAAAACCTTTGGTGCCTGCTTTTACAAAATCTTTCATGTTTTCCCAATCGGCCTCGGTTACCTGTTGTTTCAGTAACCGGATGGTGCCAATGTTGAATGATTTTTTGAAAAGTAGCCGTCCGCGTGCAAAGCAGGTAAGTTCGGTACTGCCGCCACCCACATCAATGTACAGATAAGAGTGGTCGGTATTCATGTTATCGGCAATGTGATTTTCGTAGATGTACGATGCTTCTTCGTCGCCGCTGATGATTTTAATTTCCAGGCCTGTTTCTTTGTACACTTTGCGCAAAATTTCCGCCGAATTACGGGCATCCCGCATGGCCGAAGTGGCGCAGGCCTTTACATGGGTTACATCATAAATGCGCAGCAGGTGCTTATAGGCCTTGATGGTTTCTACCAGTTTGTTGCTTTTGGTTGCCGAAATACTGCCGGTTTCAAAAACATCAAAGCCCAGCCGCAGCGGAACCCGTACGAGGTTCAGTTTGTTGAATTGCGGTTCGCCGTTGCCGTTTTCAGTTACTTCCGTAATGAGAAGCCTGGCGGCGTTACTTCCAATATCAATTGCTGCCAGTCTCACGGTTTATCGGGGGTTTTGTTAAATAAGAAGTTATAAAGCTCTACCTGGCTGCGCACCGCTTTTTTGCCTTTGGGTACATAATTGTTCGAAAGGCTGTTGTCGAGTATGCGGGCCTTCGTATTATCCTTCAACTGTATGCGTATGTATTCCTCCAATTCTTTTTTAATGTCCGGTTGCGTTATTTCTACCGCGGCTTCAATCCGGTGGTCGAGGTTGCGCACCATCCAGTCGGCTGAAGATATAAAAACTTTCTGGTTGCCTTTGTTGTGAAATAGGAACACGCGGCTGTGCTCCAGGTACTGGTCAACAATACTGATGGCGTACGGCTGTTTTTTGAATTTCTTTTGCTGCGGCAACATGCAAAAGATGCCTCTTACAATCAGGTTTACTTCTACACCCGCTTTGGCCGCCTCGTACAGTTTGGCAATCATTGTTTCATCGCTCAGGCTGTTCATTTTGGCGGTTATTACGGCCGGCTGCCCCCGTAGAGCCTGCCGGATTTCGTTTTCGATTAAATTGATAAAGAAGTTACGCATTTGTACCGGGCTCACCACCAGTGTTTTACACTGCCGTAAAAATTTCATGCGGCTGATTAACGGATTTTCGAGGTAGCGGAAGATGCGGTTGATGTCGGCCATTATGCTGCGGTTGCTGGTAAGCAGGCAATGGTCGGCATACACTTTCGATGTGCTTTCATTGAGGTTGCCGGTACTCACAAATCCGTACTGCACGGTTTTCTTTCCGATTCGCTTTTTGATTACGCACAATTTTGCATGTACTTTCATGTTGGGTACGCCTACCAGTACCCGTACACCTTCAAATTCCAGTTTCTCTTTCCATTCCAGGTTGGCTTCTTCGTCAAACCGGGCCCGTAGTTCGAGCATCACGGTAACTTTTTTACCGTTGCGGGCCGCATTAATAAGGGCATTAATCACTTTTGAATTTTCGGCCAGGCGGTACGCGGTAATGCGTATTTCCAGTACATCGGGATCCATGGCCGATTCGCGAAGCATATCAATTACCGCTTCAAAACTATGGTAAGGGAAATGCAGCAGCACATCCTGCTTTAATATTACTTCGCTCACCCGGGTATTGCGGCGCAGTAACGGGTGTTGAAAGGGCTTTTTCCGCTCGGGCTTTTCACTGAATACATCGGCCGGAAAATCCATGAACTGCCGGAAGTTATGGATGCGGCCGCCCGGTATGATGGTATCGCGGTTGGAGATGTTCATTTTGCGGATCAGATACTCCAGCAAACCGGCATCAATTTCCTTGTCGTAAATGAAGCGAACCGGCTTGCCTTTGCGCCGGTTTTTCAGGCCCTGTTCAATTTTTTTGATAAGCGAAGAGCTGATATCGCTATCCAAATCAATTTCGGCATCACGGGTTACTTTAATAATGTGGGCGCTGTAGGTGTCGAAACCCATGAATGAAAATATTTTGGGCAGGCAGTAGCGCAAAATATCTTCCATGAGTATGATGTGATGTTTGCCCGGAGGGGAGGGGAGTTTTATGAAGCGGCGTTTTTGCCGTGCAGGCACTTCAATAAGCGCATATTTTTTTTGATAGGCATTTTTGGAATTGCTCATGCACACGGCCAAATAAATTGAGCGTTCCCGCAAATAAGGCATTTGGGGGGTGCTTTCAATCATCAGCGGTATTACCTCCGAGCGGATTTCTTCATCAAAAAAAGTTTCTACAAATTGCTTCTGCTCGCGGTTCAGCTGTTTTTCGGTAATCAGGTAAATGCCATCTTTCCGCATATCGGCCTGCACCTGCTGCCAGATACGGTTAAATTCGTTTTGCTGTTGCAGCACAATTGACTGAATTTGTTCCAGTATTTGCTGCGGATTTTTTTCGAGGTGCATTTTGTGCTGAATTTTTTTCCCAAATTCAGCCATGCGCCGCAGTGTGGCCACCCGTACCCGGAAAAATTCATCAAGGTTGTTGGAGAAAATTCCCAAAAAACGAACCCGTTCGCGAAGCGGTACGGTAGGATCGTTGGCCTCCTGCAATACCCTCGCGTTAAACGATAGCCACGTAATGTCTCTTGCGTTTAGCGGTAGATTTTCATGCATGGTATGGTAACAGTAGTCAAATGTACGGTGTGCCGGCGGCGCCCGGTGTTATTTTTTTGATGTTACAGTTGTTGCAGCCGCCGGGCCAGTTCGGTTGTGGAGCGTCCCGGTACCAGCGGAATAATTTCAACCCGGCCGCCGTGTTGTTGAACCACATCGGCCCCCACAATGGTTTCGGGGGTATAGTCGCCGCCTTTCACCAATACATCGGGCAAAATGGTGCTGATGAGTTGCAGGGGCGTATCTTCCTCAAAAAGTACAACCGCATCTACCATCACCAACGATGCCAGTATCAGCGCCCGGTCGGTTTCGGTATTGATGGGGCGATCGGGGCCTTTAATGCGGCGGGTAGATGCATCGCTGTTGAGGCCCACAATTAATATATCGCCAAAACCGGCAGCCTGCCGCAGCGAATGGATGTGCCCGGCGTGCAGTATGTCGAAGCAACCGTTGGTAAAAACAATTTTTTTTCCAAAACTGCGCCAGCGTTGCAGCCAGCGCTGCAGGTCGGCTGCGTTGAGAATTTTCTGATCAATGAAACTTGTGGCTTTCACGCAAACTAAATTTTAATTTCAAACGATCGTTATTGCAAGCGGCTTTGTTTTTGCTGATTGGTGAGGGGTAGCACCAGTAAACTGAAAACGCCGCCCAGTAAGATTACGCCCGTTTGGGCAATCCACAAAATCCACCCAAAAGTAAAGCCCAGGACTCGGGGTATATCGTACAGCACCATAGTTTCCTGCACGGCATACTGGTAGGCACCCAGTCCGCCCTGTGTTACAATCATGCCCACGCTGCCAAAAGAAAGTACGGAAAGTGCAGCTTTATAGTCAAGATGACTCATTTCCTGCATGGCGTAAAAGCCGATGCGGGTAGAGGTATAGTACAATGCCCAAATGAGTACCGATTGCCCAATAAACAACCAACGGTTTTGTATGTAACGGATGCTGATGAGTCCGCTCCAGATACCCTGCAACAGGCTGTAAATTTTTTGTATGGGCTTCAGGTGCCGGTAATGAATAAATAGCAGGCGGCCAACCGTTACAAGCAGCAGCAATCCGCCCAGCAGCACCAGTAACCGCAACCACGAAACCTGTTGGTTGGCACCGGTTACTGCCTGCCGCAGCAAATTGGCCGCATATCCGCCTACGGTATCAATTTGTACCAGTATGGTCAGCAGAAATACGGTGAGCAGGCACACCAGGTCAACAGCCCGTTCGGCAACGATGGTGCCTATAAGTTTGTCGGGGCCTACTTTTTCGTACCGTGCCAAAATGGTACATTTCAGTACTTCGCCCAGGCGCGGAAATGCCAGGTTGGCCAGGTAGCCCACCATTACGGCATTAAACACGTTAAACGTGCGGGGCGTGTAGCCTAATGGTTGCATCAGTATTTTCCATCGCAGGGCACGTATATAGTGACTAAAAACCAACATGCCCAGCACCGGAAAAAACAGTCCATACCGGGCCTTGGCAAGTGATTGTTTTATTTGTTGCCATCCGTTTGCGTCAATGCCTTTCGCCATCCACCAAACCAGAAAAATGCCCAGTCCCAGAAAAATGGCCAGTTGCAACAGCATGATCAAACGCGTTCGTAGCATGGCATGATGTTTTACAGGCGGTTTCCTTCCTTGGGAAATACAAGGGTAGGTTGAAAGGTACGGGCTTCTGCAACAGGCATGGTGGCATACGACAAAATAATCACCACATCGCCTACAGCGCCCTGGCGGGCAGCCGGACCGTTGAGGCAACAAACCCCGCTGCCGCGCTTTCCTTTAATAAGATAGGTTTCGAGGCGGCTGCCGTTGTTTACATTCACTACCTGAATTTTTTCGTATTCAATCATGTTGGCGGCATCCATCAGGTCTTCATCAAGAGTAAGACTGCCTACATACTGTAAATTCGCTTCCGTTATGGTAACACGGTGAATTTTTGACTTCAAGATTTCAATCTGCATGCTACAAAGTTATTGGCTTCCAACTATTCCGGTTTCTTCACCTGTTAACTGCATGTTATCAATCAGCCGAACGCCATCGCAGTAAGCGGCAATAAGGCCTACCAGTTGTTGTTGCCCATCCCAGTTGGAACAGGGCAACAAAGTGTTGGCATCGGCAATGCTCACATAATCCACGGCAAGTCCGGCCGCAGCCACTTGCGCATGTGCCTGTTGCAACAGGGCCTCGGTTGCACCGGGTCTGAGTTGATTTTTCAGCAGTTGCAGCGTTTGCACAAGGGCCAGCGCTTTGCTACGGGCTGCCGGTGTGAGGCGCAGGTTGCGGCTGCTCAAGGCCAGGCCGTCGGCTTCACGAACGGTAGGTACAATTTCCAGGCGGGTGGTGTGGCCATGCGGCGTAAGTTGCAGCAGGCGGGCAATAACCCGGCACTGTTGCAGGTCTTTTTGTCCGAGAAATAATATATCAGGATGCACCGCCTGCAACAGCCGATCCACTACCTGGCAAACGCCCTGAAAGTGCCCGGGGCGGTATTTACCCTCCAGTATGGTATCGAGATAACCAATAGCATACAGCGGCAAATCGGTTGTGCCCTGCGGATAGATTTCGGCTACCGATGGCAGGTACAACACGTCGCAGCCGTTTTGCAACAAAAGGTCAAGGTCTTGTGCCAGCGGAGTGGGGTAGTGGGCAAAGTCGGAGGCATCGTTAAACTGGGTTGGATTTACGAAAATGCTCACCACAACCGTATCGCACCGGCGGCGGGCTTCCGCAATCAGGCGCAAATGGCCGGGGTGCAGGGCCCCCATGGTGGGTACAAAGCCCACGCTTGCGCCGGAGGCCCGTTTTTTTGACAAATAAGGCCGCATATCGGCCGCTCGATGGAAGATGATCATACACGGTACATCGCCTGGGGAATGGTTTAAAAGTGGCTTTCGGCAATTTTCTTTACCTTTGCACACCTAAATACAAGCCACAAGCATTTCTTAATACTCCGAAATGGTAGCAGCAAAGAAAAGAATTTTATTCATCGCAAGTGAAATGTCGCCTTACCTGGAAGAAACCGATTTTTCATCGGTAGTAAACCAGCTGGCCATAAAGGCGAACGACAGTGGGTTTGAAGTGCGTTGCATCATGCCCCGTTTTGGTGTTATTAATGAACGCAGGCACCGGCTGCACGAGGTGGTACGTTTAAGCGGCATCAACATCTCTATTGACAACGACGATTATCCGCTGCAAATAAAAGTGGCTTCGTTACCCAACGCCCGGTTACAGGTATATTTTTTGGATAACGAAGACTTTTTCAAACGCAAGTTCATTTATCACGACGATAATGAGAAGTGGTTTGAAGATAACGACCTGCGCACCATCTTCTTTTGTAAGGGTGCCCTGGAAACGGTAAAAAAATTCGGATGGCCGCCCGATGTGGTTCATTGCAGCGGCTGGATGACCGGCCTGATACCCATGTTTCTGAAAACCGCTTATAAAAAAGAACCGGTATTCAGCAACAGCAAACTGGTGTTTACCATTGGCCAGCAAACCTTTAAAGAAAAACTGGGCCCCCGCTTTATCCAACTGGCTGCCATACATCCCAACATCAAGGAAAAAGATTTGGCACCCTTTAAGGAAGGTACCAATGCAGCCCTTTTCCGCGGCGGCGCCATCTATGCCGATGCCATAACCTTTGGTGCGGAAAAGATTGACAAGAAGTTGCTGGAAGAATTTGGCAAGGTGAAAGGCAAAAAGGTGCTGCCCTACAACCCTGATGGCGAATTAACAGACTATTTACAACTATATACCGACCTTACCTCAAAATAATAATACCCGGCAGCGCATGATTCGTTGTTTTGGAGCAGTACACAGTACACGAGCATTCTTACATCTTTTCGTTGTAATTCTCCTTCTTGCCGCGGCAAGCTGTACCCGCATCGAACGCTCACCCATCGGTGGCGATTTATTGCCCGGCTCCGACCGGTTGATTACCGATACCATGGAACTGCCGGTAATTACAACTTCTTATATCGAAAACGATACGTTTTCGCTGGCGAAAAACGAGCAGCACATCATTGGCTACATCAACGATCCGTTATTTGGCACCACAACGGCGGCTCTCTTCTTTCAAACCCTTCCCGCCAGCTATCCGTTTCGGTATCCTGCATCGCGAGACAGCCTGCTGCTCGATTCGGCCGTTTTGGCACTTTCCTACCGGGGCGTGTATGGCGATACCGGTGCCACAACCCGCATTAATGTGTATCGCATAACCGACCCCACTTTTGTGGCCAACCGTAAATACCGTTTATCGGAAGGCGCCAATTTTTCACCGGCCAATTTACTGGGTACCCTCACGTTTACGCCAAGGGAAATTCGTACGGGCTATAAGCTTGCTTTCAGAGGGGATAGTGTTTTTAACCAAATACGGGTACGCTTAAACGATGCCTTTGCCCGCTCCCTGCTGGATCAGGACAACGAAACCGGTGCCCTGCGCAACGATACTGCCTTTAAGCAGTTTTTGAACGGCTTTGCGGTAGTGGCCGATTCCACCTTTTCGGGTAACGCCCTGCACTACGTATCGTTAACCGAGTTTGATACCCGGCTGAATCTGTATTATCGGGTTAGGAAAGCCGATGGATCCTTGGATACCACCGTTACTATTTTTCCTTTTGTGCCCGATACCATCCGCTCGGCCAATGCCAATAAAGTGTACCGCAATTACAGCGGCAGCGCTGCCGAGCCGCATATTACATCGGGCTTGCCTTCTTCTCTGGCATTTATACAAACAGCCCCGGGTACGGCCGTGCATGTTCGGGTACCGGCCCTGGATACGCTGGTAAACAAACCTTACGTTATTCATCGTGCCGAACTGGTTGCCCGGCAAATTTTTGCAGGCCCCCTTACCATCGAAAATCAACTACGGCCGCCAACGTTGCACCTGTTTACCGTTGCGCCCGATGGTGCCAACGCCCCCATACCTTTTGATAGTTTGAATTATTTTGTGCCTGGTGCATTTGATTTCTTCCGTCAAGCCTTTGTGTACAATTTAATTCTGAATTATACGGGCGGCATTCCTTCGTTCCGGCTCGATGCCGCCAACAATCCGGTTGCAGAATACTACATGAACATCACCCGCTTTGTACAAAACATCATTACCGGTCGGGCCACCCGTCGCGATTTTCGCCTGGCAGCACCTTATATTGCCGCATTTCGCGGCCCCATATTAGGCGGTACCTCCATTAATGCACTGGCCCTGGGTCGGGTACAATTGGGTGGCGGCTCACATCCGCAACACCGCATGTTTGTGCGTATTTATTACTCAAAACAATAAAACCGCAAAGCACAGCCCCTTATCTTTGCGCCTGTTCACAAAACCACTGTATTATGCCTTATTTATTTACATCGGAAAGTGTTTCGGAAGGACATCCCGATAAAGTTGCCGACCAGATTTCGGATGCGTTAATAGATCACTTTCTTGCTTACGACCCTAACTCCAAGGTAGCCTGTGAAACGCTGGTAACCACCGGACAGGTGATACTTGCCGGAGAGGTGAAATCAAAAGCCTATCTCGACGTACAGGATATTGCCCGGGAAGTAATCCGTAAAATCGGGTACACCAAAAGCGAATACATGTTTGAGGCCAACAGCTGCGGTATTCTTTCCGCCATCCATGAACAGTCGGCCGACATTAACCAGGGTGTAGAACGGAAAAAGAAAGAAGAGCAGGGGGCCGGCGACCAGGGCATCATGTTTGGCTACGCTACCAACGAAACCGAAGATTACATGCCCCTGGCCCTGGATTTGGCACATAAAATTTTGCAGGAACTGGCAGCCATCCGCCGCGAAGGCAAAGTGATGAAGTACCTGCGCCCCGATGCCAAAAGCCAGGTAACGCTGGAATACAGCGACGATAATAAACCGGTGCGCATTGATACCATTGTGGTATCTACCCAGCACGATGAATTTGATAAGGATGAAAAAAAGATGCAGGCCCGCATCAGTAAAGACATTCAGGAAATTCTTATTCCCCGCATCCTGAAGGCGCATCCCAAATACCGCCCTTATTTTAAAGGCAACATTAAATACCACATTAACCCCACCGGAAAGTTTGTGATTGGAGGCCCCCACGGCGATACCGGCTTAACTGGCCGAAAAATCATTGTAGATACCTACGGTGGAAAAGGCGCCCATGGCGGTGGCGCTTTCAGCGGCAAAGACCCCTCCAAAGTAGATCGCAGCGCCGCTTATGCCGCCCGCCACATCGCCAAAAACATGGTTGCCGCCGGTATTTGCGATGAAGTGCTGGTGCAGGTATCGTATGCCATTGGCGTGGCCAAGCCTACTTCCATCCATGTAGATACCCGCGGTACCTCCAAAATTGCCCTTACCGATGGTGAAATCAGCAAAAAAATCGAAAGCCTCTTCGATATGCGGCCCTACTTCATTGAAAAACGGCTGAAGCTGCGCTCGCCCATTTACTTTGAAACAGCCGCATACGGACACATGGGACGCAAACCCGAGGTAAAAGTGAAAGTTTTTAACCCCGGTAAACCCAACGAAAAAAAGGTGAAAGTGGAACTGTTTACCTGGGAAAAACTGGATTACGTTGAAAAGCTCAAAAAAGCTTTCGGCATCAAATAAAATTGTAACCCACCACTTCACAACACCCACTGGCACAACCCGGTGGGTTTTTCTTTTTATCCGTTTCTTTGCAGCGTGAAAGCATTCCGAAAAAAACAAAGCCGGCCTAAAAAATCCATGCTCATCGCAACGCCGGCAGCGGTATTACAGGCCTTGCAGGAAGGCGTGCCGCTCGATCGGATTTACCTGATGCAACAATTGCCGGCATCCGTTGCCGACCCCATACGTGCAGCAGCACTCCGCCACCAGGTTCCGGTGCAAAAAGTTCCGGTGCAGAAGCTCGATTCCTTGCACGTGCCCGGCCATGAAGGCTGTGTAGCCCAGCGCTCCCGGGTACAGTACCAACAGTTGCAGGATGTAATTGACCAGGTAAACGACCGGGGCGATACACCGCTGTTGCTGTTGCTCGACGGCATAACCGACATTCGAAATATCGGAGCCATTGCCCGTACCGCCCTGTGCTGCGGCGTACAGGCCATTATTATACCCGAAAGGGGAGTAGGAGCTCTCAACGAAGATGCCATGCTCACCAGCGCCGGAGCCCTGGAACAAATAGCGGTTTGCCGGGTACCCAGCTTAATGAAAGCGGTAGATACCCTGCACCTGAACGGCATTGCGGTATATGCCAGCGAAATGACAGCCACCCAAACCATCGGCGAAACCGACTTTACCGTTCCCTGCGCCGTGGTAATGGGTAGCGAAGAAAACGGCATCCATCCGGCACTGATGAAAATTTGCGACACGAAAATTCGCATCCCCATGCACGGCAATTTCGAAAGCCTGAATGTTTCGGTGGCGGCGGGCATGATTTTGTATGAAGCCATGCGGCAACGCATGGCGCTAAAACCATAAAGCTTTCTCCTTCAAAAACACTCCTATAACCGGTGTTTGGAACCGATAAGAAATAGCAGACACATGAATGCAACAGCCCCAACCGTTCAACTGGTTGAATGCCCACGCGATGCCATGCAGGGATGGCACCGACCCATAAGTACCGAAAATAAAATTGCCTACCTCAACATGTTGCTGCAGGTGGGCTTTCATACTCTCGATTTCGGCAGTTTCGTTTCGCCCAAGGCCATACCGCAAATGGCCGACACCGCCGCCGTTTACGCATCGTTAAACTGGCGTGCCAGTTCCACCCGATTGCTGGCCATTGTTGCCAACGAGCTGGGCGCCGAACAGGCGGCGCAGTATGAAGGCATTCGCTATTTGGGCTTCCCGTTTTCGGTTTCAGAAACCTTTCAGCAGCGCAATACCAACAGCAGCATTACCGAATCGTTGAAAAGGGTAGAGGCGATACTCGATATTTGCAGGCACGCTCAAAAAGAACTGGTGGTGTACCTTTCGATGGCCTTTGGCAACCCTTACGGCGATGCATGGAGCGAAGAAGTGGTGTTGTACTGGGGGCGCCAATTGGCCGACCGGGGGGTAACCATTTTATCGCTTGCCGATACGGTAGGTCTTGCACAACCGCAACAAATTCGCAATCTTTCGGAAGTGTTTACCCAACAATTGCCGCAGGTTACTACCGGTGTACACCTGCATTCAACCGCCGCTAACTGGCAGCAAAAACTGGAAGCCGCCTGGGAAGCCGGTATCCGGAGGTTCGACGGCGCCCTCAAGGGCATCGGCGGATGTCCCATGGCCAACGACGAACTGGTGGGCAACATGAATACCGAATGGATGCTGCATTTCTTTCAACAGCGAAATGCCTTGCCCGCCTTAAACGAAACCGCACTGCAACAAAGCCTGCAAATGGCCGCTTCCATCTTTCAATAAACCCGGCTGCTATGAAGTGGATGACCGATATCGAAATCAAACCCCTGCCGATGCCCATTGAGCATACACACCGCGTAATGATGGTGGGCTCGTGCTTTACCGAACATATTGGTAAAGAGTTGAATAATTTGAAATTCAATATTTTGGAAAATCCAAATGGAATTTTGTTTGATACCAAAAGCGTATGCCGCAGCCTGGTATCGTACGTGTACAACCGGCAATACGGCAGGGAGGATTTGTTTTACCTGAACGAGTTGTATCATAGCTGGGAGCACCATAGCCGGTTTTCGCATCCCGATGCGGAGGTTTGTTTGCAGCAGATTAACGAGTCGCAGCAGCGGGCTTCACATTATGTTAAACAGGCCGACTGGCTTATTATTACCCTGGGTTCATCGTTTTCTTATCGGTTGTTAGATCCCCGGCGTGATGTGGCCAACTGTCACAAAGCTCCCCAGCAGTGGTTTGAAAAGCATTTGGTGTCCATTGAGGAGCAAATTGCCCTGCTGGATAACACCATTCATCAGTTGTTTCACGCAAACAACAGGTTGAAAATCATTTTCACCATCAGTCCGGTACGCCACCTGCGAGACGGTGTGGTTAACAACAACCGCAGCAAGGCGCGCCTGCTGGAAACGGTGCATCACCTGGTTGAAAAATTCGACCGCATTTTTTATTTCCCGGCCTATGAGTTGGTGATTGATGTGTTACGCGATTATCGCTTTTACGATATTGATTTGGCACACCCCAACTATGCAGCCACGCAGTTTGTGATGGAAAAATTTTCAGAATTCGCATTTTCCGAATCCACCCGCCAACTCAATGCCGAACTCCGGCAATTACAACTGGCACGCAATCACCGGCCGTTTCATCCGGCTTCGCAGCAACATCAAAAGTTTTTGGCTGCCCATTTGGCCAAAGCCCGGGAACTGGCGCTAAAGCATCCATATCTGAACCTGGCCGATTGGATTGCCTATTTCAGTAGCCAGTTGTCGCATAATTAATATTATGTTAAATAGGAGTTTTCTCATGAAACAGTGCCCTGGCGTTCGATGATGAACTGAATCAGTTCGTCCAGTGCAATACCTGCCCTGTTTGCCGCATCGGCAATCTCATCGCGGTTCACGTTTGCGGCGAAGGATTTTTCTTTCAGCCGTTTTTTTACGCCTTTCAGTTCCATACCGGCGTAGCCGCCCGGCCGCATTAAAGCGTATGCGTGAATCAGCCCACTCAGCTCGTCAAATGCGTACAGCATTTTATCCATTTTCGTAACGGGATCCACGCCAAAATGCGCCGGGCCGTGACTGGGGCAATGGCCCTTATGATTTCGGGGTCAACCTCACGGGCTTCGAGTTCTTCAATAATTTTTTTGCAGTGCAGTTCGGGCCAGCAGTCCCAGTCGGCATCGTGTAATAAGCCGGCCAGTTCCCAGCGCCATTGCCCGGCGGCATCCAGCCCTTCGCGTTCGGCGGCCCAGCAGCGCATCAAATGCGCCACCTGCCGCATATGCAGGCGCAGGCGTTCGTTGGGTACCCATTCGTGCAGCAGACTTTCGGCTTGTTGCCGCGACAATACGTTGCCGGCATGAGCCGGGTTTCCAAATTCGGTGCGGTTGAGTTGTAAAGACATTGGTACGTATTTGAAAAATAAAACAGGCCGCCGGTACAATGCGGCAGCCTGTTGAAAATAGCTATTTTTCGTTTTACTGATTCAGTTTCTGATATTCCTTGTCGTAGAACTTTTCTTTTTCAGTGTTACCCAAAAAGCGGTGCGCCTCAGTAAGCAGGTAAAGGGTTGTTTTGTATTCGTTGCGCAAACGCTTTTCCTTTTTAAATTCTTCTTCGGGCGTTTTTTTGAAAATTTCGTGCGACTTTTCAAAATTGGGTATGGCTTCCTTCATGCGGCTTTCCATCTGGGCCTTCATTTCGGCACGCTTCTTTTCGTCATCCGGCGTTTTTCCTTTGATTTTTTTCATTTCATCCTGAATGAACGCGGCTTCGTTGAAGTAGGCTTTACCCAGCAGCAAATGGGCATCTACGCGGCTGGCGTCCAGTTGAATGCACTGATTCAGCTGGTCAACAATTTTGGCAAAGTAGGCCGCATGCTCGGCAGCCGGCGTTGCATTATCGTTAAACATCCAGTTGAACATTTCGGCCGCATAGTCAAAGCGCAGGTCGTAATCTTTTGCATCCTGCTTCAGTACTTCTTCATATTTGGCAAAAAGGCCGGGGCCAACGCCGTTGTTTTTGCGCTCGCGGTCCAGTTCAACACGGCTGTAATAGCTGTCTTCGGGATAGAACTTTCTTCCCAGGGCAGCATATTTGTTGGCTTTTTCAATGTCGCCTTTCTTGTCGTAATAATAGGTTACGTAGCGGTAGCATACATCATAGCCTTCGCCATTCACTTCGGCGTTACAAAGCTTTTCGAAATAGGTAATGGCTTCGTCCATGTTTTCGTCCTGCATGGCGGCCGCTCCCATGTAGAAATACAAAATGGTATCTACCTCGGTAAGGGCCCATTTGTTTTTGTAGATGAAGCGCCCTACTTCATCGGCTTTTTTGTAAGTGGCCAGTGCCTCTTTAAAGTTTTGGGCGTTGTACAGTTCGTTGCCTTTGCGTTGCAGTTCAATGTAGTTGTCGAATACCGGATAATTCCGCAGCGTCATGAAGGTTTCGGTCTGCTTTTGATCCAGTTCCAAAGCCTTTTTATACCCTTCAAACGATTGGGTCCAGGCATCGGGTGTTGCGGCGCTCAGGTTGGCATCTTTCGCAACCTGAGCGTATATTAATCCTTTATAATACCAGGCTTCCCAGTTTTTCTGTTCTTTTTCATTGGCCAGTACCAGGTCGATAGCTTCTTTTGCCTTCACCCAGTCTTTTTTGTCGTACAGGTTTCGCACTTTCTTCATGTCTTGTGCAAAACCCGCCAAGACGAAAAACAAGGCCGTTGTTGTGATAAGGATTTGTTTCATCGTTTTCTGTTTTATGTGAGATAAACTATACATTGTATTGATTTTCAGATGATTGATTGTTTTCTGTTGTTGGCTCATTGTTGTTGGATTCGTTTGCCGCTTCTTCCTCCTCCTCTTCAATTTTAGTGATGGCGGCAATTTCATCGCCTTCATCTATACGAATGAGCTTCACACCCTGGGTGGCCCGGCCTTGTTCGCTGATTTGCTCCACAGCCATGCGTATGGTAATACCGCTGCGGCAGCTGATCATCAGATCTTCTTTACCGGTTACATCCAACAAGCCTACCAGTGGCCCGGTTTTTTCGGTAATGTTTATGGTTTTTACACCTTTACCGCCGCGATTGGTAATGCGGTATTCGTCAACCGGCGTACGCTTACCGTACCCTTTTTCGCTCACTACCAATACGGTGCGACTGGTATCGTTTTTGGTAACACAAATCATACCAACTACTTCATCGGAGGCATCGTCCACTTCAATACCGGCCACCCCAATGGCACCGCGGCCGGTGGGCCGCACTTTCTCTTCAGGGAAGCGGATGGCACGGCCGCTTTTAACCGCCATCATAATTTCGCTTTGTCCATCGGTGAGGCGTGCTTCCAGCAATTCATCGCCCTCTAAGATGGTTATGGCGTTCACTCCGGTTGCACGGCGGCGGCTGAAATCTTCGAGGGGCGTTTTTTTGATGATGCCCTTGCGGGTGCACAGCACAATATAATGACTCTTTACATAGTCTTCATCATCGAGGCGGGGCACGTCAATAATGGCTTTGACTTTATCGTCGGGCGGCAGCTGAATGAGGTTTTGAATGGCCCGTCCTTTGCTGGTTTTATCGCCTTCGGGTATTTCGTAGGCTTTGAGCCAGTAGCAGCGGCCTTTGTCGGTAAAAAACAGCAGGGTGTGGTGGGTAGAAGCTACAAACAGGTGCTCAATGTAGTCTTCTTCCCGGGTTTTACTGCCCAGTGCTCCCCTGCCGCCGCGGCGCTGTTGCCGGTATTCGGTGGCTGAGGTACGCTTGATGTAGCCCATGTGCGAAATGGTGATGACCACATCTTCTTCCTTAATGAGGTCTTCGATGCGCACTTCATCATCGAGGTAGGTGATTTCGGTTTTGCGGGCATCGCCAAAGCGGTTTTTGATTTCGAGCAGTTCGGTTTTGATGAGTTCGTAGCGCAGGTGTTCATTGCCCAGCAGTTCATTGAGGCGGGCAATGAGGGCCATCAAATCGTCGTACTCCTGCCGTATTTTATCCCGCTCCATGCCGGTGAGGCGTTGCAGGCGCAGTTCCAGTATGGCTTTGGCCTGAATTTCATCGAGTCCCCAGCCGGCGTTCACCAGGCTTTCTTTTGCGATTTCGGGGGTTGCCGAATTGCGGATGAGGGCAATTACTTCATCCAGGTGGTCCAGCGCTATCAGGTAGCCCTGTAAAATATGGGCCCGTTCCTGGGCTTTGCGCAGCTCATATTTGGTGCGCCGCACCACAATTTCGTGCCGAAACTCAACAAACTCGCTGATCAGCTCTTTCAGGTTCAGAATGCGGGGGCGGCCCTTCACCAGCGCCACGTTGTTGATGCCGTAAGAGCTTTGCAGTTCGGTGTACTTGTACAGCTGGTTGATGATTACCTGGGCCACCGCTTCGCGTTTCAGGTCAATTACAATGCGGGTACCCTCTTTTTGGTTGCTTTCGTTGTTTACGTGAACGATGCCTTCAATTATTTTATCGTTTACCAGCTGGCCAATTTTATCGGTAAGCGCATCGCGGTTCACCTGGTAAGGCACTTCGGTAATGATAATCTGCTCCCGGCCGCTGGTTTTGGTTTCAACCGTAACCTTACCCCGCAGCACTACCCTGCCTCTTCCGGTATGGTAGGCGGCTTTGATGCCTTCCATGCCGTAAATGGTGCCGGCGGTGGGAAAGTCGGGCGCCTTGATGTATTGCATCAACTCGTCAATGGTAATATCGCGGTTGTCAATAAAGGCAATGCAACCATCCACCACTTCGCTCAGGTTGTGGGGCATCATGTTGGTGGCCATACCCACGGCAATACCGCTGGAGCCGTTTACCAGCAAATTGGGGATGCGGGTGGGCAGCACCACCGGTTCTTTTTCCGAATCGTCAAAATTGGGCTGAAAGTCAACGGTTTCCTTGTCAATGTCTTCCAGCATGCTTTCGGTAAGCCGCTGCATGCGAGCTTCGGTATAACGCATGGCCGCAGGCCCGTCGCCATCCTGGTTGCCATAGTTACCTTGACCGTCAATAAGGGTGTAGCGCATGCTCCAATCCTGCGCCATACGCACCATGGCATCGTAAACGGCCGTATCGCCGTGGGGGTGGTATTTACCCAGCACTTCCCCTACAATACGGGCGCTTTTTTTATAGGCTTTGTTGTATTGTAAACCCAACTCGTTCATGGCGTACAGGATGCGCCGGTGTACCGGCTTTAAGCCATCCCGCACATCGGGAAGGGCCCGTCCCACAATAACCGACATCGAGTAATCGATGTAGGCGGTTTTCATTTGCTCTTCAATGTTTACCGGTATGATGCGCCCTTGTTTCTCCGGGCCGTTTTCCATTGCTTGTTCTGTTTGATCCATACGTATTTATAAGGGTGCCAAAGATACCAAAAAGCACCCGCTCCACAGGGTAAAAACGGGCCTTTTTTCAGCGTTTTTTCAACAAAAACGGCCACTTTGTGGATAAGCGGTTTGCCCCTGAAAATTGCAACCTGTTTCGGGCGCCAAGTGGCGGTGTTTTGTTACTTTGCCGGCTAAAATACGATTGCATGTCCTCCTCTACCTCCCAGCCTTATTATGCCGATTACCTGCGGCTCGATACCCTGCTGAACTGCCAGCATCCGCTGAGTTTTGAAAACGGGAACGAACCGGCGCACGATGAAATGCTGTTCATCATTATTCATCAGGCCTACGAATTGTGGTTTAAGCAAATTTTGTTTGAGTTGGAATATGTACGCAGTGTGCTGCGGCAAGACCGCATTGACGATAACAGCGAGGCGCTGAACCTGTGCCGCCACCGCCTGAAGCGGGTGGTGCACATTCTGGATTTGCTGAACCGGCAGGTAGGTATTTTGGATACGATGACGCCGCTCGATTTTCTGGAGTTTCGCAACCTGCTGACGCCCGCTTCGGGTTTTCAGAGCCGGCAGTTTCGGCTGATTGAGGCTACGCTGGGCCTGCACATGCAGCAACGCCATCAACACGAATATTACAAGCGTACCGATGCGGGTGGTTTTTCCGAAGCCGATTATCAGCAAATAACGCTTGCCGAAGCGCAGCCCAGCCTGCTGCAACTGTTGAATAACTGGCTCAGGCGCATGCCCTTTTTTGACCACTCTTATTGGCAGGGCTATGTGCCGGTTTGTGCCGAACGCCAACACCCCCACCCTTTTTGGAACGACTACCGTTTTTTGTACGCCCAAAGTTTAACCGAGCGGGAGCGGCACAAGCTGGCCGATTTTGACCGCCAGTTTTTAAGCGAAGAGCCGGCGGCAGGCGGCCTGGAGGCAGCCGCAATGCGCAGTGCGTTGTTTATTATGCTGTACCGCGATTTTCCGGTGTTTCAAACCTCGTTTCAACTGCTGGATACGTTTATTGAAATTGATCACGGCCTGGCCGGCTGGCGCCATAAGCATTACGTTATGGTACGCCGCATGATTGGTATGCGGGTGGGTACCGGCAATACTACCGGTGCCGGTTACCTGCAGGGGGCTGTGGAGCAGCATTATGTATTTAAAGATTTGTCGGCCCTGGCCACCTACCTGATAGAACGAAAAAAATTACCCCGCCTGCCCAATACCCTGATTCGGGCGCTGAGTTTTCAAAGCAGCTAACGCAGCATTGAAATGATGCAATTGAAAAAAAGCGAACACATTGCAGCGTGTTCGCTTTTTTTGATGGTTTGTTCAAAGCGGGTTACCGCACTTCGCACACAAAATATTCCCAGGGCTGCAACTGCATGGCGGCACCGTTGGTAATGGTTTCTTTTGCGGTACGAAACACGTTGTTGTACGTGCCGGCCGCTGCGGCATCGAGCAATTGAAATTGTTGTTGGGCGCCACTGAGGTTTAAAATTACCAACACCTTGCTGTTGCCTTTGCTGCGCAGGTAGGCGTAAATGGCATCGTCGTTGGTGGTACGCAGTTTTTTGTAATCGGCATCAACGGCAAGGGCCGGATTGGCTTTGCGCAGTTCCAGCAGGGTTTTGTAAAAGGGGGCGCGTTCAAATTTTGAGAAATGGATTGTGTCCTTATAGAAGAAAGAAAGCGAATCGAGATGCGGTTCTTCCTGGCCGCTGTAAATTAAGGGCAGGGTATTTTTCCAGGTTTGGGTAAGTACGGCAAAAGGTGCATGTATGGGGCCGGGCATGGTTTCGTAGTCGGCCTTGTTCCAGCTGTTTTCATCGTGGTTGCTGGTGAAGTACATTTTGATGGCGCCGGGCTTAAAGGTTTCATCCAGGTGGCGCAGCACGGTATCGAGCACCCGGGCGCTTTTTTCGCCTTTGGCTACCTGTTTCATTTTGGCAAAGCCATCCCAACCGTAGCTGGCATGAAAGCCGGCATCGTGTACCCATGCCACATCGGCTTCGGCCAGCATGAAGATGTCGGGCTTCACCTGCTTCAACTGGCGGATGGCTTCTTCCCAAAACATGCGGGGCACTTCCGCTGCAACATCGCATCGAAACCCGTCTATCCCGGTTTCGGTAACCCAAAATTTCATGGCATGAATCATGCTATCGCGAAGCACGGGGTTCCAGTAATCCAGGTCGCGGGTGTCGCTCCAGTCGAATGCGTACTGCAGGTTTCCTTTGGCATCGGTAACAAAAAATTCGGGATTGGTTTTGATCCAGCGGTTATCGGCGCCCGTATGGTTGGCCACCCAGTCGATAATTACTTTAAAGCCCATGCCCTGCGCTTTTTTTACAAGAGCCTTCCAGTCGTCGAGGGTTCCAAACTCGGGATTAACGGCGGTATAATCGGCAACCGCATAATAGCTGCCGCGTTCTCCTTTGCGATCGGCCACGCTGATGGGGGTAATGGGCATGAACCACAGTATGTCAACGCCCATTTCTCGCAGGCGCGGTAAATGATTGCTGAAGGCGGCAAAGGTTCCCTCGGGGGTGTATTGGCGAACATTAACTTCATAAATATTGGATTGTGCAATCCATTTCGGAAACGCAGATTGTTGTACCGGTGGGGTGTTGCATGCCGTAAATGATGCCACTATCAACAACCCCATGAGTGCTTGCAAACGGAAATTCATGTAAAACGATTTGGCGGTAAAATACACGATTTTATGGCATAAAAAAAAGCGCATCGCTTTGATGCGCCCCTTTAAAAGCGTGCACTATTTCAGATGGCGGCCGCAGCCAGTTCGCCGCTTACAATGGCGCCTTCCATGGAACCTTGCAGGTCGGCCACGTGCTCACCGGCAAAAAAGGTGTTGATGAACGGGCGTTGCAGCGCTGGCCGCAACCGGAACCATTGGCCCGGGCGGTAAATGGCATAAGCCCCTCTTGAAAACGGATCGTCGCCCCAGTTGTGGTTGTATTGTTTTTCAAGGAAGGGGCGTACGTTTCCAAAGGCGGGCAACAGTGCTTGCTGCGCCAAGGCGGCACGGTTCGATTCGTTTTGACCGGCCACCACATCGGCTTTATCGCCCGTGGCATACGATAGTAATGCGCCTTTTAACGATGCTTGTTTTTTGGTGCCGTGGTAAATGAAGTGTGATGTGGTATCGGTTACCAGGCTGAAGCTTTCATCTTTCCAGAAGCGGCGGTTAAACAACAAAACGTTTTTATTGGCCCGGCCATATTGCAGTTCATCAATGGCATCTATTTTTTCAACCGGCAACCGGGGTATCCATTCTATTTGTTTGGTAGCCAGGGTGGGAATGGTGCAAATAATTTTATCGGCTTCAAACACCTTTCCGTCGGCAGCGGTAACTTTTACTTTGGCTCCCTGCTCAATGCGTTGTACCCGGCAGTTGGTAATGATGCGCTCCCGGCCTATGCGGCCGGCCAGTGCATCGGCAAGGCGGCCGTTACCACCAATTATTTTATAGGGCAGGTCTTTACGTTCGGCCACGGTGGTAAAATGGTTCATGGCGGCGTAAGCCGATACCTGGCGGATGCTTTCGCCAAAGTCAATACTGTCTATGAGGTTCACCAGTTCCAGGTCTCTTCCATCGCATCCATTATTATGCAGGTAGCGCCACCAGTCGAGCTTGTCCAGTTCATTCTTTTCTTCGCTGCGCAGGTCAACAAAATCAATTTTCAGTTTGGAAAGTTTGCGGTTCCATTCGGGACTCATCCCCCACTCACCTGCACGGCTGTAGGTGTTTTTATACAGTAGGTTGCTTTGCATCTGATTATCCTGCAGGCCCAGTTGAAATTCCTCGCACAGCGCCAAAATGCGCCGTTGGGCTTTCGAAATCCATTCGCCACCCAGTTCTACATTCAGTTTTTCCTTTGCGTCAATGGTATAAGTAAATACGCGGCCGCCAATGCGGTTGCGGGCTTCCAGCACTACAACGTCAATTCCGCGTTTGCGCAGTTGCCAGGCGGCAGCCAATCCGGCAAAGCCGGCACCTATTACAATAACTTTGGGTTGTTGGCCGATGTGAAACGAAAATAAATCGGGCGTGGCCAGTAAAATACCACCGGAGGCCAGCAGGGATTGTTTCAGAAAATTGCGCCGGGTATTCATACGACAAATTTTTGCGAAAGTTGCCATAATTACCGGTGCCGGTAAAGAACGCCGAAGGGGTAAACAGATGATTTCGGTCAGATTATGGAGCGCAGCGTTTGTACCACCACATCCACTTCCTGCCTTGTGTTATGCCGGCAAAAAGAAAAGCGTACCGGTATTTGATTGCCGGCGTCGGGAAGGGCCGCAATAACATGTGAGCTCTGCAGGGCGCCGCTGGTGCAGGCACTTCCGCCGGAGGCGCAAATGCCTGCAATATCCAGGTTCATGAGCAGCATTTCCGACCGTTCGGTAACCGGAAAAGCGGCATTGAGTACGGTATAGTTGCCGGCGCCAAAGGGGTCGCCGTTGAAACGTATGCCCGGTATGTGTTGCCGGAGGGCATCGGCCATGTATAAACGCAAATTGTTGATGTAGGCGCGGTCGGTTTCCAAGCGTTGCATTGCCAGTTCCAGGGCTTTGGCAAAGCCTACAATGCCGTACACGTTTTCGGTGCCGGCACGCATGTTGCGCTCTTGTCCGCCCCCGTGTATGTAAGGCTGTATGCGGATGTTTTCGTTGATGTACAACAGTCCGGCACCTTTGGGCCCATGAAATTTGTGGGCCGATCCGGTGATGAAGTGAACGGGTGTATTGCGCAAATCAAAAGGCAGGTGCCCAACGGTTTGCACCGTATCGGAATGAAATATGGCATTGTATTGGTTGCAAAGGTTACCCACCGCATGCAGGTCGGTGAGGTTGCCAATTTCATTATTGGCATGCATCAGGGTAACCAGTTTTTTTTCGGGTAGGGCAGCCAGCAGTTCTTCCAGATGCGAAAGATCCACATGTCCGTTAGGAAGTATCCGCACATAACTCACCATGGCTTCTCCGCGTTTTTGCAGGTACTCTACCGTGTGCAGGGTGGCATGATGTTCGATGGGCGAGGTAATGATGTGCCGGCAGCCCAGGTCGCGTACGGCACCCGTTATGGCGGTGTTGGAACTTTCGGTTCCGCCACTGGTAAAGAAAATTTCGGCGGGATGTGCATGTAGCAGCCGGGCAACGGTTTTACGGGCATTTTCAATGGCCAGCCGGGTTTCGCGGCCGTAGGAATAGATGGAAGAGGGATTGCCAAACTTTTCTCGCAGGTACGGCAGCATGGCATCGAGCACTTCGGGGTCGAGTGCGGTGGTGGCGGCATTATCCAAGTAAATTCGTTCCATTCCCGACTGTGTTAGCGCAAAAGTAAGGGCAATCAGTTTTGTGCCGGCAGCAGGGCTGTTACCTGTTGCATAACCTGCTGCGCCAGTGCGTCTGCTTCGGCTTCGGTGCCCGCCTCTGCATACACCCGAATGATGGGTTCGGTATTGCTGGCCCGCAAATGCACCCAGCCGTGGGCAAAATCAATCTTTAACCCGTCAAGGGTGGTGGTTTCTTCGTGCAAATACAATTGTTGCACCTGCCGCAACAGGGCGGCTACATCCATGCCCGGCAGAAGTTCCAGTTTATTTTTGCTCATGGCATATTGCGGCAGTTCTCTGCGCAGTTCCGAAGCTTTTTTGCCGCTGGTGGCCAGGTGGCTTAAAAACAGCGCAATGCCAATCAGCGCATCTCTTCCGTAATGCAGCCGGGGGTCAATTACGCCTCCATTGCCTTCGCCTCCAATAACGGCGTTCACTTCTTTCATTTTTTCCACCACATTTACCTCTCCTACCGCGCTGGCGTAATAGTTGCCTCCGTGCTTGCGGGTTACATCACGCAGGGCTCTTGACGAAGATAGGTTGGATACGGTGTTTCCTTTTTGATGCGCCAGCACGTAATCGGCCACGGCAACCAGGGTGTATTCTTCGCCAAACAGGGTGCCGTCTTCATTCATAAAAACCAGCCGATCCACATCGGGGTCAACCGCAATACCCAGATGGGCATTTTTTTCTACAACGGCCTGGGCCAGCTGGGTAAGGTTTTCGGCAAGCGGCTCGGGGTTGTGCACAAAGTTGCCGTGCATTTCGGCATTGAGCACGGTAATGTTGCGTACGCCCAATGCCTGTAACAAGGCGGGTACGGCAATGGCCCCGCTGCTGTTAATGGGATCAATAACAATGGTGAAGTTGCTTACCTCAATGGCTTCGTGCCGTACCAACGGGTGCTGCAAAATGCGGTGAATGTGGTACTGCAGCAAATCATCACGCAACGTAACGGTGCCCAGTTGTTCTACCGGTGCAAACGTAAAATCGCCGCTGTCGGCTTTTTGCAATAAGGCTTTACCGGCGGCAGCGCTGATGAATTCGCCGGCGCTGTTCAATAACTTCAGGGCATTCCATTCTTTGGGGTTGTGCGATGCGGTGAGGATGATGCCGCCATGGGCCTGCAGGTAGGGTACCGCCATTTCAACGGTGGGGGTGGTACTCAGGCCCAGGTCAATTACCTCCACGCCCATGGCAACCAGTGTTTGCACCACCAGTCCCCGCACCATTTCGCCGCTCATGCGGCCGTCGCGCCCCACTACAATCGTTATTTTTCTTGATTTCGCTTCTTCCTGCAAAAGAGCGGCAAAAGCGGCCGTGTATTTCACAATGTCGGGCGGGGTGAGTGCGCTGCCCGGTTCGCCGCCAATGGTGCCCCGTATGCCGGAGATGGATTTCATCAATGCCATGTCGTTACAAAAAATTTTTGCTGTACTTACAGCATGAGTTTCAAAATGAATTCTTTTAATAAGGCTTCGGGCTCGGCATCGCCGTTGCCTACGCCTACACTGCGTAAGTTATACTCGTGCAGCAATAATAAGGCAGCAAGGATGCCCTGCCGGCCGTAGGCCGATGCAGCCAGTTTCGCTTCTTTCAGCGTCCAGGGATTGATACCGGTTTTGCTTTGCACCACCCTTTCATCGCCATGTGCATCCAGCAACATCCATGCCCGTGCAAAAAAACTGTACAACACCGGCAAAATGCTGTGTATGTTGGCCGCTTTGGGATTTTTTTCGAAATACTGCACAATGGTAAGCGCTTTTGCCATGTTGCGCTGGGCTATGGCCGTTTGCAGTTCAAACAGATTGTATTCTTTGCTGATACCGATGTAGTTTTCTATATCATCTTCCGTAATGGTTTTGCGGTCGCCGAGGTTGATGATGAGCTTGTCAATTTCATTGGTAATGCGGCTGAGGTCGTTACCGATATGTTCGGTTATCAGTTGTACGGCTTTGTACGAAGGCTGGTAGCCTTTGCTTTCGATGTACTGTTGCGTCCAGCCCGGCAGTTCGGCTTCTTTGATTTTGGCGGTGGTAAGTACTTCGGCCTTTGTTTTTAACAATTTGGCAAGTTTGCTGCGGCCGTCGAGTTTCTTTTGCTTATGGGCCACCACAAATACGGTGGTGGGCAGCGGGTTTTCGATGTAAGGCTCCAGCTTGTCAATATCTTTCATGTGCTGGGCTTCTTTGAGCAGTACCACCTGGCGTTCGGCAAACATGGGATACCGCATACAGGCGTTTACCACATCGCTCCACTGCGCATCTTTTCCGTAAAACACGGTGAGGTTGAAACCGGCTTCTGCCTCCGACAAGATTTCGTGTTCGGCATAAGCCATAAGCTGATCAATGAAATAGTCCTCCTCCCCTTCCAGCCAGTACACGGGCCGAAACTGCTTTTTTTTCCAGCTTTTGAGAATGGTTTCTACACTCATATCAGGCAGCCACAAAAATATTGGCTTGCGGCAGGGCCGGCAAATGTAAGAAACGCAGCAGGATTTGTGCGGTGGCAATTACATCGGCCCGGCAGTAGGCGGCAATGCGTTCCAAATCGTGCTCGATATAATACACGTCGCGTACCATGCTGCCATCCATGTCTGATTTGGGTGTTTCTATACCCAGGCAGGCGGCCAGCAGTTGTAAGGAGGTATAGGCCTTGTAATCGCCAAACTTCCAAAGCTGCAGGGTGTCAACCACGTTTACCTCCCAGGGTTTGCGTCCGCTAAACTGCAAAAAGCCGGGTATTTCGATATCGTTTATCATCAGGCGCCGGCACAAAAAAGGAATGTCAAACTCCCGTATGTTGTGGCCGGCAAAATGCATCAGCGGATTTTGGGTTACAAAGGCCTGCACTTTTTCCAAAAAAAGCTGCAGCAGCACCTTCTCATCGTCGTGGGCAAACGATTGCACGCGGAAGCACAACCGCTTTCCCTTGTCGGTATAAAAAAAGCCGGTTCCGATGCATACAATTCGGGCAAATTCGGCATGAATGCCCGCTTTTTCGGTATAGGCGGTTGCCGGGTCTGTATTTTCTGGCATGGTTTTGGAAACCCTTTGGTTCCAAAGCATTTTCCATGTTTCCGGAAGGCCGGCATAGGAAGCATGCTGCGGTACGGTTTCAATATCCAGCACCAACAGGTGTTCGGGTTTGACGGTCTGCTGCGACATGCTTAAATTTAAGACAGAAACTTTTTTAAACGAAACAATTATGACGTATTCAAACTACCCCTCGGCAACGCCGCAAGAAAATCCAGCAACCCCGCCCCGTAAAGACAACCGTAACCTTATTTATGGCGTTTTGATTGCCGCATTAATTGGCACCTGGGGCTATTTAATTTACGATAAGTCGAAATCGAAAGAAGTAACAACCCAACTGCAAACGCAGTTAACCACCAGCGACAGCACCCGCGAAGCCATACAAAACGAATACAACGCCGCATTGCAACGCCTGGATGAATTGACATCCATGAATGCCAGCATGGACAGCCTGGTGCGTACCCGCAATGCGGAAGTGGAAAAATTAAAGGCGCGGATACAAAGCCTGTTGAACAAGCAAAACAAAACCGAGGCCGACCTGGCCGAAGCCCGGCGCCTGATTGCCGAACTGAACAACCGCATCAGCGGCTATGTACAGGAGGTGGAAATGCTGCGTACTGAAAATCAGGAGTTGCGTAACGAAAAGCAGCAACTGATTACCCAAAAACAAAACCTGCAGCAGGAATACGACCAAACCCGCCAGCAAAAGCAACAGGTGGAAGAAAAGCTGGATATTGCCTCTACCCTTATTGCCAGCAATATTGCCATTAAAGCCATTGACGAGCGCCGCAGTGGCAGAGAGGTAGAAAAAACCAGGGCCCGCCATGTTGATTTGATTCGGGTAACCTTCGACGTATTTAACCGCGTGGGCGATGAGGGCAATAAGGAAGTGTTTGTGGTAATTACCGACCCCAATGGCGAAGTTATCAGCAACGAAGCTTTGGGCAGCGGCCGCTTTACGACCCGCAACGAAGGCGAAAAAGTGTTTACCAAAAAAGCGGTGCTGAACTTTGCCGCCGGCAAAACCCTTCCGGTAACGGTTGAATGGAAGCCCGGTGTGCGGTTTACGGCAGGTGCATACAAAATTGTTATTTACAATAACGGTTTTGTTATTGGCGAAGGAACGAAAACCCTGAAATAACAAACGTAAACTAACAGCAAAAGCAACGCTGCAACGGTGGCCTTTCGGCCACCGTTTTTTTTTAAAACAGAGCCCGCACGCTGGCTCGGCCGGTGTGGATGGTTTTACCCTGGCCGGGCTGGCGCCCGTCGTACTGAAAACTGATTTCCATATTGTTGGCAAGCCGGCGGGTGAAATCAATATTCCAAACATAGTTGGTACCGGGCAGCAGCGCATCTAACATAATAAAACCCACCGTGCTGTTGTTGTTGGCGCCCGTGTAGCGAATGGAACTAACCTGCAACCGTGCCGTAAGGGTGCTGCTGCTAAGCACATTGTAGCGGGCATCGGTAATGAGCGAATGAATGGTGGCTGCTTCTTTCAACCCTTCGCGGTTCTTTTTCTGATCGTACCGGTAACTCAGCGAAAGGCGGTATTTGGTGCCGTTTTGCATGCTGATGGTTGGTTCGGCCGAAAACTGATGAATCAGAAAATTGCGATTGTCAAACGCCGGGGTTTGCAGTTGGTTTTTGATGAACCGAATGTTGGCGCTGCTGGAAAAGCGCCGGCTGAAATTGTAGCGCACCCGTTGTACCAACTCCCGTGTGGTACGGGTTTCAAGTCCGTAGGTTAAAATGGAGCGGGCGGAATTTTGCAGGTGCGTAAACTCGTAGCCCCATACGCTGCTAGTGCGGTTGTAAAACAGGGTATTGCTCCAAACGGTGTTCAGCGATATGAGGTTGGTATCGGCATCGGGTTTTGAAAACGGATTGAGTATAATATTGCGCTGCGAAATTTCTTTCTTGAAAATTTGCAATCCCGATTGTGCGGAAAACCGGCTCAGTAGTTTGGCAAACGCCCCTGCTTTGTTTACATCAATAGCGGCTTTGGGGTTGAGGTTCAAACTGTAGTTAAACTGGTTGTAGGCGGCTTTAATAAAATCGAGCGTAGGCGTAAACACACGTATGTAGCGTGCCTGGTCACGAAACTGAGCAATTTCAAATTCATTGAGCTGGGGAATGCCATCTCCGTTGTAGTCAATCCAGGTGTATTCGCCCTGGCCGGCCGGCACTTCCAGAAACGAAAAGTCGCGCCGTTGCTCCTGCCCTGCTCCTGTTTCGTATAAAACATTTCCGGTTAGCAGCCCTTTCCATTCGTTCACCATGTATTCGGCGCGGCCCAGCAGGCTTTGCTCGGGCTTAAGGTTGGTAAGCAGGTTGTTGTACACCACCAGCTGCCGCAGCGTTGCATTGAGCCGAAACTGGTGCCGTTCGTTTTCCATCCATTCCAAATAGGCGTTGTAGTTAAAGCTGCGGTCTTTTTGTTCAAGGTTTTTTCCCAGGGGTAATTTATCGCGGCGGGTAAAAAAGTTCAGGCCCCAGCGGTTGATATTTTCCGCGGAGCGAACGAAAAACGTCCAGGTATCCCAACTGAAGCTCAGGTTGCTCAACGAGTCGGTAAAGCGGTTGCGTAGTTCATTATGCTCGAGATAATACACGCCGCCCACCTCTACATTTTTCAGTTTTGCGATGCGGCGCGACAGCTCCACGTTGGGGCGTAAAAAATAACCGCGGTTGCTGCCGCTGTCGGTAGCGGAATAGTTCAACTGGCTGTTCCAGATCCAGCCTTTATGCTGCACGTAGTAGCTTGTAATATTGCGCCAGCCGCCAAAGGCGCTGCCCCGCAGGTAACGCTGTAAACTTAGTTGCAGCCGGTTGTTTTCGGTGCGGTTTAGTTGCAGCGATATATTGGTAAGCTGCTCTTTTTCCTGCGGCAAAAAAATGGGCAGGCCCCATTCCCGGGTAAATTCCACGGGGCGCAGGCGTTCCAGCGCTCTAAAGTTGGCGCTTACCTGTTCGTATGAGGTGTTGATTTGATACCGCAGCGGCCGATCGCTTGTTTTGCCGAGGCGGCCGTTGTTTTGCAGTTCCACGCGTGCCGCCAAGCCTAGGTCGTTATCTTTATCTATTTGTGAGAATGTATTTTCATCAAAGCGGCTGAGGGCCGCTTCGGTTTTTAGCATCCAGTTTTTATGAACGCGATAGTCGGTACCCAGGGTAACCATTTGCTGACTGCGGGGGGCAATGAGGCGCACGATGGGCATGAAGCGGCCGCTTTTACGGCCCGCCACGGGTGCCACCCAGCGGAAGGTGCGGCCGTTGGCGCCAATGGTTTCCTGTACATAATCGCCGTTGCCCTCACCCACATCAATAAAAGATGCGCTGTACAATTCGGGGTGCGGAAAAGGACTGAATACCAAAACCGAATCGTAGGTAATGTTATTCACTACCGTATCAATCATGCGGTATAAAATGCGGTTGACGTTGAAGCTGTCGCGGGTGATGGAAGAATAGAAAGCGCCGTCTTTCAGGTCGCCGATGGTGGAAAGGAAAATTCGTTGTTCGGGTGTAAGTTGCTGGTTGATGGAAGAGGTTTTGGAGTCGGTATTGGAAAAACCGTTCAGCCGAATGGTGAGCCGTTCGTTCACCTGCAGCTGGTTGCTCAGGATGATTTGTGTGTTCAAAAAGTTGCGGTCGGCATATTCAAATTCCACCTGTATCCTGCGGTCTTTATTAATCATGCGCCGGGGAGTGAAGGTTATTTCGGCAGTGTTGTAATTAATCACATAGTCCTGGTCTTCGCCGCGTTGCATCAGTTCGCCATCAATAAAAACCCGTTCGGTGCCGGCCAGTACAATAAAAAACAGTTCGCCGTTGGGGCCCTGCAGCCGGTACGGGCCCTGATTGCCTTCGAGTCCCATAAACACATTGCGGGAGAATTTGCCTTTTGCCACCGCTCCGCTGATGAGGGTCGTATTTTTTCCGTTTTTAAACACTTTATTTTCAGTTTGAAAACTGGCCCCCTGCAGGCGTTTGAAGAAACTAAGAAAATAGGCATCGTTGCGGCGGATGTCAATATCGCCCAAATTGAGTTGCCACCCCTTTTTTTTGAGCTGAATCCAAACCTGGTCAAATTCATTCAACTGTTGGGTGTTGCCGTCGGGCTGTATCGGAATGTTATTGTCGGTAAGCGCAGCTGAAAGTTGCATGCTGTCTCCGATGTAACCGTTTATTTGCAGGTTCAACAGTCCGTTTACCACCGCATCCTGATTGTTACCAAAACTGATGCCCCGGCCAAAACTGCCGTTGTAGTTTACGCTACCAAAATCAAAGAGGTTTCGCCCCACAGCTCCGATAGCTTCACCTCCTATAGGTTTGGTAACGAAATTGTTGCGCACATCGTTAAAGTTGAGGCGTTGCACGGGCGCTGTCAGTTTATAAGGAAATACACGGTACAGTACCGAAACGGAATCGGCAAGGGGCTGCTGTAACCACGTAAGTTGCGCATCCCACTCCCGCAGGCGATAATACGACGCCGGAATGCCGGTTATGATGAACGAGCCGGGTACAATGCTGAGGGTATCAATTTCTACCGTTTGCGTACGGGTACTGATGGTTTTTGTACGCAGATTGGATAAGGCTGCGGGATTTTGAGCAAATACCGCAAAGGCTGGCAGCAACAACAATATGGTTAAACAGGCGGTGCGGATGGCAGTAGCTTTCTGTTGTTAGAATGGTTAAAATTAAAATTTATTGCCCCGTTGGCAATTGTTTGTGCCTTCTCGGGTACGGAACAGGGCCAGCCCATGAAATTAAAAACCTCCCGTTGCGGGAGGTTTTATGAATGGTTTTAACAGATGCACGTTGTTAGTTGGAGGCGGTGAGGCAGGCCGCGGTATATTCGGCATTCAGCCGTGCAATATTAGTAATGGATATTTCTTTGGGGCATACGGCCTCACAGGCACCGGTGTTGGTGCAGGCGCCAAAGCCTTCCTTATCCATTTGTGCCACCATGTTAATAACACGAGTGCGGCGTTCCGGATGGCCCTGAGGCAGTAAGGCCAGATGCGCCACTTTTGCACTGGTAAATAGCATGGCACTACTGTTTTTGCAAGCTGCTACGCAGGCGCCACAACCAATGCACATGGCTGCGGCAAAGGCGGCATCGGCTTTTTCTTTTTCAATGGGGATGGCATTACCATCTACCGCATTACCGGTGTTTACGGAAATGTAACCGCCTGCCTGAATGATGCGGTCGAAGGCGGAGCGATCAACCATGAGGTCTTTGATAACCGGAAAGGCCTTGGCGCGCCAGGGTTCAACCACAATGGTATCACCGTCGTTAAAGGCACGCATGTGTAACTGACAGGTGGTATTAGCATGCCAGGGGCCATGCGGGCGGCCGTTGATGTACATACTGCACATGCCGCAAATGCCTTCACGGCAATCGTGGTCAAACGCTATGGGGTCTTTCCCTTCGGCAATCAACTCTTCGTTCAGCACATCAAACATTTCCAGAAAGCTCATTTCTGTTGAAATGTTTTTTACGTTGTAGGTCTCAAAGTGTCCTTTGTCGGCACTGTTTTTTTGCCGCCAAACTTTGAGTGTAAGGTTGATCGTTTTATGTTCCATACGCTTTGAAATCGGGGTTGGGTTAATGTGTTGATTTTACGGAGCCTTTACTTGTACGAGCGCTGGCTGGGCTTCACCACTTCATAGTTGAGTTCTTCTTTGTGCAACTGCCATTCGTGTTCGCCTTTCATTTCCCATGCGGCAACGTACATGAACTTATCGTCGTGGCGGAGGGCTTCGCCGTCTTCGGTTTGATGTTCTTCGCGGAAGTGGCCGCCGCAACTTTCTTCGCGGTGCAGGGCATCCACGCACATCAGTTCGCCCAGCTCAATAAAGTCGGCAACGCGGTTGGCTTTGTCGAGTTCGGGGTTCATTTCGTTGATGTTGCCGGGTATGCGTACATCGCTCCAGAATTCTTCTTTGAGCTGTTGAATTTCACGGATGGCTTGCTTCAGGCCTTCGGCATTGCGGCTCATACCACATTTGTCCCACATGATTTTTCCCAGGCGCTTGTGGAAGCTTTCCACGGTTTTAGTGCCTTTGATGTTCATGAGCATGTGAATGCGATCACGCACCTGGCTTTCCGCTTCGGCAAAGGCCGGGTGGTCGGTGGGTATGGGTTTGGTATGAATTTCGTCGGCCAGGTAGTTGCCAATGGTGTACGGTATTACAAAATAGCCATCGGCCAGGCCCTGCATCAGGGCGCTGGCACCCAGGCGGTTGGCGCCGTGGTCGCTAAAGTTGGCTTCGCCCAGTGCATACAAACCGGGTATGGTGGTCATCAGTTCATAATCAACCCACAAGCCGCCCATGGTATAGTGTACGGCTGGATAAATGCGCATGGGTACTTCGTAGGGGTTTTCGCCGGTAATCTTTTCGTACATGTCGAAGAGGTTACCGTATTTTTCTTTCACCACTTCTTTACCCAGGGCAGTAATGGTTGCAGCATCGGCGTCAATACCCCGCTTATTGGCTTCAATTCGGCCGTAACGCTGTATGGCATCGGCATAATCGAGATATACGGCCTGTTTGCTGGTACCTACACCGTAACCGGCATCGCAACGCTCTTTGGCAGCACGGCTGGCAACATCGCGGGGTACCAGGTTCCCAAAGGCCGGATAGCGCCGCTCCAGGTAATAATCGCGTTCGTCTTCCGGAATTTCGTTGGGTTTGCGGGTATCGCCTTTCTTCTTGGGCACCCATATGCGGCCATCGTTGCGAAGCGACTCACTCATGAGAGTGAGTTTGCTCTGATGGTCGCCGCTTACCGGAATACAGGTGGGGTGAATTTGGGTGAAGCAGGGGTTGCCGAAAAAGGCGCCTTTTTTATGGGCCTTCCAGGCAGCGGTTACGTTGCTGCCCATGGCATTGGTACTGAGGTAAAATACGTTTCCGTAGCCGCCGGTGCACAACAGTACGGCGTGGCCGAAATGCCGCTCCAGTTCGCCGGTTACCAGGTTGCGGCAGATGATGCCGCGAGCCTTGCCTTCAATCAACACTACATCCAGCATTTCGTGGCGGGCGTACATTTTAACATTGCCCAGTGCTACCTGGCGTTCGAGCGCCTGGTAAGCACCAATGAGCAATTGCTGACCGGTTTGGCCGGCCGCATAAAAGGTACGCTGCACCTGCGTGCCACCAAATGAACGGTTGCTGAGCAGTCCGCCATACTCACGGGCAAAGGGTACACCCTGCGCCACGCACTGGTCAATAATATTGCCGCTCACTTCGGCCAGGCGATATACGTTGGCTTCGCGGGCCCGGTAATCGCCGCCTTTGATGGTATCGTAAAACAGCCGAAACACACTATCGCCATCGTTCTGGTAGTTTTTGGCGGCATTAATACCACCCTGCGCTGCGATGGAGTGTGCCCGGCGGGGACTGTCCTGAAAGCAAAATGCCTTCACTTTGTATCCCAGCTCGGCAAGCGAAGCTGCTGCAGATGCACCGGCAAGACCGGTACCCACTACAATAATTTCCAGCTTGCGTTTATTTGCCGGATTAACCAGTTTACAAGTGGCTTTGTAATTTTTCCATTTGTTTTCTAACGGACCGGCAGGTATTTTGGAATTCAGCATATCGTTCGTTTAGGTCGAAATTATTTTTTGTTGTGCATTCGATGTTTGTCTGTTCAACTTTGGGTGCAGGGTTTGTAAAGCAGTGCCCCACAAATGCGGCCTATGTTACCCCACCCAGCCCAGGTACATGGCAACCGGCATGGAGGCAAACAAGAGTGATATAATAACGGCGTAGCCCACTCCTACCGATTGTAACAGGGCGATGTAACGTTTGTTGCTAAGGCCCAATGTACGAAACGCACTTAAGAAGCCGTGCATGAGGTGCCAGAACAACGAAAAACAGCCGATGAGGTAAGCTACAACAATCCACAACTCGCTGAAGGTAGCTTTCATGAGGCTGAACATATCGTGCATAACCTTGCCATTGTAGAGTGCGGGTTCCAGGCCGGCATGTGTAAACCGAGCCGGCACCCAAAAATGGCCCAGGTGCAGAATAAGAAACAGCAAAATAAAAGTACCCAACAGGCCCATGCTGCGGCTGTACCATTTGCTTCCTTTATTGCCCATGGCTTTGGCATACGGCACGCCGCGACTTTTGCGGTTTTGTACTTCAAGCAGGTAGCCCTGAATGATGTGCAGAATAAAACCGGCAAACAATCCGATTTCCAATATACGTATTACAACGGTGGAACCCATAAAATGGGCGGCTTTGTTAAACATTTCACCGTTATCATCGGGATTGAAGATGGAAAGGTCTGCAAAAATGCATGCGTTGATACCGGCATGAACAATCAGAAAAAGAATGAGGAAAATGCCGGTCAGTCCCATTACCAGTTTCTTTCCTACCGAAGACGTGAACATCTGTTTCCAGGTCATAGAAGATTTGATTTTGGCGAGCCGTGCAAATTTAGGGGTTGCGGCCTCAAAACGTGCACCGCCCGTTGAATTTCAAAGCAGTTTGTACCAACTGTTTCGCCACATAAACACAAATGGGCATAAAATGGTTGCGGCAACAACTGAAAAAGTTGGTGCCGCATTAAGGAGGAACTATTTTAAAACCTGCAGTTGTAAGTTGAGCCGGCTATTGCAGCATTAAACAGGCAGGCGCCTGTTGAGCTCCATATCAATTTTACGGAACAGATGGTAGGGTTTGTAGATGCGCCAGTTTTCGATTTCCATCAGTTCGATGTAGCGATTGAGTTTCAGTTTTTTGAAATCGTATTGCGATTGTTCGGGCATATTAACGGCCACCACCCAGCCGTCGGCATCGGATACTTCTTCGTACCATTCTTCGTAATAATCGCGGTCGCAACCGTGGAAATTCAAAACATTCTCCGTAATCAGTACGTATTTTGTGATGCCCTGGTCTAAAAACTTGTCAATTACCTCCCGCTTCAGCGTCATGATATCGTTTTCTATGGCATCATTCCACTCGCCGATCAATTCAATGATGGCATAATGCTCGGCATAGTCGGCCATCAGCACTTTCAGGTAGGTGGTGCGGCTGCCAAAATCGTCCCACTGCGGATGGATATAGTAGTTGTAAATGGTTTGCGAATATTCAAATTCTGAATACACACGACCATGAAACGGCGAGCGCTCGTCTTCTTCGCTCACATAAATGTGCCGCCAGTTGTAAAAAGGTTCAATATCATGCATACTGCCCTGCAAATATCCGAAGATTTTGCAGCGGCTTGGCCTTTTTACAATTTTTTGAGAATTGCGGCCAGGGCCTCATACGATACCGGCATTTTCACTGCTTTTTTGGGCTGCCGCATCATTTGCAGCAGCGGTGGGGGTACCGGTACCGTTTCCTGAATCATGGGCTCCACCACGTCGTAAAACTTTACCGGATGGGCCGTTTCGAGAAAAATACCTTTTTGCCCCGCGTGTTGTTGCAGATAGCGTTCCAATGCCGTCAGGGCTACGGCGCCATGCGGATCGGTGAGGTATTGGTGTTGCCGATAGATTTGAATGAGGGTTTGCGTGGTTTCCGTATCTGATATGCTGACTGAACTGAGTTTTTCTTTCAATTGCGGAAAACTGTTGCCGAATAATTCGAGTATGCGAACAAAATTGCTGGGATTGCCCACATCCATGGCATTGGATAGCGTTGGAACAGCTTTGCGGGCTTCGTACTGTTGGGTTTGCAGGTATCGGGGTACCACATCGTTGGCATTACAGGCTGCAATAAAATGGGCGGCCGGCATGCCGCTCAGGTGGGCCAGTATGCCTGCACAAATGTTGCCAAAATTGCCGCTGGGTACGCAAAACACAGGTGGGTTTTGGCGGTGCCAGTCTGATTGGGCCACCCATTGCTTCCAGGCAAGCAGGTAATAAAATTGCTGGGGCAGCCAGCGGGCAACGTTGATGGAGTTGGCCGATGTTAGAAAAATTTCGCGGTTTAAAGCGGTATCGGCAAAAGCCTGTTTTACCAGTTGCTGGCAATCGTCGAAGGTGCCTTCCACTTCCAGCGCATGCACGTTGCCGCCCAGGGTTGTCAGCTGTTTTTCCTGAACCGTACTCACTTTTCCGGAAGGATACAAAATAACCACTTCCACCCCTTCTACCCCATGAAAGCCATGGGCAACCGCACCGCCCGTATCGCCACTGGTGGCTACCAGTACAAACACACGGCCGGCATTGCGATGTGCCGGTGTCCCCTGCAACGGATGTTGTACAAAGTAACCCAAACAACGGCTCATGAAACGGGCCCCCACATCTTTAAACGCCAGTGTGGGGCCGTGGTACAGTTCCAGCGCCATGCTGTTTTCGGTTACGCTTACCAGTGGTGTGGGAAAGTTGAGGGTTTCTGCAACAATGCGGCGCAGATGCGCTTCGGGAATGGATGCGCCCACATAAGGGGCGATGATCCGGTAGGCCAGTTCGTGGTCGGTGTACCGTTCAGGATGGTTGATTACTTCGGCATCCAGTTGCGGAAGCGTTCGGGGAAAATACAGGCCCTTGTCGGGAGCCTGGCCCCGAAGGGTGGCTTCCCTGAAATCAACATCGGGCGATTGGCGGTTTAAGCTGTAAAAAAGCACGGTTGTTTTTGATTGGGTTTGTTTATTCAATTACCGTTACACCTTTGGGATTGATGGTGGTTACATAAGTTTTGTATTCGATGCCCATGCGCTCGTACACCTCCTGCATAATGGAGGCAACAGTGGTGGCCACGGCATGGGTGCTGCACAACATGAACAAGGAAGGCCCGCTGCCCGATATGCCGCCACCCAGGGCGCCCGCTTCGCGGCTGCGTGATTTTACTTCATCGAAGCCCGGAATCAGGATGCTGCGTACCGGCTCAATGATTACATCTTCCAGGCTGCGGCCAATGAGGTCGTGGTCGCCTTTTTCAAAACCCGCTACCAGGCCGGCAATATTGCCCCACTGCCGGATGGCATCTTTCAGCAGAACTTCCTTACGCAGTATTTGGCGGGCATCGCTGGTTTTTACTTCAATTTGCGGATGTACCACCGCCACATACAAAGCCGGGCTGTTCAGCTGTACAATATCGAGGGGATGTATGGAGCGAATGAGGGTAACCCCGCCCAGTAAACAGGGTGCAATGTTATCGGCATGCTTCACGCCGGTTGCCAGTTTTTCGCCCACCATGGCAAATTGCACCAGCTGATGCGATGAAAAAGGCCTGCCCAATAAATGGTGGGCGGCCATGGCCGCACCGGCCGCACTGGCGGCACTGGAACCCAGGCCGCTACCGGGTTTGATGCGTTTGTTCATTTCAACTTCAAAACCAAAGCAGTTACCCGTTTGTCGTATTATTTCCAGCAACACCACGCCGGCCACGTTGCGCTCGGGTTCGATGGGTAGCGCATATGCATCTACGTTACAAATACGCACTACCGGTTCGGGCAGCAGGCGTACCCGCATTTCATCGCAGGGTTGCTGCAGGGCAAGACCCAGTATGTCAAAACCACATACCAGGTTGGCAATGGTGGCCGGTGCCTGCAGGGTAATGATACCTGCATCAAAGTTGGGAGTAATGCCTTGTATTTCTATCATGTTAATGTGCTTAGCTTCATACAATAGCCGCTATTCAGATGGTGCGTAAAATATCAGCAAATACGCCGCTGGCCGTTACATCGGCACCGGCACCGGCGCCTTTAATTACAAGCGGCTGATCGCGGTAGCGTTCGGTATAAAACAGCACCAGGTTGTCTTTGCCGTAAAGGTGGTAAAAGTCGCTTTCCGGCGCAATGTGCTGCAGGCCTACCGATGCTCTGCTGCCTGTTTCGGTTCGTTCAAACCGGGCTACAAACTTTAATTTGGCGCCCGCCTGTTGTGCCTGCTGCAGCAGGTTTTTGAAGTGCGGCTCATGGGCTTCCATGGCAGCATAAAATGCCGGCACATCGCCCTTCAGGCAGGCCGGGGGTAAAAAGCCGTGGCAGGCAATGTCGCTTAACTCCAGTTCTTCTCCCGCTTCGCGGGCCAGTATCAGAATTTTGCGCATTACATCGGTGCCGCTGAGGTCGAGCCGCGGGTCGGGCTCGGTATAGCCTTCTTTTTGCGCCTGCTGCACCACGGCTGCAAACGAGCGGCTGCCATCGTAGTTGTTAAACACGAAGTTGAGGGTACCGCTCAGTACGGCTTCCATGCGCAACACCCGGTCACCGCTGCGCAGCAAATCGTTCAGCGTGCCAATAACCGGCAGGCCGGCACCCACATTGGTTTCAAATAAAAACGACGCGTTAAACTCACGGGCCACATCTTTCAGGAGTTTGTAATTGCTGTAGGGCGAAGATGCCGCAATTTTGTTGCAGGCCACCACCGAAACGCTTTTTTCGAGCAGTTGGCGGTACACCTGTGCCACGGTTTCGCTGGCGGTAATATCGGCAAACACCGAGTTGGGCAGGTTTTTTTCGATAATGGCTTGTACAAATGCTTGCAGGTTGGCTGCGGGCGCTGCTTCCAGCTGCTGCTCCCATTGCGCCAGGTCAATACCGTTTTCATCCAGCAGCATTTTGCGGCTGTTGCAAATACCGCAAACCCGTATGTGCAAACGCATTTGTTCTTCCAGATACGAACGTTGCTGCAACAGTTGGCTCAGCAGGCGCCGCCCCACATTGCCCGTACCGGTTATGAACAAATGCAGGTGTTTTTTTACCGCTTCAAAAAACTCTTCGTGCAGCACGTTGATGGCTTTGCGTACATCTTTGGCATCCACTACCGCCGAAATATTGCGTTCGGTAGAGCCCTGTGCTATGGCACGAATGTTAATGCCGTTTCGACCCAGGGCGCTGAACATGCGGCCGCTTACGCCGGTATGATATTTCATGTTATCGCCCACCAGCGCCACAATGGCCAGTCCGGTTTCAACCTGCAACGGATCAACCTTGCCGGTTTCAATTTCAAGTTGAAATGCCTGATCGACCACTTCTTTTGCCCTATCGGCATCGGAAGTACTGATGCCCACACAAATGGAGTGCTCGGAAGAGCTTTGCGTGATGAGAATGACGTTGATGCCGGCGCTGGCCAACGCTTCAAACAGGCGGGCCGATATGCCGGGTATGCCCACCATGCCGCTGCCTTCGAGGCTGAGTAAGGCAATGCTGTTGATGCTGGAAATGCCGCGGATGATGTTATCGCGTTGCGAAGTGCTTTCGATGCGGGTGCCGGCATCGGCAGGGGCAAATGTGTTTTTGATGAGGATGGGAATGTTTAATCCCACCACGGGCTGTATGGTTGGAGGGTACAACACTTTTGCACCAAAATGCGAAAGTTCCATGGCCTCCTGGTACGAAATGGAGGGAATAATGCGGGCATTGGGCACCCAGCGCGGGTCGGCGGTCATCATGCCGCTTACATCGGTCCAAATTTCGAGTACCGACGCATGCAGTGCACCGGCAATGATGGCTGCCGTATAGTCGGAGCCGCCCCGGCCCAATGTGGTGGTAATGCCCTGCGCATCCGATGCGATAAAGCCCGGCACAATGCTGATGGCGCGTTGCTGCTGTTGAAAAAACTGCTGCAACTGCTGCCGGGTAGTTGCCGCATCAACGGCAGCGTTTCCAAATTTGCTGTTGGTACGGATGAGGTTGCGGGCATCTACCCACACCGCATCGGCTCCGGTGGTTTGCAGCGCATAGGCAAATACCTGCGACGATAGCAATTCGCCGTAGCTCATCAATTTGTCTTTGGAGCGGGCTGTGTATTCGCCCAGCAGGTAAATGCCATTGCAAATATCTTCCAGTTCGTTACAGGCTTTTTTTACAAGGCTGAGGATGCTGCTTTGCTGCTGTACCGGTATGAGTTCTTTTACGGTTTCGAGGTGGCGTTGTTCAATGGCTTTCAGCAAATCGCGGTATTGCTCGTTGCCTGCGGCTGCCAGTTCACCGCAACGTATCAACTGGTCGGTAGTGCCGCTCATGGCACTTACCACCACTATTTGAGGATCTTTGTTTTGCGCAATAATTTGCTGCACCTGGCGCATGGCTGCTGCGCTGCCCATGGATGTGCCGCCGAATTTTAAGACTTTCATGGTGTAAGTGGTTAAAGGAAAAAAGGTTCTTTTTTTAAATTCACCCTGTATGCAGGGGCCCGGGGATGATATGCAAGTATTCCAATCCGCTTAGCGGATTGTGGTAATAGTAATGGTGGTAGTACCTGCAGTGCAGGCGGAGAAAATAGTGTATATGTAAAGCGGTTGCAACATTGCAGCCAAGTTAAGCGCAAGCTTGCATACAACAAGTGTTAGTCGGGAAAAAAATTTCCAGTAGCGTTCGCTTTGGCACTGTACGCAGACCCGTGCTATGATTTATTGCTTGATATGATCAAGCGCTTTTCGCACGCTTCCGTATTGCAGCAACAAGGCTTTTGCCTGCTCATAGTTGCTGATACCGCTGCGCAGCATCAACATTTGCACCCCGCGGTCAATCAGTTTTTCATTCGTCAGCTGCATGTTTACCATGCGGTTGTCTTCTACCCTGCCCAACTGTATCATTACGCTGGTCGAAATCATGTTCAGCACTAATTTTTGTGCGGTTCCGCTTTTCATGCGGGTGCTTCCGGTTACAAATTCGGGACCTACCACTACTTCAATCGGATAGTCGGCCACGGCGCTCACCGGTGCGTTGGGGTTGCAGCTGATGCTGCCGGTTACGATGCCGGCTTTGCGACAATGTTCCAGTGCCCCAATTACGTAGGGGGTGGTTCCGCTGGCTGCAATGCCAATTACCACATCGCGGTCGCTTACGGCGTGCTGCTGCAGGTCAATCCATCCCTGCTCTTTATCGTCTTCGGCATATTCTACGGCTGTGGTAATGGCTTTTTCGCCTCCGGCAATAATGCCCACCACCAAACCATAAGGTACGCCGTAGGTAGGCGGACACTCGCTGGCATCTACAATACCCAGCCTGCCGCTGGTGCCCGCACCAATATAAAACAGGCGGCCTCCCATCAGCATCTTATCCACAACGGCCTGCACCAGGGCTTCAATTTGCGGAATGGCCCCGGCAACTGCCAGGGGTACTTTCTGGTCTTCGCGATTGATGTTAATGAGCAAATCAAGAATGCTCATTTTTTCAAGATGGCGATACGGCGATTCTTCTTCTGTAACCTTTCGAAATGGGGCGCTCATGGGTTGTTACGGGTTTGTTGCAATATAGTACAGTTCCAAGAGATTGAACTTTTCGTATAGAAATATATGAGGCGCCGCAGCAAAAAGCCCGGTTAAATTAGCATATGGCATACAAGTGTTTGGGCGCCTATGCGCAGGCTGCATCATATTAGCCCTGTAAACCGGCTACAGGTCTGCCTTGTGATATTCTATTAATCCTTCCATGGGATGTTTTAGAATTCGGCCCGGTTGCAAGCCGTATGTTTCGCAAAGCGACACTAGTACGTCTTTAAAGGCGTAGGCTACACCACCGGTAAAATGCAGGGGATATTTCCAGCTTTCTTTGTATTTGTACAGGTGGTTGAAGAAAAAATCGTTAAACGAATCTTCGAGTATATTTTCAATCATGTAATGCCCCCGGTTTTCCGATACAAACAGGGCAAAGGTGGCCAGGTAACGGTTGGGAAACGGTTTGCGATAAACATGATCGAGTATTTCGAGGCGGTTGGTTTGATAGCGGGCTTGAAATTTTTCCATCAACTCGTCTTCAAAGGTGTTGTACAGTACGTGCTGCAGCACTTTACGGCCAATGTAGGCGCCGCTTCCTTCATCGCCCAGTATAAAACCCAAACCCGGACTATTTTTTACAATACGCTTTCCGTTAAAATAACAGCTGTTGGAACCCGTACCCAGTATGGAAGCCACGCCCGGCTGGCGGCCGCACAAGGCCCGTGCCGCGCCCAGCAGGTCGTTTTCTACTTTTATCATACCGGCGGGCAACACCGCTTGCAGCGCTTTACGAATCATTTTCACATTTCCGGGATTGCTGCAGCCGGTTCCGTAATAATACACGGCATCAATGCTGCTTTTTTTCAGTTGGGGCAACAGTTCCCGCTGCAGCATTTCTATAATGGCTGACTCATTCATGAAATACGGGCTAATGCCTTGTGTAAATAAAATTTTTTTCTTGCGGGGTTGCAACAGGCACCATTCTGCTTTGGTAGATCCACTATCGGCCAGTAACAATGTTTTGCTCATCTTTCTAACGCTTTTATTACCGTTGCTGTAATTTATAGAACTCTGTGCATTCAAAACCCGCAAAATCAGGGAATTTTCTGGAAATTCGCGGCTGTTTCCCTGAAACACTCTATGACAAAAAAAAAGATACAAATTTGGCTGCCTCTTTTACTGGCTGCCGTGCTGGCCGTGGGCATGCTGCTGGGATATCAGTTGAAGGATTCGATGGGGCAATACGCACCCTCGCTGTTTGCCAAAAAGAAAACCACCGCCTTACAGGAAATACTGGAACTGATACGTACCCGCTATGTGGACACGGTGCGGATGGATTCTTTATCTGCACATGTTGTTAAGGAAATTTTCAATCAGCTCGATCCGCACAGCAGTTACATTCCGGCCAAAGATGTACAGGACCTGAACAATGATTTGAAAGGGAACTTTGAGGGCATTGGCGTAGAATTTGACATTTACGACGATACGGTAACCGTTTTAAACCTGTTACCCAATGGGCCGGCCGATGTTGCGGGCATCCGCCCGGGCGACCAATTGCTGCAGGCCAACAAAAAGCCGGTGAGCGGCGTTGGTGCCACCCCTGATCAAATTCGGAAAGAATTTACCGGCCCCCGGGGCACAGCGGTAACCATTCGGGTACGCCGTAACGGTACGGAAATGGATGTTGTTGTACAGCGGGGGGTTATTCCCATACGTACGGTAGATGCTGCTTACATGCTGGAACCGGGCATTGGTTACGTGCGCCTGAGCAAATTTTCATCGAACACCTATGAAGAGTTTATGGAGCGGTTGGAAAAACTGCGGGATAGCGGCATGCAGCAACTGATACTGGACCTTCGCGACAACGGAGGGGGCGTTTTGGATGACGCCATACAGATTGCCGATGAATTTCTGGACGGTGCCAAAGAAATCGTTAGTACCGAAGGGCGGGCCGTACCCCGGCAGGTATTTACGGCACGCAGGCCCGGCTTGTTCGAAACCGGAAAACTGGTGGTTTTAATTAATGAAAATACCGCCAGTGCCAGTGAGGTGCTCACCGGCGCTTTGCAAGACTGGGACCGGGCAACCATCATCGGCAGGCGTTCGTTCGGCAAGGGACTGGTACAGGAGCAATATTTTTTGAGCGATGGCAGCGCCATTCGCTTAACGGTTTCCCGTTACGTAACCCCCGTTGGGCGCAACATCCAAAAGCCTTACGAAAAAGGAAACACCAACGGGTATGATGCGGAAGTGCTCAACCGCATCAAATCTCGTGAACTTTTTATTGCCGACAGTATGCACCACAACGGCAAGCAATATCGTACCAAAAATGGAAGACTGGTATATGGCGGAGGCGGCATTACGCCCGACATTTTTGTGCCGGCCGACAGCACCCTGCTGCTTATTCAAAAAAACAATACGCTGCGCCGCCTGTTATCGAAAGTTGCTTTCCGGTATGTAAGTGCCCTTAAGGATACCCTGCAACACCTGAAAGCGCCTGAGGCGTTACACGCCTATCTGCAGCAAGATCCAAAACTTTCCCAGCTTTTTTATGCTACCATTCAGAAAGATAGCTCCATTACCCTTCCTGTTGGCACGGCAGCACAGCCAATGTTGCATTACGTGCAGCTGATGGTTGCCCGCCAGCTATGGCGCAAAGAAGGCTTTTATAAAATGAACAACCTCTCCGACCCCATGATTCAAAAAGCAAGGGAGGTGCTTCGAAAATAATAGCCACTTGCCGGCTTTAAGAAATTGTTGCAAGCCAATGCCAACATTGGTGGTACTTTTGCGCAAAATGCAAGCGCATGGATATAAAAAATAACATCCTTGAAACCATTGGCAATACGCCGTTAATTCGTTTAAATAAAATCACCAAAGATTTTCCCTGCCTGGTTGCAGCCAAGGTTGACTACTTCAACCCCGGCAACAGTATTAAAGACCGCATGGCGCTTAAGATGGTGGAAGTGGCCGAGCAGGAAGGCAGGCTGAAACCCGGAGGCACCATTATTGAAGGAACCAGCGGTAATACCGGCATGGGCCTGGCATTGGCAGCCGTGGTAAAAGGCTACAAATGCATTTTTGTTACAACCGATAAGCAATCGAAAGAAAAGGTGGATATACTCAAGGCCGTTGGAGCAGAGGTTATTGTTTGCCCTACCAACGTACTGCCCGAAGACCCCCGCAGCTATTACAGTGTGGCCGCCCGCCTGGCTAAAGAAATTCCCAATTCGTGCCACATGAACCAGTACGATAACCTGGCCAACCGGCAAGCCCACTACGAAAGCACCGGCCCGGAAATTTGGGAACAAACCGATGGAAAAATTACCCACCTGGTATGCACAGCCGGTACCGGAGGAACCATTACGGGTACCGCCATGTATCTCAAAGAAAAAAATCCCAACATTCAGGTTTGGGCCATTGATGTTTATGGTTCGCTGCTTACCAAATACTTCCGCACGGGCGAAATTGATATGAACGAGGTGCACCCCTACGTGAGTGAGGGTTTTGGAGAAGATTTCGTGCCCAAAAATTACGACATGCGCTACATTGACCATTTTGAGCAGGTAACCGATAAAGACGGGGCTATTATGGCCCGGAGGCTTGCCAAAGAAGAAGGCCTGTTTTGCGGCTACAGTGCCGGCAGTTGCCTGCAGGGCTTGATGCAGCTGAAGCACCGCCTGAAAAAAGATGACCTGGTTGTTTGCATTTTACACGACCACGGTAGCCGCTATGTTGGAAAAATCTATAACGATCAGTGGATGCTGGAGCGGGGCTTTTTGGATGTGAAAACCTTTAAGGAAATCGTGAGCGCCCGTGCACACAACCGGCTGATTACCGTAACGCCCAACCAAACCGTTAACGATGCGGTTGCGCTGATGAAAAAGTACGACATTGAACAGATACCTGTTTTTGAAAACGACCAGCCCATCGGGTCGGTTTCCGAAAATGGATTATTTAATAAGCTTTTCAGCAATCCCAATCTGAAAGACCAGCTGATAGCCGATGTGATGGAAAAACCCCTGCCCGTTGTGCCGTTTGATACCCCGGTAGAACGGCTAAGCACCCTTATTAACCGCGAGCAGGGTGCTTTATTAAGCAAAGACGAGGCGGGTAATTATCACATTGTAACCAAATACGACTTATTGCAAAGCCTGGCCCGATAAACTGGGCTTCAGAAAGCGTTTACAGATGTAAAAAACTCTTGCTATTGCAGGAGTTTTTTCTTGCATTTCCCCTGTTTCAAAAATTTTTCTTCTCTGTTTTTAGGAAAACGCACACGTAGATTTACGAATGCATTTATCGGAGCATTCCGATAAATGTGGTATTTACCGATGCCCGGAAAAAGGGCAGTTCTGCTCTTGTACGCATTGGTGCACGGTTCTACTTTTGTGTCGGAAGTTGATTGATTGATCAGCCAGTTGCGAACCCAGGAAAAACACTTAGCGCCAATATCCAATTCCTTTGAAAGATCAGAATTTGAAATCCAAAATCCGTCAACTTCCACTAAACCGAATTACTTTTGATCCGTACCTGTAAGAAAACCAGCAACGTTGAAAATCTGAATCCTGAAAACCAAAAACGTAACCTAGCGAAGAGAACCACATCCAATGAATGAAAAACCGAACACGGCCTGACCGCATCAGATTTTTCTGAACACGGAACCAAGAAAAACAAAAGGCTTAGAAAAAGATCTGGATCCTATTAAAAACCGATGAATCCGTTTTCTATGAAATCCAGATCTTTTTTCTTTTTTATCGAATTACCATCCAATATCCGCGATAAATCAGAAGAAAGTAAAAATCCGGTTCCGCCCTGCTACCGATACCTGTTTACCTAACACCGGGAACCGCCATAATGTATTATCTTGCCTGTTTGGTATGAACCCAATTTCAGTTCAGGATCAAACAGGCAAGTTTGTTTTTCTGCCCGCTCCGGCCGAACGCATCGTATCGCTCGTTCCCTCGCTTACTGAATTATTGTATCATCTGCATTTATCCGAAGAGGTGGTAGGCATTACCAAATTTTGTGTACATCCCTCACATTGGCACCGTACCAAAACACGTGTGGGCGGTACCAAAAATGTACAACTCCAAAAAGTACAACAACTGCAACCGCAACTGGTACTTGCCGCAAAAGAAGAAAACCTGAAAGAACAGGTGGAGCCCATCCGCAATTACTGCCCGGTTTACACCAGTAATGTAGTTACGTTGAACGATGCCCTGCAAATGATTGGGGATATTGGCGCTTTAACCGGCCGTACAAAAAATGCGCTTCAACTAGCGAAGGAAATCCAAACGGCTTTTGCAGCTGTAAATATCGAAAAACGCTACCGTGCCCTGTACCTGATATGGAAAGATCCCTGGATGGGCGCTGGCTATGATACATTTATCAATAGCATGTTGCAGGCGGCAGGTTTTACAAATGTGCTGCACAACCGCAGCCGCTATCCTGCATTAACGCCCGCTGAAATGCAGGCCCTGCAGCCCGATGTGGTACTGCTTTCCTCAGAGCCCTACCCCTTTCAGGAAAAGCACATCGATGAAGTGAAAAAAATCCTACCGCAATCAAACGTGTTGCTGGCCGATGGCACTTATTTCAGCTGGTATGGCAGCCGCATGCGCCATGCTCCTGCTTATTTTGTAAAACTAACGGAACAGTTACATTTGTAATATGTTGAAACGCAGCAATTTGCCCCTGATATTTGCGGTACTGCTTTTTTTGCTGCTGTTTCTGGCCGGCTGGCCCTTTTATCAATATATCTTCGACTCCGATGCCATTGGCTATCTTACCGTAGCCCGGCATTATGCCGCGGGGCGCTGGAACGAGGCCATTAACGGTTACTGGAGCCCGTTACACAGCTGGCTGGCTGCGCCCTTTGTTGCCGCCGGATTTTATGAATTATATGTATTCAAAGCATTAAACGGATGCATCGGCATCCTCATTTTGCTGGTATTTGCAAATTATTTGCAACGCTACAATTTTTCAAAAGCACAAACCATGGGCCTGCTGCTGGCGGCTGTTGTTATGGTGCTGCACTACGCCTACTATGAAGTGGCTGCCGATATTTTGTTGGTGCTTTTCCTGCTTATCTATTTTCTCATCGTTACAAATAAAGATTTTACACAAAGCGCCCGGCTCAATCTGCTGGTAGGTGTTGTGGGGGCATTTGCCTACTTTTCAAAAACCTATGCTTTTGTTTTTTTTCTCTTGCATTTCTCGTGGGTGCATTTGTTTACAGCAACACCCAATCGCCGCAACTGGTCATTGGGGTTAATTGCATTTTTCGCACTGAGCTTGCCCTGGATGGTAGCGCTCTCCCTAAAGTATGATGGTATTACTTTCGGACTATCGGGTAAAATCAACTGGAGTAGCTATTTGGTGCATGAGCGCAATGCCGACTTGATTTTTTTTAAGCCACCTTATCCTCAGTCTACTGCCTGGTGGGAAGACCCGTACCTATATCAAAAAACCTTCTTTACTCCTTTTGATTCTTTCCAGCTTTTTTTTCATCAAATCAGAGTATTACTATACAACCTGCAACAGTACCTGCTCAGTTTGAATGAGATAAGTCATTTTGCTCCCTTTGTGTTGTTGCTTATAGTATTTGATTGGCTGCAAAACCAGAATAAACTAACCAAACAACTTGCCACTTTTATTTTGCTATTCCCCCTTGGTTATTTACTGATACACATTGAAACCCGATTTATATGGATCTTCGGCTTATTACTGCTGCCCTGGGTGGTACAATGGTGGCAGCAGCAATGTGCTGCGCAAAAAACAAAGCCCTGGATTTGCAAAACAATCATTACCGTATCTGTGCTTAGCTTTTTGGCCGAGCCGGTTAATCAACTGAAAGATGGTGTTAACAAACAAAAAAACTGGACCCTGCAGGCAAAAATGCTGCAAGCAAAAGGCATTGTCGGCAATTCCTTTTCGTTGAGCGAACAATTGGACGAAGGCATGATTGTTGCCTACCAGGCCGGTTTGCGATATTACATGCCCGGGCCGCAAAAAGATTTTTGCAGGGAGGTACTGCCGCAAGCCAAAACATCCGGCATTCGCTGGTTTTTGTTTTTTTATCGTTCCGAGAGTGAAAAGCTGCAGTTTTGGGAATCGAAGTATGGCATGGCACTTCCCCCACCCCTGTTGCACGAAAACGGGATCATGGTTTTTGACCTTTTTCCCTGAAACAGCGCACAAAAATCCCATATTTTGAATTTGCCTATCTTAGCAGCCGTTACCGCATACCGCAATCCTTAAAATCTAAACACAAGTTACCAATGAGCAAATACAAAGCAGGCGTCTTATTTGGCGAAGAACTGGAAGCATTGCTTACCGATGCAAAAAACAATGAATTTGCCCTTCCGGCCGTAAATACCATCGGCACCAACTCCATCAACGCCACCCTTGAAACGGCAGCCAAGGTTAACTCTCCGGTTATCATTCAGTTTTCAAACGGAGGGGCCCAGTTTATTGCGGGTAAAGGTATGCCGAACGATAAACTGCAGGCAAATATCAGCGGTGCCATATCGGGTGCTTTGCATATTCACAATGTTGCAAAATACTACGGTGTGCCGGTTGTGCTGCACACCGACCATGCCGCCAAAAAATGGCTGCCCTGGGTTAGCGGATTGATTGAGGCCGGCGAAGCCTATAAAAAAGAAAAAGGTGTGCCGCTGTTCAGTTCGCACATGCTCGATTTGAGTGAAGAGCCGTTGGAAGAAAACATTCAAACTTCGGTGGAATTTTTTAAGCGCATGCAGCCCCTGGGCATGGGTATTGAAATTGAACTGGGCGTAACCGGAGGGGAAGAGGACGGAGTGGACAATACGGATGTTGAAAATTCAAAACTCTATACGCAGCCCGAACATGTGGCTTATTCCTACACCGAGTTGAGCAAGGTGGGAAAATTGTTTACCGTAGCGGCCGCTTTTGGTAACGTGCATGGCGTGTACAAACCCGGCAATGTGGTGCTGCGCCCGGAAATTTTAAAAAACAGCCAGCACTACATTGAAAAACAGTTAAACACGGCACCCAAGCCCGTTTCTTTTGTATTTCATGGCGGCAGCGGCTCGCCCCAGCATCAAATTCGCGAAGCCATCAGCTACGGCGTAGTTAAAATGAATATTGATACCGACCTGCAATGGGCTTTCTGGGAAGGCATTCTGAACAACTACAAGAAAAACGAAGCCTATCTGCAGGGCCAGTTAGGTAATCCCGAAGGGCCCGACAGCCCCAATAAAAAATATTACGATCCCCGTGTGTGGCTTCGTAAGGGAGAAGAAAATTTCATCAAGCGCCTGGAGCAGGCTTTCGAAGATTTGAACTGCATCAATCGTAACGCCTGATTCACGACAAAAAATCTGAGCAGCGCATGTCAAAAAAAACTGAAGATTTTGAGAAGAAGCTAACCGGCGATGATTTGCCGGAAGCCGATACATCCCGCTCTACCTGGTTCAAACGGGTACAAAAAGGAATTCTCACCAAAACTTCCGAAAAAAAGGAAATACAGGAGGGCCTTTGGGCCAAATGCCCCGAGTGCAAATACACCTGTACCCGTGATGAGCTGGCCGAACATTATTATGTATGTCCGCAATGCAATTACCACCACCGCATCGGTAGCAACGAGTACTTCGATATCCTGTTTGATGGTGATGCCTATTGCGAATTGTTTGATAACATCCGCTCCAAAGATTTCCTGGGTTTTACCGATTTAAAACCCTACAGCAAACGGTTGGAGGAAATCTGGAAGAAATCGAACCTGCACGATTCATTGCGGGTGGCAACCGGTAAAGTGGATGGCCAGGGCCTTGTGGTTTGTTGCATGGATTTTGATTTTATCGGCGGTTCGCTGGGAAGTGTGATGGGCGAGAAAATTGCCCGTGCCGTGGACTTTTGTATTGAGCGTAAACTGCCGATGTTCATGATCTGTAAATCCGGCGGCGCCCGTATGATGGAAAGCGCTTTTTCGCTGATGCAACTGGCCAAAATCAGCGGCAAACTCACCCAGTTATCCGATGCACGCCTTCCGTACATCACATACTTAACCGACCCCACCTTTGGCGGGGTTACTGCCTCCTTTGGCATGCTGGGCGACCTGAATACTGCCGAACCGGGTGCACTGATTGGTTTTGCCGGCCCCCGTGTGATTAAAGAAACCATCAAACGCGACTTGCCCGAGGGTTTTCAGCGTAGTGAGTTTTTGCTGGAACACGGCTTTTTGGATTTGATTATAGACCGTAAAGAACTCAAAAACAAGCTGGCGGAAATTTTGCTACTGTTCAACAACTAATTTTCCCTCGTAAATTTGCAATCCGGTTGTGCCCGATGGCGGCAACCGGATTTATTTTTTTATGGAATTAAAAAACAGAGCGGCATATCACGAATACCACATCGAAGACAAACTGGTGGCCGGCATGGTATTGGCCGGCACCGAGGTAAAATCCATTCGGGAGGGCAAAGTGAGCTTTGCCGATGCCTACTGTTTTTTTCACAAAGGCGAGTTGTGGATTAAAGGATTGCATATTGCCGAGTACCGCCTGGGTACCAGCAACAACCACATGGCCGTGCACGATCGTAAGTTGTTGCTGCACAAGCGGGAGCTGCGCAAATGGGAGGCCCGCACCAAAGAAAAAGGGTACACCATTGTTCCGCTCCGCATTTTTTTCAACGAAAAAAATCTTGCTAAAATGGAAATCGGGCTTGCCAAAGGAAAAAAACTATACGATAAGCGGGCCAGCATAAAAGAGCGGGACGTGGAACGGGAAATGAAGCGCTACACCGGCTAATTACTAAATATAATTTTTCTCAAATCTTTTTCGCTTCAGCATAGGATGGTGCGCACTGCCACAATTGAATGGTTCTTATTGGCATGAGCCAACCCATTTGTGCAGTGCGCCCTATCCCTATTTATTCAAACAACGCACCCTGCGGTGTAGGCTCTTCGCGTACCCACTCCATTTCAATACTCTTGCTGTAATCGGTAAGTTTTGCACCCACCGCTTTCCAGCCGGTTACTTCGGCCACTTTTGCCAGCTTAATTTTTGCTTTTCGTATTTGGGCACCGCGTCCGCTTTGTATGGCCAATACGGGCTCCGCATCGGTGGTAACGGCTTCCACATAATTGCCCTCTCCTTCCTTAATGAATAAAAATTTATTGCGCAGGGTGCTGGTTTCAATACGGAAGCGTTTTACATTAAACTGCAGCTTTTCCTTATCGAGGTACACGGCCGTAATAACGGCATCGGGTTTGTACTTTTCAATCAGCAACACCAGTTCGGGATCGAAACGCTGGGTTAATTCCTGATCGGTTATTTCGTAATACCCGTCTTTATAGATCACCAAAATGCGGTCATCGGGTTCAAAGGTTCCTAAATAGGTTCCCTTTTCTTCGGTATTCAGGCGGCCAAATTTATCATCGAACCACATTTTTTTGCCGCTGAGGGTGGCCCTCCCCTTTTCTTTAAACCGGATGGCTTTAACCGGGTATTTGGTAACCTGGTTGCCCATGCTGTTACGACCTTTAATATCGAGTTCTTCAAAATAAAAGTCGAATTCTTTATTTCGGGCGGTGCAGCTGGGGCTCAAAATTACTTTTACCACTTCCGCCTCGCCGTTGGGGTTGGCGCTGAAATAGTGCACTTTGCTTTTATCGGAACCCTTGGTTAAATCGTACTCTTTATCGCGGGTTACACCGGTTACGTTAAAACGCTTGGCATAACTGATGCCGGTTTTACCATCTACGTAAATCATGTTGTAGGTGGTACGTTCATCGTTTTTCTGGAAAATGGCAGCGTGTATAATATCTTTTCCGATGTAAACCTTATCGGCCACTTTCACCACCTTCATCAATCCCCTTTTCGTAAAAACAATGATGTCGTCCAGGTCGGAGCATTCAAACAAAAATTCATCTTTCTTCAATGCGGTTCCGATGAAGCCGTCTTCTCGATTTACATATAAGCGGGTGTTGGCAATTACAACCTGCTTTACCTGTATGGTTTCAAATTGCCTTATTTCGGTTTTGCGTTCGCGGCCTTTACCGTAATTTTTTAGTAGGTTTTCGTAATACGATACGGTATAATCAACCAAATGTGCCAGGTTGTGCTGCACCTGACGAATATCGTCTTCAAGACTGCGGATTTGTTCGTTTAGCGCATCTATATCCAGCTTGTAAATGCGCCGAACGGGCTTTTCGGTGAGCTTTACGATGTCATCCCGGGTAATGTCGCGCTGCAAATTTTTCCGATACGGCTCAAAAGCACGAGCAATGGCGTTGAGCACTTCATCCCAGCTGGCATGTTTTTGCTCCAGTTCTTTATAAATTTTTTCTTCGAAGAAAATTTTCTCCAGCGACGTGTAATGCCATTTTTCCTGCAGCTCGGCCAGGCGAATCTGCAATTCTTTTTGGAGCAGGTTTTTGGTTTGGTCGGTTGCAATTTTCAACAAGTCGCTTACCGATACAAACTGCGGCTTTTGATCAATAATTACACAAGCGTTGGGCGATATGGACACCTCGCAGTCGGTAAAGGCATACAAGGCATCGATGGTAATATCGGGCGAAATGCCGGGGGCAAGGTCAATCTGTATTTCAACGTCTTTTGCGGTGTTGTCGGTAACTTTTTTAATTTTTATTTTTCCCTGGTCGTTTGCCTTTACAATGCTTTCCATCAGTTGCGTGGTGGTAACGCCAAAGGGCACATCGCGGATAATCAGGGTTTTCTTATCCACTTCTTCAATGTGTGCCCGCACACGAACTTTTCCTCCTCTTTTACCATCATTGTAGTGGGTGGCATCAATCATGCCTCCTGTTGGAAAATCGGGAATCAGTTCAAATTTTTTTCCCCGCAGGTAGCGGATGGAAGCTTCAATAAGTTCGCAAAAATTGTGCGGAAGAATTTTGGTTGACAAACCTACGGCAATACCATCGGCGCCTTGTGCCAGCAGCAACGGAAACTTTACCGGCAATAGCACCGGCTCGTTCTTACGGCCGTCGTAACTCAGTTGCCACTCGGTAGTTTTTGCGTTAAAAGCAACTTCCAGCGCAAACTTCGAGAGGCGTGCTTCAATATAACGGGGGGCAGCCGCCTCATCGCCCGTACGCACATCGCCCCAGTTGCCCTGTGTGTCTATCAGCAAATCTTTTTGCCCCAGGTTCACCAGCGCATCGCCAATGCTGGCATCGCCATGCGGATGGTATTGCATGGCCTGACCGATGATGTTGGCCACTTTGTTGTAGCGGCCGTCATCCATTTCTTTCATGGCATGCAAAATGCGGCGTTGTACAGGTTTCAACCCGTCTTCGACCGCCGGCACGGCACGTTCCAGTATAACATACGACGCATAATCGAGGAACCAGTTTTTGTATTGGCCCTGTATGCCGCCATCCTGCTCAAAAATGTTTTCCTTTTTTTTAGCTGCACTCATACTGCTTCAACCAGTCGTTTTATTGTTAGCTGCAACGCGTTTCACTCGGCCGTTGCAAAAAGTTCGCCTGTTTTTTTCTTGATTTCAAAATCTTTCAGATGCTTCACCTCGCCTTGCACATCATACACATCGGTTTGCAGCAACTGCTTTAACCGCCACAGCAAAAAAGCATCGCTGATTTTATGTTTCGATTTATGTAAAAACTGATGAATGATTTTGCCTGCTTTCTGCCAGTCGTTCGTGATAAATGTTTTCAGTTCGGCATCAAAGTAATCGTAATCTTTTTGAATTAATTTTTTCCCGCCTTCCAGCAGCCGGATGCCTTTGTTTTCGTTGCACAAACGCGTCCATTCATCCGGATCCACCTCCATTTCGCTGGTGGTGATGCGCCGGGCCAGCTTTTTTGCTTTTATCATTTCACGGGGCAAAATTTGGCTGATGGCAGTGGGGTAAAACAACTGTCCTTTTTCGTTCAAAAAAGGCAGGTTATTCAAATACAGCAGAAGAATACGGCCCTGGTAGGGCTTCAACTGACTGATGAGCCAGTAATAACCGCTTACATCGTGTTGGTTTTGTGCGGCCCAAATCCATAGTTCTGCTGCGGCATCGCCTTGCAACTGTTCTGTTAAATGTTGCACGGTAAGTACATCATCCTTATCCGGCGCATCCAGTTGTTTTTCAAAGTCGGTACCCGCCAGCACTTCACGCCACCAGGCTTTGCGTGCCGCCATGCCTTCTTCGGTATAAATATTTGCAATGGGCCCAACGGCATAGTCGTCGTGCAATTGTATAATGGGGCCCTGTAAACTCTCGTCAAGTTCCATGGCCTGCTTTAAAACATTACTATCGGCTTCATGAAATACCAAATGAGTCATAGCGTATCTATTTGAGGTTGCACCAGGTAATACACACAGGTAGTAACAAAATTTCTGACACAAGGAATGCGCTGCACCCATCCAAACTGCCGGCGGGCTTTCCAGCCAAATTTGTACTCATATATCGGGTTAATGAGGTAATGGGTGGCGGCTGTTATGGCATACCCCGTTTCTTTGCAAATCCGTTCAAAACGTTCAATGGAAATGCCCGTATCGCGGATTTCCATCATTTCCTGCACGTTCTCGCCGGCTTTCCGTAAAATGTATCGGTACATACTACGGGGCAGCAAATGATAGTAAGGTATGCGGGAAAGCCACTTGTTTTTACAAATTTGCTGGTGGCCGCCGTAGGGCATGTACCAGGGCGGAAAGCCCAGGTACACCGCTCCGCCCGGCAGCAACAATTCTTTTAAGCGTTGCATTAATCGTTTTTGATCGGGTATGTGCTCAATTACATCTTTCAGCACAATCAGGTCAAACTTACCGCCCAGCTCTGCGGCATCGGTTTTGTAAATGTCTTTTGAAATAAAAAAGACTTTTCGGGCCGCTATTTCTTCCTGCATCCATTCATTGGCATAAGTAAGCCGCATGCCATCCAACTCCACGCCCACTCCGTTGCAATCCCTTTCCACAAAAGCTTTTAACACTCCCCCTTCGCCGCAACCAATTTCCAGCACACGCATACCCGCATGCAGGGGCCATACCTTTTCAATAAAGGGTATGACATACTGCTTTGCATTCAGGTACTGTATGTCGAAATAACGTTTGCGGTTGGTATGAAATTCAAACATGGGTAAGTTGGTCGCTCTTAGGCCGTGTTGGCTTCTTCCTTTACAATATCTAACTCAACTTTCAGGTTGTTAATGATGAACTCCTGCCGTTCGGGGGTATTTTTTCCCATGTAGTATTCCAGCACTTGTTGTATGTGCGTATCGGGAGGCAGCAACACGGGTTGTTTCCGCATATCTTCGCCAATGAAGCGGGCAAACTCATCGGGACTAATTTCGCCAAGTCCTTTGAAGCGGGTAATTTCGGGCTTGCCACCGAGTTTTTTTATGGCAGCCTGCTTTTCGGCTTCATCATAGCAGTAAATGGTTTCCTGCTTGTTGCGTACCCGGAACAAAGGCGTTTCCAAAATATACACATGCCCGTTTTTCACCAGATCGGGAAAGAACTGTAAAAAGAAGGTCATCAACAGCAGCCGTATGTGCATGCCATCCACATCGGCATCGGTTGCAATTACGATGTTGTTGTAACGCAGGTCTTCGTAGCTGTCTTCAATATTTAAGGCATGCTGCAACAGGTTAAACTCTTCGTTTTCGTACACCACTTTTTTGGTAAGGCCGTAACAGTTTAAGGGCTTACCCCGCAGGCTGAATACTGCCTGTGTTTCCACGTTACGGGCTTTGGTAATGGAGCCGCTGGCACTATCGCCCTCCGTAATGAACAAGGTGCTTTCTTTTTGTTTTTGCAAAATCAATTCGCGATCTTTACCGGTTGGTTCGTCGTTGTAATGATACCGGCAATCGCGAAGTTTTTTGTTGTGCAGGTTGGCTTTTTTGGCCCGTTCGTTCGCCAGCTTTTTGATGCCGGCCAGTTCTTTTCGCTCCCGTTCACTTTGTTCAATGCGTTTCTTCAACGCATCGGCAACGGAAGGGTTTTTGTGCAGGTATAAATCCAGGTCGCGGGCTAAAAAGTCGCCCACAAAGGCCTTCATAGTGGGGCCACCTTCGTACACAACGGTAGAGCCGAGTTTGGTTTTGGTTTGACTTTCAAACACCGGCTCCTGCACCCGTACGCTGATGGCGGCGCAAATGCTGCCCCGAATGTCGGCGGCATCGTAATCTTTTTTAAAGAATTCGCGGATGGTTTTTACAAACCCTTCGCGGAAGGCAGCCAGGTGGGTACCCCCCTGCGTAGTAAACTGGCCGTTAACGAACGAATAATATTCTTCGCCATACTGATTTTCGTGGGTGATGGCTACCTCAATATCATCGCCTTTGAGGTGGATGATGGGGTACCGCAGTTCATCGGCATTGGTTTTACGCTGCAGCAAATCGAGCAGGCCGTTGCGGGAAACATATTTTTTGCCGTTGAAGTTGATGACCAGTCCGGCATTGAGGTAACAATAATTCCAAAATTGATTATCGAGGTATTCGTGAATGAAATGGTAGTTGCGAAACACCTGGTCGTCGGGCATGAAGGTTACAAACGTGCCGTTGGGTTCGTTGGTGGCCACTTCTTTGTGCTCTTTCACCAGAATGCCTCTTTCAAATTCGGCCGTTTTGGCTTTACCATCGCGGTACGATGTAATGGTGAACATTTTACTCAGCGCATTTACCGCCTTGGTACCTACCCCGTTCAGCCCCACGCTTTTTTGGAACACCCGGCTGTCGTACTTGGCGCCGGTATTGATTTTACTAACCACATCAACCAGTTTCCCCAACGGTATGCCCCTGCCGTAGTCCCGAACGCTCACAACCCCCTTTTCAATGGTTACGTCAATTTGCTTTCCGTAACCCATGGTGTGTTCGTCAATACAGTTATCAATCACTTCTTTCAGCAACACATAAATGCCATCGTCGGGGCTGCTGCCATCGCCCAGTTTTCCGATGTACATGCCGGGCCGCAGCCGGATGTGTTCCTGCCAGTCGAGGGTTCTGATGGAATCTTCATCGTAAGCGAATAGCTGCTGTTTTTCTGTTGCCATAAGAAATGCGTTGCATGATGTTTTTTCCGAACGGGCAAATATAGGAAAACCGCCCTCCGTTGGCGGCGTGTTATTTGTTCACAAGGCTGTGAATAAATTTTGGACTGTTGGCCTATTTTTCGGATTTTCGCAGCACTAAACCAGGAATTTATGGATAGCAAGATTTATACCTTACTGACCATTTTCATCATTTACTTCCTCACCGCCGTTTCCATGTCGCTGTTTCCGGGTGTTCAAAAAGTAATGACCGGACTTCTTTTTGGCGGTTTGGGAATTGCGGTTTTCCTGGGCGCCTTTATCATTTGGGTATTGAACCACAAAGGCGAAGAGCATTAATCTTTTTCGGCTTTTGCAACGTGCGGTTTTACGGGCAATTTTCCTTTTTCATCTTAATGCTGCTGGCCACAACGGCCCGCGGGCAACAGCAGGAGGTACGATTTGATTCGTGTACCAAACTGGGTGCGCCGGTAGCGGTGCTGATGGAAGATGTGATCATGCGGCCGCAAATTGCCGCCAGGTGGAATGCACCACAATCGGCCGACGAAACCTTTCGAAAATGGTTGCAGCCGTACCTGCAAAAATCGGCCGGCGGACAAATTACGCTAAGCCTGTTGGTTGCCGCCGATGGGCACTGTTGCCTGTACCGCATACAACCCAACAGCAATGTACGGCCCGATTACTATCTGTTAAAAAAGCAAGTTGAGGAAATTCGCTGGGTTCCCGCCTACCAAAACAATGCACCGGTAGTAAGCACCAAAGTGTTGCAACTCTCCTTTTCTGGAAAAAACCTGCGGGTGCATGAATTACAATAACGCGTTATGCTGCTCTGCAGTAGCACATCTGGTTTTTCGCAGCATCAGTAGTATTGCGTATCCTGAAACCACACCTTAGAAAATGAGGTAACCCCGCTTTTGCCGGAGCCCGACATGGCATACCCGCCCGGCACATCTCTATTGCGGCCTACGGTTAAATAAAAACTGTTGTCATCCCAGCTAAACGGATTCGGCAACCCGTCGGATGAAATAACATATACATCTTTTAGCTCTACTTTGTTTTGCGACATATAAATGGTGCCCTGCATGCCCGATTTACGCCGGTACGATTTACCATTTAGCGTAAACGTTTCGGTAAGTTTGGCGGTAACGGTATTGTCATCGGAAACTTTTACTTCCCGCAATTCAAAGGATACCAGCAGCGTGCCGCCTTCTACGATGTCGGTTCTTATTTGTCCGTGTCCCCACCAGGTACGCTCCAATACATTGCGGAGGTCTTGTGCTTTCAGATAAAAAGGGGTTACCACAATCAGAAAAAGCAGCAGCGGCCGGGTAGCGTCCAGGAAATGTTTTTTCATGTGAGGAAGTTTAAGGCTTTGTTAAATTAAAACGTTGGGTGCTGAAAGGCAAGCTGGTAACAAAAAAAATTTGAGTTCATTGATCGAAAAGAGACGGCCGACAATATGTGTAGCTACAACTTTCTTAAAAATCGAACGTACGGGGGCGATAACGCTGTATTTAAGGGCTGCCAATATGTCATTTTTAAGAGGGTATTTGTTACCTTTGCAGACTACATTCAAACCGATTATGAGCGAATTGTTACGAACTACATTGCAATTGCATGATGAGCTGCGGCAGGGAGAGGCTTTTGCTCCTTTTTTGAACGATCCCAATACGTATAAAAAGAAGTTTTATATCGAAAGCTATGGCTGTCAAATGAACTTCAGCGATAGCGAAATTGTGGCCAGCATTCTCAATGAGTCGGGTTTTGGCGCCACCCGCAACTACGAAGAGGCCGACCTGGTGCTGCTGAATACCTGTTCGATCCGCGAAAAGGCCGAACAAACGGTACGCAAGCGCCTGAACGAATTTCGGAAGGCCAAAGAGCAAAAACCGGGTATGCTCATTGGCGTGCTGGGCTGTATGGCCGAACGCCTGAAGTCGAAACTACTGGAAGAAGAAAAACTGGTGGATCTGGTGGTGGGCCCCGATGCGTACCGCACCCTGCCCGGCCTGATTGAAGACGCCGAAGGCGGCCAAAAAGCCGTTAACGTGTTGCTCAGCCGCGAGGAAACCTATGCCGATATTGCGCCGGTGCGGCTCGACAGCAACGGCGTAACGGCCTTCATATCCATCATGCGGGGCTGCAACAACATGTGCACCTTTTGCGTGGTGCCCTTTACGCGGGGGCGTGAACGCAGCCGCGACCCCTTCTCCATTGTAGCCGAAGCCCGCGATTTGTTTGAAAAAGGCTACCGCGAAGTAACCCTGCTGGGCCAGAACGTGGACAGCTATTACTGGGTAAATGATGCGGCCGCCGATGCCGATGCTGCCCGGCCCACCCGGGTAAACTTTGCCCAGTTGCTTGAAATGGTGGCGCAGGTTTCGCCGCTGCTACGGGTACGGTTTTCTACCTCGCACCCGAAAGATATTACCGATGAGGTGCTGCATACCATGGCACGCTATGAAAACATTTGCAAATACATTCACCTGCCCGTACAAAGCGGCAACACCCGCATTTTGCAGTTGATGAACCGTACCTATACCCGTGAGTGGTACATGGCTAAAGTGGACCGTATTCGGGAAATTATTCCCGATTGCGGCATCAGTTCCGACATCATTGCCGGATTTTGTACCGAAACGGAAGAAGAACATCAGGACACCCTGAGTATTATGGAGTACAGCCGGTACGACATGAGCTACATGTTCTTTTACAGCGAACGCCCCGGCACCCTGGCTGCCCGGCGCTACAAAGACGATGTGCCCGATGCGGTTAAAAAGCGCCGCCTGCAGGAAATTGTGGAACTGCAAAACCGGCTGAGCCTGGAAACCAACCAACGCGATGTGGGTAAAACCTTTACCGTATTAATTGAAGGAAACAGCAAGCGCAGCGATGCCGACTGGATGGGGCGCAATTCGCAAAACAAAGTGGTGGTGTTTCCCAAAGAAGGCCACAACCTGAAAAAAGGCGATTATGTGCAGGTGCTGATAACCGATTGCACCAAGGCCACCCTGTTAGGACGCGTTGTGCAATAACGCTGCACGTACCATTTTTACCCCAAAGCCAATAACAAAACACTATGGATTTACAACAAATAAAAAACCGGTTTGGTATCATCGGCAACTCCCCCGCCCTTAACCATGCCCTCAGTGTTGCGGTACAGGTGGCGGCAACCGACCTTACCGTGCTTATAACCGGCGAAAGCGGCGTGGGTAAAGAAGTGTTCTCACAAATTATTCATGCCCTTTCGGCACGCAAGCACAACCCGTTTATTGCCGTTAACTGCGGCGCCATACCCGAAGGCACCATCGACTCGGAGTTGTTCGGCCACGAAAAAGGCTCGTTTACCGGTGCCGTGGAAGCCCGTAAAGGCTACTTTGAAACAGTAAACGGAGGCACTATTTTTTTGGATGAAATTGGCGAAATGCCGCTGGGTACACAGGCACGTTTGCTGCGTGTGCTCGAAACCGGCGAGTACATTCGGGTAGGCTCTTCCAAAGTGCAAAAAACCGATGTGCGGGTTATTGCGGCCACCAATAAAGATTTGCTGGAATACACCCACAACAACAAGTTTCGCGAAGACCTGTACTACCGCCTTAACACGGTACCCATACGGGTACCCGCACTTCGCGACCGCAAAGAAGATATTCCCCTGCTGTTTCGAAAGTTTGCCGTTGATTTTTCGGAACGCTACAAAACCACGCCCGTTCAGTTGGTTGAGGAAGCCCGGCAGATGTTAATCAACTACCCCTTTCCCGGCAACGTTCGGGAATTAAAAAATCTTGCCGAGCAGATATCGGTCTTGGCCAGCAGCAAACAAATAACCGCAAAAGAACTGGCTCGTTTTTTACCGCAGCAGCATACCGAAAGCCGCCTGCCGGTACTGGCGCATACGACCAACACAACCGCCAGTACCGAGTTTGCCAATGAACGGGAAATACTTTACAAGCTTTTCTTCGACATGAAGAAAGATGTAACCGAGTTGAAAAAAATGTTTTTCGAAGTGCTGCAGCATGGCACGCCACCAGTGCATCCGCAAGGCAGTTTTGTAACCGAAGCGCCCCTGCCCGAAACCCGCCCGTACGAAATGGCAGCCCCCGTTTTACAAACCGCCCCCACACAACCCGTTTTGCTTGGAAGCGATGCCATTCAGGACCATGTAGAGGTAGAAGAGAGTCTCAATATTGTTGAAAAGGAAAAAGAACTGATCATCAAAGCCCTGAAAAAACACAAAGGCAAGCGGCGCGACGCGGCCCTCGACCTGGGCATCAGCGAACGTACCCTGTACCGTAAACTGAAAGAGTATGACATTGAAGATCTCTGATACACTGCGATGGTTTTTTGCAGGCGTACTGCTTGTTGGGCTGGCAGGTTGCTATTCGTTTAAAGATGTATCCATTCCGCCCGAAGTAAAAACCGTACGGGTTCAGTTTTTTGAAAACCGGGCCCGTATTGTAAACCCCCAGCTGAGCCAGCAGTTAACCGACCGCCTGCGGCAAAAAATCATCAATCAAACCCGCCTGGGGCAGGTTAATAGCGATGATGCGCATTACGACATCAGCGGCTACATCAGCGATTACTACGTAACCACATCGGGCATTGCCGGCCAGCAGGCGGCCACCAACCGGTTAAACGTAACCGTGCACCTGGTTTTCAAAAACCGTTTGAATGAAAAGCAAAATTTTGAAACCGATTTAAGCCGCAACTTCGATTTTGATGCACGGCTTTCGCTCAACCAGGCAGAGAGCCAGCTTACGGGCCAAATTGTGCAGAACCTGGTAGATGAAATTTTCAACCGTATTTTTTCGAACTGGTAATTATCAAATACTTGCTCATGAACGATGCTTTGCTGCTGGAGGTGCTGAACGATTTGCAAAAAGCAGATCGGCTGAACGGGGTTGAATTAAACGAACTCATTGAACAATACCCCTGGTTTACCGCAGCCCATGTTTTGCGTGCGGCACATGAAAGCCGTACCCATGCCGTTTCAGCAACTACAGCCTGGCAGCAGGCCGCCTTGTATTGTAACCGGCCCGCCGTGCTGGAATGGCAATACTACCGTACCCAAAACGGAAATATCGTTGTTAGTACCGATGCGGCGGCTACCGAAACTGCAGCCCCGCTGGAGGATGTAGTAACGGATGCCGCAGCTCTTGTGGAAGCACATGATGCCGTTGAAAACTGGATGCAGGAAGATTTGGAAGATGCCGCCCGTGATGCCCAAGCCCTTGTGGATGCCCACGATAGCAAAGAAGTGTGGAACGAAGAGGATTTGAGCGATGCCGCAGCCGATGCCAATGCCCTCATTGCCGCAGCTGAGCAAAGCGGCCAGTTAGAAGAAGTACAACCGGTTGCCCGTATTGGCGCGGCTAACGCGGAAGAAGAGAAAACAACCCATGTGCCCCTGGCTTTCGAACCCTATCATACGATTGACTATTTTGCTTCGCAGGGCATTCGGCTGCAGGAAGATAAACTGGGCACCGACGACCTGAGCCGCCAGGTGAAAACCTTTACGCAATGGTTACGCACCATGAAAAAACTGTATCACGAAACGCAAGCCGAATTAGCACCCGAAACCGAAGAAGCCATTCACCACATTGCCGATACCAGCAATCAGGAAACGGAGGTAATTACCGAAACAATGGCAGAGGTGCTGGCATTGCAGGGCAAAAAGGCAAAAGCCATTGAAATCTACGGTAAATTAATTTTGCTGCATCCTGAAAAAAGCGCTTATTTTGCCGACCGTATCAAACAGTTAAAATAACAGTTATGACCATTCTCTTCATCATATTGGTACTGCTTGCCAGCATTTTGCTGGGTTTTGTGGTGCTGGTGCAAAATCCCAAAGGTGGCGGCCTGAGCGGCAACATTGCCGGCTTCAGCAATCAGTTTATGGGGGTTAAACAAACCACCGATGTGTTGGAAAAAGGCACCTGGTTGTTTGCTTCCATTGTTGCCGTACTTTGTTTGATTTCGGTACTGTTTATTGGTGGCACTTCCAATACCGGTGGCGGTGCTTTAGACAAAGTTCCTGCCAACCAGCCGGTACAACAACAAGCAACCCCTCCTGCTTCGTTGCCGGCAACGGTACCCCAAAGCGGAAAATAATTTTACGTAAATACACGTTGCACCCTGCCCTTGCGGCAGGGTTTTTTATTATTTTCCCGTATGAATTGGAAAAGAGTTTTTCTTGTAGCGGCCGCAATTGTTGTTGCACTGGGCTTAACAACCCTATGGCTGCTGCTGGGGCCTGCCACCCGATTTAAAGAAAGTGCTGCCTATGTTTACGTACGTACCACCGATGATCCCCAAACAGCCGTTATGCAGCAGTTGCAGCAACAACAACTCATTCGCGGCACGGCACTGTTTGAATGGATGGCCGGGCGCCTGCATGTATGGGAACGATTGCCGGCCGGCAAATACAAAATAGAAAAAGGTACCAGCCTGTTGCAGCTGCTGCGCACGTTGCGCAACCGCAGGCAGGAACCGGTTGACCTGGTAATTGTAAAATTGCGTACCCGCCAGCAATTTGCGGCATTGGTGGGCCGCCGCTTTGCATGCGATTCGGCCTGCTTTATGCGTTACCTTTCCGATAACGACTCGTTAGCCCATTGGAATGCCGATACGGCCACGCTGATGGCCCTTGTACGCCCCAATACCTATACCTACTACTGGGCAGCAACACCGCGGCAAATACTCAAAAAGATTGCCGATGAAAACGAACGCTTCTGGACAGAGGAACGCAAACAGGCAGCACAAAAAATTGGGTTAACGCCCCTGCAGGTGGTAACCCTTGCTTCGATTATAGAAGAAGAAACCAACCGGCACGATGAAAAGCCACTGATTGCCAGCGTGTATCTGAACCGGCTGCGGGCCGGCATGCCCCTGGGTGCCGACCCCACCGTAAAATTTGCTACCGGCGACTTTGGACTGCGCAGAATATTGCTGAAGCATATCAATGAAACCGCCCAGTCGCCTTACAATACATACCGCAGAAGAGGGCTTCCCCCCGGCCCTATTTGCACACCCGGCGTAGAAAGTATTGACGCGGTTTTACATGCTCCCGCAACCAACTACCTCTACTTTTGTGCACGGCCCGATGGCAGCGGTTACCACGCGTTTGCCGCCACGTACAACGAACATTTGGTAAATGCACGTGCCTACCAGCAATGGCTCAATTCGTTACAGCAATAATTGCCCATGTTCGCTTATATTCGGCTTGTGAGGAAATGGATTACATCGCCCCTGCGCATACCCGTCGTACGAAAAGTAGTACGGCTGAGCATGCGTTTCCGGCCACCCGGCTTTCAGGGAGTGGCGTTGTATGACGTTATTAAGTTTTTCATGCAAAAAGTACAAACCGTTGGGTTGAACGAGCGGGCCGCCTCCATCTCGTTCAACTTTATTATGGCCATTCCGCCCACCTGTATTTTTCTGTTTTCGCTGGTGCCGTACTTTCCCATTGCCGATCGGTTTAATCAAGAGGTGATGACCTTTGTGAAAGATCTTACCCCCAACCAGGAAACACGGCAGTTTGTACAGGATGTGTTGAACGATTTATTGGGGCGGCCCCGCAACAGCCTGCTTTCGGTTGGTTTTTTCTTTGCCATGTACTATTCGTCCAACGCCATGTTGGGCATTATTCACAGTTTCAACCGTTCCATTCACGAAAAAGAAATAAAAGGTCTTTTTGCGTACCGATGGAAGGCCATTCGGCTCACCTTCATGATTTTGCTGCTGTTTATCGGCAGCATTTTATTGCTCATTACCCAGGGCAACATTTTTGCCTGGATGATTCAACAACTGCAAATTACCAATCCCTTCATTCAACTGCTCATTCAAATTGTGCGATGGGTGGTAATTCTGGCTTTATTTTTTTACAGCATCGCATTTATATACAAGCATGCGCCATCGGTTGAAAAAAAATGGAAGTTGATTTCGCCGGGCTCCATACTTGCCTGCTCGTTACTCATTGCATTTCTGGTACTTTTTTCGTTTTGGCTCAACAATTTTGCCACATACAACAAAGTGTACGGCCCGCTGGTCACCTTAATGGTAATTATGATACTGATTTACATGAACAGCCTGGTGCTGCTTATTGGTTTTGAGTTGAATGTAAGCATACAGGCACTGCGGGCCCGAACGGATAAAAGGCAGCATGTTTTCACAAAAGGTCAGGCAAAACCCGTCGGTAAACAGTAACTTTATAACAAAATTTATTGCCATGAAACGATTGTTCCTGCTTTTTGCCCTGCCGGCTTTGCTGGCGGCCGGCTACCGCGTAGCCGATGAATTGCCGATTGGCAGCGCCATTCCTGCGCCCGACGTGAAAATGAAAGATATCAGCGGAAAATCTTACAGCTTTAACGATGTGAAAAAAGAAAACGGGCTGCTGGTGGTATTTAGTTGCAACACCTGCCCCTGGGTTATTAAAAACGAAGCCGTTGCCAATGATGCCTATAACTACGCGCTGCGTAAAGGCATTGGCGTGATTCTGTTGAACTCAAACGAAGCCCAGCGCAGCGGCGACGACTCGGAAGAGCGTATGAAAGAATATGCCAAAAAGCAAAAGTATAACTGGCCGTATGTGATTGATGAAAATTCGAAGATGGCCAACCTTTTTGGCGCAAAGGTTACACCCGAGTGCTATCTTTTCGATAAAAACATGAAACTGGTGTACCACGGAGCCATTACCGACAATCCCAAAAATCCGGAATCGAGCACCCGTGAACACTTGAAACAGGCCATTGACGAGGTGGTTTCCCAAAAAGAAGTGAGCGTAAAAACTTCAAAAGCCATGGGGTGCACCATCAAACGCACCTCATAAGAGTATAAAAAACTCAAAGCCGGCCAATGGCCGGCTTTTTTATTGGATGGTTGGCTTATTGGCTTTGAGCATTTCCTGTATCAACTTCTCCAGTTCCGTTTCCGAAATGCTTCCTTCCACAAATTTGCGGTAACCGCTGGGCCTGTGTACAAAAAGCGTTGCCGGTATGGAACCCGACCATGCGGTGTCAATCTTGGGAATGAACGCATCGGGTTTTTCTTCATCCAGCCACACTATTTCAGCCGTATAGTTGCGTTTGTTGGCAAAGCTGCGTATGCGGTCGGGGTAAAAATCATCAAAATCCATGCTTACCAGCAACAGTTTTACCTTTTGATGGCGATAGCGGTTGGTTACGCTGTGAAAATAAGGCAGCTCTGCCACGCAGGGCACGCATACGGTTGCCCAGAAATTAATTACCAGAAACGAATCGCTTGCGGCCGCATATTGCACCAGGTCATCGGCCTTCCAGCGGGCAATGGGCTGTGCAGCGCTTTGCAGCAGGCTCATCGTCACCAATGCTGTTGTTGCAAGAAAGGTTTTCATGAAACTATTTTATTTCGTTCGGCATTTCTTCCGCTTTAAACCCCCACTCGGTCAGCAACTGCTGTTGTTGTTCCAAAGGCAACCTGGGCCGGTTGTAATGCCCCGCCAGTTGTTTTTGCCGCATGGCTTCATAAATGCTAACGGCACAGGCAACGGAAATGTTGAGCGATTGAATGATGCCCATTTGCGGTATAACAAAGTTACCGTCGGCCATGGCACGTATTTCATCGCTTACACCTGCATGCTCGTTGCCAAAAACCAGCGCTACGCTTTGGGTAAAATCAATCTCGTACAAACTTACCGCATCCGAAGCCAGATGTGTTGTTAAAATACGCCGGTATTTTTGGCGCAGCGCCTGAAAACATTGTTCCGCATCTTCAAACTGGTGAATGGTGAGCCATTTGGCGGCGCTCGACGAGCTTTTGTCGCCCCACTTTTTATGGCGGGGGATGCGGGTATTGAGCACATAAATTTCCTGAATGCCCACCGCATCGCAACTGCGCATTACAGCCGATATGTTGTGCGGATCAAACACATTTTCCAACACCACGGTTAAATCGGGCTGGCGTTTGTGCAGTACCGATAACAAGCGTGCCCTTCGTGCTTCTGTCATAAAAAAAAGATTTACGGTTTTGTCCGTAAATCCCTTTGTGATTGATGAGCCATCTACCAGACTCGAACTGGCGACCTGTTCATTACGAGTGAACCGCTCTACCAACTGAGCTAAGATGGCGTTTCTTGCCGGCAGACAAGGTTCTTTAAAAATGGGTCGGGCAGACTGGATTCGAACCAGCGACCCCTACGTCCCGAACGTAGTGCGCTACCGGGCTGCGCTACTGCCCGAAGGTTATCCGGATTGAAGGCTGGGTTGTTTTTGCAACACCACTTGCTTTGTGTTTCCGGCTAACGGGCTGCAAACTTATTCTTTTTTTGCTGAATTATGAAAACTGCCGGAACCGGACGTTGCCCTTCACGGTCGCTGGGCGTTATGGTTTGCTTTCCGTTTATTAGCATGCAACTGCTGCCACCCCCATCGAGGTTCAGCGCTTCCACGCATCCCAGCGAAACCAACATTTCGGCCAACTGCGTCAAACTCACTCCTTCGGAAATGCCGGGCCTGCGCCCTTCTACCGCCAGTACCACCAGGTTGCCACCGGCCGTATAACCCATGGCGGTGCGGGGGTGCCGGTCGGCAATGGCCTTTCCGGCAAACATATTTTCCTCATTATTGGTAACCTGCACCGCTCCCTTTTGTACCACTACGGGCCCGCCGCCAATGGCCGTTTGCACCCGCCATTTTCGAGGCGTATGGGTGGCCGAAAGGTTTTGCGCTGCCAGCCGTGCTTTCAACTGTTGCAGGGTAAGCTGTGGCAGGGAATCTTTCCAGGCCGGCACGGGGTGCTGTACTGCATACGGGCGCTTCCGATTACTGTCGGTAAACAGCCAGGCAACATCTGCTTTTCGATTGCGGTATATTCCTATGGCTGAACGAAGCGTATGCAGGTACAAGAGGGTATCGCGTCCTTTTAAGGCAAGGGCATGTTGGTTGTAGGCCACCAATTTGCGCTTGCGTACAACGGCGTTAAGGTTGCGATTGTTTACAAACTCAAAAAAGGTTCCGTTTACCACCAGTAACGGCTTTTGGTTCTTTTCGTAAAATTCGGAGGGACGTAACCTTCTGTTGCGTGTGGTATCGGTTGTGAAATGCAACAAACGGCTGCGTAATGGCACCGTAACGGCATAAGCTATTACCGGTTTGCCTTCTATTTGGCTGTTGAGAGTAAGTACCTGTACGCCGGCGGGCAGCGGGGCAAAAGCACTATCGCACCGCTGCCAGTTGTATTGCCCAAAAGAAAAAGGAGCAACGCACAGCAGCGCCATTGCTCCTGCAAATATTTTGTAAATCATAAACCGAAGTTATGCTACGGCTTGAATTTGTAAGCGGGCCTGTTGTTTTTCCTGCAACCACAGGTTTCGGCCCCAGCCGGGCACCACATGTTTTTCGCTGTGATACGACGAACGTACCAGCGGGCCGCTTTCCACATAATCCAGGCCGATTTGATAGCCGATTTCGCGATATTCGGCAAATTCATCGGGATGCACAAACCGTTGCACGGCCAGGTGCTTTTTGGTGGGTTGCAGGTACTGGCCAATGGTAACCACATCTACCCCATTGTTGTACAAATCGTGCAGGGTTTGAATCACCTCTTCTTTGGTTTCGCCCAACCCCAGCATAATGCCGCTTTTTACACGCATGCCCTGCTGCTTCAGGTAGCGCAGCACTTCCATACTGCGCCAGTATTTGGCCTGAATGCGAACCTGCCGGGTTAGGCGCACTACGGTTTCGATGTTATGCGAAACCACTTCGGGGTGTGCATCCACTATGCGCTGCACCAAATCGAGTTGCCCTTTAAAATCGGGTATCAGGGTTTCCAGCGTGGTATCGGGGTTGAGGGCCTTTACTGCCCGGATGGTGTTGTACCAAATGGTACTGCCCCCGTCTTTTAACTCATCGCGGTCAACCGAAGTAATTACCGCATGTTTCACCTTCATGAGGTGAATGGCCTCGGCTACCCGTTGCGGCTCATCCCAGTCCACCGCTTCGGGACGGCCGGTGGCAACCGAACAAAAGCCGCAACTGCGGGTGCAAATGTTGCCTAAAATCATAAAAGTGGCCGTTCCGGCGCCCCAGCATTCGCCCATGTTGGGACAATTGCCACTTTCGCAAATGGTGTGCAGCTTATGTGTATCTACCAGATTGCGTACCTGTCGGTAATTTTCGCCAATGGGCAGGCGCACCCGTAACCAGTCGGGCTTTTTGGTTTTGGATGCAGATACATCCAGTTCGTTTGCGGTGGAACCCTGACAACTCATGATATCTAAACGGTTGAAAAGCAAAGTTAGTTCACTTTCGCTTTCCAAACAGAAGGGCAACGTACGCGTTGAAAAACACTTGCTTATTATCGTTTAACAGCATGATGTTAACGGTGCGGGAATAGGCTTCTACGTTTACCCCGATTTCGAGTGCCGAAACCACCTCGTTAAAGCGGCCATAGTCGAAACGGAAGGCGGTTTTGGCATGCACCCCGGGTATATATTGCATATCGCGCCAGCCATACCGCAGGCCGGTGCCCTGAATGATGTTGAAGGGTTGCAGAAAAGCAGCGCTATCCTGCGGGGTGTATTTAATGTCGCGAAAGCCGTTGGGATTATTATCAAAAACCCGAACGTAGTACGGCCGTTCGAGGCCCAGCGACAAGCCGCCTCCATATACCCATTGTACGGCCACCCCGTTTTTATTGGCTTTGCCGCCGACGTGCCGTTGTTGTCCAAAGCCCAGTTTCAGCTGATAAAAAATGTTTTGTTTGCCATAAACGAACGGATTGCCGATTTGAAAAAATCCGTCGCTGAGTGTGGTTTTGATTTCTTTGGGATGTTTTTTTTCACCGAATTCGAGGCTGTACAGGTTGGTGAGCTTAAAATTTTTCATGATGCCTTTTTCGTAAAAAGCGCTCCAGCCATCGGTATTCAGTCGCAGGCCAAATATATTTTGTTTGTTGTAAACAAGCGCACCTTCTTCCTGTTGCCGAATGAGATTGTTAATACGTTCCTGCCGCTCGGTTTTTCGTACCGAGCGCTTGGTTTCGGTTTTTTGTTGTGCCATGCCCTGAATGAAAAGCAACAGTGCCCCTCCGGCCAAAAGAATATACTTCCTCATGCGATGTTATGTTCCTGAAAGGTAAATTTACGCAATTAATCCAATGCGGTGCAGGCGGTACGGCCGGCACCGCCGATTTACCGATTTAATAACAGAAAAATGACTGCAAAAATTGTTTATCAGGGTGCTTTACGAACGGCAGCCACCCACGTACAAAGCAACACCACCATTGAAACCGATGCCCCAACCGATAACCAGGGTAAAGGCGAACGTTTTTCGCCAACCGACCTTGTGGCAACAGCATTGGGCAGTTGCATGATGACCATCATGGGCATTAAAGCCCGCGACATGCAAATAGATTTAACCGGTACTACCATCTCCATTCAAAAGCACATGCTTGCCGACCCGCGGCGTATTGGTGCCGTGGATGTGATTTTTGAATTTCCGGCCGGCCTGCAACTTCAGGAAAAAGAGCGGCAGATACTTGAAAATGCGGCCCGCACCTGTCCGGTTGCCAAAAGCATCCATCCCGATATTGAGCAACGCGTTGTATTTAACTGGCCGTAACCGTTTTTCGTAAAATGGCAGTTCCGATGGCGCAAGCAAGGCAGTTGCGCTGCAGGCAATACATTTTTTGCAACTGTAACAAAGCCTGCGTATCAAAAGCATGCTGCGCATGTACATGGGCCTGCTTCCACAGGCGGATGATGCGGTTGTTTTCGGCGGGTATTTGCATCAGCCAGTCCAGTGCTTTTTCCTGCAATACCGTATTTTGATGATGCACGGCGTAAGCATACAACACCGGCAGCACGGCGTTGATGAGTAGGTTGTTGATGAATTGTTGTCCGGTTTGTTTGGGTTGAAAAGGCGACTCGGCCGTAAGGGTATAATGCCGGTGCCAAAAATCGTTAGCCGTTACCTGCAGCAAATTGCGTATTTCGTTGAGCGACTGCGATTCGATGAGGCGGGAAAACAGATGGCTCGATTGATGCACCAGCATGGCCAGTTGTGCCAACCGAACCGCCGGAAAGCTGCCCGGCCGCATCCGCAGGGCCTGCACTTTAATATCAATCGGCTGCAACCTGTATTTATGCTGTAAAAAGCGATATTCTTTTTGCAGCATTTGCGGATACGCATCCTCAAAATTCTGTTCCAATAAACCCGCCTGCCCCAGCAGCAAGGCTTCGAGCTGATGAATTTGATGTTTGTGCCTAGCCAGCAGTGTTACCGGCAAACTTAGTGCAACGCTCTCAAACGCATCGGCGTTATGCGGCAGGCCAAAATAGCGGGCCAGCACTACCCAGCATACCGTTTCCCAGCTTTGTTGCGTTTGCTGAAGCAGTGTTGCAATATGTTCCATCCGCAAAGTCCACCGCTCGGCTACCAGGCGTTCTTTCCAGCTTTGCCATACTAATTCGGGCACTTGTTGCTGTAAGGAGGAACAGGGAATGGAATCGGGGCGGTTCATCAATAGCCGGTAATGTTCCAGCAAACTTACCGGCACACGGTGCTGCAGTTCCAGTACGGGAAAACGGGTTTCGCCGGGCCGGTCGTCGTGCCACACCACGTGTAAAATCACATTTTTATAATGCGGGTCGTTGCTGTGCGCATGTACCTCCCAATCACTGCTGCGCAGGTGCAACTCAATGCTGCCGGCCAGCTGAATACCATCGAGTTCAATACGGGCTTGTAAAAAGTCGGGGCCCTGGTTGGTATTCAAGTCGCCCCGGTAACGGATGCATAAGGGCTGGTTGTGGGTGGTTTGTAATTGTGCGCTGTTGAAATACTGATGTTGCCAAATGAATTGCAGCAGGCGTTCGTTCACGGGTATCATGGCGCCGGGTATTTACCGTTAACACCTTAAAATTACGGTAAAAGCCCCATTGCTGCGAGCTCTTTTTACTGGCTGTTGCCCAGCCCCAATTGCTGCAGGGCCTGCACCACCCTGCTTACGGGCAAGCCCATAACGTTGTAAAAATCGCCTTCTACCCTTTTAATACCCACTACGCCAATCCATTCCTGTATGGCATAGGCACCTGCCTTATCGTAGGGCCGGTAATGATCTACATAATAAACAATCTGGTCGTATGTAAGCGGGTGAAAATGTACAAAGGTTGTATCGGAAAACGTAAGCGATTCATCGCCCCGCAGCAATACCACCCCGGTAATAACCTGATGTATTCGGCCCGACAATTGCTGCAGGGTTTCAATGGCTTCATCGCGGTTGCGGGGTTTACCGATGATACGGTCGTCCAGCACCACAACGGTATCGGCCGCAAGAATTACCCGCTCGTGGCTCAACTCCTGTTGTACGGCCAACGCCTTATTGCGTGCAATATAAACGGGCACTTCGGGCACGGGCAAATGTGCCGGATACATTTCGTCGGTTTCTTTAACCAGCACATCATACGGCACTTCGGCCCATTGCAGCAATTGGTGCCGCCGGGGCGATGCCGAGGCAAGAATAATCCGGTTCATCATCCAAAATATTTAAGCAGCAGCATAGACAAAATACCCGAAAGAATTACGCCCTTAATCCAACTGCTCAGGCGGGCATAATCGGCTGTGGTGCGTGCCGCCAGCAGCAGTTTCAAACACCAGGCCGCCGGCAGGGTAATCAACAGCACATTGTAAAAGGCGGGTACCCACATGTGGTATTGCAAAATGTAAAACAGTACCACCAGTAAAAGCGCCAGCAGCACCACCATCCAAATAACGGCAAAAATGCGGGCCATTTCAACACCCCAAACAATGGGCAGGGTGCGGCAACCATAGCGGCGGTCACCCTCCACATCTTCAATATCCTTCACCACTTCTCGTATCAGCGTAATTAAAAAAGCGAATGCCGTGTATAGCAGCGTAAGCCGCAACAGTTTCAGGCGCATTTCGGCAGGTAAGGGATGGTTGAGCCAGTCGAACCGTTGATAAATGATAAAAAAGTAAACAATCAGCACCGTCCATCCGGTAAGCAGGGCTATTAAGATATTGCCCGAAAGCAGCCGTTTTTTGAATGTGGTGCTGTACAGCCATAACAGCAACACCACTGCGGTATTGGCCAGCCCAATCAGCCAGTTGCCATTTTGCAGGCCAATGTAAAAGCCCATGTTAATGCCGGCAACCGAGAAAAATAAGTGCCAGAAAATGGCCCAACGCCTGCTGATTGCCCTGTCAACCACCAGGCGTTCGGGTTTATTTACCAGGTCAATATTCAGGTCAAAGTAGTCGTTGATGATGTAACCGCCGGCCGCAATCAAAACCGACGAAGCCACCAATATCCAAAACAAAACATCCATTTCACGGGTTAAGTAGCCGCTACCTTGCAATACCGGCACTGCCACAGCATAATAAAAAAGTACCTGTGTTAGCGCTATGAACAACAGGTTGGGCCAGCGTATTAACCGTAAAAAAGATTGCAACAACTTCATGATTTGTGTTTTTACAGTGATGCGACATCGGACTGGTCGGCAAGCCAGTTCCGTTGGGCACGCATTACTTTTTCAATTACATCCCGTACGCAACCTTTACCCCCCGCATAAGGCGAAATGTAGCGGGAAATGGCTTTTATTTCCGGCACGGCATCGGCGGGGCAGCAAGGCAGGGCACTCAATTGCATAACGGCACGGTCGGGAATATCATCGCCCATGTACAACACTTCATGCGCCTGTAGCCGGTGTTGCAACATGTACTGCGCCAAAACTTCTTCCTTGTTTTTTACCCGCATAAATACCTCTCTGATACCCAAATAGGCCAGTCGTTCGGCACAGGGTTCGGAATGACTACCCGATATTATCACCACATGATACCTGGCCTTAACGGCAAGCTGCAATGCGTAACCATCTTTGATGTTCATGGTTCGGGCCTGTTCACCGCCGGGTAAAAGCAGCAAACTGCCATCGGTGAGCACGCCATCCATGTCAAATACAAACGCTTTAATCGCAGTAAACTGGTCGGGCAGGTTCATGATGCGGTATTGTGCCAGCGAAGTTCACCATTTTTATGGTACATGCCGTAAATGCTTTCCGAAAACAAGCGGTAAAATGCCGCCAGCCGCGGATGGTTGTTCAAAAGAGCCAGGTGTTGTTCCAGTACGGGCAGGTCGCCCCGGCGGGCCGGGCCGGTTTGCCAGGCGGCCATGGTTCCGTTGCCCATACAACCGATTACTTCCTGCAGTAAGGGAACCAGCAAACGGGCATCGGCCCCTTCCTGTACACACCAGTCTTCGGTAAGCGCCAGCAGGTGCTGGGTAAAGTTTCCCGATATTACGGCGGCCAGGTGCAGACGCAGGCGCAGGGCGTCATCGGCTTTTTGTACCATGGGCGACAAACTTAGGGCCAGTGTTTCGAGGGCATTGATTACAGCTGCACTGTTACCATCAATCAAAAAAGGAATTTGCGCAGGCGGCTGCTCTTTCCGCATGCGTTGCAGAGGGTATAAAACACCGTACTGACGGGCTCCTTTTTCCAGAACAGCCAGCGGTACCGAGCCGGCCGTATGCACTAAAATTGATTGCTGCAGCTGCAAGCCGTTTGCCACCGATGGAATGGCGGTATCGCTCACACAGAGCATACACAGGTCGCATTCCTTGTCGATCGTTGTAACATCGGGCAGCGGCTCGGCCGCCACCTGCGTTGCAAGTGCTTGTGCCTGCTCTGGCCTGCGGCTCCAGACATATTTAATGGCATGACCACTCTGGTACATCCGGTTCGCCAATACGGTGGCGGTATTTCCGGCACCCATGATTGCAATTTTCATACAAGAAATTTTTGGAATGCGGTAACTTGCCCTTCAAATGTACCGCCTGGCGAATTAATAATTACCTCCATGAAATTTGCCCAACGTTTGGTAGTGGGTTACTACCGTTGGTATTTAAACGTACTGGCTCGCCTCTCAAAGCGCAAAGCGGCCGAGGCGGCATTTAACCTTTTTTGTACGCCGTTTACGGGAAAACCACGCAAAACGCCCTCGGTATTTGCCAAAGCCGAGAAACTGCACCTGCAAAGCGGGCCGTACCAATTGGTTGGGTATCGCTGGAATCATCCGCAGCCCAAACGGGTGCTCATCATTCACGGTTTTTCTTCTACGATTAAAAAATTTGATCATTTTGTGATGCCGCTGGTAAAAAAGGGCTATGAAGTACTGGCCTTCGATGCGCCGGCACATGGCGAAAGCAGCGGCAAACGGGTAAATGCCCTCGATTTTAAAGAAGCGCTGGCTGCGGTATATCATCAGTATGGGCCTATCCAAAGTTTCATTGCACATTCGTTTGGCGGGCTTGCGGTTGCGCTGATGCTTGAGGAACTGCCCTATCAGGAACATAAAAAGCTGGTGCTGATTGCTCCTGCCACCGAAACCACAACCGCACTCAATAGCTTTTGCAATTTCTTACACATCCGTTCCGATGTGAAAGAAGCCCTGCGGCAACTGATATACGAAAAACGGCAACAATGGCCCGAATGGTACTCCATTCGCAGGGCCATGCAGCACATAAAAGCCGATGTGCTGTGGATACACGATGCCGACGATGACGTTACCCCCTGGGCCGATGCACAGCGGGTGCAGCAAGACGGGCACCCCAACATCCAATTTATGCTGACACAGGGCTTGGGCCACCGGCGTATTTACCGCGACAGCAAGGTGAAAAAAGCGATTTTTGATTTTTTATAAAGCTGTTGCAGCAAGGCCGCAAACGTGCCGAACCTGCATGGGCGCAATCAATCCCCATACTGTTAACAAATATTTCTGCTAATTTGCCTTTAGTTTTTGCAACTTGTTGCCGTATTTGCACGTACGATGTTGCACGAAAACAAGGAAATAAACGCATTGCTACACCTTATTGACGACCCCGACAAAGAGGTGTATGATATGGTTAGCAACCGAATACTTTCCTACGGCCGTGCTATTTTACCCAACCTCGAACATCTTTGGGAAAATACGTCCGATGCCGCCACGCAGGAACGTATTGAACTCCTCATACACCGGGTGCATGTACAGGATTTGCAGCAGGATGTTTTGCACTGGACGCAACAGGCGCATCCCGATTTACTGGGCGGTTTGTTGCTGTGCAGCCGGTATCAGTATCCGGAAAAAGACTGGACAAAGCAAATAGCCTTGTTGCAAAAAGTACGTCGCAGCATTTGGCTGGAACTCAATCCGTTTTTAACCGCATTGGAACAGGTAAACGTTTTGGGAAGCATTTATTTTAACTACCATCGTTTCAAAGCTACGGAGGTAAACTACAGCAAGCCCGATGAGTTTTTAATCACCACCCTTCTTGAATCAAAAAAAGGAAACGCCCTCAGTAACGGACTGCTGTTGCTGGTGCTGGCACAAATGCTCGATATGAACCTGCACATGATTGCCATACCCCGCCAGGTAATATTGGCCTATTGCAATTATTTGCCGGCACCGTTTGAGCAAATGTATCCGCCCGAACACATCCAGTTTTATGTGGATGCCGCAAGTGGTCAAATTTATTCGAACGATGATGTGGAAACTTATTTTAAACGTGTGGGTGTAACGCCGCGGGAATCGTTTTTTACGCCGCTCAACAACCGGCAGGTGGTGCAAACGCTGCTGCGGGAGCTATCGAAATGCTTTTCGGCACCGGAACAACAATATAAGCGCGACGAACTGCTGGAACTGGCTGCCTTATTAAACGAACCCTACATGGAATAACGCTGCTTAAGCTTAAATTGTCATTTTCCTTTTAAATCGTGGGCCGTAAATGAAAGCGGAAGCAGGTAATTCGCATCCGGTATTATGTACACTTGCCCCTGCATGCCACCCAAAATCAGCCGAATGGGCTTGCCGGTTCGGTGGGTGTACTCTTGTATGGCTTGTCTGCATATGCCACAGGGGGTAATGGGTGTGGTACTTTCGCCGTGCTGATTGTGGTAGCTGATGGCCATGGTTTCAATGGTTGCAGGCGGATGCAAGGCGGCTACCGCAGCCAGCAGTACCCGTTCGGCACAAAGGCCGGCAGGAAAAGAAGCGTTTTCCTGATTCGATCCCCGCACAAACGAGCCATCGCTCAGGCGGGCAGCCGCACCTACGGCAAACTGCGAATAAGGCGCATACGCGTATTGCGTGGCTTCACGGGCCTCATCCAGCAACCATTTATCGTCTTCCGAAAGTGCATCAATGGAATCGTACACTTCGTACGAAAATTCGTGTTCCATTCTTTTCATATGTCAATACGTTTAAAGGTGTTCGTCGCTTTGGTTCAGGTGTGTGTGCGGCCGATAAAAAATCCCCCGGGTATCGGGGGATGCTTCCTTAAGAGCCGGTATGCAATATACGTTCTTTTTGCATCTGCATCAATACATTGCCATTCTGTTTGCACCATCAGCGGATGATGCGGAAGATACGATTCCACCGCGGGCCGTTTTCCCAACTGAAGAAAATTAGCCAGGCCTTTCCCACAATATGATCTTCGGGAACAAATCCCCAGTACCTGCTGTCGAGTGAGTTATGCCGGTTATCGCCCATCAGCCAATAATAATTTTGCTTAAACGTATAACTGGTTGCAGGCTTTCCGTTCAGGTAAAAAACGCCGTCGCGGTACGCAAAGCTGTTGCCTTCGTAGGTGCGTATTACCCGCTCATACCGGCTGTAATTTTCTTCGGTTAGTTGAATGGTGGCACCCTTTGCAGGTATATAAAGCGGGCCGTAGTTATCAATTGTCCATTTGCAGTGTACCGAATCGTTCGGGAAAATATCGGCACCGCCTACATACTTGTTGTCGCGGGGGTAATTGTACACCACCGGCGTAAGCGATTGCACAAAGGGAAGGCGGCCGATAATGGGCACCTGTTCACGGGTTAAAAATATTTCGTACAAATTATCGCCCACGCGGCGCACTTCTCCGGCAGCTTCGCGTATGCCGTACTCTTCGTACAGCATATCCATATCCAGAGGCATTCCTTTGGTTTCGAGCAGATAATTGGTTTCGGAACCGGGAGGTATATCACTCATTTTACCGTTGATATATACCACTCCGTTGCGGATTTCCATGGTATCGCCGGCGATTGCCACGCAGCGTTTAATGAAGTTTTCACGCTTGTCAACCGGCCTTGTGATGATGATGTCGCCAAAAGTATCCCAAACCCGCTGCCGGTTTCCGCCTGCCTGCCGCAATACTTCGTAGTACGTTACTTTGGAACCATAGTTAACTTCATCATTAATGACCGTATCGCCCACCGGTAAATTAAATACCACTACGTCGTTTCGTTTAACCGGACGGGCAAATATGCGCCGATAAGGCCATTGTATCCATTCGAGGTACGATTTGCCACCGGTTACGGGCAGGGTATGATGCACAAAGGGAAACGACAAGGGTGTATTGGGAATACGAGGGCCGTAACTGAGCTTGCTCACAAACAAAAAATCATTCACCAGCAACGACCGTTCCATTGAAGGTGTGGGTATGGTATAGGCTTCAAAAATGAAGGTACGAATGATGGTGGCGGCCACAACTGCAAAAACGGCCGCGTCAATCCACTCACGTACCACCGATTTTTTGTATTGCCTTACGGCTGCGGGCCCCACCCATTGTATGTTGTTGCTAAAGCCAACATACGGCAAATAGGCAAAGGGAAGAAAAACCGTGAGCGTATGTTCGAGCAACGAAAATCGGCCAAAATGTTTTACAAAATCAATCACCAGGGCAATGGTAACAAACTGCCCAGCCACGGGTATCAGTTGCAGCCAAAACCAATATTTTTTCATACCCATGGCATCTACCATTAACCAGGTATTGTAGTACGGAATAAGTGCCTTCCAGGGAGTAATACCCGCTTTGCGGAACATGCCATACAGTCCGATATGAAAACCGATTGTTCCGAGAATGAAAATAATCCAGCCCATGCAGTAGTTTTTAAAAGCAAACAAAAATAAGGGTTTCGGCAGGGAACCTTTCAGCAAGCTTTACAATGTTGCAGAAGGTTTAACAGTAGGGCCTTTCGGATTTTTAGCTTCGGGCCATGATTTGTATATTGCAATACCCTTACAGCCCGCATGGATTATTTCAGCATTCGCGATGTTGAACAACTCACCGGTATTAAGGCGCATACCCTGCGTATTTGGGAGCAGCGCTATGGCATTATTCGGCCGCATCGCAAAGCCAGCAAGCACCGGTTTTACGATAATGAAGACCTGAAACGCATATTACAGGTTGCCGAGCTGAACCGCAGGGGCTATAAGATTTCGAAAATAGCGCGCCTGCAGCCCCATGAGCTACGGGAACTGGCCGCCCAACACAACATTCACGAAACCCAACAGGATTACTACATCGGGCAGCTTATAACGGCCAGCCAAAATTTTGATGAGGAAGAATTTACACGCTTTTATCAGGCTGCCTTTGTGCAATGGGGTTTTGAATATGTGTTATTGCACATTTTTTACCCGCTGTTGGAACGCATGGGGGTTGGCTGGATGACCGACCAGCATCGGCCGGTTCAGGAACATTTTGCCACCAACATGATTATGCGGAAACTGATGGTGGCCACACAAAATTTACCCCCGGCAACAACAGGCAGCTGCACCTTACTGGTGGCGCCACCCGGCGAACAGCACGATTTACCCCTGTACGTAATCAATTACTATATGCGACGGGCCGGTAAACCAACCCGTATGCTGGGGGCCAATACGCCCCACGAAATATTGCTAGAGGCGGTACCGCCAAAAGGTAACTATCACATACACCTGCACCCCATTACCCGGCTTGGCGACGCAAGTATTACCGAAACCGTACAGCAATACCTGCAACTTTTTTCGGAAGCAACCATTTGGGTATCGGGACCACTTACCGCTGATGTTGCATATACGCACGAACGTTTAAAACTAATCCCCTCGTTACAGGCCCTGGTGGCGCATTGCAGCAGTAGTGCCCAAGATTAACGGAAACAGGATTGAATAAACCAGCACCTTATCAGGCCTGGCTTCGGGGTAAAACATAGTTCGTTACATCTTCGGCGGTAATGGTTTTGCCGGAAAGTATCACCAGGCGTTCAATCACATTACGGAATTCCCGTATGTTGCCCGTCCAGTTGTGCTGCTGCAGGGCAGTAATGGCCTGCGGTTCAATTTTTTTAACTGCCTGGCCGTATTCTTCGGCAATTTGTTTTAAGAAGTAATCGGCCAACAGGGGTATATCTTCCAGCCGCTCGTTTAGCGAGGGTACCCGTATGATTATGACGCTTAAGCGGTGGTATAAATCAAGCCGAAAGCGTTTGGCTTCCACTTCCTGCAGCAGGTCTTTGTTGGTGGCGGCAATTACCCGCACATCTACCTGAATGTCTTTTTCTCCGCCCACCCGGGTTATTTTATGCTCCTGCAGGGCACGCAGCACCTTGGCCTGCGCTGTAAGGCTCATATCGCCAATTTCATCGAGAAACAGCGTGCCACCGTTTGCCTGTTCAAATTTGCCGATACGCTGTTTAATGGCCGAGGTAAACGAGCCCTTCTCGTGGCCAAACAATTCGCTTTCAATCAACTCTCCCGGTATGGCTGCACAGTTCACCTCTACCAGCGGTCCCCGGGCCCGGTTGCTTTTTTCATGAATCCAACGTGCTACCAGTTCTTTACCCGATCCGTTTTCGCCCGTAATCAGCACCCGTGCATCGGTGGGTGCCACTTTTTCAATGGTATCTTTAATTTGCTGTAAGGCGGCGCTGTTGCCCACCATTTCCTGCACCTTGTTTACCCGGCGTTTTAACACACGGGTTTCGGCTTCCAACACCTGGCGGTCCAGTGCATTGCGAATGGTAATCAATAACCGATTCAAATCGGGCGGCTTGGCTATATAGTCAAATGCCCCTTTTTTCACCGCTTCCACAGCGGTTTCGATGGTGCCATGGCCCGAAATCATGATAATGGGTACGGAAGGGTTGATGGAACGAGCTTTTTCCAAAAATTCAATACCATCAAACTTGGGCATCTTTATGTCGCACAAAACCGCGTCGTACGAGCGCTCTTTGAATTTTTTTAAGCCTTCCTCTCCATTTTCGGCATCGTCAATCTGATACCCTTCGTACGATAAAATTTCGCTGAGCGTTTTGCGTATGGCTTTTTCATCATCTATAATCAGTATTTGACTCATTCTATTCGGATTAGTTCAGGCCAAAGCTAACCAAAAGGGTGTAATTGGCATGGTTGTAATGAGGATTTAACGATTTGCCTTCTGCTCTTCTGCTAATAAAATCGGAGTCATAGCGCATTTTTAATTGAGCCTTAGCAGAGATTTACAAAAATTTGAATATCAATATATTACGAAAATTATTAAACTCATTTTTTGAATTACTCCATCGGAAATTACCATAACAGGAGGGAGTTTTTCATGATTTTTCCGATTGCATACCCTGGCCGGCTGCATTAGTTTTGATTAAAATCAGTATCTATGAAACCGAGTACTTCCCTTCCGGTAAAAGCGGGTATTAAGCTCGCAGTTAAAATTTCTGCTCTGGGCGTTGCCCTCGTAACCCTTACCTATTTCTTTGTTTGGAGCCTGCTTACGGCGCTAAAATCAATAATGGAATTGTTCGGCTAGAAGAACTGTTTTATAAAAAAAGAAAAGCCGGATAGAAATCCAGCTTCGTTTAAAATCCAATATCCTATGAAAAACCACTTCAAAGATGCATCAATTTTTGGGCAAAACAAATTTTATGGTCATTTTTTTGTCCGATTGTGTAAAAAAAGACCGCCCATCGCAATGAGGGCGGTCCTTTGATAAGGGTAATTCTTTATTTTTTCAGGTACATAACTTCTTTGACCAGCTTTACCGTACGGGGTACATCGGGCAGGTAGGCCGCCACCAGGTTGGGCGCATAGTGCATGGGAGCATCGGCACTGGTAATGCGGCGGATGGGGGCATCCAGGTAATCAAATCCTTCTTTTTGGATGCGGTACGCTATTTCGGAAGAAACCGAGCACATGGGCCACTGCTCTTCAACAATAACCAGGCGGTTGGTTTTTTTCACGCTCTCCAAAATCGTATGCCAATCCAGCGGGCGAATGGTACGCAGGTCAATCACTTCGGCTTCAATACCTTCTTTAGCAAGCTCTTCGGCGGCTCCAAGTGCCACTTTCATCATTTTGTTGAACGATACGATGGTAACATCGCGACCGGGCCGTTTTACATCGGCTTTGCCGATAGGGATAATGTATTCGCCTTCGGGCACTTCTCCTTTATCGCCATACATCAGTTCGCTTTCCATAAAAACAACGGGGTCGTTGTCGCGTATGGCTGCCTTCAGCAGTCCTTTGGCATCGTAGGGATTCGAAGGAGAAATTACTTTTATTCCGGGTATGTTGGCATAGTAGCTTTCAAAAGCAGTGGAATGTTGGGCGCCCAACTGTCCGGCACTGCCGTTGGGGCCGCGAAACACGATGGGACACCCGATTTGGCCGCCACTCATGGCCAGCATTTTTGAAGCCGTATTCAAAATCTGATCCATTGCCAGCACGGCAAAGTTCCAGGTCATGAATTCCACGATCGGACGCAGACCGTTTTGTGCCGAGCCTACGGCTATGGCGGCAAAGCCCAGTTCGGATATGGGGGTGTCAATCACCCGCTTGGGCCCAAATTCATCCAGCATGCCCTGGCTAACTTTATAGGCGCCGTTGTATTCGGCAACCTCTTCACCCATCAGGTAGATACGTTCATCGGCTCGCATTTCTTCCTGCATTGCCTCTCGCAGGGCCTCACGCATGGATATTGTTCTCATGAATGTGCTCAATTTTTGGAGTGGCAAAAATATTGGTTGCAAGGCAAACCCCCAAAAGCAGTTTCGCCTTATCGCCGATGCTGCTATTGCTGTTAGGCACTCCGGTTTTTCCGTTACCATCTTTCCGCTAACTTGCTGCAAAATTTTCGCTTGAAAACGATACTGCTGCTCGGAGCCGGCAAATCGGCTACCGTACTGATTGCTTACCTCTCCCGTATTTGTGCTGCCCATCATTGGAAGCTGGTGGTGGCCGATGCCAGCTATGCGGCTGCCGCATCCAAACTGGTAAACCCCGAAATTTCAGAAGCGGTTGAACTGGATATCACCGACGAAACTGCCCGAAGAATACTCATTACTGAGGCGTCGGTGGTAATATCATTATTGCCGCCGCATTTGCACATCCATGCCGCACACGATTGCGTGGCCATTGGCCGCCACTTATTAACGGCCTCATATGTTGACGAAGCCATGCGTCGGCTGCAGGATGTTATTCGGCAAAAAGAATTACTTTTTCTCTGCGAAATGGGGCTCGATCCCGGTATTGACCATATGAGCGCCCTGCAACTACTGGCCGCTATTCAAACAAGCGGCGGCACGGTAACCGGCTTTCTGTCGCATTGCGGCGGACTGGTGGCACCCGAAAGTGATAATAACCCCTGGCACTATAAAATCAGCTGGAACCCCCGCAACATTGTGCGGGCCGGCAGCAGCGGTGCCCGTTATTTGTTTGGGGGGAAAGAGGTAGAAAAATCTTACAAAGATGTTTTTCAAAACTGCCCTACCCTTTCCGTTCCGGGCCTGCCTTCCTTATCGTGGTATCCTAACCGCGATTCCTTATCGTACCTGCCTTTGTATCAATTAACACAGCTTGATACCTTCATCCGCACCACCCTGCGCTTCAGCCCTTTTTGCACCGGCTGGAACGCGGTGGTACAACTGGGCCTTACCGATGAAACCGACGCAGCCCTGCTGCACAGTTGTACAACCCTGCATCAGTGGCTGTTGCGGAAAATACAGCACACCGGCAGCAATGCCCTAACGTTGCAACAATACCTGCAGGCGAATTATCCGGGCCCCGATGCCGCACTCATCGAACAACAATTCAACTGGCTGCAACTGCAAGCCGCTATTCCTTTGCCCCCGCATGCCCGTTGCAGTGCCGATTTGCTGCAGCACCAGATGGAGCAACACCTCCGCCTGGACGCCAACGATAAAGACCTGGTGGTTATGGTACACGAAGCAATCTACCGGCTGCAGGGCGCCCTGCGCAAACGTACCAGCCGGCTGGTGGTGCAGGGTGCCGACAGCAGCCATACCGCCATGGCTACAACCGTGGGGCTTCCGTTAGGTATTGCAGCCCGCTTGTTGCTGGAAGACAAAATACCCGTTCGTGGTTTGCACATTCCCATACTTCCGGAAATTTACCGGCCGGTTTTAGCCGAACTGGCGCAGGAAGGAATTGTGTTTGAAGAAACCGATGAATTGATGGAAACGGCTGCGGATTATTAACCGCCGTACAACGCCTGCAGATGCCGGGTTACCAGGGGCAAGCCGGCCGTGGCCGGCAGTTCAATAGTGGTCAGCTGCGGCAGGGGCGGCATAGCCGGAAGTTTTTTGTCCACCAAAAATTTGGGTATGCCGGCCGGGGCAAATTGTACCAGGCCGGCTGCCGGGTACACCACCAAAGAAGTGCCCACCACCACAAAACAATCGGCCTGCGCAACCAGCAAAATGGCTTCTTCCATCATGGGCACAGGCTCTTCAAACCACACCACATGCGGACGTAGCTGGGCGCCATCGGGTGCACAATCGCCCAGTTTGATGTCGCCTCGTATGTCGTATAACGGCGCCGGCCGGCGTTCGCTGCGCATCTTTAAAATTTCGCCATGCAGGTGCAACACCCGGGTAGAGCCTGCCCGCTCGTGCAGGTCGTCAATGTTTTGGGTAATAATGCTCACATCGGCGAACGACTCCCATTTTACCAACTCAAAATGCGCCGCGTTGGGCTGTGCCTGTAAAACCTGACGACGCCGGTAATTATAAAATTCCAGCACCAGAGCCGGATTGCGCCGCCAGGCACGCGGGGTTGCCACCTCTTCAATATCATAGCCTTCCCATAAGCCATCACTGTCTCTAAAGGTTTGCAGTCCGCTTTCTGCACTAATGCCGGCACCGGTAAGCACTACAATGTGCGGTCTTTTTTGAGCCATCGTAATAATTTTTCATTACATCGGTTGGGAGCTATTGCGAATATAAATTGATGCCGCCAACCGAAACACAGGGGCAGATTCATTTTGAATGGAAGAAACGCCTTGGCACACCTGCACTCCTTGAAATAAAAAAACCGGTCAGCAACCGGTTTCAAGTTTTTCGTGCCCGGAACAGGAATCGAATGCAGACGCCCTTGGGGTCTGCATGCCGACCGCCGATTGGCGCGTCGGCACCTGCACTCCTTGAAACAAAAAAACCGGTTGAGAACCGGTTTCAAGTTTTTCGTGCCCAGAACAGGAATCGAATGCAGACGCCCTTGGGGTCTGCATGCCGACCGCCGATCGGCGCGTCGGCACCTGCACTCCTTGAAACAAAAAAACCGGTCAGCAACCGGTTTCAAGTTTTTCGTGCCCAGAACAGGAATCGAATGCAGACGCCCTTGGGGTCTGCATGCCGACCGCCGATCGGCGCGTCGGCACCTGCACTCCTTGAAATAAAAAAACCGGTCAGCAACCGGTTTCAAGTTTTTCGTGCCCGGAACAGGAATCGAATGCAGACGCCCCTGGGGTCTGCATGCCGACCGCCGA
>JBKBIL010000001.1:331360-331691 GCA_046297415.1 Lacibacter sp.
GCGCGTCGGCACCTGCACTCCTTGAAATAAAAAAACCGGTCAGCAACCGGTTTCAAGTTTTTCGTGCCCGGAACAGGAATCGAATGCAGACGCCCCTGGGGTCTGCATGCCGACCGCCGATTGGCGCGTCGGCACCTGCACTCCTTGAAATAAAAAAACCGGTCAGCAACCGGTTTCAAGTTTTTCGTGCCCGGAACAGGAATCGAATGCAGACGCCCCTGGGGTCTGCATGCCGACCGCCGATCGGCGCGTCGGCACCTGCACTCCTTGAAACAAAAAAACCGGTTGAGAACCGGTTTCAATTTTTTGTGCCCAGAACAGGAATCGAATG
>JBKBIL010000001.1:331791-387875 GCA_046297415.1 Lacibacter sp.
CAGACGCCCTTGGGGTCTGCATGCCGACCGCCGATCGGCGCGTCGGCACCTGCACTCCTTGAAACAAAAAAACCGGTTGAGAACCGGTTTCAATTTTTTCGTGCCCAGAACAGGAATCGAATGCAGACGCCCTTGGGGTCTGCATGCCGACCGCCGATCGGCGCGTCGGCACCTGCACTCCTTGAAACAAAAAAACCGGTTGAGAACCGGTTTCAATTTTTTCGTGCCCAGAACAGGAATCGAACCTGCACTCTCTTGCGAGAACCAGATTTTGAGTCTGACGCGTCTACCAGTTCCGCCATCTGGGCAATTGGGGTGCAATATTACAGAAAAGCATTGTATGCAGGAAAAGATTTTTAGCGCCCCCTTTGTGTTATTTTGCAAACCCTTTTAACAACCCCATACATGCCCAAGCTTGCCCTTATCCGCGAAGAAAAAGTACCGGCCGATAACCGTGTGGCCTTAACACCCGACCAATGCAAATGGATTTGCGAACACATGCCCCATGTAAGCATTGTGGTGCAGCCATCGCCCGACCGGTGCTACAGCAATCGTGAATATCAAATGGCTGGCATCCCCTTGCAGGAAGACCTGAGCGATTGCGACCTGTTGCTGGGCATTAAAGAAGTGCCGCCGCAAAAATTGCTGGAAGGCAAAACCTATTTGTTTTTTTCGCACACCAAAAAAGCGCAGGAACATAACCGGGGTTTGATGCAGGAAATGGTGCGCAAAAAAATTACCCTGATTGATTACGAATGTTTAACCCACGAAGACGGGCAACGCATTTTGGGATTTGGCTTTTTTGCCGGCGTGGTGGGCGCCCACAACGGTATTATGGCCTACGGTACCCGCACCGGTTTGTACCAGCTGAAACGGGTACGTGATGTGCGGGATTACCGGCAACTGATTCATACCTATTTTGGCCTGAAGCTGCCCACAATAAAAGTAGCCGTTACCGGCAGCGGCCGGGTGGCGCACGGCGTGCTCGAAATCATGAACCTGCTGGGTATAACCGAAGTGGAACCGTTCGACTTTTTGCACCGCGATTTTGAATACCCCGTATATGTGCATTTGAAGGGAAGTGATTTGTACGAGCGAAAAGATGACGGCACCTATAACCGCGAAGACTTTCATCAGAATCCGCAAGCCTATAAATGCTGCTTTTCGCCATTCATTCGAAAAACCGATATTCTGATGAACGGTGTGTATTGGGATAAGCCCATTCCTCCTCTGTTTACAATAGATGAGTTCCGTTCGCCGGAATTCCGCATTCAAACCATCGCCGATATTACCAACGATACCGGCGGTTCGATACCCGTGAATTTAGGCGACTCCACCATTGATGATCCGGTGTACGGAGTAGACCGGCAAACCCTGCAGCGTACGCCCCCCTACCTGCCCGGGTCGGTGGATATCATGCCCATTGGCAACCTGCCCAACGAGTTGCCGCGGGATGCATCGCGTTACTTTGGCGAGCAGCTCATCAAATTTATCATGCACGACCTCACCACCAACGGTTCGCCGGTATTGGAGCGGGCTACCATTTTGAAGGCGGGCAAGCTTACTCCACCCTACAGCTATCTTGCCGAATATGCGAACGTGTGAGCCTCAGAGATACAGGTAATAGGGCTGCAACAGTTGAATAAAGTCCTCCGAATATTTTCCTGTTGCCGCATGAATGCTCATATCGGTATCGGCAATCAGGGAGGTGCTTCCTTTTACAAACCATAGCATGCTGCGCATAAACGGCTTACCCGGTGCATGCCGCACCCGGGTGCGTTGCTGCAGTTGCAAATTTTTATCGGCACATAGCGCAACCATTTCGGCTTCGCGGAAAAAAGGCAGCAGCACGGCAAACGAGCCGTCGTTGTTCAGCGCTTCTGCCACAAAAGCAACTAACTGTTGCAGTGTAAGAGCGGCCCCATGATGGGCCACATTATGTACAGCGCTTTCCGAAGGCAAACTGTTTTCATAAAACGGAGGATTGGAAATGACGAGGTCGTAGGCTTGGGCCACCTTCTGGTTCCGAACATCGGCATGCAACACCCGCAACCGGTTGTGCCAGGGGGTGCGCCGGCAGTTGGCTGCCGCCTCGGCGGCAGTGGTCGCTTCAATTTCAATACCGTCAATTGTCGCATCGCATTGCTGCGCCAACAGCGCCATCAGCAAGCCGGTACCGGTACCAATATCCAGCACGCGGTGGGCGCACGAAAAGGATGCCGCAGCCCGGGCTGCCACCCATGCGCCGAACAGGCAACTGTCGGTACTTACCTTCATGGCGGCATGTTGCTGCTGTATTTCAAACTGCTTAAATTGAAAATACGTGTTGGCCATGGAAGTAACAGTGGTGGAAATTACCATGCCGCTCTTGCGGAGGGACTTACCGATAGCGGCGCAAAATCGTGATCCAAAAACTTGTAATACCCGGTAATTGCAATCATGGCGGCATTGTCGGTACAATACTCCGGTGCCGGCACATACGTTTCCCAGCCGTTTTGCCGGCCCAGTTCTTCAAAAGCGGAGCGCAACCCTTTGTTGGCGCTTACCCCCCCTGCCAGGCACACCTGGCGAATGCCGGTTTCATCGGCCGCTTTTTTGAGTTTGTGCAGCAAAATGGAAACAATGCGGTGCTGTACCGATGCACAAATATCAGCCAGGTTATCGCGGATAAACTGTTGCTGTGCTTCATCCGAAGCAACCTGCGCTTCTTTGTACACCATACCGGCGCCGGCGTTGCGCAAAAAATACAGTACCGCAGTTTTTAATCCGCTAAAACTAAAACTGTAGCCGGGCACCTGGGGCTCCGGAAAAGCAAAACGGTGCGGGTTACCCTGCTGCGCATAGCGGTCAATCAACGGGCCGCCCGGGTACGGCAAACCCAGCATCTTGGCGGTTTTATCAAAGGCTTCGCCTGCAGCATCGTCAATGGTTTCGCCCAGCAGTTCCAGTTGGTTGGGCGCATGGCATACTACCAGTTGGGTATGGCCTCCGCTTACTGTTAAGCACAAAAACGGAAACGTTGGTTTGCGCCCTGGTATGAGGTTGGCAAGCACATGCGCCTGCATGTGATGCACGGCAATAAGCGGAATTTGCAAGGCCAGCGCCATGGATTTGGCAAATTGTGCGCCCACCAGCAGGCTGCCGATTAAACCGGGGGCCTGCGTAAAGGCGATGGCGGAAAGGTCGTGCGGGGTACAGCCTGCCTGGCGCAATGCTGCATCCACCACCGGTACAATATGTTCCATGTGCGCCCGGGAGGCCAGTTCGGGTACAACGCCTCCGTATTGTTCGTGAACGGTTTGTCCGGCAATGATGTTCGATAACACCGTGCCGTTACTGCAAACCGATGCGGCGGTTTCGTCGCAGGAAGATTCAATTGCAAGGATGGTTACAGCCAAACTGTTTTTTGCGCAAAGGTAAGGTAGTGCGGCAGCATGGCCGTATTATTTGCTGCGTATGGCAGCCACGGGATCCATACGGGCTGCAATATAAGCCGGTATAATACCTGCCAGTATGCCGGTGATGATGCAGGTTACCACCGCGCCGGCAAACAATTTCCACGAAATAAACACTTCAAAATTCAGCACTTTGGTGAGGAAAAAGGTAAGTACAAATACCATCAGCAGTCCGATCAATCCGCCTAAAACGCACAAGAAAGCGCTTTCAATTAAAAATTCGCTCAATATGGTGCGACTTTTGGCGCCGATGGCTTTCTTCAGGCCTATGATGCTGGTGCGTTCCCGCACGGTTACAAACATGATATTGGCAACTCCAAAAATACCCACAATAAACGACAGAATGGTTATGGCAATACCGCCGATGGTCATGCCGCTGAAAATAGCATTTACCTGGGTGGCTCCGCTGCTTACGTCGTTCAATGCAAAATTATCTTCCTGCTTGGGACTCAGGCGGCGGACACTCCGCATTACACCCCTCAGTTCGTTTTTGAGTTCTTCGGCGGGCACATTTTCTTTTCCTTTCACCAGTATAAACGCATCGCTCCGTTCGGGGTTTGCAATTTGGCTGGCAAAACGGTACGGAAACATGATGATGTTGTCAAAATCCCAACCACCAATAAGGCTTTGCCCCTGCTTTTTGATGATGCCGATGATGGTAACCTTGCGCCCCTTAACCATAATGGTTTTGCTCACTCCCTGCTCGGCCTTGCCAAACAACTGTTCCGACACATTGTATCCCATAACACCGTAGGCATTCCCAAAATCAAAATCATTGGTGTTTAAAAAGCGTCCCCAGGCAATTTCTACGGGCTGAATTTTATCAAACTCTTCGGTAATGCCAAACCAGTTTACGCTGGCAAGCGATACGTCTCTGTATTCAACCGGCGACGCGTTAAAGTAGCTGTAGGCTACATATTCGGCAAGGGTGGTTTTTTCTTTTACGGGTGCCATTTCCCGAAAACGAGTTACCGGCCGGCTGACGTATTTCCACCAGGGGTAGTCGCTCCCCCCGCCCCAGGGCCATTTTTGGATGTAAATGGTGTTGTTGCCAAATGATTGCAGTGAGTTCTGCACATTTTGCTGCAAGCTGTTAACGGTGGCCATTACGCTAATGATGCAAAAAATGCCGAACGTAATGCCCAGCAGGCTTAAAAAGGTACGCAGTTTGTTTTTTCGCAGTTCCTGAACGGCAAACTGCAAACTGTTCCATAAAATCTCAAAGGTTTTGCGCATATCCAAAATTAATCCGAAAACAACTTGTGCCGGCAATTTTATTGCGACAGATACGCGGTGCATCCTACCTTTGCGCCCGCCGCCGGCTGCAGGCCTGCTGCCGGGCCAGGGCAATTGCAAAACAGCTTTACATGAAGTTTGCCAACGAAATACAACGCCGTCGCACTTTTGCCATCATTTCGCACCCCGATGCGGGTAAAACCACGCTTACCGAAAAATTATTGCTGTTTGGCGGTGCCATTCAGGTAGCCGGTGCTGTAAAAAGCAATAAAATAAAAAAACACGCCACCAGCGACTTTATGGAAATTGAACGGCAACGGGGTATTTCGGTAGCCACTTCGGTAATGACGTTTGAGTACAACGGCATATTAATCAACCTACTGGATACACCCGGCCACAAAGATTTTGCGGAAGATACCTACCGAACCCTTACGGCAGTTGACAGTGTTATACTGGTTATTGACAGCGTAAACGGTGTGGAAGAGCAAACCCGCCGGTTGATGGAAGTGTGCCGGATGCGGGATACGCCCGTTATTGTATTCATCAACAAAATGGACCGCGATGGCAAAAACCGCTTCGACCTGCTGGAAGAGGTGGAAAAAGAGTTGAACATCCAATTACACCCAATGACATGGCCCATCAACAGCGGTAAAGACTTCAAAGGAGTCTACGACCTCGCCCATCAAAGCCTTGTATTGTTTACGCCCAACACCAAGGCAAGCGATGAAGATGTGGTGCATATTAAGGATATTAACGATAGCCTGCTGGATGACCGCCTCGGCGCAACGGATGCCGCCACCCTGCGGGAAGACGTGGAACTGGTAACCGGCGTTTATGGCGATTTGAACAAAGAAGACTATCTGAAAGGCAATGTGGCACCGGTGTTTTTTGGCAGCGCCGTCAACAATTTTGGCGTGAAGGAACTGCTCGACACTTTTGTGCAGATTGCCCCACCGCCGCAAAGTCGCCCCACCTCAACCCGCATGGTAGATGTGTACGAAGACAAGTTCAGCGGTTTTGTTTTTAAAATACATGCCAACCTCGACCCGCGCCACCGCGACCGAATTGCTTTTTTAAGAGTATGTTCGGGCCGTTTTGAACGCAACAAGTACTATCATCACGTACGATTGGACAAAGATGTGCGTTTCAGCAATCCTTATTCGTTTTTGGCACGGCAAAAAGATGTGATTGATGAAGCCTACCCCGGAGATGTGGTAGGACTTTTTGATACCGGTAACTTTAAAATTGGCGACACCTTAACCGAAGGCGAAAACTTTTATTTTACCGGCATTCCCTCGTTTTCGCCCGAGTTGTTTAAAGAAGTGGTGAACAAAGACCCCATGAAAACCAAACAACTCGAAAAGGGATTGCTGCAGCTTACCGACGAAGGCGTGGCGCAGTTGTTTACCCAGTTTGGAGGAACCAAAAAAATCATTGGCTGCGTGGGCGAATTGCAATTTGAAGTAATTCAGTACCGCCTGCTGCAGGAATATGGCGCCAGCGCTGAGTTTAAAGCTTTACCGTATTACAAAGCCTGCTGGATTACCAGCAAAGACCCGAAAAAACTCGAAGATTTCATCCGCTTTAAAACCAACAACATTGCGGCCGATAAAGACGGACACCTTGTGTACCTGGCACAAAGCGAGTGGTTCTTAAACACCGAGCGGCAAAACAATCCGGATATTGAATTTCACTTTACCAGCGAAATTCACAAAGGCGCATAAATTGGCAGCTACATCCCGAAAGTCATCACTTGCGAAAACAGGTGAAATCGGTCGGCGTTTTAGGCACTAAAAAAACATACCCCAACGCCTTAAACCTTCAACTTTAAACCTTAAACCTTAAACATCAAACCTTCAACCTTAAACAAAAAAACTACACCTTACGCCTTAAACCTTCAACCTTCAACCTCAAACCTCAAACCTAACTACACTCTGCCCATCCGCTCCATCATTTTTTCAACAAGGCGGTAGGTGGCGGGGCAATATTCTATGTTTTGCTTATATACATGCACCCAGTCGGCAAAAGGTTTTTTGTGATGGTGCGGAAATTTGCGACAATCGTCGGGCCTAATTTCGTAAATTGTACACTTGTTGGTGCTAAGGTCTAAAAACTGACAGGGTTGTTTGCGGTTCATCCAGTCGCCCCCGCCCCGTTCCTGGTACAACCATTTTTCTTTAAAAGCGGCCGGCGTTAAATTGAAATACCCTGCAATACGGGCAATATCTTTTTTGGTAAACGTGGGCGTCATGGTTTTACAACAGTTGGCACAGGTAAGGCAATCGGTTTCGGCCCACACTTCTTTATCGGCAGCAGCGGCAATTTGATTTACGCCCCGGGGCCTTACGGTTTCTATACGGGTAAGGAAATAACGAAACCGGCGCCGGTTGATTTTCATCAAACGTTTAAACACTTGCAGGTGAACAGGTACCATAGTTGTAAAAGAAAAGCGAATATAGCAGATAATCCGATGCCGGCATGGGGCGTTGGCATGCGGCCGTTCGTTTTACGCAGTATCTTGCGCACAGCATGTGGGAGCCTTACAAAAGAGGATTTAAAGCATACCTGCAACTCGAACGCTCGTTGAGCGACCATTCGATTGCCGCCTACCTGCACGATGTAACGCTGCTCACCCAATACCTGCAGCAACAGCAGTTGCAGGTACCCCCCTCGCAGGTAACAACCGACATGTTGCAACAGTTCATCCACGAGCTGGTACAACTGGGGCTGAGTGCTGGCAGCCAGGCCCGCATCGTGTCGGGCGTGCGCCAATTTTACAAATATTGCCTGCTGGAACAAATAACCACCACCGACCCCACCCTGTTGCTGGAAACACCCAAGCTTAAACGCAGCCTGCCCGATGTGTTGAGCTTTGAAGAAATTGAAAAAATGTTGCAGTGTATTGACCTGAGTACCGCCGAAGGGGGAAGAAACAAAGCCATACTTGAAACCATGTACAGCTGCGGCCTGCGGGTAAGCGAAGTGGTAACCCTGCGCATTTCGCACTTATACCTCGATGTTGGGTTTATACGGGTAATCGGAAAAGGCGATAAAGAACGGCTGGTGCCCATCGGCGACAGTGCCACGCGTTACATCCGCATTTATTTAGAGCAAATACGGGTACACCAACCCATAAAACCCGGCAAGGAAGACATTTTATTTCTCAACCGCCGGGGCGATATGCTTACCCGTGTGATGATTTTTCTTATCATCAAAGACCTGGCCAAAAAAGCGGGCATTACCAAACAGGTTTCGCCGCATACCTTTCGCCATTCGTTTGCCACGCACCTGGTAGAGGGCGGTGCCGATTTGCGGGCCGTTCAGGAAATGCTGGGCCACGAAAGCATCACCACCACCGAAATTTATACGCACCTCAACCGTGAATATCTTCGAAAAACCCTTGAACAGTTTCATCCTGGCTTCCGGTAATCATAGCAGCGGTAAGGGGAGCCGCTTAACAATTTCTTTCTTTTTCTGTATTTACAGCTCGTACCTTTAAGTTCTAAAACCACCATTAGTTATGAAACGATTGTTTTTGGCCTTTTGCTGCTTGGCATTTTTATTTGGTGCCGAAGCACAGCAAATTCGCATACCCCAGCCCTCTACTGCGCAAACCCTCAAGCAAAATTTTGGACTGGGCACCATAGAAATTTCGTACAGCCGCCCCAACATGCGAGGCCGGAAAATTTTTGGCGACCTGGTACCTTACGGAAAAGTTTGGCGTACCGGTGCCAATAATGCCACCACTATTACCTTCAGCGATGAAGTTATTATTGGCGATGTAAAAGTGCCCGCCGGCAAATACGGACTGCTCAGCATTCCCGATGCCAACGAATGGACGCTCATCATCAGCAAGCAAACCAACGTAACGGCTCCTTCCGCTTACAAGCAAGACCAGGATGTGGTACGCATTAAAACCAAACCGATTGCACTTGCAACGCCGGTTGAAACCTTTACCCTGCAAATAGCCAACGTAAGCGATACCCGCTGCGAACTGCATTTGATGTGGGATAAAACGGCAGTAGCATTGCCCATTAGCACGGAAATTGACAGCCGCGTAATGCAACAGATTGAAAATACGCTCATAAAAGACAGTCGCCCGTACTACGCCGGTGCCATGTATTACCTCGATAACGGCAAGGATTTGAACCAGGCCGTGGTTTGGTTTAACAAAGCCATTGAACAAAATCCCAAAGCTTACTGGGTACACTACCAAAAAGCCCGTGCATTAGCCAAGTTGGGTAAAAAGCAGGAAGCGCTGCAGGCATCGCAAACATCGCTGCAACTGGCAAAAGAAGCCGGCAACGATGATTATGTGGTACTGAATCAAAAATTGCAGGCCGAACTGAAATAACAAAACGCGAAGCAAAACTGCTCACAAAAATCCCCGCTTCAACGGCGGGGATTTTTTTATTTCCGGATTACATACAAAAGCGGTAACTCAAGGTTGGGCACATCTGCCGTGTTCACCCGATCGAGATAGTAGCTGCTGAAATCGCAACACTCGCTTTGCCTGCGGTTTAAACCGAAAAATAAGGAGTCGGTTACCACATTATTTAACACCAAAAAGTAAGCGTTATAGTTGGTTGAAACCGTAAACCCGGTTGTAACGGCACTATCGGCCGTACCAGCAGCATTGCGGATCACTAAAAACTGACGGGGCACTTCTTCAACGGCGCCGGTAGCATTGCGGCGTGCACGGATGCGTAACTGGGCCGTGTCGTACACCTTTGCCGGCCCGGCCATTAAATCGGCATTGGCATTATTTTGAATGCGAAAGGTAAAAAGGGGTTGGCGTTCGGGCGGACAAGCCTCTCTGCCGCAATCTTTACCGCAGCCGGATGCTGCAAGCAATGCGGCAAGGGCTGCCAAAAACAAGAATGGAACGTGTCTCATAGCACAAAAGTAGCATCAGGCAGCCGAAGGCCGCGATTTTTCGGGTGTTAAAATTTGAAACAACCAACTAAACACTACCACGGCAACGGCACCAATAACATTCAGCCACAAAAAACTAATCACATCCGCATAATACACGCCAATTACAATTGCTTCGGAAAGAACCGCGGCTGCAAATACCGCGTTGCCGGTTACCCGCTTCAGGTAAAACGCCACTAAAAAAATGCCCAGAATGGTGCCGTAAAACCAGCTGCCCAAAATATTTACGGCTTCAATCAGACTGTTTCCCAAATTGTAAGCCGATTGTGCAATTACAATACAAAATACGCCCCAAGCCAGGGTATAAAACCGGCTCCAGCGAAATTGCTCAATGCCCGAAAGTTGCTTTTTACTGAAACGCACATGAAAATCAACCATGGTACATGAGGCCAGTGCATTGAGTGCCGCTGCAATGCTACCCCAGGCAGCCAAAAAGATGATGGCAATAATTAACCCCACCAGGCCGGTAGGCAACACATCGCCCACAAATCGCAGAAAAATATAATTGGTATCGTTGGTATCGGCACCGGGTTGCGCCGCTTTGATGATGCCCTGCACTTCTTTGCGTATGCGTTTCCCTTCCGCGTCGGCTTGCTGCAATTGCATACGCAGTTTGCCAATACGGTTTGTATCGTTTTTCTTAACGGCTAGCGCCAATTCTCTGGAAAGAGCAACTTTTTGCTGTTGCAACTGATCAAACTGTGCACTTGCCTGCCGGTATTGCTGCGCCATACTACTTTTTAATACCGCGGTTTCCTGGGCACGGTTAAAAAATACCGGCGCTTTGAAAAAACTGTAGTATGCAAACAGCAAACATCCGATTAACAGAATGCCGAATTGCAAGGGCACTTTTACCATGCCATTTAACAACAACCCCAGCCGGCTTTCGGTAGTATCTTTTGCCGTAATGTAGCGCCCCACCTGGCTTTGGTCGGTTCCGAAATAACTTAACGCCAGAAAAAAGCCGCCAATAATACCACTCCAAATGTTATAGCGATCTTTCCAGTCAAATCCATTTTCGGTTACACCCGTGGTAATAACATTCAGACGTCCCGATTTTCCGGCCACGTGCAAGGCTTCGGTTAAACCTACCCCTTCGGGCAACGATTGCACGGCATACCAGGCCGCAATAAACATGGCTGCATAAATGATAAAAAACTGAAGTTGCTGAGTATAGGCAACCGCCTTTGCGCCACCGCTTACGGTATAAATAATCAGCAAGCCTCCCATAAAAATATTGGTCCAGTAAATGTCCCAGCCCAGCATGCTGTGCAACACCAGCGATGGGGCAAATATGCTGATGCCTGTACTGAGGCCACGTGAAAGCAAAAACAAAAAGGAGGTAAACAGGCGGGTTTTTGCATCGAAGCGTTTTTCCAGAAACTCGTAAGCGGTAAACACCTGCAGCCGGTTAAACAGCGGCACCAGTGTAATGCAAATCACTACCATGGCTAACGGCAGACCAAAATAGTATTGTACAAAGCGCATACCATCGGTATAAGCCTGGCCGGGAGCAGTTAAAAAGGTAATGGCACTTGCCTGTGTACCCATGATACCCAGCAATACCAGCCACCAGGGCATTTGGCGGTTGCTGAGAAAATAGCCTTCCAAATTGCGGGAACTTTTGCTTTTCAATACACCGTACACAATTACCCCCAGCAAGGTAAGCACCAGTACAATCCAGTCGGTTGTTTGGAAGTTCATGCAAAATAGAGGGTGAAGATGCGAAATAAAAATATCAGCAGCAATAATAACAATACGGTTGCGGCGTACCACCGGTTCCAGTTCAGGGATGGTTTATTGCCTGCTTTCATGATTGCTTGTTTTGAGGATAAGCATACCGCAAAATAACGGCAACCAACAGCCCCAGCAACAGCCCTGCGGCTATGCGTTTGCTCAAAAAGCCTATCAGCAAACCGATGCCCAGCCCCAAAAGCAGGGTTCGTTCAAGCGTAGCCTGTTTGCGATTGGCAGTATCGTTTCTGTTCATATTAGGTTTTTACGGCTGCGGCGGAGCCAGCAAATTAGCCATTAACCGGTAAGCGCCGGGCACTCCGGCAGGCAACTGCCGGAAAAATACCAATCCGGTGTAAATAAAACGCCCCTTACCGTAGTTGGCAACCACCAGGCTGCCTTTGCGCTGCGGCTCGCCGGCATCGTTCATGCCCAGCAGGGGGGTAAATGCCGCATCCAGCTGATCGGCTTCATAAATGCTGCGTTCCTGCACCCAGCCCTTAAAATCGTCGGCTGTTATTTTGTTGGGATAATTTAAGAGCGGATGGTTGGGCGCCAGCAGGGTAACTTCGGCATCTTCTTCGGTAACGCGGTTGCGGGAAATAACAAAAGGATAAGGACCGATTTTTGCACGAACAGGGCCAATTTGGCTGCTGGTATTGTACTGCACCAGCAGCACCCCGCCATCCTGTACGTATTGCATCAGGGCGGCATGTGCGCCGCTGAGCCATTCATGAATGTTATAGGCCCGAATACCCGTTACAACGGCATCGTATTTGCGTAAATTTTCGACGGTCAGGTCATCCGGCTTTAACAAATCCACCGTATAGCCCATCTGCTGCAAACAATACGGTACAAAATCGCCGGCACCGGTTATATACCCTATCCGCCTGCCCGCCGTTTTTACCTGCACGTACACCAGCTTACTCACTGCATCGGGAAAATACGTGATGGTGGGAATGTGATCGTACTCAATTTTTCGGATGCGTACGGCAGCCTGTGGCGTGTTTCCGTTCACGAAATGGGGCTGCAGGTAGAAGCCGCTTTCTTCTTTTCGCTGAAGCGGCCGCACCTGAAACTGCCAGTTGAATGTTTCCTGCTTTTTAAGTTGCAGTGCCGTTGCTTCGGGCCGGGCCAACCAATTGCCTTTCAGTTGTGTTTGCGCTGCTCCCTTCCAAAGGGTGGCATGACCGTTAAACTGCAGCAGCAGCGGTTTGGCAACGGTATCGGTAAACACCATAACCGATTGGTTGGGTTTTACCGATACGGGAGGATACACCGAGAGGGGCTGATACAGTTCGTCCTTTACCGGATCGGTGTACTTGTAACGAACGGGCTTCACCAACTGCAGGATTTCATCGTTCAACGCAACCGTAAAAGTGGCCACATAGGGCGCATCATTTTCGGCTTTTCCTATTAAGGTAGGATCGGCCACGTTAAACGATCCCGTACTCATGGGCTGTTGCAACCAGTAAGGATCCGAAACACCCTTCCGTTGCACCAGCAACGATGCCCCTAACGTGTTCAATCGGTTGTAATCCAACTGCCACTGCACCAGGGTATCGAAGCAATTGGAATTGATGCGTTGCGTTTCGGTTACGCCGGATTGCACACACGTATCGATTTGTATGCGTTGCAAGGTAACGGGTATGCGGCTGCGGTTAACGGCGGTTACCGTAACCCGTAGCGAATCGCCGCTTACTACATATTCCTGTCCGGTGCTGGCTTCGAGCCATAAGCCGCAACAGGCCTCGATGAGTTGCTGTATTTCCTGTAATTTTTGCTGCTTCCAATAACCATTGGGCAGGCCGCGTACTTTTTTGTACAACTGCAGCAAGGCGGGAACGCTGGCAGCAGGTTCGGCTATCCGAAAGTTGGCTACCAATTCATCCACTTCTTTGTTGAGGTATGCGGCGCCTTCCAGCCGGCTCCAGTCGGTAACCACATCATCCATAATATCGGTACGGGCTTCTTTCCCATTTACATGCGTAAAATATTCCCACTGCTGACCGCGCTGCCGGGGCACTCCAAAGCCCTGACTTTTATGCTGGCTGCGGCTTTCGCTGGCAATTTCGCCATAGCTTTTACCCAGCAGGGGATTGTAAGCGCCCACATCCAGTTTCATCTGATCTTCCGAAGTGGTATTCACTCCGCCGAAGTTGAAACCATTCCAAATGATACGCCGTGCCTGCCAGGGGCCTACACCGTACTGAAACTGTTCGGAAAAACGCTTGGGGTTGGCCGCGGCCAAAAATGCTTCCTGCGCCAATACAGCCGAGGCCGAATGGTGCCCGTGCCCGGCCCTGCTGTCGGGCGGAAAGCGGGTAATGATGATATCGGGCTGAAAGCGACGAATAACCCAAACCACATCGTGCAAAATTTTTTCCTTATCCCAAATACGCAGGGCTTCATCGGTACTTTTAGAAAAGCCGAAGTCGTAAGCCCGGGAAAAAAACTGTTCGGCTCCGTCAATACGGCGTGCGGCCAACAGCTCCTGGGTGCGTATAAGCCCCAGTTCAATACCCTGCTCATCACCAATGAGGTTTTGGCCACCATCGCCACGGGTTAGGCTCAAATAACCCGTTCGGTATTGTCGTTCTTTTGCCAGATATGCCAGCAAACGGGTATTTTCGTCATCGGGATGGGCCGCAATGTATAATACACTTCCAAGCACCTTCAGTTTTTTCATGTGCAGCAGTATTTCGGAGCTGCTCCATGCCGCAGGCGTTTGTGCCATGGCCACCCAACTCAACAATAATTGTAACAATAGCAACACGCTTCGTTTACGCATATCAGTTCGCACTTGTTAAGTAATTCAATAGTTGCAACGCGATGGACTCTACTTCGTTGCCCGTATTGGTAAGTACAACAACAGCTTTGCCCGAAGGTGCATGCAGCAGCAACGTACTGCGATTCCCTCCCGTTCCACCGCTGTGGGTTATATACTCATTGTCGTTTGATTGCAACAGCATCCAACCCAGGCCAATTTTTCGGCCGGCAGCTATGGTAAAAGTGGGTTGCACACTACGCTTTACGGCGGCACCCAGCAGGTTACTGGCCGGCCGCATAACAAATGCCGCATAGGTAAGCATGTCTGCAGCAGTACTGTGCAAAGCTCCGGCTGCTGCAAAAGCCGATTCAAAAGTCCAGTGCGGCACCACATCGCCCGTTCCGTTATGAGGTGTGGTATAGTTTACCTTACGAATGCGTTGCGGATACTGTGCCGTTTGCCTCATGTTTAAAGGGCCGGTAATGTATTTCCGCACCAGGGCATCATAGTTGTTGTTGAACCGGCGTTGCAAGATCAGGCCCAGCAGGCCTACGCCCATGTTGGAGTATTCAAAGTTTTTTCCGGGCTCGCGGTAGGGTTTAAACGAAGTAAAGTAGCTAAAGAGCAAGGTATCGGTATAACCTTTGTACGGATTGGATGCATCAAATCCCTTTCGCATTTTAAAGTTAAGCGGCAACGAGGGTAAGCCCGACGTATGATTGCTGAGCATGGTTGCTGTAACCGGCTTGTTGTTCCACTGCATACGCGGCAAACTGTCGGGCAGCCAGTAGCTAATGCAGGTATCGGGGTGCATGGCTCCGGTTTCGTACTGCAGGGCCAACAAAATACCGGTAAAGGTTTTGGTGATGGAGCCAATTTCATAAAGGCTGTGCGGCCCGGGCACTTGTGCACTGCCCGGTTGGGTTTCGCCATAACCGTAATACATACGGGTACCGTTATCGTAGATGCCAATGCTGATGCCGGCATGGTAAGAGAGCTTCAGCCAATTGCGCACTACGCTATCGACCTTCCGATCCAACGCCGAACGTAGGGGATTATTGGAGCGTAGGACTGTATCCTGCCCCGGTACAAAATACCTGCGAAATGCCAGCGTGCTGATAGAATCGGCTTCGGTACAACCCAGCACCATCAGCATTTGCGCTTCATCAAAGTAGGATTTGTAGTAATGAATGTTGCCGTTACGACGGGCATACCTGATTTCGATAAAATTACCAAAGGCCGTACGTTGCAGTTGCAACATTTGTGCCGTAAACATACTTTCGGATACACGGGAGCGAAAAACCGAATCGGTAAGCGCATATACCGCTTTCCAGTTGGCCGTTTTCATGTACCCTGCAATTAGTTGTGCTACCGAGTCGGTACGGGGCGCAGCAGGCTGTGCGTACAAAGCCGATAGCAAGCTCCCCTGCAGGCTAAGTGCCAAAAGATATCTTACGGCAAAACGCTTCATTTACATGTTAAAAGGATGTTTCCGTTTGTACCAATACGTTATCCCGCATGGCTGTTGCAGCATGGGTATCAAAAGAAAACGGCGTTGCAAAGCATCAGTTTTCCATTTTCCCAAAAACTGCGGAACAGCACATCATCGGCCAGATATACTACGGAACCCCGGCCCATGGATTGGGAACCAAACAGCAACCCGTCTTTCAGGCGTTCCTTCAGGCGATAACCCACAAATCCGGCACGCTGTGCATCTTTTTTGATGACGCCGGTATTCCATCCGTTACCGGGTGTAAAAAACTCATAAATCTGATCGTCCTGCTTCAGGGTAAAGTAATATGGCGGATATCCATACCCTAACGGGTGGGTGTTATCGATATCTACTTTGTAAATGGAGCCGGGAGTGGTACCCGAAATTTGATCGCGTTCCCGGTTTTCAAAAATGCGTAAGGCTTCGTACGGATCTTTTTTATCGCCGCCTTCCTCCTGCTTGCGCTGGCGGATGCCCCATTCGGTCTTAGCAAGGGCTGCAACCGCACCTTCCAGCGCTATGAGTTTACCACCTTTGTTTATCCATTCTTTCAGCTGATCGGCCTGGGCCTTATCGGAAAGAAAGCGATAGCTGCCATCGGGCAAAATCAGCACATCGGTTTCGGCCCAGTTCAGTCGTGAAAAATCGGTAGCCAGCACAAGTGTGAGCGGATAGTTCAGTTGCTGGTCAAAGAAATGCCAGATGGCGCCGGCCGCGTTGGCATTCACACCTTCACCGGTAAGCATTACCACCCGCTTGTATTTGATACTGTTTACCAGGTCGCTGCCAAAATCGGCACCGGCATCTACCATACCGGTGTTTACCGTTTCAAACGGCACGCCGGCTTCTTTACAGGCCTGGGCTACCATTTGGGAAAGCCGTGCTTCATGCTTTCGGTTACTGGTTTTCAAAACAATAATATCGCCCCGGTCGAATTGCTTTCCATTCACTTCAAAAGGTATTTCGCTGTAACGCAGCAGTAGCCCCTGCTGCAATAATAACCCTGCCGCCTTGGCGCTGCGGGTACCCTGCCAGCGTATGATGTAGGCATAGGCATCGCGGGGTGCCCCCTCCGGTTCCGGTACAACAAGCGTTGTGGTAGTAATACGGTCTCGACTTGCATATGCGGTAAGGCCATAGGCGTACGGTATGCTCCAGGCAGTAATATCGTATGTGGCACTATCGCTCAGTTTTGAACGGGGTTCAAACAAAACCTGTACCATGGCCGAGCGGGGTTGTATGGCAGGTATCACCACATCGCCTGTAGTTACCGTAAAGTTTTCTTCCCGGCCATTTACATAGCTCCAACCCTTGCCCGTTGCGGTAGCGGTACCGTATTGGATACCATTTTTTTGCAACAGTTCCAGTAGTGCCGCAATACGCTGCGCATCGCGGGGTTGATTTTTAATGATGTAGGTTTTATACTCGCCGTAACCCGTAGAAACGGCTTTTTGAAAAAACTTGCGGAACTCACTGATCAAGCGTGCTGCGTTTGCCGAAGCGGTTTCAACCGTGCTGAGGCCGGTGGTAAAGTGGTGCTGAACCCGGTCAACCAGCGTTAACGAGTCGCCATCGCTATTGAAAGCAGCCAGCCCGGCACCAATGCCACCCTGCTCGTACGTCATGCCGATGGCGCCATTGTAGGTGGGATAGGTATCGCCGTAAGAGGGATAAAACAAATCGAAACGCAGTTTGGTAAAGTACAACCAGCCGTTTTGATCAAAATAACGGGCATGATTGCGGCCGATGATATTTTGAAACTCCCGCTGCCAGGGGGTGATTACTTCGTGATACGGTTCGGCGGCGGGGGCAAAATAATAAGGAGCATTAATGCCTTGCTCATGGTAATCTACATGCACCTGCGGCATCCATTGGTTATACAATGCAATACGGGCTTTGCTTTCCACCTGTGTTTGCCAGGCCCAGTCGCGGTTCAGGTCAAAATTGTAATGGTTGCTGCGTCCGCCCGGCCAGGGTTCGCGGTGTTCGCGGCTGTCCATGCGGGCATTGGGTTTACTGCCCACTACCGAATTAAACCAGTTTACATAACGGTCGCGCCCATCGGGGTTGATGCATGGATCCAGAATCACCACGGTGTTTTTAAGCCAGTTTTTGGTTTGCGTATTCGAAGGGTCGGCCAGGGCGTGCAGCGTAAGCATGGCCGCTTCGGTACTGGAGGTTTCGTTACCGTGTACGTTATAACTGAGCCAAACCAGCACCGGCGTGTTTTCGATGGGGGCGGCTTTGTCGTTCAGCAGGTTTGCCAGGCGCAGGTTGTTCAAGCGTATTTGTTCCAAATTACTGATATGCTCCGGCGCTGATATGAATAACACGTACAAGGGACGGCCTTCATTGGTAACACCGTATTGCTGTATGCGAACGGTATTGGGCATTTGGCTGGCTACATGTTGTACATATTGCACCACCTTCCAATGCGGTGTATAGCGGGTACCAACTTTATAGCCCAGAAACTGTTCGGGATTGAGCAGTTGTGCCGTAACCCAAAACGGCAGCAGGGCAAGCAAACCGAATGCAAAAAACTTTCTCATATTCAAAATTGTAGGGCCGAAAATAAGCAATGGCACCGACAAACCACTTCCGTTCATCCACAACCAATAGGCTAGTACGGTTGGATACACGGAAAAAAGTAACTTCGGCCAAACTACCCCTATGCGTTTTTTTGTTTCGTTATGCACGCTTGTTACCATTACGGTTAACACGCTTGCGCAGGTACGTCCCTACCAATACAGCATCGTAAAAAAAGTGGAGGCCCAAAAAGGAGCTGTTGTTAGTGCGCATCCGCTTGCCAGCGAAGTGGGCTTGCAGGTGCTGCGGCAGGGCGGCAACGCGTTTGATGCGGCCGTGGCCACACAGCTGGCACTGGCGGTTGTATATCCGGGGGCCGGCAATTTGGGCGGCGGAGGTTTCTTGCTGGGGTACACCAGCGAGGGCAAAACCATTGCGCTCGATTATCGCGAAAAAGCCCCTGCAGCCGCCCACCGCGATATGTACCTCGATTCCAACGGCAATGCGCAACCGAATAAAAGTCAGTACGGCCACCTGGCCGCAGGCGTACCAGGTACGGTTTCCGGAATTTTTTCCACCCTGCCTTATACCCGGCTGCCGTTTGCCAAACTGATTCAGCCGGCCATTGACCTGGCCGAAAAGGGTTTTGTCATCACCGAAGCCGAAGCCCGCAATTTGAACAGCGCCATGGGCTCATTTATTCAGTACAGTACCCGCCCTAACGCCTTTATTCGCTATGGTGGCTGGAAGGCAGGCGACACCCTCATACAGCCGCAACTGGCAGCAACACTCAGGCGCATACGCGATAATGGCCGCGATGGATTTTATGGCGGCGAAACGGCGCGGCTGATTGTGGAAGAAATGAAAAGAGGCGGCGGGCTTATCACATATGCCGATTTGAAAAATTATAAAACCGCAGTGCGGGAAGCTATGCAATCCACCTACCGGGGTTATACCATTATTGGCATGCCCCTCGTTAGCAGCGGAGGCATTTTAATGCAGCAAATGCTGGGCATGACGGAGCCCTACCCCATCGGCACCTATGGCTTTCATAGCGCCGCAGCAGTGCAACTGATGGTGGAAGTACAACGCCGGGCTTTTGCCGACCGTGCCGAATACCTGGGCGATGCGGATTTTGTAAAAGTGCCGGTACGTACTTTAACCAGCGCAGCCTACCTGCGGCAACGCATGCACGACTTTGTGCCGGGTAAAGCCGGCAACAGCCAGCATATCAAACATGGTTCCATCCCCCCCGGTTCGGAAGAAACCACCCACCTGAGTGTGTACGACCAGTGGGGCAACGCAGTGGCCGTTACCACCACCCTCAACGGCAATTACGGTTGCCGAACGGTTGTGGGCGGCGCTGGCTTTCTGCTCAACAATGAAATGGATGACTTCAGCATTAAACCCGGTGTGCCCAATATGTACGGCGCACTGGGCACAAATGCCAATGCCATTGCGCCCAACAAGCGCATGTTAAGTTCCATGACGCCCACCATTGTTTTAAAAAACAACAAGCCCTACCTGGTTTTGGGCACCCCCGGCGGCACCACCATACCCACACAGGTATATCAGGTGCTTTTGAATATTGTTGATTTTGGCAAAACGGCAGAGGAAGCGGTTTGGGCACCCCGCTTTCATCATCAATGGATGCCCGATGTAATTTTTGTTGAGAAAGAATTTCCCACAGCCGTGCGGCACGAACTGCAGGCCATGGGCTATACCGTTACGGAGCGGGGCAGTATCGGAAGGTTTGAAGCCATTCAAATACTGAACGGGAAAATTATTGCCGTTGCCGATATACGGGGCGATGACCATGCTGCCGGATATTAAACTTATTGTATGATTCAACTGACGGAGCGGGCAGGCCGCACAACATGGATTAACGGATACGAATACTTGTTTTTTTCAGGCTATTCGTACCTGGGGTTAGGCCTGTTGCCCCAGTTTGTTGCATGGGTGACCGAAGGCTTGCAGAAATATGGTGTGGTGTATCCATCGTCTCGTGTATCCAACACACCCCTTCGCCTTTACGAAGAAATGGAAGCGGCCCTTGCCGCTTTTGCGGGTACCGAAGCGGCCGCCTGCTTTTCCAGCGGATTTTTATCGGCACGCACCGCAGTTGAAACCGTGGCGCAATCGATGACCGTTTATGCGCTGCCCCATACACACCCCGCTTCCGCTGCGTTGCAGGGGGTTCAAACCCTGGAACCGGGTATCAGCTGGGATGCATTTCTGGAACAGCGGGCCAAAGCGGGCGAATTTCGGTTTGCATTGGCGGCCGACAGCATCAATCCCACGCCCGGGCACATCAATGACTTCAGCTTTTTAACGCAAACAGATCCCCGTTTTGAAATCGTTTTATTGGTAGATGATTCGCACGGTATCGGCTGGCTGGGAAATGCGGGTACGGGTATCCGTTATTTATTAAACCTGCCCCCGCATGTAGAGCTGATACTCCATTTCTCCCTGTCCAAAGCATTTCACCTGAACGGAGGCGCCGTTTGCGCCAGCGCCAAATGGACGGAGAAAATCAAACGGCATGTAAATTTTGCCACCAGCACTCCGTTTATGCCGGCCCTGGCTTATGCCTGGCTGCAAAGCCGCAACTTATGTTTGCAGCAGCGCGGGCTATTGCTGCAAAACATCGGCTACTTACAAAACCGATTTGCAAATACTACATTTGTAACAAATGAAGGAACGCCCGTATTTGTTGTGCACAAAAAAGCGCTGGAGCCGTACCTGCTGCAACAGCATGTGATTATTTCTTCTTTCTCATACCCCCACCCCAACCGCGAACCGGTTAACCGGGTGGTGGTAAATGCCCTGCATACAAAATCCGATCTTGAAAAACTGGCTAACCTGATTATAGAATTTGAGTAAATAACTGCAATGAGAATACTACTGCTTACCGCACTTTGTGCATTTACATTGAAACCCGCTGCGCAGGACTTTGAAAAATCAATTCCGGGACTGCGCCTGGGCTATTCCGCCAATCGTGCAATGTATAAAATTCCCGAAACCCAAAATTCGCGTTGGGTGCATGGCGCTTATGCGGGCCTGCAAATAAAAATACCCTTTGATAACCGGCTTTACTTTAAACCTTTTATTGACGTGCATTACCGGGGCATGGAACTGGAAACAGCCCTGCCCGATCAATACCGTAAAATTGAGGAGGTGCAAATTCGGGTAGCTCCCCTGCTGCACCTGCAAATATCCGGCGAAAAAAACAAGCCCGGCGGATGGTTTGTGCATGCCGGCCCTTCCATTGGCTTTGGCGTGTGGGGGCGGCAAACCCGGCAGGATGGCAACAACAATCCAGTTACTCAAAATCTTAAGTATGGATTTCAGTGGTATGGTCGCTACGATTTTACCATACATGTTGGATGGGGCTATGAAACCCGTAGTGGCCTGCAGTTGCAGGCTGATTACAACCACGGCCTGAGCAACATGATTAACACCGAATTCGGGCCCCTGCTCAAGTTTCGTTACCTGAGTGGCGGTATCAGCATTCCGCTTCGGAAATAACCCCGCTGCAACATTGTAATGCAGCAGTTGGCATCAAATTGGCGGTAAATGGCCGATTGGTTATTTTTACGCCATCTACCTTGTTTCGCCGTATTTCAAAAATATTATCCCGCATTTTGCTGGTACTGTTGCTGTTGCTGGCAACCGTATGGCTGGCCATTCAGTTTTCGCCCATCCAAACCTGGCTGGTACGGCAGGTTTCCCAAAAACTTTCGGCCGATTTGCATACCGAAGTGCAGGTAAAGCGGGTTGACTTTTCGCTGTTTAAACGCGTGGTATTGGAAGGCGTGTTGGTACGCGACCGTTCAAACGATACCCTGCTTTATGCCGGCCGGCTCAGCGCCCGTGTGAACAACTGGTTTTTTCTTAAAAACAAATTAGTTGTAAGCAATTTATCGCTGGAGCATACAACGGTGCTGTTGCAACGCACCGATAGCGTATGGAACTATCAATTTCTGATTGATTACTTTGCTGCTCCCTCCGGCGGAGGTACACAATCCAACAACTTAGAGGTGCAACTCAAACGGCTGCGCCTGCAACAGGTACGTTTTCGGCAAATCGATCGCTGGTTTGGGCAAAACATGGAAATAGCAGTAGGCAGTTTGCTGCTCGATGCCAATCGCATCAGCTTACTTGAGAAGAAAATAGACGTAAACAAAATTTTTATTGATGCACCGCTGGTAGCGCTTTCCAATTACAAGGGAAATGAACCCACACCTCCTCTCCTTGACGATGATGTGTACCACCGACGGTACGACAGCATTCCACCTGCACCCCTGCTGCCGGGCTGGATCATTAAAGCCGGAAGCCTGCAAATTGCCGACGGTACATTTCGAAATGATGCCGCTACCAACCGGGAACCTTACCCTTATTTCGACGGCGAACACCTGCATTTTTATGACATACAGGCAGGCTTTGGCCCCATACAACTTACCGGCGATACGCTGCAAAGCCGCATGACCCTGCGCCTGAAAGAACGCAGCGGACTTGAAGTGCAAAAAATGAACGCCCTGTTGCAGTGGCATGGACGGGGTATTGAATTCAGCGAACTGGACCTGCAAACGCCCAAAAGCCGGTTGCGTGATTACTTTGCCATGCGTTATTTGCATTTTAATCACGATATGAACCGCTTTGTATCGCACGTAATCATGGAGGGGCGGTTCGTTAAAAGTACCATCCATAGCGACGACCTGGCACTTTTTGCTCCGGAACTGAAAAACATGAATGATGTGGTGCAACTATCGGGCAGGGCAAGAGGTACGTTAAACCACCTGAAAGGCGAAGAAATAGTGATTACCACGGGCAGCAGCACTAAATTGGCCGGCCGTTTTACCATTGACGGATTACCCAACATTAACAACACCTTTCTCGACATCAATGCTACAACGTTTTCAACTAACTACAACGATGCACTTCAGATTTATCCGGAGTTGCGAAAAATAAAGTATCCGGCTCTGAACAAATTAGGGCGGGTTGATTTTACCGGTTCCTTTACCGGTTACATCAACGATTTTGTTACCTACGGCACCCTGCGTACCAACCTGGGTACGGTTATAACCGATATCAATCTCAAATTACCTGCCCGCTCGGCACCCATTTATTCGGGCAAACTGCGTACCCGCAACTTTAATATCGGCAGCTTTTTAAATGAACCCCTATTGGGCTCCATTGAGATGGAAGGCACCATACGGGGTAAAGGGTTTACCGATAAACAACTGTATGCCGAACTGGATGCCCGCATTGGACAAATGGAACTGAATGGCTATAACTACAGGAATATTGAGGCAAGAGGAATTGCCGAGAAGAAAAAATTCGACGGCACACTGGTGGTGCACGATGAAAACCTGAATCTAAACCTCACAGGCATGGTAGATGCCGGCAGCGATACCGTAGCATTTCGGGTAAACGGCCGGGTACATGCTTTGCACACAAAAGAGTTACACCTATGGAAGAAAGACCTGCGCTTCAGCGGCGATATTGATGGTAATTTCCGTATCCGCCGTATTGAAGATTTTATTGGAACGGCTATCATACAAAATGCGCAACTGCTTTACAATGGCGAGCGGTTGCCCTTTGACTCGCTGTACGTGCAAAATAAGTTTACTGACTCCGTCAATAAGCAACTGGTAATGCGCAGCAATGAACTGAGCGTGGAACTGAATGGCGATTATAACCTGGTGTATATTCCCAAGATGGCCCAATTTTATCTGGCCAACTATTTTCCGGCTTACATCAAAAAACCGCAGTTGCCCAACAATCAGCAGGCATTTGATTTTAATGTAGAAACGGGAGACATTACTCCCTTCCTGCACTTGTTCGATGTGCCTTTACGAGGCTTCGACCAATCAACCATCACCGGAACCTTCAATACGGGTAATTCCACCTTTGATCTGAATGTACGGGTACCCTCTTTTGAGTTGGGTTCGGTTTTGTTTGAAGATGTGGTTATTGGCGGGCGCAGTAATACACAGCAACTGAACCTCAACGGCAGCATCTTTAATATCCGATTCAACGATAGCCTCTCGCTACCGCAAACGGTTTTTACCGCATCGGCAGCAAACGATACCGGCCGCATTACCATCAACACCAGCGCATCGCACACTCTAAAAGATGCCAACCTGAACGCACGGTTTAAAGCATCCAACGAAGGCTTTACCGTAACCTTTGAACCTTCCAGCATCATGTTGAGCGAAAAAACATGGCGCATTGAAAGAGAAAGCGACTTTTTTATCGGCAACAACACCATCTTCTCAAACGGATTGCGCCTAACCAGCGGCTTAGAAGAAATTTTTGCATACACGCATCCTTCCGATATTGGCAATTATAACGACCTAGTGGTGGAGTTACGCAAAGTGCAGCTGGGCGATTTGATACCCTATGTACTTACCGACCCCCGTATTGAAGGTTCTGCTACGGGAAGAGTGGATATTATGAATCCCCTCGGCAAAATGCAGGCCGATTACCGGCTTACCATTGACCGGTTCCGCTTTAATAACGATTCCATTGGCATTGTGAGCCTGCGGGGCAATTACAGCAGTACAACCGGCGATATCAACTATGCCATCGAATCCGACAACCGCAACCACGAGTTTACCATCACCGGTAAAACAAATATTCTAAACCCCGACAGTGTTACAACGGATAATCTTATCAACTTAAAAAACGAATCGCTGAGCATCATAAGCCCCTATCTGTCGCTCATACTCACCGATATCAAAGGAACCGGAAGCGGAACAATTCGTGTTGTGGGTGATGGCCAACGGCCCGAACTGATCGGTTCGGTACGATTAAACAATGCTTCGTTTGTGCTGGATTATACCCGTTGCCGCTATTGGGTGAACAATGGAACCGTTATTAATTTCCGGGAAGGCACTATCGATTTTGGCACCATAAAACTCTGCGACAGCAGCAACCGTACCGCAACCTTCAGCGGACGTTTATTTCACCGGTTTTTTAACGACATGTCGTTTGACCTGAATTTCCGAACCGATGACGACAACAAAGGATTGCTGGTATTAAATACAACCAAACGCGATAACGACCTTTTTTACGGCCAGGTGGTAGCTCGTGCCTCGGGCAGCATAACGGGACCGCAAAATGATATCCAAATCCGATTACGCGGGGCCCCCACCGACAGTTCGCGGCTGTACCTGCTTACCAGCGACAGCAAAGTAACCGGCACGGCCGACTTTATCGTTTTCCGAAAGTATGGAACGCTGATGCAGATTGAAACGGAAATCAAAGAATCTTCGGCCTTAACGGTTGACCTGGATGTTACCGCCAACCCCTTTGCCCGCATTTATTTGATACTGGATGAGTTTACCAACGACATCATCGAGGGCCAGGGCAACGGTGCCATCAACCTGCGGGTAGGTACCAATGAGCGTACCACCATGAGCGGTAATTTTACCATTACCAGCGGGCGCTACAAATTCAACTGGCAGTCGCTTTTTAAAAAGCCCTTTCTTATTAACAGCGGCACCATCAACTGGAGCGGCGACCCCTACGATGCCCGCATTAACATTGACGCCAATTACCTGGTAGAACGGGTTAGTTTGCCTCCCGAACTGGCCAGTGGTTGTACCGATAGCCGCAACGATTTGCTGGTGGTAGCCAACCTCAGCAATACGCTGAAAAATCCGGAAATTAAATTCCGGTTTGAGTTGCCGCAAAGCCATCCCTGCCGCAACAACCCCCTCACCATCAGCGGATTTAATCAACTCTACAACAACCCCGATGAACTGAACCGCCAGGTAATATCGTTGCTGCTGGTTGGTTCGTTTATTACTACCAATCCTGCCAGCGGGGTAGCTTCCGGTAATTTGGGAAACACTTTGTTTTCCAATGTGGCGGGTACCTTGTCGGAGTTTATTGCCCAGCAGGTTAGCTCCGGTCTCGATGCCGTACTGCGCAACATACCGGGTATTAAAGACCTGGAGCTTGACCCTTATGTTACTTTTACCCCGGGTCTCATTTCGGGCACGCAGGCGCAGGGCATGGGCTTTCAGGGAACCGGTACGTTCGGTTTTACCCGGCGCCTGCTGAACGGACGGATACTACTGAAAGCAGGTGGTTCGGTACTGGTGAATGCCGGGCAAATGGCAACCGTTCAAAACAACAACCAAATAACACCCGACCTATCAATTGAATGGTTGCTAACGCCCGATGGCAAGCTGCGCTTGATTGGCTTTTACCGAACCGTGTTTGATATTCAGCGCCGCAACGACCGTACCGGTGTTAGCTTTTCCTACGTTCGGGAATTCGACAAAATCTGGTAAAACACTACGTTAGCGCAGTATTTCGTGCCCCATCTTATCCCGTTTGGTTTCGAGGTATTTTTGATTGTACGGGTTAGGCGTAACCCGTATGGGCACCTGTTCTACGATTTCGAGTCCGTAGCCTAATATGCCCGCCCGCTTTTTGGGGTTGTTGCTCATGAGCCGCAGCTTGGTAACCCCCAGCGAGCGTAAGATTTGGGCTCCCACTCCATAATCACGGGCATCCATGGGCAGGCCCAGGTGCAGGTTGGCCTCAACCGTATCGTAGCCTTGTTCCTGCAGTTTGTACGCTTTGAGTTTGTTAAACAAGCCAATGCCGCGCCCCTCCTGGTTCATATATAGCACCACGCCTTTCCCTTCCCGCTCCACCATTTGCATGGCCATGTGCAGTTGTTCGCCGCAGTCGCACCGCAGCGACCCCAAAATATCGCCGGTAAAACAGCTGGAGTGCACCCGCACCAACACCGGCTCGCCGGGTTGCCAGCTGCCTTTTACAAGCGCCAGATGCTCCTGGTTGGTTTCTTTTTCGCGGAAAGCTACCAGGGTAAAATGGCCATAAGCCGTTGGCATATCTACCCGCACAATTTCTTCAATCAGCGAATCGGTTTTCAGGCGGTATTCAATCAGATCTTTTATGGTAATGATGCGCAGGTTGTGTTGGCGGGCAATTTCCTCCAGTTGCGGCAGGCGCGCCATGGTTCCATCTTCGTTCATGATTTCCACCAACACACCGGCAGGCTCCAGGCCGGCCAGCCTTGCCAGGTCAACGGTAGCCTCGGTATGGCCCGAGCGGCGCAGCACCCCGCCTTTTTTGGCCCGCAGGGGAAAAATATGCCCCGGGCGCCCCAGGTCTTCGGGTTTGGTTTGGGGGTCAATAAGGGCCTGAATGGTTTTGGAGCGATCCTGGGCCGAAATACCGGTTGTGGTACCGTGGCCGAGTAAATCTACCGAAACGGTAAAAGCCGTTTCGTGCAACGAAGTGTTGGTGCTGACCATGGGCTCCAGGTTCAGTTCGCGGCAGCGTTCATCGGTAAGGGCGGCACATATAAGGCCACGGCCATATTTGCTCATAAAATTTATCGCTTCCGGGGTGGCATGGCGGGCCGCAATAATGAAATCGCCTTCATTTTCCCGGTCTTCGTCATCCACTACAATCACCATTTTGCCGGCCTTAATGTCGGCCAGGGCCTCTTCAATCGTACTTATCATGAGCAAACAATAATTGAAATGCAAAGGTAATTGAAAACCGGTGCTCGGGTATTATTATATCGACCTCAACGGCCGCAAAAGCAGCATTGGCTGCCCAAAAGGTGTCATTGAATTTACGAAATGTTAATATTTATTTGGATTTTTCAGCGTCCTTTGTTGTTTCTTTGCCCCGAAAAAACTAAACTATATGCTAAAATTCAGAAAACTGTTGCTGGCAGCCGCAGCCCTAATTCTTACGATTACGGCCGCTGCCCAGGTTACAACAAGTAGCATTACAGGTACTGTTAAAGACAAAAATGGTATACCTCTGGAAGGTGCAACCATTACAGCTACCCACCTGCCTACAGGTGCTATTTACACTACGCTGAGTAAAAAAGGGGGGATTTTTGTAATTTCCAATGCTCGCATTGGAGGCCCCTACAAATTAAAAGTTGAATACGTTGGCCAAAAGCCCTACGAAATTGAAGGGTTTAACCTCCAGTTAGGTGAACCATATGATTTAAAGGTTGACATGGCTGATGATGTGCGGCAAATAAGCGAAGTAGTTGTTACCGGAAGTGGACGAAAAGGTGCAATTGAGCGTACAGGTGCTTCAACCAGTATTAATCAACGCCTTCTGACCACCATTCCTACCATCAACCGTTCGCTGGCCGATTTTACCCGTTTAACGCCCCAGGCAAATGGTAATAGTTTTGCAGGTCGCGACGCCCGCATGAACAATACGCAAATTGATGGTGCTAACCTTAATAATAATTTTGGTTTGAGTAACGACCCGCTTCCAGGTGGGGCCAACCAGCCTATTTCGTTAGACGTAATCGAAGAAATTTCTGTTAACGTTTCTCCATTTGATGTTTGGCAAGGCAATTTTACTGGAGCAGGCATTAACGTTGTAACCAAAAGCGGTACCAATAATTTTAAAGGAAGCGCTTATGGTCTTTATCGCGACCAAACTTTTAATGGACGCCGGGTTGCATCTACCACTTTGCCCGAACAGTCACAGCGTTCGAACCGTGTAATTGGTGCTACTGTAGGTGGTCCGATTATCAAAGACAAACTTTTCTTCTTCCTGGGTGGCGAGTATGAACTGGAAACCCGCCCCGGCATTACGTGGACGCCCACCGGCGGTTCTGGTGCGAACAATATTTCCCGTGTAACCGTAGCCGACTTACAAGCCGTTTCAGACACTCTGCGCCGCCGCTACGGCTACGAAACCGGCCGCTTTGATAATTTCAGAAACTTTGAAACTGAAAACTACAAGGTTTTTGGCCGTATCGACTGGAATATCAGCAAAGTACACAAGGCAACTTTCCGTTACAATGAAATGGTGGGAACAAACGACATCATAACCAATGCAACCTCCATGCCTAACAACCCCAACTATGCTGTTCCGGGTGGTACAGGTACACGTACCAACTTACCCCAAAGCCGTTGGAGCCGTTTTGCTATGAGTTATGAAAATTCCATTTATGCCTTTAAAAACATAGTGCGTACAGGCGCTTTTGAATTAAACAGCTCGAAGGGTGGTAAATGGGCCAACCAGTTCTTAACAACCTTTACCATAAACAGGCAAACGCGTACTACCCCTAGCACATTGTTCCCGTTTGTTGATATTTTTGACAACGCCGGTAACAATTACATCAGCTTTGGCCGTGAACCGTTTTCCAATAATAATGATGTAGATAACCGCATCTTCAATGTTACCAACAACTTCAAATATTTTGCGGGACGCCACACATTAACTTTTGGTGTTAACTACGAACAACAGTTTGTAGGTAACATGTTTATGCCGGGTTCTCAAAGCTATTATGTATTCCGTAGCATACAGGATTTCTTCAATAATGCTGCTCCAGTAGCCTTTACTTATACATATTCGCTGCTACCCGATAAAACCGATGCAAACGGTGGAATTTATTCCGCACAATTAAGAATTGGTCAATTGGCAGGATATGTTCAGGATGATATTAATGTAAATGAAAAACTGAAGGTGAGCCTGGGCTTGCGGGTTGATGTTCCAATTTACTTAGAACAACCCGTAGAAAACCCCCTGATAAAGGCATTCACTTTCCCCGATGCCAATGGCAATCCAACCAATTACAGCACAGGTCGCTGGCCGCGTTCTATTCCCGTATTTAGCCCCCGTGTTGGTATTCGGTGGGATGCATACGGCGATAAGAGCTTAATTGTACGCGGTGGTCTCGGTTTGTTCACAGGCCGTTTCCCCTTTGTTTTCCTTACAAACATGCCCTCCAACAGTCAAATGTATCAGGCTAACGTAACCATAACCGATCCGGTACGCCTGCAGAATTTCCGCTTCAACCCCAATAGCAACGCTTACCGTGACAGTTTCCCCTCGGTGGCAGGACAAGTATTGCCTCCCGGTACACAGCCTGTACTGATTGATCCAAACTTTAAATTCCCCACAATTGCCCGTATCAACTTGGCGGTTGACAAGCGCTTGGGTAACGGTTGGTCGGTAACTTTTGAAGGTATTGTTAATAAAGACATCAACGCCATCATTATGCGCAACGCAAACCAGCGCGACCCGGATGGCCAATTTAGCGGCCCCGATAACCGGCCCCGTTATACAATTACAGGTACCGGTGCATCAGCACTGGCTCTTCGGCGCATATACACGGGACTGCCCAGTGCAATTGTGTTGGAGAATACCAATCGTGGAGGTGGTTTTCAGTTAACATCTGAGGTAAAAAAATCTTTTACGAAAGGTTTCTTTGCTTCATTTGCTTATACATTCACACAAATGTTTGATGTTACTAGCAACCCCGGTTCAACTGCCGTTTCTGTTTGGAACTCAAATGCAACTCGTACTACCCAAAATGCAATAGAGCTTGGATTTTCTGCAGCCGCAATTCCGCATCGCTTCATTGCATCGATGGGTTACAGCTTCAACTATCTGAAAGCTGCAACTACTACCATTACCATGTTCTATGAAGGTTCACCTCAGAACAATTTCAGCTGGGTTTATCAAAACGATATGAATGGAGATGGCAATGCTGCCGATCTCATGTACATACCGCGTGATCCCTCTGAAATTATCTTCGTGAATCAGGCTGCCAATCCTGCGCAAGGATTGAACCCCTTCACAGCACAGGCTCAATCCGAAGCTTTCTTCCGCTTCCTTGAAAACAGCCCGCTGCGCAAGCGTAAAGGCCAGTATGTTAGCAGAAATGAAGGCTTGTACCCCTGGATTCACAACGTTAACCTGCAGGTACAACAGGACTTTTATGTGAAAAATAAGCAGGGTCGTAAGCACACGCTTCGTTTACAAGCCGATGTACTGAATTTCCTCAATATGCTCAACAAAAACTGGGGCGTTCGGTATCTGAATTTTGCTGGAGGCGTTGGAAACATTACTCCGCTTATTTTTGATAGTGTTGATCCGGTTTCGGGACGCCCCCGCTATCGGATGCAGCAGGTGGGTGGACAGTTACCTACAACGCCCTTCCAACTCAACCGTAGCATTTCCAGCGTATGGGGTGCTCAGTTGGGTATCCGCTACATCTTCTAAGCAAAATCGTAACACTACGAATAATAAAACCCCGGTTTGCTCCGGGGTTTTTTCGTTTTAAAAATGCAATGATGAAATTTAGTGGTGATGCCTGCCCCACCCCCATTTCAAAAACACAGGAAAGGCCCGGGCCCAGGTGGCCACGTCGTGCTTGCCATCGGGCAACTCCAGGTAATGAATGGCATGCTTGGGATAGCCTTTTTGTTGCAACAGTGCAATCAAATCCAAGGTATCGTCAATGGAATCAATAATGCCATTGTTATTCCGGTCTTTATTTTCATCCAAAGCGCCGGCCTCAAAGAAAAATTGCAACCACGGAGCCGCCTCACCTTCCCGCACCTGGTTGTGCATAATGCGATCGGCTTCATCGGTGTAGCCGTCTTCATACGCTTTTTGCCGCCACCACAACGATCCGGAAAAAACACCTGCTTTGGTAAACTGATGGGGATGGTTCCAAACAATATCCAACGCCATTAACCCTCCCAGAGAAAAGCCGGCAAAGGCTTTTTCTTTGAAGTGCGGCACGTGGTATTTGGCATGCACAAAAGGCAGCAGTTCGTCCAGCACAAATTGGGTATAGGCACCGGCTTTGGCCCCCCGGCCCATGTAATCGGCTTGGCGGGCAATGCCGTATTCGTTCTTGCGGTCGGTTCCGCAATGAATGCCCACACAAAACAGCGGCTCAATTTCGCTGTAGTAATACAAATCGCTTAAAATTTCGCCGAAAGGCATTTTGGGCAAATCCTGTCCATCGTTAATCAGCAGCAAGCTCATCTTTTCCGGATGCTTTACATCGGCCGGCAGGTACATATCCATAATTACGGTACGGTTGAGATACTCCGACTCGAGTTCCTGCCGTTCCATCACAATGCTTTGCAAGGCTTCTTTCCGCATCTTTCAAAAATAGGGAAAATGACTGCATAATTTTGGAGCAGGCATACCCATTCCAAAAATCTGCACTATATTCATAACAACTTTTTGAACCTGAAAAATATTATATCATGAAAAAAATCGGCATCCTATTCGGTAAAGAACGTTCCTTCCCCTTTGCATTCATTGAGCGTGTAAACAGCAAAAATGTACCTGGCGTTATAGCCGAACCGGTGCGCATTGATAAAGTGATACAGGGGCAGGGCGATGATTATGCGGTTATTATTGACCGTATTTCGCAAGACGTTCCTTTTTACCGGGCCTACCTGAAAAACGCTGCACTTACAGGAACTGCCGTAATCAACAACCCCTTTTGGTGGAGTGCCGATGAAAAATTTTTCAATAACGCACTGGCAACAAAAATTGATGTGCCGGTGCCCAAAACCGTTATTCTGCCCTCGTACGAGCGCCCTGCCGATACCAGCGACGAATCGTTCAGCAACCTTGCCTATCCGCTCGACTGGGAAGGGATTTTTAACTACGTGGGCTTTCCGGCATACATGAAACCCTTTGCCGGCGGCGGCTGGAAAAACGTGTACAAGCTGCGCAATGCCGATGAGTTTTTTGAAAAGCATGCCGAAACCGGGCAATTGGTAATGCTGCTGCAGGAAGAAATTATATTTGAAGAGTACTACCGCTGTTATTGCATTGGCCGCAAGTACGTTCGCATCATGAGCTATGAGCCCCGCAACCCGCACCACCTGCGGTATGTAGCCGATTTTAGTCCCGGTAAACAGAAACTGGAAATGCTTACCGGCATTGTGCTGCGCCTCAACAACTACCTGGGCTATGATTTTAACACGGTAGAGTTAGCCCTACGCGACGGGGTACCCTACGCCATTGACTTTTGCAACCCGGCCCCCGATGCCGACATAGCCAGCGTGGGGCCCGAAAACTTTGAATGGGTGGTTGAACATGCGGCCAACTATGCCATTGAAAGAGCCCTGGAACACCAACCGGGCGTAGATAATCTTACCTGGGGCGAGTACGTTAAGCGCAGCGTTACCAAAACAAAATTGTATGAACAGTAACGGAAATCTATTTTCTTGATGCCGGAACAACCATGTGTGATACACCTACCTTTGGCCGGGTAGCGCACATAACAAACTTACAGTCGTTGCCGGCTTTGTCACTACAGCGGCAACAAAACCACGAACATCTTTAACCGAACATCGTACGTATGGCTACCATCAATTACAAGCAGTTTACACTGGGTGTGGAAGAAGAGTATATGGTGTACGACCCTGCTACCCGTGAGTTGAAAAGTCATGAACAGAAAATTGTAAGCGAGGGACAAAAAGTGATTCGCGATAAGGTAAAGGCCGAAATGCACCAGGCGGTTGTGGAAGTGGGAACGGATATTTGCCGCAGTATAGATGAAGCCTTTGAAGACGTGGCCACCCTGCGGCGCACCATCAGCAGCATAGCCGGCGAACTGGGCTTTGCCGTGGGCGCCAGCGGCACACACCCCTTCAGCCATTGGCAGGATCAGCTCATTACCGACCATGTGCGTTACAATCAAATTGTAAACGAACTGCAGGAAGCCGCCCGCAGCAACCTTATTTTTGGGCTGCATGTACACGTGGGTATGGAAAACCGCAAAATGGCCATTCACCTCGCCAACTCGGCCCGTTATTTTTTACCGCACATTTACGCCCTTAGCACCAACTCGCCCTTTTGGGAAGGCCGCCTCACGGGTTACAAATCGTTCCGCACAAAAGTGTTCGACAAATTTCCGCGAACCGGCATTCCCGAATTTTTCGACAGCATTGAAGCGTACGACAATTATGTGAACCTGCTCATTAAAACCAACTGTATTGATAATGCCAAAAAAATCTGGTGGGATTTGCGGGTGCATCCGTTTTTCAATACCATCGAATTCCGCATTTGCGATGTGCCCATGACGGTGCACGAAACCATTGCCATTTCGGCCCTGTTTCAGGCAGTTACGGCCAAGCTGTACAAATTGCGCAACCAAAATCTCAATTTCATTCAATACCAGCGTGCGCTTATTAACGAAAACAAGTGGCGTGCCAGCCGGTACGGAATAGACGGCTACCTGATTGATTTTGGTAAAGAAGAGGAAGTAAATACCCGTGCGTTAATTTATGAATTGCTCGATTTTGTAGATGATGTGGTAGATGAACTGGGCTGCCGGCACGCCATTAACCTGGTACCCGGTATTTTAGACAAAGGCACCGGCGCCGACCGGCAACTGGCTGTTTACGACCAAACGAAAAGTCTTGCTGCCGTGGTAGATTACATCGGCAGCCAGTTTTTATGCGGTTTGTAAGCGGGTAACTTTATTGTTCAAAAAATGCTACGCTGCCCCCTACCCACTCTTTATCTTTATTGTAGCGCACGCCAATCATTTTCCCTTTACTCAGCCGGGCCAAATTAATGGCCGCATGCGGCCGGGCAGCTCCTTCGGGCCACACATACATCATGCGTATTTCCACTTTGGCCGGCACATCGGGCGTGGGTATTATATCGGCATACTTTACTTTTCGTTGCAGTATGTAATGATGTGGATTGTCAATAGCATCCAAATCGGCCTGCGTTACATCAATTTTTACACCCTGCCCGGCAAATGAAAACAACGGCTTTAAAACAAAATCTTCCAGGTTGCCGGGCAGTTGTTTTATTTCATGCAAAAAATACGTTTCGGGAACAAACGGATGCTGCACATACGGCAAGGTGTACTTGCTGATGCGATAAAACCAGTTGGGGTGCGGTATCCACTCCACATCCAGGTCGTCGGTTAAGGCAATCACATCGCCCAGGGCAGCTTTGTTTGCTTTAAAATCATCAAAAATCACACGATTATAGATGCGCCGAATGCGTTGTTTTTGACCATTGCGCCAGTAGTAAAGGGCCCGGCCTTCGCGTATTAATTCTGTAATGCAAACCGTTTCAATGCCGGTATAATCGCGGGTGCAGTAAAAATCAATGCGGGTTTTTTGCTCGTGCGGCTTTATTTCAAGCAGCACTACTTCTTCCGGTGCATAATTGCCCAGCAGCAATTGCCGCAGCAGGTGCAGGTAGGTTTCTTTCGTGTAACCATTCAGGTAGTGATTGTAGTTATCGGGTATGGAAAAATGCCTACGCAACACTTCGGGGTAATACACCTGAAAGGCATACAGGGTTGGGAAGCCCTGCATTTCAATCAGCCGGGGTTCGGGCTCGCCCGATTCGGTTTCGCAAATACCAAAGTCGAACGAAATCATGTGCGGAAACGCGTTTTCGTTCGGCACTTTTTCGCCCTCGGGTATGGCAACTTCGGTTAGCGTTTTAAAATTGCTGCTGCAAATTACATCCACAATGCTTTCGCAGGCTTGCAGCAATTTTTGGCCAAACGATTTACTGATGAACACCGGGGTTTCGGCCACCCGAAAATCAATTTGGCCGGGGTGCAGGCTGTTGAGGTCGTCCAAAAAGGCCCGGTATTTTTCACGGGTAAAGTTTTGATTAAAAGCCCGGCGCAGGTGTGGTACCATATAAGTTGGTTTTGGTGTTGGGTTGCGTCAAACGGTATGATGCAGCAAAGCTTTACTTTCGACCAGTACCTGATTGGCAGCATGCTGCAAAAAGTTGGGCAGTATGTGCGTGTAGGTCCATAAAATCTTATCCGGGTCTTCCAGGTGCTCAATCATGCTTTTCCATTTTTCGTACCCGTGGTTTTCGATGATGGTTTGCTTTTTATCGGCCCGTTGCAGGTACATGCTCATACCAATGGCATCGGCTTCGGGATGAAACTGCGTACCAATCATGTAGGCATTAAACCGGATGGCCATAATGGCCCTTTCGAGGGGCACATGGGGCCGGTATTTTTCGATACAAAGTATTTGGGCTCCCAGTTGCTGCATCCGTTCAAAGTCGGGCTGTACGACCTGGTAATCTCTGCTGTCAACCGCATAAAACGGATCGGGAAGCAGTTGTAAAACGGGTTCGTTTTCGGAGCCCGGCACCCGATGCACCGGAAAAATTCCAAACGCGGTGGATTTGCGTTTGCATACGGTTGCAATTTGAAAATACCGGCAGGCCATTTGAAACGAATGGCAGATAAAGAACACATGCTTTTTCACCCTGTTGGCAGGGTTGTTGTTCCATTGCAGTACATTTTCGAGCCATTGAAAATAATTCGCTTCCCACTGTTCGCCAATGCCATCAAAGGGGCTTCCGGGCCCGCCGCTGGAAATATAAATGTCGAAGCTTAAATCGGGTACTGCCGTTGTTCGCCGTACATCATATTCCTGCACCTGCAGGGGTTGATGCCGAAAAGTACTGAACTCTTCCAATATCTGCCGAATACAACGCATACCTTCATTGGGATGCCCGTTGTACAGGTCGAGTATCGCAATTCGTAAGGGCTTTTTGCCGGCTTGCTGCATGGGAGCAAAAATATCAAAAATCGGGGGTTGCAGGGTTATTTGACAGTTTCGCATAGTTGTACGTTTTATGGTTTTAAATAAGAAAGGGTTGCCGAGGGCAACCCTTTTGCGATAAAGTTGGGAGAAACAATCACATGCCCATCTCCATCTTCTTCTGCTTCAGATTGCCGAGTGAAGGGTCCATTTCAATGGCCTTATCGCATAGAGCCATTCCCTTCTCCTTCTGTCCCATCTTTTGATAACTCATTCCTATCATATACAATGAGCGTGCATTTTTCGCATCGAGTTGCAGTACCTTGTCCCAGTTTTCGATGGCCTCCTGATACTTACCGCTTTTATACTGGGCTTCGGCCAACGCGTAGGTAACCGAAATGCTGTAGGGGCGCTTTTCCAGCGATTGCTGCAACAGTTCGGCAGCCTTGGTAAAGTTGCCCACATTCATGTAGCTGTAGGCAAGGTTTTCGAAAAAATCGGCATTTTGCACCCATCCCCTTTCTGCGGCCAGCTCAAACATGGCTATGGCATTTTTATCGTCGGGGATGGAATAATACACCATGGCCATTTCATACACATACCGTGCATTTTTGGTATCGAGGTCGGCCGCCTTTTTGTAATATGGGATGGCTTGCTTGTACCGTTCCATTTCCACATAACTGCGACCCAGGGTATAAAACAGGGTCGCATTCAGGCTGTCGGTTTCTGCGGCATACAACAGGCGGTTGATGGCGTAGGGATAGTTTTCGAGATAATAATAGCACATACCGCTCAGGTAGTGCAACGGCATGTCGCGGTGCCGTTTTTCCCATTTTTCGGCAAAGGCAAGGGCATCTTTGTAACGGCCCAGGGTAAAATTAATTTCTGCCAGCTGGCGGTAGGTTTCTTCATTATCCGGCTCCAGCCGATTCCAACGGGTGTATGCCTGAATAGCCTGCCGGAAATTGCGTGTTTCCATGGCAAAGGAACCCAGGCCTTTGAGTGCTTCAATATGGGTGGTATCAAAATTAACTGCCTGCTCGTACCAGTTTAGTGCCTGCTGAATGCGGCGTTCCTGGCGGGCGGCATCGGCTTTTTGCAGATAAAAATTGGAACTATCGCGGTTTTGGGCAATTGTTACAATGGGAAATGCAAGGAGTAACAGTAATAGGATATGGACTGTTTTCATGGATACATTATTTGGATATGCTGTAAAGTTAGTCATTGGATTCGTGGAAGTCAATAAGTAAAAGCACTCAATTTTTTCGGGATTCACGTTTTTTTCGGAGAAATACCGCTGCCAGCGCCGGCAAATCAACCTGTATTACACTCCATTGGGATTCTTTGTTCAATGATTGTGCCACTTTTGTATTGTGCACGGTACCGGTACCCCAAAATTGTCGGGCATCGCTGTTAAATAGTTCTTCCCAGGGCTCCGTTCCTTTCACGTGCACTTCCCAGCCCTTACGCACAACGGGGGTCATGTTCAGCAGCACCAAAATTTCGCTGCCATCCTCTTTTCCTTTGCGCATAAAACTGATAACCGACTCGGCACGGTGGTTCAGGTCAACCCACTCAAAACCGTAATGGTTAAATTGGTTTTCATAAAAGGCAGGCTCTTCTTTCAACAAACGGCAAAGGGTTTGCACGCAGGTGCGGAGGCCTTTATGGGCATCGTATTGCAACAAATCCCACTGCAATTCAGTTTTGTAATTCCATTCGCTGGTGGCGCCAAATTCGCCGCCCATAAACAACAACTTACCGCCCGGGTGGGCAAACATATAGCTGTACAACAGGCGCAGGTTCGCAAACTTTTGCCATTCATCGCCGGGCATTTTATACAGCATGGGGCTTTTGCCGTGCACCACTTCATCGTGGCTGAGGGGCAGCATAAAGTTTTCGTTGTAATAATACATCATGCTAAATGTGAGCTGATCCTGCTGATACTGCCTGAAGTAGGGATCTTGTTTGAAGTACTTCAGGGTATCGTGCATCCACCCCATCATCCACTTCATGCCAAAGCCCAGACCTCCTTCAAAAACGGGTTTGCTTACGCCCGGCCAGTCGGTTGCTTCTTCGGCAATGGTTTGCACATCCGGAAAATCGCGGTAAATGGTTGTGTTCAGGTCTTTTACAAACTCAATGGCCTCCAAGTTACCGTCGCCGCCAAATTCATTCGGTTCCCACTGGCCGGCCTGCCGGGAGTAGTTGAGTTTGAGCATAGACGATACGGCATCTACCCGAATGCCATCAATATGAAACTGATCGAACCAGTACCGGGCACTGCTGATGAGAAACGAACGTACTTCGCCGCGTTTGTAATTGAAAATATAGCTGTTCCAGTCGGGGTGATAGCCTTTACGCATATCGGCATACTCGTAGGTATGCGTGCCGTCAAACATAAACAGCCCGTGCGCATCGTAAGGGAAATGCGAGGGGACCCAGTCGAGTATCACGCCTATTCCTTCGCGGTGAAACGCGTCGATGAGGGCCTTAAACTGCTGAGGTGTACCGTAACGGGAGGTTGGCGCAAAGTAGCCCGTTCCCTGGTAGCCCCAACTGCCATCGTAGGGGTGTTCCATTATGGGCATCAGTTCCACGTGGGTAAAACCCATTTCCTTCACATAGGGCACCAGATTTTCTCTGAAAAAATCATACGTGTGGTACAGTTCCTCATTGTTTTTGTCGGGCCGCATCCAGCTGCCCAGATGCACTTCATACACACTCCAAGGGGCTTCTAACGCGTTATGTTGGGCTCTGTTTTGCATCCATTCGGCATCCTGCCATTCATAATCGGGGTACCAGGTTTTGGATGCGGTGTTGGGGCGCACTTCCCAGTAGGTGGCATATGGGTCGCCCTTATCGAGTTTTATGCCGGCATAGCCATGAATATGATATTTGTAGGAGGTGCCTGCAGGCACATCGGGTATAAATCCTTCCCAAATTCCCGAATGGTCGAGACGAACAAACAACGGATGGGCGTCTTTACTCCAGTTGTTGAATGCACCCATTACCGATACGTAGGTGGCATTGGGCGCCCAAACCGCAAAATAATACCCTTTTCTTCCCAGCACTTCCATGGCATGCGAACCAAACAACTCGTAACAGCGGTAATTGGTGCCGCGTTGAAAATTGGCAATATCATCGCCCTGAAAACGGGAGTAATTCCAAACGGGTTTTGTGGTATCTATGAAATGAAAATCTTCATAGCGGTTGAGTGCCTTATTGCCATCGGAAGTATTTGCTGCGGCCATGGTATTGTGTTATTTGTGTTGGTGGTTGAAGTAGTATTGTGCTGCCACAACTCATCGCAACTCCAAAACTAAAGTGGAATAAGGCAGCAAGCTGATTTGCGGCTGCAGCCCAAATTCCACACCTGTTTCCACATCGTAGGCCCTGGTTGCATCTTTTATACGCTCCTGAAAACGGCTGAGTTGCACCTGTTTAAGCTGATTGTTGGTATTCATGAGGCACATGATGGTTTGCCGCTCATCGTACCGGAAGTACACATACACGCCGTCTTCGGGCAAAAACTGCATGAACTTACCGGTTTTTATAGCCGATGCGGTTTGGCGGTAACGTGCCAGTTTGCGGATGTAATGAAAAATGGCATTTTCTTTTGCGGTACGGCCCGCTTCCGTAAACTTGTTTTGCGGATCGCCCTCCCACCCGCCGGGAAAATCCTGACGCACATAACCGTCGTTGGGCGAGGTAAACCCGGTCATTAAAATTTCACTGCCGTAATACATTTGCGGTATGCCCCGGCAGGTGAGCAGCCAGGCGAATGCCATTTTGTATTTGGCGGTATCTTCTCCCACAACCGAGTAAAACCGGGCAATGTCGTGGTTGTCAAGAAAAATCACCTGCCGCATGGGGTCTTTGTATAAAATATCCTGCGCCAGTGTGGTGTACAGTTTGTTTACGCCTTCCGTCCAGCCAAATTTTTCGTTGCAGGCCGGCTGTATGCCGTAAAAAAGCGTTTGAAAATCGGTAGTGGCCTGCAAATTGCTTTTGAAGGGTATTTGCAGGTTGTTTTGGCAAAAGAAGGCCTGGTTTACCACGCCGTGTACCCAGGTTTCGCCAAAGATGGTTAGTTTGGGATACTCATCGTACAGGGCCTGGTTGCAACGGTTCATAAATGCCAGGTCGTTGTAGGCGTAGGTATCAATGCGAAACCCGTCGATTCCAAATTCTTCCACACTCCAAATAGCGTGCTGAATCAAAAAGTTCTGCACAAAGGGATTGCTGTGGTCCCAGTCGGGCATTTCCCGCACAAACCAGCCGTTGCTCATGATTTTTTTGTCTATAGCCGCCGCGTACGGATCAAACAGGGTTTGGTCTTTATAATTGGTTTGCGTAAAAGTGGGCCAGCGGTGAAACCAGGTACTGTCGGGCATATCGCGGTACAGGTGGTGCTCCAGGCCCACATGGTTGTACACGGCATCCTGAATCATTTTCATTCCTTTGGCATGGCAGGCATCAATGAGGTTGCGATAGGCTTCGTTACCGCCCAGGCGCGGATCAACCCGGTAGTGATTGGTAAAGGCATAACCGTGTTCGGTTCGGTTGGGCATGTCGTTTTCCCAAATGGGGTTGAGCCAAAGGGCGGTAACACCTAGGTCGCTGAGGTAGTCGAGTTTGTTTTGAATGCCTTTTAAATCGCCGCCGTGGCGGTTAAAAACCGTATCGCGGCGCAAGGTTTGATCCCGCATGCCGGGCACCCGGTCGTTCGACGGATCGCCATTGCTGAATCGATCGGGCATGATGAGGTAAATCAGGTCTTCCGATGTTACGCCTTTCGCAAACAGGGTACCGTTGCCGGGCCGGCGGGCTTTCAGTTGATATGCAACCGATTGGGCCGTAAGGCCGCCCCCGCTCATGCGTATGGAAAGCGTACCCGGTTTGGGTGCTGCCAGCAGCAGGTCGAGAATGACATAGTTTTTATTTTCAAAGCGATGTACCTTGCGTAACACCACCCCGGGGTACACACAACTGATGGTGGTGTAGCGGCCCACATCTTTTTGATGAACCATTAACTGCAGCTGCTTGTTTTTCATACCCACCCACCAGTTTGCAGGATATAGCTGCGGTGTGGCCGGGGCATCGGCAGCTTTGGCAGCAGCCGTGTGCAACACAAATACAAGCAAATAAAAGCACAGTTGTTTGATAGAGCGCATAAGCGATGATCAGTAATTTAATAATGTTCTTTAATAACAAAGCGGGCACATACACCTGCCAAAAACATAGATACGCCGGCAAGGCCAATAACCTTAATAGCCGCACCTCCTAAAAGTGTTAATGCCACACCTCCCAACAAACCGGCTGCAATTTGCGGAATGGTAATGGTGGCGTTAAAAATACCCATGTAAACGCCGGTTTGTTTGGGTGGCAGCGATGATGCGAGTATGGCATACGGCAAAGCCAGTATGGCGGCCCATGCAATACCCACACCTGCCATTGCAAGAAGCAGGAGGTATTTGTCTTTGATGAAGATCATTGAAAACAAGCCCACGCCGCCCAGCAATAACGAAAGCATGTAGGTATTTCTGCGTCCGTATTTGTTGGCCAGGGGCGTTAGTAGCAACGAGTACAAAGCGGCAAACACACTGTATGCCGCAAAGATTACACCCGTCCAGTTACCGGCTTCATTATACTCCTTCGAAGTGGGATCGCTTGTGCCCCAAACATTTTGCGCAATGCCCTGTGTGGTGTACACCCACATTAAAAACAACGAAAACCACGAAAAGAATTGCGTTACCGACAGTTGCCACATGGTGGCGGGAATGTTGCGCAGCAACGCAAGGAAACTCATTTTTTCGTGTTGCGCTTCCTGAATATTGTTGTAGAGCGCATATTCTTCCGGGGGGTATTCTTTTGTGCGAAACGATGTCCACAATACCGTTAGCAACAAGGTTGCGCCTCCGATGTAAAACGACCAGATAACGGTAGGCGCTACCTTGTCGCCGGGAGCCGGCTCGTTGGCAACACCCCACCAGGTAAGCAAAAACGGAAGCAGGGAGCCAAATACCGCACCCGCATTAATCAAAAAACTTTGTATGGAATAACCTTTGTTACGCTGGTTATCGGGCACCATATCGCTCACCAATGCCCGAAATGGCTGCATGGTTACGTTAAACGATGTATCCATGAGCAGCAGCATGGTGGCTCCAAAAAACAGCGGCGGCAACAGTGCGGCAAACCTTTCGGAGTTGGGCATAAAAAACATGGCGGCTGCCGATACAAATGCCCCTCCTAAAATAAAGGGAATTCTGCGGCCCAGGCGGGTCCAGGTTTTATCGCTCGACAGGCCAACGATGGGCTGCACAATAAGGCCGGCAACCGGTGCCGCCAGCCAAAACAAACTCAGGTGGTGCGGGTCGGCGCCGATGGCCGAAAGTATGCGACTGGTATTGGCATTTTGCAGGGAATAGCCGATTTGCACCCCCAAAAATCCGAAACTGATATTCCAGATTTGCCAAAACGAAAGTTGGGGCTTTAGTGCCGTGGATGCACCTGCGCCGTTTGTTGAGAAAGCCATACGAATACAAAACCCTCCTTAGGGCGGTTTTATTGAATAATCAATAGTTGCAATATCTCGTGTATCAAATCACGAAGCCGTCGTGCAAAACGGCGCCTTTTTTAATCACCACAATTCCGTCTTTTACGGTATATAACGCATGATCGGCATTGGGCAAATGACTGCCGCCGTTGATGCGCACATCGTTTCCGATACGGCAGTTTTTATCAACAATCGTGTTTTTGATGTAGCACCGTTCGCCGATACCAATTTTGGGAATACCCTGTTGGGCTGCATGGGCCATTTCCTCCAGGGTTTCAAAGTAATCGCCCCCCATGATATAACTGCTAACGATAGTGGTGCCGTGGCCAATACGGGTACGTATGCCAATTACGCTGTTTTCAATGCGGCTGGCGTTGATGATAGAACCTTCGGCAATTACCGTGCGCTCCAGCGTGGTGCCGCTGATTTTGGCAGGCGGCAGCATGCGGGCGCGGGTAAACACCGGCTTATCGTTATCAAACAAATTAAATTCGGGTATATCGGAGGTAAGCGCCAGGTTGGCCTCGTAAAACGAATAAATGTTTCCGATATCAGTCCAGTAACCATCGTATTGATAGCTGGCTACTTTGTATTTGTTGATGGAGTTGGGGATGATTTCTTTACCAAAGTCGGTCGCGTCTTTCAGTTCTTCCAGCAACAATTTGTTCAAAACCGACCGGTTGAAAATGTAAATACCCATCGAGGCGAGATATACCCGGCCCCTGGCCCGCATTTCATTGCCGGTATCGCTCACCCAGTCGGCCAATACTTCCGGTTTGGGTTTTTCAATAAATGCGGTGATGAAACCCTCTTCATTCGATTTCAGGATACCAAATTCGGGGGCTTCGCGTTGGCCTACCGGTATGGTGGCAATGCTGATATCGGCTTCCCGGGCAATGTGGTCTTCGAGCATTTTCATGAAATCCATCTGATACAACTGGTCGCCCGATAGAATGAGAATGTAATCGGCTTCATGCTGCCGGATGTGCCGAATGGATTGGCGCACGGCGTCGGCAGTTCCCTGAAACCAGCCCGAATTATCGGGCGTTTGTTCGGCCGCAAGTATATCAACAAAAGCCCTGCTGAACATGCTGAAGTGATAGGTGTTTTTGATGTGCTTGTTCAGCGAAGCCGAATTGAACTGCGTAAGCACAAACATGCGGTTAATGCCCGAGTTCATGCAGTTGGATATGGGAATATCTACCAGCCGGTATTTACCGGCAATGGGAACGGCCGGTTTGCTGCGGCTTGCGGTTAAAGGATACAAACGGGTGCCGGCTCCACCTCCCAGTATAATGGCCAGCGTATTTTGTGCAGGTGATGAACGTGCCATGATGATAGATGTTTTGATTATATTGACTTATACAAATCCAAATACTGCTGCACACTGTGTTCCCAGCTGAAGTCGAGCTGCATCATCCGTTCCCGTGCCTGTTGCAGACGCTCATTATCGGAATAAAACTCCACTGCCCGCCAAATGGCATGCGTGATGTCGCCCACGGTTGCATGGTTAAATAAAAATCCGTATCCATCCGGTTGGCCAATATCCCGAACAGTATCTCTTAATCCGCCGGTGTTGCGCACCAGCGGCACCGTGCCGTAGCGCATGGCATACATCTGGTTTAAGCCGCATGGCTCCACCCGACTGGGCATCAGCAAAAAATCTGCACCGGCATACATCAGATGGCTGAGCCCTTCGTTGTAGCCAATATACGCATTATAGTCGGCCTGTGCGATGGAACGTAGCTGATTCAAGTGCGCTTCCACATACGGATCGCCACTACCCAGCACCAAAAAACTCATACGGCGACCAATGTGATACAACGCATCTCCGATTACTGCAGGCAGCAAATCGGCCGCTTTTTCCCCAACCAGCCGTCCTATAAAAATAAACAAAGGCTTTTGCACATCAAGGCCAAAAACCTCGCACAGCTCGGCTTTATTTTTTTGTTTGCCGGCAGCCACATCCTGCAGCGTGTAATCATACTTAATATACGCATCATGTGCCGGATCCCATACCTGTGTATCAATACCGTTTAAGATGCCGCTGCATTTGCCCTTTTCGTATTCAAACAATGCCTCCAGCCCGTTACTCATGTAACGCAACTCTTCCAAATAACTCCAACTAACGGTTGTTACCCGATGAGCGCATTTGATGCCGCAGGCAAGCGGATTGATGGTATTATTCCAGTCGAGCAACCCTGCTTTCCAGGGATCATATGGTGGAAGAAATACACTGCGCTCCCATCCCATCCATCCCTGGTATTGGGCATTGTGAATGGTTAATACCGTACGTACCGACGCTAACTGCTTGTACCGGTAACAATGCTGCATCATGAAGGGTATCAAACCGGTGTGGTGGTCGTGCACATGCACAATATCGGGCCGATGGTCCCACGCCGTTAGCCAGTCCACCACTGCAATTTGAAAAGCGGTGAAACGTTGGGGGTCATCATCATAGCCGTAAATCTTTTCCCGATCCAACAGACCGTAAATGTCAACCAGGTACAATTCAAAGCCCAGTTTATTGGTCGTTTCCCGAATGATGGTATAGTCGAAAAAATAATCGGCCAAATTGGTGTTGCCTTTATGCACTACTTCCCAGGTATTGGTTTCCAAAAAACGGGTGCGGTACATGGGCATCACCACCTTGGCATTGTGCCCCGCCCGTTGCTGGTACTTGGGCAATGCGCCTACCACATCGCCCAGTCCGCCGGCCTTGGCCATGGGATAACATTCTGCCGATACATGCACAATAATCATTCCGAACCTATTGATTTGGAGTTCAATATAGCAACGACTGGCACGCCAACCAAAAAACCACCCGATATTTTTTACGTAACAAAAATTTGTATTTTGAGCCACTTCAACAACCATTACCACCATGCAACCAACCACCAAATGGGCACAGTTTGGCACCCTAATCAGTGTATTTTTTTTCTGGGGATTTGTAGCTGCCAGTAACGACATTTTGATTCCGGTGTTTAAAGAGGAACTGCAGCTGGAGCAATGGCAGTCGCAAATGATTTCATTCGCTTTTTATGTGGCATACACCGTTGGTTCCATCATCTACTTTTTCATTTCAAAATATGGCGGCGGCGACCTGCTCAACCGCATGGGGTATAAAAACGGCATTGCGCTGGGGCTCGTCATCTCAGCTTTGGGCACCCTGTTGTTTTTCCCGGCAGCCCAAAAGGCATCGTTTGGCATCATGATTACCGGTTTGTTTATTGTGGGGCTGGGTTTTTCGTTGCAACAAACGGCCGCCAATCCGCTTGCCATTATTATGGGCGATCCGAAGAAGGGGGCACAACGCCTGAGCATGGCCGGCGGCGTAAACAACTTTGGCACCACCATCGGTCCGCTGTTGGTGAGCTTTGCCATTTTTGGCACCATAACGGCAGGCAGCAAAAGTGAGGCCAGCATTGAAAGCATTAAAATACCCTATCTTATTTTGGGTGCAGCGTTTTTACTGGTGGCCATTATTTTCCGCCTGTCGAACATCCCCAATAAAATAGACCTGGAACAAATTGCAACCGAAGAAGCGGAAGGCGAGGCCGAAAAAGTATTGCACCGGAAGAGTCCGCTCCACTACGGACAGCTGGTATTGGGCATGATTGGCATCTTTGTATATGTGGGCGTGGAAGTAAGCACGGCCAGCAACCTCCCCGAGTTTATGAAGCGCCACCTTACAACAGCCGATGGGCAACCCTTCCCTACCGATCGTATTGCGCCCTACGTATCGTTGTTTTGGGCTAGCTTAATGATTGGCCGGTGGACGGGGTCGGTAGGCGCATTTGACGTATCGGCCGGAACCAAAAAGATTTTACAATTCGTAATGCCCTACCTGGCTTTCGGTGTGTTTTTGCTGGTAAATAAAATTGCGCAACACGACATTACGCCTTTTTACATTTATGCATTGGTAATAATTACCATGATCGCCGGCGACATCCTCAGCAAAGGCAACCCCGCACGGCAACTGCTGATCTTTTCCCTCATGGGCATTACGGCGCTTTTTGTAGGCATGTTGAGCGATGGCATGACGAGTGTGTACGCCTTCATTAGCGTAGGCTTGTTTTGCTCCACACTGTGGCCCTGTATTTTTACTCTCGCAATTGCCGGCCTGGGCAAGCATACCAACGAGGGAGCCAGCTTTTTGATTATGATGATTATGGGCGGCGGCATCATCAGCCTGCTGCAGGGCTATCTTGCCTCCGATGCATTGCTGGGCATCCAATGGTCGTACCTGGTGGGCGTGGCCTGCTTTGCCTATCTTGCTTTTTACGCCCTGCGTGCTAAAGCTCTGTTGAAAGCGCAAGGCATTGACTACGATAAACACAGCGGCAGCGGTACACATTAATAACTTGTTACAACATACTTGCTATTATGAACGGAAAAAATATTGCAGTAGGTATTGACGTGGGCGGCACCACCACCAAATTTGGCATTGTAAACAAGGAGGGGGTTATTCTGGAGCAAGACCGCATTCCCACCAACGAACACGAATTGGTAACCGCCTTTCTGGATGATTTGTACGATCGGCTTTGGCCCATGATGCTGCGCCACGGCGCTCCCGAAGATTATGCCGGTATAGGCGTAGGTGCGCCCAACGGGAATTATTACAGCGGCACCATTGAGTATGCCCCCAACCTCAGGTGGAAAGGCATTATACCGATGGCGCAACTTATTAGCGAAAAATTTGGCCTGCCCACCCGCCTTACCAACGATGCCAATGCCGCCGCCATGGGCGAAATGATGTACGGCTGCGCCAAGGGAATGAAGCATTTCATTACCATAACCCTGGGCACCGGCGTGGGCAGCGGTATTGTGATAGATGGAAAGATTTTATTGGGACATGATGGCTTTGCCGGCGAGCTGGGGCATACCATCATACGGCCGGGAGGCCGCCTGCACAAAGGCACGGGCATACGTGGCCCGCTCGAAGCCTATGCTTCGGCAACAGGAGTACGTGAAACGGCCATTGAATTTTTAACACAAAACCCCGAAACGGAAAGCTTATTGCGTAATTACAGCATCGACGACTTAACCAGTCAAACCGTGTACGAATGTGCCAAAAAAGGCGATCCCATCGCCAATAAAATTTTTGAATTTACCGGACAAATTTTGGGTGAAGCATTGGCCAACTTTGTGATGTTTTCTTCGCCCGAAGCCATTGTACTGTTTGGCGGTTTAACCAAGGCCGGCGACCTCATCATGGTACCCACCAAAGAAGCAATGGAAGCCAACCTGATTAAAGTTTTCAAAAACAAAGTAAAAGTACTGTTCAGCAAACTGCCGGAGTCGGATGCGGCCATCTTGGGCGCCAGTGCGCTGGTGTGGGAAGGCTGACAACCGGTATTTACGAAAATGCAAGGGTGGGTTCAATACCCAGGCCAGGTATGGGCGAAATGATAATTTTACCGTTATCGTAAGTAAGTCCTTGTGCGTTGTCTTCCGCCAAAAGCAGCGGCCCGTCGGCATCAATATAATCAGCAAGGGGAGCCAGTTGTGCAATGGCTGCCGAACCGATGGTGCCTTCGTTCATGCAGCCAATCATGATTTTCAGTTGCAGCTCACGAGCCCGCTTTATCATACGCAGCGCAGGGGTTATGCCGCTGCATTTGGTTAATTTGATGTTAATGCCGTGAAAGTAGTTGTTGCATTTATCTACGTCCGCTTCGCTTACACAGCTTTCATCGGCCAGTAACGGCAGCGGCGATTGTTCATACAACACCCGCATGCCTTCCCAATTGTCTTTCGCCAGGGGCTGTTCAATCAATTCCACGCCCAATTCCTGAAGCCGGGGAATCTTTTCAAGCGCTTCTTCCAGCGACCAGCCCGCATTGGCATCAACCCGAAACACGGCATTGGTATGTTTGCGTAACGCGGCAACCAGTTCCACATCGCCGGGTACCCCCACTTTAATTTTGTAAACGGGCCAGGGCCGTTCCTGCATTTTGGCCACCATTTTTTCAACCGTATCAATACCGATTGTATAATCGCACAACGGAGCGGCTTGTAAGTCGAGTTGCCAAAGTTGATGCAGGGGTTTGTTCCGCAACTTTCCATATAGGTCCCAGGAGGCCATATCCAGCGCACATACCAAAAAGGAATTTTGCGGAAACAGGTGGTGCAAGTAGTGCCAGTAGCGTTCCGGATCGGTATAGGCAAATTTTTCAACAAATACTTTTTTTCGCTCCAGGTCTTCCACCATCTTTTCAACAGGTATGTTGTAATAAGCAATGGCCGGCGCTTCGCCGTAACCTTTCCTTCCCCGAAAGCCCAGTTCTACCACCAAAGCGGGTTGATGGGTTTTGGTTCCTTTTGATATCGTAAACGGATATCGGAAAGGAAGCAGCGTGGTGGTATAGCGCAGTTCTAACGGCATGGCATTGCTGAATTAGGAAGCCCGGCCACTTGCTGTTACATAGCCGGCCAGTTCGGTATTAAAAGCATCTTCTTGCAGCAGCTGTTCCAGCGGCAGGTGCATGCGGTACCGCCAGTAATGCCGCGGGTTGGCCGGAACGTTGATCCGCTCCTCATGCGGGTTTTCACGTCGCAATGCGGCACTCATGCCCAGCAGTTCCTGCAGTTGGAAGATGCTCCACATGGCAGGCGAATGCAAGTGTTGTTGAATGATGGCACGTACCACCCAGGGCTCGCAGTAATACGGCGCTGTGCCGTGCTGGCCCAGTTCGGTGTTGTAGAATTGTTGGGTTTTGGCCCGGTCTTCTTCCCACCAGCCGCGTAGGGTACTCATATCGTGGGTACTGGGGGTTACCACACTCAAATACGGCGCATCGGCCGGATGGAAGAAACTGCGTTTCGGGTCTTTGGGCATGCGCTGAATTTCGAGGCTCAAAATGCCGAGTTGTTGCATCACATCGGGTACGCAATCGGGTACCATACCCAGGTCTTCGCCGCATATCAGCATGTTGGTTGTCCGTTTTAATGCGGGCAATTTCGCCATGGCCTGCTTGCGCCAGAAAGCATCCTGCCGGCGGAAGAAGTAATTAACATACAGGTCGTCGAGCTTGGCCTTCATATCATCATCCAAATGCCGGAACGATGATGTAGCATGCATGCTGATGCGGAAATGAAACTGCTGCCCCTGGCTGCCTTCCACTTCAAACAGAATTACATTACTGATGCAATCGTACAACGCGTGTTTCATGCGCTCATTCATTTCGTTCTGCTCCTGCGTTGCGAAATGCGCTTCTATTTTGCGTTGCGTATCAAATTCGGGCTTCAGCGCATAATGGCCGTTTCCTATCGGGTTCATAAAGCCATACAGCCAATGGGCATCATCGCCCAACAGCTCCCGCATTACGGCGTCGGTAATGTAAGGTTTGCACAGGCGCCGGTAATCGAACCACATCCCCCGTTGGCCAAACTCAGATATGTGTACGGGCAGTGCCGGCACAAAATAGCCCATAATACCTTCAACGGCATGCAGCGGAATGCTCCAAATGCGGAAGAATCCCAAAATATGATCAATGCGAAACGCATCGAAGTAATTACTCATCTGCTCAAAGCGTTTGCGCCACCAGCTGAAACCGTCGGCCGCCATCCGTTCCCAATTGTAAGTGGGGAACCCCCAGTTTTGTCCTTTAACGGCAAAATCATCGGGCGGTGCACCGGCCTGCATGTTCATGTTATACAACTCGGGCTCCACCCACGCATCGCAGGAGTTGCGGTAAATACCGATGGGGATATCTCCTTTTACGATAATACCCAGCTTATGCGCATAGGCGGTTGCATCTTTCAACTGCAGGTGCAGGTGGTATTGTACAAAATAGTAAAGGGCAATTTCGTCATAGTATGGGGTGGAAGGGTCGGCAAACTCCAGCACTTCATGTTCATTAAATACCGAAAGTTCTTTCCACTGCGTAAAGTCGGGCGTGTTGTATTTATCCCGCAGGTAGCTGAAAACGGCATAAGGCACCAGCCATTGCCGGTTGAGGTCGAAAAACTCAAAGAAGCCGAGGTCGTCGTGCAAATCGTGCTTTTGTTCGGCATACAATTCTTTCAGTATCTCCCACTTGTATTTCATTACCCGCTCATAGTCTATTTCGGGCAGGGCATTCAGTTCGGCCTGTTGTTTGGCATACGATTGAATTACCGGATGATTCTTCCCGCCGGCCACCTGCTCCACATTAATATAAAGGGGGTGCAGGGCAAAGGCCGATATGGCGGCATACGGATAAGAATCAACCCAGGTATGCGTGGCTGTGGTATCATTGATGGGCAAAATTTGTATTAACCGCAAGTGCACTTTATGCGCCCAGTCGGCCAGTAATTTCAAATCAGTAAACTCACCCACACCAAAACTTTTTTGGGATCGCAGGCTGAAAACGGGGATGGCCACCCCGGCTCCCCGCCAGGTATTGTTGGGCAAACGGGCAAATCCGTCGTGCAGCAGGGTTAGCTTTCCGCCGGCGGGCGCATCGTACAGCATGCGATTGCTGCCATCTTCGTACCGTACAAATGTTTTGCTTTTTGTATTGTAAACACCGTATTTATAAGCAACCGGAAAGCTTTCGGCGGCAAGGTGCAGCCGTACCGTCCACCAATTATCTTCTCGAGCCATTAAAACCGGCTTGCTTTCGTTCCAGTGATGCAGGGTTTCATTGCTTCCCAGCAAACACAGCACTTCATGCTCGTGCAGCAAAGGCGCTTTTACCTTAAAGATGTGGGTAATGTTTTTGTACGTATGGTTATGGGCTTTTTTGCCCCTGGGCAACAGTACTTCCTGAAAAGGCTGGGTAAAAAAAACATTTTCATACGCGCCGGCGTGGTTCCAGGTATCCACCAGCGTAACATCGTTTGCAGCAATCTTTAATACTTCCAGTTGCCGGTCGGTACCCCACTCCTGTATCGTCTCCCCTTCGGCGGTACGCAGTATGTAGTTGTACTGCAGTACATTTTCAAAATCGGAACCCAGCTCCAGCGTGGCAGTCCAAAATTCGTCATTCAGGTATTGCATCGGCAGCGCCTGTTCGGGAACGCAGTTGCCTAACGCATCACAGTTACCACTGATAAGTAGGCTTTCGCCATACTTGGTATGAAAGCGCAGATAGAATTGAATTTTCATTGATTTCGGTGTTGATTTTGTCGCAAACAATCGCCGCAAAAATGATTTTCTGCAGGCGTAACAATAGCAAGGCAAAATAAGAAAAATTAATACGCCGCAACGAAAAAAGAAAGGAGGGGCATGCTGTAGGTTTCATCACGTTATGTAACTTTCGTAGCAAAAAAGTGTCTGCCGTACGCCCCACCCTTGCCTCTGTGTACACACTGCGCAACCGTACCGAATTGTTGCAGGGAGGACGCCCGTACTTCGACCGGTTGCTGCAACTGCTGGCAACAGCCCGGCAAATCATACATGTACAGATTTACATTTTTGAAGCCGATGAAACCGGCCGCGAGGTGGCAGCCGCACTAAAAGCTGCTGCACAACGGGGCGTGCAGGTGTATTTGCTGCTGGATGGCTACGCATCGCAAAGTTTACCGCAGGCATTTATTGACGACATGAAGCTGGCCGGCGTAAAACACCGCTGGTTCGAACCCCTGTTTCGCAGCAAATCGTATTATTTTGGCCGCCGGTTACACCACAAAGTGGTGGTGGTAGATGGCGCGGCAGCGCTGGTGGGCGGCATCAACATCAGCAACCGGTATAACGATATGCCCGGCCAACCGGCCTGGCTCGACTGGGCGCTATTTGTAGAAGGCGAGGCTGCCCTGCAACTCGATGCGGTTTGTGCCCGCCTTTGGAACAAATCGGCACTACGCAAAAATTATGCGATTAAGCCGGTTATTACAGCCCGCCAGATACTGTTTGAAGAAGAATGTTTGGTGCGGGTTCGCCGGAACGACTGGGTGAACCGGCGGGTTGAAATATCTCGCAGCTATCTGGAAATGATGCGCCGTGCCGAGCATGAAATCATCATCATGTCGAGCTATTTTTTACCCGGCCGCCTCATTCGTACCGCCTTGCAGGGTACCATACGCAGGGGCGTACGCATCAAGGTAATCATTGCCGGCCTATCGGATGTAAAACTGGCAAAAGCTGCGGAGCGCTACTGGTATCCGTGGCTGTTGCGGCAAGGCATTCAAATATACGAATACCAGCCCCGTGTGCTGCACGGTAAAATGAGTGTGTACGACAGCAAGTGGGTAACTGTTGGCTCGTACAATGTGAACAACATTAGCGCCTATGCCAGCCTGGAACTCAATCTTGATGTGTTAAATGCCGCTTTTGGAAAGGAAGCCCATGAACGACTGCAAAAAATTATTGACAACGATTGCATTGAAATAACAGCCGAACGCTTTGAGCGCAGCAAAGGCATTCTTGCGGCCTTTTACTACTGGCTCAGCTACGAATTTTACCGGCTTATGGTGTTTTTGTTTACGTTTTATTTCCGTCAGCGCAAAAAAGAGTAACCACTTATTCCGCTTCCTGCTTCGCATCTGCATTTCGGGTAAACTTTTCCAAACGGTCGGCTATTTTATTAAGCAGTTGATCAAGCAGCTTTCCGATGTTGTGCTGCAGTTTTTCATTATTCCACAGGCTTTCGGCAAGTCTGCTTTTTAACATGTCGGCAGCAGAATGATAATGGCGCCTGAAAATGGAATGATACAGCAGGCTTCCGAAATTTTCTTTCAAATAGCCGACATTGTCGTCTAATTGCCGTTCCACCTTTTTAGCGTGTAACCGCAGTCGGTAAATTTCTTTTTCAAGCGCCGTAAGTGAGCGTACCGGTTTTCGTGAGCGGGCCATGGCAACAATTTTAATCATTATCGGGCTCCCCGGTTTCCGAATCCTCGTCCCATTCGGGTTCCGATGTCATGCGAATGAAATTGCGGATAATCGGATTTACAAATAATGCCTTCCTGAAAACCGCAAGCAGCACAACAATAATAACCAAAATAAGGGTGGCAATACCAAATCCCGCAACATAACTACCGGTGAGTGCCGAAAACCAAAAGCCGATTACCAGGCCGGCAAAAATGAAGATGAGCAGCAAAAAAAACATGCTTATCAGCAACCAGGCCAGGTAGCCCATGGCTTTTGCACCCACTTTTATGCCCTGCAGCCGTATGATCTCAAGCCTTGTTTCCAGATAATCCTGCAACAAGGCTTTGTTTTCGTCGTAAAACGAACCTAAGTTCTCCTGTGCTCGCATATTTGTTTTTTGGTTAAGGGCATAAGTTAGGCATAAAATTTCAGCAACACAATATGATCGTATTGCTGCAGCAAGCCGTCATCCGTAAAAGCCACATCGCCTCCGTTTTGAAGCACCTTTTCAATAACATCGTCCACCACATCATTGGCCAAATGAAATTCATTGGATTCGGCAGTAGGCTTGTAAACAATTTTGCCGGCGGCTATGTGTTCGCCGGCAGCGGTATACCCTTTTTCAACTACCAGCAGGCGTCCGTTTTTTTTCGTAAGCGGCCTGCCACACATCCTGAATGCCAACTGCCAGTTTTTTTTCATTGGCTGCCTGTTCAATTTGCTGCAACAATTCTTGTTGCTGCTTGCGTTTCCAGGCCTGTACCACCGGTTGTATGGCATGCAACAATTGTGCCTCGGAAGCGCTATCAAAATTGCCTTCGGTATAACCCGCAATGGCCGTTTGGTTATGGGTAATGGTTTTAAACAAACCCAGTATGGTTTTACTGCCCATAACAAATACGGGAACACGGTTTTGCTTCAGCATCTGGCTCAACTCTTTATCCATTTGCCGGATAAATTTTTCAACCTGGTTGGCTTTATGCGCATCCGGATCCGAAAAATTCGAAACCCGTTCGGCCGCATCAATCCAATAGGCATCCAGCGAATCGGGCGATTCGAGTTTTACTCGCAGTAACCCTTCCGGTGAGCCCAAATACATTTTACAATGTTCGCTGCTCAGCAAAAACAGTATGTACTGCATTTCTTCCTTCCGACTGAATACCAGGTCGCGTATTTCAAACGACTCGTCTATTACAATACGGGCCGACACTTCGGCATCCAGAAACATCAGTTTCGAAAACACGGGCGAAGCAAACAGCGCCAGTCCTTTTTTGTTGGTGGGAATAACCATATCAGCCGTAAGTGCCGCGATACGCTGCATTACGGCAGCCGTTTGCTCGGCGGGGTATTGCTCTTTCAGCTGTTTTTCAACTTTGTCGAGTGCATATTTCAAATCTTTTTGAACCGAAGCGACCAAACTTATTTTCGGGTCAAAAGGAAGGATTACAGAAACGGCAGGGCGGTAATGAACCGCATCCATTACTTCGCGAATATCGGCAGTCAGTTTCTCTTTCATACAACATGCTTTTGCCTGTAAGCTACCTGAAAACCGGATGCTGCTAAATGATGCACATCACCGTTTTGTTTGATGCTGCTCATCGGAGAAACGGTACATTGCATGCGTTCCGGAAGCCTGCGTTTGGAATGATTATTTGGAAGCAGTTGCCCGCAGCACTATTTTTGCGGCGGAGAGATGGCAGAGCGGTCGAATGCGGCGGTCTTGAAAACCGTTGAGGTGCAAGCCTCCGGGGGTTCGAATCCCTCTCTCTCCGCCAGGCCCCTCTTTGGGGGCTTTTTTTTATGCAACCTGAAATCTTTTACGGGGGCCGAGACGCGGCAACGCCGGTCGCGGTGCCGACCGCCCAAAAGGCGCGTCGGCATTCGAATCCCTCTCTCTCCGCAAAATAATTACGCCCCGTAACTGCGGGGCGTTTGCATTACCGGTAAGTTCTGTACTTTTGCGTTCCCCGGAGAGATGCCGGAGTGGTCGATCGGGGCGGTCTCGAAAACCGTTGTACCAGCAATGGTACCCAGGGTTCGAATCCCTGTCTCTCCGCCAAGCCCCCATCGGGGCTTTTTTTATGGAATAATTTGATACCACCAGGGCCGAGACGCGGCAACGCCGGTCGCGGTGCCGACCACCCAAAGGTGCGTCGGCATTCGAATCCCTGTCTCTCCGCCAAGCCCCCATCGGGGCTTTTTTTATGGAATAATTTGATACCACCAGGGCCGAGACGCGGCAAC
>JBKBIL010000001.1:387975-824096 GCA_046297415.1 Lacibacter sp.
GCCGGTCGCGGTGCCGACCACCCAATGGTGCGTCGGCATTCGAATCCCTGTCTCTCCGCCAAGCCCCCATCGGGGCTTTTTTTATGGATTAATTTGATACCACCGGGGCCGAGACGCGGCAACGCCGGTCGCGGTGCCGACCACCCAATGGTGCGTCGGCATTCGAATCCCTGTCTCTCCGCCAAGCCCCCATCGGGGCTTTTTTTATGGATTAATTTGATACCACCGGGGCCGAGACGCGGCATCGCCGGTCGCGGTGCCGACCACCCAAAGGTGCGTCGGCATTCGAATCCCTGTCTCTCCGCCAAGCCCCCATCGGGGCTTTTTTTATGGAATAATTTGGCATCACCAGGGCCGAGACGCGGCAACGCCGGTCGCGGTGCCGACCACCCAATGGTGCGTCGGCATTCGAATCCCTAATGCTCCGCATGCCGTATCAGTTTTTACCGGCAGACTGCTCATCGGCACCATCCTGCGGCTTGTCGGCCACCACCACCAGGTCGGTAAGCGGTACGGTTATGGGCATCAGCCCCAGCTGCACCACCGCATTTTTGCCCCGTACCTCCCGTACTACACCTACCTGGCGGTTGCGCAGCATTTTTACTTTTGCTCCGGCCTCAATGGCGCCGCCGGTTTCAATGTACTTTTCCTGCAGTTTGCGTTCTTTTTTTTCAATTGCCTGGTTTTGGCGTTGCTGAAACAGCAAAGCATGCAGCTGTTTCAACAGTTCCTCTTTATTGGTGCTGCGTTTCCACTCTTGTACAATCGCCTTTAGCTTACGCTCGGTATCACGCAGGTAGGCAATGCGCTCTTCGGTTATTTTGTTTTGATGGCGCAGCAGTTCAACCTGTTGTTTGTGCCGTTCTTTATTGAGCGTTTGCTCCATCTCTTTCCGCAACCGTTCGTTTTCACGCATCAGGCGGTTCAGTTCCGCCTCCTTGCGCTCAATCTGACGCAAATCGTTTTCGGCCGTGTTCAACAGTTTATCCAGCCGAAAGTGATCGGCATCTACCAGTTTGCGTGCCCGTTCAATCAGTTTTTTATCCAGTCCTATTCGTTCGGCTATGGCAAAAGTGTACGAACTGCCGGGCTTGCCAATGGTAAGTTTGTACAGGGGCATCAAACTTTTTTCGTCAAAACTCATGGCTCCGTTTACAATACCCGGCGTATGATTGGCCATAACCTTCAGGTTGAGGTAATGGGTGGTTACAATACCCAGCGCATGTTTGCGAACCAGCTCCTGCAATATCACTTCGGCAAAGGCGCCTCCCAAATTGGGATCGCTGCCGCTGCCCAGTTCATCAATAAAAAACAGGGTGCGGCCATTTGCGTTTTCTATAAAATATTTCATGTGAAGCAGGTGGCTGCTGTAGGTACTCAGGTCGTATTCGATGCTTTGCGTATCGCCGATGTGAATCATGAGCTGCTTAAACAATCCGATTTCGGTTTGGGGATGCACGGGTACCAGCAGGCCTGCCTGCACCATCAGCTGCAACAAGCCCACCGTTTTCAGCGTAACGGTTTTACCCCCGGCATTGGGCCCCGATATAACCAGAATGCGGCTTTGCGCATCCAGTTGCAGGGTGGTGGGAATGGTGGGTTTGTTGCTGCGCCGGTTGTACAGCAGCAGTAACGGGTGGTAGGCATCGCGTAGCCGAATAACCGCATCGTTGCTGAGTTGCGGCAGGGTGCCTCCCATTTCCTGACCCAGCCGGGCCTTTGCCAAAATGAAATCGTATTCACCCAAAATGGTATGGTAGGTTTGCAACAGCGGTGCATATACCGACAAATGACCGGTTAGTTCCTTTAAAATGCGATACACTTCCCGCCGTTCTTCCTGTTCCAAACTAAAAACCTCGTTGTTGAGGTCAATGGTTTCTTCGGGTTCAATAAAAACCGTGCGGCGGGTTTCGCTTTCGCCGTGCAAAATGCCCTTTACCTGCCGTTTTTGTTCGGCATACAATGCCACCACACGGCGCCCGTTTAAAAACGACTCTTCAATATCAGCCACATACCCCTGCTTTTGCAGGCGCTTCAGCACTTTTTCAAATTCGCGACGCAGTTCATTGCGCTTGCGGTACAGTTGCAGGCGTATGTCGGCCAGGGCGGTGCTGGCCTGGTCTTTTACCCAGCCGCTTTCGTCCAACACACCGTTGATTAATTCAAGAATGGCCTTTTCGTAATACGCGTCGGCTATTACCATTGTAAGGGCCGGGTAGGCAAGCCGACGCTCGGCATCGAACCAGCGAAAAATTTGCAGCACACTTTCGGCGAGGCGGCGCAATTGTACAAAATCTTCTTCGGTTAACACGGCACCGGGTATTGCCAACATTTTCAACTCCCGTGAAAGGTTCAATACCGCATCGTGCGGAAGGGTTTGTCCCTGCTGCAGCAACAGCAGGTATTCATAGCTTTGTTGTAAAGCGGTACGTATGTATTCCTGTTTTGTATGCACACGCAGGGCCGCCGCTTTGCCCTTGGCATACTCGGTTTTACAATAGCCGGCCAGTAATTGCTGAATTTTATCAAACTCCAACTGCACCAACGCCGATTCGGGGTAAATTTTCATACCTGCCTATACATGTATTTTGGGCCGTAAAGGTAGTACGAAAGCCCCTTAAGCCCGGTTGCCAATTGTAACAACCAACCCGGCGCAGCGTTCAACAAGCGTTAAAGCATCTATAAACCAATGAATTTTGGCAAATTGCCAACAGCAGGGCTGCTTTACAGCACTTAATTTTGTAACCTGTTGTAAAATTGTGGCTTGCGTATGCTCTCAAAACTTTTTGTTTCTGTTTTGGTTATTGTTAGCAACTTTCACCTGCTTTCTTGCACCAGTGGTGAAAGCAAAAGCCGATTTATGAACAACAGCAGTAAAATAGCAGGATTTGCCGCTGGAAATTATGGCGATGCAATTACCGATACCGCCACTTTTGGCGCAGGATGCTTTTGGTGTGTGGAGGCCATTTTTCAACAGGTAGAAGGGGTATTAAAAGTAACCAGCGGCTATTGCGGCGGGCACGTGCTTAACCCCACCTACGAACAGGTATGCAGCAAAACCACCGGCCATGCCGAAGTGGTACAACTGGTGTATGACCCGGCGGTTATCAGCTACGACGAGTTGCTGGAAATCTTCTGGCAAACCCACGACCCTACCACCCTTAACCGGCAGGGCAACGATGTGGGGCCGCAGTACCGCAGTGTGGTTTTTTACCACAACGAAGAGCAGCGGCGCAAGGCTGAATATTATAAAAACGAACTGAATAAAAGCGGCGCCTTCGACAAGCCCATTGTAACAACCATAGAGCCCTACAAAAACTATTTTGAGGCTGAAGACTACCATCAGAATTACTACAACCTCAATAAAAACTCCAACCCGTATTGCTACTACGTCATCAAACCCAAACTCGAAAAGTTTGAGAAGGTATTTAAGGACAAACTCCGCAAAAACAAAAGTTGATTTCTGAATTTATCGCAGTTGTACCCGGCGCAGTTCCAGTACATTCAGCGCATTGGGCCTGAACTGCCGTACATAAGGCTGTACCAGGTGTATTACCATGTCGTACCACAACGGTACTACCACCGCGTCCTCCATCACCATACGATCCATTTGGCTGTACAGGCGGTACCGCAGGCTGTCGTTTACCTCACGGGTACTTTGTTCGTACAACGCGTCAAACGCCTTGTTATGGTAGCGGGTATAATTGGGGGGCGATGGGTTTTTGGAATAAAATACACTCAGATAATTCTCGGCATCCGGGTAATCGGCAATCCAGCTGCCTCTGAAAAACAGCGCCTGATTGCGGGCCGTTTGTGTAAGCAGCAAACTTTTGGGAATGACCTCCACCCGTATGCGAATGCCAATTTCTTCAAGTTCACGGGCAATATAAGCGGCCAGGTCGGCATATATGGGAATGGTAAGCAAAGGTATTTCCGGTAACGGACGCTGCGTACTAAAACCCGCCTGCTGCAACAAACGGCGTGCTTTTTCGGGATTGTAGTGATATCCTTTTACAATGCCGGAATCGAATCCGGGTAAACCCAGTGGAATGAATCCGTTTTCGGCCGCCGTGCCTATGGAATTGCGCAGGTACAACATCATTTTTTTTCGGTTGAACCCGTAATTGATAGCCCGGCGTACCTCGAGCAACCGGAGTGGTGAATTTTTTACAAGCGGATTGGAAGTATCGGAAAGAATACCCAGGTATTCGATGTTGAGGTACGGATGTTTGTGCAGCACCAGTTTCCCTTCCCAGGCTTTACGCAGCATGCCGCCGCGGGTGAGAATTTCATCCTTGAACGAAGGATCAATATCATTGATGAACTCGAGCCGCCCCTGCCGGAATTCCAGAAACTCAGCGGCCTTACTGTCCAGAAAGCTCACTTTTACCCCCTTCAAATAAGGCAGGCGCCGGCCTGCGGCATCGGTTTCAAAATAGTGGTCGTTACGTCGCAGCAGCAACACCTGCCCTTCTTCCCACCGGAAAAAACGGAAGGGTCCGGTACCGCAGGGATTGCTGCGGAAAGCCGGTCCGTAGTGCTCCACCACTTCGCGGGGCACTACCGAGCAATACGCGTTGCTGAGCACGCCCAAAATTTGCACAAAGGGGCGTTGTAGCCGCAATTCAAAAACCGAATCGTTGATGGCAACAAAAGGCGAATCGGGCTCCACCCGGTTGTTAAAAATCCAGGCACCGGGGCTGGCCGTTACCGGGTCAATCAGGCGGGAAAAACTGTACACCACATCGGCGGCCACCATTTTTCGGCCCTTCCCCTGCGGAAAAACAGGATGGTCGTGAAAGTACACATCGGTACGAAGCAAAAAGCGAATGCGCCGTCCATCGGCATGTACCGTCCAGCTGCGGGCCAGCGCCGGTTGCAGCTGCATGTTCGAATCGGTTTCTACCAGCGTATTAAACAACTGGTGCACCGCCCAAATATTGCTTTGGTTTTTTGCAAATGCCGGGTCGAGCGAAGTAATGCCGCTGCTTTCGTTGTAGCGGAAAAATCCTTCCTCACGGCCTCCCCTTTGCGAACAGGCCGCCAGCAACACCACTACCAACAACAACCAAAAGCCATGCAACCTTTTTAAGCGGTTACACGTTCTTCCTATGCAATTTTTACCCCGGCCCATCGGCAGAAACCGTTTATTTTTATCAAAATTTCCGTTTTGTGAAGATACTACTCCGATCTTACTCGCTGCTAGCTATTATTGGATGCTACCTTCAACAGGTAGCCGCACAACCGATACCTCAAACATTCAGCCGGCAGGATACGCTGCGGGGCACCCTCACGCCCGAACGCAGCTGGTGGGATGTGGTATTTTACGACCTGCATGTTACGCCCGACTTTAACAAGTTTTCCCTTACCGGCAGCAACACCATACTTTTTCGTATAGTACGCCCCCCCGCACCCGTGTTGCAGATTGATTTGCAGGAACCCCTGGTGCTCGACAGCGCTTTTCTCAACAACGTATCCGTTGCATTTAAACGCGACGGGAATGCCTGGTTTCTGGAATTACCCCGCCGTAAAATGCCGCCTTCACTACCGCAGCACCAATATGGCGGCAAGCCCCTGCAGGAACTGCGGTTGTACTACCACGGTGTTCCGCGGCCGGCCCTACGTGCACCCTGGGATGGCGGACTGGTTTGGAAAAAAGATGCACAGGGCAATCCGTGGCTGGGTACCGCCTGTCAGGGGTTCGGCGCCAGCTCGTGGTGGCCCTGTAAAGACCATCAGTCCGATGAACCCGACAGTGCCCGTATCAGCGTAACCGTACCCGATACGTTAATGAATATTTCGAACGGACGGTTACGTGAAATAAAAGATGGGGGAAACGGCATGCGTACCTACACCTGGCATGTTTCGTACCCCATTAACAACTACAACATTACCATGAACGTGGGTAAGTATGCGCACTTAAGCGATACCCTGATGGGCGAAAACGGCAAACTAGACCTGGACTATTACGTGCTTGCATACAATCTGGAAAAAGCGAAGCAACAATTTCAGCAGGTAAAACCCATGCTGCGGGCTTTTGAATACTGGATGGGGCCCTACCCCTTTTACCGCGATGGATACAAACTGGTGGAAACGAGCTACCTGGGCATGGAGCACCAAAGCGCCATTGCCTATGGCAATCAATATCAAAACGGTTATATGGGTACCGACCTCAGCCGCTCCGGTTGGGGATTAAAATGGGATTTTATTATTGTGCACGAAAGCGGCCACGAATGGTTTGGCAACAACATTACTACCCGTGATATTGCCGATATGTGGGTACACGAAGGATTTACCAACTACAGCGAAGTGCTGTACACCGATTACCATTTTGGCACCGCCGCCGGCGATGCCTACCTGCAAGGCTTACGCCGCAATATTGCCAACGACAAACCCATTATTGGCCCCTATGGCGTAAATAAACAGGGCAGCAATGATATGTATTACAAGGGCAGTAACCTGGTGCACATGATACGGCAAATTGCCGGCGACAGCCTGTTTCGGCTCTTGCTGCGAGATATGCATACACGGTTTGGACTGAAAACCACCTCTTCGTCCGAGGTGGAGGCATTTATTTCGCAACGAATCGGCTACGATCTATCAAAAACCTTCGATCAGTATTTACGAACTACACAAATTCCCGTGCTGGAATATTACGTAACCGGTAGCGGCAACGATATGGTGCTGCATTACCGCTGGACCAACTGCTTACCGGGCTTTAATATGCCCATTTTGTTGCCCGGCACACCCGAAAAATATGGCCTGATACTGGCCAACGAAAACTGGCAGCAGTTGCGGGTGCGGTTTGCCTCGGCCGACGAACTGGCAGCCCGGCTGAACAAGAATTTTTACGTAACGTATAAAGCCGTTAACCAATAACTTAGCCCCGCGTATGGGACAAATCAGAAAGCAGGCCATTCTTTCGAGTATCGTAATCTACACGGGCTTTCTGATTGGCTTTGTAAATACCTGGTTTTTCATTAAAAGCGGCACCGGTAGTTTTACGCCGGCGCAATATGGCCTTACCCGTTTGTTTTTTGATGTTGGGCAACTCATGTATGCCGTTGCCAGCTTTGGTGTAGTGTCGGTACTGTATAAATTTTTTCCGTACTACCGCGACCATTTGCCACCGCGGCAAAACGACCTTTATACATGGACGTTAGTTTTTCCATTAATAGGATTTTTTTTGGTGGTGCTTGGCGGCATGGTTTTCGAACCGCTGGTGGTGCAAAAGTTCAGCGGGCGCTCGGCTTTGTTTGTTGACTACTACCCCTGGGTATTTGTATTTGGTTTTGGCATACTGGCCTTTACCATTCTGGAAGGCTTTTCGTGGACCTTTCAGCAAGCGGTATTTCCCAGCTTTTTGCGTGAAACCGGTCTGCGCCTGTTGACCCTTGTGCTAATCGTGCTGTACAGCTCCGGCACCATCAACTTTGATACCTTCATGCGCCTCTTTGCCTTCTTGTTTTTGGCCATTGCTGCAATTTTAGGGGTGCGGCTGCGTGCGCAGCAACTCTGGTTTATTACCCTGCGGCCCAGCCGGGTAACCCGTCGTTTCGGAAAAAAAATGGTGCAACTGGCGGCCTATGTGTACAGCGGTTCTATCATATTAATTTTATCGCAGGTGGCCGATAGCATCATTATTGCCAGCGTGAGCGAAAAAGGGATTCACGATGCCGGCGTATATAATTTGGCAACTTATATTGCCAACCTCATTCAGGTGCCGCAGCGGAGTATTATTGCCGTTACCGTACCGGTATTATCCATTGCGTGGAAGCAAAAAAATCTGGCAGAAATCAACCGGTTGTACCAACGCAGTTCCATTAACCTGCTGCTGATTGGTTTGGTGATTTTTATCGGCATTTGGCTGAATATTGAAGACGCGTTTCGCCTGCTGCGCATTCAAACCGAATATGAGGCCGGCATTATGGTGGTTTTGCTGCTGGGCATTACCAAACTTATTGATGCCGGCACCGGCGTAAACGCCCAAATCATTGCCACCTCCATACACTGGCGCTTTGAGTTTGTTACCGGCGTTTTACTGGTACTGTTGATTTTGCCGCTGAATTATGTGCTGGTAAAACAATACGGCATTACAGGCAGTGCCTACGCCAACCTGCTTTCGTTTAGCGTTTATAACCTCATCCGATATGTATTTCTTTGGAAACGCTACCGCCTGCAACCCTTTAGTTCCAAAACCTTATTAAGCCTGCTGCTGGGTGTAGGCTGTTATGTTGTTTGCGCTTACCTGCTTAATGGCATGAGCGGCTTTTGGGGCATTGCCGTGCGCAGCAGCGTATTTGTTGCCTTGTTTACTGCCGGTGTTTTTGCCATGAAACTAACGCCCGATGCGCATCAGTTGTGGGCTGTGGCAAAGCAACGGCTGGGATTTTGATTTTTTAAATAGCAGCGCAAGGGTTGTTGCTTGCATTTTTTTACCACAGAGACGCAGCGACACGGAGGCAATAATAGTAATCAGTATTCTTTGTGCTCCTTGTGGATTCTTTGTGTTCCTTGTGTTTGATAGGCTTTACCACTAAGTGCACAAGGTTTTACACAAGGGGCGCAAGGGTATTGCTTAAATTTGCTTTTTTTGAACCAGCGAGACGCAGAGACACAGCGGCAATAATAGTAATCGAAATACTTTGTGTACTTTGTGGCTTCTTCGTGTGCCTTGTGGTTGATAGGCTTTACCACTAAGCGCACAAGGTTTTACACAAGGTACGCAAGGAAAGTTGCTTGAACTTGCTTTTTACCACAGAGACGCAGAGATACAGAGGGAATAACAGTAATCGAAATACATAGTGCACTTTGTGGCTTCTTTGTGTGCCTTGTGGTTGATAGGCTTTACCACTAAACGCACAAGGTTTTACACAAGGGGCGCAAGGTTTATTGCATGCTTAGCTATTTTGAACCACCAAGGCACGAAGGCACTAAGAGATACAAAGTGAATGCGAAAAATCACATTTGACAGGAATCGCTGGTGTTGGAAACCGACTTTTCTGAAAAGTTGCTATCTCGGGAGCCTTAGTTGGAAAAGCGTTGCAGTTCCTGCAAGCTGATTCGCCCCTCGTAAATAGCCTTTCCTACAATGGCACCACTGCATCCTATGGTGGCCAGCTGCTCCAAGTCGGCAACGGTGGCCACCCCGCCGCTGGCAATCAGATGCAGGCCGGGAAATTTGTTTAAGATGGATTGATAAAGCGCAAGCGAAGGACCTTCGAGGCGGCCATCCTTCGACACATCGGTACAAAAAATTTGTTGTACCCCACGCTGCAGGTATTGTTCAATAAAATCGTAAACCCAAATATCGGTGGTTTCGAGCCAGCCACTGATGGCAATTTTTTCATCTTTCACATCGGCTCCTAACAAAAACTTGTCGGCGCCAAATTGTTGCAGCCAGCCTGTAAACCGTTGTGCATCCTTCACCGCAATACTGCCCACCGTTGCGTAGCGTGCCCCCGAATTAAAAACGATGCGCACGTCGGTATCCTGCTTAATGCCACCACCAAAATCAATTTCAAGCCGGGTACGTGCCGCAAGGGTTTCCAGCACTTTCCAGTTTTTTACCGTTCCGGCCCTGGCACCATCCAGGTCAACCAGGTGCAGGCGCTGTAAGCCTGCATCTACAAACTGCAGGGCCACTTCCAGCGGCTTTTCGTTGTATATCTTTTTTTGCGAGTAATCGCCCTGGGTTAAGCGTACACATTTACCTTCAATGATATCGATGGCAGGTATGATTTGCATGGCCAATCAGCTATAGTTCCAAAAAATTTTTCAAAATACGATCACCGGTTGCGGCGCTTTTTTCGGTATGAAACTGAACGCCGTAAAAGTTGTCTTTGTGCACGGCGCCGCAATACGAAATGCCATAATCGGTTGCAGCGATGCTCCACGCATTCATTTCGGCATAGTAGCTGTGCACGTAGTACACATAACTGTTTTCGGCAACACCGGCAAACAGCGGCGATTGCATATTGTAAATGGTATTCCACCCCACCTGGGGTACTTTTAAGTTGGGCGCGGCAGCAAAACGGCGCACCCGTGCCGGAATGATGCCCAGGCAGGCAGTATCGCTTTCTTCGGAATGTTCAAACAACAGTTGCATGCCCACGCAAATACCCAATACCGGTTGCCGCAGGTTTTTTATGACTACATCCAACTGTTTCTCCTGCAGGCTTAACATGGCGCTGCGGGCCTCTCCCACGCCGGGAAAAATAACTTTATCGGCAGCCTGCAACAAAGCCGCATCATCGGTTACCGTTGCCTGTACCCCCAGCCGTTCCAAAGCGTACAGTACACTTTGAATGTTGCCGGCATTATATTTCACAATTGCAAGATTCATTGTAACTTTCGGTTGTTTTTGTTAGCGACAATAGCTCATCCGGTAGAGCGCCAGTTTCCCAAACTGGAGGTGGCGGGTTCGAGTCCCGTTTGTCGCTCTTTTTATTTTTTTTAGAAATCAACGCCATCTTTCCCGCAGCAAGTTAACAGTTTCCACTGTTGCATGCCCTGATATCCAACGGTATGCTTTATTCCGATGCCAGTACCTGCCGCAAAAAGGCGGCAGTGGCTGCCGTTACATCCGGTGCATGCTCCAACGCCTTTATGTAGGCCGAACCGATAATGGCACCGTTGGCATTGGCACAGGCGGCATCAAAACTTTGTTTGTCTTTAATACCAAAACCCACCAATATGGGATTTTTGAGTTGCATGCTGTTAAGACGTTGTATGAATGCGCTCACATCGCTCATATTTTTTTCGGCACCGGTTGTGGACGAAGAGGATACCGCGTATAAAAATCCGGAACTCAGGGCATCGAGTTTACGAACCCGTTCGGCACTGGTTTCGGGAGTTACCAAAAAAATAAAATCCAGTCCGTACTGCTGCAATACGGCTCCGTATTCGGTTTCAAATTCATACTCCGGCAAATCGGGTAAAATCAAACCATCTACACCCACAGCGTCTGCATCCCTGCAAAAACGCTCAAAGCCATACTGCAATACCGGATTCATGTATCCCATCAATACTACCGGAACGTGGATGGCGGGGCGCATGTTTTGTAACTGTTGAAACAACAATTCCAGCGTCATACCCTGCTGCAGGGCAACAGCACTGCTGTGCTGTATTACCGGCCCATCGGCCAGCGGATCGCTGTAGGGCATGCCCAGCTCAATAAGGTCGGCACCATGTTGCTGCAAGGCTTGCAATACCTGCAGGGTGCTGTCGCGCCGGGGAAAACCTGCCGTGCAATATACGTTCAGTACCCGTTGTTTTTTGCGTTCAAATAATTGCTGTATTCGGCTCATGGCATATTGCACATTTGCGTTTTAAGATCAATTACAGGTGTTGCATGTAAGTGGCCAGGTCTTTATCGCCCCTGCCGCTCAGGCAAACCACCACCTGGTCGTTGGGCGAAAATTGCATTTGGTGCAAGGCAGCAAAAGCATGTGCGGTTTCCAACGCCGGAATAATGCCTTCGAGTTTGCTTACTTCAAAAGCAGCCTCCAATGCCTCCGCATCGGTTGCGCTTAAAAAGCGGCCCCTTCCCGTATCAAACAAATGGGCATGCAACGGGCCTATACCCGGATAATCAAGTCCGGCCGAAATACTGTGGGGTTCTACCACCTGCCCATCGGGGGTTTGCATCAACAGACTTTTGCTGCCATGCAAAATACCGGGCCGGCCCAGTTGCGTGGTGGCCGCACTTTTACCGCTGTGCACTCCTTCTCCGGCAGCTTCGACTGCCACCAGTTGTACCGACAGTTCATCCAAAAAGTGATAAAAGGCGCCGGCCGCATTGCTACCCCCACCCACACAGGCCACTACGTGCGTGGGCAGTTCGGTACCCGTATGCTCCCGCAACTGCCAGCGAATTTCTTCGCTGATGATACTTTGAAAACGAGCTACCATATCGGGGTACGGATGCGGCCCCACCACGCTGCCGATGATGTAATGCGTATCGGCAGGATTATTAATCCAATCGCGAATGGCTTCATTGGTGGCATCTTTCAGGGTTTTGCTGCCGCTTGTAGCAGGCACCACTTTGGCGCCCAGCATTTTCATGCGGGCCACATTGGGCGCCTGGCGTTCGATATCTTTTTCTCCCATATACACCACACACTCCACGCCTTTGAGGGCGCAAACGGTTGCAGTGGCCACCCCGTGCTGGCCGGCACCGGTTTCGGCAATGATGCGTTTTTTACCCAGGCGTTCGGCCAGCAAAATTTGTCCAACCGTATTGTTGATTTTATGAGCACCGGTATGGCACAGGTCTTCCCGCTTCAGCCAAATATGGGTGCCGTGCAGCCGGCTGAGCCGTGCCGCATAATACAACGGAGTGGGCCTGCCGACAAAGTCTTTCAACAGGCTGCGGTATGCTTTCTGAAAGGAAGGGTCTTCAATGATTTCCAGATAGCGCTGCTGCAACTCTTCTACATTGCGGTGCAGCATTTCCGGTATGTAGGCGCCCCCGAATTTTCCATAATACCCCTGCGCTGTGGGCGTTTGATAAGTTTCCGTTTTTTGCATAAGCATTCTTTTTTAGAAGCCTGTTAAGATGGTTTCCGTATCGCTTCTACGAAGCTGCGGATCAGTTCCATGTTCTTTATACCCGGGCTTATTTCAAATTTACTGTTCACATCCAGGGCAAACAGGTTTTTGCATACCGCATCGGCACAAAAGGTACGAATGGCATCCGCGTCGCCGGGCTCAATACCACCGCTCAAAAAAAACGGCTTATCAAATTGTTGGCCCTTTAACACGTTCCAGTTAAATTTTTTTCCTGTGCCACCGTATCCGGCACCCAGGGTATCAAACAAATACATGTCGCAACTGTCGCGGTAATCCTTAATTTTCCAGGCAATGTTTTCATCTTCCCCAATGCGAAACGCCTTAATGGTTTGAATGTAATTGCTCACTTTTTCACAAAAGCGGGGTGTTTCATCGCCGTGCAGTTGCACCATGTCTAACCCGAAATTTTCAATATGGTTCAAAATTTCATCGTATTGCGCATTCACAAAAACACCTACTTTGTACACCTTCAGTTTTGCCCGCCGCACCTGCTCGCCTTTGAGGTGGCGCAAAATGAAGCGGGGGCTGGGCGGGTAGAATATCATGCCGGCAAACTCTACACCCAGCGTAGCCAGTTGTTGCATTTGCTGCAGGTCGGTCATGCCGCAAACTTTAATACGCATCATTCCGGTTTTAAGGATTCAACAAATGCTGCGAAGGCAGCACCCGGGTCGGCATCCCGCATAAACCGCTCACCAATTAAAAATCCGTCAAATCCATTTTCACGAAAGCGTTTTACATCGGCAGGCGTGTTGATGCCGCTTTCCGCTATTTTAACTACCCCATGGGGCAACCTGGCTGCCATTTGCAGACTGCGTTCAATATCTACCGTAAACGTTTTTAAATCGCGGTTATTGATGCCTACAATGTCGGTTGCGGGGCAAACGTGGTTCAGTTCTTCCTCGGCATGAAGTTCGAGGAGCACTTCCAAACCCAGTTCCTTTGCGTAAGCAGCCAGTTCCGATACGGCAGCGGGCGTTAAACAGGCGGCAATCAGCAATATGGCATCGGCACCCATGGCACGTGCTTCCTCAATTTGGTAGGTATCAACAATAAAATCTTTGCGCAGCAACGGCACGGCATTCAAGCGGGCTGCCTGCAGATCGGCAGTGCTGCCTCCAAAAAATTCCGTGTCGGTTAATACACTAATGGCCGATGCGCCGTGTTGGGCATACGCTTTTGTTACGGCTGCAACATCGGCATCGGCGTTAATGATGCCTTTGCTGGGCGATTGCCGTTTAAATTCGGCGATGATACCGGTACGGGTTGGATCGAGAATAAATTGGCGGAACGACAAACGGGGGCGCTCATAACCGGGCTGTTGGCGCAGTTGCGCCACCGGAACGGCCTGTCTGCGTTGGCCAACCTCCCGGTATTTGTGTTGAACAATGGTTTCGAGTATGTTCATTTGAATGAAAAAAAATTTTTGAACAAGCTTGTTTGCCTCAGGCCGCATTTACCTCCAGCAGGCGTTGCAATACGCGGATTGCTTTACCGCTGTCGAGGCTTTCCACCGCTGCCTGATAGGCATCGTCGTAACTGTTGTATTTACCGGTACTAAACAGTCCCATGGCCGCATTGGCCAACACAACCGCATTTTGTGCCCAGCTGCCGTTACCCTCCAGTATTTGCCGGAAAATTTTGGCCGCATCTTCTACCGTATCGCCTCCCTTTATATCTTCCGGCTGTACCATGCGCTTACCCAACTGCTCGGGTGTATAAATGCGCTCGCCGGTGTTAGTGATTACTTTGGTATCGCCGGTGAGCGATATTTCATCGTAGCCATCCAAGGCATGAATGATGGTAAAAGCACTGCCGCTTTGTTGCAACAGGTAGTTGTAAATGCGGGCCATTTCAAGATTGTACACCCCCACCAACTGATAGGCCGGCCGGGAAGGATTGACCATGGGGCCCAGCATATTAAAAAAAGTGCGCATGCCCAGGTTTTTGCGAATGGGGCCCACCACTTTTAATGCCGGATGAAACAAGGGCGCATGCATGAAGCAAATACCTGCCGCTTCCAGCTCACGCAGTAATTGCCCGGCATTATTGCTGAACCGATAGCCCAACTGCTCCATTACATTGCTGGCACCGCTGATGCTGGAGGCGCCATAGTTACCGTGCTTGGCTACTTTTTGACCCGCCCCTGCCACAATAAAGCAGGCCAGCGTGGAAATGTTAAAGGTGTTTTTGCCATCGCCACCGGTACCCACAATATCCAGCACATCATGCCCCTCCAGGTTTACGGGTACGCACAGTTCCAGCAACGCGTCGCGAAAACCCTGCAGTTCTTCAATGGTAATAGTGCGCATAAGGTACACCGTCATAAAAGCGGTAATTGCGTGTTCGTTATAGGCGCCCCTGCCTATTTGCAGCAGCACCTCCCTTGCATCCGCTTTGCTCAGGGTTTTATGTTCAAACAGTTGTGATAGTATTTGTTTCATATGAAAAAATTTGTAATCAGGGTATCAGGGCCGCTGCAGCCAATTTCGTAATATGGTTTCGCCGCAGGGCGTTAATACACTTTCGGGATGAAACTGCACGCCCTGTACATCGTATTGGTTGTGCCGCAAAGCCATAATCATGCCGCTATCGTCAACGGCGGTTACGGTAATGCAATCCGGCAACCGATCTTGATTTACCACCCAGCTGTGATAGCGACCGGCCTCAAAAGTTTCGGGCAGGCCGGCAAAAAGATTTTCCGCTTTAGCGGTAGTAGCAACCGCCTCCGGCAAAACATGAACCGGCGTGGCTACGCCGTGAAAAACCGTCTGCAGGTTCATAAGGCTACCGCCAAACGCTTCGGCAATAGCCTGGTGGCCGAGGCATACGCCCAATATTGATTTTTCGGGGGCATAGCGCTGAATGAGCGGCAACAACAGGCCTGCCTCTTCGGGAATTCCGGGGCCCGGCGACAGGATAATTTTATCGTACACGGCCACATCTTCCAGCGATAGCTGATCGTTGCGCACCACATCCACGCTGTGCCCCAAAATTTTCTCTACCAGGTGCACCAGGTTGTAAGTAAAAGAATCGTAATTGTCGAATACAAGCAGTTTCATAAAGTAATTTCTTTCATGCCGGGCAGGGCATAACCCCTGCGCCTATGCGATTTCCGTGGCGGCCGTAATGGCTTTTTTCAATGCGCCCAATTTGTTGTTTACTTCCTGCAGTTCACTTTCGGGTTTGCTGGCCGCCACCACACCGGCACCGGCCTGATAGTACAGCGTGTTGTTACGGCTGAGGAATGTGCGAATCATGATGGCATGGTTGCAGCTGCCATCGCAGCCCAAAAATCCGATGGCTCCGCCGTAGTATCCACGGGCATCGGGTTCGTAGGCATCAATCAGTTCCATGGCCTTAATTTTCGGCGCCCCGCTCAGCGTACCTGCCGGAAATGTGTTGGCCAGCAATCGATAAGGATTTGTATCCGGTGCAACCGTACCCGTTACCTCGCTTACCAGATGAATTACGTGGCTGTAGTATTGCACCTGCCGATAATGCGCCACCTGTACATCGGAGCAAACCCGGCTGAGGTCGTTACGGGCCAAATCCACCAGCATCACGTGCTCGGCATTTTCCTTGGCATCGGCCAACAGACGATTGGCTTCAGCCTGGTCGAATGCATCGTCGCCGGTGCGCCGGAAAGTACCAGCGATGGGATGCACTACGGCTTTCCCGTTTTGCACAATCAGTTGCGATTCGGGTGATGAGCCCATGAGTTTGTAATCGCCATAGTCGAAGAAAAACAAATACGGCGATGGATTGATGCTGCGGAGGGCACGATACACATTGAATTCATCGCCGGTAAACGATTGCTGAAAACGGCGGCTGAGTACAATCTGAAATACATCGCCCCGCAAGCAGGAGGCAATGCCTTTTTGTACCATTTCAACATAAGCGGCATCGGTAAGGTTGCTTCTTTCCGGGCCGGCTGTTGCAAAAGGAAAAACCGGAACATCTTTGCTGCGTATGGCGCTTTCAAGGGCTACCAACTCGCTCTCAATGCCCGCAACATGGTTTTCGCAAATGTGCAGTTCGTCTTTGTAGTGATTGATGGCAATCACGTATTGATACAAACGGTAGCGCAGCAGCCCGATACCGGGTTGGGGTTGGTGCTGTAAGCGCACCTGCTCAAAGCAACGCACGGCATCATAAGCCGTATAACCATACAGGCCTTGTGCAAAGCGGGCTTCTTTACAACCATCCGAACTCCATTCAAACCGCTGCATAAAATCGCCTACCCTGTCAGGAACCTCCTCCAGCCTATCTACGGTAACACGCTCGGGTTTGCGGGCCGGCAACTTGTACTCCAGCGTGGTGGTATTCATCAGTTCAATACCGCCAATAGCGTTTACGGCAATAAAGCTCCAGCTGTTTTCTGCCGCGTGATAATCCGTACTTTCCAGCAAAATGGTATCGCGAAACCGGTCACGCAGGCGCATGTAGATGCCCACCGGCGTAAACACATCGGCCAGCATGCGGCGGCAGGTGGTGGTAATCTGAATTTTTTTCATCCGTATTTCGTTTGGTCCTCCGCAGAGGAATATGATTTACAACAAAAAAGCCCCGGTATAATCCGGGGCCACAATATGGTAGTACAATCAATGCAACGACATTACAGCCCCCGAAGAGTTGTATGCCACCACCACTGATTGTTATGAATATTAGTACGCATTGCAGTGCAAATATGTTGTAAGCACGGCGAATTGCAAAATTTTTTTTTACAACGCGGTGCAACCCATTTTGTGTTGTAACATCTGTTTTAGGAATTCTTTCCGAATTTTACATCAAATCATTTGCGCATGAAAAAAACGATTGCACTGTTGCTTGCCCCCGTTATTCTGATGGGCATGCTGGCTTTCCGCTCACACCAGCAAAACGAGGCCGATGCCATCATTGGCGTTTGGAAAAATGGCGAAGGAACCGGCATGATTCGCATTTATAAAAACGGCGAAAAATATCAGGGGCGTATTGTTTGGCTGAAAGAACCGAACGACCCCGAAACCGGACAACCGAAGCTGGACAAAAACCATCCCGACGAAAGCGTACGATCGCGGCCGGTATTGGGCCTCATCAATACCTGGGGGTTTGAATACAAGGGGAAGAAAACCTGGGACGGCGGCAAAATTTATGACCCCAAAAATGGCAATACGTACGATTGCACCATCAAAATGAAGGATAACAACACCCTGGAGGTGCGGGGTTATATTGGCGTTTCATTAATTGGCCGTACCGATATCTGGACCCGGCAGGTTAGCAAGTAATCATCCTTATTTCAAAAATTAAAACCCCGGCCATCGGCCGGGGTTTTTGCTATCAGGGGCTTACAAAGTTGAGGCTCATGTTGAAGTAAAAGGGATTGCCCAGCGCACTGCTGAAGAGCAATTGGTTGTTTTTGCGGGCATCATATTCGTTCATAACGTCAAACCGCCAGTTGTAACGCCAACCCGCCTGCATGCTGAGCCAGAAAAATCCGGTTAAGCGTTTATCCCACTGAATGCGGGGTTTCACTTCGCCGCGTTGAATAAACACTTCACGATCGGGAATCAGAAAGGGCGAACGCATCCAATACTGGTTTCCTTCCAGTTCAAAGCCCAGTTGCAGGATGCTAAAGGTGGAAAAATTATGCCGGATGTGGCCCCGGGCCGGCAGCAACAGTTCCATTCCCCACCGGTCGTTGAAAGTTTTATTCCAAAAAAGCACCGGTACATAAATGATTTGCCCGGCACGGTAGGTTCGGGCCAAACCGGTACCAATCATGTTCTTTTCCGATTTTTTCCAACCATAAATTGCCGTACCCGAAACGGTTATGGCCCGGCTGTTTACGTCAGAAAGCGATTCAAAAACGCCATTCACATCGGCACTTGCCTGAAAAATCATGAAATGCTTTTCATCCAAGGGCTTAAAAATTGTTGTATTGATGCCGGCGGTATGCATGCCGTAACGGTGGAGTTTTTCTGTAAAGGTGCTGGTAGGTGCCCGGTCAATGGCATAACCGCTGCGCATGTAATTGGCCCCCATTTGCCAAATGATTTTGTTGGTTGATACAACCGGAATGTTTACCTGCGCCCGCAGACCGCTTACCCGGCGTACCTGAAAATCCTGAATGGCAGGCAGCATGCCCCCCAGCGGAACATCGGGCATGGCAAAGCCGCCGTGGTATTCGTAGCCAATACTTACAATGCGGTTGGGCGTTTGATTCAACACTTTTTGGGTGGCATAGCGCTTCACACCCTGGGCGTCGCCCAGTTTGCTGTAATCAATATCATCATCAAAACCGGTGGTATCGGTTACCTGAGCCCCTCCTTGCAAGGCAAGCAGCAGGGGCATGGCAAGCAGCAGATTACGCATAAAATGGAGTTTGCCGGCGAAAATAAGCATACCACGGAATTTTACTGAAGCGCCACCACCTGATGCGGAAACAAAGCGGCGTGTTTGTACACCAAATTCCGAACATGTGCATATTCTGGATAAGGGGTTAGTAAGGAGCGGGCCGCTTCCAACGTATGGACCTGCTGCTGTTTTTTGAGGCATCCCATGCCGTAAAAGCGACCTTCCGCAATCAACACACATACATCTTCATCGCTATCCACCGCCGGCTCCCGAATCAGAAAGGTATTTGCCTGCGTACGCTCCGTTTCTAATGCAAACAACAAACGTTGATTCCATTCGGCAGGAGCCTCTGCCTCATGGCAGCGCCCGGTGCAATGCGCAGCAGCACAGGTGGTGCCGGGCGTACGGTCAACCCAACAGCGTTTGTAGCACAACTGCCATTTATTGGCCAGGGCCTTAAGCGACAGCAGGGCTTCGTTGGGTTGGTAAAAATATTGCCATGCAGGCAAATAGCGTTTCTTTCGATCCACAGCCAGTTGCAAATAACCCGCGTTGTTTTCGTAGGTGTACCAGCCATATACCGCTTCGGGATGCTTGCCGGCTTTGTTGTACCGCGGCCATAAACGCTTGATTTCAATCACTTCCAAAATGGAAGCCATCAGTTCGGAACCGCAGGTGGCATACGAAACGCGGTGCACCTCCCGAATAAACTCCTGTCGTTGCCGGCCGCTACTGTTGCCGGTAAAATGACTTACTACGCGTTTTTTCAGGTTCAGTGCCTTGCCTACGTAAATGACCCGGTCTTTGGCATCGTGAAAATAATAAACACCCGGCCCGGAAGGTAAGCCGTCAATGTCGGTACGATTCAGATGCAGCGGCAGGTAATATTCGCCCGACTGTTTGCGCAACAGGGTTTGCAAATGATTGTTACGGTCGTGCCGCATCAGGTGTTCCAGCAAGGCTGCCGTAGCCAGGGCGTCGCCGCCGGCACGGTGCCGGTTTTGTATGGCGATGCCAAAATGCCGGCAAAGATTGCCCAAACTGTACGAGCGTAGTCCCGGAAACAACTTACGGGAATACCGTACGGTGCAAAGCCGGGGACAGTTGAGTTGAAAACCCTGCTGCAGCAACAAGTGGTTGAGAAAAGAGAAGTCGAAATTCACGTTATGCGCCACAAAAACTTTTCCTTGCAGCAACTCAAACAGCTTGGGCGCAAGTGCTTCAAAACGAGGGGCTAAGGCAACCATTTCGGGCGTAATGCCGGTTAACTTTTGGATGAAATCGGGGATGGCGCAGCCGGGATTCACCAGCGTTTCAAACCGCTCCAGCACCCGGTTGCCATCGTGCACCAGTACAGCAATTTCGGTAATACCATTACCGGCGGCATGCCCCCCTGTGGTTTCAATATCGGTTACGGCAAATATCATCGGTTTCTTAAAACTGCGGCAAATTCATACATTTCGGGAATATTCCTTGAAAAAACCGCTATTTTGTAGTACCTTAGTGGTACAGCGGTTGCCTGCTTCTTTAACAGACCACTCGCCAAAAATCCGATACCATTGATTACGCAACGTAATTCTGTAATCTTAAAACTGGGTATCATATGTCAACGAATCATTACAACATGAGTGAAGCAACGAAGCAAACCCTGATTATCATCGGTTTCTTCACTGCCATTGCGCTAATCACTTACTTCATTTTCAGTAACTGATTGGCCTATGGTTTAATTTTTACGCTTCCCCTGCAAGCAGTTGCAGCTTGTATTATATTCTCGTTACGAGCCCCCATAAGGGGCTTTTTTTGTTTCAATAGCCGGTAGCCACAGCAGCGTCGTTTCCTTAACTTTGCCCACATTTTGAAAAGCAGCAACAGGCATGGAACTACCCAAAAATTTTGACCACCGGCAATCCGAAACCAACTGGTACCAACATTGGCTGAATAAAGGCTATTTCTTCAGCACTCCAGATGATCGGGAACCCTACACCGTTGTAATACCTCCGCCCAACGTTACGGGTGTATTGCATATGGGGCATTGCCTCAACAATACCATACAGGATATTTTGGTGCGCCGTGCCCGCATGCAGGGCAAAAATGCCTGCTGGGTGCCCGGTACCGACCATGCCTCTATTGCCACGGAAGCCAAAGTGGTGCAAATGCTGCGGGAAAAAGGTATTCCAAAAGCAAGCCTCAGCCGCGACGAATTTTTAAAATACGCCTGGGAGTGGAAGGAAAAATACGGTGGCATCATACTGGAACAACTCCGCAAGTTGGGCTGCAGCCTCGATTGGAAACGCACCACCTTTACCATGGACCCCGATTATTACCAATCGGTAATCCGGGTATTTGTTGACCTGTACAACAAAGGCTACATCTACCGCGGTAAGCGCATGATTAACTGGGACGTAAAGGCCAAAACTGCATTGAGCGATGAAGAAGTAATTCGTAAAGAAACGCAACAAAAGCTCTATTACCTGCGGTATGCCATTGAAGGCTCCAACGAAAGCATCATAATTGCTACCGTACGCCCGGAAACAATAATGGGCGATACCGCCATTTGCGTTCATCCGAAAGACGAGCGCTACCAACACTTGCACGGCAAATTTGCCCTGGTACCCCTTATCAATCGCCGCATTCCCATTATAACCGATGAATATGTTGATATGCAGTTTGGTACCGGCGCCCTGAAAGTTACACCGGCCCATGATATGAACGATTACCAGCTGGGTCAAAAACACAACCTGGCTGTTGTAGACATATTCAATGACGATGGCACCCTGAACGAAGCGGCGGAAATACTGGTGGGTGAAGACCGGTTTGATGCCCGCAAAAAAATTATTCCGATGTTGGAAGCCGCCGGCCACCTCGTTACAACCGAAGATTACACCAGCGAAGTGGGCTACAGCGAGCGAACCGATGTGGTAGTAGAACCCCGCCTCAGCCTGCAATGGTGGGTAGATATGAAAAAACTTGCCGGCCCCGCTTTGGATGTGGTGCTTCATGAAGAAATCAAATTCTATCCCGGCAAGTTCAAAAACCTGTACCGCCATTGGATGGAAAACATCAAAGACTGGTGCATTAGCCGCCAGCTGTGGTGGGGCCATCGCATTCCGGCCTGGTACGATGCGCAAGGCAACTTTGTAGTGGCCGCCACCCGGGAAGAGGCTGTTCAGTTGTATGCCCAACAATTTGGAGTATCGGAAACGGAAGTGCACCTGCAGCAGGACGAAGACTGTCTCGATACCTGGTTTTCATCGTGGCTGTGGCCGTTTGAAGTGTTTAAAGGTTTCAGCAAACCGGGCAACCCCGATATTGCCTACTACTACCCCACCAACACCCTGGTTACCGCTCCCGAAATCATCTTCTTCTGGGTTGCCCGCATGATTATGGCGGGCATGGAATACCAAAAGCAAATTCCCTTCCGCGAAGTGTATTTTACCGGAATTGTACGCGACAAGCTGGGGCGGAAAATGAGCAAAAGCCTAGGTAACTCTCCCGACTTGCTGCAGCTGATTGACCAATACGGGGCCGATGCCTGCCGCTTTGGCATCATGATTGCTTCGCCGGCCGGCAACGACCTGCTATGGGACGAAAGCAGTAATGAACAAGGGCGCAATTTCACCAACAAAATCTGGAATGCTTTAAAACTCATTAAACTGTGGGAAGCCAACGGCGTGGAACCCACCCCGCAACAAAGCCTTCCAGAATCGGCAACCTTCGCATCGCGCTGGTTTGAAGCCCGCCTGCAGGCCGCTTCGATTGAAATGGAACATCTGTTTCGCGAATTCCGCCTCAGTGAGGCTTTAAAAACCCTATACACCCTCATTTGGGACGATTACTGCAGCTGGTACTTGGAATGGATCAAGCCGGCTTACGGGCAAAAAATTGACGCATACAACTTTGAACAGGCGGTATCCTTTTTTGAGCAATTGATGCAACTGCTGCATCCGTACATGCCTTTTATAACTGAAGAAGTGTATCACCGGCTGCGGCAACGCCCTGAAGGCGATGATCTTTGCATCCGTCAATTGCGCCAACCCCAGGCACCCGATGCCGTATTGCTGCAGCAGGGCGCCCTGTTGCAGCAGGTAATTACATCGCTCCGGGACGTTCGCACCAAAAACCAGCTGAAACCCAAAGACCCAATTGAATTGTATGTAATGACGCAGGAACCCGACGTGTACCGGGCCACGCAGGATATATTGAGCCGCCAGCTCAACGCCCAATCCTTCCGGTTTACCGATGCGCCCGTAGCCAACAGCATTTCGGCCGTTGTTGAAAAAGATAAATTTTTCCTGGTTGCGGAGCAGGCCGTTGATACGCAGGCACAAAAAGCCGCTTTACTGAAAGACCTCGACTATTACAAAGGATTTGTGGAAAGCGTGCGTAAAAAACTAAACAACGAGCGCTTTGTGCAAAACGCAAAGCCCGAAGTGGTAAATCTGGAACGGAAAAAAGAAGCCGACGCACTGGAAAAAATAAAAGCCATTGAAGAGGCCCTGCAACTGCTTTAAAACAGGCCGGGCCGCGATTGCGGTTATCCAGACGTGGCGCAGCGGCAACCATCAGCTGTCTTTTCCGTTAACCGGGCGGCACAACCGTAACCATTCAAATCAATTGTTACAAAGCCTTAACAACAGGCACCGGCAGAAAATGTAACTTACAACCATGCGCAAAACGGTACTCATATGGCTGTTGTTGATGCTGGGCTTTGGCCCTGATGTTGCCGCTCAGCAAAAGCCGGCTCCCAAGATTACGCCGCCCGTATTGCAAACCTTTTGGGGCTTTTCAAAAGGCGGCAGCCTGACGCTTGAAATGGCCTTGCAACTGGTAGATTCAAGCGTGTGGGTAATCAGCGATAAAAAAGAGCGGATGCGCATTTCCCGCTTCATGCTGGTGTACCGCAGTGAAGACCGGTACGAAGACGACGAAACCGGTAAAGTGCAAACCCGCTTTAATGCATACTCCATAGAAGTGAGCAACACGGGCCTGCTGCCCGAAAAATGGCGCAAGTTTCTGTACGAAAACATCAAGCGGGAAGATGAACTGCTGGTTGCCGACATTATTGTACGCGACCAACGCGGCGAATACCTGCGTGCACCCGATCTCAAAATTGTAATTCAGTAAAAGCGCATCAAAACAAATCGAGCGGCAAAACAACCTCAAAACGGTGCGGACTGCGATTGCTGCTTCCCAAATCGGCATCGAGCAAATAACTGTAGCGCAACCCAAAGGTGGCAGCAAACGTGTTCCAGATGCGAGTATCAAAAAACAGTTCGGCGCCGGTAGTGCGGAAATAAAAATTCCGCCCCGTACGCAGGCTGCGCAGATGCGTATAATCGTAAAACACATTGGCCCGCAGCCGCAGCAGGTACACCAGGTTGGCCGCACCTACTTCGGGATACAGGATGGGGAAATGATAATTGCCGCTAACCCGCCAGGCACGCGGTGCATTCAGCGCCACATAGCCCCGGGCAAAAGGAAAGTTATTGGCAAAACGCCCTCCCCGCAGGGTATCGCGTGTTTGTACCGACGCAAATACCACCAGGTGATGGTTCCGCAACAAGCCGGGCACAAACCATCCTCCGTTTAACAACAGTTGCGTACCCGATGTTCCTGAAAGGGTGTTGCGGTATTGTACCCGGTACACCATGGCCCAACGGGGAAAAATTTGCTGCAACGCCCGCTGGCTTTGCTGGGTATAGCTGATTGAACTGGAAAGAAAATGGAAGGCCTCGTCTGCCAACAGGTTTTTTGCAATGCCCGTATAGCGTATTTGATCGAAGTTGGCGCTGCTTTGCAACGTAAGGTTGCGAAACGAACGGCCGGTGGTTAGGTTGAGCGGAAGCGTTACGCCGGCATTGAAATTCGACTGGTTCCAGGTAAGCAGCGTATCTTCACTAAAACGCAAACTACGGTTCCAGGTGTACGAACCGCCTGCGCTCAGTACGGGCAGCCAGCCTCCATAAATCATGGTGCCGCTCACCTGGTGCGAAAATTCGTTGCGGTTGTAATTGTAGCCGTACCGGGCAACCAGGGTATTCAGAATGTTTTCGCTGAAAAAATCAATTCCCCAATCGGGCTCCTGCAAATAAGGGCGCCAGCTGTGTATGTTCAGCAAACGAAACGAACCGGGGTACCGCTTTACGGGTGTAGTGTCAACCGGAATGTGAGCCAACAAATCGGGATAGGTGCGGGTAGCCGTTGTGGCATACAGGGGCTGCACCGGTTCTAAACCCGCAACCGTGCGCAGGCGCTGCTGCGAAAGGGGTTGCCTGCGCAGCAGGTACCCATCGGTACTCCAGGTACTCCATACCAGCTCGCGGCTTTGCGGATGCAGTACGGCCTGGTAGTTGCCGTTGGGCTGCCGGGCCGCTTCGTGCAAAACGCCGGTACGCAAGTTGTACAAATACAGCACATCCACTCCGTTGGCAGGTGCCGTAAATAACAGGGTATCGCCACACACCTGTAAATAGGCAAGCGGTGTGTTGGTAAAGGGCAGCAGCAACTGCTCCCGGTAATCCGACAATCGGGTTTGCACGAGGGCCATTTCGCCCCTTGCATTACGCACGGCGCTGATTACCGCGGCGTCATCGGCCGTAAAACGGGGGTACGTGTACACATAGTTGTTGGGATTGGGCAAGGCGGTAACCGCTCCGTTTTCCAGTTGTACCACATGCAGGGCGCTTGCCATATCGGTACCCGCATATACGGCAACGGCAGTACGACCGTCGTGCGAAAGATCGGGCATAAACAAGCGGCTTTTTTTCACCAGTGTGTGCACCGTATCGGCCTGCATATCCCAAACCCGCAGTTCCGAAAACTCTCTCCATCCCCACCGGGCATCGGGGCGCAGGGCCGTAAACACCACCTTGCCGTTGCGGTGTGTAAAATAATGATCGCGGCTAATGTCTTTCACCCGCAACAAATATTCTTTCCCGTTCACATCAATCTGAAACCAGGCGGGTATTTGGCGGTAAGCGGTTTTTACCACCAGCAGCGTGCCATCGTCTAAAAACTGGGGATAGAGGTACTGCTGCACGTTGTTGCGCTGAGCGGGCGTAAACGGTGCTGCCACCTGTGCGGCCAGCGTATCGGCACCCATGCGGGTGCGATAGGTGGCAAATGTTTCGTTGACAAATTGTTTGAAGGGCAATCCGGTGTGCCGACGCACCGCTTTTTGAAAGGGAAAAAATAAGCCTTTATAGTCCAGCGCATCCTGCGTTATTTTGGTCCACACCGAATCGCCAAAGCGTTCGCGGCCTTGGGTTACCAGCAAATAGCCCAAATCGTAATGATTGGGCACGTAATGCCGAAACGAGCCGTTACGCAGTTTTTGATAACCGTATTTTTTTCCATCGGTCCATAACGAACGGTAGGCATTCATAAAGTGAGGCAAAGCGCCTCTGCCCTGCCGGGTGCTTACGGTTTCCTGCCACACGGCATCGCCCTCCCAAAACCAGTCGGGCACGGCGGCCCCCATGGCCAATGCCTGCCCTTCCTGGCCCAGAAAGAAACCCAGGGTACGCTGCACTTTGCGGTTGAAGTTCGAAAACTGTTCCACATGCCTGAACTCGTGAATGGCAAGTGTTTGGTGCCAGGGCAGCGATGTAAGTTCAAGATTGCTCAATTCGGGCATCATGTAATATTCGCTGCGGCGGGGCGCAATGCCCACGTAGGCATTGGAAAGCGTGGTTTGGTTTTGCAGCACCACATCGTACTTGGTAAGCCGGTTGCCCAGCATGGCCGGCGATTGCCTGGCCAGCACATGCGATATGCCGGCCACTTCCCTTGCCTGCCGCTCCAGTTCTTTGGGAAAGATGATGCGAACGGTATCGGTATTCAGCTGGTAAAATTTCAGCCGGGGCGGGTTGCCGCCAAACACCTGTGCCGAAGCCTGCTGCAGTAAACAGAGGGCTCCGGTGCACATAACAACTGCTAGTGTCATTAACCGTTTCCATGATAAGCCTGCTTTCATAAACGGACCGAACAATTATCTTTAAACAAAGTTTACGTATGCTTTTACTTGCGCTTTCGGTTGCGCCGGGTATTGCCATCAGCCTGTACATTATGCTGAAAGACCAATACAACCGTGAGCCGAAATTAAAATTACTGATTTGCTTTTTACTGGGCATGCTCAGCATTGTGCCCGCGGTTATCGTGCAGTTGTTACTCACCAAACCCGTAGAGCGTTTCATGGGCGCAGGCATTGCCTACACGGCCGTGTTTGCCTACCTGATTGTGGGGCTGAGCGAAGAACTGAGTAAGTTTTGGGTGCTGCGGTATTATGCCTATCCCCGAAAAACATTCGACGAGCCTTTAGACGGTATTGTCTATAGCGTATTGGTGGGCATGGGTTTTGCCACAATCGAAAACATAGGGTATGTAATGGAAAACGGTTTGGGCACCGCCATCATGCGCATGTTTTTAAGCGTGCCCGCACATGCAACCTTTGCCGTTTTAATGGGCTATTTTGCGGGAAAAGCCAAATTTCAGCCCCACCGCAGCCGTACGCTTTTGTTTCGGGGTGTATTTTGGGCTACGTTTTTCCATGGCACGTACGACTTTTTCTTATTCCTGCAAACCCACCAATGGGTGCGTGAAAACGCGGCCGAATTTCTGTTATTCCTGGGTGCCGTAGCTTCGCTGGTGGTGGCCCTGGTTTTATCCCGCAAGGCCATTCGCATGCATGTTAATACGTCGCAAACCTTGTTTATGAATCAGGCAATTGTTATCCGAAACGCGTCGGTGGCCGACATACCGCTGATACAAAGTCTTACCATGCAGGTATGGCCGCAAACGTACAGCCCCATTCTGTCCGACGAACAAATTACCTACATGCTGAACATGATGTACAGCACCGCCGCACTGGAGCAACAACTGAACAGCGGCCACCGTTTTGTAATTGCCGAACACCAACACCAGCCCGTTGGTTTTGCTGCATTCAGCCCTTCCGAAACACCCGGCACCTGGAAGTTGCACAAACTATACGTTATTGTACAGCAACAAAAAACCGGAGCCGGCAAAGCATTGCTGCAACATGTGCTGGATGCCGTGCGCCGGGCAGGCGGCAACCATGTGATTTTACAGGTGAACCGGCACAATGAAAATGCCATCGGGTTTTACAAACGCATGGGCTTTTCCATTGAGCAGCAGGCCGATTTTCATATTGGCAACAACTACTACATGAACGACTACATTATGGGCATCTACCTGTAACAAATTTTACCGGGCCAGGTAATCAACCCGCAGGGTAATGGAAGCCGTTTTTTCGCGGCTGCTGGTATTAAAGGCGCCTCCGTAACTGAAAGCCTCGTTGCTGTTTTTTCCGGTTATTTGAAACACCCCCATGGTGGCTTTTTTGATACCGCCCAGCGCGCCTCCGCTGTTTTGGGCAATGGTTTCGGCACGGGTTTTGGCATCAGCGCCGGCTTTTGCCAACAGGTCAATCTTTAATTCGTTCAGCCGGGTGTAATAATATTCGGGGGCGTTGGAACTTAATTCAATTCCTTTTTCCAGCAACCCGGTAATGGAACGCGACAGGCGTTCGACCTTATCAATATCCCGCGACCCTACGCGTACATTGCCCGTAAGCGTATAGCCTGTAAACTCCGAACTGATTTCATTGCCCTCGCGGTCGAATTTGCGCTGGTAGTTTTTAAGCGTGGTTACCGAGCCAAAAACAATGTTGCTGTCGGCAATGCCATTTTGGTTGAGATACGCTTTAATGGCCGCTTCATCCTGCTTCAAGGCCACGTAAGCGGTTTTTAAATCGTACCCATACCGGTTGAAGGTGCCGCTCCACACAATTAAATCGCTGCTGAAATCCACTTCGGCAAGGCCGGTTACGGAGATTGTTTCGGACGAACGAAACTTATACTTGTAGGCCGATGCGGCCAACCACATGCCCACAATTATGGCAAGGGCAAACAAGGCGGCTGAAAGCGAATTTTTCATGTGCTTGCGTTATGGTGCCAACAAGGTACAACACGCAGCGGGCAAAAGAAATACCCGCAGCCGTAGCTTTTGTTAATTCCCCCGTCCAAAGCCATTAAACCCGTACTGGCGTTTCTTTTAAAACACCCATTACAAACACGCTTTGCACGTTGCCGATGTTTTCGCTTTGGCTCAGCTTGTTTACATGAAAATCGTAATAGGCATCCATATTGGCCACCACCACCTTCAGCATAAAATCAAAGGCCCCGGAAATGTTGTAGCACTCAATTACCTCATCCAGCGCATTGATGTGCTTGATGAAGCGGGCACCCGATGTTTTACTGTGCTCTTTCAACGAAACATACACGATTACCTTCAGGCCTTTGTTCACCTTTGCCGGGTCAATAAGCGTGGTGTATTGGCGGATGAGGCCGCTGCGCTCCATGCGCCGGATGCGTTCGTGCACGGGAGTGGGACTGAGGTGCACAGCCGCTGCAATTTCTTTAACCGTACTGCGGGCATTTTGCTGCAGCAGGCGTAAAATTTGCAGGTCGGTTTCGTCCATCCCTTCGGGTAAGGCAGCACTTTGTGCTGTTTGGGCCGCTTTTGGCATAAAAAATCAGAATTTTAACACGTCATTCGTTCAAATTTAGTTTTTTCCGCTGTTTTGATGAACGATAAAAATACTTTCTGCTGAAAAAATACCTTTGCACAAAATTTACAACGTATGTCCACCATCACCCGCAACAAAATTGATTTCGACCTGAAGTATAAGGTTAAAGACATCAGTCTGGCCGAATGGGGCCGCAAAGAAATTCGCCTGGCCGAGGCCGAAATGCCCGGCTTAATGGCCTTGCGTGCCGAATACGGTCCGCAACAACCCCTGAAGGGTGCCCGCATCGCCGGCTGTTTGCACATGACCATTCAAACCGCCGTACTGATTGAAACCCTGGTGGCCCTGGGTGCAGAGGTGAAGTGGAGCTCCTGCAACATTTTTTCCACGCAAGATCATGCCGCTGCCGCCATTGCCGCAGCCGGAATTGGCGTATATGCCTGGAAGGGACAAACCGTTGAAGAAGCCGACTGGTGCATTGAGCAAACCCTGTTTTTTGGCTCGCCCGACCGTCCGCTGAACATGATATTGGACGATGGCGGCGACCTGACCAACATGGTGTTGGATAAATATCCCGAACTGGTTCCCAACATCCGGGGCATCAGCGAAGAAACCACCACCGGCGTACACCGCCTGTACGAGCGCATGGCCAAAGGCACCCTGCCCGTACCCGCCATTAACGTAAACGACAGCGTTACCAAATCGAAATTCGACAACAAATACGGCTGTAAAGAATCGCTGGTAGATGCCATCCGCCGCGCCACCGACATCATGCTGGCCGGAAAAGTTGCAGTAGTTGGCGGTTACGGCGATGTGGGTAAGGGTTCGGCCGCTTCGCTGGCCGGTGCCGGTTGCCGGGTTATTGTAACCGAAATTGACCCCATTTGTGCCTTGCAGGCCGCCATGGATGGCTTTGAAGTGAAACGCATGATTGACGCCGTGGCCGAAGCCGACATAGTGGTAACGGCAAGCGGTTGCCGCGACCTGATTACCGGCGAACACTTCAAGCGCATGAAAGACAAAACCATCGTGTGCAACATCGGCCATTTTGATATTGAAATTGACGTTGCCTGGTTGAACAAGCACTACGGCCATACCAAAGACACCATTAAGCCGCAGGTGGATATTTACAATGTAGATGGAAAAGACATCATTCTGCTGGCAGAAGGCCGCCTGGTGAACCTGGGTTGCGCAACGGGCCATCCCAGCTTTGTAATGAGTAACTCGTTTACCAACCAAACCCTGGCGCAAATTGAACTGTGGAACAACCACAGCAAGTACGAAAACAAAGTGTACGTGCTGCCCAAGCACCTCGATGAAAAAGTAGCCCGTTTGCACCTGGCCAAAATTGGTGTGGAGCTGGATGTACTTACCGATGAGCAGGCAGCCTACCTTGGTATTAGCAAAGATGGTCCGTACAAGCCCGAGCACTACCGTTACTAATCACGTACACACGGCAGATGAAACCCGCTTCAACAAAGCGGGTTTCTTTTTGCAGCTCCCGCCAACCCTACCGTTGGCTTTCGTATCTTCAACTGTACAATTGCCTGTGCCGGCAGGCATGCCTTGCTTCAGCTACATTTCATGAGCATACTAAAATTTTCGGACACATGAAATTTGCATCATTTCTGTTGCTTTTTACTGCCCTGGCCGCATCGGCCAAGGCTCAGCTTTTAAAAACCGATGCCAACCTGCTGAAGTTGAAAGCACCCGATACCCTGCGTGCCGAATTCATTACCACCAAAGGCAATTTTACGGTGGAAGCATATCGCAACTGGGCCCCACTGGCCGCCGACCGGTTTTACCAACTCATTCGCAGCGGTTATTACAACAACACCATCATTTTTCGGGTAGTGGAAGATTACCTGGTGCAATTTGGCGTAAGTGAAAACAAGGAAAAAAACATATTCTGGCAGGGCAAAAATTTGAAAGACGAACCGGTAGTGGCATCCAATGTAGCGGGCACGCTCTGTTTTTCGAGAGGCGCCCCCAATACCCGCAAAACATCGGTGTTTATAAACCTGCGAGATAATCTTACCTACGACACCATGAACGTTGCCGGCGTTGTGGGCTTTGTGCCCTTTGCCCGCATTACCGGCGGCATGGAAGTGGCCAAAAGCTTTTTCAGCGCTTACGGCAACGATACGATGAAAAGCGCCGATACCATCTATTTCAAGGGCAATGCCTGGATGTTGCAAAAGTTTCCCGGCCTCGACCTGATCAAAGAAGTAAAAATCGTTCGGTAACGGAGCTTTTTTACGGATTTTGCCGCACTCATTCTAATTTTTTTCTTCTGCCCCGCTCTCCTATTTTCGCCGCCCTAAAAAATTTTATTACCGTTTTATGCAGCAAGAATTCGCATCCCGTATAGCAGGTGCGCTGGGCCTGCGTGTGCAACAGGTGGAAGCAGCGTTGCAACTGTTTGCCGAAGGAGCCACCGTACCGTTTGTTGCCCGTTACCGGAAAGATGTTACCGGCAACCTTGATGAAGTACAACTGCAGCAAATTCAGGACCAGCATAAGTTTTTACAGGAGTTTACCGAGCGGAAAACCTTTATTGAAAAAACCATTACAGAACAGGGTAAAATGACCGAAACCCTGCAGCAAAAACTGAACGCCGCCACCACCCTTGCCGAACTGGAAGATATTTACCTGCCTTACAAACCCAAACGCAAAACCAAAGCGCAAACAGCCAAAGAAAACGGGCTGGAACCGTTGGCCCTGCTATTGCTGGAACAGGGCGAGGCCGATCCTGTCGCAGAAGCTCAACGCTACATTACCAATAAAGTAAAAACCGTGGAAGAAGCCCTGCAAGGCGCACGCGACATAATTGCCGAACAGGTGAATGAAGATGCCGGCACCCGTGCCCGCCTGCGTAAGTTTTTTGAGGAGCACGCGTTGGTTAAAAGCAATGTAATTAAAGACAAAGAAACGGAAGGTGCCAAGTTTAAAGACTACTTCGACTTTAGCGAACCGGTTCATAAAATTCCCTCGCACCGCATACTGGCCATTTTACGGGGCTTTACCGAAGGTATTGTACGCATGAGTATTGAGCCCGATGAAGAACCGGCGCTGGAACTGATGGAAAAAAACTGGGTAAAGGGAATGAGCCCGTCCACTGCGCACGTAAAAAAAGCCATACGCGATGCCTACAAGCGGCTGTTGCAACCCAGTTTGGAATCGGAATTCCGTGCCCAGCTCAAACAAAAGGCCGATGAAGAAGCCATTCAGGTTTTTGCCGAAAACCTGCGGCAACTGCTGCTCAGCAGTCCGCTCGGCAGCAAACGCATACTGGCCATTGACCCCGGCTACCGCACCGGCTGCAAAGTGGTGTGCCTGGATGAAAAAGGCAACCTGCAGGCTACCGACCTCATTTACGTACACGAAGCCAATCGCCGCCCGGGCAGCGAACAAACCATCCGCCGCCTGGTACAGCAATACCAAATTGAAACCATAGCCATTGGCGATGGTACGGCCGGCCGCGAAACCGAACAGTTCATCAAACAACTGCAACTGGGGCTTCCGGTATTTCTGGTAAACGAAGATGGCGCATCGGTGTACAGCGCCAGCGAAGTGGCCCGCGAAGAATTTCCCGACCAGGACGTTACCGTGCGGGGCGCCGTTAGCATTGGCCGGCGCCTGATGGACCCCCTGGCCGAACTGGTGAAAATTGACCCCAAAAGCATTGGCGTAGGACAATACCAGCACGATGTAAACCAGTTTCGGCTGAAAGAACGCCTCGACCAAACGGTGGTAAGCTGCGTGAACCAGGTGGGCGTAAACCTCAACACCGCCAGCAAGCACCTGCTCAGCTATGTGAGCGGCATTAACAGCGGCATTGCCGAAAACATTGTGAAGTACCGCAATCAAATCGGCCGCTTCCGCAACCGCAGGCAACTGATGGAAGTGCCCCGCCTGGGCGAAAAAGCCTTTGAACAATGTGCCGGATTTTTGCGCATTAACGATGGCGAGCACCCGCTCGATAAAAGTGCCGTACACCCCGAAGCCTACCCCGTGGTAGAGCAGATGGCCGCCGATTTGCAGGTAGATGTGGCGGCACTCATCGGCAATGAAGCCCTCATTCGCCGGATCGACCCCAAAAAATATGTGAACGAAAAACTGGGTTTGCTAACGCTTACTGATATTTTGAGCGAATTACGCAAGCCCGGCCTCGACCCCCGCAGCGAATTGCAAACCTTTGAATTTGCCAACATTTACAGCATTGAAGATGTGCAGCCGGGCATGGTGGTGCCGGGTATTGTTACCAACCTCACCCGCTTTGGCGCTTTTGTGGATATTGGCGTAAAACAAGATGGCCTGGTGCACATTTCCGAAATTTCACATACCTACATCAGCGATCCGGCCGAAGTGCTGAAGCTCAACGATAAGGTGCAGGTAAAAGTGCTGGAGGTAGATGTACCACGCAACCGCATATCGCTTTCCATCAAGCAAACGCAGGAGGCACCGGCACGCCCCACACGTACCCGGGGCCGTGAGCAAAAACGACAGGAAGACCTCAGCAGTATGAGCGTTACAGATGCGCTTGCCGCCTTAAAGAAAAAGTTTGGAAAATAACGCTGCCCCTTGCAGCCGGCCGGCCAACGCAGTTTTGTACAGATGTGGTAATTTTCGATTTGGAATGAAGCGTACATACTTTTATTGGTCCGCATTGGCTGCACTCTGCCTTTTGTTATTGGGCTATTTGCTGGCACGGGCAGCCCTGCTTTCCATCACCCACGATGAGGCCGGCACCACCGACTTTGCCGTTGTACCGGTGTGGGATATTATGTTCGCTGCACGGCAATTTGAAACGGCCAACAATCACATACTGAACTCATTGCTGCTGAAGGGCTGTGTGGCCCTGTACGGCTACCACGAATGGGCCGTCCGCCTGCCCAACGTACTGGCCTTTTTGCTGTATTTTGTTGCGGGCGTATCCATTGTGCAGTTGCTTACGCAACATAGCGGACAGCGGCTGGCAGGCATGCTGCTGTTGTGCGGCGTACCCTATCTTCTGGATTTTTTTGCGCTGGCCCGCGGCTATGGCCTGGCCAATGCGTGGAGTATGGCCGCGATAGCAGCCTTGCTTTTCTATGTGCGGCTGCAACAAACCCGATGGTTGTGGCGGTGCTTTGCCGCAGCTGCTCTTGCCGCCTATGCCAACTTTACGTGGCTGAATTTGTACCTGACTCTGTGGGTAGTTATCATCGTTTTGTTTATCGGAAAAAACGGCATAAAAGCCTTCCGCGACCGGCAATTTGTACAACATCAAATACCACCACTGTTAATTGGTCTGTTGCTGGCCTTGCTCAGTTACCGGCCCATCAGCTACTTACAAGCCAACAATGAATTCAAATGGGGGGCCGAAACTTTTGTTGCGTCGCTGCAAACACTCGCAGCCGATTTGCTTTACAACCAAACCTTCCCCTTCTTACAAGCAGAGCAGAGCAAACTACTGCTCATGGGCTTGCTTCTTTTTTTGCCGTTGCTGATGTTGATAGCTGCGGTGCGCCTCCTCATACAAAAACGCCTTGTTGCCAATCCCACCCTGCAACTGACAGCAGTTATCGCAATGGTGCTGATTGTTATGACAGCCGGTATTATTGCACAACGCCACTTGCTGGGTACGTACTACATTGACGGACGTAAGGCTACCCTTTACATTCCTCCGTTGCTGGTGCTGCTTACAGGCAGCATGCTATTGTTATGGCAAACAGGCAGCACCGGTAAGATTGCCGCGCTGCTGCTCACGTTTATGATTAGCGCCGCATTCGTAAAAAGCATAAACCTGTACAGCTGCCGCGAATGGTGGTACGATGCCAACAGCAAAGAAGTTGCCACCGCATTGGCCAAAGAAGGTAATACGGTAGTGGCGCTGAGCTGGCAGTTTGCACCGGCCTTTCAGTTTTACAATCAGCATCATTTCAACAACCGCCTTATCCTTATCAAAACCAATGAAATTCCGCAGCCATCCAACGCCCGGTATTACTATGTAATGGGCGATGAAATTAGAAATGTACCACCGCAATACCGGCCGGTGCAACGTTTTTTTTGGGATCGGTTTTTGCTGAAAAAAGATACCGTTGCCTACCTGCAGCAGTTGTACACAATAAGTGGCCGCCTCCGTGCTGCCAAACAAACCGCAACCGATGCGTTGCAACAGGCGGCAAACCGGTTGAAAGAAGAACGCCGCACATTGGTTTGGGAAGGCCTTTTCTGGAATAACTAACCCGGCTTTGTCGAACCGTTCACTCTATCACTTCATCCACATAAGCCGAAACCCAGCCTACTTGTCCGTTTTTGACAAAGTAGAACGATTTGGATTCGTACACCGATTTGAACTGGCGTATGATCTTCAGCAACAAGGCAGTTCCGCCCATTAGGGATTTCTGATCAAAAACGGCGTGCACCCGTTTGGTCTCGGCCAATACCTGCTGTTTGTCAACGCCGGCATCGGTTACCGATGCTGCGATGGCCTCGGGCGAAAGCGATTTAAAATTTCGGAACAAGGCTTCGCTGAAAGCCTGCACTTCTTCATATGTAAGCGATACAACAGGGTTGGCAATTAATTCGGGGCGCAGCAGCGTGGCAACACTCCATGCAATACCGCCGCTGAACGCAATATTATCGCTCAAAGGGTACGCACCGCTTGCGTTTACGGCATAAATGATGTCTTTGTTTTCGGCCATATCGGCCACACGCAATAATTGCCTCCTGAAATGTTGCAGGCTGGCATCCCCCTCGGCCTGCTTTTCGGCGGCGTTGGTTATGCTTTTGGTGCCCCAGTTTACTTCAAACAACTTAAAGTCGTTGGTATTACCATAGGGAAAATATCCTCCTTTGGTATTTCCGCTCCCGATGTCAATTAAAAAGGTACTGTACCGACGATTTTGAGGCACAATGCCCAGGTGCGACAGGCGTGCTTCCTGCACCACATCTACCACTTCCACTTTGCGGCCCGGATCTTTAATGGCTTGCTGAAATGCGATGATGAGATTGGCGATTTCATCGGTTTTTCCTTCTTTTTCGGCCTGCATCTTTACACCACTGCTTACAACCGTATATACCCTGCGGGGAGGAATCTTGTAGTTGTTAACCGCTACCCAAAAAAGTTCGGTTAATCCTTTAAGTGTAGCGGCTAAGGTGGCAGGCGAAAACGAAATGAAATCGGTATTAACCGATGTGTCTTTTACAATCAGAAATTCACCCGTACCCTGTTTGTTTTTGGCCACCTCAATCACACTCATTTTAACCCCTTTTGAGCCCACTTCTATGCCCACAAAAAATGCCGATTTGGGCAAGCGGGGTTTCAAGGTGTTTTGCGCCGCAAGCGTGGCAGCAAACAACAAAGCCCCAAGCAACAGCATACCGTTTTTTTTCATAACGTGAAATTTTAAAGTTAGAAGGGGCCGGAGCGGATTGTTATCAATGTGGGATACGCAATTATTGCAGGCGCGCTTCTTTTTTTGTCAGTTCATTACCCTTGTAGTATAAACTGGCACGGTACACGCCTTTTTCAAAGGAAGGCAATTCAATCAACGTGGTGTACGTTACGCCACCAGATTCGTTGCCGGTAATTTCATAGCGTCGGGTATAACGCAGCCGTCCCTGCTTGCCCGCGTCAAATACTCCTGTTTGCCAGGCATCATCCTGTACAATTTCTCCAAGCGGCGAGCGCACAACAAGATACAGTGCTGCAACCGCGAATTTTGCAGAACCGGCAGGCGTCGCATCTATCTGTAACTGCATGGCTACTGCTTCGGCTGCTTTATCGGTTATTTGTTCCGGAACAGTTGCCCGCAAAAACCGGATGTTTAATTTACCGGTTTTTATTAGCCATTCGGCTGCATCCGTTGCAGCTGTAGCTTCCGGCACTTTGTTGTTCACCCCTTTTGTTGAAAGGTTTGAAGCAACGGCCGCAGGATTTTGTTTGACGTTACCCGCATTAGAACCTGCAATGCGCTGTTGCAGTAAGGCTATTTGTTGCAAGGCGTTATTCAGCTGTTCCCTTGTCAGTTGATTCAGTTGCAATACACGGTTCATTTCTGTTTGCAGCGTGTCAATCTGCTGCACACGCATCTGCAAATCCTCATTCAATGCGGATCGGTCGCGGGTCAAACTATTAAGTTGCGATACGGCCTGCCGGTACAGCGTTACCAACGAGTCTCTTTCAGCAAACGATTCGTTCTTTTGATTTTGGAGTTGCACAACGGCGCTGCCTGCCCGTGCCGCTTTGTCATAGAAATAAAAAATCCACGTACCAATCAGGCACAACAATACCAGCAGCAACAAAACGATTTTGGCATCCCGCATCCAAATAAAGCTACTGCTTTCCCGGCGTTCTGCTAAAACGGTAGCCGGTTGCTGTGCATAAACTGTGAAATAAAAAAGCGGGGCCACGGGCCCCGCTGCTGTAAACGTCTTTTGGGCAATTATTGCGATACGGTGAAAATTACTTCCAGTTTTTCCCACAGAATAGAAACGGATCCGTCAACATGGCCTACAAACTTCAATTGCTCCTGAAAGGTTTCGGCCAGGCCGGGGCGTACTTTTACCCGCAATACATCATCGGCTTCTTTGTAGTTGTAAGCGCCCCACTGGTTCGCATTCTTGTTGAAAATAATCACCCATTCGTCTTTACCGGGTATGGTAAACAATGCATATTTCCCTTTGGGCAGGGGTTTGCCTTCAATTTTTACATCGGCCGTTGTTTCAAATGTGGTGGCTTCATTGGCACCTGTACGCCATACCTGTCCGTAGGGCACCAGTTTGCCCCAAATTTCTCTGCCTTTTACGGATGGGGCTCCGTAATTGATGGTGATGGTGGCAGTGCCCACCGTAAACTTTGTTTCCTGCGGCGGACTGGGACGTTTCGACTTGTCGTCCTGAGCGTTGGCATTGATGTTGAAAGCAAAGAGCCAAAAGGCGGTAAAAGCAATAATGCGTTTCATTTCAATTGATTTTAGTGTGCTGCAATAGAAAATTATTTAACCACAGTTTTCAGTTTTTGTTCGGCATAGGAAGGATCGGCAGCCAGCTTTTGTACTTCGTTCAACGATGCGATGTAAATGCTTCTGCCATGGGTACCCAGCACAATTTCATTTTCACGTTCCTGTATGGCAATATCATGTACCGCCACGCGGGGTAAACCGGCCATCCATGCCATACACGATGCACCCCGGTTGATGCTTACATATAGTCCATGATCGGTACCAATGTACAGCACCTGTTCCTGGCGGGGGTCTTCACGGATCACATTGACGGGCTCGGCCGGCAAATCGTTGCAAATCTGCCGCCAGGTGGCGCCGTAATCTTCACTTACAAATACATAGGCATTAAAATGGTCGTTACGATATCCGTTCAGGGTAACATATACCCGCCCTTCTGCGTAACGCGATGCTACAATACGGCTTACATACAAGCCCTGCACCTGCCTGGGTAATTTTTGGTGCAGGGGTGTCCAGGTATAACCGCCGTCGCGACTAACGTGAATCAGGCCATCATCGCTTCCGGTATAAATCAACCCAAAGCGCAGGGGCGATTCGCTCAGGGCAACCAGGGTTCCAAAAGGTACGTTGCCCTCTTTACGGCCACCGGTTAAATCGCCACTGAGGCTCTGCGGATTTTCACCTTTGTTCATGCTGCGGTGAAAACGGTTGCTGCCGTAGTAAAAAATATCGCGGTTGTGTTGCGAAAGTAAAATGGGTGTTTGCCAGTTGAAGCGCAGGGGCTTTTCGCCCAACTCATGCGAAGGCCGTACGTTAACCCGTGTGGCGGAAGGATTGGTACGGTCCATGCGTACGTAAGCCCCAAACTGATAGCCGGTGTACACGGTGGTATTGTCGCGGGTGTCAACCTGCACCTGCATGCCATCGCCGCCGTTTAAAAACTTAAACGGATAGTTGCCGGTATCGTGCCAGTCGGTACTTTCTTTGTTGTTACTGGGGCCGTACCAGGTACCGTTGTCCTGCAAACCGCCATATACGTTGTAAGGCTTGGCGTCATCCACGGCTATGGCATAAAACTGGCCTACTGCAGGCGAATTGGCTTTAAACCAGTTGTCGCCGTTATCGTAGGTAATATTTACGCCGCCATCGTTGCCGTTAATCAGGTGCGAGTCGCGACGGGGATTTACCCACAGGGCATGATGGTCGGCATGCACATTGCCTTTATCCATTACCTTAAAGCTTTTGCCCCCATCGGTACTGATTAACGCGTTGAACCCTAAAACAAAAACCTTATCAGGATTGGTATGCGAGGTATAAATCTTTGCAAAATAGTAGCCGTAGGTATTAAAGGTGCCGATGTAGGCAGTATGCGTTTTGCGCCAGGTTTTGCCGGCATCATCGCTGCGATATACTTCACAGCCGCGGATGTTGCTATTGCTGAAACCGTCGTCGCCGGCATCAAAATAATCCCACAGTGCGGTAGCCTGAATTTTACCCGAGCGTACCATTTCTTTTACCACGGCGGCCGTGTATTTAGCCGGGTAGCGCTGGCGGCGTAAAAAACGCTCCAGGCGGGCGCTGTCAAGCTCAAGCAGCTGCTGGTTGGTCATGGTTTTAAAATCTTTCAGCTGCAGGGCGGTATCGGCACGTTGCGTATTGCGTGCCGTATCGGGCCGCGGCTCGTTGTTGTCAATAACGGCATACACAATACTGGGGTTTTGCGGAAATACGGCCAGGCCAATGCGCCCCAGCTTTTTGCCTTCGGCAAAACCGCTTCCGGCACCACTTATCAGGCGCCAGGTTTCGCCGCCGTCGGCGCTTTTATAGATTCCGCTGGTAGGGCCGCTTTCTTCAAACTTCCAGGCACGGCGGGTACGGTACCATACGGCAGCATACAACTCCTGTGGATTGGCGGGGTTGATGTCGAGATCTACCGCACCCGTATTGTCGTCAATATACAAGGTTTGCTTCCAGGTTTTACCGCCGTCGGTGGTTTTATACACGCCCCGTTCTTTGTTGGGCGAATACAAATGGCCCAGCACCGCCACCCAGGCCGTATTGGGGTCGGTGGGGTGCAGTTGAATTTTACCGATGTGATGGCTTTCGGGCAGGCCCATGTATTGCCAGGTTTTCCCGTTGTCGGCACTTTTGTAAATGCCGTTCCCGGCGTAAGACGAGCGGCTGCTGTTTACCTCACCGGTTCCCACCCATATTACCCGGGGGCCCTTCCATTGCACGGCAATATCGCCGATGGTCATTACATCTTCGTTATCAAAAATGGGGGTAAACGACTGGCCATTGTTGGTAGTATGCCACAAACCGCCGCTGGCATAAGCAACGTAAAACTCGGTGGGGTCGTCGGGGTTTACATCCAGGTCGGTTACCCTTCCGCTCATCACCGAAGGGCCGATGTTGCGAAACTTCACATCCTGCAGCAGCGAGCGGCGTTCCAGTTCCCTTCTTTTTTCACCGGCTTTTAACCGTTCTTCGCCCGTAGTTGGCCTGATTTGTGCTGTACTTGTAACAAACAAGGCCAGTAAGAAGAGAAGCGGCTTACCTTTGCCCATGAAACGTACGAGTGTGCGGATACATACGAAATGCTTCATAAAAACAAGCGGATTTTGTCAGAACATTTGAGCTTATGCAATCAAACTTACGGAACCTCGGTTTAACAGCCATTGCGCTGCTGCTTTTTTCGATAAGCGGAAAGGCTCAGTGTGTAACCTATACCATTAGCGTAAAAGGCGACACCATCAATTGTACCGACGCCAAAGGCATGCGCCAGGGGCCCTGGGTAAACCGGTACGAAGAAGTACGCGGCGAGCCCGGCTACGAAGAGGAAGGCGTTTATAAAGACGGGAAAAAAGAAGGTGTGTGGCGCTTGTACACCCTGCAGGGCGACTTGATGGGTATTGAAAACTACCGCTACGGGTACAAAAACGGATTGCAACAGTATTTTAACACCATGGGCGCCCTGGTGCGGGAAGAAAGCTGGCTGGCCAGCAATCCCGACAATCCGACCGAAACCGTGGAAGTGTACGACATTAATGACCCGAAAAAAGTTTATCTGGTACAGGTGAAACTGGAAGCTTCCACCGTACCGCACGGCATCTGGAAAACCTACGACCCCTTAACCGGACGGGTGGTGGAAAAACAAAATTTCATATTGGGCAAACCCGATGATGGCAGCGGAACCGCCAACGGCATCCTCAAAAACAAAGAGGGCGCCGCCGGCAATGCCGAAGCGGTACCGCAGGAGGCAGCCAAAGAAAAAACCAAACCCAAAGAAGTGCTGGAGTACGAAAAGAAAAATGAGGGCAAAAAGAAAATCAAAATACGTACCGGACAAACCGGCGGATAATCTTCTGTTGCAGCAAATTTTCCTTGCCCTTATTTGTTTACGAAACCTGTAACTGCCGCTTGTACAGTTGCACCACATTTTCAAAGCCCAGATACAGGGCATCACAAATGAGGGCGTGCCCAATGCTTACTTCTTCAATCCACGGTATGTTTCGAATGAGGTAGTTGAGGTTGTGCAGGTCCAAGTCGTGCCCGGCATTTATGCACAGGCCCAGCTCACGGGCACGTGTAGCCGCATCATAGTACGGCTCCAGGGCGGCTTCCGGCTCTCCGGCGGCAAAGCGGCGGGCATAGGCTTCGGTGTACAACTCAATGCGATCGGTTCCGGTTTCGGCGGCGCCTTCTACCATTGCAATTACGGGATCTACAAATATGCTGGTGCGGATGCCCGCATTGCGAAACAATGCGATCATTTCCCGCAGGTAATCGCGGTGTTTCCAGGTATCCCAGCCGTGATCGCTGGTAAGCTGCCCGGTTGTATCGGGTACCAGCGTTACCTGATGGGGTTTTACTTCCAGCACCAGGTCAACAAACGACTGCTCGCGGCAATTGCCTTCAATATTAAATTCGGTGGTAATAATGGGGCGAATCTCCCGCACATCCTGATAACGGATGTGCCGTTCATCGGGCCGCGGATGAACGGTTACCCCATCGGCTCCAAAACGTTGTGCATCAATAGCGGCCTGTAATACGTTGGGATTGTTGCCGCCCCGGCTGTTGCGCAGCGTGGCAAATTTGTTGATGTTTACCGAAAGCTTCGTCATGCAGCAAAGGTACAATGCAAAGCGGCCTACAAAAAGCCCCTGCAGTTAGCAGCACCGCATTTACACGGCAATTTGCCATCGTGGTGCGTTTCGCCGTAATCGCAGGTAAGCTCTTCTCCCTTTTTGATGGGGCGCAAACTGTAAAACTCCACTTTGCGGTGTGCCCGGCGCATGTAGGTGTTGGGGTTACACGAATGGTTGATGTACGAAAGTTCGTTGCGGTTAACGCTGGCATCCAGTGCAATGGGCTCGTTGTCAAATTCCACCATCAGCAAAGCGCCTTCGGGCTGTGTTTTGATACGGCGGCGCGCTTCGCGGCGGGAAATAATTTCGCCGGCCATGTTTCCCAGCTTACGCCGGGCCGGTATGGCAGTAGTGGCAAACGCGCCGGTACCGGAGATGGTACTTTTTCCTATGCGAAGCGGGTATTTGAGCATTGCAGTAATACAAGGTTGTGCGTCCCAAAACTAACCATTTTCAAATGCTACACAGCGCAATGGTGTGTACAGGTTACCGCAAAGCGGCACCGCTTTAAAAGCAAGCGCTCATGCTGCAGCAACTACTTATTCAAATTTGCACAGCCGCTATTTCTCTCCTGCCAGTTGCATAATAACCTTCCACTCTTCGGGCGTTACTTTGGATACGCTGAGGCGGTTTAAACGCAGCATTTCCATGTTTTGCAGCCGCGGCTCGGCTTTAATTTGGGCCAGTGTTACCGGCTTTTTGAGCGTGCGAACAGGCGCTACGTCCACCACCACCCAGGCAGGGTCATCCGTAGTGGGATCGGGATAATGTTCTTTTACCACCATTGCAATGCCCACAATGGCCAGTCCTTCGTTGCTGTGGTAAAATAGCAACTCATCGCCTTTTTTCATGGCTTTGAGGTTGTTACGGGCGGCATAATTCCGCACGCCATCCCAGTACGTTTTTTTATCTTTCAACAACTGTTCCCAGCTGTACTTAAAGGGTTCCGATTTAATAAGCCAGTATGCCATAGTGCTTTGTTGAATGTTCCCTTTTTTCTAATGCTTCTTCCCCCTGCCCTTGCCTGTTTATTACCAGCCGCTTGCCAGTACATCGGCAATATGCAGGGTTTGCAACGCATAGCCTTTGTGTTTGATGAAGCCCTGCAGGTGCATCAAACAACTGAGATCGGTTGAAATGAGATAATCGGCTCCGGTGGCCAGCGCATGCTGTACTTTTTGGTCGGCCATGGCAATGGAAATGGGTTCAAATTTTACCGCAAATGTGCCGCCAAAACCACAGCAGGTTTCCACATCTTCCATTTCCAGCAGTTGCAACCCCTGTACCTGTTGCAGCAGTTGCCGGGGTTCGGATTTTATCCTGCATTCCCGCAGGGCAGCGCAACTGTCGTGATAAGTTGCTTTCCCCTCAAGGCGGGCCCCCACATGGGTAACCTGTAACACCTGCACCAAAAACTCCGAAAACTCATAGATGCGTTTCTGCAGGGCTTTTACTTCGTTGTGTACCGATGAGTTGTCGAACAGCTTGCCGTAATAGTTACGAACAAAGCCGGTGCAGCTTGCGCTGGGCGCCACAATATAGTCGGCCCCTGAAAAATCTTCAAGAAATTTTGAAGCCACCGGCTTGCAGGCATCCTGAAAACCCGCGTTAAAAGCCGGCTGGCCGCAGCAGGTTTGGTTGGCATTGTACTGCACGGTACAGCCCAGTTTTTCCAGCACACGTATCATGTTGAATCCGGTTTGCGGATACAACTGGTCAACAAAACAGGGTATGAACAATTGAACCTGCATGCTCCATCAATTTTTACAGCGAGCGGTTAAGGGCAATCATCTTTAAAGCCGTTATGGCCGCCTCTTCGCCCTTATGTCCGTGTTTACCGCCAATACGCTCCTGTGCCTGCTCGGGCGTGTTTACGGTTAATACGCCAAAAATAACCGGCACGTCCAGCTGTATGTTCAGTTGCGTAACGCCCTGCGTTACCGACTGGCACACGTACTCAAAATGCGGTGTATCGCCCCGTATTACGCAACCCAGCGTAATAAAAGCATCGGCCCGGGGTTGCCCTTTTTGTGCATACTGCTTTACCGCAAAGGGAATTTCAACGGCTCCCGGTACCCGCACCGTTATCACCTGCCCTACTCCGTATTGATGTAAAATACGGCGGGCACCCGCTTCCAGTTCGTTCACGATGGCAGCGTTCCAGTCGGTACGCACCAAAACAACACAGGCGCCCGCAACCGAGGCGGCGCCTGTATCGAATGCCAAAAGTTGTTCTGTGTTTCCGGTCATGATTGTTCAACGCAAGTTACTGCCGGCCAACCCAAACGTGCGTGCAATAGGACGTGTGCCTTTTTCAAAAGGCTATCATTGCACCGTTGCAATGTGCCTTAGTCGGCAGTATTTACCCCTACACGTGCCAAATACTTATCAACCACAAATCCCTTTTCGGTACGGGGATATTTTTGTTTGATGATGAGCAGCAGTTCACCGGCCTCTTTCAGTTTACCCATTGATTCGTAGGCCATGGCTGCCAAAAACAGATTTTCCGACGAAAAAAATTCGTCTTTTTCATTCAGCTTACCCGCTTTCTCATACATTTTGGCACCTTCGGCCTGTTTGCCGGTACTCATGTACGCATCGCCCAGCATTTTCCAGGCAGCGCTTTGTACCTGGGTGGCATCGGTCGAAAACTCCTTCAGGTATTTGATGGCATTGGCAAAATCGCCCTGGCGCAAATAAATGGAACCCGCATAGTAATGCGCCAGATTGGCGGCATCGGTACCGCTGAAATTTTTGATGATTTTCAGAAATCCGGGATGCGTACCATCGCCGTTCAATGCCAGGTTTAATGAATCCTGGGCAAAGTATTCCTGCGCTTTACTAATGGCTTCGTTGGCTTTCTGGTTCTTCGGTGCTACGATGAAGTTTTTGTAGCCCAGCCAGCCGCCTGCCAGCAGAATAACTACGCTGCCGGCGTAAATGATGGGTTTTGAAAAGCGGGTCCAGAAATCTTTTGCCTTCTGCACCACCTGAGCTTCATCCAGTTCTGTCTGTGCGGTCTTTTTGGTATCTGCCATTGTGTAAGATTCGGTTGTGAGTTAAAAGGGTTGTTAATCGGTAATAAAGGGATAGTCGGGCTGTGTTACAATATCTTTCAACAGTTCATCATCAGCCGGCCAGGGGCTTTCTTCGGCAAATTGTACGCTTTCTTCCACCTGCTCTTTCACCCGGTTGTTGATGACTTCAATTTCTTCTTCGCTCACCTGAAACTCCTGCAACAATACCCGCTTGCAATGCTCAATGGGGTCGCGTTCTTTGTATTCTTCCACTTCTTCCTTGGTACGGTATTTCTGCGGGTCGCTCATCGAGTGGCCTTTGTAGCGGTAGGTTTTAATTTCAAGCAAGGTGGGGCCGTCGCCCTGGCGGGCCCGGTTTACGGCACGTACAATGGCGTCGTGTACGGCTTCGGGGCTCATGCCGTCCACACTGTCGGCCGGCATTTCATACGCATCGGCCAGCTTGTAAATATCAATTACGTTTGAGGTACGCTCAACCGAAGTACCCATGGCGTAATTGTTGTTTTCGCAAATAAACACCACGGGCAATTTCCACAACATGGCCAGGTTGAAGGTTTCGTGCAGCATACCTTGGCGGGCAGCACCATCGCCAAAAAAGGTAAGGCACACGTTATCGGTTCCCAGGTATTTTTCGGCAAATGCAATGCCGGCACCGGTACCAATTTGAGCGCCTACAATACCGTGGCCGCCGAAAAATCCAACATCTACCCCAAAAAAGTGCATGCTGCCACCCTTGCCTTTGGCGCACCCGGTTGCCTTGCCATACAACTCGGCCATACAGCTTTTGGCGCTTACGCCTTTGGCAATGGCCAGGCCGTGGTCGCGGTAAGCGGTAATGAATTTATCTTCGGGACGGGTTGCCGTAATGGCGCCGGCGGCAACCGCTTCCTGCCCGATGTAAAGGTGGCAAAAGCCCCTGATTTTCTGCATTCCATACAACTGCCCTGCTTTTTCTTCAAAGCGGCGCAGCAATAGCATCAGCTCGTACCAATACAGGTAGGTTTCTTTTGTAAATTTTGTAGCCACGTAGGTTGGTTTTTTTCGAGTGGCAAAGATAAGGGGGTGCAAGCAATTTCGGGCGATTGAAAAGCGGATATTGCCGGGCAGGGAAAAGGAGTTGGCTGCCTGATTTTCAAAGAACTGCATCTCATGTTGGGCAGCGACACCGGTTTCTTATCTTGCAGCCGCATGATGCAGTTACGATCGCTCAGCTTAACGCAATTCAAAAACTACGCCTACAGCCGGTTTGCTTTCACGCAACCCGTTGTGGCCTTTACCGGCCCCAACGGAATTGGCAAAACCAATCTTTTAGACGCCATCCATTACCTCTGCTTTACCCGCAGCTATTTTACCGCCACCGATGCTGCTGCCGTTAGCAGGGGCAAAGCCGGCTTTCGGATAGAGGGGATTTTTGAGCACAACGGCACCACCGAAACCGTAACCGTGGTACTTCGCGAAAACGGTAAAAAAGAAGTAAGCCGCAACGGCATACCTTACGATAAATTTTCGGCCCACATTGGCCGTTTTCCCTGCGTGGTGATTGCGCCCGACGATGCGGAACTGATAACCGGCGGCAGCGAAGAACGCCGCCGTTTTATGGATACGCTGTTTGCCCAAACCGACTCCCGCTATCTGGAAAACCTGATTCGCTACAACAAAGTTTTGCAACAACGCAACGGTTACCTGCGGCAATGCGCCCAGGGCGCGCCCCGCAACGACGGATTGCTGGACGTGCTGGATGCCCAGCTGGCCGAAGCCGGAACCTACTTGCACCAGGTTCGAAAAACTCAACTGCCCCAACTGCGCATGCAGGTATTGGATTTATATACCCTGATTGCGGGTAAGGAAGAAGGCGTGGACCTGCAGTACGAAAGCCACCTGCTGGAAACACCGCTGGAAGAACTGCTGCGCCGCTACCGCGAAAAAGATTACCTGCTGCAACGTACCAACGCCGGCGTGCATAAAGACGAACTGGCGCTTTTTTTACAACAAACCCCTTTTCGTAACACGGCATCGCAAGGCCAGCGCAAAAGCATGCTCTTTAGCCTGAAACTGGCCGAAGCCGCCCTGCTGCGCCGGCAAAAAGGCTTTGCCCCCCTGCTGCTGCTGGATGATGTATTTGAAAAACTGGATGAGCAGCGCATGCGCAACCTGCTGCAACATGTATGCCGCCCGATTGGCGGACAATTGTTTTTGACCGATACCCATCCGCACCGCATACAGGCGGCGTTTGGCGCGCTGCAACAGGAACTGCAGGTGATAAATTTGGATTAAGAAAACCCCTTGTTGTACCTTTATCGCATGGCTACCGTTTCGTTGGGCGAAGCGCTGCAGGCGTTTTTGCAAAAAAGCAACATCAAACAAAAAATACAATCGGTGCAAATAGCCGATGTATGGAAAGAGTTGATGGGCACCACCATTGCCAACTACACCGATGATATACAGCTGGTGCGCCACCAACTGATTATAACCACACATGTGGCGCCGCTGAAACAGGAACTGCTGTACCAGAAAGAAAAAATACGCAACCGGATAAACGAAGCACTGGGCGAACACGCCGTGCACGAAGTAATTATCCGCTAAACAGGCGCACAATTACCATCACAACTTTGGCTGACTCCGGTCATTTTTCAGCAGCGATATTGGGTGCAAATTTGATGCAGTAACCTCATTATCAAATTCAAAAATTGCACTCCCATGAGCACAGCCAAGACTACCATCCTGAATTACGAACATACCGACTGGCTGAAAGCCATCGAATTTTACAAAGAAGATTTAGACATCCTGCAGAAAAGGCTGGCCGAAGTTGCCTTTAAAAATACCAGCAAAGAAGCCATGGCCGGCGTGGAACATTTTCAAAACCAGTTTATCATTCAGCGCAACAATCTGGATGAACTGCGCCACTACATCAACGAACACATACAGCATGTAGCCAAAGACATTACGGAACACAACGGCGAAGTAGAAGATGATACTTTAGATGAACATGCCCGCCGCAAAGATGAATTTGCAAGCCTGGAAAAGGTGATGGCCGACTTGCGGCATGAGTTCAACGAGTTTCTGGCCAAATGGATGTAAAACTGATAGTATTCCCTTACAACAACCCTGCAGGCTGCCCTTTTGGGGCAGCCTTTGCATTTATGCTTCGAGCCGCACCCGCGGATCGGCCCAGGCATACAACACATCGGCCAGCATGTTTACCACCACAAAAAAAAGCGCCGACAGCAATACGCTGCCCATCACCACCGGGTAGTCGAGCTTTTCCAGCGCATCCACGGTTATTTTACCAATACCTTTCCAACCAAAAATATACTCAATAAAAAATGCGCCGGCCAGCAATTCGGCAAACCAGCCGGTTACTGCGGTTATAACCGGATTGAGGGCATTGCGCAAGGCGTGTTTCCACACCACCGCACGGGTGGGCAGGCCCTTCGCGTAAGCGGTACGAATGTAATCCTGTTGCAACACATCCAGCATGGCGCTGCGGGTAAGTTGTGTTATGATGGCCAACGGACGAATACCCAGGGTAACAGCCGGTAAAATAAGATTCGAAAACCGAAACACCCGGGCACCCGTTTCCACATCAATATCGTACCAGTTGCCGGTCATGTGCAGCCCGGTAATGGGGCTCCACAAAAAGCCAAATACGTAGGCAATAACAATGCCCATGAAAAATGACGGGGCCGAAATGCCGAGTATGCTTGTAAAAACGGCCGAAGTATCCATCCAGGTACCTTTTTTAACCGCTGCCACCACGCCCAAAAAAATGCCCAACACGGTTGCCAGCAGCATGGCCGCCACAGCCAGCAGCAAGGTGCCGGGTAAGGCATCGAGCAGTACGGTGGCTACCGGCTTTTTGCTTTGATAGCTGGTTCGTAAATAAGGAAGTTTGAACGCTAACACGGTATTACTGCCCACAAAAAAGCCCTGCAGTTTTTTTTGCTCTACTTCGGAACGTGTGTGTACCGATACGGGCGATAGATCGTTGCAATACAGCACAAACTGCTTCCAGCGGGGCTGGTCGAGGTACAGCTCTTTACGAATGTTGGCAAGCGTAGTACTGTCGCCGGTTTGGCCCAAAATCATGCGTTCGGGGTCGCCAAAGCCCTGAAACAGCCAAAACACAACCGTAACCACCCCCACCAGCACCAGCAGGGCGTACATCATTTTGTTTAGGAGGTAGCGCAGCAAGGAAAACGTTTTTTATTGCACTTTATAAAAATGCGGAGCCGCCCACTTACCGGCAACAACGGCGCCCTGCATCCGATACAGCACCGGAACGGCACGTGCCGCGGTTTTTATGGCTGTTCCATCGCAACTGAAAATGGGCAGCGCCTGCAAACGTACATTGTCGGCAAAAAAGGCTTTGGTTGCATCCACCATGGATGTAATAATGTACACCCGGTTGGTTGCGGCAATGCGTTCCAGTTCTTTGATCCAGGCCGCATCATTCCGCAAGCCGGCCGGGTTGTTTAACAACAGCAGGTAGTAAGTTCCTTCCTGCAGTAATACATCGTGCGTTACGTCTATTCCGTCGGCATTGCGAAACAGAAAATCTTTTACCCTGGGTTCATTATTCCGTCCTTTCTTAATCAAAACCTGTTGCCGGTCAACAAAGGTCCAGGTACTGTCGGGCAGGTTTTGCATGGTAAACTCCTGCTTTACTCCATTTTTTTCGTACGTGAACCGAAATTCATACTGGTCGGGCACGGCATCGGCCGGCATTTTACTCAGCTCCAGCAGGTTGTTTCCTTTTTTGTAAGGCAGGCAATCTACAATGGGCAGGTAGGTTAAAGTGTACCACTGCAGGCCAAAGGCAAACAAGGCGGCCGCTACTACGGCCAGTAAATTGTAGGTACCCTGCTGCAGCAGCGGCTGCACGTATTGCAGGTTCAGGTGCAGTAATACAATCAGCACCAGCAACACAACATCTTTAATGAACGATTGCAGCGACGAAAGCGGAATGCAATCGCCAAAACAACCACAGGTTTTTATTTTGCCGCTGAAGTGGGCATACCCCGTAAGGAAGGTGAAAAACACGATTAACAGCAACAGCAGCCAAATAAACAAGCGCATGCGCCAGCCCACAATTACGGCCACACCCGCAATAATTTCAAAAGCATTCATAACAACGGCAAAGGCAAGCGTGTAAGCGTTGAGCGCCTGCAGGCCCCACACTTCAAAAAACTCCTGCATTTTGTAGCTGAGCCCTAAAGGATCGTTCGCTTTTACAAGGCCTGAAAAAATAAACAGCAGGCCAATTACCCATTGTACGGTGCGGATGAACAGCTTCATGCGACAATCATTTTAAGTTGGTGAAAACCGTTAACGCCTACGTTCAACACACAACACCTCCCCTACCCTTTGTGTTGCCCGGTTTCAATCAATATTAAGGCAAAAGCGCTGTAATTGATGATATCGTACAAGTTCGCATCCACGCCTTCACTCACAAGTGTAGTGCCGTTGTTTTGCAAAATTTGCCGAATGCGATGCAGCCGGGCCAGAATCATGTCGGTAAAAGTTTCCTGCTGCATGTCGCGCCAGGCTTCGCCGTAATCGTGGTTTTTGTCGAGCATGAGGTTACGGGCCTTCTCAATTTCCCGATCGTAAAGCCGTTCCAGTTCCGCAAGGTCCATTTCGGTATCATCGGCTTCGGGCAGTTGCAGTTGCAACAGTCCAATCACCGCGTAGTTCAGTATGCCTCGAAACTCGGATGCAATGGAATCGCCGATGCGTTGCTGCTGTTTTTCCTGAATGGTGCGGATGCGTTTGGCCTTGATGTAGATTTGATCTACCACCGCAATCATACGGTACACCCGCCACGAAGTGCCATAATCTTTTGCCTTTGCCAGAAAAATGGCTTTACAGGAAGCGATGACGTGATTATATTGAGCAACGGTATCCATGAATAATTTCGGGTTAGATTTGCCGGACGGCATGCCGGTGTGCCAAAAATAACTGAAAGCCTCAAATGTTTACGCTCAATTGCAAAGGAAGGTTGTTTATGCTGGAAACCCCGGCCGTTATGGGCATTATCAACTGCACGCCCGACTCGTTTTACGCAGGCAGTCGCGTAACCACAACCGGGCAGTTGCTGCAGCAGGCCGAGGCCATGCTGGCAGCCGGGGCTCGCATTTTGGATATTGGCGGACAAAGCACCCGCCCGGGGAGCGAAAAAGTAGATGCGGTAACCGAGGCCAACCGCGTGGTTCCGTTTATTGCACGGGTTAAAGAAACTTTTCCGGATGCGTTCGTATCGGTGGATACGTTTTATGCTTCGGTTGCCCGTGCGGCAGTAGAAGCCGGGGCCGACATGGTAAACGATATCAGCGCCGGCACGCTCGATGCACAAATGCTGCCTACGGTTGCCGCACTGCGGGTACCCTATATTGCCATGCACATGAAAGGCACGCCGCAAACCATGCAGCAGCAAGCGCAGTACAACGATGTGGTAACAGAAGTGTTGCAGTGGTTGCTGCAAAAAATACAGCAATGCCGTGAGGCAGGCATTGTGGATGTGATTGTGGATCCCGGATTTGGCTTTGCCAAAACAGCGGCACATAACTTCAGGCTGCTGCGAGAGCTGAAAGCCTTCAGCATGTTGGGTTGCCCGGTGCTGGCAGGCCTCAGCCGCAAATCAACCATTTACAAAACACTGGGCTGTACGGCCGATGAAGCCTTAAACGGCACTACGGTACTCAACACCGTAGCATTACTGAACGGAGCCAGCCTGTTGCGGGTGCACGATGTAAAAGAAGCGGTAGAGGCGGTGCAATTGGTAGAAGCCGTAAAAAACGCATAAAAAACGGGGCAATTGCCCCGTTTTTTATTTGCCGCCACCCGGTACCGGCACCGCAGGCGCCTTGGTGTTGGGTTGGGTAATATCAACAATTTCAATTTCAAAAATCAGGTTTTCGTACGGCTGTATGGACGGCGGTGCGCCCTGCATACCATAACCCAGCATGGAGGGGATGTACACCTTGGCTTTTCCGCCTTTGGCAATTTGCTTAACGCCGTCTTCAAAACCGGCAATGCTGCCCATTTGGCCGATTACGATGTTGAGGGGGTCCACATGGCCGAACGACGAATCGACGTTGGAGTCAAATTTCTTGCCTTCAAAATTGTATCCGGTATATTTTACCGATACCTGCTGGCCACTGTCGGGCCGGGCGCCTTCGCCGGCATTCAGCACTTCCACATAGGTACCCAGTTGGGTTTTGGTAGCCGATATGTTATTCTTTTTGAGATAGGCTTCAATGGCTGCAAATTCACGCTCTTTTTGCAGTTCCATTTCTTTGTTAAACTCATTTTGCGCCGTTTGCAGGTCGGAGTAGCTGTCGAGTATGCGCATCATGATTTTTATCTTATCGCCTTTTTTGAGGCCGGGAGGCATTTGGCCACCGCTCATCTTGGCAATACTGTCAACACTTTGCACAATCACCACGCTGTCGCCTACGTGCAATAAGGGAAACACTTCCGATACATCGTAACTGCGGCCGGTACTGTCCACCATGGCAAAGGCGGGTACCTTACCGTACGAGTTGTAGGTCATCGAATCTTTCTGAAACACCTGTACATGAAACTTGATGTACGAACCGGGCTTCAGGGCTTCTTTTTTGGCGCCCGGAATTACTTTATACAGCAGGCCGCTCTTGGTTTTTTGGAACGAACCGCCGCTGCAGGAGGCGAATAAAATACCAGCTACCGCCAGTATGAAAAGCAAATGAATGGTCTTCATGTTTGTTTTGTATTATGAATTTTGAAGTTGTGCTGCATATTGGGGCAATACTTCGCGAAACAGGCGCAGGTTTTCTTCCAAACTTTCCTCCCGCTCACCCCCTGCCGCGTTGAAATGGCCACCGCCATTGAAATGCTTCCGGGCAAATGTATTACAATCAAAGTCGCCTTTACTGCGGAAGCTCCATTTTCTTTTTTCGTCGCGGTCTATTAACAAGGCGGCCAGCTTAATTCCCTGAATACTCAGGGGGTAGTTTACCAGGCCTTCGGTATCGCCCGTTTTGATTTCGTAACGAAGCAAATCCTGCTTGGTTACCCACATCAGGGCCGTATTTAGTTCATAGTCCACATCCAGGCGGTGCAGCAGCACATGGCCGATAAAGCGCAGCCGGTTTTCGAGAAAATTGTCATAAATCTGCTCGTGTATGGGTGTGTGTTGCAGGCCTTTGCGCTTAAAGGCTGCCACCATTTCGTGCACGGTTGCCGTGGTGGATGCAAAGCGAAACGAACCCGTATCGCCCATTACGCCGGCATACAGGCATTGCATGATGGGGTCGTTGATGAGGTGCGCATGCCCGCTGCCACAAATAAAATCGTACACCATTTCGGCCGTTGAGCTTTTGGTAATGTCGCTAATGCCGTACGCAAATACTTCTATCTGGGGTTCGCGATGGTGGTCAATTAAAATCTTTTCGGCACGAATGTTTAATAAAAATTCGGCCATGCGCTTGGTACGGGAAAGCGTGTTGAAGTCGAGGCAGAAAACCCAGTCGGCTTCCAATAAGGCCGCTTCACTTTTTTGGGTATGCCGTTCATAATCAAGCACCTGCTCGCAGCCCGGCATCCAGTCGAGAAATGCGGCCCAGTTGGTAGGCGAAATTACCTGAACGGTATGCCCCAGCTGCACCAAAAAATGGTATAAGGCAAGCGATGACCCCATGGCATCGGGATCGGGCTTTTGATGGGTGGTAATAACCACTTTACGTGGCTGCAACAGCAGCGGGTACAATTGACTGATTTCCTGCATAAAACGGTTGCAAAAGTAGGGAAATGCAGCCATGCGGCGGCAGCGGCACCGCCGGTTTTGCTTTTCTTTTCAATTGGCGGCGTTTACCCTGCCGCTTTCCCTTACCTTTGCGCCGCAAAAAAAAAGTTATGAGTAACCGTACGTTTACAATGATCAAACCCGATGCCATGAAAAACGGACATGCGGGCGCCATTCTCGACCATATCATTAAAGCCGGCTTTCGCATTGTGGCCCTGAAGCAGGTAAAGTTGAGCGCCGAAAAAGCAGGCGAGTTTTACGCAGTACATAAAGAACGGCCCTTTTTTGGCGAACTGGTTGCTTTTATGAGCAGCGGACCCATTATTGCCGCCATACTGGAAAAAGAAAATGCGGTTGCCGATTTCCGCAAGCTCATCGGCGCCACCGATCCTGCCAAGGCCGACGAGGGCACCATCCGCAAGCTGTACGCTACTTCGGTTGGTGAAAACGCCATTCACGGCAGCGACAGTGATGAGAATGCCAAAATTGAGTCGGACTTCTTCTTCAGCATTCTGGAGCGCTACTAAGCTTTTTTTTAATTTCATTGGAATCCCCCGCATTGCCGGGGGATTTTTTGTTGCTTCAATGACGCAGCCGGGAACGGAAACTGAAACAGATCAGCCCGTGCATAAAAAATGCAACGTAAATTGTTGCTGCCATGCTGCATCATTTCCGAAACTTCTGGAACAAACTGGGGCCGGGTTTAATTACCGGAGCCAGCGATGATGATCCGTCGGGCATCGCTACATATACACAGGCCGGTGCGGCATTTGGCATGCAAACCCTATGGACGGCCTGGGTAACCTTTCCGCTGATGGTAGCCATTCAGGAAATGTGCGCCCGCATTGGCATGGTACAAAAAAAAGGGCTTACCACCATTATACGGCAACGTTACCCCCGCTGGGTGTTGTACCTGCTCACATTTGTTTCAATACCCGCCATTACGCTGAACATCGGCGCCAATATTGCCGCTATGGGTGCCGTATGCAACATGCTGTATCCCGGTGTTCACGCCAATGTGTACAGTTTACTGCTGGTAGCCGGCCTGTTGTATGGAATGATTCGCTTCTCCTACCGCCGCATTGCTGCGGTGTTGAAATGGCTCTGCCTGGTGCTGCTGGTTTATGTGCTGGTTCCCTTTTTTACGCGGCCCCAGTTGTTACAGGTGCTGCAACACACCTTCATACCTTCATTTCCTTCGGGCAGGGAGTTTGCAGCGATTTTGGTAGCCATATTGGGCACCACCATCTCGCCCTACTTATTTTTCTGGCAGGCAAACATGGAGCGGGAGGAAGTACTGGAACGACACATAGTAGTGGATAAATACATTTTAAGCGACATGCGTACCGACATCGGCACCGGCATGTTTTATTCCAACTTCATCATGTATTTCATCATACTGGCATCAGGTACGGCACTTTATAACGTAGGTGGCTTGCAGCTTGTAACCGTAGCCGATGCGGCCCGTGCCATTGAACCGGCTGCCGGAAAAGAAGCTTACCTGCTGTTTGCGGTGGGCGTAATCGGCACCGGATTACTGGCGTTGCCCGTGCTTGCCGGATCTATCAGCTACATGGTGGCAGAAGTGTTTCGGCTGCCGGAGGGGCTAAATCGCAAATTTCACCAGGCTAAAGGATTTTATATTACACTGGTTGTGGCCGTGACCGTGGGCTTTGGCATTAATTTGTTTGGCATTTCTCCGGTAAAAGCGTTGTTGGTTACCGCGGTTGTTTACGGCATAACTGCTCCGGTGCTGATAGGCATCATTCTTCACATTTGCAACAACAAGTCCATAATGGGCGCTTACACCAATACCCCCCGCTCCAATTTTTGGGGGTTCCTTTGTTTAGCGCTCATGACCCTTGCCGCCGCCACTTTTTTATACCTGGAATTCACCTCCCGGTAACGGCACATCAAAAAATGAAGAAGGCCGGCACATCACATGCCGGCCTTGCAGTATGTTGCAGCAACACTTTTAAAGCACATTTTCAATAACCATGGCGCTGGCGCCGCCGCCACCGTTGCAAATGCCGGCAGCTCCGTAACGGGCATTGTTGGCTTTGAGCACATTAATGAGGGTAACAATCACACGTGCGCCGCTGGCTCCAAGCGGATGGCCCAAACTTACAGCTCCGCCATGGGCATTTACCCGGGCGGGATCCAGCTGCATGCGCCGGGTATTTTCAATACCCACCACGGCGAAAGCCTCGTTTATTTCCCAGTAATCAATATCGGTCATTTGCAGGCCTGCTTTTGCCACCGCCTTGGGCACTGCCAGCGAAGGAGTAGTGGTAAACCATTCGGGTGCCTGCTCGGCATCGGCGTACGACAATACTTTTGCAATGGGTTTCAGGCCCAGGGCTTCCGCCTTTGTACGGCTCATCAACACCAAAGCCGCAGCGCCATCGTTCATGGTACTGGCATTGGCAGCGGTAACGGTACCGTCTTTCTGAAAAGCGGGGTTCAGGTTGGGTATTTTTTCAAACTTCACGTTCCAGGGCTCTTCGTCTTTTTCAACAATCACCGGGTCGCCTTTACGCTGGGGTATTTCCACGGGTATCACCTCGTTTGCAAAAAGGCCTTTTTCCCAAGCCGCCTGTGCCCGCTTGTAACTTTCAATGGCAAAGGCATCCTGCTCTTCCCTGCTGATGTTGCATTCCCGGGCACACAGTTCGGCAGCGTTGCCCATGGCCTGGCCATTATACACGTCAATAAGGCCGTCTTTCGCCAAACCGTCAATCAGGCTCACGTTGCCGTATTTATTGCCCCACCGCATGGTATCGGAATAAAAGGGCACATTGCTCATGCTTTCCATGCCGCCGGCAATTACCACATCGGCATCGCCCAGTAAAATACTTTGCGCCGCCAGGGCAATGGCTTTCATGCCGCTGGCACATACCTTGTTTACGGTGGTGCAATTCACTTCGTTGGGCAATCCGGCAAACTTGGCCGCCTGGCGGGCAGGCGCCTGCCCCAGGTTGGCTTGTATAACACATCCCATTAAAACATCCTGTACCTGATGGGGTTCAAGGCCCGCTTTTTGTAACGCTCCCTTAATGGCAACAGCCCCCAGTTGTGTTGCGCTCAATGCTTTCAAACTTCCTCCAAAACTGCCCATGGGTGTACGCACGGCAGCAATAATGAACACTTCCTGTTTCATAAAACGTTGATTTTTGGCAAGCGAAAAATTTTAAATGTATGTGCAACTCATTGCGGCATCCACGGCAGGCAGTTATACTGCGCATTGTGGGTACCGGCAATCGTTAACGCGGTAAAGGTACAATGCCCCTGCTGAAATATGCGGTGGGGGTAGTGAAATCTTTCTTCATATCACCCCGTTCAGCGGCGTATGTGCCTGGCGCTTCCACCAGGTATATGCGCTCAGCAGCAATGAAGCTACTGATACGGCAATTGCTGTGTAGCCAACCAGTGCCGCATTTTCAAACTGTGCCTTGTAGATGCCAAAAGCCGCCCAGGCTACTACCGCAACAAATGCCATTTCGTGCCGGAAATAACTCATGAACACTACTAAACTAAAAGCTACTACTAAGAGCAGCGTGCTCCAGTAAGCCGGATCCATACCCCAGCCGTTCCATTGCAGGTGTACCAAAAAAGCGGTTGTATTGGCAATGGTAGCAACCGAAATCCAACCCAGGTACACTACAAAACTTGTATGCAATAATAAACGGTCAAAACCTGTTAGGGAAGCGTTATGTTGCAGCACCCGAACGTACAGAGCCAGAAGAGTGAGCAACAGCAGTACCATGATGCACAGCGATAGCCCGATTTGCAAATAATGCCAGGCCAGCAACCAGGCAGCGTTCAGCAAGCAGGTGGCCATAAAAAAAGAAGCTGTCTTTTGCACCCGTTGTACCAAAATGGCTTTCACTGCCGGCTGCCGGGCACCCAGCAACATGAAGCTGCGCATCACATAACCAATGAGCAGCAGATAAATCACACTCCATATTGAAAAAGTAAATCCTGCCGGCACAAACAAATTGGGAAACAACGCACTGATGGCACCGGGAGTATAGACATTCAGCGGCAAGGTAAGCGCCAGCGTATTTACCAAAAGTACCAGTACCAGCATGAGTAACTGCAACCAGGCCGTTTGCAAGCGGTGCAACGTATGCATAACAGTAAGTTTTATTTCCATAATATAAAGGCGCGTGCCGTAAGCGGTGCCAGTACCACAACACCTAACGCGGCGGTATTGGCGGTAATCGTAAGGGCCAGTACGCCCAAAACAATCAACCAAAAAGGATACAGCAGGGTCAGCAATACAAACAACACACTATCGTAGTGAATGGTTTTGATGAAAAAACGTTTCACAAAGGGCTGTACCGCATAGTACAGGGGCGCATGCAGCAGCCAGCCGATTAGCGCAGGCATCACCAGGAAGCGATGCTGCGGATGCGGCACGGGGGTATCGGGCATTGCAGCAAGCTGTTGCAGCCGCTGCTCCAACAGGCGGTTCATGGCCTGCAGCGCATTGCCGTTGGCCGCTTGCAAATCCACATCGGAAAAAGAAAATGGTTCGCCGGCTAAAACAGCAATGCGCTGGCCGATGGTATGAAATTTACTGTACCGCAACCACAACGGCAGCATGCTTACCGTAAGCCCTTCTTCCCTGCTCTGCAAAAAAATGCGGGCCGCCCCTTTTTTCAGGGGTTGCAGCGTGGTTTGATGTTCGCAAAAACCTTCGGCAAAAATCAAAATATGCGCCCCCCTTGCAAGAGCATCGGTACTCTTTCGAAAACTGTGTTCGTTCAGGCTCAATTTATCCTTTCCATCGCGTATGCGGTACACGGGTATCATTTTAAGGCGGCGCAATAAAAAACGCACAACCGGATTCACGAACACATCGCTACGGGTAAGAAAGTGTACCGGCCGTTTTGCATAAGTGCCTACCAATATGGCATCGAAAAACGAATTGGGGTGATGTGCCGCTATGATAAATGGGCCATCGGCACGCAGGTGCCGGCGGTTGTAAAAATGAATTTCCTTGCAGTAAATGCGTAAGGCCAGTCGAACCCACAATTTTATGAGATGATATAGCAAGCTGCAGCAGTTGAGCGTTCAAGATACCATTATTTCCGTTTGCACGTTTTAGATGGTGCATTCATTGCCATCGCCCCAGGCCGGCGCCACACCTACTTTTTTTCCTGTGCCAAAGTTCGTAACGCAGTAACCAGTCGGTCCAAATCGGCTGTGGAGGTATATACATGAGGTGTCATGCGCACGCCGTGAATGTTTTCCCAATCAATCGCCACAGTATGTATTTTAAAGCGGCTGTGCAGCGCCGATGCCAGTTCGGCAGGTTTCATTTGCTCCATAGCGATATTACCAATTGCGCCATAGAGGTGCTCTTTTGCAGGATGTAAAAAACGTACACCCTTTACATCGCGAACGCGGCCGGTCCAGTAATTGGTTAAAAAGCGCAGCCGCTCTTCTTTACGCTTTGAGCCAATGGCCTCATGAAAGTCAATGGCGTTTCCGATAGCTATTTCGCTGGCAAACGAACGGGTGCCCAACGATTCGAACTTACGGATATCGGAACCATCGGGCTTGTCGTTGCTCAGCAAAGCCCATACATCTTTGATTTTTTCTTTCCGAATCCACAACAGGCCGCTGCCGAAAGGAGCGCACAACCATTTATGCAGGCTGGTGGCGTAGTAATCGCAACCCAACTCGGGTATCGCCACATCAAAATGGGCAAATACATGGGCGCCATCGCCAATAACCTGTATGCCCCGTTTGCGTGCCGCATCGGCAATGCGGCGTATCGGCAGCAGTTGGCCCGTCCAGTTAATCAGGTGAGTAACATGCACCACTTTGGTGCGGTTTGTAAATGCGGCGGTGTATTGTTGCACCAGCACCTCTTCATTGTCTTCGGGCAGGTTCAGGTTAATCCATACCAGTTTAATGCCATCCCGCTTTTCACGCTGCTTCCAGGCATTAATCATGTTGGGATAATCCTGCCGCGAAAGCACTACTTCATCGCCCGGTTTTAAATCCAACCCAAAAATCACGGTATTCAGCCCTTCGGTAGCGTTGCGGTTGATGGCCAGTTCTTCTGCATCGCACCCGGCAAGGCGTGCCAGGCGGCCACGCAGGGCTTCCCGTCCTTCATCCAAAATGCGCCACATGTAATAGGTGGGCGCTTCATTGGCGTACTGGTAAAAGCGGATGTGTGCCTCCTGCACGGGTTTGGGCTGCGGACTCACGCCGCCGTTGTTCAGGTTGAGCAGGTTGGGCGATGTGGTAAACTGCAAGCGTACCCAGCTCCAAAATTCTTCATCCTGCAAAGCTTCTGCATCGCTAAGGCTGTGAAACCGCTGCTGCTGCCGGCGGGCTTCGGCCGCCAGTACGGTGTTGGTAAGCCCCATAAAGCTAAAAACCCCGGCACTGTGGGTAAGTTGGCGTAAAAAGGAACGTCGTGAGCCCATAAGCAGTTGATTGAAGATGACTACACCACCAAATCATCATCCGCGATGACAATGCAGGCAGCACTCAAGTTAGGAAGTTCAGCGAAAAATCAAATACGCACACGGGCCTTTTTCTTTGGCTTTAGCGCATAACATCCGGCGCTACAACGCCGGTTGCACTACCCTGCGGGCAATGTCGGCCGCGGCAATATAACCACTCGTCCAGGCATGCTGAAAGTTAAAGCCTCCGGTAACGCCGTCCACGTCCAGCACTTCGCCGGCAAAATACAGTCCCGGAGCAATACGGCTTTGCATGGTGTTGGCATCTACCTCCTTCAGATCAATACCGCCGGCCGTAACAAACTCTTCTTTAAACGTGGTTTTGCCCTGCACTTCAAAACTGCCTTGCACCAGCAATTGCACCAGGCGATTTTGCAACGCTGCCTGCAATTCGGCCCAACGGGTAGGCGCGGCAATGCCCGCCTGTTGTACCAGGTATTCCCACAGCCGTTGCGGCAACGAAAAGGGGTTGCTGCGCAAAACGGTGGCAGCACCTTTATCGGTACGCAAAGCCTGAAAGCGTTGTTTTACTTCCGCTTCGGTGGCTTCGTGCAGCCAGTTTACCAGGAGGTGAAAATGGTAGCCCCCATCGTGCAGCTCCCGGGCGCCAGCCGCGGACAAACGCAATATGGCAGGGCCGCTGAAACCCCAGTGGGTAATGAGCAGCGGGCCCGATTGCCTGAGTTTAGAACCTTGCACTTTAACCGTAACCAGGGGCACTGTTACGCCCATAAGTTGCGTAATGGCATTGTTGGGAACGTTAAACGTAAAAAGCGAAGGTACCGGTGGCACAAGGGTATGTTGCGTGTCTTGCAGCCACGCAAACTGTGCGGCTTTGGGATAGCCCCCCGTGGCAACGCAAACAAAACGGGCTTTTAACGGTTGCTGGTTGGCGTTGATGTATACCTGCCACCCATCACCTGCACGCTGTAAGCCGGTTACATCGGTATGCAACCGTACTTCCACAGCATATTTTTCGGCTTCCCGCAGCAGGCAGTCAATAATGGTTTGCGACTGATCCGTTACGGGAAACATCCGGCCATCGGCCTCCGTTTTCAAACGCACACCCCGTTGTTCAAACCAGGCAATGGTATCGGTTACAAAAAACCGGTGAAGCGCTTTTCGCACAAAGCGGCTGCCCCGGTAGTAGTTGCGACTGAACGCATCAATATCAAAGCAGGCATGGGTTACATTACAACGGCCACCGCCACTTACTTTTACTTTTGAAAGCAGTTTCGCCGAACGTTCGAGCAAAAGTACCCGCAACTGCGGCGCCATGCGGGCCGCATTAACGGCACAAAAAAAGCCGGCTGCCCCGCCGCCCACTACCACCAGTAACTCTTTTTGCTTCATGCTGCTGTAAGGTAATAAAAAGCCGCCCACAAGTGTAAATGCGGGCGGCAATTCCATGCTTCGGTTACCTGTTTGCGTTATAAAATGGCCGCCCCATCGTTGTACGATGCATCCAGGTTGGCATTGGCACGCTCGGCCGCTTCAATGGCCGCAAAACTCGAAAGGATGTCGGCCTTGCCTTTTTTCACACATACATCGTGCTCGTAATGGGCCGAAGGCTGCCCGTCGCCGGTGCGAATGGTCCATCCGTCTTCATCGTGATACACGTCTTTGGTACCCATGTTTATCATGGGCTCAATGGCAATAACCATCCCCTCTTTTAGTTTGGGGCCGGTACCGCGTTTTCCAAAGTTGGGCACCTGGGGGTCTTCGTGCAAATTGCGGCCCAGGCCATGGCCTACCAGGTCGCGTACCACACCATAGCCATGTTCTTTTTCGGTGTATTGTTGTATGGCAAAAGAAATATCGCCCACCCGGTTGCCGTGTACTGCTTTTTCAATGCCCTTGTACAACGATTCTTTGGTTACCCGCAGCAACCGGCGCACCGCATCGGTAGTGGGGCCCAGCACAAAGGTGTAGGCGCTATCGCCATGAAAACCATTCATAAATGCCCCCACATCTACCGATACCACATCGCCTTCCTTTAACGGTACATTGGTAGGAAAACCATGCACCACGGCATCGTTCACGGAAATACAGGTAGCGAAGGGATAGGTATTTTTATAATTTTTGAACGAAGGGTAAGCGCCATGGTCGCGTATGAACGCTTCCAAATGGGCATCTATTTGCAGGGTAGTAATACCGGGGCGCAGCATTTTAGCCGCCTCGGCCAGGGCGGCTCCTACCAGCAAAGCGCTTTTGCGTATGAGTTCAATTTCTGCAGAGGTGCGGTAATGAATCATGTTGCGTGTTGTGAAAAACCCCGGCTTGTGGCCGGGGTTGCAAAATATGTTTTGAAAAATCAGATTGTTCCCGGAGCAACGGTTTGCCGTCCCTGAATACGTCCGCTCTTCATCAAACCGTCGTACTGGCGCATGAGCAGGTGGGTTTCAATTTGCTGCAGCGTATCCAGTACCACGCCCACCATAATCAGCAGCGAGGTGCCGCCGTAAAAGGTAGAAAAACCGCTGGTTACCCCCAGGTTTTTGGCAATACCGGGCATTATGCCCACAATGGCCAAAAACACGGCGCCGGGCAAAGTAACTTTATCCATTACCGAACCAATGTAATCGGCAGTGGGTTGGCCAGGTTTTACGCCGGGTATGAAACCGTTGTTTTGCTTAAGGTTGTCGGCAATTTGCTTGGGGTTAAAAATTAAGGCAGTGTACAGGAAGGTAAAGCCAATTACCAGCACGCTGTACAACAGCATATACCAAATATTTCCATGATCACTCAAAACGGCTGCAAGGCCACGGGTGCTTTGAAAACCGGTGAGAAGTGTGGGCAAAAACATGATGGCCTGTGCAAAAATGATGGGCATTACACCGGCGCTGTTTACCTTAATGGGTAAAAACTGACGGGCGCCGCCAAACTGCCGGTTGCCAACGATTTGCTTGGCATAGTTGATGGCGATTTTGCGTACGCCTTGCACCAGCACAATCAGGCCCATGATTACGGCAATCAGTACCGCAATCTCAATCAAAAAGATAAGCAGGCCACCGCCGGCGCGGTTCATCTTCGAATCAAATTCCGCAGCAATGGATGCCGGGAAACGGGCCAAAATACCAATCATGATGATGAGCGAAGTACCGTTGCCCAATCCGCGGTCGGTAATGCGCTCGCCCAGCCACATTACAAACAGCGTGCCCGCGGTTAAGATAATGGTGGTGGAAAGCCAGAAATAAGGCAGGTAAGCCGGCAGAATTGCATTACCGGCAATTTGCGGATCACGCAGGTAGGCCACATAGGCGCTTGCCTGAAAAATGGTTACAATTACGGTAAGGTAACGTGTCCATTGATTGATCTTCTTGCGTCCGCTCTCCCCTTCTTTCTGCAGCTTTTGTAGTTGCGGTACCATTATGCTCATCAGCTGCATAAAGATAGATGCAGAGATGTAGGGCATGATACCCAGGGCCAGTATGGAGGCACTGGAAAATGCACCACCGGCAAACGAGTCGAAAATGCCCAAAATGCCTTCTTTGGCCTTTGTGTTTAACTGACTTAAAGCAGTAGGGTCAACACCGGGCAGCACAATATGCGCACCTACCCGATACACCAGCAGCAGCAAAAGCGTGTACAGAATTTTGTCTTTCAGCTCTTCGATGCTCCAGATATTCTTGATGGTTTGAATCAATTTTTTCACGGATCAGAATCAGTTTTTTGGTGCCGAAACGAAAAAGACGCATGAAACATGCGTCGGGCAAATATCGGGAAAAATTATTGCACTACTTCCACAGTGCCTCCGGCCGCTTCGATGGCCGCTTTGGCTTTTTCGCTTAGTGCATGCACTTTGAAAGCAAGTTTGCTTTTAATTTCTCCATTAGCCAGAATTTTCACGCGGTCGGTGCGCTGAATCAGGCCGTTCATGTACAACTGTTCCAGTGAAATTTCGGTGAGTCCGTATTTCTCGGCAAGCTGTTCAATTTGTCCCAGGTTGAATACGCGGTACTCCACACGATGCGGATTTTTAAAACCACGCTTGGGAATGCGGCGCTGGATGGGCATCTGACCGCCTTCGTGCGCCATTTTATTTTTAAAGCCCGAACGGCTTTGATGACCTTTATTACCTTTTGTAGAGGTACCACCCTTACCGGATGCTTCACCACGTCCTAAACGCTTTTCTTTGTGAGTTGCGCCTTCAGCAGGCTTTAAGTTGTGCAGTTTCATGTTTCTTGATTTTTTACTTACGGGGAATCACCCCTCGCTTTACAATTTGTACCGTTGGTAGTTTATGCCACTATGGCCGCATCAGGCTACTTCTTCCACTTTCAGCAGATGCTGAACCTTTTGAATCATTCCCAAAATTTGGGGAGTGGCTTCCACTTCTTTGCTGGCATTGGTTTTGTTAAGCCCCAGCGCCTTCAGGGTAAGCTTTTGGCGTTCCGGACGGTCAATCGGGCTTTTCACCAAAGTAATTTTTACTTTTTTCATATCTCCAAATGTTTTTAACTGTCACGTGGCGCGTTTTACAACGACACACTTAAAGGGAAGTTATCCGTTAAATACTTTTTTCAGGCCTACATTACGCTGGCGGGCAACCGCAACGGGCTCACGCAGTAACGAAAGCGCCTTGAAGGTGGCTTTAACCACGTTGTGCGGATTGGTAGAACCCAACGATTTTGCCAACACGTCGGTAACACCGGCGCTTTCCAACACGGCACGCATGCTGCCACCGGCAATTACACCGGTACCATGGGCGGCGGGCTTAATCAGTACTTTGGCAGCGCCTTCTTTTGCCCACTGATCGTGCGGGATGGTGCCATGCATTACCGGAACCCGGATAAGGTTTTTCTTGGCATCCTCAATTCCTTTGGTGATGGCTTCCTGTACCTCCTTGGCTTTACCCAAACCGTGTCCTACTACACCGTTTTCATTACCTACCACAACAAGGGCAGAAAAACTGAATGTACGTCCGCCTTTGGTTGTTTTTACAACACGGTTAATGGCCACTACCTTTTCTTTGAGTTCCAGGTCGCCGGCTTTTACTTTATTGGTTACTACTTTCGACATGTATTATCGTATTACGTATTTGTGAAATTAGAATTGCAAACCACCTTCACGGGCGCCATCGGCCACAGCTTTTACACGGCCATGGTACAGATATCCGCCGCGGTCGAACACTACAGTTGTAATGCCCAGTTCGGCAGCTTTGCGTGCAATGGCTGCACCCACTAGTTTGCTGATTTCTACTTTGGTACCCTTTTGGGCTTTGATAGCTTTATCTTTCGATGATGCGGCAGCAAGGGTTTTGCCGTTATCATCATCAATCAGTTGTACGTAAATATCCGTATTGCTGCGGAATACGCTGAGACGGGGTTTTTGCGCCGTACCGGACACTTTCTTCCGGATGGAATAGCGGATTTTTTGCCGTCTGAGTACTTTGTTATCTGTTTTCATTGTTTGTGTATTTACTGCCTCCGATACTGCCGGAGGGTGGAATTAAAACGTTATGTTATTACCTTCCTGCTACCGCTTACTTACCGGCTGCTTTACCGGCTTTACGACGGATGAATTCGCCGGCGTACTTCACACCCTTGCCCTTGTACGGTTCGGGTTTGCGCAGGCTGCGTATTTTGGCGGCTACCTGGCCCAGCAATTGCTTGTCAATACCCTGCAGCGTAATGGTGGGGTTTTGACCTTTTTCCTGTGCGGTGGCTACCGTTAATTCTTTGGGCACTTCGAAGATGATGTTATGCGAATAGCCTAGCGACAAGTCGAGCAGGTTGCCCTGGTTCGAGGCTTTGTAACCCACACCTACCAGTTCCAGCTTGCGCTCAAAACCTTCGGTAACGCCTTTTACCATATTGGCCAGCAAAGCACGGTATAAGCCATGCAACGAGCGATGCCGCCCCTGATCGGTAGGACGGGTGAAGGTTACCACACCGTCTTTAACCGTTACGGTAATATCGCGGTCAACGGCCTGCTTCAATTCGCCTTTGGGGCCTTTTACGGTAATTACGTTGTCGCTGCCAACGGTAACAGTTACACCCTGGGGCAGCGTTACCGGTTTTTTTCCTATACGAGACATATTCGTTTATTTTATCGTTCGGGAGGCAACCGTTCAGCCTTGGTATAGGCCGGCTTAATGTATTGCAACCCGTGGTGGTTTAACAATTAATATACATAGCACAATACCTCGCCGCCAACGTTGTGGGCTTTGGCCTGCTTATCAGTCATTACTCCTTTTGAAGTACTAACGATAGCAATACCCAGGCCGTTTTTCACGCGACGGAACTCAGAGGGCTTGGCGTACTGGCGCAAACCCGGACGGCTTACACGCTCCAGGGCCTGAATGGCAGGCTGTTTGGTTTGCGGGTCGTACTTCAACGCAATTTTAATGACGCCCTGTTTGTTATCGTCTTCAAACTTGTATTTGAGAATATAACCCTGGTCGTACAGAATTTCTGTAATGCGCTTTTTTAAGTTGGAGGCAGGAATTTCTACAATACGATGCCCTGCCATTTGTGCATTACGAATGCGGGTCAGAAAATCTGCAATAGGATCTGTTACCATTTGTTTCTTTGTTGAATGATTGTTGAACGTTATATTTCTGGGTGCATCATATTCACAACCTGCACCCGGGCACCGCTTTTTACCAGCTCGCTTTCTTTACACCCGGTATTTTTCCGTTCAGTGCCATTTCGCGGAAAACCACACGGGATACGCCAAAGTAGCGCATGTAACCTTTGGGACGGCCGGTTAACTGGCAACGGTTTTTCAAACGCACCGGCGAAGCATTTTTGGGAAGCTTGTCCAGGGCGGCGTAATCACCGGCAGCTTTCAGGGCGGCACGCTTTTCGGCGTACTGGGCTACCATGCGTTCTCTTTTGGCTTGGCGGGCTGTTACTGATTTTTTAGCCATAATTTGATTTTATTTCCAGGTTCACGACAAGCAGCGGATGTGCTTATCTGTCTATATTTTAGTTCTTACGAATGTTTTTAAAGGGCATTCCCATTTCCTTCAATAACTCGTAGGCCTCTTCGTTGGTGTTGGCGGTTGTAACGAAAGTGATATCCAGGCCGGTAATTTTGTTCACCTTGTCAATATCAATTTCGGGGAAAATGATTTGCTCGGTAACACCCATGGTGTAGTTGCCACGGCCGTCGAACGATTTGTCGTTCACGCCTTTGAAGTCGCGTACACGGGGCAGGGCGGCCGAAATGAGGCGATCGAGGAACTCATACATACGAGCACCCCGCAGCGTTACACGGGCGCCAATGGGCATGCCTTTACGCAACTTAAAGTTGGAAATATCTTTTTTGGAAAGCGTGGGTACCGCACGCTGACCGGTAATAAGGGTCAGTTCTTCAACGGCAACATCCACCAGCTTCTTATCGTTTACAGCTCCGTTTACGCCGCGGTTGAGGCAAATTTTTTCCAGACGCGGAACCTGCATTACGCTTTTGTAGCCAAAGCGCTTCATTAGGGCAGGCACCACTTCTTTCTGATACTTGGCTGCCAAACGGGGTATATATTTTTCAGTACTCATTGTATGTAGTTTTTCCTTCGATCGAATTATTTAATGGGTTGACCCGATTTTTTGGAAATGCGAACCAGTTTACCATTTTCGCGGGTGCGCTTCACTTTTGTGGCCTGCTTTCCGTCCCACAGCATCACGTTCGAGATGTGGATGGGGGCTTCTTTCTTCACAATACCGCCTTTGGTATTTTGGGCCGAAGGCTTGGTATGGCGGGTTACGATGTTCACACCTTCCACCAGCACACGGGCTTCATCGGGATATACTTCCAGCACAGTGCGGGGTTTCTTCACATCTTTATCATCGCCGGCAATTACCACAACGGTATCGCCTTTTTTGATGTTGAACTTGGGTTTGAATCTGTTACTCATATTCGTGTACTTTATCTCGCTCGGTGAGCTGATTAATGGTTATGGCGCCGGATTACAGTACCTCGGGTGCCAGTGAAATGATTTTCATGTATCCCTTATCACGCAGTTCACGGGCTACAGGGCCGAAAATACGGGTACCACGAGGCTCGTCGGCTGCGTTGAGGATTACCACCGCGTTGTCATCAAAGCGGATGTACGATCCGTCTTTGCGGCGCAACTTGTTTTTGGTGCGAACGATAACGGCTTTAACAACCGCACCTTTTTTAACGGCGCCTCCGGGAAGGGCATCCTTAACCGTAACAACAATTTTGTCGCCAATTTTTGCGTAATCCTGGCCGCTGTTACCCAGCACTTTAATGCAAAGCACCTCTTTGGCGCCACTGTTATCGGCTACGTTTAACCTGCTTTCTTGCTGAATCATCTTGAACGATTTTAGATTTCAGACCTGCACATATGCAGGAATATGTTTGTTGGTTTGCCGGATGCAATGGATAAATATGTATTGCACCACGGCACCGGTTGTCATTATTTTGCTTTTTCCACAATTTCAACCAGGCGCCAGCGCTTGGTTTTGCTGAGGGGTCGGCTTTCCATAATTTTTACGGTATCGCCCACGCCACACTCATTCTTTTCGTCGTGCGCATGGAATTTCGTCGTTTTCTTTACGAACTTACCGTAAATGGGGTGCTTCACTTTACGCTCAACAGCCACAGTAATGGTTTTATTCATTTTGTTGCTGGTTACCACACCGGTTTTCGTTTTACGCAAATTTCTTTCTGACATTGTTTGCAATTTTTCGTGTTGTATTCCTGGTTCAGGAAAGCGGGTATCAGATACCCAGTTGTTTTTTACGTAACTCAGTTTTCAGCCGGGCAATATCGCGGCGCAGGTTGCGGATGCTCATGGGGTTTTCGAGCGGAGAAATTGCGTGGGCAAACTCCAGCTTCTTTAACCGCAGTTCATCTTCCTTGATACGGGCGGCCAGCTCGTTTTCGCTGAGTTCTTTTATACTTTTCAAAAAATCAATTTTTGTTGCCATCTTCTTTCAGTTGTAACGGTGAAGGGATATCAGGACACCAGGTCGCGGCGCACGATGAACTTTGTTTTAATGGGCAGTTTTTGCGCTGCCAGTTCCATGGCGGCACGTGCGGTTTCCAGCGATACGCCATCGGTTTCAAACAAAATACGTCCGGGTTCAACAATGGCAGCCCAGCCTTCCGGGTTACCTTTACCTTTACCCATCCGCACTTCGGCAGGCTTGCGGGTAATTACTTTATCGGGAAACACACGGATCCACACATTACCTTCACGCTTCATGGCACGCGTCATCGCCTGGCGGGCACTTTCGATTTGCCGGTTGGTAAGCCATACGGGCTCAAGCGCTTTCAGGGCATACGAACCGAAAGCGATGCTGGTTCCACGCTTGGCAACGGCACGAATGCGGCCTTTCTGCACTTTTCTATGTTTTGTTCTTTTTGGCTGTAACATTGTATTCGTTATTTCGAGTTACTGTATTGAGTTACTGAGTAGCACAGGCCTTATGCCTTGCGTTCACGGCGTGCACCTCCGCCACGGCGTTCGCCACCGCGTTCTTCACGGCGGTCTTTGCGGTCGCTCAGGTCGCTCTTACCTCCGATAAAGTTCGGGTTCAAATCACGCTTGCTTAGCACCTCACCCTTACAAATCCATACCTTCACGCCGATTTTACCATATACGGTAAGCGCATATACGCTGGCGTAGTCAATATCCATGCGGAAGGTGTGCAGCGGTGTGCGGCCTTGCTTAATTTCTTCGCTACGGGCAATTTCAGCACCACCCAGGCGGCCGCTTACCTTTACCTTAATACCCTCAGCGCCCATCCGCAGTGCCGAAGCGATGGCCATTTTAATGGCACGCTTGTAATTGATACGGTTTTCAATTTGGCGGGCAATAGTATCTGCCACGATGTTGGCATCAATTTCCGGACGACGGATTTCAAGAATGTTGATTTGTACGTCCTCGTTATTGGTCAGCTTCTTCAGCTCTTCCTTAATGCGATCTACTTCGCCGCCACCTTTACCGATGATGATGCCGGGTTTGGAGGTATGAATGGTTACAATCAGTTTGTTCAGCGTACGCTCAATAACAATTTTGGAAATACCTCCTTTGTTGATGCGGGCATTCAGGTAGGTTCTGATTTTGTTGTCTTCAATCAGCTTTTTGGCAAAATCTTTCTTGCTACCGTACCAGTTGCTCTCCCAGCCACGGATGATGCCTAACCTGTTACCGATTGGATTTGCTTTTTGACCCATAAAAGGTTGAATTATTTGATCAATTGTTTTTTGTATCTACAATAATGGTTACGTGGTTGCTGCGCTTGCGCACACGGTAGGCACGGCCCTGTGGTGCCGGGCGCAACCGCTTAATGGTACGGGCTCCATCCACATAAATCGTTTTCACAATCAGGCCTGCATCGGCAGCGCTCTGACCATTATTTTTCTGCTCCCAGTTGTTTACTGCACTCTTCAGCAGTTTGCTGAGCGGCACGGCGGCATTCTGCGGATGAAACTCCAGCAGAGAAAGGGCTTTCTCAACTTCCATGCCACGGATCACATCGGCCAACAGGCGCATCCGCCGGGGCGAGGTGGGATAATTTCTGAGTTTCGCTACTGCTTCCATTGTTTTGTTTTTCGTGGGCGGTTGAAAATAGTATCTTCAATCGCTGCCGTTACGTATTAAGCTTTTTTGTTCGAATGTCCTTTGAAGTTGCGGGTGGGCGCAAATTCACCCAGTTTGTGGCCAACCATAAACTCGGTTACATAAACGGGTATAAACTTGTTACCGTTATGCACGGCAAATGTGTGTCCCACAAAGTCGGGCGTAATGGTAGAGCGGCGGCTCCAGGTTTTAATTACGCCTTTTTTGGCCTTCCCTTCGTTCATAGCCAGCACCTTCTTTTCGAGGTGGGTTGCTACATAAGGACCTTTTTTAATTGAACGAGCCATATCTTATTTGATTCGGTTTGTGTTAAAGTACGTTTACTTTGCCAGCTTGCTGCCGTCGCGGCGTTGAATGATAAGCTTGTTTGAAGCCTTATGTTTACTGCGGGTCTTTTCACCTTTCGCATACTTGCCGGTGCGGCTGCGGGGATGCCCACCACTGGCACGTCCTTCACCACCACCCATCGGGTGATCTACGGGGTTCATAGCCACGCCACGGTTGCGGGGGCGGATACCCTTCCAGCGGTTTACGCCGGCCTTACCTGCCTGCTCCAGGTTATGGTCGCTGTTGCTCACCACACCAACAGTGGCATAGCAGTTAATCAAAATCTTACGCAATTCGCCGCTGGGCATTTTCAACACCGCATACTTATCTTCTTTGTTGGTAAGCTGTGCGCTGGTACCGGCACTGCGAACCAGTTTGCCACCTTGGCCGGGCTGCATTTCAATATTGTGTACCATGGTACCCAGAGGCATGTTTTTCATTTGCAGCGCGTTGCCCAAATCGGGAGCCACATCATCGCCCGATATAACGGTGGCGCCTACCTGCAAACCCTGGGGGGCCAGTATGTAACGCTTTTCGCCATCGGCATAATGCAACAGAGCAATAAACGCGGTACGGTTGGGATCGTATTCAATGGATGCAACCGTTGCGGGAATATTCTTTTTGTTGCGCTTGAAATCTATGATACGGTATTTGTTTTTGTTACCGCCACCGATGTAACGCATGGAGCGACGGCCCTGAGCGTTACGGCCACCGGTTGATTTTTTGGGTTCCAGCAGCGATTTTTCGGGTTCGTTGGTGGTAATTTCAGCATAGGCATTACCAATTCTCCAACGGGTGCCTGCTGTTACCGGTTTGTATTTTTTAAGTGCCATGTTCGGTTTCTTTACGTGTTAATGTCAATACTTTGCGGCGTTTGACCCGCCATTCGTGCTTGTGCTTATACAGCGCCGTAGAAGTCGATTGTTTCGCCTTCGGCAACGGTTACATACGCTTTTTTGTAAGCAGGTTTGCTGCCCTGGATGTAGCCCGCTTTGGTCATACGGTTTTTTGCCTTACGGGGTACCACCATGGTGTGTACGTCTTCTACTTTTACGTTATAGAACGCTTCCACAGCCTGCTTGATTTCCAGTTTGTTGGCTTTGCGGCTCACCCGGAACGCATATGTGTTTCTTTCTTCAGAAAGGCGGTTGCTCTTTTCAGAAACAATCGGCTTGATCAAAATTTCACTCTGTCTCATCTGGACGTTGTTTTGTCTGTTCGTTTATGTAATCAGGCGGCCGCTTCTTCTTCGGTGAAGATTTTGGCTGCACTTTCGGTAAGAACCAACACATCGCTGTTCAGTACATCGTAGGTATTGATGTCGGCCAGCAGGGTGCCGGTAACTTTGGGCAGGTTGCGGAAGCTGAGGTACAGGTTGTCGTTGTATTCGGGCAGTACCAACAGGGCTTTTTTGCCGCCCACATTCAGGTTGTTGAGCAGCGCAACCATTTCCTTGGTTTTGGGAGCCTCCATTTCAATATCCTCCACTACAATAATGGCATTTTCTTTCGCCTTGTACGAAAGGGCGCTCATTTTGGCGAGGTCTTTTACCTTCCGGTTCAGCTTAAAGTCGTAATTACGGGGCTGCGGGCCAAAAATGGTACCACCGCCTTTGTACAAGGGGTTACGAATGTTACCCTTACGCGAACCACCGGTGCCTTTTTGACGGTGCAGTTTGCGACTGGAACCTTTTACTTCGGCGCGGTTTTTTACTTTATGGGTACCCTGGCGCTGAGCGGCTAAATATTGCTTTACGGCAAGGTAAATAACGTGGTCGTTGGGCTCGATACCGAAGATTTCGTCCGGTAATTCCACCTTGCGACCGGTTGCCTGTCCTGCTTTATTCAAAACTTCTACTTGCATGATTGCTGGAATTAGTTGATTTACTTCTGAATGAATACGATGGAACCGTTATAACCGGGAACGGAACCGCTCACCAGGATGTAATTTTTTTCGGGGAACACTTTGAGCACTTTCAGCCCTTTCACCTTTACGCGTTCGCCACCCATGCGGCCGGCCATACGCATACCCTTCATAACACGGCTGGCATCGGAAGAGTTACCCAACGAACCGGGTGCACGCTGGCGGTCGTGCTGGCCGTGTGTAGCATCGCCCACACCGCTAAAACCATGGCGCTTTACAACGCCCTGGAAACCTTTACCTTTTGTGGTACCTACCACATCAACTTTTTCGCCTTCGGTAAAAATTTCAGCGGTAATGGTTTCGCCGATATTTTTTTCGAGAGAATAATTGCGGAATTCTTTAACTACCCGCTTGGGAGTGGTGTTGGCTTTTGCGAAGTGATTTTTCAGCGCGGCGGGAGTGTTTTTTTCTTTTCGTTCGCCGTAAGCGAGTTGCAATGCGCTGTAGCCGTCTGTTTCAGGAGTTTTTACCTGCGTAACCACGCAGGGACCAGCTTCAATAATAGTACAGCTCTGCTGCTTACCATCGGGGGTGAAGATGCTGGTCATACCGATTTTTTTACCGATAATACCTTTCATTTGTTTACAGTTTATGCCCTGCAAGGTTGTTGAGACAGAATCGATGAAAGAAATCGGATTCTTCAATCCCCGTTTACCGGTGACCTTTTCCTTTATCCGTCGTTGCGGGCCTCGCTTGGGCTTCGGAAGTACCACCGGTAAACTAACCGCGAAGGGCTAGTTTATATGTTGCCCCGGAATGTTCCGGGAAGATTTTACTTACTTATCAGAGCTCTTTTTTCCGCCCCTGAGGGCGAATTGAGAGATGACGCTATTTGAAGAACTTATTGGCGGCCGGCTGCCGGGCAGCGGTACCATCAGGCTTTAATTTCCACATCCACACCACTGGGCAAATCCAGTTTGCTGAGGGCATCAACCGTGCGGCTGGTGCTGGTATAAATATCCAGCAGGCGCTTGTGGGTGCTCAGCTGAAACTGCTCACGGCTCTTCTTGTTCACGTGGGGCGAACGCAATACAGTAAAAATCCGCTTGCGGGTGGGTAAGGGAATAGGACCGGTTACAACTGCGCCTGTAGAGCGAACTGTTTTCACAATTTTCTCCGCAGATTTATCTACCAGATTGTGGTCGTACGACTGTAATTTGATGCGAATTCGTTGCGCCATATGAACTATCCCACGTTTGATTTGGGAGCGCAAAGGTAATAGTTGTTCGTTTTCTGTCAAAAATATTTAGCAGTTTTTTCAAAAAAAACTGTCATTTTTTCGCAGCTAACCCATTCGTTTTCAAAAAATCGGGTCCCAAACAGGCGCTTCACCACCGTTTAGATTTCCAAAACTGCAGGCGGGAAGGCTACCCCTTTACTACCGTTAATTTTGGCAAAACCTTACCCCGTTCGGCGGCAAAATTGCATAGTTTTGGCCCATGACTCGATCCGTTAATTACCATAAACCTTTGTTGCTTGCTGCCTTTGGCATGATACTCTGGGGCTGCAATAACGATGATGTTCCGCAAAATAACACCGGGCCTTCCATTCCGCCTCCTCCCCCCCTTGCCTACACGCTGGTACAAGCTTTGCCGCACGACACGGCATCGTTTACGCAGGGGTTACAATATTATAAAGGTGTGTTGTATGAAAGCACCGGCAACCCCGAGCGGCAGCCCAACGGCTCTCGCATACAGGTGGTAAACCCGGCAACCGGAGCCACACAGGTAAAAGCGGTGTTGCCTGCCGATGAGTTTGGCGAAGGCATAACCCTGCTGAACGATAAAGTGTACCAGCTTACCTGGGAAAACCGCAAAGGCTATGTATATGATGCCCGCACCTTTAAAAAACTGCGGGAATTTACCTACAACCACCAGGGCTGGGGCATTACCAACGATGGTACGTACCTGATCGTAAGCGATGGTAGCAGCAATATTTATTATTGGGATCCGGAAACGTTTAAGGAGGTAAAGCGGCTTACCGTGCAAGACCACCGCGGCCTGCGTAACAACATCAACGAGCTGGAATTTATTAACGGGCACCTTTTTGCGAACATCTGGCAATCGAACCAGATCGTGCGTATTGATACCGCCACGGGCAATATTACCGGCGTACTGGACCTGACCGACCTGCTGCGCAACTATCCCGAACTGGCACAGCCCCCGGCCGATGTGCTGAACGGTATTGCCTGGGACAGCAGCACCAACCGCCTATTGATAACGGGCAAAAAATGGCCCCGGATGTTTGAAATTGAGCTGCGGTAAGAAAAAATCTCCCTTTCTCATGGGGTACTGATTGCATTAAAAGCTGTCCAACTGCAAAGTGAACGGCTTTGGAATGGATCTTTTTGCCTAAAATGATCTGCTTACAAACACGGTTGCCTTTCACTTGCATAAGGATGAAAAAGTTATGCAACACCCCTAGACGCTGTAATTTTAACCACAGAGGAAAAAGAGGTTTGCGCAGAGGTGACACTGCGTGGTCTGATTTTTTGCAGTTACTAGATTTACTCATCACTTGTACATAAAAAAAAGAAGGGAGCTTTCGCTCCCTTCTTGAATCTCAGGTTTACCAACCTTTATTTCACCGACTGTACCTTTCCTGTAAGCACTTTGCCACCTACGGTAAGTTTGTAGATGAGCATACCGCTCACATTGGCACTATTGTAGCGAACGAAGTTGGCCACACCGGCGCTGATATTGCCATCGAACAGCACACCCAGGCGCTGACCATGCATGTTAAATACCTCCAGGGTGGCGCGGCCACTTACCGGCGATACGAAACGGAAGTTCAGCTGATCACGGAACGGATTCGGGAATGCGTTCACGGTAATCTGGGTTACTTCGGCGCGCTGGCTGAAGTCTTGACGACCGGCCACGGTTGCTTCAGGCTCAGGACAAGCCGCAACGGCAGGCATATGTACCCACAACCAGTTTTACATCTGGAAACAATGGATTTAAGATGCAACGTTAGACACTTACAGAAGGATGGATTGGGTTCTAAAGGTTCGCATCAAAGGGAGCAGGACAAAATTTTCGAGGTGTACAGGTTAAAAGCGTAGGCGTATCTTGGTTTGCTGGAAACGAATATACAAAACCAAAAGTGATAACTCCAAACTTTTTTTTGATTTTTTTAGAAATTCACACAGCAGCGAAGGAAACCTGCCTTTATAAAAGACGAGGCACTTACTCCAGCCAGGCCCCTGCTACCCGGCCCGCCTCCATATGCACCAGTATATGTTCTTCAATGGTGGTAGCCACCGAAAGGCCCACATAATCGGGCTGCACCGGATACATTTTGTGTGTACGTTCCACCAGGGCAAGGGTTTGTATGCCGCAGGGATGCGCTTCCAGAAAAGGCTTTAATGCATATAACATGGTTTTACCGCTGCTGGCCACATCATCCACCACAATTACAATACGGTTATCCACAACCACCTCCCGGTCAAGGGTAACCGCACCCGGCTGCCGCTTATCAAGGCGGATGCCTACCAACTCCACCTCCATACCCGATACCAGCCGCACTTCCTCCGCCAGCAATTGCGCCAGCATATAGCCGTTGTCGTGAATGCCCGCCAGGAGCAACTGATCGGTGCCGGCATTACGTTCGGCAATTTCATAAGCCAGGCGCCGTATTTTACGGGCAGCCACTTCGGGGGTGAGGATGTATTTGCGTTCCATGTAAAAGTGTTTTCAAAGATGCGAAAATATACCTTCCACAACAAAGACAACTTTGCTTCAAACCGCTATCTTAGCGCAAAAGCTGCATCATGCAACTGCTTCCTCAAATTGTCTTTGTTTTCGTTTTTGCAACCGCAGTATGGCTTTTCAGCCGCAAAGTGCGGGAAATTCGTCGCAACATCCTGCTGGGCACCCGGGAAGATTTAACCGACCAGCCGGCCCGGCGCTGGAAAAACATGCTGCTGCTCGCCTTCGGTCAAAAAAAGATGTTCACCAACCCGCTGGTGGCAGTAATGCACTTTGTTATTTATGCCGGCTTCATCATCATTAATATTGAAGTGCTGGAAATTGTGCTGGATGGTGTTTGGGGCACCCATCGCCTTTTCCTGCCCTACCTTGGCAGCTTCTACAGTTTTCTGATCAACAGTTTCGAAATCTTGGCCCTGCTGGTGGTAGTGGCCTGCGTCATCTTTCTATCGCGCCGTAATTTTTTAAAAATCCGACGCTTTACGAGCAGCGACCTCAACGGCTGGCCCCGCAATGATGCCAACTATATTTTGATTACCGAGATTGTATTGATGAGTCTTTTTCTGCTCATGAACGCCACCGACCGTGCCCTGCAGTTGCGTGGAACACCGCATTACAACGAAACCGGAAACTTCCTTATTTCAGGCCTGCTGGTTCCGTACCTGGATGGTTTTTCCACCCCCGCCCTCATCGCTTTGGAACGTACAGCCTGGTGGCTGCACATTGTAGGCATACTGGCCTTCCTCAATTATCTGCCCTGGAGTAAACACCTGCACATACTGCTGGCTTTCCCCAATGCGTGGTATGCCCGCCTTACCAATACCGGTGCCATGCACAACATGGAAGCGGTGCAAAACGAGGTTAAATACATGATGCAGCCCGAGCTTGCTCCTGCCGAAGCCACGCCGCCCGCACGCTTTGGCGCTAAAGACGTAATGGACCTGAGCTGGAAAAGCCTGCTGGATGCCTACAGTTGTACCGAATGCGGCCGCTGCAGCGCAGCCTGTCCCGCCAATAGCACCGGTAAACTGCTGAGTCCGCGGAAGATTATGATGAGCACCCGCGACCGACTGGAAGAAGTGGGCCGCAACATCAATAAAAACAAAAAATTTGTACCCGACGGTAAAACCCTGCTGTACGACTATATTACCGTGGAAGAGCTGCGGGCCTGCACCACCTGCAATGCATGTGTGGAAGCCTGCCCCGTTAGCATTAATCCGCTCAGCATAATCCTGGAATTACGCCGTTCACTGATTATGGAAGACAGTAACGCCCCGGCCGAATGGAACGCAATGTTCAGCAACATTGAAAACAACTTTGCGCCGTGGAAATTTAGTCCCGACGAACGCGACCAATGGGTGCACGACCTGGCCACACAAAGTTCATAAAAAGGCAACCGATGCCGGGTTGGTATTTTTTGGCCTGCCTGCTACAGGCTTTTTTGCAAGCGTTTGCGGCATAGTACTTCTTGTTGTTGGCTACAGCACCGAAGCAGTCAATAGTCCGGCACAAAATTCAGCCGGGTACCCCTGTAAAATGAAAGGATTCCTGCGCACAACACTATTGAATTTTTTCCTCGAGCCCTGCCGTAACTTCTTCGGGATGTTCCAGTTTGTGAACTGCATCTTTTTTGTTTCGGATGCGAATGAACTGAATGATGGCGGTAATAAGAAAAACGGTACCGATGATGTAATTCATAATGGTATTGCTGGCATTCAGCCGTTCTACAATCAGGCGTCCGCCAAAAATAAACACACTGTTTCCGGCAAGAGTACCCAGGCCAATACCGGCAATATATACATTGTAATTCCAGAAGCCCGGACGCAGTATATTTTTGCTGAAAAGCACGGTACTCCATCCAAACCAAAAAGGAATTTGTACCGGGTTCAACGCACTCATGCTAAAGCCCAGCAGGCCGCGGTGCATGGTGTTGGAGAGAATTACGTTTTTTTCCCCTTCGGGATGAATAGCAGCCCAGTAACTCGATACCGATAACGCCAACACAATTACCACCGTAAACCACTCCAAAGCACGCAAGAGTTTTTCCTGCCTACGCACCCAGTCAATAGCCACCAGCGAAATACGCACATATAAAATTTCGGCCAGCAATGCCCCGCAAGCAAACCAAATGGCGGGCGAAACCCCATCGGTAATACTGATTTGCATGGCCGCCACATTAAGCGTTCCCAGCGGCAAGGTACCTGCGAAGCTGATGAAACAGCCCCACATAAAAATTTTCAGTTTCAGGGGCATAGCAAGTTTGATGCGGCAACGATTTTCAGGTGATTAATCATATTGCTCCAACATGCGAAAATGCGCTTTGGATGCCCGTAAGTAACGCCATCCTTTCCAAAAACTCCAGTATGGAAATCCGTTTTTATTGTTGTAGCTGCTGATTTCATATAACGCTTTCCAGTGTTTTAAAATTTCGCGGTAGGCCTGCCATAAGCTCATATTACAGTCGTAAATATGATTGGGTTCGGCGCCACTGCCATTGTACTCCAAAATCACAAAGTTGCGGCCGGCTTTCAGATCTTCAATGCTGGTTGTTTTAATATCGTACCGCCCGTAGTAAAAATGGCGGGCATGTGCGTGTATGCCGTCAAAAACCGCAAGCAACTGGGCATCAATTTCGTGATGCAGATTGGTAAAATGGGCGCCCCGGTTATGATTGCCCGCATACGATAAATAAAAAATTTGATCCTTCTCAATGATACGATCAAAACGATGCCCATGGCGGTGTTGCATTTCGGCCATGCGATGCCGGGCCCGCGGGTGCCGTTCAATTAAGGTTTTCAACGTACTTACACCATCGCCCACCACGTGCAACAGTTCTTTATGAATAAAGCCGCTAACGGTACCGCTGGATGCAGCAGGATGCCGGTAATAAAACACACTCACCTCTACCGGCAATTCAACCAGTTCCTGCACAATATATTCAACCGGCATGCGGGCATGATATTTTTCCAGTTGCTGCGGCGTTTCAATTTTGCGGAACAAAATCCCTTTCATGCCCACATCGGGCTTTACCACAAAAGGATACGTAAACCCGGCTTCTGCAATGCGCCGGTGTACCGTTTCAATCGGCAAATCATGCAGAATGTATATCGTTTTCGGTATCAGATGCGCAGGCAACTGGTCGTAAATCTCCTTTTTCCCTTCGCCTTCAAAACCTCCAAAATCAATGGTGGGATTAGAGGGAGTAAAAAACCATACCGCTCTGCTGCGCAGCATATAATACACCCAAACAAAAGTGAGCGGAAAGTATAATACTTTAAAAGGCCACAGTTCCCAGTTGGTAAGGCGTTGTAAAAACTTTTGCAGCATGCGCCCAAAGATAAGGCGCCGCTCAACACTGCCCTTTTTCAAACGCGATTTGCAACATTTACGTTAGTTTTGAACCAAACATCAGCCTTATGCATATACCTACCATGGCCGAACTGGCGGCGGCAGGCGAACAGCCCGAAGTATTGTTTTGGGTGGGTTGTGCCGGAAGTTTCGACCAACGGGCACAAAAGGTTACAAAAGCCTTTGCAACCATTTTGCACCATACCGGAATCAAATTTGCCATTTTGGGTAAAGAAGAAATGTGTACCGGCGACCCGGCGCGCCGTGCCGGCAACGAGTTTTTGTTTCAGATGATGGCCTACAACAACATTCAGCTGTTGAATGGTTATGGCATCAAAAAAATTGTTACTACCTGTCCGCACTGCTTCAACACGCTCAAAAACGAATATCCCGCATTGGGCGGCTCTTACGAAGTAATGCATCATAGCACCCTGCTGCAGCAACTGATTGACGAAGGCAGAATAAAAATGAAGGAACGCGGCAGCTTTAAAGGAAAGCGCATCACATACCACGACAGTTGTTATTTAGGCCGCACCAACAATATCTATGAGGCACCCCGAAAGGTGTTGGAAGCGCTGGATGCCGAGTTGGTGGAAATGAAACGTTGCCGCAGTAACGGACTGTGCTGCGGGGCCGGCGGTGCACAGATGTTTAAAGAAGAAGAAAAAGGAACCACCCGTGTTAACTGGGAGCGCACCAACGAGGCAATTGAAACAGGAGCCCAGGTGATAGCTGCTGCCTGCCCGTTTTGCAATACCATGCTTACCGACGGCGTTAAAGTAGCAGGCAAAGAAGAAAATGTGGCCGTGCTGGATGTAGCAGAACTGTTGGCCGCTTCGCTCTGATGCACGCTCAAGCCCTTTTTCATGAAAATATCACCTGCTACCATTAACTGGAAAAACTTTCTGCAGCGCACCCTGCTGTTTCTGTTTTTGTTTGTAATCATCCGGTACCTGGTTGATGTGGTGGAAGACGCACAGCCCAGCCTGCTGCGCATAGTGCGCTTAAGCCTGGTGCGCTACCTGCTATTTTCCATGATACTGGGCCTGCTCGACAGTGATACCTGGAATAAAACCCAGTCATCTTCCGAAAGCCAGGAACCTCTTCGTTTTGACAGTTTTTTCAAAGTCTTTTTGCATTACGGCGGCGTTGCTGTTATTGTTGCACTGGTTTGCGGCACAATTCTGCTCGTTTTCTTTTTGATTCAGTGGGCCGTTAATTATGCTACGGGCAAAACGCAAACGGCCGTTTTTCCCAACTGGCAGATTTACCTGCTCGTAATAGCCATTATTGGCGCCTGTTTTGCCCTTTTTGATGCCTACCGCAATTTTCGCCGCTTACAAAAAAGAAGATAAATATGCAACCAGGCGGCGGGCCTCCTCTTCCCGACCTGCTGGTACAGGTACCCGCAGTTCTTCAAAGGTGGTGCCCCGCCGTACAGGCCACATATAGGTTATTTCCAGCACTGCTGGCTGCTGCTCTTCAAGCAAACGAAATTTTGCCGGCTGCTTCACATCATCATAGAAAACATTCGGCTGGCCATTGATATATACTGTGGAAGGAGTTATGAGCAGATGCACCGAAGCATCTTTAAGTTTTAACGGCCGTAAATGCAAAAGGTATTTTGTGCCTGCCCATACTGCCGCAAGCACCGATGCCACCAGCAAACCCATTTGCCAGGATGCGTTACGGTATAAAATGATGAGTATGGTTCCGAAAACAACAATCAGCACACTTTCCACTTTTATACTACTCATGCGGCGGCGGCGCTCACCTGCATAAAAAGCAGCCCATTCGTCTGCCGGAATTTGCCATTGGGCAAGAATCTGGGTTTCATTAAAATCAGAAAGCGCTGAAGGTAACTCCTGACCCGCCAAGAGCCTGTTGCGTTGCTTGCCGCAGCACCCGGCTAAGTACCGCAGCCGCCGTTTTGCTGTTACGGCGGGCTTTACCAATGCCCTGAACGCCGCCTCGTACTATAAGAAAGGTGCCGGCCGCCAATAGAAGTCCGATGTAAAAAACAGGCGACGGATACGAAAGCAGCATGCCAACAACCACTGGCAGTAAAATGAGACCCACCACCAACAGCATAACTGAAACAAAAAGGGTTCCGGTATGTGTGTGCCGTTGATCCATGCGAACTTGTTTACCTTTGCAGCATGAAGTTACAGTATAAAGAGCTGCTGCCGGCAGATTTTGATCCAGGCTCCCGGGTGTGGATTTACCAGAGCAACCGCCTGTTTTCGGTTCGCGAAGCACTGCAAATAGAAGAAATACTGGAAAACTTTGTAGCCACCTGGAAAAGCCACGGCGCTCCCGTTAAAGGCTTTGCCACCCTCTTTTTCGGCCAGTTTATTGTTTTGATGGCCGATGAACAGTCTACAGGCGTAAGCGGTTGCAGCACCGACAGCAGCGTACGCATGATTAAGCTGATTGAAGAAACCTTTAACGTAGAACTTTTTAACCGCCAGCTGCTGGCCTTCGTCATTAAGGATAAGGTAGAAGTGTTACCCCTGCAACAACTGGCCTATGCCTGGACGCATGGTTTTATTAATGCCAACACACTCTACTTTAACAATCTGGTACATACCAAAGAAGCCCTGGAACAAAACTGGCTGATACCGGTTGGTCAAAGCTGGCTGGTACAAAAACTGCCGGCTGCTGCCACCGACGCTTCCTGATAGCGTTTTGCCTCTTTTCTGCCACTCATATAGCCCGCAATCCGCCTGTAAAACAGGGCCGGTTTTTTGTTACTGTAGTGTAACATTTTTTCCGTTTTTCCGTCTTATTGTTACAGGTTTCGAAACATAAGATTCTTTTATGAAATGTTTAAATTTTCAAAATTTTTTGAAAATTATGTTGGAACATCACCCTTGCCGTTGTAACTTTGCAGCGCAAAACCGGGCAGGTACCCACGTAAAATCCGGAAGCTTCCGAAACACCGCCAGTTTACTTCGAATGGTATTCCCTGATAAACTGCACGATGGCCGGTACCTGACTCCAAATTTTAAAAAACAAAGTTGTCAATACCGCTGAAACAAAATTTCAGCCGTTTATCAGCATAAAAAACCAATTTAGGTATTATGTATTGCAAAGTACCATACGCTGATAGTATCTTTGTTTTACAAATGAAGCTTATGAAAAGATTCGCCACAACTAAAACCAGTAACATGACAACCTTAATTACAGTGTCATCCGCCGGAAACGGAACACTTAAAACGAACGCCAAAACACGAGGCAACCTTAGCGGCTTTTTAACGGCAGCCGCCCTTTTACTGGTTTCGCTCGCCGCTATGGCATTTACCACCGAAGACACTACGCGCCGCCACATTGACGGCGCCACGGCCGACAGTTGCTGCACCGTTACCTTTACTTACGGCCCCAACCGCATTACTATTGCAAATATTCGGGAACTGAACAGCTCGGTACTGATTAATGGTATGGATGTGCAAACCTATGTTAATACCGCAAAGGCATATTCGTTTAAGAAAATTGGCAGTGACGGTGTAATTGTGGCCGATGCAGTCATGGACAGGCAGTTTTCGGCAGCCGAAAGGGAAAACCTGCGGCAGGCAGCCTTGCTGGCCCGTAAGCTGCAGAGCGAAACAACGCAGGCCGATGCGGAACTCAACAAGCATTTTGAAGCATTTGCGGCCGGACCGGTTTACAGCAACCGGTTACGTACCGAAGCTGCGGCAACCGATATGCAACTGGATGCCATCTTCAACGATGAAATAACGCTGCAGCGGCAGGCAGTTGCTTTTGGCCGCAGGATAGCTCCGGCAGCCGATGCCCAGCTCGACTGGCATGTACGTGCAAGTTTGCTGCAGCCCATTCGTCCCGAAGTGGCCCGCGGAGCCGATTGGCAAATGGACAGTCTGGTAAAAAAATCTTTACAACTAACGCCACAGCTGGCCCTTGAAGCCGACCGGCTGCTGGATGCCCACATTCACCAGCAATAAGCAGGTTTTTTCTCATACATACAGTTGGTTTTGGGGACCGGTGCAAGCCGGTCCTTTTTTTGTTAAGCTTTTTCAAATTCCACCAATGGTATCAAACGGGCATAATGCCGCCTGTAATTTTGGAAAAACGAAACACATTATGTTACTCAGAAGCCTCACTCTTGTATTATGCATACTTGCCGTAACCGTATCTGCTTTAGCCCAAGAGGTGGTGCAGGAAGGGATTATACAGTTAAAAATTGAAAATACCGCCGGCGACAATGCCGGAGCCCTGCCTCCCGGAGCGCCCGAAGGCGCTACCATGATGCGCTTTGGCGATGGCGAAATAAAAGCCAAACTTTATTTCAAAAACGGCATGACCAAAATGGAAACCGACATGGGTTTTGGCGCCAACCAGGTGATTTACGACAGCAAAACCAAAACTACCACTACCCTCTTTGAAATGATGGGTCAAAAAATGGGATTCTATACCAACGAAGAAGAAATTAAAAAAATGATGGCTTCCGATACCGGACGGCGCATGCAACAGCAACAACCCTTTACGCCCGAAGTTTTTATTGAATACCTGAACGATACCAAAAAAATTGCCGGTCTCGACTGCAAAAAAGCAATCATCCGTTACACCACCCGGCGGGGCGAAGACATGGCGCAGGAAGTATGGTACAGCCCCGATTTTAAAATGGACGAAAATATTCAAATGGGTGAGGTACTGCGCATGGCTAACGTACCCGGCTTGCAGAAGTTAAAAGGATTCCCGATGGAGTTTTTGATGAAACGCCCCAACGGAAGCACCAGCCATTACATGGTAACGAAAGTAGATTTGAAAGCAAAGGTTGATGACAAAGTATTTGCAATTCCCAAAGGATACGATGTAAAACCCATGAGCGAAATGAGGCAGATGGGGGGCGGCCGTGGCAACTTCATGTTTCGCATGGGCCAGCCGAATTAATTGAGCCCGAATTACCTTTTCTTAAGGCTCTCGTTACCGAGAGCTTTTTTTATGCACTGCCTTACCAAAAACCATTTGTTAAACCTAACTTAAACCCATAACCGCCCGGCAACAGCAAGCCACAGCCATTGGTTATTGCAGAATAAAACCATCTGCCATGAACACAAAAACACACCTTCCCGTAATGCTGGTTGCATTGGCCACGTTCTTTTCTTCGTGTGCGGTAATACGCCAGGGCGAAGTGGGCGTAAAACGCAAAATAGGCAAACTGCAACCCACCATTTACCAGGCCGGAGCGGTTGGCTTTAATCCGCTTACCACCACGGTAATCAAAGTTTCTACCCAAACCGATAATCTGGAAGTCAACCTCGACCTTCCCTCAAAGGAAGGCCTTACCATACGCAGCCAGATTTCGATTTTATACCACGTAAAACCCAACGCCGTACGCAACATATTGGAGAATATTGGCACCGACTATAAACAAACCGTTATACTGCCGGTTTTCCGATCGGCCGCATCCGATGTTACCGCACGCTTTATGGCCAAAGAAATGCACACCAGTCAGCGTGCCGTTATTGAAGCCGAAATTAAAGACGTGATGCAAAAACAACTGGCCCCACGCGGTTTTGAAGTGGAAGCGGTTTTGCTGAAAAGCATCGTTTTGCCGGCCGGCCTTTCCACAGCCATACAACAACGCCTGGAAGCTGAACAGCAAGCCCAGCAAATGGAATTTATATTGCAACGGGAGCGGCAGGAAGCCGAGCGCAAGATTATCGAAGCGCAGGGCCTACGGGATGCGCAGAAAATAATTTCGGAAGGGCTGAATGAGTTTTTCATCAAATGGAAGAGCCTGGAGGTTTTCAAAGAGCTGTCCAAATCGCCCAACACCAAAATCATCCTTACCGATGGCAAAACACCCCTGCTCATTGATCCGGCTACCGGCGAGGCAGGTAAAAAATAAAATACGGCCGTTGCCCCACCCTGCGGTGGGGCTTTTTTGCCATTCATGCGAACCTCCGATTCCTGAATGAAAACGTATTTTTGCCGCCTAATTGCAATCGCATGGGCATACAGCAACAAATAAGGCAGGCAACCAAGGCGGCCATTGAAGCATTGTACGGTATTACGATTCAGGAGCACGACTTTCAAATCAACCGCACCAAACCCGAGTTTGAGGGCGATTACACCATCGTTCTGTTTTCATTATTGAAACGCCTGGGTAAAGCCCCCGATGCGCTGGGCAACGATTTGGGCGGCTACCTCACGCAAAACCATCCCCAATTATTTACTGCCTACAATATCATCAAAGGCTTTTTGAACCTTACGATTGCCGACAGCTACTGGACCGACCTGTTGCTGCAACACCACAACAATGCCGGTTATGGTAAGGGCCCCGCCCAACATAAAAAGGTAATGGTAGAATACTCCTCGCCCAATACGAACAAGCCCTTGCATTTGGGCCACCTGCGCAATAACTTTTTGGGTTGGAGCATTGCCGAAATTTTTAAGGCCAACGGCTACGATGTGGTAAAAACCTGTATCGTAAACGACCGGGGCATACATATCTGCAAAAGCATGATTGCCTGGCAGCGTTTTGCAAACGGCGCTACCCCCCAAAGTACCGGCATGAAAGGCGACCATTTTGTAGGCCACTATTATGTGCTGTTTAACGATGCCTACAAACAGGAGGTGGAAGCGCTGGTACAAAACGGCATGTCCCGCGAAGAAGCCGAAAAAGAGGCGCCCATCATGAAAGCGGCGCAGCAAATGCTGCTCGACTGGGAAGCCGGTAAACCCGAGGTAATTGCCCTGTGGAAAGAGATGAACAGCTGGGTGTACAAGGGTTTTGATGCCACCTACAAGCGCATTGGCAGCGATTTTGATAAAATTTATTATGAAAGCGACACCTACCTGCTAGGAAAACAAACCGTGCAACAGGGACTGCAACAGGGGGTATTTACGCAAAAAGAAGATGGCAGCGTATGGATTGACCTTACCGCCGAGGGTCTGGATGAAAAAATTGTACAGCGTAAAGACGGCACATCGGTGTACATTACGCAGGACATCGGGCTGGCACAAAAGAAGTATGAAGAGTACAAGATGGACCAGAGCATCTATGTGATAGGCGATGAACAAAATTATCACATGAAGGTGCTGCAACTGATTTGTAAAAAACTGGGCCTCCCCTATGCCGATGGCATATACCACCTCAGCTACGGCATGGTGGAACTGCCCACCGGTAAAATGAAAAGCCGGGAAGGTACGGTGGTAGATGCCGATGACCTGCTGGACGAAATGGAAGCCGTGGCACGGCAAAAGACTGAAGAGTTGGGTAAAGTGGATGATTTTACCGATGCCGAGCGGCAGCAGTTGTACCAATCCCTTGCACTGGGGGCCCTGAAATACTTTTTGCTGCGGGTAGATCCGAAAAAGAAAATGATCTTCAATCCGCAGGAATCCATCGACTTTCACGGACATACCGGCCCCTTTATTCAGTACACCCACGCACGCATACGCTCCATACTTCGCAAAGAGCAACCGGCCAGCGAGCCTACCAATTTTACAACCTTGCTGCCGCTGGAAAAAGAATTGCTGATTACACTGGAACAATATCCCGGCGTTGTGCAGGAAGCCGGCGAGCAGCACGACCCCTCGCAGGTAGCCAATTACGTGTATCAGCTGGCCAAAACCTATAACTCGTTTTATACCGAACATTCGGTAATGCAGGCCGAAAGCGAAGAGAAAAAACAACTGCGCCTGTTGCTCTGCTCGTTTACCGCCAATGTTATTTCCAGCGGCATGCAGTTGCTGGGCATTCGGGTACCGGAACGGATGTAATATACTCGCAGCGCAAGCTGGTTAATTTCTACCTGCTTCATGTTTCGCTTTTAATAGAAGTTGGGCAAGCAGAAGCAAATCAGTATGCAGACATTGCTGCCGTGGCGCCTGATGGTTTGTGCCCTTTTGTTACATGTTCAGGCGCATTCCCAATACAAGGCGCCGGCCCATCATGGGTGCGTAATTGTAGGAGGGGTCAAACGTGTAGCCAAAAGGATTTTGCACCGGATCGTCCACCATGCGGTCGAATGGGTCAAAGGGACGCATGATGGGGTCCGTTGGCATAAAGTTGAATAGATTTTGAACGGCGGCATATACTTCCGCTTTCGTACGAATTTTATAGGTTGCCTGCAGGTTGAGCAATTGATAAAAAGGCGACCGTTCGGGGCGAAAATCGTTAGGTAATACGGGTAAATACATGGGTCCCACAAAGCGGCCCGTCAAATCAAACCGCAGGCGCAACGGCTTTACGGAATAGCCGGCAGCATAGGTGCCGCTGATACGCGGCGCATACAGTTGTGGCAAGCGTTGCTTTTCTTCCTGCACAAACACATCCATCCATGTGGCGCCGGCCTGCAGTTGCAAGCCTTTGTTATTGTTCCAGTTTAGGCCAACAGCTATTCCCCGTGAAATCGCAAAGCCTTCCAGGTTATCGTAAATAATCAGATTGGGATCCGTAAAATAATCCGGAATAATGCGATTGGTAAACCGCGTATAAAAGGCGTTGGCATCAACCGATAGCAATCCGCCGCCTACATGGTAATGCGCACTGTAGTTCAGATTGGCATTCCAGCTGCGTTCGGGCCGCAGGGTGTTGCGAATTACAACGGTGCGGGCACCGGTAAGTGCTGCATGATCTTCAGTGAACAGGTTTACAATTCGAAAGCCATTGCCTGCACTTAGCCGCAGCACCTGATTTTCGGCCGCTTCAAAACGCACACCCAGCCGTGGTGCCAGTACGGGCCGCTGCACATTGGTAACTTCAAGGCGCATACCAGTTTGTAGCGTAAAGGAGCCGGCCGTAAACTCGTGCTGTACAAATGTACCGGCCATGGTGGTAATTGCCGGGTTATTATAACCCTGTGGGGTTTGCGTTGCAGGGGTATTATCGTCGTAACCGATACGACTCATCGGAATTCCGGCCAGGAAGTGGTGCCGCCCCCACTGCCGGTTCCAGCGCACCTGAGCAAAGGCGGTGGATTGCCTGCCGATATAAGGCATATTGCCATAGGCCGCGTCTTGCAAGTGCATATTATAGGAAAATTCGGCCAATAACGATTCACCGGCAAGGGTAAATCCATACTGGCCCATTACTTCGAGGCGGTTGGTATAAATACTTTCCCCGTATATGCTATCGCCTCCTCTGTGCAACTTATTCCACTGCAGTTCGCCACCCCATCGGTCTTCGGTAAAATAGCGCCAGGCTACCGAAAAAGGCTGGCCGCTTTTACGAAATATGCTCCATTTATTGAACAATGAAAAACGGTGAGCCGGCGATACATCGGTAAAGTTATCGTTGTTGGTATCCCATCGTTGGTTAAAGCGGTAATGGTGTACCCCCAACAGTGTGGCAGAGCGGCCGGCGGTAAAATTGGCGCCGAGGTCGGTAGTGTGTTCGCCATAAGTGTTGCTGAAATGATCTACGGAAAAACGGTTACGTCCGGTAGGTTCTTTGGTTATGATATTTACAATGCCGGCTACCGCCGAACTACCATACAGAGTAGATGCCGGTCCCTTTATCACTTCCACACGCTTAATGATACCGGCGGGTATGCCCATGAGACCATACACCGATGAAAGCGCACTCACAATTGGCATGCCGTCAATCAGCACCAGCGTATAAGGCCCATCCAGCCCGTTAATGCGTAACTCGCCCGTGTTACATACGTTACAGGTTAATTGCGCCTGCACCCCGTTTACCTGAGCCAATGCATCGAACAAGTTACCGGCGGGGTTGCTCTTAAAAAATGCGGTTCCGTACTGCTCAACCGGTATTGTACTTTTCAACGCGTTACTGGCACGCATGCCGCCACTCACCACAATTTCGCTAAGCTGCGTTTCAACCGGCTGCAGCACAACTTCTTTGTTATTGTCTGCGGCTTGCAACTGCAGTGCAAGCGGTTTGCACCCAACGGCCGTTATTTGAATGAAAATGCTACTATCAACTGCCGGCAACAAGGCCCATCCGCGGGCTCCGGCAATCACTTGTCTGCCATCGGGCAACAGCAATGTTGCTCCCGGTACCGGCTCTTTGTTCTCGCCTTTCACAATACGCAGGTGAAAGGCCAACTGCTGCGCAGCCAACTGCAGCTGCAGGCAACAGGCAACCACAACCATTGCTATAATACGCATTGCCAAAAAAATTTTTTTGGCAAACCTAAATTTTATTTTCGACTAAACAAAATTAAAAAATAACGGCACCCAAAAAATAACGGTTGCCACCGGGCAACCGTTACTTGCAACACCGCTTACGTGGCAACAAAAGGACGAGCCACTGCCAAATGGTACGCATCCACTTCATTTTAACGCATTCAAAAAATAATGTTCAATGCTGAAGAAGAGCGATTCACGGGCCATGCGGTGTGCCGTACCCAACACCTGAAAGCGGGCTCCCGCATTCAGCCGGGTGCTGCTGTTGAATATCAGTTGCAAAGCCGGGGCTATGTCGGTAAAACCCGCCTTCAAATCGGTATTTTGTTGCCCCAGCACTTCGCAATAAATGTTGAAATTGGTTTGCTTGTAGCTGTTGTATTTGCGGGGAAACAGCAGATACCCCATCGACAAATTGTATTGGATGGCTTCGTTGGAAAAAGGCCGGCCAAAAACAATTTTATCACGTTGCTCCAGCTGCCGCACGAATGAAATGCCCCCGCTAGCCGCAAATTTTTGTACCAGTTGTGTAGCCACAATTCCGGCCTGTATGCCGCTGTTATCGCCTTCCAGGTTAAACTCCTGATACACCAGCGGATTACGGCTCCACGATCCGGTAGCAAAAGCCGCCATACGAAAATGACGGTGTACATCATCGGCACTGTAAAAGCGATACTTGGCATAAAGCCGGGCACTTTCGTAACGGAAATTCCGCTCGAAAAACATGTCGGAAAAACTGATGCTGCCGCTGAGCATCAGGTTGCGGGTTAGGCCGGCCTGCAACTCGGGCATTACTCTAAATTCGCGATTGTTGTTGTGGTAACTGCGCATGGTTTTGGAACCGGTTTTCAACACCAGCGATCGAGCCGGTATGTTGGAAGCCGGGTTGGTAAACACGTACAACTCCTGCGCATGCGCTACAGCCCCCACAGCAACCAACAGAAATAACAAAAAAAGCTGTTTCATGCGCTGTATCAGATTGAGATGTGATAGATGCGGCTGCCACCCAGCAAGCCGGTTTTATAGCTGTCGGTTCGTATAGAAGACTGGTACTTTTTCAGCTCTTTGGCAGGCACAAAACTCTTGTCGAGTATGGTAAAATGATGCTCGCCCTGCAATACCGTTGCCGATGTTTCGGCAATCCAGAATTGCATATTCTGAAAGCGCATAACCTGCCCCTTCTGTACCTTTTCGCCATTAAAGCGGGCGCTCACTTCCAGACGGGCAACAAAAAATCCGGCATCTTCCACTTTCTTACGCATGGCATCAAAATCTACTACAGCGCCCGGCTTGAACTGAACAATAAAGGCCGATTTTTCCAGATCGGGTTCTATAGACTCAATAAAAGGAAGTTGTGATAAAGATTTGTGTATGGCATTACTGCACATGGCACAGGTAAGGCCGCTGGCCTGCAGGGTTGCTCCCTGAATCTGCGCCGATGCCAGCATGCCTGTTTGCAACAGCAAACAAAGCATGAGGTACTTCATAAATTTTTTATTTTTTGAAAATTTAAAAATACAGGGAGCCTGTACGGGCAAAACTATTGCCCACGGCATGCACCAATTGGGCCGTAATAATTATGGGGAATAATTATTCTGTAATTAGGGTATGTGTTCAGGCTCCCTGTCGAACACTCATTTTATTCAGGATTTGCAGCACCCTTTTTCTTTACAATTGGCAGTGCCGCCTGCGGTAGCATGTTTACCGTTACCCGCTTTACAACCTTCGCACTTCATATCACATGCAGCAGCTTTACCTTCTTTTTTACAACAATCGGCTTCTTTGCCATCGTGGCTGCAAGCGGTCATACCCTCTTTGCTGCAGCATTTGCCGCCTTCTTTCATGTTGCAGTTGGCACAGCAGCCGCCCTCTTTTGCGCAAGTGCCTTTAGCACAACAGTCGCTTTTTCCGGCTACCGCTTTGCAACACGCTTTACCGCCTTCGCATTTCCCGTCTTTCATGCAGCAGGCCTCTTGGCCGGCAGCAGCGGTAGTGGGGGCAGCTTTCCGCTCATATTTGCAGCAAGAATGCAAATTATTGTACACAGCATCAGGGGCGGTGTACACTTCATTATCGTAACCGGCATCGGCAATGCCCTTCAAAATTTTATCGGTTGAGGTTTTGTTGGGCTTATAACTTACCGTCAAAATTTTGGATTGAACATCCCAGTTGGCCGTAGTGGCCCCGCTGTTTTTGGCAGCGCCTTCGATGGTGGTTTTACACATGCCGCAGTTCCCCCATACTTTAAAGGTTGCGGTTTTGGTTTGGGCCAGCAAGCCCGAAACAACGAACAGAAATGCGATAATTATTGAAAACTGTTTCATATTTAATAAATTGTGAGGTTTTGTTGAAATAATACAACACAATGCCGGCAGCGCCGCATTGTTACTACTGAACAACAAAACCGGTATTAAATACGAAACACGTTGAGAGAGCGGTACAGTTTATTTCCAGCCCGGAGAGGTGGTGTGAGGTAGCGTGTAGCGGGTTGGGGCGATACGCCCTGCAAAGGAAGCAATAAATCCGCAGGAAATTCAGGAATGGCTGCTGCTGCATGGTGCAACAATACCGCTATGGAGGCGGGTTGGTGCACATCGTTGATTTTCAGCTCCTGAACTTTATCACTGCAACAGGCATATTCACCTTTATCCATCCCGCATTTGCTGCAACTGACATCGCTATGATCGCCCTCGTAACCAAAGGTTACCGATGCAATTGCGTTCATGCAATAATGCACATTAACAACCACTCCGCTGCTGAAAAGCAGGTAGGCTGTTGCAAATATTGCTATGAACAGATTCCGGAACATCGTTACAAAATTATACAAATCCCCGGAATTTGCAACAGGCCGCGTCAGTTAACAAATCCCCAAAAGATGCCGAAACGGGCAAACAAGCCGGGCATGGGCTGCAGCGGTGTTACAAAATTGTTCCGCAAAAAACCAAAATCAGGATTAAACTGCAGCGTATTTAGGTTTTCGGCCCTGATAAACAAATACAGGCTGCGGATGCGCACATGAAAAAACGCGGCAATTTCAGGCCGAATACGGATGGTTGTATCGTTTTGGAGAAAAAATTGTCCGAGTACGGGCGAGTAACCATCGGCTTTATAAGGCGTATGGTAGCGCAATTCCATTCCGGTACTCAGGTTCAGGTTTTTAAAGAAGCGTCCTTCGTAGGCCAACCGCTGTCGGGTTAACAACAGCGGCAGGTTTACGGGTGCGTTTCCGGTAGTTTGTTGCACCCAGGCATCAAAATACCAGTTCCAGTGCCGGCCTACCCGAAGTATTTTTTGCGCCTGTACCTGTAACACATTAAAAAGGGTTGCTTCTTGGTCGGATGCGGTAAAACTGCGAAAGTTGGTGAAGTTGCTCAGCAGGTAGTAATTGGCACGCAGCAGCAGGCCCCGGGAAGGCAGTTCATACAAACCGCTGAGCCGGGTTGTATTTTCTTTGGAGAAATTGGTATTACCCTGGTTAAAGGTTTTAAAACTGCTGCGGTCGTCGTGCACAAACGAAGGGGTACGGTTTACATTTTCGAATGCCAAGGTAAGGTAGCCCAGTTTATTACCAATGAAGCGCCGCAGCGATGCATGCAACCGGTAATCGCCGGCGTAGGCACCTCCGGCAAAAAACTGCCCGGCCAGCTCCATATCCCATTTTTTGTTACGGGTGCGGTTGCGGTACTCGCCGTTGAGGTAAAGGTTGGTGAATGTGGCCTGAGTTGCACCAAATTCGCCCTGCAGTTGTTGCAGGCCGGCAGCAACTTTTAAAAATTGCTGTTGGTTTTTTAAGTCGGGAAACTGCACCAGGGCCAGCTCGTTATCCAACACCCGCCAGCGATCTGCCAATACAAAAGTGTCGGGCACCGTTACCAGCCCGTAAAAACGGCGATAACTGGCCGTATCGATCCGGGTATCTGCAAAACGGAATTGATACTGCTGCAGCCGCAACGTATGCTGAAAACGCAGCCGGGGATAAAAAAGGTAGGTAGTTGTACTGTCGGTTTGAATGGAATCTTTTTTTCCGAAATCGTAGTGATGTCGAAACAGAAAAAATGAATTGCGGTATTTGTTGCCCGTAGTTACCTGGCTGTTGAAAAAAGTTTGCGCCCGAAAATCGGTACCACCGAAATTGGCCGGAATGTTAAACCGGTCGCTGAAGGCAGGTGTGCTGTCGAGCAGGGTAATATCCCGCAACCCGCCGTTTTCAGAAGCCTGCAGGTTATTACTGCCGGCAATAACATAAACACCGTACCGTTTGCGGGGCCCGGTGTACCAGGTGGTAAACAACAGGTTGTTGTGGTTGGTTAGCTGGTTGCGAAAAATACCGGGGGCATTGCGCAACTGGTAGCGAAACGACGCGTTCCAGTTGTACCGGATGTTTTGTGTATGCAACACACCAATATTTTGTTCCTGCCGGGTACCCAGCACGTAGCTGAGTTCGGTAAACGGGCGTGATGTAGTATAAAACCGGGCATCGGCTTCGCTGAGCATATAGGCATCGTAGGCGTGCAAACCGTGATCCCATCCGGCTTTCATGAGGGGAGCAAACAACAGCGAGCGGGATGCGGCTCCGGTATTCCCCAAAAAAATACTGGTCCAGGGTATGGGCCAACGCTTGGTAAAATCATTTACGCTGGAGTCGGGATACTGAAACCGTGCCGTATCGAGGTAACGAAACAAAATGGTGGCCGAATCTTCAAGTCCGGTACGGTGCAACAAACTGTCTTTAAACGGGCCTTGGCGGGCGCCACCTCTATCGCCCATCATACCCGGAAGGTTTTGCATGGGGTTGCGTCCGCCCGGGAATTGCGCCCATACCTGCACATGCAGCAATACCAGCATGCCCAAACCAGCCAACACCGTACAGCAAAAACGGGCTTTGCGGGCCCGTTGTACAACAAGATAGTGTTGGTTATGCCGTGCGGCGAAGTTCATAACGCAATTAAAGTTCCATTATGAGTTGTTTTACTATGGCCGTCATTTTGGGTTCGGCAGCTTGGGCAGCCTGCAATACCTCTTCGTGTGTAATGGTGTTTTCTTCTTCCCGAATACCCAGATCGGTAATTACACTCATGGCAAAAACGGGCAGGCCCATGTGCACCGCCGCTATAGCTTCGGGCACCGTACTCATACCTACGGCATCGCCACCAATGGCAAGAATCATTTTGTATTCGCTAGGGGTTTCGAAGGTAGGACCGGTAACACCAACGTACACTCCTTCATGTACGGCAATTTCCAGCCGTTCCGCAATTTGCCGGGCCTTATCAATCAGGGCTTTGTTGTACGGCGCACTCATATCGGGGAAACGGGGCCCCAGTTCTGTTTCGTTTTTACCTACCAGCGGGTTGGGCATAAACTGGCTAATGTGGTCGCGGATGATCATTAAATCGCCCACTTGAAATTGTTTGTTCACCCCTCCTGCCGCGTTGCTGAGGATGAGCTGCTGAATGCCCAGGTACTTCATGACGCGTATGGGATACACCACTTCCTGCATGGCATAGCCTTCGTAGTAATGAAACCGGCCGGCCATTACCACTACCCGTTTATCGCCCAGGGTACCAAACACCAGTTTGCCTTTGTGGCCTTCAACCGTAGAAACGGGGAAGTGCGGTATATCGCCGTATGGCACCTCGGCTTCTACCTGCAATTCAGAAGTAAAGTTGCCCAAACCGCTTCCCAGCACCACGCCCACAGCGGGAGTGTGTGCATAGCGGTTGCGAATGAAAGCAACGGTTTCCTGAATTTTTTCGAGTAAAGTGCTCATACGCGCCTGATTAAGGCGGCAAATATATTGTTTTTCAATTTTACCGTTCCATGCCCCGCCATTTTTAATTCGGGTGTACAGACGGAGGATTTAACACGAAAACAGTCTTTCTGCGCATCGCAAACACGCCTTGCTTTCCCTATCTTCGCAAAAATTTTTTTGTCATGAATCTTCACGAGTACCAGGCCAAAGAACTTTTAAAAAAATATCATGTACCGGTGCAGGAAGGATATGCTTGTACCACAGTGCATGAAGTGGAAGAAGCCTACCGGCAAATTAAGCAACACAGCGGCAGCAATTTTGCGGTAATTAAAGCGCAAATTCATGCCGGCGGCCGGGGCAAAGGCACCATTAAAGAAACCGGAATGAACGGTGTGAAAGTGGTGAAAAGTTTGGAGGAAGCAAGTCAGGTTGCCCAAAAAATTCTGGGTGGCACGCTGGTAACCGTACAAACAGGCCCTGCCGGAAAAGTGGTGAATAAAGTGTTGGTGGCGCAGGACATGTACTATGAAGGCCCTTCGGAACGCAAGGAATTTTACCTCTCCATTCTGCTCGATCGTACCAAAAAGCAGAATGTAATCATGTACAGCACCGAAGGCGGCATGAATATTGAAGATGTGGCCCATGATACACCCGAAAAAATCTTTAAAGAGTGGGTACACCCCGGAGGCCCGCTGCAAGCATTTCAGGCACGCAAAATTGCATTTAACCTGGGGCTGAGCGGAGAAGCCTTCAAAAACTGCGTGAAGTTTGTAACCAACCTGTACAACGCATACGTAGGGCTCGATTGCAGCATGCTTGAAATTAACCCCCTGTTCAAGGCGGCGGATGATAAAATCATTGCGGTGGACTGTAAAATGAACATTGACGATAATGCACTGATGCGCCACCCCGAAATTGTAAGCATGCGAGACACCACCGAAGAAGACCCTACCGAAGTGGAAGCCGGCAACCACAACCTCAACTTTATTAAGCTCGATGGCAATGTTGGTTGTATGGTAAACGGCGCCGGCCTGGCAATGGCCACTATGGACATGATTCAGCTCAGCGGCGGGCAACCGGCCAACTTTTTGGACGTAGGCGGTACCGCCAATGCCCAAACCGTAGAAGCCGGCTTTAAAATCATTCTCAAAGACCCCAACGTTAAAGCCATTCTCATCAACATTTTCGGCGGCATTGTACGTTGCGACCGCGTGGCACAAGGTGTAATAGAAGCCTACAAATCCATTGGCAACATTCCTGTACCCATTATTGTGCGCCTGCAAGGTACCAATGCCGAAGAGGCAAAGAAGCTGATTGACGAAAGCGGCCTGAAGGTGCAAAGCGCCATACAACTGAGTAAAGCGGCCGAACTTGTTAAAAAAGCTGTAGCCTGATTGTAATACTCATAAATGAAAGCCCAATGCCAAAACAAGCGGCATTGGGCTTATGCTAAAAAACCTTCTTTCCAATTGAAACTGCAGTACCGGCTTATCCTGTTACTGTTGCTGGTTTGCGGCAGTCGCCCGGCAGCAGCTCAATTTGATGAAAGCATACGGCAATACCGTCTGTGGCGGGTTGATGTTTCGGCCGGCAGGGCTATGGGGCTGCATCCGGGTAATCGCCTGGGTGGTTTGGCCACGGCAGAAGCCCGTTACAATTTTGATGATGTGCTTTCATTCGGACTGCGCCTGGGCATGCTGCAAATGGGCCGTGGATTTTTTGACGAATCGTTACAACTGCGCCACGGCGATATGGAAATCAGTACATCTATTTTAGGCACTGCCGACTACTATGTAAACGAAGGCCGCATGCGGGCTTTTGTGGGCGTAGGCACCGGCATTTTTAAACTCACCAGCGCTACACATACCATGCAGGGTGGCAACACCTTACAAGTACCTGCCGAAGCACGCTTTGGTTGGATGCTTCGCACGGGTGGCGAAACCGGACATGTGCGCCTTACGGGTGAGTTTAACGGAATTGGCAAATCGGCAGGCATCTTTAACCACTATGCCGGCATCAGTTTGGGAATTATTATTGGTGGCGGCAAACTAAAACCCGAAGCCCGTTAAATCCATGACAACCCCTGCCATAACCCTACGCCCGATTGCGCCTGCCGACAATGCGGTGATGGCCGCCATCATCCGGTCTGCACTTGCCGAATTTGGCGCCAACAAGCCCGGAACCGTTTATTATGATGCCACCACCTATGCCCTGTACGAATTATTCCGGGAGCCCGGCAGCATGTATTACGTAGCGGAACAGGAGGGCACTATTTTGGGCGGAGGGGGCATTTTTCCTACCGAAGGCTTGCCGCCAGGCACCTGCGAGCTGGTAAAAATGTATTTGCGGCCCGAAGCACGGGGCAAGGGAATTGGAGGGATGCTGATTGAAAAAAGTTTGCAATGGGCCCGGGAAGCCGGCTACCGGCAGGTTTACCTGGAAACCATGCCTGAACTGAAGAAAGCGCTTACGGTGTATGAACATTTTGGCTTCCGCTACCTAAGCGCCCCCATGGGCAACAGCGGCCACTTTGGTTGCGATTTGTGGATGCTGAAAGAGCTGTAAGCATCATCGGCCTCCACCCGAAATACCATCTGCCGCAAGCCGGTACACTTCATACACGGCACTGAATACATATACCGCTCCGGTTTGTACCTCAACCCCTTTATGCCGTTTGCGCAACTTTTCTCCTTTTCGGAAAATGCGGCCATCGTGTGTGCGAAACAACTCCCCCTCTTCTAATTCTTCTACCAACACCTGTCCCGGCTTCCGGTTATCATAGCGTTTCAGCACCCGCATCAACTGTTCTTCACTACAGGTAGAAGCAGATGGGTTACGGACGGAGTGCAGGAGGGCCTTTTCCACATCGGCCGGGAAAATTTTTTTTAAAAGAAAAGTAGCCAGCAGTCTGCTGTACGCCTGTTTCCATTCGTTGCCATGCGGAGCCACCCGCCCCCCATGTTGCTCATACGTAAGCAGGTGTGCAATTTCGTGTAACAAGGTTATCAGAAACGCATATTTGTTGAGGTTACCATTTACGCTGATACGATGATTTTTATGGGCAACGGCGTGGCGGTAATCGCCCAAAAGGGTATTGCGCTCCCGGGTAATGGTTAAGTGAATGTGGTAGCGGTGCAGGTATTCCAGCACCGGCTCCAAAGCCCCCTGCGGCAGGTATGCCGATAGCGCATGAAGGGGTACTTCTTTTTTAGCCATCTTTCTTTTGCAGTTGCAGCAGGCGCAACACCATGCGCACTTCAACAAACGTGTAAACAAAATATAAACCCATGCATATGAAAATGGCGGGCTTATTCAATTTGCTTCCGGCAACGTACGCATACAAAGCAACGGCGGCAACACTTACAAACATTTTCACCAACAGCGATGCGTACATGCTGCGTAAAAACACCTGCACATTACTGTGCATAAAACCGCGGATATGAAAATACAAGGCGGCAAGGGTAATGCCAAATAGAAGTGCATTGCCGGCCAGCAACACGTAGCGGTCAACCGCTTTTTGTTGCAGCCAACTGCCGAGCATTAAAAAAACTACGCTGAAAACGACAAACACAATTATCAGCGGCAGGTATAGTTTACGCATATTGATTTTCATTGCTGCTTTTTGCGTTGGGTTTCTTTCAAAATATTGTACAACATGCCTATCAGCATTAACAGCGGCAACAGCCAAACCAGCAACGGAAACGAAAGACGCAACCAGTTATCCAGTTTCATGCCGCCGTATAAGCTAATACCCAAAATGGCCAGCAACTGAAACCCAAGCGATACATACTGCATCAGGTACGATGCATTGCTGCGGTACCGTTGCTTGCGGTCAGGATTTGACAGCTCCGGCATGTTTGGTTTCTTTTTGCAGTTCCACCACACTGGCGCCCGGAGCGTTCATGTGGCATTCGCCGTTGAAAATGGCGCTGGCATCAATCTGCAGCTGGCCGGTTCGCACATTACCCTGTACATTACTGCCGGCCTGCAATACCAGCAGGCCCGATACCTGTACCGACCCTACAATCGTTCCCTGAATATCGGCCTGTTCGGCCTCCACATCGCCCTGAATGGTACCCTGCGGGCCCACAATAACTTTGGAGCCGGCTTTCAGGTTGCCGATAAGCGTTCCGTCAACCCGAATATCGCCTTTACTTTCAATGTTGCCCCGTATTTCGGTACCTGCTGCAATAATGGTGGCCAATCCGCCCGCCACTTCGTTGTTGATTCCTTTTTTAAACATATGGCTGGTTTTACTGTAGGCTGGTTTCCACTTCCGGTATTTCCAGGGGTACGGTATCGAGCGCCGAGGGCTTTACGTTACCCGACAATACCAATTTCAGGTGCTCCAGATACTGATCTTTATACTGCATGGCTTTTTCCAACGAATCAATACGGGTTTTGTATTGTATCAACTCTTTGCGCTGCGCCTGCGTACCATAGCCCGGCAGGTAGTATTTTAAGTTGGTAAAAGTAATCAGTGCCACGGTAAGCCCCACCAGTACAACAAAAATGGTGCTGAAAGTAACGTACACGCTCATACGGGTAAGCCGCAGGGTTACTACTTCTTCGTACGTATCGTCGTTAATAATTACCAGCCGGTAGCGGTTACGCAAGCGCCGGATGGTGGTGTTGGCATCAAAAATGCGTTTCATGCAGCGGTAAAGTTCTGAAATTTCGACAGAACACGGGCGAAATACGTCAGTTTTGCGTGAATTTAGGGGCTTTTAAAATATTTTTGAAACAATTGAGTTATTAAGGAAAACAGGCGCCGAATACATGCACGTATTTTCTTCGTTTCTTCGTTGGGTACCGGTTGGGTTGCTGCTGGGCTTGTTTTTACCTGTAATGGCACAGCCCGATTATCGGCTGCCCCTGCACAAGCCCGAGAAATACCGCGACAAAGAGCTGGGCGCCGAACGTACCGAATACAAAAAATTTACCCTGCCCCGCCGCCTGTTTCAGGGCATGATTACCCATTACAACTACTACTACAACGCCCAAACAAAAATGGAAGCCATCGTCCAAAAAGCGAAAGCCAATCATCGCGACGACTATACCGAGCTGCTTCCTTTTTACAACTATTCTACCACACAAACCGTAGCCGATTCGGCCGAACTGGATTCGATATTATACAAAGCCACGGCAGGAATTGTGCTGCACGACCTGCGCAACAGCTATATTGATAACCTGTACCTGCTCATAGGAAAAGCCTACTTCTTTTGGGAAAAATTCGATTCGGCACACCGCATATTTCAATTCATCAATTACAATTTCTTCCCCAAAGGAAAAGACGAATACCAGATTGTGGTAGGCAGCAATAGCCGGTCCGAAAAAGGATTGCTGCAAATAGCCACCAAAGAAAACAAAAACATCATCCACCGTGCATTTTCAAAGCCGCCCAGCCGTAACGAAGCCCTGCTGTGGCTGGCGAAAACCTACGCCGAAGACAATTTGTACGCCGAAGCCTACACGCTGGTGAACTTACTGCGGAAAGACCCCCTGTTTCCGGCCCGCCTGCACCCCCACCTCGATGAAGTGTTGGCTTATACGTTTTACAAACAACAGCAGTGGGACAGTACGGCATTTTACCTGAACCGTGCGCTGGTAAATGCCCCCAATAAAACCGAACTGGCCCGCTGGGAATACCTGCTGGCCCAACTGTACACCCTGCTCCAACGGCCCGAGGCCGCAGCAGCCATGTACAACAAAGCCAAAAACCACACCACCGACCCGGTGCTGTACATTCATGCCCGCATCTACGAAGCCCAGCTGGTACACGGCAGCAATACCGACCCGTTGCAGCAAACCCTTACCGAACTGTTGCAGCTGTCACGCAAAGAGCGATTCGACGGGTATGAAGATATTTTATACCACGCCGCGGCCGGCATTGCCCTGCAAAAGAAAGATACGGCCCTGGCCCGCAGCCTGTACGAAAAAAGCAACCGCTACAACCAGGAACGGCCTTCGTTAAAAAACAAGTCGTTTTTACAATTAGCCGACCTTGCGTACCGCCAGCGCGATTATGCCTATGCCGCCGGTTGTTACGACAGCCTCAACCTCTCCGACCCCAACCTTACCAATACGGCCCAGCTGGAACAGCGCAAAGCCATGCTGCAACAACTGGTGCAACACATTGCCGTTGTGCACCGCGAAGACAGCCTGCAGGCCGTTGCCGCCCTGCCCGAAAAAGAACGCAGCGAATACCTGCGTAAACTGGTAAAACAACTGCGCAGACAACGCGGCCTCAAAGAAGAAGAACCCTTTGCAACACCGGTATCGTTTGCCGGCGGCACACAGGGGCAGGAACAGCCGCTTTTTGCTACTGCTGCCGGTGGCACCTGGTACTTCAACAATCCGCAGCAAAAAGCACGAGGCCTGAACGAGTTCAGAGCCCGCTGGGGCAAACGCCCCAATATTGACAACTGGCGCCGTCAAGCTGCCATTGATGTGTTTGCCGGCGGCCCCGGTGGCTTGCCCGGTAACGCCGGCGCCGATGCGGATGCCATGGGCATAATCGACCCGGCCGGAGCGGCGGGCGGTGAGTTGACCGTGGAAAGCCTGCTGCAGCAACTGCCGCTTACCGAAGAGCAATTGCTGGCATCGAACAAACTCATATTGGAAGCGCTGTTTGAGCAGGGAATGATTTATAAAAACCAACTGGAAGATTACGAGCAGGCGGCACGGGTATTTGAAGAAATATGGAAACGTTTTTCGAATTACGAGCAGGAAGAAGCCACCCTGTTTGAACTGTATTATTGCCACCTTAAAGCCGGCAACCCCGAAAAATCGCGTTACTTCCAAAACCTGCTGCAACAGAAATACGGATCGGGCAGCTATGCGGGTAAAATACGCAGCAGCAAGCAGGCGGCAGCGCCCCAGCAAGATCCCAAAACCGCGGCATACGAAACCATTTACAATTTGTTTATCGAAGGCCGTTTTGACGAAGCCTTGCGCCGCAAAGCGCAGGCCGACTCGGCATACGGCACCAGTTACTGGACGCCGCAACTGCTGTATATTGAAACCCTGTACCACATACGGCAGCGCAACGATAGCACCGCACTGGAAATTTTAGACAACCTGCTTGCAAGCTTTCCTGGTACGGCCATGGCCGAAAAAGCCGCAGTAATGAAAGACGTATTGCAGCGCCGCAATGAAATTGAAGATTATCTGACCAATGCCAACATTGTGCGGGAGCGGGACGATGCCCCCTATATACCGGTTGATGAAGGCCCCAAAGTAACCAAAACCCAGGCCCAGCAAAAAGCCGATACCACCGCCCGCCTGCAAATAGTACCCAAACCGGCACAACAGCAAACCCAACTGGAAAAGCCCGGCGCACCCCTGCAAAAAACCAATCAGGAAAAAACCGAACGGGCGGCAGCCGCAGGTGTGGGCGGGCCGGGTAAACTGCCCGTGAAACAGGGAGCCCTAACCCCCGCCAAAGACACCAAGGTGGAGATGGCCTACATCTATACCCCAACCGAACCCTACACCGTACTCATGTACTTCGATAAAGTGGACCCCGTTTACATTTCCGAATCGCGGATTGCTTTTCAGCGCTACAACAACAGCGCCCACAGCGGCGAAACCATAAACATCAACATCTACGAGCAGGATGCCGACGAATTGTATTGGATGGAAATCGGGTCGTTTCCCGATGTGGCATCGGTTTTGGGTTATTTCGATGAACTGAAGCAAAACGCCCGGCAAATTGTACCCTGGCTGCCCACTTCCAAATACGACTTCATCATCATCTCGGAACGCAATCTTGAAATTCTCAAAACCCGCAAAAACATATCCGAATACAAGTTGTTCATCGGGCAATACATCAAAGACAAATTTTAGGATTTTCAACCGGCAGCACTCTGCCGAATTGTATTAGATTTGTCGCCCGCGGCTACGGTAAACCAAGCGAAAACCCTTAAGGCCGCAATCAACTATGACGCAACCCGTTCGATTATTATGGCGTGCTTTTTTTGTGGGCGCCGCTTTGCTTCTTGTTATCATTCTCATGGCTAACTGGGGTGTTTTCGGACGCATGCCCTCACTCGAAGATCTGGAAAACCCCTCCGCATCACTTGCCAGCGAAGTAATTGCTGCCGATGGCACCCTCATGGGTAAATTTTACCTGCAAGACCGTACCAATGTAGAGTACAAAGACATATCGAAAAACGTCATCAATGCCCTGGTTGCTACCGAAGACGAGCGTTTTTACACCCACTCAGGCATTGACGGCATTGCATTGGGGCGCGCCATTTTGAAACTGGGTAAAGAAGGGGGCGGCAGTACCATTACGCAACAGCTGGCCAAAAACCTGTTTACCAACTACTCAAGTTTTGCGCCCCTGCGGGTACTCCAAAAAATTAAAGAATGGATTATTGCCGTAAAACTGGAGCGCAACTTCACCAAAGAAGAAATATTGGCGCTGTACCTCAACACCGTTCCGTTTGGCGATAATGTATATGGCATCCGCAATGCATCAAAAACCTTCTTTCAAAAAGAACCCGCATTGCTCAGCGTAAACGAAGCCGCTGTTTTGGTGGGCATGCTCAAAGCCAACACCCTGTACAATCCGCGGCGCGACCCCCGCCGTTCGCAACAGCGCCGTAATGTGGTGATTGACCAAATGGTAAAGAACAACTATCTTAGTAAGGAGGAGGCCGAGCGCATCAAACAACAACCCATACCCCTCAATTACAAAAAACTCGACGAAAGCACCGGTATTGCCCCCTATTTTCGTGAAGTTTTACGGGATGAGATTAAAAAGTGGTGCAAAGAGCACAAAAAACCAAACGGCGAAAACTACAACATCTATCAGGATGGCCTGAAAATTTATACTACCATCAACCCCCGCATGCAGCTGTATGCCGAAGAAGCGGTGGCCAAACACCTGGCTGCCTTGCAGCAAAACTACTGGACACTGCCCTGGATTAAAGACGGCTCCATTTGGAAAGGCCGGGAAAATATCATTGAAAAGGCCATGAAAGAAAGTGACCGGTGGCGCAATATGGAGGCCGAAGGCTACACCGAAGAAGAAATTCGCAAAGCCTTCAAAGAAAAAATCCGCATGAAGGTATTTGCCTGGAACAGTAAGCGTGAAACCGATACCGTAATGACGCCTTACGACTCCATCAAATACCACAAAATGATTATTCAAACCGGCTTCATGGCCATGGATCCGTTTACGGGCGAAGTGAAAGCATGGGTGGGAGGCGTAAACTTTAAAACATTTAAATACGACCACGTTAACATCAAAACCAAACGGCAGGTGGGCTCAACCTTTAAGCCCATACTCTATGCCTATGCCGTTGAAAATGGCTTTACCCCCGAAACACCGTTACCCGGCGGGCCCATTAACCTGGGCGGTAAAATCATCACCGGCAGTGGCGGGCCGATGGCCTATTGCTTGGCCTATTCCAAAAACCCCGGCGCGGCCTACCTCATGAACCAGTTTGGGGTACGCAGCATTATTACGTTTGCCGAAAACGCCGGCATCAAAACCAAAATGCCACCCTACCCCTCCATTGCGCTGGGTGCTGCCGATATCAGTGTTTTTGAAATGCTGCACAGCTACACCATGTTTCCCACCAATGGCATATCGTCCGAACCGATTTATATCAGCCGCATTGAAGACCGGAATGGAAATGTACTGCAAACCTTTTTGCCCAAACAAAAAGTTGTTCTGAGCGAGGCGAGTGCCTATACCATGGTAAAAATGATGCAGGGCGTGGTAGATTTTGGAACCGGTAAACGCCTGCGTGCCATGGGCCTTACCGGCGAAATTGCCGGCAAAACCGGTACCACCAACGGCAATACCGATACCTGGTTCATCGGCTTTACTCCGCAATTAATTGCCGGTGGCTGGGTAGGCTGCGATGATCCCTTCTTAAAAATGGTAGGCGAAGGTAACCGCACGGCCTTGCCGGTATGGGGCTATTTCTTCCAAAGTCTTTATAACGATAAAACGCTGGGCATCGACCCGAAGGCCAAGTTTGTACAACCCGAAAGCATGAAGGTAGAAACCTTTATGGATTACGAAAACTTTGCCGAAAAGTACCGCAACGAACCCGATGCCGAAAACGTTGATGCCGGCAGCGGCACCTCGGCCGACTATCAGGATTTGAACCTGCCCCCTGCCAAAAACCTGGGCCCTGAATCAAAATTGACCGAAGCCGAACAAAATGTACTGCAGGAGGCTAAGAAAGAGGTTCCCAAAGAAGAGCCGAAAAAAGAAACCCAGCCGCAGCCTGCCAAAAAAGAAAGAAGACCCTTGTTCAATTTCAGAAAACGAGACCGGGAGCAATAATACACATAGCCTGCCGCCTGCTTCCGCCTTTGAGAGGCAGGCACAGTTGGTTTGTACCCGGCATTTCATGGCTTAGGCCAAATACCACTTCACGGTCAGAAGCAATAATACCGTTCCGATATGCCTATCTGTTGATAGTAAGCTATCAGCCCACCCACGTGTCGTGCACCCCGGAAATGGGTACCGATTCCCTATCTGTTGATGTTACGCAAAAGCCTGGTTGATAATAAAAAGGCACACTTACAACGGCTTGTGTCGGATAGTAGCCATGGCAATGCCCGGCAGGTTCGTCGCATCGTTAAAAAAGAGCAGGCATACATGCCCTGGAATTCGGCAAGTCAAAAAAACTGCCTTCCCCCATTGAGGAGAAGGCAGTGGCGTATGAAATTCGGTTATTGGTTGCAATTTTACTTACGTGCCTTAATTTCCACACGGCGGTTTTGAGCACGGCCGGCAGCAGTTGCGTTATCGGCAACGGGCTGCGATGAACCAAAACCTTGTGTGTACAACCGGTCGGCAGCAATTCCTTTGCTTACCAGATAAGCTTTAACCGCATCGGCACGGCGCTGCGAAAGCGGGTTATTGATTTTATCGGTACCGGTGTTATCGGTGTGGCCTTCAATCATCAGGTCAAAACCTTCCTTATCCTTCAGATAGGCAACTACTTTGTCCAACTCGGCACGGCCGCGGGGCAATAATACGGCGCTGCCGGTTTGGAACACCACGTTTTGGGGCAGGAAAGAAGATTCTACGCGGGGGCAACCATCGTTATCGGCGGGGCCGGCTACTGTGGGGCACTTGTCGTTTTCATCGTTTACGCCATCACCGTCGGTATCGGGTACCGGACAACCATCGTAACGGGCAACACCGGCAACTGTGGGGCATTTATCATTGTCGTCATTAATGCCATCACCATCGGTATCGGGCACCGGGCAACCTGCATATTTGGCCACGCCGGCAACCGTGGGGCACTTATCATCTTTATCAGGAATGCCATCGCCATCGGTATCGGGACAGCCTTTAAAGCGGGCCAAACCTTTTACATCGGGGCATTCATCATCGCTGTCGAGTACGCCATCGCCATCGCGGTCTTTCGGAGGCTCGGGAACCACAACCGGGGCTTTCTTTTCAACGGGGCGCTCCCGCAGCGGAACTACCACACCCAGCGAGTGCATGAGGCTGTAGTTGCCACGACCGGTAACGGGTACACGGTAACCGGTGTTCAGGTGTACAAAAGCGCCATCGGCAATATTGAACTGCAGGCCGGCACCCAGGGGAATTTGAGCCAGAAACGTGCTACCGGCTTTCACGGCACCCACACCCGCATTCAGGTAGGGAACCATAAAAAAGTTATCGGGCAGCAGTTTTACCATTACATTGGCATCGGCTTCTACATAAAACTGATCGTTTACGCTGATAGAGCTGGGATTACGAAAGGGATAGCGCAAAAAACTGGTAGTAAGCCGGCCCATGAAGTCGATGTAATTGGTTACCCCTTGTTGATAATGAAGGGTAATGGCGGGCTGCATACGGCTGATTTTAGACCATTGCTTTTCGTCCAAAACGCGGGCAAGCGACTTGGTACGCAGGTCGTTTGCAGTTTCAAAATCAATAAGTGAAAACTGGAAGCCAAAGGATGGCTGCTTGATTAAATTCTTATTTTGGCCGTTGGCGCTAAAAAGCAACAATGCGGCGGCAAGGGTAAATAAGAAACTTTTCATAATGAATTGTTTAAATTTCCGGCAAAAATAGGGTTGCAGCGCCGTTAATTGAAACAATTTACCCACATAATTGATGTAAAGTTAATGTTACCTTTCGGCAGGCGGGTTTTTGCCCAATACTTCTACCCTTACCCGGGTGGTACCCGCCTTGATAAACCCGATTTTATTGGCAGCCGCTCGGCTTAAATCAACCAACCGCTTGTTGCGGTGGTGCAGGCGGTCGTTCACCCGCACCACCACCGATTTTCGGTTACGCAGGTTGGTAACCCGAATATAGGTACCCAAAGGCAGGGTATTATGTGCCGCCGTTAGTTTTTTTTGGCTGAAAATTTCGCCGCTTGCGGTTTTTCGGCCCTGAAATTTATCGCTGTAAAAACTGGCGATACCGTATTGGATCATCTTTTTGGGAACCGGTGCCGGCCTTTTGGCCGTATCCTGCCCGTTCGCAAAAGATATTGTAAGAAACAATATGGCTACAACAGGTATAAACTTCAGGTGCATATGGCAGAGCGTTAAATGGCCGGCAGTAGTACTACAGGCTATCCCTTTCGTAAATATCGGGATATATTTTTGGGGACAAGTAATCATTTTATCATCTTTAGTTCCAGAATAAAACAGCGCAACAAACAGCTGCAGGTGCCGCACCGCTTCATGACGAAAGCCGGCAAAAATGTTTGCTGCCGAAATGCTGTAATGCGGTTGTTGGCAGCGTAAAAGCAGGTACACAATTTATTCGCAACCCGCACCTGCCAGGAGGTTTTAGTGAGGCCGGGATGCTAAACCGTGTGTTAACTGCAGCCGAAAAGCCAAAATTCATCATACCATGCGATATTTATAGTGCGAAGCAAAAACGCATCCAAATTTCATGCCCGTGTTCACTTTACTATCCCGGTTTTCAAAAATCATTCCGGCATGGGTGCTTTGTTGCACGTTCCTAAACGCTGCGGCGCAACCTTCCCATTACAGCTACGGCATACAACCCATTTATAAAGTAAGCGCATACACAAACAGCGTTCGGGCCGACAGTTTGCAACTGATGGCAGAATTGCGGCATTTAATACCAACACTGGTGTACGACCTGCGCTACGCCGGCGCCAACAACTTTGTACAACAGCCTGTGTACCCCACCCCAACCCGGCATTCGTTTTTGCGACTAGCACCCGCCCGTGCCCTGCAGCAGGTTCAACTGCAACTGGCCCAACAGGGCCTGGGCCTTAAAATATTTGACGCATACCGGCCCTACAGCGTAACCATCCGCTTTTGGGAGCTGGTTCGCGACGAACGGTATGTGGCGCATCCTTCAAAGGCAAGCGGGCACAACCGGGGGCTTGCCGTTGACCTCACCATTATTGATTTGGCCACAGGTAAAGAATGGGAAATGGGTACCGGCTTCGATAATTTTTCCGATACGGCCCATCACAATTTTAAACAGCTGCCGCCTCATGTTTTAAATAACCGGGCTTTTTTGAAAAATGTAATGGAACAGCACGGCTTCATGGCATACGAGCACGAGTGGTGGCACTATTCATGGCCCAACAATCGCAACTATGCCCCGCTTGACTTAAGTTTTCACCAATTGTTTACGGTGTGGAAGCGATATCGGTAACGGCTATGACCGCATTGGTATTTATAGGGCCATACACATGCGGAAAGGTATCTGCGGTTGATGGACTCCATTCAAAAACAAGCGGCGCTTTTAACAGAGCCGTATCAATGGTAAGTTTTACCAAATTGTTCTGATTACGAAAGTAGCGCTGCAGCACACCCTGTACCTGCGCTTCCTGTGCACAATGAATAAATCCCTCTTCGGCCAGCGAAGGCGCTTCATAAAAGCCTTTTGCAACAGCCTCTTCCCATGCTGTTCGGGTTGTTATGTGGTTAATTACATTCATGATTCATTTTTTAAAGGCCGCACTTTTTCGGCTATGGTTACGGGCTTATCGGCATGCACGTGAAACTGCACCTGCAGCAGCCACTCCCTGCAGTGGCTGTTTTCCATAAACTGCCGTATTTGGCCCAGTAACTGCAATATTGCATCAAAATCGCCTTCTACGGCTGTGGAAAAAGGGCCGGTTTCGCAGTAAAGGCCCGATTGCTGAATGAGCGCAATTACCGAATCAACTACTGCATACGGATGCCCGGTAGTTTGCAGTGGTATAAATTGCAACGATGCATTAACAGGAAACATCCGGTAAAAATTTCGCTATTACTTCAAAATGCGGGGAATGCGCTGTTCCAGCAGCATCAAATCGGCCAGCACCAGTGCGGTGGCCGCCTCTACAATTACGGGTGCCCGCAGGGCAACGCATAAATCATGCCTACCTTTTATGGAAAAAGCCTCCACCTGGCCGGTATCCCAATTCCAACTTTCCTGTTGTTTGGGAGTAGATGCCGTAGGTTTTATGGCCAACCGAAATACCAGTTCGTTACCATTCGTAATTCCCCCTACAATACCTCCTGCATGATTGGTTGCCGTAGTACCATCGGGGGCAATGATGGCATCGTTGTGTTCGCTTCCAAACATGCGTGCCGCGGCAAAGCCGGTTCCAAATTCAATACCCCGCACGGCAGGTATGGCAAACATGATATGCGCCAATTGCGACTCAACCGAATTAAAATAAGGTTCGCCCAAACCCACCGGCACACCGCTTACCTTACATGTAATAATACCGCCTACCGAATCCTTGGCATCAATGGCTTTTTGCAAACCCCGCTCCGTGTCGGCATCGCCCCCTATTTCAGACACCCATGCGTTTATGGTAATTTGCGGCATCAGTTTTTTGGCGATTGCACCGGCTGCCACCAGTCCGGTGGTAAGCCTTGCGCTGAAATGCCCTCCTCCGCGGTAGTCTTCATGGCCGCCAAATTTCTGATGGGCTACCCAGTCGGCATGGCCCGGCCGCGGAATACTCCGCTGCTTTTCGTAATCGCTGCTGCGGGTATTGTTGTTTTCAAACAAAATGGTAATTGGAAAACCCGTTGTGCTTCCATTGAAAATGCCGCTTTTGAACAGGGGATAATCGGCTTCCTGCCGCGGGGTGGTGCCTTTTTGTGTACCGCCTTTTCGCCGCTCCAAATCGGGCAACAAATCTGCTTCGGTTAAAGAAAGGCCTGCCGGACAACCGTCGATGGTAACACCCACAAGCGGCCCGTGCGATTCGCCAAAAATATGTACCCGAAATATGGTTCCGAATGTATTCATGCCTTGCCCAAATGTAAACAACAACAGCGGTTACTGCATTTTATTTTTCTCCGAAAGGTTTTTACACCGGCTCTTTGCAATAAAAAAAGAAAGAGTGCCTGACTGAATGCTTACTGTTACCACAACATTTAGGCGAAGACAACGGTGGCGCCCAGTTGCTGCAAATGTTTATAGAAATCGGGATACGATTTATTAATGGCTTCGGCCTCATCTATGGTTACCGGCGCATTTGCCGCTAAGGCGGCAACCGCACAGGCCATGGCTATGCGATGATCGTGGCGGGAATGCACGTCTGCACCGCAAATACCGGTGCCTCCGTTTACAATCATCAAGTCATTGTGCAATTCAATAACAATTCCCATTTTACCAAACTCTTCCTGCAACGTAAGCGCCCGATTACTTTCTTTATGGGTAAGGCGCGATGTGCCGGCAATAACCGACCGGCCTTTACAAGCAGCAGCTAGTGCCACCAGGGGCGGAAATAAATCAGGACACTCCGTAGCATCAAAATGGAAAGGCTTTAGCGGTGCCGGTCCAACTTGAATGGCATCAGTATGAACCGAAATAGCACAGCCGCTATCCATTAAGGCCTGTAAAATGGCCTTATCGGCTTGCGTCGAAAACACGTCGAGCCCGGTAACTGTAATGGGCCCTGCCAATGCACCGGCCACCAGCAAAAAGGCGGCACCGCTCCAGTCGCCTTCTACATGATAGTGAACTGTATCGGTCGGCAACACCGGCGATCCGGTAAACTCAAACGACAGATAATGATGGTTTACAGGTACATTAAAACCAAACCGTTGCATTACGTCCAGCGTAAGATCTATATAGGGCTTGCTCTTCAGGTCTTTTACGTGCAAGGTAACGCCGGTTGCACAAAGCGCACCGTATGCCATAAGCAGGCCTGTAAGAAATTGTGAGCTTAACGACCCGTCAACCAAAATGGTTGCAGGCTGCAAGGGACCCTGTACTTCCAAAGGTAACCTGCCTTTATTGGTGCGAACGAAAACGCCCAACTGCGGTAACACTTCATCAAAAAAATCCATGGGGCGGTTTAGCAAACTGCCGCTTCCGGTTATGGTAATCAGCCGGTTGTGCAATGCCGCAAGGGGCGTAAACATGCGAATGCTTAATCCGCTCTCACCGCAATTAATGGTATCACTTACCGGGCGCACCCCGTTACTTGTTATCTTAATTACATCGGGCTGCACCTCCACAACGGCACCAAGTTGCTGAATAATGGAAAGTGCTGCCTTATCGTCGTTACTGGCGCCGGGATTATGAATGTAACTGATACCGGACTTCAACAAGGCTGCAGCACATGCCCGTTGCATGGCGCTTTTTGAAACATTGGCATGTATGGTGCCCGTGAGTTGCGATGGAGCTATTTGTACCTGCATACGAATTTAGAAACAATTATGAGGCAAACTGTTGCAAAGCGGCTGCTACATCGGCAAGGGCTACGGGTTGAATAACCGCCTTTCCAATGCGCTGCAACAAAATGTAATGCAGTACGGCTTGTTGCATTTTTTTATCTTTTTGCATTACTGCCAATGCTTTTTCATGCTCAAAAAGAGCATAGGTAGGCAGGCCGTAGCGGGTCAGTAATTCGGTTACCTGTTTCGTTTGCCGGAAACCGGTAAGCTTTTCCGAAAAATGGCAGGCAAAGGTCATGCCAATGGCAACAGCCTGGCCGTGCGATAACTCGTAACTGTTTTCAATTGCATGCCCAAGCGTGTGGCCAAAGTTGAGCAGCTTACGGTTACCGGTTTCAAATTCATCGCCCTGTACCATACGAGTTTTAAATGTGGCATTGCGCCGTATGAGTGCCTGTAATAAGGTTTTGTTTTTACGGTACCGGTTGAAGGAGGCATTGCTGAGCTGGCGGAATAGGGCTACGTCTCCTATACAGGCATGCTTGATGATTTCCGCAAAGCCGTTGCGCCATTCGTCTTCGGGCAGTGATCGCAGCAAATGTGTATCAAACGCAATAAATTCCGGCTGCCGAATGGTGCCAACCATATTCTTGTAAACACCTGTATCCACACCATTTTTTCCGCCTATGGAAGCATCTACCATGGCCAGTAACGACGAAGGAAAAAAGCCAAACCGGATGCCCCGCATGAAAATGCTGGCAACGTATCCGGTAAGATCGGTTACCACGCCACCGCCTACACCTACTAACATCGAATTGCGGTTGGCTCCCATTTCAAGCAACTGATATATGATGGCATCGGCTGTTTGCTGGGTTTTGTATTGTTCACCGGCATGCAATACGATACAATTAAATGGCTTCAACAATTTTTGATGCGCATCAAAAACATGCGCATCAGTTATAATAAATGTAGTATCCGGATTGCAGAGAGAAGGCAATGCTTTGAGAGATGCGTCGAAATAATACGCTACCGTTGTCTGTGAAAACCGGAATCGCTGTCGCTTCATAAAAAATCATTTCATGTGCCGTCCTGTGTAAGCCTTCAGGAATCGAGCACTTTTTTCTGATGATTGATGCTTTCCATATGCACGGCATCAAAATACCGGGTAATAAACTCTTTACTGAGGCCAATTTTTTCGCCCTGGCGGTAAGCCCGCTCCAAAATTTCATTCCAGCGGTTGGTTTGCAAAATGGTGATGTTGTTTTCTTTTTTATACAAACCTATTTGCTCCGCAATTTTCATGCGCTGGCTGAGGAGTTGCATCAGCTCATCATCCAAATGATTAATCTGCTGCCGCAACTTTTCCAATGCGGCGTGGTACGCTTCGGATGCCACGTCTTCTTTTCGCCAGATGATTTGTTCCAGCATTTCGCCCAAACGCTCGGGCGTAATTTGTTGGCGGGCATCGCTCCAGGCGTTATCGGGATCAATATGGCTTTCCACCATCAGGCCATCAAAGTCGAGGTCAATGGCCTTTTGTGCCGTATCCAGCAAAATATCGCGGCGGCCGCATATGTGCGAAGGATCGTTGATAAGCAACAGTTCGGGGTTGCGCCGTTTCATTTCAATGGCCAGGTGCCACATGGGCGCATTACGGTATTCGGTATTCCCGTACGATGAAAAGCCCCGGTGTATAAGGCCAATTTGTTTTACACCGGCGCGGGCTACCCGCTCCACTGCGCCCGACCACAGCTCCAGATCGGGGTTAATGGGATTTTTTATCAGCACCGGCACCTGCGTTCCCCGTAAGGCATCGGCCACTTCCTGCACGCTGAAGGGGTTTACCGTGGTACGGGCGCCAATCCATAAAATATCCACATCAAACGTAAGCGCATCTTCCACCTGACGGGCGGTAGCCACTTCAACGGTGGTGGGCAAACCGGTAACGCTCTTGGCTTTTTGTAACCAGGGCAAGCCTTTGGTACCTACCCCTTCAAACATGCCGGGTTTGGTACGGGGTTTCCAAATTCCGGCCCGGAGCACATCAACCTTGCCGGTGGCTGCCAGCCGGGTAGCGGTGGCCACCAGTTGTTCTTCGGTTTCGGCGCTGCAGGGCCCCGAAATAATGAGCGGGCGTTTGCCCCAAGCCGAAAGATTTGTTGCTGCTGTGTTGGCTTCAATTGTTTGCGTCATAACAGATGGTTGTAAAGTTATTGGTTTATGGTGGTTGCTCCTGCCCGTGTGTAATGCTTATTTCAGAATTCTGCCAATTTTGTTGGCATTGGCAATTAACTCGTGCAGGTACGCTTCATTTTCTTTTTCGAGGCATGCCTTAAACTTTCGCAACTGGCTGATGTGTTCGTTCAGCACATCCAGCACATGCTCGCGGTTTTGCATAAAAATGGGCACCCACATGTTTGCGTTGCTTTTGGCCAGCCGAACCGTACTTTCAAAACCGCCCGCCGCCAGTTCAAAAATGGTTTCTTCTTCGCGTTCTTTTTCCAACACCGTATTGGCCAATGCAAAAGAGGTGATGTGCGAAATGTGACTTACGTATGCGGCATGCATGTCGTGCGCACCGGCATCCATGTACACCAGGTGCATGCCGATTTGTTTATAAATGGTTTCAACTTTTTCCAGTGCATCCGCGTCAGAGCGCTCCCGCTCACAAATAACACAGGCCCTGCCGGTAAAAGCATCGGGCACGGCGGCATCGGGACCGCTGTACTCGGTACCCCACATGGGATGTGCCGCTACAAACCTACCCCGTTGTGCATGCGGTGCCGCCGCCGCACATATGGCCGCCTTGGTAGAACCGGCATCGGTAACAACGGTGGTGGGTGGTATGGCATCCAGCACCTGCTGCAGCACCTGCAGGGTTGCGTCAACAGGTATGGATATGTAAACCAGGTCGGCTTGGGCCACTGCTTGTTCCAACGGCAAAATTTCATCTACCAGCCCCCGCTGCAAGGCCCGCTGCCCGGCACCTTCGCTGCGTACAACGCCACAAATGTGCTGCGCCATGTTATGCTTACGCAACGCCAGCGCAAACGATCCGCCAATTAAGCCCACGCCAATTATAGCCACCCGATTAAACATGATTTTCCGATTTGAGATATGATGCAACTCTGCTGATACTTTCATCAAACGTAGCTTCGCTGCTGCACAAACTAACGCGGATGTATTGGCTACCGGCCGCTCCAAATATGCCACCCGGGGTTATAAAAACACGGCTGTTGTGCAGCAACGCATCGCTTAACGCAAAGCCTGAAGCGTAGTTATTGGGTACGGCAGCCCAAACAAACATACCGGCCTGTTGCGCATCGTAGGTGCAGCCCAGCAAATCGAGCAAAGCCAGTGCCTTTTCTTTACGCCTACGGTACACGGCATTCACCTGGTCGTACCAGTCTTGCTCCAGTGTTAGCGCTTTAGCCGCCGCAAGTTGAATGGGTAAAAACATGCCGCTGTCCATATTGCTTTTAAAGCGCAGCACCGCATCAATGTGCTCTTTTGCTCCGCAAAGCATACCTACGCGCCAGCCGGCCATATTCATGCTTTTACTCAGCGAGTTAAGTTCCAGCACCACCTGTTTGGCTCCGGGTAAGCGCAGCAGGCTCATTGGTGCATCATTCAGTATGAAACTGTACGGATTATCGTGTACCAGCAAAATTTGATGCTTTTCGGCAAACTGTACCAGCCGGGTAAAAAAGGTTGCATCGGGCAAGGTGCCGGTGGGCATGTGCGGATAGTTCACAAACATCAGTTTTACCCGAGATAAACCGGCACGCTCCAGCGCCGCAAGGTCGGGGTACCAGTTTAAAGCGGCTTGCAGGGCATACGGCCGCACGGTACCTCCTGCCAATCGCACGGCGCTGCTGTAGGTAGGATAGCCGGGGTCGGGCACCAGGGCTTCATCGCCGGCATCGAGGTAAGTCATGCAGATGTGCATGATGCCTTCTTTACTGCCAATAAGCGGCAGAATTTCGGTTGCGGCATCCAGCTCCACGCCATACCAGCGGCGGTACCAGTTGCTCATGGCCTGGCGCAGGGCCGGCACGCCTTTGTACGATTGATAGGCATGCGTATCGGCACGGGCGCTTTCTTCCTGCAACACCCGTATCACATCGGGGTGCGGCGGCAGGTCGGGACTGCCGATGCCCAAATTAATAACGCGGGGGCCTTGCTGATTCAGCAATTCTATCTCGCGGAGCTTTTCCGAAAAATAATATTCGCCAATTCCTTCTAATCGTTTCGCGGTTTTCATACAAGCGGTTGCTATGAGTGCATTAATTTTTCTTTTCCGTTGCGATACACACCGTATATACGCAAGGCAGCGGTAACTTTTTCCATTTTGCGGATAACCGTAAAAAACTGATCCGTCCTGTCAAATTCCATATCGGCATGAAAGCTGTATTTGAAATCGCTGCCCGGTATGGGCACGCTTTGCAACTTGCTGAGGTTGATGCCCCCATCGGCAATAACGGCAAGCACCCGGGCCAGGCTGCCCCGGGTATGATCGGTTACAAAATTTACCGAGGCTTTATTGGCATCGGCCGGTATGTGGGCAACCTCGGGCCGTTGTAAAATCAAAAAGCGGGTGTAGTTTTTTTTCATGGTTTGTATGGAGGGGGCCAAAATTTCCAGACCGTACAATTCGGCGGCCAGGCGACTGGCAATGGCAGCAATATGCCGGCTTTTGTGCTGGTGAATGTGCCGGGCACTAAGGGCCGTATCTTCCGTTTCTACCAGTTTCCATTTGTAGCGGTCCAGAAAATCGTAACATTGCTGTAAGGCCATGGTATGGGAGTGCACTTCCCGGATGTCGGAAAGTTTTACACCGGGGTTGGCCATCAGGTTTTGCCGGATGTGGAGATACACTTCGCCGGTAACCTGCAGGGTGCTTTTTTGCAACAGGTTGTAGTTGGACAGGATGCTTCCTGCAATGGAGTTTTCAATTGCCATAACGGCGCCATCGCTTTCCCGCTTGCGTAACCCCACCTGTACCACTTCCCGAAAGGTGGCACAGGGTAGTACCGTTACATTTTTTCCGAAATAAAGGCGGGCCGCCTCCTGATGAAAACTACCTTCATATCCCTGAATGGCTATCCGCAACGGCTTTCCTTTTTCGCCGGATACGGTTGCCGCGGCGGGTTTATTTTTTTTCGGCTGTCTTTGCGATTCCATAAAGTTCAACTACAGTTGCCCTGCCGGGTAAAAAAAATCCCGGCTATTTGCCGGGATTTATTATTTGTTGTTTGGTTCTTTAATTACTTGGTGCGCAACAACAGCAATCCCGGCTTTTTTCCGCAGAAAAAGTAATAGAAATAAAACCAGTTATATGTGTTGTTGGCGAACATGCGTCAAATATAAAACAGGCTTTTGACAAAACAAGTGTTAGCATGCATAAGATTTTTTGCCACGGTCAGAAGCATCGAACAAAAATCCGGAATTGATAAGAAAAAAGCCATTCCAGGAATGGAACGGCCGTTAACGATTGCTTGCCATATGAAAAATTTTAACCGGGTTTCAAGATCCCGACAAGCTGGGCGAGTACGTAACCCGGGCACCGGATCTACTTACTTTGCAGCAGCAGAGTCAGCAGCAGGAGCAGCTGCAGCAGCAGAATCAACCGGAGCAGGTGCAGTAGTGTCTACAGCAGCAGGAGCAGCAGTAGTAGTGTCTGCAGCGGGTTCAGTAGTTTCAGCTTCATTGTTGCAGGCTACAAAGCCCAGGATAGCGAGAGCCAGAATCAGCTTTTTCATTGCTTTTAGTTTTTTAGTTTTTTATACAATTAACAGGCATTTATACCGGGGTAACCGAAAAAGTAACCCATGCAGGCAAAAAAAATTTTTTTCGGGGAACTTTGGGTTACAATTTTGCCCCGAACGTATTAAAACTACAGGCATCACGTGAAAGCGGAAGCAGCTGAACTGGAATTATTGAACGGACTTGCCCGGAACGACCGTAAGGCCATTGAAACCCTGTACCAACAAAACTATGCGGTGGTGCAGGCGTTCATCATCAATAACAACGGAACAGCCGATGATGCACGGGATATTTTTCAGGAGGCGATGATTCTGCTGTACGAAAAGGCAGGCTCCCCTGATTTTGAACTGAACTGCAAAATCAGAACCTACCTGTATTCTGTGTGTCGCAGGTTGTGGCTCAAGCGGTTGCAACAGGCAAACCGATATGGTAGCCCGGTTGAAACCCTGGAAGATGTGGTTCCGGTGGAGGAAGATTTGGAAGAACAGGAAAACCGCAACGAAGCCTTTCAGATGATGGAAAAAGCCATGTTGCACCTGGGAGAACCCTGTAAAAGCTTGCTGGAAGCGTACTATGTACACAAAAAGCAAATGGCAGAAATAGCCGAGCATTTTGGTTATACCAATGCCGACAATGCCAAAAATCAAAAGTACAAGTGCCTGATGCGCCTGAAGAAATTATTTTTTGCTCATTATAAAAATGGCAGTTGAGATGGATGAATTACTGATACTGGATGCCACCGAACGCTACCTCCGCGGCGAAATGGATGCGGCCGAACAAAAATACTTTGAAGAAATGCGGCACAGCAACCCCGAACTGGATCAGCTGGTGGTGGAGCACATCTTTTTTCTGCAGGAACTCGACCGCTTCAGCCACATCCGCAACTTTAAACATGCGCTGCACGAAATACACCACGAGTTGCTTACTTCCGGCGCCATTCGCGAAGATGCCCTCACGGGAACCGGTAAGGTAATCAACTTTTGGAAGCGCTACAAGCGTACCATTACCATTGCAGCATCCATTGCCGGCATCACCGCGCTGGGCATCAGTGCGCTTACCGTAACGCTTGCCCCCGAAAAAAACAACAAACAACTTACCGACCTCAGTAAAAAAATATATTACCTCGAACGCAAGCAGCAGCAGCAAGATACCCGTATTAACGCAGTCATCAGCAAAATTGAACCCGGTACCGTTATCCGCGAAAGCGGTTCGGGCTTTTTGGTTGACCCCAAAGGTCTGCTGGTAACCAATGCGCACGTGGTAAAAAATGCCAAAGGCATTTTGGCTGTTAGCAATAAGGGCGAAGAATACAAAGTTCGCCTGGTGCATTTTGACGAGGAAAAGGATATCGCCCTGTTAAAAATTGAAGACAAAGACTTCAAAGGTGCCGGTCCCCTGCCCTACGGCCTCCATCGTTCTTCCACCGATATTGCCGAACCCATTTTCACGCTGGGCTATCCGCGTAACGAAATTGTGTACGGCGAGGGTTACCTGAGTGCAAAAACCGGATACAACGGCGATACCCTCAGCTGTCAGGTTGCCGTGGCAGCCAACCCCGGCAACAGCGGCGGGCCCGTATTCAACCGCCACGGCGAAATCATTGGCGTAATCAGCACCAAACAGGCCCAGGCCGAAGGCGTGGTGTTTGCCGTACGCTCCAAATATGTTGCCGAGGCCATGCAACAATTACGTTCAAGCGACAGCAGTTTCAGCAACATCCGCATACCCACCAATTCGCATCTGAAAGGGCTCGACAAGACACAGCAGGTGAAAAAAATTCAGGATTTCATTTACATGGTTAAAGTATATTAAGCAAAAACACCCTGCAATAAAAAACCCCGGCACATCCGGGGTTTTCTTTTTCCTGTATCAAAAAATTACCATTTATCCACTTCCTCATCGGCACCATTATCGGTGGGCTCCGGAGTGGTGGTTGGTTGAGTTACCGTTGTTTCCGTTACAATTACAACCGATTCGGAAGCCGCGGCTTCATAGTTGTTGCCACCGTCGTAGTCGCCGGACGAGGGCGCATCTTCATGATTAAACGCATCGAAATCAAAATCCGGCATCAACTCGGTTTTCACATAGTCAACGGCTTCATTCAACCCTTTGATGAACTTGTTGAAATCTTCCTTGTACAGGAAAATTTTGTGCCGGTCGTATCCTTCTCCGGTAAAGCGCTTGCGGCTTTCGGTAATGGTAAGGTAGTAATCGTTGCCTTTGGTTGACCGCACATCGAAAAAGTAGGTTCTGCGCTTTCCCGCACGGATTCGCTTACTGTAAATACTGTCGAGCCGTTTTTCGTTGTTTTCGTACGCCACGTTTGTTCGGTTTGGTTAAGCTAATTTCTGTCGCGGACAAAGATAGATTTCTTTCGGATATGGCAAAATTTTACAACCTGCTGTTATTGACAGGCTTACAGGGCCGCTGCCGCTTCGTTTTGCATTTGCCGGCGGTACATGGCCGCATAGGTGCCATTGGCCTGCAACAGTTCTTCATGGGTACCGGATTCTATTACTTTGCCGTCATCCAGCACTAAAATTCGATCAAACTTCAAAGAGGCAAAAATGCGATGGGTTATGACGATGGAAGTGCGGCCTTTCATATAGGCATCCAGCTCTTTCAAAATGGCCGATTCGGTACTAAAGTCCACCGCATTCAAACAATCGTCGAGCAGCAGTAATGCCGGCTCCTTCAATATGGCCCGGGCAATGGTAATGCGTTGTTTTTGCCCGCCGCTGAGGGTTACCCCCCGTTCGCCCACCAGGGTTTTGTAGCCGGCGCTGAACCGGGCAATGTCGGCTGCCACCGCCGCACGCCGGGCCGCGGTTTCAACCTCAGGCAGGGTGGCTTCGGGTTTTCCGAAACGGATGTTGCCTTCGATGGTATCGCTGAAAAGAAATACATCCTGGGGTGCATAACTCACCTGTGCCCGGTAATGCCGTAAATCCATATCCCGCAAATCGGTTCCATCTACCAAAATGCGGCCTTCGGTTGGATCATAAAAACGAAGCAACAGTTGTGCTACGGATGATTTGCCCGAACCGGTTTTACCCAGTATGGCCACCCGCTCACCTTTACGAATATGCAGGTGAAACCTGTGCAGCGCACGAATACCGGTGTGCGGATACACAAATGTTACATTTTCAAAACGTATGTCGCCCCGGATGGAGGGGCGCAGCGTACCGGTTGCCGGTATAGCCGGCACGGTATGCAAAAATTCGTTGATGCGCCGTTGCGAAGCGGCCGCCCGCTGAATGGTACTTGCCACCCATCCAATGGCGCTTACCGGAAAGGTTAACATGGTAAGGTACATGATAAAGGCCGCCATATCGCCAAACTGTATGCCGCCCCGCATGTACTGTACCCCGCCCGCATAAATCACCAGCAGGGTGCTGATGCCAATTACAAGCGCCATTACCGGAAAATACAGGGCCTCTGTTTTATACAAACCGGTAGCGGCGTTGCGGTAGGTTTCGCTCTGTTGTTCAAAATGCCGGCGCATGGCCGCCTCCTGTACAAACGACTTGATGACCCGGATGCCGGAAAACGATTGCTGCGCTGTGGTGGTAAGGTCCGACAACAGGGCCTGCACCGTTTCGCTGCGGCGGTTGATAATGTTGTTTACAAAATAAATGGCTACCGCCAACACGGGCAAAGGGGCAAGCACGTACAACGACAGCTCGGCGTTTTTGCGCACCATATAGTACACGCTCAGGCAAATAAGTACCAGCAGGTTGATTAAGTACATAACGGCCGGCCCGGTGTACATGCGCACCCGGCTAACATCTTCGGCAATGCGATTCATCAAATCGCCAGTGTCGTGCTGTTTGAAAAACTGGGTATCGAGTTTCAGATAATGGCGGAAGATTTCATTTTTTTGGTCAAACTCAATGTGGCGGCTCATTACAATAATGGTTTGCCGCATAAAGAACATGAAAATGCCCCGCAACAGGGCCAGCAGTAACAATACCACGCCACAAACGGCAACCATGCCGGTAAATGAAAGGTGCATGGAAGTTATGGCGCCGGTAACGAGCTGCAACAAGGGGTCGGCATAACTGCGTTGCACCGGCGCAACATAACCCGGTAACTGCTGCTGTACCAGGTCAACAACAAAACCCGTAAGCAAAGGTGCCAAAACAGCAAAGTAGTTGGAGGCCACAATAAACAGTACCCCCAAAAGAAATTGCCTGCGGTATTTCCAAAAATAAGGGTTGAGGGCGGCCAGTTCTTTCATGCTGCACAAAGGTACGCCCTGACAGCCAGCAGCAACTGCCACCCATCAGAAAACAAGCCGCCCTATTGCATTACGACTGTATGTAGTGTTGTAAATGCTCAATGGTCATTTTTTGAGCAAGAATGGTTTCCGTTACCACATCGGTTATGGAAATTATACCGGCTACCTTGTCGTTTTCAAAAACCGGTAAGTAGCGAATGTTGTTTTCGCTCATAATGTGCATGCAGGTATCAACGGAATCGTTGGGCGTAATGCGGGGAAAGTCGGTACTCATGATATCCCGCACCTGCGTTTCGGTTGAAGAACGCCCTTTTAAAGCCACTTTGCGGGCATAATCGCGTTCGGTCATAATACCCAGGTAGTTGCCATTTTCAGCTACCATTACCGAACCAATGTTTTTATCGGCCATCAGTTGCAGAGCGTTGATAACGGACATATCCGGGGGCACCGTTACCACATGTGAACCTTTGCGTTGCAGAATTGCAGAAACTTTACTCATGCTGTACGTTTTAAGGTTCAGTAAATTACAAAAAATTACGGAAACACGGCACCCGGCCGCTGCACATTACCGACCGTAATCGTCCTGCAGGCGTACAATATCTGCTTCGTCTGACGGATGAGCCGGATCGGTATGTTGCCAAATTTCCGCAATTACCCCCCAGTTTTCCAGCCCCACCAGCCTGTGACGTTGCCCTTTGTTGAGCACTATCACATCGCCCGGCACAAAGCGGTTGAGTTCCTGTTCCTGGTCGGTATCGCTCAGCACCACGCCCACTTCTCCTTCAACCACCCGCCAAATTTCCGCCCGCCGAAAATGGTACTGCCACGAAAGCCGTTTGCCCGGCGCCACCATCAAAATTTTAGGGCTTAGTTTGTTGCCCAGCAACAACTCCTCTTTTTTATACGTGGGAAAGTACCTGGCAATAAATTGATCGGCCTGGTTTTCGTCTATCACAAAAAAACCACCCCAGGGGCGGCTGCGGTCTGCTGCCACGATGGTAAATCCTGCCTGTTGCACTTCGTTTTGTATGCGATCAAAAATGGGATGACTCATTTTGTTTTGGGTTTGCGTAAAAATAAGCCCTCCTTCTCATTGAGAAGCACACGGCAGCGCCGATGCCGAAATTTTTACTGCAATTTGTTATGACAATGAAAAAAAATGTGCTGATCGTGCAAACCCGTATTACCACCCGTTACGCGTAGCGGCCAAATTTCAATGCTTCCGCTTATCTTCGCAAAAATTTTCAGCCATGGAACAAGTTCAGAAAAAGTCCACCACCCTGCACTGGATCTTATTTTTTGTATGGACCGGTATTTGTGTAGCCATGTATTTTTCGCCGCTGGCAAACTACATTACCGCCACCTTCCCCATGATTTGCTATTACCTGGCTAAAGCCCTCGATTTACTGTAAGCATACATATGTTTTCCATATATTGCCCGCACTAAAACTGCGGGCTTTTTCATGGCATAAAAAAACCGGTCAGTAGCTGACCGGTTTTTTCTATTGTCGGCTGAATTATTTCACCTCTTCAAACTGGGCATCTTCCACATTGTCGCCCGATGATGTGCTGCCACCTGCCGAAGTGTGGGCTTCTTCTGCGGTGCCGGCCTGCTGGGTTGCTTTGTACAACTCCTCACTGGCGGCTGTCCATGCCGTGTTCAGCTCGTTGGTAGCGGCATCAATGGCTGCCAAATCCTGAGCTTTATGCGCATCTTTCAGCTTATTGAGGGCGGCTTCAATCGGAGCCTTTTTCGAGGCGCTTATTTTGTCGCCGTATTCCTTCAGCTGTTTTTCGGTTTGGAAAATCAGGCTGTCGGCCGCATTCAGCTTTTCAACCCGCTCACGGGCCAGTTTGTCGGCAGCTTCATTGGCCTTGGCTTCGGCCTTCATTTTTTCAATTTCCTCTTTGCTGAGGCCACTACCGGCTTCAATTCGTATTTTCTGCTCTTTACCGGTGCCTTTGTCTTTGGCGCTCACGTGCAAAATTCCGTTGGCGTCAATATCAAAGGTTACCTCAATTTGCGGTACGCCCCGCGGAGCCGGCGGAATACCATCCAGGTTAAACACACCCAGGCTCTTGTTATCTTTTGCCATGGGGCGCTCGCCCTGCAGTACGTGTATTTGCACACCGGGCTGGTTATCGGCAGCGGTGCTGAAGATTTCCGACTTTTTGGTGGGTATGGTCGTGTTGGCAGGTATCAGCGTGGTCATCACACCTCCCAGCGTTTCAATACCCAGGCTCAGCGGCGTTACGTCCAGCAGCAGCACGTCTTTTACTTCGCCGGTTAATACGGCACCCTGTATGGCGGCGCCAATGGCAACCACCTCATCGGGGTTTACGCTGCGGTTGGGCTTTTTGCCGAAGAACTTTTCCACAATTTCCTGCACTTTGGGTATGCGGGTGCTACCACCCACCAAAATCACTTCGTCAATATCGCTGGTGGTTAAACCGGCATCTTTCAGGGCCAATTCGCAGGGTTTCAGGCAGCGGGCAAACAATTCGTCGGCCAACTGCTCAAATTTGGCACGGGTAAGCTTCAGCACCAGGTGCTTGGGCACCCCGTCAACAGCCGTAATGTACGGCAGGTTTATTTCGGTTTCGGTAGAAGAGCTGAGCTCAATTTTAGCCTTTTCAGCAGCTTCTTTCAGGCGTTGCAGCGCCATCGGGTCTTTCCGCAGGTCCACATTTTCCTGTTTGCGGAATTCTTCCGCCATCCAGTCAATGATTACCTTGTCAAAGTCGTCGCCACCCAGGTGGGTATCGCCATTGGTTGATTTTACTTCAAACACGCCGTCGCCCAACTCCAGAATGGAAATATCAAACGTACCACCACCCAGGTCAAAAACGGCAATTTTCTGGTCTTTTTGCTTTTTGTCCAACCCGTAAGCCAAAGCGGCAGCGGTGGGTTCGTTTACAATGCGGCGCACGGTAAGACCGGCAATTTCACCGGCTTCTTTGGTAGCCTGGCGCTGCGCATCGTTAAAGTAAGCGGGTACCGTAATAACGGCTTCCGTTACCTCGTGGCCCAGGTAATCTTCGGCCGTTTTCTTCATTTTTTGCAATATCATTGCCGAAATTTCCTGCGGCGTGTACAAGCGCCCGTCTATATCAATCCGCACCGTATTATTTTCGCCACGGGTTACTTTGTAACTCCAGTGTTTAATTTCTTCACCCACTTCGTCAAAACGGCGTCCCATAAACCGTTTTACCGAGTTAATGGTATTAACCGGGTTGGTGATTGCCTGGCGCTTGGCCGGGTCACCCACTTTCCGTTCGCCATTTTTCAAAAATGCCACTACGCTGGGCGTTGTACGGCGCCCTTCATCGTTGGCAATTACTACGGGTTCGGCACCTTCCATTACAGCCACACAGCTGTTGGTCGTACCTAAGTCTATTCCTATAATCTTTCCCATGTTTGGATTTTTATGTGTTCACTTATGCTACTCAATGATAGTGCCACGCCCGTAAAAAATGAAATTTTGGCAGAAAACAAGCCGCATATTCCCATGTAATGGCAGAATTATTGGGGGCTGTCGGCCATAATGCAGGTGGCAACTGTTGTTCGGCGCCTTCCGGGGTTCGCAGCTGCCGCTGCTCCGTGCCGCCGCGGGCGTCACCGGGCCCTCCAGGCACCGCAGCCCATCGGCAACCGGTGGGGGTACCCGGCAATAAATTCGCAGGCGCACAGGGCCGGCACCTATCTTTGCGCAACTTTTTGCAAAGCAAACCTGTACAACTACCATATGCACGTATATAAATTCGGCGGCGCCAGCGTCCGCAACTTTGAAAAAATAAAAAATCTGGCCACCATTGTTCAGCAACAGCCCCACCGCCCCCTGCTAATTGTGGTTTCGGCCATGGGCAAAACCACCAACGCCCTCGAAAAAGTGGCCGAGGCGTTCTATGCCGGAAAGAAAGAGGAGGCGCTCGAACTGTTTCGTACCATCAAATTGCAGCACCTCGACGAGGCAAAATTTCTGCTCGTAACCAATTTCAACGCCGTGCTGGAGCAGTTCAATAATTTCTTTACCGAAGTGGAATGGCTGCTGCACGATACCCCGGTACGGGAGTACGATTATTACTACGACCAAATTGTATGTGTGGGCGAATTACTGAGCACCACCCTGGTTGCCGCCTGGCTGAACGAAAGTGGCCTTCCGGCGGTGTGGATTGACGTACGCGACGTGTTGCGCACCGATAATACCTTTCGCGATGCCCGCATCAACTGGCCGCTTACCAACCGGCTGGTGCAGGAGCAACTGGCACCGCTGTTGCAGCAACACAACCTGGTGGTAACGCAGGGCTTTATTGGCTGTACCGATGAAAACGAAAGCACCACCCTGGGCCGTGAGGGCAGCGATTATTCGGCCGCCGTGCTGGCCAACCTGCTCAACGCCGAAAGCCTTACCATCTGGAAAGATGTACCGGGTGTTATGAATGCCGACCCCAAACAATTTCCGGATGCGCAATACCTGCCCGAACTGAATTATGAGGAGGTGATTGAAATGGCGTATTACGGCGCCCAGGTCATTCACCCCAAAACCATACAGCCCCTGCAAAACAAACAAATTCCGCTGTGGGTAAAATGCTTTGCCGATGACGGCCTGCCCGGTACGCTTATCCACAACCGGCCGGTTAAAAACCTGCCGCCCATTATTGTAAAAAAGCAAAATCAGGTGTTGCTGCAGCTCAGCACCCGCGACTTTTCGTTTGTGGGCGAAGAACCCATGAGCCGCCTGTATGAAATGATGGCGCAACTGCACATACGCCCCAACCTGTTGCACATACAAGCGGTGCAAATTCAGTTATGCCTCGATAACCGTGCGGATAAAATTGAACAACTGGCCCTGAAAGCGGCGGCCATTTTTGATGTACAGGTGCAAAAAGGGTTTACCCTGCTGAGCATCCGGCATTACCGGCCCGGCCAGGCCGAAGCACTTACAAGTGGTGCTGCTATTGTATTGCAACAGCAAAGCCCCACAACCATTCAGGTGTTGTACCGGTAATAGAAAAAGGTTTAGTCCAAATCTTCGGGGCCAACCAGGTTGATGTTTTGGCGCATTTTGGTGGCAACGGCCTTCCCCCCTTTAACGGCAGGCTGCCATTTTAACTGTTGTTCAAACCGCTCTTTAATGGTGGCATTTATTTTGGCATTACCACCCCGCACCAGGGCAAAGGGCACATTGCCATCCTGATCTACCACAAACTCAACCTGTAGCGAAAGGGTGGCTCCTTCGGGCAGCGTGGCGGAAAACTCTTTTCCCAGGTTAAACAGCCAGCGCTGGTAAGCAGCCGGGCCATCGGAAAAAACCGGCACCTTATCCACCTGCTCTTCAATGGGCCATGCGGCAAAGGGGTTGCCGTTTTTGGCAGGCTCTACAATTTTTTTGCGGGGAAGTTTGGGCGTTTCGGGGTTGGTGGCAATTACATACTCGCCTTTTTTGTTGATGAGTACGGCCGGCAACTGGCGTGTGTCTTCAAAGTATTCGTATGCTTCCCGCAAGGGCTCATTAAACTTTTCCAGTTCGGGCTTCGATTTGGTTTTTTGCCGGTAGGCTTCCGCTGCGCTGGGATAATCAAAGCGGTACGGGTAAATATGAACGGGAATAAAATCCTGTCCCTGCTCCTTTACCACCGATGATAAAAAGTACACCTGCTCAATTAATGAATCAGTGAGCGGCAAACAGCCAATGGTTACGCAGTTGCCGTGGATGTAAATATCACCGCCCGGCTTTTGCGGATCGCTGAGTATCTGGTCCGATACGTTGGGATAGTTTAGCCCCAGCGCCAGATGATAGGTACTGTTGGGCCGAAATTCGTTGATGTAATAAAAGCCTTCGGGAATTTGCTTATCGCCTTCTTTACGCTTGGGCCCAAAGCCGCCCGATGTGGCACACACGCGATAGGTTTTATACAACTTAAAGGGTTCGGTGTAATCATTCTTTACCCAAACCTCCAGCTCCCGTTCATGCTTAAACGAGCGGATGTACATAAAGCGTACCGGCCACTCCAAACCGGCTCTGCGAAACTCAGATCGGATGGAATCGGCCACACGTGCAAAAATGGTGGCTGTTTTTACCAGACGGGGCGTAACTGCCATCTCTTCGTACGACATTTGCGCCGTGGCCGTTGATGCCAGCCATGTAAAAACAACTGCCCAACCAAGGTTTTTTGTAAGCATACCGGATTTTTACCTAACGTTCAATGAATCAAAAATATTTCATTTTACCCTCCCGTGTGCATCGTTTCCCGTTAAAGTTTCGGCCAAACCTGCTTACAGGTTGCCGCGGGCTTGCTGTTCGCGTTCAATGGCTTCAAAAAGGGCTTTGAAATTTCCTTTGCCAAAGCTTTTTGCTCCTTTGCGCTGTATGATTTCAAAAAACAGGGTGGGCCTGTCCTGCACGGGTTTTGTAAACAGTTGCAGCAGGTATCCCTCTTCATCCCGGTCAACCAAAATTCCCAGTTCCCGCAGGGGTGCCAGGTCTTCGTCAATCTGCCCCACCCGATCCAGCAGGTCATCGTAATAAGTGCCGGGCACCTGTAAAAATTCCACGCCGCGGTTGCGCAATTCGGTTACCGTATGCACAATATCGTTGGTGGCCATGGCAACGTGTTGCACACCTTCGCCATTGTAAAATTCAAGGTATTCTTCCACCTGGCTTTTCTTTTTCCCTTCTGCGGGTTCGTTAATGGGAAACTTCACGTATCCGTTGCCGTTGCTCATTACCTTACTCATTAACGCGGAGTATTCGGTAGAAATATCCTTGTCATCGAAGGTGAGTATGTTTTTAAAGCCCATTACCTCTTCGTAAAACTGCACCCATTTGTTCATTTGGTTCCAGCCTACGTTGCCTACACAGTGGTCAACGTACAGCAGGCCGGTGGGCGCCGGTTGAAAATGAGGGTTGCTCCATTTGCGAAAACCCGGTAAAAACGCGCCGTTATAGTTTTTGCGCTCAACAAAAACGTGCACCGTATCGCCATAGGTATGTATGCCGCTCATTACCACAACACCATCGGCATCTTCCAGGCGCCGCGGCTCCATGTACGAGCGGGCCCCGCGTGCCGTGGTTTGTTCCCAGGCGTAGGTGGCATCATCTACCCGTAGGGCCAATACTTTTACGCCATCGCCGTGTTTGTACACATGGTCGGCCATGGGATTGTTGATGCGCAGTGGGGTGGTTAATACAAATGTGAGCTTGTTTTGACGCACGGCATAACTCGCATAATCGCGTTGGCCGGTTTCGGGGCCGGCATAGGCCAAAGCCTGAAAACCAAATGCGCTCATGTAATAATGAGCCGCCTGCTTGGCATTTCCTACGTAAAACTCAACATAATCGGTACCCTGCAGGGGCAGAAAATCGGTTTGGGCAGCCTGTTGCAATGCAGTGGCAATGGTTGATGACATAGCAATTGAAATTTGTACGTGTTAGAGAAATGGGAAAGACAAACAGAAAAGCGGGATGCTTTCGGCATCAGGCCGCATCCGTGGCCAATACTTCCATCAGCAGGTAGTAGGTAACCCGCTTGTCGGCAAAACGTTTATGCGGATAATCGGGAAGCATGTTGCAAAGGTAAGAAGCCGTTTAGGAATGATGCAAAAAATTACACGACAAATTGTAAATTTTTTGAACATTTTGTCGTAAATTGCGGTATGAGAAAAAAAACAAACTATAGCCAAAAGCCCGAGGCATTATCGCTTGCCGAAGAGGCGGCCGTGCAATACGAGCCGGTATTTGCGCTGCTGGGTGGCCGTCAGGCTTTGGCCGGGCAGGCGCCGGCAGCTCCCGATCTCATCAGCTTAAGCCGTGCCGGCATCAAAATAGCGGCGCTGCGCCCGCTCAGCCGCAACCTGGGCATTACCATGGAACAACTGAGTTCCCTCTTACATACATCGTACCGCAACCTGCAGCGCAAGCCCGAATCGGCCCCGCTCGATAGCCACAAATCGGAGCAGGTTTTGGAACTGGCGCTGCTGGCGCAGCGAGGAACTGAGGTGCTAGGCTCATCCGATGCTTTTAAAGCCTGGCTGCAAACACCCTTGGCGGCATTGGGTTATGAAAAACCCCTGCACTTCCTTGATACCGGCTTTGGCATACGCATGCTGTTGCAGCAGCTGGGCCGCCTGGAGCAGGGGGTATTTGCTTAATTGCCATGTACATTTTTCGGATTACCCGCACGCAATACGCCAACGACCTCACCGGAAACGGCGCCCGCCTCTATGGCGGGCGCTGGAACAGCGAGGGGCGGTTTGCATTGTATTCAGCCTCTACCCGGGCTTTGGCCCTGTTGGAAACACTGGCCCACACTTCACTGGCCTTGTTGAAAGAGGGTGATTTTGCGCTGGTAACACTGGAAGTTCCCGATACGGTTGCCTACGATGCAATTACTGCCAACAGCCTGCCCCGCGGCTGGAATGCCTGGAACCTGATGCGCCACACCCGAAAGTTGGGCGATGCTTTTTTGCAACAAGGGTCGCATTTATTATTACGGGTTCCCAGCGTATTGCTGCCGGAAGAACACAACTGGGTGCTCAATCCGCAACACCCCGCCATGAAACAGGTGCGTGTGGCGCATATCCGCCCCTTACAACTCGATAACCGCCTGCTTACCGCGGTGTAGTAGGCTACCTCTGCTGCGGCACCTATCTTTGCGGCACATAACAGAATCATCCACACGTAACTACAACCGGTACAAAGGCCGGCAGGTGCCGCGTGGTTTGCTTGAAAAAGAAAACACATGAAAAAGGCAGGTATTCTTGGAGGCGGCCAGTTGGGCCGCATGCTGCTGCAGGCCGCAGCCAATTACCCGGTTGAAACCTATGTTTTGGAAAACGATGCCAACTGTCCTGCCGCTCATTTGTGTCACCACTTCACAAAAGGCGATATCCGCGACTTTGAAACGGTTTACAACTTCGGAAAAAACCTGGATGTACTTACCATCGAAATTGAGTCGGTAAATACGGAAGCGCTGGAGCGCCTCGCAGCCGAAGGTGTGGAGGTTATTCCCCACCCGGCCGCCTTGCGCATCATCAAAAACAAAATTGAACAGAAACAGTTTTATCGCCGGCACCAGATACCTACCGCCGATTTTGTAATTACCGAAAACAGGGCCGAACTGGAAGCCCTGGCTTCGTTTTTACCGGCGGCGCACAAACTGGGTACGGGCGGTTACGATGGGCGTGGTGTGGAGCTTTTGTTGCACGCCGATGACATAAAACGAGGTTTTGACGCACCCGCCGTGCTGGAAAAACTGGTGCCCATCCAAAAAGAAATCTCGCTGCTGGTGGCAGTAAGCACAACGGGCGAAACCACCTTGTACCCTCCGGCTGAAATGATCTTCAACCCGCAATTGAACCAGCTCGACTATCAGATTTCACCTGCCCGGCTCCCCCAGGCGGTGCTGCACAAAGCCGAAGCCATAGCCCTAAAGGTGGTGCGGGCTTTGCAATCGCCCGGACTGTTTGCCGTGGAATTATTTGTTGACGAAAATGAGCAGGTGCTGGTGAACGAAACCGCGCCACGGGTGCACAACAGCGGCCACCATACCATCGAAGGCAATTTTTGTTCGCAGTTCGACATGTTGTGGCGCATCCTGCTGCATTACCCCCTGGGTTGTACCGATGCCATTTTGCCCAGCCTGCTGTTAAACGTAATTGGTGCCGAAGGCCATTCGGGTCCGGCCCATTACGAAGGGCTTGCTGAAGTGCTGCGTATGGAAAACGCATTTGTGCACATTTACGGCAAAGCCATTACCAAACCCGGCCGCAAAATGGGGCACATTACGCTTATCGGCTCCGACACCAATCAGCTGATTTACCGGGCCAACCGCATCCGCGAGCGGCTGCAGGTGGTAGCCCGTTAAGCTTAAACAGTACGTTACCGCTCATCCCATCTTTGCCAACAAGCCATAACAGCTTGCTATTTTTACACCACTTTACAACCATGAGAAATTTTGCATTATTGCTATCAGTAGCCGTTTTAATTTTTTCGTGTGGCAAAAAAAAACCGGCTGCCGGCTCGGGCAATGCGCCCGGGGGCGGGGGCAGGCAGCAGGGCCCCGCATCAGTAGTAGGCTATGTGGTGAAAACCGGTGCGGTTAGCGAACCCATACAGTTAGCCGGCAGTTTGTTGCCGATGGAAGAAACCGCCATACAGCCCGAAGTTTCAGGCAGGGTTGTGCAGTTGAATGTGAAAGAAGGCGCCTACGTTACTGCAGGCACCTTATTGGCCAAATTGTTTGATGCCGACCTGCAGGCACAACTTAAAAAGCTGGAAGTACAACTGCAAATTGCCGAAAAAACCGAAGAGCGCAACCGCGAATTGCTGAAGATCAGCGGCATCAGCCAGCAAGATTATGACTTAAGCTTTTTACAGGTAAACAACATTAAAGCCGACATTGAGTTACTGAAAGTAAACATTGCCAAAACCGAAATCAGAGCGCCTTTTAACGGCACCATCGGGTTTAAAAACATTTCACTGGGCGCTTACGTAACGCCCGCCACCGTTATTACCACCATACGGCAGGTAGGCCAGTTGAAATTACAGTTTAGCGTGCCGGAAAAATATGCGTCGAAGATACGGGTGGGCGAAGAAGTGCCGTTTACGGTTGAGGGCAGCCGCCGCAGCTACCGGGCCCGGGTTTATGCTACGGAAGCCACCGTTAGCGAACTGAACCGGGGTATGAACGTACGCTGCCTGGTGCAGGAAAAAGATCCCTACCTCATTGCCGGAGCCTTTGCCAAAGTAAATATTGATTTTGCACGCAACAACAACGCAATATTGGTGCCCAGCCAGGCAATTTTACCCCAGGCAAGGGGTAAAAAAGTGGTACTGTACCGCAATGGTATTGCTGTTTTTGCCGACGTGCAAACGGGCATACGCGACTCGGTTAATGTTGAAATAATCAGCGGCGTGAAGGCCGGCGACACCATCGTTACCACAGGCTTACTGGGCATTAAACCCGAAGCGAAACTCAAACTTTCAAAAGTGTTGTAAGCATGACCATCAGCGAACTGAGTTTAAAACGCCCGGTACTGGCCATTGTCATGAACATCATCATCATCCTGTTTGGGGTGATTGGTTACCGCTTTTTGGGTGTGCGGGACTATCCGGCCATTGACCCGCCCAATATTAACGTACGCACCTCCTATCCCGGCGCCAATGCCGATATTATTGAGTCGCAAATAACCGAACCGCTCGAAAAAGCCATTAACGGCATTGCCGGTGTAAAAAACATTTCATCCAGCAGCAGCCAGGGTACCAGCAACATTAACGTAGAGTTTGAACTGGGCTACAATTTGGAAGAAGCCGCCAATGATGTACGCGATAAGGTTTCGCAGGCGGTACGCTCATTGCCCAACGACCTGGATGCCCCGCCTGTGGTTACCAAAGCCGATGCCAGCAGCGATGTAATTATTTCGATGACGGTGCAGAGCGAGAACATGAATCCGCTGCAAATTACCGAATACGCCACCAATAACCTGCTGGAACGCATTCAAACCATTCCGGGCGTAAGTACCGTAAACATTTGGGGCGAAAAACGCTATGCAATGCGCATCTGGTTTTCTCCCGAAAAAATGCTGGCGTACGGCCTTACGGCCAAAGATGTGCAACTGGCGCTGCAACGTGAAAATGTGGAACTGCCGGCCGGTAAAATCTCCGGCAATACCACCGAGTTAACCGTGCGCACCTTCGGACGCCTCAATACCGAAGAAGATTTCAACAACCTGATCATTCGCAACATCAACGGGCGCGACATTAAGCTCAGCGATGTTGGACAGGCCGTGTTGGGCCCCGAAAATGAAGAAAGCATTCTAAAAGACCGCGGCATTCCCATGATTGCACTGGCCATTGTACCCCAGCCGGGCAGCAATTATGTGGCCATTGCCGATGAATTTTACCGGCGCCTGGAACAAATTAAAAAAGACGTGCCCGAAGACATTCGGCTCAACATTGCGCTGGACCAAACCCGCTTCATCAAAAAATCCATCGCCGAAGTGGAAGAAACCCTCATCATTGCCTTTGTACTGGTGGTGCTGGTTATTTTCCTTTTCTTCCGCGACTGGGTAATTGCCATACGGCCTGTAATTGACATACCGGTTTGCTTAATCGGCGCCTTCTTTATCATGTACCTGGCAGGTTTTACTGTTAATGTACTTACCCTGCTGGCAATTGTGCTGGCCACCGGTTTGGTGGTGGACGATGGCATTGTGGTTACCGAAAACATCTTCAAAAAAATGGAACACGGTATGGATAAATACCGTGCTGCCCGCGAAGGCGCCAACGAAATTTATTTTGCCGTAATATCTACTTCCATTACGCTGGCCGTGGTGTTTTTGCCGATCATCTTTTTGCAGGGCTTTGTAGGCCGCCTCTTCCGCGAATTTGGTATTGTGGTAGGCGGTGCCGTGCTTATTTCGGCTTTTGTATCGCTTACCCTTACGCCGGTACTTACCGTTTTTCTGTCGCGTAAAAGCGGGCATGGCCAGGGGTGGTTTTACCGGGTTACCGAACCGTTTTTCAGCGGCATGGAAAAAGGCTACAATTACCTGCTGCAACGCTTCATGCGCATACGTGGCGTGGCCATTGCCATCATTGTAGTGTGCTTTGGCATTATTTACTATTTGTTTACCAACCTGCAAAGCGAATTAGCCCCGCTGGAAGACCGCAGCCAGTTTCGGTTACAGGTTACCGCGGCTGAAGGCACCAGTTTTGATGCCATGGACAGCTACATGGATAAACTCGTAAATCTGGTAATGGATAGCGTGCCGGAAAGTACCGTGGTAATTTCCGTAACGGCTCCCGGCTTTACCGGTTCGGGTGCCGTAAACACCGGCTTTGTTCGTGCCGTGCTTACCGACCCCAGCCAGCGCCAACGCAGCCAGCAGGAAATTGTGAACATGATCAGTCGCAACCTGCCCCGCTACAACGAGGTACGCGCCTTCCCTATTCAGGAACAAACCATTTCGGTGAACCGGCGCGGCGGCCTGCCGGTGCAGTTTGTTTTGCAGAACAACAATTTCGACAAGCTGAAACAAGTTTTGCCCCGCTTTATGGAGGAGGCGTCAAAAAGCCCGGTATTTGCAGGAGTGGATGCGGATTTGAAGTTCAATAAACCCGAACTGCGCATTGAAATTGACCGCCTCAAAGCAAGCGAACTGGGCGTGAGCGTTGCCGATATTTCAGAAACCCTGCAACTGGCACTTACCAACCGCCGTCTGGGTTATTTCATTAAAGACGGTAAGCAGTATCAGGTAATTGGGCAGGTGATGCGTAGCGACCGCGACGACCCTACCGATTTGAAAAACCTTTACGTACGCAACGCCGGCGGACAAATGCTGTCGCTGGACCAGTTTGTTCAGTTTCAGGAAGAAACCACCCCCCCTACCCTGTATCATTTTAACCGGTACAAATCGGCTACCATCAGTGCAGGCCTGGCACCCGGAAAAACCATTGGCGATGGTATAAAAGAAATGCAAGCCATTGCCGACCGCTTGCTGGATGATACCTTCAGTACGGCACTGGCAGGCAACTCACGTGACTTTGCGGAAAGTTCCAGCAACACTTCGTTTGCATTTGCGCTGGCCCTGGTGTTGATTTTTTTGGTACTGGCGGCACAGTTTGAAAGTTTCATTGATCCGTTGGTAATTATGTTTACCGTACCGCTGGCGATTGCCGGCGCGTTGCTATCGCTGTGGATGTTTGATCAAACCATCAACATCTTTTCGCAAATAGGCATGATTATGCTCATTGGCCTGGTTACCAAAAACGGTATTTTAATTGTTGAATTTGCCAACCAAAAAAAACAACGCGGCATGGATCGTTTAACAGCGGTAATTGAAGCCGCTACCCTGCGCTTGCGCCCCATTTTAATGACCAGCCTAACCATGTGCCTGGGTGCGCTGCCGCTGGCCCTGTCGCTGGGTGCGGCATCTACCAGCCGCATACCGCTGGGTATCGTAATTGTTGGCGGCATCCTGTTTTCGCTGTTGTTAACACTCTTTGTTATCCCGGCCATGTATTCGTTCCTGTCATCGAAAAAAATTAAAGTGCATGAAGAAGAAACTCACACTGCTATCAGCAAGCTGGCTGATTAGCGTGTGCCTGTTGGGCCAACAACTTTCGGTAGAGGAGGCCATACAAATTGCCATTGAAAAAAACTTCAATGTTGTAATTGAAAAGCAAAACAAGGCAGCCGCCGCCCTTTTAAACAACTGGGGCCAGGCAGGCCTGTGGCCTGTGGCAGGCATTAACGCTACCACCAGCATTGCTTCCAATAACCTTACGCAAAAACTGGTAAACGGAACCGTTATTGAACGCGATGGCGCCATACTCCGAAACATGAACGCGGGCCTTGCCATCAGCTGGCGCATTTTTGACGGCATGCGCATGTTTGCCACCAAACGCCGGCTTGAAGAACTGGAGCAAATGGGCGAATTGAACTTTCGGCGGCAGGTAAACGCCACCGTTTTTGATGTTATCAGCAGCTACTACCAAATTGTGCAATTGAAGCAGCAACGCAGTGCGTTGCTGGAAACCATTCGCTTTTTTGAAGAGCGCAAACAAATTGCCGAAGACCGCTACCGCATTGGCACGGCACCCAAAACCGACTTGCTGCAGGCGCAGGTTGACCTGAACCTGCAAAAAGCCAACCTGATGAACATCGAAAACAGCATTCAAGTTGCCAAAACCAATTTCAACAACCTGCTGGCCCGCAAACCCGACACTCCCTTCGAAATTAAAGACATCATAACCCCCGATGCCGATATCAGCTTTGCCTCCATTCTGCAAAAAGCCGAAACCGGCAACTTTGATCTGCTGCTAGCACAAAGCAACCTTACCGTATTGTTGCAAACCAAACGCGAAATTATTGCACAGCGCCTGCCAACGGTTACCCTGAACGGAAACTACAACTTTAGCCAAAGTAAAAACGATGCAGGCTTTACGCTGTTCAGCCGCAACACCGGACCCAACGGCAACATCGGCATTGCCATTCCGTTGTTTAACGGCGGCAATTTTGTGCGGCAGCAAAAGGTGGCCGACATCAACATACGCAATCAACAGGTGCAGATAGACCTCATACGCAATCAGGTGCACACCAGCCTGCTCAACGCCTATCAAAACTTTCGCAATGCCCTCAGCCTGGTACAACTCGAAAAAGAAAACCTGGAACTGATTCGTGAAAATAACCTGATAGCCACCGAGCGTTTCAAAAAATTATCCATTACCTCACTGGAACTGCGGCAGGTACAGCTGGATTTCATCAACAGCCAAACCCGTTACATTAATGCCCTGTTTTTAGCCAAAATTGCAGAAACCGAAATGAAACTGCTGGCCGGCGACCTGGCAGGATTGTAACACGCAACTTTAGTTTGTAGCTTTGAAGCACGAACAAACCCCAATACATGAGCACAAGCAAAACTTCAGGCGCGCCATTGGTAGGCATTATCATGGGCAGCGACAGTGATTTGGGCGTAATGCAGGCCGCGGCCGATTTCTTAAAAATGCTGAACATTCCCTATGAGTTAACCGTTGTGTCGGCCCACCGTACGCCGCTGCGCATGGTAGAATACGCAACATCGGCAAGGCAAAGAGGACTGAAGGTATTGATAGCCGGCGCAGGTGGGGCCGCACACCTGCCGGGTATGGTTGCCAGCTTAACTTCGTTGCCCGTTATTGGAGTTCCGGTAAAATCGAGCAATTCCATTGACGGGTGGGACAGTGTGCTTTCCATTTTGCAAATGCCCAACGGAATACCGGTAGCCACCGTGGCATTAAACGGCGCAAAAAACGCAGGCATTCTGGCCGCATCCATTTTAGGCACTTCTTATCCCGAAATAGCGGCACAACTGGATGCATATAAAGAACAACTTCGTAATGAAGTTTTAAACAAGGCTAAAAATTTGAACCGCGAAGGCTGGCCCAACTACTTTGATCAGGAATAAAGCAGTACGGTAAACTGCTGCTCCAGGGTAAGGGCATGGCGGTAAAGTTGGTCTAAAAAGGCACTGCCCCATTTGGCGTAATACCCCAGCATGCTTTCTGAACGCTCCTGCAGACCATTACCGGGAAAGTATTGTGCTTTAAATGTCTGCAACCGGCGTTGTACATCGGCATGCTTTCGTTTTTCGGCTCGCACCATTTTTTTCTCTAATTCGTGCAAGCGTTTTTCCGCCTGCGCATACAGGGCCCGCACATGCGGTTGCAACGTAACATCAATGGCGCCGGCCACTTTTTCAAGCGAAGCGTATTGGGCTTTAATGGCCTCCCGCTCGGGCCCCAAATGCAGACGGTTTTTTGAATGGCGTTGTACAAAATCGTGTAACAACTGATCGGCAGGCCGGAAGATGGCGGCAAGATCATACCCCCATTTTTCAAAACGCTGCGCATCGACCTGCGGCAGCAGCAAGTACGAATTGCGCAGCACCAGTACCGGATAAGGAACGCCGTAATGCTGAAAAACATTTTTCAGTTCGAGCCAGTAGGCCAGCTCTCCCCCACCGCCAACAAATGCCAGGTTGGGTAATAATAGTTCCTGGTATAATCCCCGCAAGATAACGTTGGGGCTAAAACGCTCTGGGTGTTGCTCCAGCTCTTCTAACAAGGCTGTTTCGCTAAAACGGATATCGCTGTTTACCACATTGTATTCATCGCCTTGGCGTTCTATGCGCTCCCGCAGGTCTTCGTCCAGGTAAAAGATGTTAATGGGGCGGCTGCCGGCCTGTATTTTATACTGCCGGCCCAGTTGCGCAACCGTTTCTGAAACCAGTTGATGCGAACGCTGGTGCAACAGTTCATCACGAAAAACGGGCACCATCATGCGCTTTAAATCGGCATGTTCGGGCAACAATACCACCAGGCCCCATTTTGCAAACAACGCATGCACAAAAGCAAATGTTGCCTGCTGCACCGACGTGCCGGCAGCATAGGAGGTGCGCAACAGGTGCAGCAAGGCTGGCCCATGCGGTTCAACACCCAACATGCCCTCGAGCTGCTGCAGCAAGGCCTCACTGTTTGCATCCAAAATCATGCGTCCAAAGGCGCCCGACTGATCGGTATTCCATTGCAGCCGTGTATTGTTTACATTACAATAACTCAACTCATCAAAATCGGCATCTTCGGTGCCGATGTAAAACACCGGCACAAATTCGGCTTCCGGAAATTGCCGGCCCAGCCATTCGGCCAGGCGAATGGTATGTAAAATCTTATAGATGAAATACAGCGGACCGGTAAACAGATTGGGCTGATGTGCCGTGGTAACGGTAAAACAGTTGGCATGCAACAGCCGGCCGATGTTTTGTTGTACGGCATCGTGCTGCGGCACCGACCGGTATTGCTGCTCTAAAACTCGTACCAGCAACTCCCGGTTGGTTGGATACGCTTTTCGCAACTCCATCTGCTGCCGAATGCCTTCCGGCGTAGGAGGTGCTTCATAAAACGGACGAACCGTTGCTTTCCCTTCCAGATAATCGGTTACCAGCCTTGAAAAGGCGCCCGTGGCAGCATAAGAAAAATAGTGGGCTGTACAATCCATAAACCGGGTAAAGATAGCAAAGCCATACGGCATTGCACTACCATCTGTATAAGCGGGTTGCGTTATTGCAACTGATAGGCCGCAACGGTATTTTTCCAGAAGGTGGGTATGTAAACGATGCGTTTGCGGGCATCCCAACCAATATCGGCCGTGTTCATTTTTTGCGGACGCGTATCTAACAAAAGTTGTTTCGCGCCATTGGTTTGAACCAGGTACATTACGCCACTCCAGCACGATACCAAAAAGGTAGTAGCATTTACCTGCTCCAGTCCGTCGGTACCCCCTTCCATGCCCTCTGCCAGGCGGGTAATGGTACCATCGGGGTTGTAGCGCAGCAGGGCGCCGGCATCCAAAACATACAACCGGCCCTTTATCCATTTAATGCCGTTGGGCCCCCGCAGCTGGTTACTGTCGAGCAATACGGTAGCCTGGTTGTTTGCCACCCGATACACTTTTCGGCCCCGCGAATCGGTAACGTAAACCGTACCCCGCTCGTCCATGGTTACATCGTTTAAAGCGATGGCATTTTCAATGGCAAGTTTGCGCACAATGCTTGCTTTACGCACATCAATCCACACTAGTTCCTGAATATCGGCCACTACCAGTTGTTGCTTATGCAATGCCATTCCTTTGGGGGCGTTTAACCCTTGTACCCACTCCACTTGCAGCACGCTGCCGTCGGGGCGCATTCGGCCAATGGAACCCTTCCCATCTTTTCCCCAGGGCTCACGGCCATCAATATTCGAAACATATAACAAATTGCTACCGGCATCGAACAATACCGACTCGGGCACCTTAAACACCGAATCGGTTTCCCACAACGGAACCAGCTTGCTGTTTTGTGCCTGCAGTACGCATACCTGCAACAAAAGAATGGCCCATAAAGAAATTCGCTTCAGTTTCATTACAAGGTGATTTAATGATTAAAACGGTTGGGATTATAGGGTTGTACATCTATGGAGGGTGTACGATCGCCGGCCAGTTCGGCCACCAGTTTGCCCGTTCCCGCGCCCAGGCTCAGCCCAATCATGGCATGGCCGGTTGCAACAATTACATTCTGTTTTATTTTTCCCAGGTAGGGCAATCCATCGGCTGAGCAGGGCCGGTAGCCGTACCAAACCTGCCCGGGAGCAGGTTGTGGTATTTTGAATTCGGGAAAATACCGTTGCACCGCTTCCAATATTCCCGCAACACGTTTCATACGGGGCGGGCGCTGCAAAGATGTAATTTCCATGGTGCCCCCAAAGCGAATCTTGTTGCCATCCATGGGCGTTATGGCTACCCTGCCTTCCTGCAACACGGTTGGAATGTTCAGGCGATGCGGGGCATTTTCATACGTAACGGAGTAGCCTCGGCCCGGCACCAGCAACAGCCGCTGCTGCAACAGGGCTGCCAATTGCCGGCTCCATGCACCGGCGGCAAGTACCACCAGGTCGGCTTTAAGCGCGCCTTTGTTTGTTTGTACTTCGGTAACCCGCTGCAATTGCTGCGTAAAGCCGGTTACGGTATGGTTGCCCCGTAATTGCACACCTTTTTGCCGGAGTTGTTGTTGCAGCACCTGCATTAACTTAACCGGATACAGATGCGCATCATCGGGAAAATATAAGGCTCCTTTAATCCGTAGCGGCGTTTGAGGCTCCAATGCCTGTACCGCGTCTGCACTTAATATTTCGGCACGCAGGCCCAAGGCATGTGCCTTTTCGGCCGTATGGTGCGAGTGGGCTTCTTTTTCGGGGGTTTGAAAGTATTCCATCAGGCCTTTTTGCTCGTACGCAAACGAAAAGCCCGGCAATGCGGCCCATTCTTCATAACAGGCTTTGCTGAAGAGGCCAAAATCGCGAAGCGGAACGGCGGCACGTGCCACATGCTGCGGTGTGGCACTGCGCATGAACTGCAAGCCCCAGGAAATGAGCGTTCGGCTGAAACGGGGCTCTACATAAAACGGACTTTTGGAATTCCACATCCAGCGCAGCCCCTGTTGCACAATGCCGGGTGTGGCAAGCGGTATAAAATGACTGGGGCAAACGTAGCCGGCATTGCCGTACGAACAGTTATCGGAAAAATCGCCCCGGTCGAGCACCGTTACATCCCAACCATCGGCCCGCAGATAATAAGCGCTGCTTAAGCCCGCAATTCCCCCGCCAATTACAATTGCCTGCATACCTGTAAAGTACACGCAATGTACGAAGAAGCGGGCACTTGCATGACCTTTGCCCTGTTTTGACAGAGCGCCAAACCCATTACATTTGTCGTAAGGTAAATTGCAAAACGCATGGAAACCTACGGGAAAATATTATTGATAGCCATGCCGGCCTTTTTGGCGCTGGTGTTGTTTGAAAAATGGTACGGGCTACGCAAAGGATACGATACGTACCGCAACATGGACATGATCAGCAGCCTGAGCAGCGGCATTACCAATGTTACCAAAGATGTATTGGGCCTGAGCATTGCCATCATCAGCTACGAATGGCTGGTAAACCGCGTAGCTGTAACGCACGTTGATTCCGGTGTGTGGACCTACATTATTGCATTTGTGGCGCTTGATTTTGCCGGCTACTGGGTTCATCGGATTGACCATGAATACAACTTATTTTGGAACGCCCATATTGTACACCACAGCAGCGAGGAGTTTAACCTGGCCTGTGCCCTGCGGCAAAGTATTTCGGTTTTTGTGCGCCTGTTTACCATTTTTTTACTTCCGGCCGCGTTGCTGGGCGTACCGGCACAGGTAATTGCGGTTGTGGCCCCCCTGCACCTGTTTGCCCAATTTTGGTACCATACCCGCCACATTGGCAAAATGGGCGTATTGGAACACATACTGGTTACCCCCTCGCACCACCGGGTACACCATGCCATTAATCCGGAGTATCTGGATAAGAACTATGCACAAATTTTTATTATCTGGGATAAGTTGTTCGGTACTTTTCAGGAAGAAAAAGCCGACATTCCTCCGGTATATGGCATTACACGGCCCGCTCGCACCTGGAATCCCATTCGCATCAACTTTCAGCATTTATGGTTGCTGTTGAAAGATGCGTGGCGCACGAAAAACTGGGAAGACAAATTCAAGATTTGGTTCATGCCCACCGGCTGGCGCCCGGCCGATGTGGCGGCAAAATATCCGGTGTATAAAATTGAAGACGTATATCACTTCGAAAAATACGATACCAGGGCCTCGAAGGAATTGCATATATGGTGCTGGGTGCAACTGTTGGCAATTTTATTGTTCATCAGCTACCTGTTTGGCAACATTGCACGCATCAATGCTGCCAACAGTACCCACATTTACCTGTATGGAGCCTTCATTTTTCTTTGCGTTTATGCTTTAACCGATTTAATGGATCGGAACCGAACTGCCCTATTGTGGGAAATGATTAAGAACGGCTTGGGCGTTGCTTTTCTGTTGCGCCAGCAAGACTGGTTTGGCAGCAGCAGCATCCACCCGGCCCTACCCTACCTCGTAGGAGGTTACTTTGTAGTATCAACGGCTGTTACCATTTACTTTGTGCAACGACACTATAGAGAAGATCTGAAGCCGGCATTGGCCTAAAAAGATTGAAATTTTTTTGCTAATTCTTTTTTATTCTTAAATTTCTATCATAATCAAACCCATCATAAGCATGGACCCACAAAAAGTTGACATGTTTTTGCTTTCAAAAGCTAAATATTTTGAAAGTCACACTATTCAATCAATCCGCGAACAACTGCTTTTAGTTGACGATTCGCGTTGGGTTGTTCTGCAAAGCCTGCCTTTGAAAGAACCCACAACGGCTTTAATTATTTCAATACTGGGCGGACAGTTCGGCATAGATCGTTTCTATCTGGGCGATACAGGGCTGGGAATTGCCAAATTACTAACCTGTGGTGGTTTTGGAATTTGGGCAATTGTAGACTGGTTTTTAATTATGGGAGCCACACGAGAGAAAAATATGAATTTGTTGCAAAACGCACTGGTTTAATGATACATACAAAACGATTTTATGGCATTTTCGTTCTCTTACTGGTTAGCGGATACAGTTGGTTGCTGTGGGCGTACTCAGGCAACCACACCGGGGCAACTTTATGCCTGTTCAAAAATACAACCGGGCTTCCCTGCCCGTCATGTGGAACAACCAGAGCCCTGACTTTATTACTGCAAGGAAACGTAATAGGTGCTTTGGAAATGAATCCGCTTGCCGTCCCCGCTTTTTTATTTTTATCAATTACGCCATTTTGGCTTTTTGCAGATGCGATTTTAAAAAAACATAGTTTCTTTCAGTTCTACACCCATACCGAAACTATTTTTCAAAACAGAAGGGTTGCCATAATAGCCCTATGCGTTGTAGGGTTCATTTGGAGCTGGAATATTTGGAAAGGATTATGATACAACTGCGTACGTTTGGCGAACCAACCGGAGATCATGAGCATGAAAAAGCTTCGAATAGCTATCTCATGTCACTGGTTGCTGTAATTGCAGGGTTGCCCTTACCAATTATTAATCTACTGGCCACCTTTTTTTTCTTTGTTGCTAATAGAAAAGCTACCCAATTTGTTCGCTGGCATTGTACGCAAGCCCTGCTTTCACAATTGTTTTTGTTATTCATAAATGCGGGTGCATTTAGCTGGTCGGCAATAATTTTTTTTACCGATGCCTCCATAAATAACATATATATCGGGTACATGCTCACTGTGATAATCTTTAATATTACCGACCTTGTTGCTACCATATACTCTGCAATACAAGTACGCAAAGGCAAACATGTGTACTGGTGGGCTTACGGGCCGCTGACTGACTTTTTTTACAAAGCTGCGGAACGATGAAAAAAGTGATTTTTCAATTATTGGTAATTATTGCCCTGTTTTTATCTACCTGGCTACTATTAAGCCGGATTGATTTTGTTGGCATGTTTCGGCTGAAACAGCGCATCGAGGTAAATGAAAAAAAATTGGGCGATTTTATATGGAGAACTTACGTGCAACAAGAAGCATTGATACAAGATACTGCTTTAACAGAACCTGTACAAACCATCTTCAGAAAATTATGCAGCGCCAACAAGTTGGATACTGCAAATTTGGATCTGTACGTAGTTCATAATACTGAGGTAAACGCCTTTGCTTTTCCAGGTAATCGTCTGGTAGTTTATACGGGATTAATTAGCGCATGCAGCAATGCTGAAGAATTAGCCGGCGTACTGGCACATGAGCTGGCACATGTTCAGAAGCAGCATGTGATGAAGAAGCTGTCAAAAGAAATCGGTATTGGAATACTGGCAATACTCACCAGCAAAGGAGGCAATAGTGAAATAATGCGTCAAATAATCCGTACGATTAGCTCTGCTGCCTATGATCGCAGTCTTGAAGCCGAAGCCGATGAAACTGCAGTGGATTATCTCTGTACTGCCGGTATAGATACAGCCCCGCTGGCCCACTTCTTCCTGCGACTATCGCAAAAAAACGCATCACCCGGCGCGTTCTACTGGATGAGCACGCATCCTGAACTGAAAGAACGGGCGGCCGCCGTTCTCAAAAAACAGCAAACTGCCCGTTGTAAACTGCAGTTATTGATGCCGGATTTGCAATGGAACAAGCTGCAACATGCCTTAGGCAATTCCCGCTCCGGCAAATAAATTTTTTGTTAGAAGGTATAGCGCAGCGAAATGCCGCCCCAGTTACCTGCAAATTCGGAATACGTAAAATCAAAGGAGGGCTGCCAGTCGATGCTCATGTTAATGGGTGCGCCATTAAACTTGTAATCAAGGCCCAGCACGCCGTCAATGCCAAATGATGATCCGCCGCGCCGTACCGGGAAACTTCTGCGCCAGCGGTCGTTCCAGGCACTCACGTGTACACCGGGGCCTACATACCACTTGAGGCCCGGCGCTCCACTGATAGCGCCATGAAACTCGTATAAACCGGTTAAGCGCATGCCATCGCGCCAGAAATAACCAATGGCTTCGAGGGCCGCATTGTCTTTTACGAAATGTTTAAACGTAATACCGGCACCCGGGTAAAATTTAACCCCCAGTGCTGTTTGGTAAGACCTGCCGGTGCTTTGTGCAGTAGCGTTTGCCGTCAAAAAAACAATGGCTGCAATGGTCAGTAATTTTCGCATATATAAGTTTTACCCTTGCATAGAAAAAACTATGCCAAACTACGGCAGCGGCTGACGGGTATAGGTATTATTCACCCGGCGCAGCAACTGAAGCGGATTGGCATTGCGTAAAGCTTCGGGCAGCAGGTGGTCGGGCCAGTTTTGAAAGCACAACGGCCTGGCAAAGCGCCGTATGGCATCGGCCCCTACTGCCGTAAAACGGCTGTCGGTTGTGGCGGGGTAAGGCCCACCGTGTTGCATACTCAAACATACTTCTACACCGGTAGGTACGCCGTTGCAAATGAAACGGCCGCAACGCTGCTGTAGTAATTGCAGCAGGGGCGCATGTTGTTGCAACTCTGCGTCTGTTCCCCAAACAGTAGCGGTTAACTGCCCTTGCAGTTGTCTGGCCACAGCATGCATTTCATCCATGTTACTGCACTGCACCACCAGCGAAAAGGGCCCAAAAATTTCTTCGTGCAGCAATGGATTCTTTATGAAATCTGCAGCCCGCACTGTAGCCACGGTGGGCAATCCCTGCCCGGGCTGCACTTCCTGTTCCGACTCGGCAACCAGGTGTACCCCTTCCTGCAAAAGGGCTTCGCCTTTTTTGGTTTTGTAGGCGGCTACAATTCCGCTGTGTAACATGGTACCCGGCGCCGTTTGCTGTATGTGGCGGCCCAGGTCGTGTACAAATTGTTGCAAAGCAGCGTCGGCAATGCCTATAATCAGGCCGGGATTGGTACAAAATTGTCCTACACCCAGCGTAATGGATGCCGCCAGTTTTTCGGCAATACCCGCAGGGTTGGCGGCTAACTGAGCCGGGAGTAAAAAAATCGGATTCACGCTTCCCATTTCGGCAAATACGGGTATGGGATTGCTGCGTTGGTTGGCCCAGTCAAATAATTGTCGTCCGCCGCTTAACGAGCCGGTAAAGCCTACAGCAGCCGTTGCCGGATGCTGCACCAGGGCCTTGCCTACCTCAAACGATTTGCCGTAAACATGCTGAAAAACCCCTTCGGGCAGGTTTAGAAAAGCCGCCTGCTGCAGTATCATATCGGCAACCAGGTGTGAGGTTTGCGGATGCGCCGGATGCGCCTTCACCACCACGGTGCAGCCTGCTGCAAGCGCCGAGGCCGTGTCGCCACCGGCCGTGCTGTATGCCAGCGGAAAATTACTGGCACCAAAAACAACCACCGGGCCCAGGGGTATGTGCATCTTGCGCAAGTCGGGTTGTGTGGCACTAACATGACCGGCCGTATCAATGGTGCACTCCAGCCAGTCGCCGCGTTCGCAGGCATCGGCATAACTGCGCAGTTGAAACAGGGTGCGAGCCCGTTCGCTTCGCAGGCGCGCCTCGGGCAAGTGCGTTTCGGCCATGGCGGTATGGATTAACCGATCGCCCAGCTGCTCCATTCCTTCGGCAATCGACCGCAAAAAACGGGCACGGGTTTGCAAAGGGGTGTTACGATAATGCTGAAAAGCCTGTTGCGAACGCAATAGTACCTCGTTTACCTCCTGTAAAGTAAAATCCGGAAACATGAGTTAAATATACAGGTTGCATGTTACTGTCCCAACAAGAGGTAATTTTCGGGCAACCGCGTCCCTGCAACTTCCCGAAAAATTTTAACTTGCTTTGTTAATCCTTTTTTGGATCAACCCACTAACTGCAGCCCATTGCGGCAACAAATTATTTTGAAACGTCGGCACGCCATATTCCATCACATCAGGCTGGCAGCAGCCGTTACGGTTTTATTCGTATCGTTTAAAAAAACCGATACGCCACCCAACGCACCCGATCCGCTTGCGCCGCTTAATTTACCTGCCGTGCCGTTTAACTATGCCGCTCAGCCTTTGCCCGTTTATCTGAGTACGGGCTCAAATAAGAGCAAGTTGGTGCACTACTTGTGCAAAGATTGGGTTACTCCACTATTTCGCCTTCGAGGTCATAATCGTACGCTTTGGTTATGCGTACGGGAACAAATGTACCGGGAGTGAGTGTGCGGTTGGTTTGAATAATCACTTCATTATCTACTTCCACACTGTCAAACTCGGTTCGACCGATATAGCGCCCGGCTTCTTTTTTATCAATGATGGTTTTAAACACCCGGCCTACTTTCTGCTGATTGAGCTCATACGAAATTTCCTGCTGTACTGCCATCACCTCCTGAGCACGGGCTTCTTTTTCATCGGCAGGCACATCGTCTTCAAGGTTATAGCCACTGGTACCTTCTTCATGGCTGTAAGTAAAGATGCCCACCCGGTCAAAACGTTGTTGTTGTAAAAAAGCCTTCATTTCTTCCACATCATCGCGGGTTTCTCCGGGGAAGCCCGCAATGAGCGTGGTGCGCAGACAAATACCGGGTATTTTTTCACGCACGGCTGCCAGCAACTCTTCGGTTTCGCTGCGGGTTATCTGACGCTTCATGGCCTTCAGCATCCGGTCGCTGGCATGCTGCAAGGGCATATCGAGGTAATTACAAATGTTTTCCCGCTCCCGCATTACATCCAAAATTTCGAGCGGAAACTTATGCGGATACGCGTAGTGCAGCCGAATCCATTCCAACCCTTTCACATCAGCAAGGCGGTGCAGCAACTCTGGCAGCATGCGCTTTTTGTACAAATCAAGTCCGTAGTACGTCAGCTCCTGTGCAATCAGCATCACTTCCTTCACACCTTTTTTCACAAGCCCTTCGGCCTCTTGCACCAACGCTTCCATGGGTTTACTAACATGGCCGCCCCGCATGAGCGGTATGGCACAAAAGGCACAGGTGCGGTTGCAGCCTTCCGAAATTTTGAGATACGCATAATGCGAAGGCGTTGCTAAAAGTCTTTCACCCACAAGTTCTTTCTTGTAATCGGCATTCAGTTGCTTCAGTAACAGAGGCAATTCCATGGTACCAAACCATGCATCCACTTCGGGTATTTCAACGGCAAGGTCGTTGCGGTAGCGCTCGCTTAAACATCCGGTAACATACACTTTTTCGAGCTTGCCTTTTTGCTTCAGCTGCACCTGCTCCAGTATGGTATTGATGCTTTCCTCTTTGGCCTTATCAATAAAACCGCAGGTATTTACCACCACAATGTTATGATCGCGTCGCCTGCTTTCGTGCACCACATCAATGGCATTGGCCTGCAGCTGGCCGCTCAACACCTCACTATCCACCATGTTTTTGCTGCAGCCCAGGGTAATGATGTTTACCTTGTTTTTGCGTAATGTTTTACTTTTCATGGCCTGCAAAGGTACTTGAAAGCGGGCTTGCGCCGAAAAAGCCCGCGCCCCCCTTTTTACAACAACTCAATGAGAAAAAAAGGGGAGCAATACGGCAGGGCGTGTGTATAACCGAACGAAAGAATACAGCTATTTCAGGGTGAAAATTAAATTTTGGAAAAAACCAAAAATTTTTTTTCACTTTTTCAAAACTTTCACATTATTTTTTACGGTATAAGAGAATTCAACAGGAAGCCCCGTTTGAAATTCAATCATCCTTGAAACCAATGGTTAATCTGTCATCCTGAAAACTTCATATTCCAATATCGGTGAAAACCGCGTCCGACCTGAATGTGTCGTACCCAATGTCCAATGAGAAACTTCCGCAAGGAAGTTTTTCTCTTTTATACCCCCTTCTAACAGTACACGCCCTCTCGCCATCCTTCAGAAGTTCTATTTTTGGCCATGATTTCAAACAGCCAGATTGCCGATGCGTTTTTGCTGCTCAGCAAATTGATGGAAATCCACGGCGAAAATCCCTTTAAGGCCAAGGCTTACAGCAGTGCTGCCTTTGCGCTTGAAAAATTACCCCTACCGGTAGCCGACATTCCGGCTGAACAACTTACCTCTTACAAGGGTATTGGCAAAAGTGCTGCCAAAAAAATTACGGAAATGCTGCAAACCGGCAGCATGCAACAACTCAACAATTTGATACAGGCCACACCACCGGGCGTTTTGGAAATGTTGCACATAAAGGGGCTTGGCCCCAAAAAAATTGCCACCATCTGGAAGGAGATGGGCATTGAATCTGTAGGAGAGCTGTTATATGCTTGCCAGGAAAACAGGCTGTTGTTGTATAAAGGCTTTGGCGAAAAAACCCAGCAAACCGTTCGGGAAAACATAGAATATTATTTGCACAACCAGGGATTATTTCTGTATGCCGAAGCGGAACCCTTTGCCAACGAAATGCAGGCGCTCTTATTACAGCAGTTTCCGAATGAAAAATTTGTGCTGACCGGCGCGTTTCGCAGGCAACTCGAAATCATAGACCGGTTAGAATGGGTAACCACGGTGCTGCCGGATGCGCTGGAGCATTTTTTAGTTGCGGGCGGTTACGAAGTAGTGGAAAAACAACCCGGCCTGCTGTACCTCAAACATTCCGGTGGCATTATGCTTCAGTTTCATTGCTGTTCGGCAACACAGTTTGGTAGCGTACTGTTCAGCACCTCGGCATCCGAGGATTTTTTGAAAGCATGGGGACAGGTTCCTGCCGATGCCGCGGATGAAGCAACGCTGTTTCACGCAAAGGGTATTGCAGTAATTCCACCGTTTTTGCGGGAAACCTTCCCGGTAGCGGTACACGAAAATTTAATCCAGCCCAACAGCATCCGGGGCATCATCCATTCGCACAGCAACTGGAGCGACGGCAACAATAGCATTGAGGAAATGGCGCAAGCCTGCTTGGAGCGGGGGTTGGAATACCTGGTCATCAGCGATCACAGCCAAAGCGCCGGCTACGCCAATGGGCTTACCGTTGAACGCATACGGGAGCAACACCGGCAGATTGATGCGCTAAATGCCCGCCTGCACCCCTTCCGCATTTTTAAAAGCATTGAAGCAGATATTTTGGGCGATGGCCGCCTCGATTATTCGGATGAAATACTTGCCTGGTTCGACCTGGTAATTGCATCGGTACACAGCAACCTGCGCATGACTGAAGAAAAGGCCATGCAGCGCCTGCTGGCAGCTATACAAAATCCGTTTACCACCATATTAGGGCATATGACGGGCCGCCTTTTGCTGAGCCGCCCCGGTTATCCGGTTAATCATGAACAAATCATAGAAGCCTGTGTGGCGTACGATGTTGCCATAGAACTGAATGCGCATCCCCGCCGGCTTGATATAGACTGGCGCTGGCTGCCAACTGCCATCCACAAAGGGGCTTATATTTCCATAAACCCCGACGCACACGACCTTAGCGGCTTCGACGATACCCGCTACGGCGTATTAGTGGCTCAAAAAGGCAATGTGCCGGCACATAAAAACCTTAGCAGCATGAGCCTGCAGGAGTTCGAAAACTGGCTGCGCTCCGTAAAAGAAAAAAAGAAACGCTTGTAATCATCAGCCGGTTGCCGCATCAGCTGGCAGCAAAGGCAGGCGTATAAAAAATGTGGTGCCTGCGTTTTCACGGGTTTCAAACCAAATTGCGCCTTTCATTTGTTCTACAATGCCTTTGCACATGGCCAAACCCAGCCCCGTACCCGATGATTTGGTGGTGAAATTCGGGTAAAAAATACGGTCTTGCACATCGGCAGGAATGCCGCTGCCATTGTCGGCAAAACGAATGCGTACCGAATCGTTGTTTTCATTTGTGAGGGTAATGCGTATTACGGCATTACGATGGGGTGGTACCGCTTCAATGGCATTGCGAATGAGGTTGGTGAACAAACGGTTCAAATGCGTTTTATCGCCCATCACCCAAAGGGGCTCCGCATTCGTTAATTCGAGTTGAATTTGCACCCGTTGGTCCATAGTAAATAAATCGGCAACCGACTGAATCGAGGCATTTAAATCTACCCGTTCCAACCGCGGATTGGCAATGTTGGCAAAGTGAGAAAAGTCGGAGGCAATGTTGGAGAGATAATCAATTTGTTCCACCAGTGTTTTTGCCACGTTGCGTGCAATGGTTTTTGCATCGGCAGCATTGGCATCAATGGCCTTTTGCAGGTATTGGATGCTGAGCTTCATGGGCGTGAGCGGATTTTTTATTTCATGAGCCACCTGGCGGGCCATTTCACGCCAGGCCCCTTCCCGTTCGCTTTTCGCCAGCAGACGGGCACTTTCTTCAAGCTGCTGTACCATTTTGTTGTATTGCTGCACCAGTGCGCCAATCTCATCATTCCGATTCCACACGATTGGAGCATTGGGTTTGCCCAGGCGAATTTGGCGCATACGGTCGCTGATGATGGAAAAAGAAGCCGTAATGCGATTGGTAACCAGGTAGGCAATAAGGCCGGCAATCAGAAAAATGAATGCATTCAGGTTAATTAACGTAACCAGGAAACTGGATATTTCCTGCCGCAATTCGTTTTGCGATGTGAAATAAGGAATGTTCAAATAAGCATATATCAAACCGGCTTCATTACGTACCGGCACATACATGCTCATATAGCGCCGGGTGCCCACCTGTTCGTATTGAACGGTTTGCACCAGTTTTTTTTGCGTCATCTCATAAAAGGCATACGGGTTCATTTTGCGGTTCAGCAGCCCTTTGTTGTAATAATACGGCTGCGAGGACAGCTGCAGGTTCCCATCGGGGTCGTACACGTTTACATCTACCCCATGGATATCGCTGATGCGGTTAATTTTCATTTGTAATTCGTCTGCCGCGGCTGCATCGTATAATTTCAGGAAGTCGTCAACGGCTTCATGTTGCCGCAGCGCCCGTTCCACTTCTATTTTCATGATTTGTATGGTACGCGACAGGCGTTCTTTATACGTACGCTCGTGCCGGTTGATAAAAAACACTATGGTGGAAACCCCAATTACAACAAACGAAACAATGGTAATGAAAAGCAGGATGGCATGTACCTGTGCCCGAAAACTCATTTGCAGCGTACGCCGCCATTTTGACGCATGCAGGCGATTCCGGGACAGCAAATACCCTACGACTAACAATGCCCATTGCAGTAAAAAAATAAAAAACAGATAAGCAAACAAGGTAACTGTTTCCAGCAGCCATGCCGATTTTTCAGCTACGGCAACGGCCCGGCCGCCCGATGCCACATACCATAAAATGCGGTAGCCGTTTTGTTTTACAAAACGGAATCCCTGCGTATTCGTTATTTCGTGCGGCAACACAGCAGGAAATGCATAATCGTTATAGCTGTTTACCAGCAACTTATTTTTATAAACTGCCCACGTGTATTGTTGCAGCCCGGTAGCGGCCCCGTACTGTCGCGTAAACAAATCGGGGCTGAATTTTTCAGAAGTGTAGCGCCCGGGTTTGGCCACTACAAACAGGTAGCCTTGCAGGTTTCCGCTTTGAGGTTCGGCTACCTCACGACGGGCTATGTAGTAAAACCGGTCGAAACTTTCTTCATAAAAACGCCAGTCTTTAACGGAAGTGGGCTTCGATTGCAGATTGTAAATGGTATTAAGGGTGTTGAAAGAGGTAGAATCATCATTGTACAACGGCTGCTCATCGGCCGAATATGTATAGATGCGGGTATCGTATTTATTCAGGTAACCACTGAAATGCTCGCCCAATAAACTATCCTTTAAGATGCGGCTGCTGAGCGGCGAGCGGAAGCGATAAAAGTCGCTTCGTAAAAAATCGCCGCGAAAGTTGGTTAACGCAATGCTGAGCAGATTTTCGGCAGCAGGGTCGGTTTGTACGCTTAGTTTTTCTGCCATGCGTTTCATGGCAAGCTGCTCCTTGCGATTGTTGGAATAAGCAAGCAACAGCGTAAACGAAGAAGCAAAAAAGAAAAGCCAGAATAGCGGTTTTTCCGTAGCGGGTTTCAGCCACTGAAACTGCTGCTGCGGCAGCAACAGCCACAAAACAACCAGCCACAGCAATAAGGAAAATTGCAACAAAACATCTGCCGATCCGATTCTTAATGTGAGGTACACAAAACCCGGAACCACCAGCAAAAGCAATTGCGGCCAAAACTGTGCCGCGGCCGCAGCATACAACTGCCGCGACAAAAACTGAAAAAGCAGATAAGCAATGGCGGCAATACACCCCAAAACAAAAAAGCCGATGAAACTATAGCTGTTTAAGCTGAAGAAATCGGTTACCTGAAAAGAGATGTTCGAATCAATGACCAAACTCCGCACAACGGCTCCCAACAAAAATGTTATGGCAACCATGCCTACCGCATAAAGGGTTGCTGCCACCCAGTTTTTTTTCAACAAGCCCGGCGGCTGCGGCGCAAATCCCCTGAAAGCAAACAGCAATATCCACAACACCAGCAACGCATTCAGCAACAAATCGCCCAGAGATTTTAAAACAATGTTGGAACCATAAACCGATGGGTCAAACAACGCATACAGCCTGAAGTTAACCGGAAAGGGTGCGATATACGTTATTACTCGCAGCAACAACAAGCATACAAACAAAACTGCAATACCGGCACGCCGCCCCTTTGTGCGAGCCGTGTAAACAGCAGCCCGTTGCACAAATAACAACACGGCTATTACCGAAGCAATACGCAACAACAAAGCCGCCGTATTTAACGGTGTGGGCAGTTGCGTGCGCTCCTGCAATGAAAACAAAGCAGCCCCCTGTTTGCTTCTAATAATGGGCCCACCCGCATCAACGGGCGCTATGGCGTAATTTTTTTCGATGCCGCTTACGTAGGCAAAATTGTTGTTGAGATAATAGGTTGTTACAAAATAATCCCACTGCACGGGTATTAATGCCAGCACCCTGCCTGTGCTTCCATCATCCATCAGAAACAAATTGCAACGGAGCAGATAGTAGCCATTGGCCCGTTTTTGAAATGTAACTGGGTGGGAAGGGTTCCAATCTTCGGCATCGGGTTGTACCAGTTGCGTATTCCATGCCGTGATTCGCGGCGTTCCGGAAGCTTCGGGCGTGAGAAAAATGGCATAATCCCGTTTCAAAAACGCTACCACATCCTGCTCAGTGCTTTGCTGCCGGGTAAGCCGTGTTAGCAACGATGTATTTCTGATAAAGTTTTCAAAATCTGTTTCGCGTTTGTGCAACGCCGTTTCCAGTTGGCGTTGTACGCCTGCCGGTGTTGCCGTACGCGACCAGTAGTACTGTACCAGAAAGGATAGGGTGAACAGCCACGCAGCCGCCAGCAACAAATAACCGTAGCGTTGCAGCAAAAAGCGGATGCTTTGCATGAATGGCATGTTCATGTTGAGGTTGACCGTCAGGTATTGTTTTGTTTAATTTGGTTCCAGATGGCATCCATCTCTTCGAGCGTCATTTGCGCCAGTGGCTTGCCCTTTTCAAGAGCCGCGGCCTCCATTTTTTGAAAGCGCTCGATGAACTTTCGGTTCGTACGATCCAGTGCCATATCGGCATCTACCCGCAAAAACCGTGCATAATTAATTACCGAGAACAACACATCTCCCAACTCGGCTTCGGTTGCGGCCGCATCGCCACTTTGCACTGCTGCCTGCAGCTCCTGCAACTCTTCCTGAATTTTATCATATACCTGTTCTTTGTTTTCCCACTCAAATCCTACCTGTTTGGCTTTTTCCTGTATGCGTATGGCTTTTACAAGGGCCGGCAGGCCGGCAGGCACGCCGCTGAGTACCGATTGCTTGCCTTCCTTCATTTTCAGTTTTTCCCAGTTGCGTTTCACCTCTTCTTCATCCTGCACCTGTACATTGCCATAAATGTGCGGATGGCGGGCCACCAGTTTTTCACTGATACCCCGTATCACTTCCTCTAACGTAAATTGCTCCTGCTCTCTGCCAATACGTGCGTAAAACAGGATGTGCAGCAGCAAATCGCCCAACTCCTCCTTTATGTGCTGCCAGTTTTTTTGCAAAATGGCATCGGCCAGTTCATATGTTTCTTCAATGGTAAGCGGACGAAGCGTTTCAATGGTTTGCTTCCGATCCCACGGGCACTGTTCCCGCAGTTCATCCATAATGGTTACCAGCCTTTCAAATGCAGCAGTGAGCGATGCAACAGTTTCCGTACGCATAATCAAACATTAAACAGTGTATATGAAAAAAACAACACAAACAGCAACATATTTACCCAAAAGGCCAATACTACAAACAATAAAAGTTTGAACAAGGTTGGCACCCGTGCCAGGCCGTAAAAATGCCGCATTGCTTTGTACAAGTAGAAAAAGAAAACGAGCCACCACAAATTCCGAAGCATCCCCCACCCGTTCCAGGGCACTATTTGTGCAATTTTTATTCCGGCAAAGAGTACCAGCAGCCACAGAAAAACAAAAATGAAATAATGAATGGTAAAAATGAGATGCTGCGGATACAGCAACTGCCGCCGGCGGAACAACAACCAAAATATGAATGCCACAAGGGGTAATGAAACAAACAGTATTTGCGGAAAAGAATGAATAAACTTCTCCAGCAGCGTTTCAAAAAAAAGTGCAGGCCGGCTGCCATATTTGTTACGCAAATAAATACCGCGGTGAGCCAGCTGCCGCGTCAGCCAGCCATCGCGCCGGGCCGGCTCCAGCAAGCGTTGGGCCGCATCGTAATCGGCAACCGAACGATAGCGTTCCATCTTCCCAAAATTAAAAGAGAGCCCTTCCTCCGCAGGGGAATTTGCAAAAGCGCTATTGACTGTATCCTGTTGATGGTTTTGAATATAGTCCCATAAATCCGCATACAGGCTATCCACTTTAGCCGAATCGGCCCGGTTGGCCGCATTTTGCAACGCCCGTTTGCGTAACATATTGCCGGCATCTGCCAACGCGCTGTTTTCGTCGTGCCTGCCCTCCACCATTTTTGATGGGCTGAACCAAAAAAAGAAAATCAGAAAAAAGAATGCCGATGTAAAAACGTACATCCGTATCGGATTCATATAACGGCTGCGCCGGCCCCTGATGTATTCCGTACTCAGAAAACCCGGCCGCAACAATAAGTAACGCAGGGTTGTGATAAATTTCCCTTCAAAATGCGTAATGTCATTAAAAAAATGAACCACTATATCCCAGGCCGACTCACGGGTTTCCCGGTTTTCCTGGCCACAAACGTGGCAATAAGGCCCAAATACCCGTGCGTTGCAATTAAGGCAGTTGGTTTCGGCGCGTAATTTACCGTGGGCCATTGTAAGGGTTTAAAGAATAAAAATAGCAACATTACAGCACACGGCCGTGTAAGCAACCTATCTTTGATTGATGAAGCAACGCAGTGCCATACCCGTAGCCGCAATTTGTTTTCTATTATGTTTTAGTAAGGTTCCTACTGCTGCCCAATATTTTTATCACGATATTTTGAGCCCGCAGGCCACCGCCAACCAGCTGAAAACATATAAGCAGGCAAAAGTGCGTAAGGTACTGCTTCATTCTTTTGACGCGGATGGCACGCCCATTCAGGGATTTGTAGGCGTGCAGGAATTATCGCCCGCATACAACCAAATAAAAACCTTTACGCAACCCGGCCCGGCACAACAGTCGGTTGTCATAAGCCACTTTAACTACAAAACACAGCTCATTCGCAGTACCGATAGCAGCAATACCGGCTATAAAACCATCCAGTACACGTACACCGACGATGGGTTGTTGCAACGGGTTGAAATAAACAGCGGCACTTATGCAACGAAAGAACGGGAGCGGGAGTTGCACCTATGGCAATATGAAAACGGTTTTCCCCAACGGATGTGGCTGGTACGAAAAGGAACCGATAGTACCGAAGTACGATTTTTGCCCGATGAAAACGGCTGGGTTGGCGAAGAAGAATGGTGGAAAAAAGGCACCCTTGTAGAAAAATACTACTATTACTACGACACTGCCGGGCGGCTTACCGACATTGTTCGCTTTCATGAAAAGGCCCGCCGCCTGCTACCCGACCACATGTTTGCTTATGATACTGCCGGGCGGCTTGCGGAATGGATAATTGTAAATACGGCAACCGGCGATTACACCACGTGGCGCTACAGCTACAACAGCAAAATGCTGCGGGAAAAAGATGCCTGCTACAACAAGAAAAAACAACTGCTGGGATGGATTACTTACAGCTATGAATAAAAAAAAATTCGGCGCAGATTTTTTTGTGAATTCAATACCACTCCTTACTTTTGCACCCCACAGTTCTTTAGACCACTCTGATAAGCGGAAGTAGCTCATTTGGTAGAGCACAACCTTGCCAAGGTTGGGGTGGCCGGTTCGAGCCCGGTCTTCCGCTCAAAATCCCGCTACCAGCGGGATTTTTTGTACCCATCACAGTAGCCCTGGTGGTGGAATTGGTAGACACGCAGGACTTAAAATCCTGTGGCCAGCAATGGCCGTGCGGGTTCAACTCCCGCCTGGGGCACAAAAAAGCAACCGTGGTTGCTTTTTTTGTTTTCTTTCCTTTTTAACTCTTTACACCACTCTTGTAATCGCTGCACGCAAGGTTTGCCTTTTAAAGGGCGGCTGTAGCACACAGCCTGTTTTTACACTCACGCTTGCTGCGGATGTTTGCGGCTGCTGCAACAAAGCGAAACTGCGCTTCAAACCCATCCTTTTTTGGACGTTCCGGGAATGTACAAACGCCGGCAAATAGTTCAAAAGTCGGCACATGGAAAAAAAATGGCCGCATTGCTGCGGCCAGGCTGTATTGCTAATGAAGTTTGTTTATTTGTACTTGGGGTCGTAAAGCGTGTTGGAGGGTACTTCTACATTGGGCTTACCCTTATACCGGTAGCTGTACAGCTTGTAGCAACCGCCAAGAATAAATGCGGCAATGCAAAACAACTGTACATAAAACAAAAAGCGGGAAGAAGCCACCCAACTATGGGTGAAGTCTTTGTGTTTGTTGCTTTGAACTTCCTGGGCCATGTGTCAAATTTTACTCGTGCAAAAGTAAGGGTTGGCGGCAAAACAGGGCATGTTTTTACTGTACAATTTGTGAAAAAAACCTGTGCCTGCGAACAAAATATTGCCACACCACGCTACCCTTGTAATACCCCTGTAATTGCGGATACGGCGCCCGGTACGTTCCGGCCCCCCGTAACCACCAGCCCACGAAGGCGCTATGCGCCCGTAAAACAGCACGCCAGTACCCTGTATTGCCCTGCAACAATTCTTTCCAGGCCGATACGGCATCCAGCGCAAAACGCACCGGTATTTTCCAGAGGGCTTCATGGGCCGGCAGGTTTTTTGCCAGCATGATCAGGTTGTTTCGAAAATTGAGAAATACCTTTTGCGTGCTGCCCGCCGGCAGGGTGCCACCCCCTACATGGTACACTAGCGATTGCGGACAAGCATACACCCGATAGCCCATGCGTTGCATGCGCCAGCACAAATCAATTTCTTCCTGGTGCGCAAAAAAATACGAATCAAAGCCTCCCATTTCATGAAATACGGCGGCCCGTACAAAAAAAGCCGCACCCGAAGCCCAAAAAACAGGAACCGCATCGTTGTACTGCCCTTCATCTTTTTCTACCGTATCAAACACCCTACCCCGTGAAAACGGATAGCCCAACATATCCATCCACCCCCCCGCCGCACCGGCATATTCAAAATATTCGGGCTGCCGTTCGGAGCGGATGCGGGGCTGTGCCGCCGCAATGGCCGGATTCGACTCCAGCAGCGCAATTACCGGTTCAATCCAACCGGGTTCTACGCGTATATCGGAGTTGAGCAACACGTAGTAATCGGCCGTTATTTGTTTGAGGAAGTAATTGTACCCTTCGGCAAACCCCCTGTTTTCGGGGGCTACCAATACCTGCACCTGCGGAAACTGTTGCTGCACAAAGGCTACCGAGTTGTCGGCAGAAGCATTATCGGCTACAATAATTTTCAGGTTGGTATAAGTTGAGGCCACCACCGACGGAAGGTATTGTTGCAGGTACTTTTGGCCATTCCAGTTCAGAATGACAACGGCAACAGAAGGCGCTTGCTCCAAAATCACAAATTTTTATCAAAATTAGCAGATGGGTGGTAAACCTTTTCTAAATTCGGTAACTATGCTGCAGCAATACCTTAACTGGCGCACCCTGCTTGCCCTTTTAGCCATTGCCATTGTTACGGGCACCGTGTTTTACTCCAATTTTTTGGCCGGTAAAATTGCAGCTGCCGAACGGCAAAAGGTAGAAGAATGGGTGGAGGCCGGAAAGTTTTTGATTAATGCGCCACCCGATGCCGATACCAAATTGCCCTCCCTGATTCGGAATGAACAAAATGACATTCCGATTATTGAAACGGATGAGAAAGACAGCATTATCAGCTTCGTCAATCTTTCTCCCGAAAAAATCCGAAAAAACCCTAAATACCTGCAGCAAAAACTGCAGGAAATGAAGCGCAGCAACCCTCCCATTATTGTTGAAGTAAGTAAAAACCCACCCCTCATTAACAAATATTACTTTGGCAACTCCGATTTGTTGCAGCAGGTTCGCTATTACCCGTTGATACAACTGGTTATTGTTGCCCTTTTCATCATTACCACCGTTACGGCCATACAACTGCGCAACCGCAGTACACAAAACCAGGTATGGGCCGGCATGGCAAAAGAAACCGCCCATCAACTGGGCACCCCGGTATCATCGCTGCAGGGCTGGGTAGAAATGCTGAAAGAAAGCGGAACCGACAGCCGTATTGTTGCGGAAATGGAAAAAGACGTAAACCGCTTAAAGCTGGTAAGCGACCGCTTTGGAAAAATTGGCAGTACGCCCCAGCTCACTCCTACCAATGTAATTGAGCAGGTAGCCCACATGGCCGATTATATGCGGCGGCGTGCATCGGGCAACGTGCATATTGAACTGAACAGCCATGGCTTGCGGGAACTGACCACCTCGCTATCGCCGCAACTGTTCGACTGGGTGGTAGAAAACCTGCTGAAAAACGCACTGGATGCCATGGAAGGCAAGGGCACCATACGTATTGACATTTGGAATGAACCCAACCGGGCTGTAATAGACATTACCGATACGGGCAAAGGAATCCCCCGATCGCAATGGGAGCAAATTTTCAAACCCGGATTTACCACCAAAAAACGCGGCTGGGGACTGGGCCTCTCGCTCAGCAAACGTATTGTGGAACAATACCACAAAGGCAAATTGTATGTACGCCATTCCGAAACCGGCAAGGGTACCACCTTCCGCATTGAATTGCCCAAAAAATGAAACTGCAAACCACAAAACAAATTTTTGATTTCAGTTGCAAGAAATTTCATGTTAACTTTGCCGGCCTGCCCAGGTGTTGAAACTGGTAGACAAGCCACTTTGAGGTGGTGGTGCCCGAAAGGGCGTGCTGGTTCGAATCCAGTCCTGGGCACAAGGCTCCCCGGTAATTTGCCGGGGATTTTTATTTTATTACACCAACAACGGCACAGCATACCCCAACAATATATGCCGTGGCCGCCGGTTACAATTTGCTGCCGCATGTATTGCAACGCTTCGTAAACTTGTAAAATTTTCGAACCATGCCAGCTACCATAACCTGTCCCAAATGCCAGCACCAGTTTCCCTTAGAAGAAGCCGTATCGGAAGAATACAAAAAAGATTTGCGGGAGCAGATGATTGCCTACAAAAAGCAGAAAGATGAAGAAATGAAACGCCGCGAAGCCGAACTGCAACAACAAATGGCCGAGCAGCGCAAGCAGCTGGAACAGCAACTGGAACTGAACCTTCGGAAACAATTGCAAACCGACTACGAAAACCAGATTCGCCTGCTGCAGGAAGGCAAGGCGGCCAGTGAAGAAAAATTGCGGCTGGCACAGGAAAAAGAACTGGCTTACCTGAAACGGGAACAGGAATTACAACACCGGGAGAAGGAACTGGAACTGCAATTACAACGGATGCTGTTAGAAGAACGGAGCCGGTTAAGCGAAATCATACGCAAAGAAGAAGCCGAAAAAAACGCTTTGAAAGAAACCGAATACCTGCTGCAACTGAAAGAACTGCAGGAAAAACTGGAAGCCCAGAAAAAACTGGCCGATGAAATGAACCACAAGGCCGAGCAGGGAAGCATGCAAACCCAGGGTGAGGTACAGGAACTGTTGCTGGAGGAATTGTTGCGCAGCGCATTTCCGTTTGATGTAATTCAGGAAGTGGGGAAAGGCGTACGGGGCGCCGACTGTATTCAAATTGTGCGCAACCGGCTGGGCCGCGAATGTGGCAGCATTATTTATGAAAGCAAGCGCACCAAAGAGTTTTCGGAGCAATGGATTGAAAAGCTGAAAGCCGATATGCGCAGCCAGGGCGCCGATGTGGCCGTACTGGTAACACAGGCCATGCCCAAAGACATGTCGCAGTTTGGTGAAAAAGACGGCGTGTATATCTGCTCGTTTCATGAAGTAAGGCCGCTGGCACAGGTACTGCGAGACGGGCTGATACGCATTGCTGCCGCCGTGCAAAGCCAGGAAAATAAAGGTGACAAAATGCAAATGCTGTACGACTACCTTACGGGCAACGAATTTGCCCAACAGTGGAAAGCCATCCGCGAAGGATTTCTGAACATGAAATTAAGCATACAAAAAGAACGGGATGCCATGGAAAAATTGTGGAAGCAGCGGGAAAAACAACTGGAGCAGGTATTACTGAATGCCGCACACATCCATGGCTCCATTGAAGGCATTGGAGGCGCCACCATTGATTTAACCCTGCAGGCCCCCGATGAAGATGCGTTACTACCGGAATAAGGGAGCCGTAACAGCATTGCAAGAAACAAAACGGCAGCAAGTTGCTGCCGGCTGCAACCTCTCGTTTAGGGGGCAGTTTTACCAACCATCTTTTCCACTGTAAGCAATTACCCCAAAACTGCAGCGGGAAGCATCAAGTAAAATCTTCGCCATCAAAATCATCGGCATCGGTTGTACTGCCCAGGTTGAGCATGCTGCCCATCAAGTCGCTGAATTCGGTTTTGCTGCCCAGCAGTTTTTTACTGATGAGTGAATAGGCCGCAAGTCCGTGCAATACCAGTTCCATCAGCAACAGCAGGGTTGGCTCATCGGCTTTTTTATACTGCTGCTTTACCAGGGCATGCAGGCCATCAACGCTGTATAACAAACGGGCCCTGTCGGCATCGGCCATATCTACATGCAGCTGCAACGTATTACCCTTGTCGAACCATTGTACAACCGAGCGGTACGGATTATCGGCGGCAGCCTCGCCTTTGCGTCGCTTTAACTGTTCGGGGTTGGGAAAGTATTGTACAAACTGTGTACGAATGGCTTTGTTCAGCAGGTTGTATGCTACCTGATAGGGGCCCTCCTGTTCGCCTTCGTACACCAATTCAATTTTTCCGGTAATGGAGGGGATGATGCCGGCTAGGTCGCTGATCCAAACCTGCGTTTGCGGTTCATTGTTTTTCAATGCCCGTAACTCGGCCGTACTTACGGCATTTTCCAAAGCCGATATGGTAAGGCGGGCGCTAACGCCGCTTTTTTTGTCAACATACTCACTGTTGCGGGCTTCAAAGGCCACCTGTTCAATAAGGCGCCGAATTAAATCGGGTATAAACACCTTTTTTTCCTGCTCGGGGTGGAGCGCCGCCTCCTGTTCGGTAATGGCCAGGCCCACTTCGATGGTTTTGGGATAATGCGTTAAAATCTGGCTTTCTATGCGGTCTTTCAAGGGTGTTACAATCGAGCCCCGGTTGGTGTAATCCTCGGGGTTGGCGGTAAACACAAATAAAATGTCGAGCGGCAGGCGCAGTTTAAACCCACGAATCTGCACATCGCCTTCTTCGAGAATATTAAACAATGATACCTGAATGCGTGCCTGCAAATCGGGTATTTCGTTTATTACAAAAATGCAACGGTTGCTGCGGGGTATAATGCCGTAATGCAACACCCGTTCATCGGCAAAACTGAGTTTGAGGTTAGCGGCTTTTATGGGGTCAATATCGCCAATCAAATCGGCTACGCTTACATCGGGGGTAGCCAGTTTTTCGCCATACCGCTGGCTGCGGTGCAACCATTCGATGGGGGTGGCATCGCCCTCCCGCTCCAGAAGTTCTTTTGCATACCGCGATATGGGGTGAAACGGATCGTCGTTCAGTTCGCTGCCGGCTACGATGGGTATGTATTCGTCTAACAAATCCGTCATCAAGCGGGCCATACGGGTTTTGGCCTGTCCACGCAGGCCCAAAAACAAAATATTGTGCCGCGATAATAACGCACGCTCCACATCGGGAATTACCGAATCTTCGTAACCTAAAATGCCGCTGAACACATTTTCGTGGTTGCGAATGCGCTGAATAAGATTTTGCCGTACTTCTTCTTTTACCGAACGGGTTTTGTACCCGCTTGCCTTCAGTTCGCCAAATGTTTTTATCGAATTCATATTCATCCTTTCTGTTTATGTATGCCGGGGCCTGATAAGAGTTGCTGCCTTTTTCGGTTGCCGCAAATTGTTAATAAACGGTTTTACGCCGGCCGTTCTCAAAATCGCGAAACACAAATGTGCCTAAGCGGTCGAGGTTGGCAAAATAGGCTTTTCCGTTATTAATTTCCGTAAACTCCTGTACAAAACGTTGCAAATAGGGATCCGTTGCAATCATAAAAGTGGTGATGGGAATTTTGAGTTTTTTGCACTGTGCGGCCAGGTTTAAACAGCGGTTGGTGATTTTGCGGTCTAACCCAAAACTGTTTTTGTAATAGCGCTTACCCACTTTAAGGCAGGTGGGTTTGCCATCGGTAATCATAAAAATCTGTTTATTCGGATTTTTTCTACGGCGCAGCAGTTCCATGGCCAGTTCCAGCCCTGCCACCGTATTGGTGTGATAGGGCCCTACCTGCAGGTACGGCAGGTCTTTGATGGCCACCGGCCAGGCATCGTTGCCAAACACAATGATATCCAGGGTATCTTTCGGGTAGCGGGTAGTAATCAGTTCGCTCAGGGCCATTGCCACTTTTTTGGCAGGCGTAATGCGGTCTTCGCCGTAAAGAATCATGGAATGCGAAATATCAATCATCAATACGGTTGATGTTTGTGTTTTAAAATCGGTTTCCCGAATTTCAAGATCATCTTCCCGCATCTGAAACGCTTCAATACCGTGATTGATTTGCGCATTGCGGATGGAGTTGGTAAAATCTATCTGCTCCAGCGCATCGCCAAAGCGAAAGGGCCTTGTTTCGGTATTCACTTCATCGCCAAGCCCCGGGCGATAGGTATGGTGTTGCCCGCTTCCGGCTTTTTTGAGTTTGCCAAAAATTTCTTCCAGCGATTGCTTACGTATGGTCTGTTCGGTTCGGGCGGTAAGCGAAAAGGCGCCAGTAACCGGGTTTTCCTGCAAGTATCCCTGCTGCTTCAGGTCTTCAATAAAATCGCCCATTCCATAATTGTCGTCGGTAAGTTGGTACTTGCGGTCGAGCTGATTCATCCAGTCCAGCGCCTCGGCAGCATCGCCATTGGTATAAGTAAGCAGTTGGGTAAAAATTTCGAGCAGTTGCTCAAATTTTGATTTACCCTGTACCTGCGGATCAAATTTGCTGAAATGAAACCCCTTCATGTTGTACAAATTAGTAAAAATTCTGCCAGCCCTGCATTACTTGTATAACAGATTTTGCCTGCAGAAGTTTGTCGTTTTCCGGTTGAAATAACTGGTTTTGTGTAAATTGGTTGTAAAAATGGCCGGAAAAACCTGCCGGCTGTTTTGGGTAATTTTGGCAAGCCTGCTCACTTCGTGCGGTACCCAACGCCCTCTTTTGTTAAAGCCGAATCTTTCATTGGATACATTAACCCTGCGGCTTGATGCCCGAAGGGTGCAGCACCCCGAATATCAGGCCCTGCTGCAGCAAAAATTGCAACATTTTGTGCAGGTGTACAATGCCGAAAAAAATCCGTTTCAGCTACAACTTACGAACGAAACAAACTTGCCAGCGGATGTTTCGCTCATCATTACCCGCTCCCGTTTTATATCCCGCAGGCAAAGCAATGTGGGCATGCTGGTAACGGTAGCCGGTGTGGGTACGGCTGCGGCGCTGTTGGCCAGTCGCTTTTTTCTGCCCCTGGGCTGGGTTTATATACCCAATGCCAAAACTTCGTTGCGGGCCGAACTGGGACCGGGCATCAGCAACCTTTCCGATTTTCGGGATATAACCATCAGTTCCAACGGCATGTATCGCTCAGCGGTAAAACAAATGGAAATACAGGCAAAAAAGGTTACCGAATACCTGATTCAGATTGTGCTGCAGCTGGAAGAAGAATACAAAGCACAGCATCCAAAATAAAAAAGCCGGCTTTGCAGCCGGCTTTGAATGAATTGCAGGAAGTACGTTACTTTTTGGTGTTGGTATCGGCTGCCGGCGCCGGGGTTGGCGATGCGGCAGAAACGTATTCTTTCAGCGCTGCTTCGATGTTTTGCACCAACTGGCGGGCCGTTTGGTATTCGTATTGCTGCGAAGGCCCAATCTGTCCTTCGCGTAACGATTCGTAATAGGCAATCTGCTGCTGGCAATCTTTCTTCACCAGTTCCATCACCCGCTTGCCCAGTTCCGTGTCGCCCGCCTGAAACGCCGTCATGGCAAAATAAAAGCTCCGCTCGTTATGGTCGTTACCATAGCGGCTGGCCATACCGTAGGGCAAACTTTTATTGGGCAGGTTTTTATCGCAATGGCGCAACACTTTAATAGCATCTTCCTTACGGCCCTCTGCAATGAGGTTCATGGCTAAAATGGTATGGGTGTTGCGTACGCTGATGAGGTGGCGTCGGTTTTCTTCGTCAAAATACACCCCATCGTTGGTGGCACCGCCATAGCGGAACTTATTCATTACCTTATCATATACCCAGTCGGTATTCATGGAACCGCGGGCATTGGCCACAGGTACCAGCCGGAAGGTCATGCCATCCTGGCGCAGGTAATCTTCAAACCCGATATTAAGCGGTTGGGTAAAGTAGATGGGCCGCTTCCATTTATTGGCGGCAATGATGTTCAAAATTGCCGCATCGTTTTTGAAGAGATACCCTTTGCGTAACTGAAAACGGAGTTCCGGAACAATGCTGTCGGTAGGATTAACGGTACCGTTTTGCAGTACTACGGAGCGGTCAACCGGCACCGAAAGTTTGTTGGAATAAATGTAATTCAGCAAATCGCCGGTTTGGGCCCGATACATGCGGGCGGGTTCATCGCTGCCGGCCTGTTCTTTCATCATCGTGTACAGGTCGTGGTAAGCGGTATCGGTTTGCGAAATGGGAATGTAATACACCACATTGCGTTTATCGCCGGCAATTTGTTCGGGTGTCCAAATTACGTCAATCGGATCGCTTTCATTTATCTTGTAACGAAGCTGATTGATGTACCAGTCGGTACCCAGCAAACTGGTGTTAATCACCCGCACATCGCGGCGGATGCCCTTCACCTCCTGTGCATACCAAAGGGGATAGGTATCGTTATCGCCTACGGTAAACAAAATGGCGTTGGGCGCACAGCTTTCGAGGTAGTTGATGGCAATATCGGGAGCGATGGTTTTTTTGCTGCGGTCGTGATCGTCCCATTCCTGAAATGCCATTAACACCGGCACGCCCAGCAGGCACAGCAATGAGGCAGCATAGGCCGCCATTTTACCTTTAATCAGTTTTTCGAGCCACTCTTTCACCTGAAAATAGCCCAGGCCAATCCAAATGGCAAAGGCATAAAAGCTACCCACGTAAGCATAATCACGTTCGCGGGGCTGCGGCCCGGCCTGGTTCAGGTAAATAACAATGGCCAAACCGGTAAAGAAAAACAGCAACGAAGCCACTACCCAATCGTTGCGATGCCGGTAGTACTGGAAAGCAAAACCCAGCACCCCCAGAATAAAAGGTAACAAATAGAGCTTGTTGTGGGCTTTGTTGTTTTTCAGGCTATCGGGCATCAGTGCCTGGTTGCCGAGGCGCATGTTATCCAGGAAAGAAATGCCGGATATCCAGTTGCCGTTGCGCCGCTCGCCAAGGCCCTGAATGTCGTTTTGCTTACCGGCAAAGTTCCACATGAAATAACGCCAGTACATGATGTTAATCTGGTAACCGAAGAAGAACTTCAGGTTATCGGCCATGGTTGGGTCGCGTTCGTAAAAAGTACGGCCGGTTTGCTTATCCTGCAGTTTTTCAATTCCCAAAAACTGCGCATAATAATCGGCGTGGCCCTGTTCGTTGCTGGCATCCCACACACGCGGAAAGATCATGGTTTGCTCGGGCGGATAAACGGCTTTGCGCTTTTTACCCACCACCTCGTAACGGTTGCCTACCCGCTGGTACACATCGCCCACCTCTTCATAATCGGCTTCGGCGGTGAACATTTGCCCTTTCAACAACGGAATATCGCCGTATTGTTCGCGGTTCAAATAACTAACCAGTGAAATAGGATTGTTTACATCGTTCATGTCAATGGCCGGATTGGCATTGGCACGAATCATGGTGGTGAAATAGGTAGAATAACCTACCAGCATAAAGGCGAAACTCCACAAACCCAGGCGCAGAAAACGGTTGTGGTTGGCGTTGGCCCAACGAAGGCCGTACCAAATTAATGCGGCCACCAGCACAAAAAAGAAAATAAAGCCGGTGAAAAAGGGCAGGCCAAAGGAGTTTACAAAAATACGGTCGAACCATCCTGCCGCCGCAATGCTCCATTGAATGACGGCCACCTGCACAATTCCCGTGAGGGCGCATCCAATCAAAAAAGCAATCATGCCGCCTTTTAGTGAAGGCTTGTACCGGCGGAAATAATACACCATTACAATGGCGGGTATCGTAAGCAGGTTGAGCAGGTGCACCCCAATGCTGAGCCCCATCATAAAGGCAATGAAAATAATCCACCGCTCGGCATGGGTACGTTTTACATCATCATCGCCGGCTTTTACGTCTTCATGCTCCCACCGCAATATGGCCCAAAAAACCACAGCGGTAAAGAAGGAAGAAAGGGCATACACCTCGCCTTCAACGGCGCTGAACCAAAACGAATCGCTGAAGGTATAAGCCAGGCTGCCAATAACGCCGGCAGCCATCACATTAAATAAATCGGTTCCGCTCAGCTCCTCGGGCGTTTTGCCCACCAGGCGGCGGCCAAAGTGGGTAATGGTCCAAAACAGGAACATGATGGTAAAGCCGCTGGCCAGGGCCGAAAGCAGGTTTACGCCGATGGCCGCGTCAGAAGGCGTGAACAACGTAAAAATGCGCCCCAGCAATACAAACAAAGGCGCGCCGGGGGGGTGCGGTATGCCCAGTTTATAGGCAGAGGAGATAAACTCACCACAATCCCACAAGCTGCCGGTGGGCTCCATGGTAAGAATGTAAACGGTACTGGCAAACAATCCGATAAACCATCCGATGATGTTGTTGACCTTCTGAAAATTCATAATGTGGTGGTTTTGCTAAAGCATTTGTGGCAGGCAAAAATAAGGAGTACGGTGGTACCTGCGCTAAATTCGGCCGCTTTTAACAGTGGGGGCAAGGGCTACTCAAAATACACCCGAACCGTTTCGTAGTACATGCGGCTTTGCGTAAACTGGGTACTGCTGTTGGGCGTATACGATAGCAAGCCAAACAGTCCTGCCGCATTTCCTTTATTAATGGCAATTTCGAGATAGCCGGCGGCATTGAAATAGGCCAGCTTCTCCCCTTCCGGCACATCGGCATAGCTTTCCCGCAACTGATCAATCATTTCATCACGTTTAAACACAATGCGAAAACTGCGCCCCTTGCGTTGGGCTTCAAACTCTTCATGGGTAATGTTTACCACCACATTTTCAAACTGATCAATATGAATAATCTGCCCTTCAATATAGGTAGCAGTCGTAAGAGGCCGCAGCGGATTGCGTACACGAATGGACACGTTCGGGCTACCTAACGTTTCAAACGGTGCTCCCTCCTGCAGGGCACTAATGGCGCGGGCCAATACCTGTACGCATTGCAGGGTATTACGAGCTTTGCTTCCGTCGAGCGGCAGCGCCACCACTTTTTGGGGTGTTTCTTCCAAAATCATGGTAATAAGCCCATTATCGGCTATACCCAGGTATTGCCCGTTGTGCTGTACCAGCAGCATGTGCCGGGGCGGATACATGAACAGGTTGGCCAGTACCAAATGAAAAGTGCCGGCCGGAAAATGCCGGATAGCACTGCTTACCACATAAGCCGTTTGCGCATCGTTAAAGGGTGTGAGCGAGTGGGTAATATCTATTAACTGTGCATGGGCAACGTGTTGCAACAGGGTACCCTTTACAGCACCGGCAAGGTAGTCTTGTTCGCCAAAATCGGTGGTAAGGGTAATCAGCGGCATGCAGCGTAGCGTTGAGCAGATGGTATGGGTTATTACTTAACGAGTTGTCCGTTTTTGAAAAAGAATTTGTACACCAATTTATCGGTCAAGCCGGGAAAGAACTTATTCATAAAAACAGTACGCTTTCCGGTAAAAGTTAGCACCAGGGTACGCTTGCGCTTATGCACGGCATTTAAAATGTGCATGGCACATTCCGCGGCCGACATCATGGCACTTTCGTCCATGGGGGTTTCGCCGTGGGGCTGCGCCGCATTGTTGAGCGCCACGTTGCGGATATTGGAGGTGGTAAAGCCCGGGCATACCCACATAACATGCGTACCCGAGTGCAACAATTCGGTACGCAAGGCCTCCAGCCAGCCCTGCACCGCGTATTTGGAAGCCGAGTAGCCGCTGCGGCCGGGCAGGCCCCGGTAGCCGGCAATGGATGAAACGCCCACCACCACTCCTTTTTGTTGCAAAATGTAAGGCAGAGCAAATTTGGTACAGTACACCGTACCCCAAAAGTTGATATCCATTACCCGCCGTATGGTGTCGAGCGTGGTATCCTGTACCAGTGCCCGCATGGATATGCCGGCATTGTTGATGAGTACATCTATTTGTCCGAAAGCGCCTACCGCTTCCTCAATAAACCGTTGGCAGTCTTCTTCCTTACTGACGTCCGCAGTGGTGATGTGTAGCGGCTTTCCTGCATAATTCGCTTCCAGTGTTTTGAATTTATCGCGGTTGCGGCCACAGGTTGCCACTTTAGCGCCCGAATTGAGTAACAGCTCTACCAGAGCCCGCCCAATGCCATCGCTACCTCCCGTAACCAACACCACTTTATTTTGAAAGCCGTTCATAAATTTTTGTTTTGGTGCACAAAATTACGTGAGTCGGGTTGTATGTGCAGGCGCATTTCGGGAATTGCCAGAGAAAAGTATTTGCAGATAATTTTGGTGCAATATGAAATTGCCTTATTTTTGCACTCCCAAAAACGGGAAGGCCTGATAAAAAAGGCCAATCAGGGTTGATTCCGTAGCTCAGTCGGTAGAGCACGACACTTTTAATGTTGGGGTCCTGGGTTCGAGTCCCAGCGGGATCACGAAAACCGCTCCGAAAAACGGAGCGGTTTTTTTATGCCATTCTGTAATTGAAACCGCAGCACAGGAGCAGCAACCACGCGCCCTGGTTTGTTTTTCACTTTTTTCTTTCATATTTGGAGATGCAAATACGCATCGCTCCCACGCTGCTGTTAGCAACCGCCTTTTTACTGGCCGGCATCGCTTGCAGCAACCAAAAGAAAGTTGCCCTTCGGTTTGTTGCCGATTATGAGCAGGTACAGGGCTGGTTTGATGTGCCGCTTGAAGCCGGTGTGGCGCACAGCGGCCGTTTTTCGCACAAAGTGGAACGCAATCAGGAATTCAGCCATGGGTTTGCATTGCCACTTGCGCAACTGGATACGGCCGCATGGCAAACCGTAACCGCTACGGCCTGGGTGAATTGTATAGACATGACCGATCCTGTTTTATTTACGCTCGATTTGATGATCCCTTCCGAAAATGAGCACCTGCAAACCGTGTATTATAACATACAGTCCGATGTAAACCGGCAACCGGGCGTATGGCAAAAAGTAAGCGTTCAAATGAAGGTACCGAACGAACGCCGTACGGAAGGCGCCGTTTTAAAGGCTTACTTCTGGAACAACCAGCAACAGCAATTTTGGATTGATGACTTTACCCTTACCCTGCAACCCTGAAGTGGATACATTTTTTGATATTGCTCTCATAGTGCCTGCCTATAATCCCCAACCCGGCTGGAGCCGACTGCTGGGCACACAATTTCAAATACTGAAAAAGCAACTGCCATTACAAAACATTACGGTAATACTGGTTAACGATGGCAGCACTACCCCGCATTTTTCGGCTGAAATTAAAGAAGCACAAGATGTCATAAAAGATTTGCAGGTAATTACGCATGCCGTCAACCGGGGCAAGGGAGCCGCGTTACGCTCCGGCATGCAGGCAGCAACAGCCGGTTATTACATTATTACGGATATCGATTTTCCGTATACAACCGAAAGCATGCTTGCCATACTGGATGCATTGATGCATAACCGGGCGGATGTGGCGGTTGGCAATCGGGATCACAGTTATTATACCCGCATACCCGGGTTCAGAGCCCGCTTATCGAAATTGTTGCGCTATGTGATTCGAAAGCGGCTGCGTTTGCCGGTTGACGACAGTCAGTGCGGGTTAAAAGGAATGAACGAAAAGGGAAAACAACTTTTTCTGCAAATAAAAATTCGGCGCTACCTGTTCGATTTGGAGTTTCTTGTAAAAGTTGCTGCCACCCATCACCTTCGCATGCTACCGGTACCGGTTGCTTTACGCGATGGCGTTGTTATGCGGCGCATGTCGCCCCGCATTCTGTTTCAGGAAGCGGGCAATTTTTTGAGAATATTTTTATTTCGGCATCGCTTATGAAAAAAAGCAGTACGCATAACCTGCTGTTTGTAATGCTGGTTGCCGCTGCTTTTGTTGCGGTTACCTTTCGCACTGTTTTACTGCATCCCAATGCAACACTGCTATCCATAGGCGGCGATGGCATCAAGAACTATTTCACTTCGTTGTTTTACCTTAAATACAACAACGGCACACATTTTACGGGCATGAATTATCCCTTTGGCGAACACATCAGTTTTGCCGATGCCCAACCGGCTCTGGTATATGCAATAAAAGCCATTACCCGCATCGTGCCGGCATTAGCCGCATATCACCTCGCACTGTTCAACCTTTTTTTGCTGGCCGGCATGGTTGCCGGAGTTGTTTTTACGTATTTGTTATTACGGCAATTGGGGGCACACCATCCGGCAGCCGTTGCCGGCGCCCTATGCATCGCCTTCTTCTCGCCGCAACTGTTGCGGGCCGAAGTGCATTACGGCCTCAGCTACCTGTTCTCATTTACGGGCGCCTGGTATTTGTTTTTGCGAGCCGAGAATAATCCTAACTGGAGGAACACCCTAATGGCAGTTGCGTTTATAACGTTTTGTGGCTTGCTGCATATGTATTTGGCAGTGCTGAGCGTATTGTTTCTTGCCGGATACAATTTGCTGAAAACTGTTTTTGCATACAAGACCGAACCGGCCCAACTGCATGCCGTACGCTGGATTATTGCCGTACTGCCGGTCTTATTTTTACAACTGTACATTCGTTTTACCGATTACATAACCGACCGGCCGTCAACGCCCTGGGGGTTCTTAACAGCCCGAACGCACCTCCGGCATCTGATACAACCGCTACCTTCCGACCTGTTACAAAGTACCACCACGCCTTACCGGCTTTATGAAGAAGGGTTTGCTTATGCAGGAGCTTCGGTTTTGCTCATTACAGGCGTACTTATTGTGGGTACTTTGTTTTTTCGTTCAAAGAAACTTTATCCCCGGCAAGTATCAGTGCATTTTGCTTATAGCGCACTGGCATTGTTGCTGCTGGCCATGGGCATTCCGTTCATTTTTCATCTCGAATGGCTGGCCGATTATACCGGTCCGCTGCGCCAGTTCCGCGCCTTGGGCAGGTTTAGCTGGGCCTATTATTATGTAGCCGCAACGCTAACGGCAGTGGCTTTAAGCAAGTGGTGGCAATTGAGTGCCGGCAGGCAACCCAGAATTTTGTACCGCAGTTTTATTGTGGGCGTTTTTTTGTTATGGTTTGCCGAAACCGGGTGGCGCCTGTATCGCATTAGCGACTGGGACTACCATGCCGGGCGCAACTACATGCTTTTTATGGCCAACGATTACGGCAGTTTACTGCGCAAGAACGGAATTGCGCCCCATCGGTTTCAGGCTATTTTACCCTTACCTTATCATCATATAGGTTCCGAAAAATTTGCGCTCGACAATTGGCCCGCTCCGTGGTATGGCATGAAAGCATCACTGCACACCGGCCTGCCCGGCATGCAGGTAATGTTAAGCCGTACTTCATACCAACAAACCACCCGGTTGTTGCAATTAACGGGCGATACCTTGTTGCAAAAAGAAATACCGCCACACTTAGCGCCCAATAAGCCCTTGCTGTTACTTACGTACAATAACGCCACGCTCACAAAAGAAGAACAACGCCTGGTACAAATGGCCCGTTTTTTATGCACCGATGGAGAAGTACAGTTTTACGAACTGCCGCTGCAACTGTTTAAAAACGCTACAAATTTTGAGCAATGGCAACGGCTGGCGCCGGCAGTTGTACGCCAACCCTTTGTTGCGCAATATGCGTTACCCACCGGTGCCAACGATTTTACAGATGCTCATTTTATAAATAAAAACAGCAGCGGACCGGTTGTAGTGTTTGACAGCACTCTCAACTTATTTCAGCCCGGCGATACGGTGCAAGTAAGTTTATGGCTGTTACCCGACTTACAAAAAGATGTGCTGCCGATACTGCAGGCAACGGTACGGCACAACGAAAGCATCCGTGCACGTTTTGAATTTCCGGCAAAATTTTCGAGAAACTGTTATCGCAACCTGGTACAAACGGGCGGCACCTTTGTGTGGCCAGCAACCGGCAACCGGCTCAAACTGCAACTGCATACCGGCGCCTCCTTTGGCAATTTGCTGGTACGCCGTTATGCCGATACAATCATTCAATCGGTAAGCAACAACCTGTTATTAGTAAACAATATTCCGGTGCAGCGGTAGCGTTTATTCTGTAACAAAACGCTCTTTCATTTTTTCGAGCAGGCGGGTTTCAATCATTTTCACTGCCAGCAAAATCATGTTTTTAAATGCCTTTGCGGTTGAAATACCGTGGCCAACAATAACCGGCTTATCTACACCCAATATGGGGGTTCCGCCATAGGTTTCGAAGTTGAAGCGCTGAAAATAATCGTCGGTATCGAGGTGCCGTGCCTTGGCAATGTCAAACAGCGATTCGCCGAGTTTAAGGATGATGTTTCCGGTAAATCCGTCGCACACCATTACATCGGCCCGGCCGGTAAGCACTTCCCGCCCCTCAATGTTTCCGATGAAATGAATGTTTTTGTTGTTTTTCATCATTTGGTAGGCCTGCTGCGCCAGCAGATTGCCCTTGCCTTCTTCTTCGCCGATATTGATCAGCGCTACTTTGGGCTGCTCAATATCCAGTATGTTTTGTGCATAAATGCTGCCCAATATGGCGTTTTGCAACAGGTTTTCGGGTTTACAATCGGCTTGCAGGCCCACATCCAGCAGCAAGCCGTATCCACCCTGTGCTTTGGGAATAACGGTTGAAATGGTGGGGCGTAACACACCTTCAATGGCTTTGATGGAGTAAAAAACCCCCACCATCATGGCACCGGTATTACCGGCGCTGATAAAGGCATCAATTGTACCCTGCTCCAGCAGCCGAAACCCAACGCTCATCGAAGAGTCAGGTTTGTCCCGCAAGGCCCGGGTTGGCGATTCGTGCATGTCAATCACCTCCGATGCCGGCACAAAAGTAACGCCGGGTGGCAGGGTATGGTTATAATGCGCTCGCAGGGCTTCTTCCTTACCAATGAGGAATAGTTGTACGTTGGGCGCAGGGTGCTGCAAAAATAAATCTACGCCCTGCAGTACCGCCTGCGGGGCGTAGTCGCCACCCATCATGTCAATGCCTATTGTCATGATCAGGGTTTACTTATGTGTGGAAGTGAATTACGCTTTGGCAGGCGCTTTTTCAGCAACCAGTTTTCCTTTGTAGTACAGTTTGCCTTCGCTCACATGGGCGCGGTGGCGTACATGCATTTCGCCGGTGGTGCTGTCTTTGCTCAGCGTAATTTCCACAGCCTTGTAGTGGGTGCGGCGCTTGGCGCTGCGCTGCTGTGAGTGTCTGCGTTTCGGATTCGGCATACGATTCGTTTTTTATTCGTTCCTGAATTTGTCCAGATCTTTCCAGATCGATTTATTTGCTGCGGGCTGCGGATTCATTTCAGCAAGCCGCGCCAACACTTCTTTGTTACAAAAAACACCCCCCATTTCACTTTCGCTGCACATGCGCTGCATGGGGATGCTCAGGTTGATGAATTCAAAAATCCATTCTTTCACGTGCAGGTGACTTTCGGTGCGGGAGATGTAAAATACATCGGGATTCTCTTCTTCGGCGTTCATCACCTCCGGGTCGTCGGTCATTTTCACCAGCACCTCAAACTCGTCCCACAGTTGCAGCGGCAGTTTGTTTCCACAACGGTCGCACACCACTTCCAACGTACCTCCTACCTCAAACCGCAACAGCATAAAACCGGTACCCTTCTCGAGGTGCAGGGTAAGGGTTGCTTTGCAGTTGCTGAAATCCTGCGGACCAAATTCTTCAAAAAAACTGTCGGTAATTTCGTAATGAAATTGATGCACACCGGGCTTCAGCCCCACAAACGCAATATCATAATCCCGGCGGCTTGCCATACAGCTCTTTTAAAAGAGTTTGCAAAGGTAGTGTAAAAACCACGATCTGCCAAACCTTTGCTGCCGCAATGCCGGCCAGCTGCCCTGCCACGGCCCGGCGGTTTGCGCTACCTTTGCACCATGCAGCCCGGCAACATTCTTCGACTGGCCCTGTTTCTGACCCTTTTACTGATGGCTACCGGTATTTTCATTGCCTCGGGCTGGCATAACTGGATCGAAATCAATTATTCCAGCGGCTTTTACCCACCGCTTGCCCGTACACTCCGGTTTTTACTGGGCTGGGTGCCCTTCAGCATCGGCGACCTGTTGTACGCAGCCGTTTTGCTGTACATTTTGTGGGAAATCGGTTTGTTTCTGCGCAACCTGTTGCGCAACCAACGGAGCAAGGCGGCCCTACTGCAGCCGCTGTACAAAGCGGTACTGGTGCTTTTGTTTGTGTATGTATATTTCTACTTGTTTTGGGGGTTGAATTATTACCGCCTGGGTATTGAGCACCAGTTGGGACTGGTACCCACCAAACCCACCGCAAGCGAATTGCATCAACTGGCCTGCACCCTTGCCGGGCGGGCCAATACCACCAAGGCCATTACCATCGGGCAAAAGGATACAGTAATGAGCCGGAGCCGCTTGTTTCAGCAGGCCCCCCGCTCGTACCGCCAGCTGGAACAACAATTTCCCTTTTTGAAATATCGCGAAGCGTCTATCAAGCCTTCGCTTTTCGGGAAACTGGGCAATTATGTGGGTTTTCAGGGCTATTACAATCCTTTTACCGGCGAGGCACAGGTAAACGTGCGGGTACCGCAAATGGAACTGCCCTTTGTACTTTGTCACGAACTGGCTCACCAGCTGGGCTATGCCAGCGAAAGCGAAGCCAATTTTGTGGGCTTTCTGGCGGCCTCCCGCAGCACCGATACGCTGATGCAATATTCGGCCTACCTCGAAATGTTCATGTATGCCTGGGGAAAACTGTACTATGCCGACTCTACCCTGGCCCGGCAGTTGTTGCACGAACTACACCCGTCGGTGCGGAACGACATCCGCATCATCCGCAACTTCAACCGCAAGTACCAGGGATGGCTGCAACAACTTACCAGCTGGGTGTACGATTATTACCTGCGGCAAAACCGCCAAACAAAGGGCATCGACAGTTACGGTGAAGTAACCGGCTGGCTGCTGGCCTATCAGAAAAAATACGGAAGGCTGTAGCAGCAATGGATGCTATTTGCAAGAATACCGGGCTTAAAACTTGTTTTTCCACATCATGCTTTCAACCGGCTTGTTGGGCTGCCCGCTGTATTTGGCATTTTGTTTTCGGTTGTAAGGCACTTCAATTTCGCCTTCTACCGGAAAATAAATGAGCTGGCCAATGGGCATGCCCTTGTACACTTTTACCGGTTGCTTTACCGATATTTCCAGCGTCCAGTTACCGCAAAAACCCACATCGCCCTTGCCGGCCGTGGCATGTATGTCAATACCCAGGCGGCCGGTTGATGACTTCCCTTCCAAAAAAGGCACATGGGCGTGTGTTTCGGTATATTCGAGGGTTACGCCTAAATAAAATATGTGGGGGTATAGGATAATGCCTTCATCGGGTATTTCAAAGTATTCGATATGATTGTGTTTGCGGGCATCAATTAAATGCTCTTTGTAAGTGGCCAGGGTACTGCCCAGGTGCACGTCGTACGAATTACTACCAAGGCAACTGCGATCGTACGGCTCAATTACAATGGTACCCTTTGCCATTTCCTCCAATATCCGCTTGTCTGAAAGTATCATGGTTATCTTTGTTGGTGGTGCTGCAATATAAACGCTTCAGCACGCTCATGCCGCTCGTTTATCAACATACAATTAACAGCCACAGCCGGCTTGGCATTTGGCATATTACCGAACCCGAATCGTTTTTTCGGCAACAAGTGCCCTTGCTGCAACCCGTTGCACATTCCCGCAAACGCCTGCAGCACCTGGCGGGCCGGTATTTATTGCGCCGGCTGTTTCCGGAAATTGCATTGGAAACCATTGCCGCCGCTCCCGGGCGCAAGCCCTTTTTGCCCAACGAAAGCCATCATTTTTCCATTTCGCACTGCGGGCACTATGCAGCCGTTATTGCCAGCACCACCCAACAGGCAGGTATTGATATTGAAATTGCCATGCCAAAAATTATGGCACTTGCCCCCAAATTTTTGCGGCCCGATGAAGAAACCCTGTTGCAACAATACCGGGAAATACTGCAGCCCATAGCCGGTACAACGCTCTTATGGAGTGCCAAAGAAGCGCTTTTTAAGTGGTACGCACGGGGAGGGATTGACTTTAAGGAGCACCTGCACATTCAACACATAGAAGGCAACAACAAAGAAGGCATTCTCAATGCGGCATTTCGAAAAGATGGCATTTTGCAGTTGCAGTTGCCATATGTTTTTTTCGACAACCTGGTGCTCACCTGGGTGCTGGCATAAAAAAGCCGGTCGTTACAAACCGGCACCGGTTTTCAAAACATTTGTTCAGAACTTGTACCCTACCGATACCCCGCCGTAAACCGGCCAAAACACACCGTTTCCGAAGAGCGGATTTACCGCCACCCGAAAAGTTACGCCACTGTTTTGCGGCTGGTACCGATAACCGAGGTTCAAATGGCCGAAAGTATTATTAAACACTTTGTTGTTGCCATCGCCCACATCGGCGCTGGCAAACGAAAAGGTGGCACCTGCACCCAACTCAAAATAATGGCTGGTATTGTTGCCAATTAAGTAATTCACTGCGGCAGGCACCAAAAACAGCGAAGCGCCGCCCAAACTGAACCCGCCAAAGCCTATGCGGCCGCCCACACCGTTTTGATTTTTGGTAAAGCGGGTATCAAAGTTTACGGAGGCAAGTCCGGGTCCGCCCAATTCAGCAAAAACCGATTTAGCTGCTGATTGTGCCATGGTTGCGGCAGCACAAGTAAAAACAAGGGCCACAACAAGTACTGTTTGTTTCATAATGGAGAAGTTTTAAGGGGTGAAAGGCATGCATGATGCAACGTACACCTGCGTACCCCAGCGAATATAACCCAAAGCCGCCGGTAATTTATATGATGCAGATTACATATTTTACTGAATAAGATTCACCTCCGGTTCCAGATGAACGCCAAAACGCTCCGCAACGGATGCAGCTATTTGCTGACTGAGTTGCCAGATTTCTGTACCCGTAGCGTTGCCGTAATTCACCAATACCAGTGCCTGTTCTTCGTAACAACCGGCATCGCCTTTGCGATAACCCTTCCAGCCACATTGCTCAATCAGCCAGCCTGCGGCCAGTTTACAAGAACCATCGGCATTGGGGTATGCGGGCAGTTGCGGATACTTTTTCAATAATTCGGCACAATGCCGGGCCGGAACTATCGGGTTTTTGAAAAAACTGCCGGCATTACCCAGTTGTTTGGGATCGGGCAACTTGGATGAGCGTATGTTCATGACTGCCTGCGCTATGGCTCCAATGCTGAGCTCTTGCACCTGCATGCGCTCCAACTCCTGCCGTATGGCGCCATACGCTGTATGAAAAACCGGACGCTTCAGCAGCCGAAAAGTAACGTGGGTAATAACAAACTGATTGCGGTATTGTCTTTTGAAAATACTATCGCGGTAACCAAATTCGCATTCCCGGTTTTGAAAGGTTACCAGTTTTTTATCATTTATATGCCAGGCCTCTACCGTATGCACCACATCTTTAACTTCTACCCCATAGGCGCCAATGTTTTGTATGGGGCTAGCGCCCACGCTGCCCGGTATCAGACTCAGGTTTTCCACACCCGCCCGTTTGTTACGTACGCAATCCATCACAAAGCTGTGCCAGTTTTCGCCGGCACCCACCCGCACATAATACGCATCGGCATCTTCGTGTACCAGTGTTACCCCGGGTATTTTATTCAGCAATACCAATCCGTTAAAATCGGCGGTAAACAACACATTGCTGCCTCCACCCAAAACCAGCCGCCTCTGCACCGACAGTTTGTTTCCATATAAAAGTTCTTGCAATGCATCCACCGTATCAAACGATGCAAAGTAGCGGGCGGTAACGGCAATGCCAAAACTATTGTAAGGCTTTAGCGAAACGGCTTCGAACAGCTGCATGCCGCAAAGTACTAAAATTTGAAAGCCGTATACGATACCACATTTGTTTTTTCAAGTAATACGCCGGCATCATTATTTGGCGCAACCTGTACCTTTACTGTAAAAAATTCAATATATGAACCGCAGCATCGTATGGGTTATAGCCTGGGCTTGGGTAACAACGGCAATACATTGCACCAACCGGAACGATAAAGCAGCAACGATTAATACCCTACGCACCACGGGCGATTCGGTAACCCTGCTGGCGCAACGTACCCTGCTGAGCCGGCTTACTGCACAAATTGAAAGCAACGGTTTTTCAGGCGCGGTACAATATTGCAGTGTGCAGGCGCTTCCCCTGCTCGACTCGGTGAAAGGGGCCGGAAAGTTTACGTTGCAACGAATTTCGGAGAAATATCGCAACCCCGCCGACCAGCCCGAAGCCTCCGACTTACCGGTGCTTCACTATTATGCCCAAACCCTGGCGAAAACCGATACTGTTGTTAGCAGCAAAAAATATTATACCTATTACAAACCCATTTATGTGGCCATGAACACCTGCCTTAACTGCCATGGTACCCCAATAACCCTCGATACGGCCGTAAAACGCCTGTTACACGATCGCTACCCCAATGATAAAGCTACCGGGTATGTGTTGAACGACTTCAGGGGCGCATGGAAGATGCAGTTCCCCAAAAAGGATTTTTAAAGGTCGTAACTGCAAGCAAGCCGCAAACAGAAGTTGCTTTAAAATTCCACAACAAAACCAATGCTGGGCAGCCGCGAGCCGCTGTCGCGAGACAGAACTACGGGTATGGCCAACTGCCGGTTGTTGGGCGCAGCCGGATTGCCAAATACACCGGGGTTATAGGGTTCGCCGGTTGTGGTGGCTATGGAGCCGTCGGCATTGCGCTTGAGCGTAAAACCGGGCTGGGTGGGATTGATGCTGTTGTACACGTTTTGAATGTCGAGAAACAGATTGAAGCTCCATTTGCGGAAATTCCATTTTTTATCAATCCGCAGGTCGGCCGCGTTAAACGCACGAAGCCGCTCGGTATTGATGCGTGCAAAATCCAGCACGGCGTTGTTCGTAAATGGATAATTTTCGAGACTGGAGAAAATATCGTACGGCGTTGCCGGTGCACTGCCCTGTATGCGGAAACGCAGCCCTACCTCCCAGTTCTTCGCGAACTTGTAGCCGCCGGTAAACGAAACGAGATGGCGGTTGTCCCATGCCGAAGGAACGAATTTGTTGCGATCCAGTCCGGTAAACAAACTGTAGTAGAACGTGTAGGCCAAAATGCCGTAAAAGTTTTTGGTTAACCGTTCCTGGTACATGAACTCAATACCATACGTTTTCCCTCGCCCATTGCTGCTAACGGCTTCGTTACCCAAAACCCCAAAATCGCCGCCCAGGTTAGCCAGTGAAATACCGTTGGCCAGCGATACCGGGTACTGATCGTACCACTTGTAAAATCCTTCCACGGTGATACGGGTTGAAGTACGCGGCGACAGTTCCACACCCGCCACTGCATGGTCGGAGCGGATATAATCCACATCGCGATTCACCAAAACACCGTTTTGGCGGAAGCCCAAAATGGTGTACGGAGCAATTTTATAATAACGCCCCAGCGAAGTATTGAGCGTTACCATATTGCTCAGCCGGTACGCCGCCGAAAGGCGGGGCGATAGTGTGCGGCTTACATCGGCGCCGTTGGTGGTAAACGTATTCCCATCGGCACGCAAGCCGGCCGAAAGGGTAAGGCGGTTGTTGGCAAGGCGGCGCGTTACATTGGCAAATGCGCCAAACCGCAGAAAGTCAATTTCCGTTTGGTAGTTGGCAACAAAACCGGGCCGGCGCTGAAAGGTTTTATTTTCGTAGCGCGCCCAAATGCCTACCACACCGGTGCTCAACTGCCAGCCGTTGGCGTTGTAATTGATTTCATAACGGGCACGGGTTTCGTCTTCCACCGAACGGTATCCTAAAATACGTTCGGCATCTACCGGTTTTTCGTTGTTCTGAAACTGATCGGCCGTATTCACCAGTCGGTTATTACTTACCGATAGTAGCGAAAAACCTTTCTTCATGGTATGGCGCCATGAAAAACCAATGGTGTTGGTGCGTTGCACGTTCAGCGGAATTTGCTCTAAAATTGCCAGCTGCTCCAGCGTTGGATTATCGGGGCGTTTGAAGCGGAAATTATCAATGGCACCAATGCCTATCAGGTTCAACTCGTTTTTATCGTTGAGCTTGTGGGTTATCTTATACTGATAGTCCCAGTAATCGGGCAAAAAGGGCAACTGCAACAGTTGAAACAACAATTGCAGGTACGAGCGGCGTACCGACGCGATGTAGGTTGTTTTGCCGTTTTTCATGCCCAGCGGCCCTTCGGCGGTAAGGGCGGCTTCGCTGGCACTTAAGCGAAAATTGCCCTGAAACCGGTCGGCATTGCCCGAACGCTGTTTAAACTGCAATACGCCCGACAATGGGTTATCGTATTTGGCCGGAAAAGCCGAGGTATGCAGGGTTACCCCTTCAATGAACGACACGTTCAGCAAGCCTACCGGCCCTCCGGCCGCGCCCTGCGTTGCAAAGTGGTTGATCGAGGGTATTTCAATACCATCGAGGTAATACACGTTTTCGTTGGGTGCACCCCCCCGTATGATAATGTCGTTCCGAAAACCAACCGAGCCGCTTACGCCCGGCAGCGACTGTACCACCTTGGCAATATCGAAGTTGGCCCCGGGATATTTGGCAATTTCGGTAATGCCCAGGGTTTGCACCGAGTTAACCACGCCAACCGGCTTGATAAAGCCCGGCTTGATGATTACATTGCTCAGTTCTTTGTAGGCTACCTCCAGTTCAAAATTCACCTCAACAATGTTGCCCGATGTTACCGGCAGATCGAACTTGGTTTCGGTGCGGTAGCCCGTTGCCGAGGCTTCAACGTTCCAGGTGCGGGTGGGTATGCCGCTGATGCGGTAAAATCCTTTTTCATCGCTGGTGGCTGCCAGGTCGGAATTCACAAGCCGAATGGTTGCCCCGGGGATGGGCAAAAGGGTGCGGGCATCTTTCACATAACCGTTGATGGTTCCTATATTTTGAGCATGGGCATGATAAAATGCGGAAAACAAAATTGAGACTGCCAGAAAAAACTGCTTCATTACTTGCCAATTTATTAAGCGCCGCATAGCTACGCTCTTCATCGTTTTATGTACCGTAACTGAACAATCCTGAACAGGAAATGTTTATTGCGCATGCCGGTTTTTATTTTTCTTCATTTTTTGTTTGCCGTTTTTGCTGCATCAAATACAAGTGTTACCACACCGGAAGGCCCCGCCATACAGGTAACCGTTACAGGTATCCGAAGCGATAAAGGCGAAATACTGGCTGCCTTGTTTGCAGGCGAAAAAGGTTTTCCGGGCGATGCTGCAAAAGCGTTTCGTGCGGCAAAGGGCTTGCCGCAAAAGGGGAAGGCGCATCTTTCATTTGAACAGGTTCCGCCCGGCACGTACGCCATTGCTTTGTTTCACGATGAAGATGGCGATGGGAAACTGAACACCAACTTTATCGGCCTGCCGAAAAAAGGATACGGGGTAAGCAATAATGTGAAAAACCTGTTCAGCGGCCCCAGCTTTCAACAGGCTGCCTTCCGGCATCAAACGTCCACACAACTAACCATCGTCATGCGCTACTGAACCTTATTGCACGCAGGTTGCAAACTATCATCATAAACAATCCACATCGGCCAGCACCACCACACTTTTAAACGACGGGTGCTGGTGCAGGTATGCCTCCTGCAGCCGAATGGCCTCTTTACAGGCTTGAATCAGGCGGGCATCTTTGGGCAACTTAAACACCAGTTCCATCAGATATTGGTTGCGGATGCGGCTTACAACCGGCTCGGCAGGCCCTACCATGTATTTGCCCAACGCAGGCCTGAGGTTATCGGCAAATGCCGCCGCGGCGGCGGCAACCGTTTCTTGGGCCCGGTGCTTAAACGTGAGCTGTATCATACGGGTAAAGGGCGGATAACCGAATTGCCGACGCCCCTGTAACTCAAAAGCGTAAAAAGCTTTGTAATCGTGCGCCCGCACAAACTGCAACACGGGGTGGTTGGTTTGTGCCACCTGCACTAGCACACGGCCATGCGCATCTTTTCGGCCGGCACGCCCGCTTACCTGTTCCATTAACTGAAAGGCACGCTCGTTAACCCGAAAATCGGCAAAGTGCAGCAGGCTGTCGGCATCAAGTATGCCAACCAGGTTTACCCGCTCAAAGTCGAGCCCCTTTACCACCATTTGGGTGCCTACCAAAATGTCAATTTTATGCTGCTCAAATTGTTGTATCAACTGGTCGTGCGCCGTTTTGCCGCTAACAGTATCGTAATCCATACGGGCCACACGTGCCTGCGGAAATAGTTCCTGCAGGTGCTCTTCCACTTTTTCGGTACCAAAACTCAGCTTCATGAAATCATGACTGCCGCAGGCCTCACAAGTGGTAAGCAGCGGATAAATGGTGCCGCAGTAATGGCACTGGAGTTTGTTTTTAAATTTATGATAGGTAAGGCTTACATCGCACTGCCGGCAATGCGGTACCCAGCCACAGGCTTTGCATACGTGATGCGGAATGTAGCCCCTGCGGTTCTGAAACAAAATTACCTGCCGCTGTTCGTGCAACGAGCGGGTAATAGCCTCCTGCAAGGCTGGCGCAATCATCACTTTTTCTTTAAACTGTTTCAGCAGGGGTTTGGTGTCAACAATATCCAGTACCGGTAATTCGCCGGACCCGTAGCGCTCCATCAGTTCCACCAAACCGTATTTGCCGTTTTGTGCGTTAAAGTAGGTTTCGAGCGACGGCGTTCCGCTACCCAGCAACACGTTGGCACCAAACAACTGTGCATAAAAAACCGCCGCATCGCGGGCATGGTACCGCGGGGCAGGCTGTTGTTGCTTGTAAGATGCATCGTGCTCTTCATCGCAAACAATGAGGCCCAGGTTTTGAAAGGGAAGAAACAGGGCGCTGCGGGCACCCAGTATCACTTTTAATTCGCCGGACTTGATTTTGTTCCAGATTTCGATACGCTCGTTCTGATTAAACTTACTGTGATAAATGCCGATATAGCCCCCAAAGTGATGTTGCAAACGGCGAATAATCTGTGCCGTTAGTGCAATTTCCGGCAGCAGGTACAACACCTGCCTGCCGGTACGAATCATTTGCTCAATCAGTTTGATGTACAATTGGGTTTTTCCGCTGCCCGTTACGCCGTGCAGCAGGCACACGGGTTTTTGTGTAAATACCGTTTGTATTTGCTCCAATGCTGCCTGCTGTGCCGGCGAAAGTTCAAAATCAATATGCAAGGCCCGGGGCAACTGTAACAGGCGGTCAACCTGCCTTTTTTCGAGCCACAAAATGCCTTTATCTACCAGGCCCTTTAATTGGGCATCCGACGCGTTGCTCTTCTTCAGCAAAGCGCTTTTGGTTACGGCGCCTTCGGTTTTCATCAGGTGCAAGTAGCTGAGCAGCAATTCCATTTGCCGCGGCGCCCGGCCCCAGTTGTTGAGCAACTGGCTGAGCTGCTCTTCATTGTCGTACTGCGGATTCAGCACCACAAAGGTTTCTTTTTTGGCTGCATAGGTTTCTTTCAGCGCCTCCCACACATAGCAAATACGTTTATCAATCAGGCGTTTGACCACCGGGTACACGTGCGACTGGTCGAGAATTTGCTGTACCTCGGGCAGTTTTAACTCTTTGCGGAGGAGCAAGGCCTCCGCCACCAGGTATTCATCGTGGTCGAGTGCGGTAAATTCATCACCGGCTTCTTCGTTATACACCAATATGGTTTCGCTGCTGAGTTTAAAATGCGCCGGCAGGGCGGCTGCCATCACCTCACCTTCGGTACACAGGTAATAGTTGGCCATCCATTCCCAAAGTTGCAACTGCCGTTCGTGCACCACCGGTTCGGCATCCAGCACGTTCAAAATTTCTTTCGGCTCAAAAGCTTCGGGATGTTGCGCATGCACCCGCTTTACCACACCGGCATAACGTTTATTGCGCAGCTCCACTTCTACCCGTACCCCCGGCGTAACCTGTTGCTGTAACTGCGGCGGCAGCCGCCAGGTGTAGGTTCGGGGTAGTGCCAGGGGAATGATAACATCGGCAAAAAGCGGAGCGCCCGAAACCGTTGCTTCAAACAAGTTGTATGATGAGGTTTGTGGAGAATATGACTGTTCGGCGCTGTGCATATCGCCTCGAAATTAGGCAACTCTGCAATGCCATTTAAGCCTTACGATGCTTTTTGTGCATCGGCCGCTCGTATCCACGAGGGCCGGTATTGGAGCAGTTTTTGCTCCATGAGCGCATGAACATGGTCCCGTAAAGCAGCCACATCATAAGGCGTGTATCCTTCGGGCGAAACAGCCGGCAGGTACACCGTTCGCAAACGGCCGGGCGTTAGCGAAAAAATGCTTTTCCAATGCAGGCGGTCCACCGCATCTAAAAACAACAGGGGTTGTATGGGTGTTTGGGTTTCAATGGCCAGGCGAAATGCCCCGTCGTAAAAACGGGCCAGCGGCGCCGGACTTGTATTAAACGTTCCTTCCGGCGCAATAAAGATGGATATGTTGCGGGAAAGGATGCTGCGCAGCATGTGCATACTGCGGGCCCTGTCGGCAGCGCTGCTCCGTTTTACCGGTACTACTGCGGCATTGTAAATAAATCCAAAAACCGGCACCTTGCCCATTTCGGCCTTGCCCAATACACGCAAAGGCCTGCGGATGGCCTTCAGCAACTGCGGAATATCCATGTACGAATTATGGTTGCTGATGAAGATGTAGGGCCGATTGGGGTCGGGCTCGCTTTCAACAATACGCTCATGCCGGATGCCGATAAGCAGTAGCCACACATCGGCCCACCAATGCGCCAGCTGCATTACGGCATTTCCGCCCCGGTATTTACCCAAAAACGAGACAACTACCACAAAGGGAAGCACCAAAAAGATGATCAGCAAAAACAAAAGCATGGCATACAGCGCATACATCAGCTGAAAAGGCTTTACAAGCAACTTCATGGCGGTAATTATTGACAACTGGGGCACTCCCAGTCGTAGTCCAAATCAATAACCGTTACAACGGTAAGGTGCCTTTGTTTGGGCGCCACAATCACCCGTATGTGCTGCCGGTCGGCTGCCGATACGCCTTCCAGCGCATAACGGGGGCCGCCGGCCGCGGCAGGATCGCTCTTGCGTTTGTTGATTTGCGCTTTTTGAATGATTTCACGCACTTCGGCCTGCGAAATACTGCGGCACTTCATACGGCAGCGGGCATGCTTTGAAAAATACAGTTTGGTATCGGGGGTGCGAAATAAGCTTATCAGCTTTGCCTCTTCTTCTTTGGTGATGGTTTGCGCATTAGCGCCCGCCTTCTCACGGTCGGTTTGTGTACTGTGTTGGGTAAACCGCCGCAGCAACAGCGTTGCCAGCACCAGTACAATCAGAAAAATATAGGGAAGGGCTTTTTTCATGCCTCAAATTTATGGGTGCTTCAGCGGAATTGCCGGGCCCAGGCTTCGGCGGTACGGGCTATTTGCTGCAAATCCTGCCGGCGCATGCAACGAAAATGTTTACGGGGACATTGATTGTACCCAATTTTTGAACAGGGCCTGCAGCGTAAGCCCTGCACTTCAAAAATTTGCGAAGGAACCGGATTGTTGCCGTAGTAGGGCGTCATGCCAAATGCAGGTACCGTGTTGCCCCAAATGCTGAGGATGGGCTTTTTAAACGCAGCCGCAATGTGCATCAATCCGGTATCGTGTGTAATAACCAGCTTGGCTTTGCGAACCAAATCGGCGCTTTCGTGCAGCGAAAATTTGCCGCAGGCGTTGTAAATTTTTATCGGGTCAACCGCTGCCACTGCAGCACCGGTAGCGGCATCGCCGGGGCCACCCAGCAGCACCAGGGGGTGTTGTATGAGGGCGCACAACTCCTGCAACTTATCTACCGGCAAACATTTGGTGGCATGTGCCGCACCCACCACCACGCCAATATACCCTGCCGCATGCGCATACGGCAAATCGGTAAATGAAACGCCTTTTCCTTCGGGAATGAAATAGTCGAGCCCCTTATGATCGTTTTGCACACCCAGGTGCCGCACCGTTTCAAAATAACGATCCACAATATGCACCGGCGGCAGCATATTGATTTTAAAGTTGGTGTACAACCATTTCTGCACATTCAGTTTGTTGAACGAAGTGGCGGGCACCTTCAGTTCCCGCTTCAGGCGGGCCGTGCGCAGGTTGTGATGCAGGTCAATGATGTAATCAAATTCCTCCAACTTCAGTTCGTGCAACAGCTGCTCCCAACTATTGTGCAGCAAATGAATTTTATGAATGTACGGATTGGCTTCGAGCACCTGATGAAACTGCAGCTTGGTAAGTACATGCACCTGCACATCGGGTACCTGGTGCCGCAACGCCCGTATTACCGGTGTGGTAAGCACAATGTCGCCAATGGAAGAAAAGCGGATAACAAGTACTTTCATGCGGTTGGTAGGTTATGCTTTCAAATAAGCCGGCGCATCAGGGAAGCATTTCTTCGCCCTCCAGGTAATTAAGGTCTTTATGAAAGGTTTCTTCGGTAAAGTAAGCGGCCAGCAACGTAATGCTGATTACTATGATGCCGGTAACAATACCGCTTTGAATGATGTTCCACCCCCATGTTTTCTGAAACAGGTTTACAAACAGCAGGTTCATGAGCGGTAACGCCCCCCGCACCATGTTGGGTATGGTGGTGGCAGCAGTGGCCCGCAGGTTGGTACCAAACTGTTCGGCGCCCATGGTTACAAAAATGGCCCAAAAACCGGTGCTAAAGCCCAGCATGGTGCAAATGAGGTACATGCGGCTGTCGTTACTGTTAAAGGGTGAGAAATATAAGGCTATGGATAAGATTGCAAGCCCGTAATACAGATACAACGCTTTTTTGCGGCTTTTGAACAGTTGACTGATGAAGCCGATTACGATGTCGCCCACGGCAATGGCGGCATAGGCATACATAATGGCCCGGCCGCTTTCAATGGCTGTTTGCTGATACTTTGCCTCGGCAAAGCGGTTGCTGAGGTTTACCAAAATGCCAATAACATACCAGGTGGGCAAGCCAATTAAAACGGCCAGCATGTATTTACGAAAGCGGCGTGCATCGGTAAAAAACATCAATAAGTTTCCCTTGCTAACGTTGCTGTGTTTCACCTGCTCAAACATGCCACTTTCGGCCACGCTTACCCGCAACAGCAGCAGGCCAATACCCAGTCCGCCGCCAATTTTGTAACACAGCCGCCAGTCGTTGGTAATCTTAAATGTAAAGTAGGCAAACACGGCACCAAACAAGCCTACGCCGGCCACCAGTGAAGTACCAATACCCCGTTTGCTTTTGGGCAACAGTTCGCTTACCAGGGTAATACCGGCTCCCAATTCGCCGGCCAAACCCACGCCGGCCACAAAGCGGGCATAGGCATACTGCTCAACATTTTGCACAAAGCCCGTTAAAAAATTTGCCACCGAGTACAATAAAATCGAACCGAACAAAACGCTCAAACGGCCTTTTTTATCGCCCAGGGTACCCCATAGTATGCCTCCAATAAGCAGACCCACCATTTGCCAGTTGATGATTTTGGTACTGGCCGCTATGGCGGCAGCCGAATTGGTTAGGTCAATGCCCACACCCGCCAAAGAAGGTTCCCGAACAATGGTAAACAGTAGCAGGTCGTATATGTCAACAAAATAGCCAAGCGCCGCCACAATTACGGCCGTTGAAAAAATGGAATGCTCTTTTGGGGTGGTCATGATGCATGGGTTTTAATGGGGTAGCTGTTTTTTCTTTCCAAAGAAAAATTTCCAGAGAACGGGAGCCGTTGTTACGGCAATGATGATGATGATGATCAACTCCAGTTTATCCTTCAACTCCACGCCAAACTGATTCTTAACCCAAATCTGCAAAAAATGCCCGGCAAAAATCATACTCACTACCCAGCTGATGGAACCAACGATGTTGAAGAACATGAATTTTTTCCGGTCCATTTCCACAATGCCGGCCACAATCGGCGCAAAGGTGCGGATGAAGGGTAAAAAGCGAGCGAATACGATGGCTGCGCCGCCATGCTTTTCGTAAAAATCGTGGGCTTCGTGCAAATATCTTTTTTTAAAAAGCAGGTTATCTTTCCAGTGGTACATGGTGGGCCCTACTTTTCGTCCGGTCCAGTACCCCACCATATTTCCTAAAATGCCGGCAAAAGAAATCAAAGCACATAATACAAACAACTCGAGCCACTCGCTGTTGAGATTGGCCAGGCCGATGAGTTTCAAAAATTCATTGGCCAAATTGCTGCTGTAAATGCCGGCCACAAACAGCAGGCTGTCGCCCGGTAAAAAAAAGCCCGCAAACAAACCAGTTTCGGCAAATACGATAAATAGCAACAGCCACAACCCACCGTACTTGATGTAGAACATGGGGTTCAGCACATCTTTCCAGGTAAATTTTTTGGGCAGGGTTATGGTGGCCCCGTTTTGCAACCGGTCAACACCAATTTGTAGAGGCGGATATTCTTTTCCCGAAAACGTAAGCGTTTCGGCACCCGGCTCAATTTGAATGGTAACGTAGCCATCGGCACTGGTTTTATAGCCAACACCGTTTACTTCAAAAGCGCCCACGGGCGCTTCGTACTGGTTAAACACCCGCAGTTTTACCTGCTGTGCCTGCAGGGCAGTTATGCCTAAAAACAACACTACAAAAACAAAACGCAGCATCATATTGTATGTGTAACTGATTTGTATCGGATTAACAATTTATGCCTCGGCCAACTCGCCTTCCCACTTGCTTACTACCGATGTGGCAAGGGCATTGCCCACCACGTTGGTCATGCTGCGAAACATGTCGCAAAAGTGATCAATGGGCAAAATCAGCGCCACGCCTTCGGGCGGTATGTTAAACATGGCACAGGTGGCCAACACCACTACCAGCGATGCCCGCGGCACCCCGGCAATGCCTTTGCTGGTAAGCATAAGCACCAGCAACATAACCAACTGTGTACCCAGGTCGAGCTGAATGTTATACGCCTGTGCAATGGCCAGGCTGGCAAAGGTCATGTACATCATACTGCCATCGAGGTTAAACGAATACCCCAGCGGCAGTACAAAAGCTACTATGCGATCGCGGCAACCAAAGCGTTCCAGTTCTTCGGTTAGCTTCGGAAATACCGCCTCGCTGCTGGTAGTGCTGAACGCAATCAGCAGCGGCCCTCCAATGCGGCGCAGCAGCACATTCATACGGTTTCCCAAAATAAGATAGCCTACCCCAATGAGCACCATCCATAAAATGGCAATACCCAATAAAAAGTAGGCAAAGTACACCAGGTAAAACCGGAAAATGCCCAGGCCCTTTACCGCCACCACGGCCGAAAGCGCGCCAAACACACCCAGCGGAGCCGCATTCATTACATAATTCACCATTTTAAGGATGACGTGCGATGCCACATCGAGGGCCTTGATGAGCGGCTTGGTATAATCGCCCATGGCAGCGGCAGCCACCCCGAAAAAAATAGAGAATACCACAATCTGCAGAATTTCGTTGGTGGCCATTGCCTCAAACAAGCTCTTGGGGAAGATGTGCTCCACAAAATTCTGCAGTGAGAAAGCGGATGTTTTTGTCATCAGGTCTTTCACACCTTCGGTATCGGCCTGCGACAAATCAATATAGGCACCGGGCTTGAATACATTTACCAACACCATGCCCAGCAGCAGCGATGCCAGCGATGCCGTAATGAACCACAGCAGGGCCTTACCCCCTACCCGGCCAACCGCCTTTAAATCACCCAGCTTGGCAATACCCACCACCAGTGTTGAAAACACCAGCGGAGCGATGATCATTTGCACCAGGCGAATGAAAATGGTGCTCAGTAGTTTAATGTTTTTGGAAAATTCGCGGATCCATTCGTCCGAAGCATTTACGTGCACAATATAACCGGTAATAATACCGAGTATCATGGCAATGATGATGTAAAACGTAAGCCGGTTTCCCTTGCCCATGCAGTTTTTAAATTTGAGGGCAGCAAGATAATACTTTCGGATTGAACCCCCGGTTGCAGGTTGTTAAAGACACCGTTGGTAAATTGATGTGCCTGCGAATGGGAGAATTGTTTATTTTCCCGCCTCAAATCAAAACCAACCGTCAATTTTTATGAGTTTATTTATCAAAAAACCGCTGGATCAGATGCTGGCCCAGGCAGAGGGAAAGGGGCTGAAACGAACCCTGGGCGCCGGCAACCTGGTGGCACTGGGTATTGGTGCCATTATTGGTGCAGGCTTATTTGTGCGTACTGCTGCCGCGGCCGGACAGGCAGCCGGGCCCGCCGTTACCATTTCGTTTATCATTGCCGCCATTGGTTGTGCGTTTGCCGGACTTTGTTATGCCGAGTTTGCCGCCATGATTCCCATTGCCGGCAGTGCATATGCCTACAGCTATACCACCATGGGCGAACTGGTGGCCTGGATCATTGGCTGGGCCCTGATTATGGAATACGCCCTGGGCGCCGCTACCGTATCCATAGCCTGGAGCGAATACCTGAACAAATTGCTAGGAGGTGCCATACCGTACGAATGGTGCCACTCGCCCTTTGAGAGCTATACCGACTCGAACGGCGTGCTGCACTCGGGCATCATCAATGCGCCTGCCCTGCTGATATTGCTGGCCTTAACGCTACTGCTGATTAAAGGCACGCAGGAATCGGCACTGGTAAACGCCATCATCGTATTTATTAAGGTGGGGATTGTGATATTGTTCATAGCCATAGGATGGCAGTTTATCAAGCCCGAAAACCATACCCCCTACCTCATTCCGGCAGGCACGCCACCCGTACTGGATCAGGCAGGTAAAGTAATTGCCGACTACTCCGGCGTGTTCAAACACGGATGGGGCGGTGTGTTGGGCGGCGCGGCCATAGTGTTTTTTGCCTTTATTGGCTTTGATGCCGTAAGTACCGCGGCACAGGAAGCCAAAAACCCCAAGCGAGACATGCCCATTGGCATTTTGGGTTCGCTGGTTATCTGCACCATTTTATACATCTTATTTGGCCACGTGCTTACCGGTGTTGCCAACTGGAAAGAGTTTGTGGATCCCGAAAAAGGAAGGGAAGCCTCGGTGGCTTACGCCATTTCGCAATACATGACCGGCTACGGCTGGCTGGCTACTGCCGTAACGGTGGCCATACTGGCGGGCTTTTCATCGGTTATACTGGTGATGCTGATGGGACAAAGCCGCATTTTTTACACCATGAGCAACGACGGGCTGATACCGAAGGTATTTGGCGACCTGCATCCGAAATTTAAAACGCCCTACAAAGCCAACTGGATATTGTTTTTGTTTGTGGGCTTGTTTGCCGCATTTGTACCGGGCCATGTTGCCGGCGACCTTACCTCGTTTGGTACCCTCTTTGCCTTTGTGCTGGTGAGCGCCGGTGTATGGATTTTGCGGGTGCGGGAGCCCAACATCAAACGCCCCTTTAAAGCGCCCCTGGTACCTGTGGTATCAACACTGGGCGTGGTGGTGTGTGCCGGTATGATTGTGGCACTGGACCAGCAAACCCTGAAGGTTGCTTTTGGGTGGATGGCGCTGGGCCTGATTATTTATTTCCTGTACAGCCGGCACCACAGCAAGCTGCGCTACCCCGGTGAAATTTTGCCCAAAGCATCGGATTTTGAAAAGCAGGAGCTGTAACCGCATAAGCAACTTAATAATAGCCACACGTTTGTGTGGCTTTTTTTACGCCCTTTCGGAAGGGGCGGTGTTTCTCCCTAATTTTGCGCTGCTTTTGGGAGCACCTGTTGCATAGTACCCCGAACGATGAAAGGATTGCGACGCAACAGGCGATGCCCCGGAGCACCCAAAGCCGGTATCATAAAAAAGAAACTATGGGACGCATATTTGAAGTACGTAAAGCCACCATGTTTGCCCGCTGGGACCGCATGGCCAAACAATTTACCCGCATTGGAAAAGAGATAGCCATTGCCGTTAAAGCCGGCGGCCCCGACCCCGCCACCAACCCTGCCCTGCGGCGGTGCATTCAAAACGCCAAAAGCGTAAACATGCCCAAAGACCGCATTGAAGCCGCCATTAAGCGGGCCATGGGTAAGGAAATGGAGAACTACGAAGAAATTTTGTACGAAGGTTATGGCCCGCACGGTGTTGCCATACTGGTAGAAACTGCTACCGACAACCATGTGCGTACCGTAGCCAACATCAAAAGCCATTTTAACAAAGGCGGCGGCACCCTGGGCACCAGCGGCAGTGTAAGTTTTCAGTTTAAGAAAATGGGCGTGTTTAAGCTGAATCCGTCGGGCCTGAATACGGAAGAACTGGAACTGGAACTGATTGATGCCGGTTTGGAAGAAATGGGTGAAAGCACGGGTGAAAACGGCGAAGAAATACTGGTACTGCGCTGCGGCTTTACCGATTTTGGTAACATGCAAAAAGCGCTGGAAGAAAAAGGCATTACACCCATTAGCGCCGAGGTGGAATGGATACCTACTACCACCGTACCGGTAACGGATGCACAGGCCGAGGAAGTGAGTAAATTAATTGAACGGCTGGAGCAGGATGAGGATGTGCAGAAGGTGTTTCACAACATGGGTTAAACAATACCCTGTAACGAATTACAAAGGCTGCCGGTACCGGCAGCCTTTTTGTTTGCGGATATCGTAATATTGCTGCCATGGAGGGCCACCTGGTATTGTTTGACGGGGTATGCAATTTTTGCAACTACTGGGTGCAGTTTACGCTGCGGCGTAACCGCAGCGGGTCGTTGCAGTTTGGCACCTTGCAGGGCCAAACGGCCCGCCGTTTGTTACCCCAATACGGTTTGAACCCCGATGCGCTGAATACCCTTGTATTCATAAGTAACGGCAAAGCCTACACCGCCTCCAATGCCGTTTTGGAAATATGCCGTCATTTGGACGGCGCGTGGCGGTGGCTGGCGGTGCTGAAAATTGTACCCCGGTTTTTGCGGGATGCCGTTTATCGGTTCATAGCCCGTAACCGCTACCGGTGGTTTGGCAAGCGAAACCGTTGCATGGTGCCTGCCCCCGCACAACAAAACCGCTTTGTTGATTAAGCGGCATTACAGCGGCAGCTGTACTTCGCCTTTCATGTAAAACACGCAGTTACCCCCCAGCAATACCCTTCCGTTATCGAGCAGTTCGCAGGCAATAACGCCTCCGCGTTGGCTAAGTTGCCGGGCCTGCAGGCGGCGTTTGCCCAGCTTATCGCTCCAAAAGGGTACCAGTTGCGAGTGAGCCGAGCCGGTAACCGGATCTTCATCAACACCGGCACCCGGAGCAAAAAAGCGGGAAACAAAATCGGCTTCGCTACCGGGTGCGGTAAGAATGATCATGGCACCCAGTTGCTTCAAACCCTGAAAATCGGGTTTTGCCTGGCGCACCCAGGCCTCTTTTTCAACTTCCACCAGCCAGTCGCGGTGCTTGTACACGCCTAAAATTTCGGGCACGCCCAGCAGTTGTGCCAGGTTGGCCGGATAATCGCTCAGCCGCTCCGGAGGCCAAGCCGGAAAATCCATTTGCAAGCCGGTGGCACCGCGGCGCACCCGCAGCAATCCGCTTTTGGAATGAAACACTACTTCGGGTTTATGAAACTGCAACTGCTCCAGCAACACCCAGGCCGCGGCCAGCGTGGCGTGGCCGCAAAGGTTTACTTCGGTTGTGGGTGTAAACCAGCGGATGTCAAAATCAACGCCGGCCTTTTGTGAAGGCACGAAAAATACGGTTTCGGACAAATTGTTTTCCTGCGCCAGTTGTTGCAGCAAACCATCGGGCAACCACTGTTGCAAAGGCATTACGGCAGCCGGGTTTCCGGTAAATAATTTTTCGGCAAAGGCATCAACCTGGTACAAATCGAGCTTGCGCATTTGGCTTTGAAATTATGATGATAAAAATTGAATGGCGGCATCATCGGTAAAAGCGGGGCAGCGATAGTTGATAGCGTACCACTACCACGCGTAACAGCACAATAAACACAATGCTGATGATGGTTACCGGTTGCTGCGGAATTTGCAACTGCCGCAGCAGCAAAAACAGCAATCCGCCGGCAATGGATGCCGATGCATATATTTCTTTACGAAAAATGAGCGGTACGTTATTCAGCAACACATCGCGTATAACGCCGCCAAACGAACCGGTAATGGTACCCAGTGCCACACAAATAACGGGACTGAGTTGCAGTTGCAGCCCCTTTTGCACCCCCACCAGCGTAAACAGGCCCAGGCCCAGCGCATCAAACAAAAAAAGCGGACCGGTAAAGCGGCGCAGCATACGGCCAAACAGCATGGTGCCGGCAGCCGCCAGCACTATTACCCCGGTGGTGGTACCGTTGCGCAACCAGCCAACCGGCGTATCGCCAATTAACACATCCCGCAAGGTGCCCCCGCCAATGGCGGTTACAAATGCCAGCACCAGTACGCCAAAGGGATCGAGCTTTTTTTCCATGGCAGAAAATGCGCCAGACACGGCAAAGGCAAATGTGCCCAGGATGTCGATAACGTTTAAAAAACTCATTGCTGAAGCCGCCTTGCGGCGGAGGTTTCATTATTCGAGCATCATTTCGCGAATAACGGCAATAATTTCTTCGGCATTGGGCTTGCTGAAGTAATCGCCATCGCTGCCGTACGAAGGCCGGTGGGCCTTGCCGGTGATGGTGCGGGGGGCTACATCCAAATAGCGGTAACCGCCCTGTTCTTCCATTACCTTGTTAAACATGTAAGCCGCGGCGCCACCCGGCACATCCTCATCCACAAACACAATGCGGTTGGTTTTTTGAAGCGATTGCAGAATAACGTGCTGCAGGTCGAAGGGAAGCAGGGTTTGCACGTCAATAATTTCGCAACTGATACCGAGGCGCTCCAGGTGCTGTGCCGCGTCATCAATAATGCGCAGTACCGAACCGTACGATACTATGGTTACATCGGTACCGCTGCGCAACACTTCGGGTACACCCATCGGCACAGTAAATTTGTGCAGATTTTCGGGTAAGCGCTCTTTTAAACGATAGCCGTTGAGGCACTCAATTACCAGGCCGGGCTCGTTGCTTTGCAGCAATGTGTTGTACATGCCGGCTGCCTGCACCATGTTACGGGGCACACAAACGTACATGCCCCGCAGGCTGTTGATGATCATACCCATGGGCGAGCCGCTGTGCCAAATACCTTCGAGCCGGTGCCCCCGCGTACGCACAATAACCGGAGCGCTTTGCCGCCCGGCCGTACGAAAATGCAGGGTGGCTGCGTCGTCGCTCAGCGGCTGCAGGCCATACAGCAGGTAATCGAGGTATTGAATTTCGGCTATGGGCCGCAAGCCCCGCTGTGCCAGGCCAATCCCCTGCCCCATAATGGTAAGCTCGCGAATGCCGGTATCGAAAATGCGGTTGGCACCGTGTTTGGCCTGCAGGCCGGCAAAGCCCTGATTCACATCGCCAATATAACCCAGGTCTTCGCCAAAGGCTACCACTTTGGGATTGGTGGCAAACAGCTGATCAAAGTAGCGGTTCAGTATTTCATAGCCGTTCAGCAAGGGCGCATCATCGGCATAGTGCGCCGGCACCACCGGCACGTTCAGCGCCGAGGCGGGCCCTTCGTGATACAAGTGGGTGTTGTACAGTTTCCGGTTTTCCTGCTGCAATTGCTGTAAATTGGCCCGTGCCTGCGCAAAGGCAGTACCGTTGGTTTGCGCCAAACTCAGGCAGCGCTGCAGGGCTTTCATTACATCGCGGCGATTGGGCTCACGGTTTTGCTGCAGTTCATTCACATACGCCGCAAAGGCTTCGGCCTGCCCTTCAAGGGGGTGCAACTGTTGTACCAGTTGCAGTACCTGTTGCACCTGTTGCAGAATGGGTGCCTGGTATTCCTGCCATGCTTCATTTTTTTCGCGGCGCACCTGCTCTTTGGCTTCGGTTTCTATTTGCAACAATTCCTCTTCGCTAGCCAAATTGTTTTCGAGCAACCATTCCTTCATTTTGCGGTTGCAGTCCCACTCCCGCTCCCATTGCAGTCGTTCGGGCGACTTGTAGCGCTCGTGACTGCCCGATGTGGAATGCCCCTGCGGCTGTGTTACCTCCTCAACATGAAATACGGCCGGTATGTGTGTGTTGCGAATTTTATCAATGGCGGTTTCCAACACTTCGCACATGCCGGCGTAATCCCAGGCTTTGAGGCGGTATATGTCAATTCCGTTGGTACCTTCTTTTTTCTGAAAGCCACGCAGGGCTTCTGAAATGGACCCCTTCGTGGTTTGATACGATTTGGGTACGGAAATACCATAGCCATCGTCCCACACAAAAATGGCCAGGGGTATTTGCTGAACGGCGGCCGCATTAACCGTTTCCCAAAAATGACCTTCGCTGGTAGAAGCATCGCCAATGGTAGCAAAGCATACTTCGTTGCCGTTGTTGGAAAGGTGGGTAAACTGCTTCAGCACATCTACCTGCCGAAACAGTTTTGATGCCAGCGCAAACCCTACTGCCTTTGGCATTTGTGCGGCAGTAGGCGCCATACCGGCCGAAATATTTTTGCGGTTTACCAGGTCGAGGAAATTGCCCTCCGCATCTACAAAAGGCGATGCGAAGTGTGAGTTCATCTGGCGGCCGGCGCTGTGCGGATCGTGTGCGGGATCGGGGTCGGCATAGAGTTGTGCAAAAAACTCTTTTACCGTTGCCACGCCGGTAGCAAATGCAAAAGTTTGATCGCGATAGTAGCCACTATATACATCGCCGGGCCGGAAAAATTTGGCCATGGCCAGCTGCGGCACTTCCTTGCCATCGCCAAAAATGCCAAACTTGGCTTTACCCGTTAGTACTTCCTTACGGCCCAGCAGACTTGCTTCGCGGCTGAGGCAGGCCAGGCGGTAATCGTTCAGCACTTCTTCCCGAAAATGCTCAAACGAAAGCGGGGTGGCCTGCTGTACGGCATTTGCTGTTTGATTCATGCGGCAAAAATAGCAGATTTCCCCCGTAACGAACCATCGTTAGCTTTGGTACCCGCTTATGCGTTTTCCCATACCGGTGAAAGCGGGGGTGTTAAACTTTCAATAATACAGGCATACCGTTACCCCAAAAGATTAGGGCCTTGCAAAGGGATTTTGTACATTTGAACATCAAACTGTTGCGTATGAAGCATTTGGTTCTGTTGCTGGTATGTGCATTTACCCTTGCGCCGACCGCATTTGCGCAGAAGAAAAAAAACAAGCAGCCCGGCCAGGAGCCGCAGGTGGCTGCAACCGTTGAGCCGCTTACCGCATCTGAATACGTGTACGATTTTGGTAAAATTCCGCAAGGCAAGCCGGTGTATCATACGTTTACCATCTATAACAACGGTTTGGAAAGTTTTCAACTGCAAAACGTGCAAACCTCGTGTGGCTGCACCACTCCGGAGTACAGCAAAGAGCCGGTGGCCAAAGGCGGCTCTACCACCATTAAAGTGGGCTATAATGCAGCAGCAGAAGGGTATTTTGAAAAGTCAATTACCTTTTATTACAACGATGGTGAGAGCAAGCAATTGATTATAAAAGGATTTGTTTGGAAAACACCCGACGCATCCGTTCCGGCCAACGCCGCCCTGCAGGTATTTCAAAAAAAGCATTAAACTGAAACTTTAAACGTCAGCACATATGAAACAAGTATTCACGTTGCTTCTTGCGTTATTTGTGGTAAGTGCCGTAACGGCGCAACAGCAACAACAGCAGAAAAAGCCCGATGATGTAGTAAAATTTCAGAGCGAAACCATCAACTTCGGTAAGCTGAAACTGGGAAGTCCGGTTACTTCCACCTTTACCTTTACGAACATTGGCAAAGAAGATTTACTGATTGAAAATGTTACGCCCGGTTGCGGGTGCACCAAGTCGGATTTCACCAAAGACGTAATCAAACCCGGCAAAACCGGTACCATCAGCGCTACGTACAATGCAGCCACGCCCGGCAACTTCAGCAAAAGCATTTACGTAAAGTTTGCCGGTATTGATGAGCAAAAGGTAATTACCATTATTGGCGTGGTGGAGCAATAAAAAGTGCAACGCATTGCTTGTAACCCGGCGGAAGCCGGGTTTTTTTATGGCCGAATGAACTGTATGGGTACCCCCGCTATCTTTGCAGGCATGTTAACCATCAGCCAGCGGGGGCAGCAGATGCCTCCCTCTCCCATACGCAAACTGGTGCCTTACGCCGAGGCGGCCAAGAAAAAAGGAATAAAGGTTTATCATCTCAACATCGGACAACCCGATATTGAAACCCCTCCCGCTATTTTAGATGCCGTGCGCCATGCCGATATCCGTGTGCTCGAATACAGCCACAGTGCCGGCAACGAAAGCTATCGGCGTAAACTGACGCAGTATTACAAAAAAGTGGGGATTGATGTTTCCTACGATCAGATATTGATTACCACCGGCGGTAGTGAGGCGATATTGTTTGGATTTTTCACCTGTATGAATCCGGGCGATGAGGTCATCATTCCCGAACCTTTTTATGCCAACTACAACGGGTTTGCGTGCGCAGCCGGCGTAAAAGTGGTAACCATCCCCTCTTCCATCGAAACCGGTTTTGCGCTGCCGCCCATTGCCGATTTTGAAAAGGCCATTACGCCCCGTACCAAGGCCATCATCATTTGCAGCCCCAACAATCCTACCGGATACCTCTACAGCCGGGCCGAAATGGAGGCCCTGAAAGAAATTTGCCTGCGGCACGATTTATACCTGTTCAGCGATGAAGCCTATCGGGAATTTTGTTACGATGGCACCTATGTAAGCGCCATGCACCTCGAAGGAATGGACCAGCATGTAGTGTTGATGGATACCATCAGCAAGCGCTACAGCGCCTGCGGCGCCCGCCTGGGTGCGTTTGTTACCAAAAACAAAGCCTTTTACGACGCAGCCATGAAATTTGCGCAGGCAAGGCTGAGTCCGCCCGGCCTGGCCCAGATAATGGGTGAAGCGGCCATTGACCTGCCCGATAACTTTTTTGATGGCGCCCGTGCCGAATACCTGCGCCGCCGCGATTTGCTGGTGCGCCGCCTGAATAATATGGAGGGCGTGTTTTGTCCCATTCCCGGAGGCGCGTTTTATGCCATGGCACGACTGCCGATTGACGACAGCGACCGTTTTTGCCAATGGCTGCTGGAATCGTTTTCGCACCAGGGGCAAACGGTAATGCTGGCCCCGGCTACCGGCTTTTATGGTACGCCCGGACTGGGCAAGAATGAAGTTCGTTTGGCGTATGTGCTGAACGTTGAAGCACTGAACAAAGCCATGGATTGCCTGGAAGCGGCATTGCAACAATACCCGGGCCGCTCAAAAAATTGATTTCTGCCGTAAGCGGAGTTTCTCTATTTTTGCAGCCCTCAAACGCCAACCCCGGCGTTTTATGGCGAGGTAGCTCAGATGGTTAGAGCGCAGGATTCATAACCCTGAGGTCACGGGTTCAACTCCCGTCCTCGCTACAAAGCCCCCTTTCACCAGGGGGCTTTCATTTTTTACACTGTACGGCAACACCAAAGAAGCAATCAAATACGTATTCCCGTTCGTTGGCTTTCATGACGTAGTAGTCAAAATTTTTAGTGCAGTAACTCCACTTATTGCAATTGCCCGCTGGCCCAAATGAGGCTGGCATATGCCTGATAAAACTTGGCTTTCAGCTCCAGCAGCTTTTGTTTGGTTTCCAATACTTTGTTTTCACGGGCGTTTAAGATGAACAGTGTGGTTTCACCCAAAGAAAACCGAAGCTGCTCCGCCTCAAAAAGTTTTACATAATTACGATACGCGTCTTCAAAAATGCGAATTTGCTCTTGCAGGTTCAATACTTCGTTGTAATGATACCGCACCTTGTTTTCAATGTTCAATTGCGTAAAACTGCGGTCGAGTTCGGTTGACTGAATTTTTATGCGTGCTGCCTTATAATTACCAATTCCGCCGCGGTTGGGTATGGGCACCACTACATTAAATCCGTATTTGAAATTGTTGTTAAAGAGATTAAAGTTTACTCCCTTCCACACTTCATATCCTTTTTGCAGAAAATTGTACTTGATGTCGGCCTTGGGTAAAAGGTATTGCAGTTTGAGCCTGCGCTCCACTTCCAAAATTTGCAGCTTATAATCTATCATCTGCATTTTGGGATGCGCATTATAGGCGGCAGTAAGCCATTCGGAAAGATCGTCAATACGAATGGAACCAAAATTTTGCTGTACCCATAGGGTGTCGGGAATAACCAGATCGGACAGATATACAGGCCGGTTGTCTTCGAGCCACATGAAAGTGGATAGTTCGAGCGATGATTTGCGGAATTTTAACCAGGCTTCTTCACGTTGTTGCTGAAAATTTTGCAGCTGTGCCAACGCTTCTGTGGTATCAATGGCGGCACGGTCGCCCTGCTCAAAGGCTATTTTGATAAGTTCGTACCGAAATTCATTGATTTGTACCGCGTTGCGCAATACCCGGTACACTTCGTAATCCTTTGCCCAGTTCCAATAGGCAAACCAGGCATCTACCATCAAATCGTTCAGCATGTTACGGCGCTCCCATTCGGTTTGGCTTTTGAACAATTGCGCCTGTTGCAAAACCGCCCTGCGCTGATCCAGCGCCAGATCTTTCAATAAAGGGATGCTTACGCCGGCATAGCTGGTACGGTTCCGGGATAATTCGGGGTTAATGAAATCGCCAAAATTGTTTTCGAGGCCGGCATACGCTTCAATACCAAACCAGGTGGGTATCACTACCTGGGCCTGTTGGTAGTTGAAATAATTTTTACCGTCGAAGGTTTTGCGATCGTTATTAAAAAACAGTACCGGGTCAAATTCGCCCCGTGCGGCCTGCACCTGCGAGCGGGCCAGGCTTACCAACAGGTTGGCCTGTTTTGCAACGGGGTGGTTTTGGCGGATGATGGCGTAAAAATCTTCCTGCCGCAAAACCTGAATGCTGTCCTGGCATATGGCAGGCAGCACCCACGCTACCGCTAAAACGGCGCCGATGAGATATTTTTTTACTATGGCTTTTGATTGAATGAGTTTTTGCATGGATTGATGCGCTCCGCTGTTCGATGTAATCAGAATTTATGCTTGTCCATTTTTTTCTCCTGGTCCTTCTTCATTTCATCCTGCTGTTTATAAAAATCAGGCGGGAAGCCATTGATTTGCCGCCACAGTTCGTACCAAATGGGCACATCTTTCAACAATGCAAAACTTACGGCGCCGGTTCCGATTTTCAGATCTTTCGGCCAGGGGCGGTCGTTACGGTCTTCCACCACCAGCACCCGAAACATACCGTTGTTACTACGGTTGGTTTCAATGGCAATTACCCGTCCGCCAAAAGTGCCATAAGAAGCGGCCGGCCAGCCACTGAATACAATGGCAGGGAAGCCATCAAACATAAATCGTACCCGCTGACCAATGTTGATCAATTGCAAATCCATGGGGTTTACCCATATTTCCGCTGCCAGTTCGTATTCTTTGGGTACAATTTCCACAATCATATCGCCTTCCTTCACAATTTCGTTAATACCGCTTTTTTTAGCTTTTATCACCTGCCCGTCTTGTGGTGCAATTACAAAATATTGGCCACTGCGGATGCGGTAATTATCAAACTGATTCTGCAATTTGGCCACCTTTCCCTGTCCGGCAGCAATTTGCGAACGACTTTCAAACACTTCGCCCTGTGCTTTGGCAATTTTTTCGGCATAGTCCTGGATGGCTGCATTACGTTCCAGTTGTAAAATCAGCAAATCCTGCCGGCTGTTATTAAAATCGTTTTGTGCGCCAACAAGTTTTGCATTGGCATTTTGGTGCAGCACTTTACGCCGTTCGTATTCGGTGAGTTGTATTACTCCTTTCTCAAACATGATGGTGGCGCCTTCCAATTGCCGGTCGGCAACCGTCATTTCATTTTCAGCAGCTATCACCTTCATGCTATCGCTCTCCACTTTACGGCGGGTTTGTATAATTTTATTATCGATGGCGCTGAGTTTCAAATCCCGCTCCGCTTCCAAAGCGGCAATTTGCTGCAGCGTGGTTTGCACCTTATTTTCATAAAAGGCGATGGTCATTTGCTCGGCACTCAGCTGCTGCTCGGTACGTTGTAGCAGGTTGGGATCGAGGTAATCGTCTTTAATTTCGGCCAGTTGTACAATGGTATCGCCCGCTTTCACGTAATCGCCTTCTTTTACATACCATTTTACGATACGGCCGGGAATGATATTGTTGAGTTGTTGCGGCCGTTGCTCCTGCCGCAGGGTAGTAATAGAACCTTCGCTGCGGATATTTTGCGTCCATGGAATGAACAGCAAAATCAGAAATCCGATGATGATGTACCAAAATGAGCGGCGGATGCGGCTTACTTTATTATGCCGGTACACCGCTTGAAAGGCCTTCATGGGGCGGCCCAGTTTTGCTTCAATATCCGGTGTTAGTAATTGTGCCATAGTTATCCGTTTTTCAGATTACATCGGCGGGTTTACCCTGCCGGATAATTTTACCGTTTTTCATGATTATGACATGATCGCATTGACGAGCAAAATCCTCATCATTGGTTGCAACCAGCACCGTAGCTTCGGGCATTTCGTGCAACAAGTAGTTTATGATCTTCTTTTGGTATTCTTCATCGTATCCCAGCCAGGGATCTTCCAGCAACAGCAGGCGTGGATGCGAAATGAGGGCCCGAAGCAACAAAATTTTTCGAACCACACCGGTTGAAAGACGTCTGCCCATGGGGTCTATTTCGGTATCGAATCCTTGTTTTAAAGTTATTACAAACGACTCCAGCCCCACTTTACGTGCCAGTTCCATAATTTGTGTTGCGGTTACCGAACGATCGCCCAGCGAAATATTTTCATAAATCGTTCCATGAAATATATCCTGCTGGTGAAACAAGATGCCGGTTTTTTCCCGCAACAAATCGTGGTTGTAGTTACCGATAGGTATTCCATTGATTAAAATACTTCCCTCAAAATCTAAGTAGGACCCGGTGAGTAAACGCAACAGCGTTGATTTTCCGGAGCTATCGGAACCCATGATGCACACTTTTTGGCTGGGCTGCACCTCAAAAGAAATATCTTCGAGAATTTTAACCGCATCGTTGTAACCAAAATGCACATGATCCATTCGAACAGAAAGGCCCTTTTCACCATCCTCAAGCGGCATGGTACCCAATCGCTCCAGTGGCTTATCCAGTACTTTACCCAATTTTTCTATGCTGGTGAGTACATCGTAAATTTTCTCTAAGCTTTGAATCAGCTTTTCCACTGAACCCAAAACCGAAAGAATTACAATTTCGGCTGCCACAAACTGGCCAATGTTGATTTGATTTTGCACCAACAAAACACCGCCTACCACCAACATGCTGGCCGTAATCAGTACTTTAAAAATGATGAGTGCCCAATATTGCACCAGCAACACTTTAAAGTGGCGGGTACGTGCATCAATGTATGCGGTTACATAATCATCCGTCTTATCAATTGGCAAAGTCGATAAACGGGAAAAGCGAAACGACTTCATTACTCGTGCAATCTCTTCGAGCCAGCCGGCAACTTTGTATTTGTAATCGCTTTCTTCCAGGCTGGTGGTTAAGCCTTTGGCAGAGGTGCGATAAAGTATGAGATAAATGACAATGATGGTGAGTATGCTGAAGATGATGAAAATGTTGGCATATAACGAAAGCAATATCAGCCCAAACAGTACCTGCAACGTTGCGGTGGGTATATCGAGCAAGAGCTTGCTCATACTTTTTTGTAAGGATACCGATTCGAAAAAACGGTTCACAAATTCGGGCATGTAGTAGCCATCAACCTTTTGCATATCCAAACGGGGAATGCGCCAGGCAAATTCAAAAGCGTAGCGGGCAAAAATGCGCTGCTGAATCTTTTCGATCAGCTTCATTTGATTTACCTGCAAAAAACCCGATAAAAATACGGCTACCACCACCAAGGCAATCAGCACCACCATGGAGGTGGATAAGGTACCCGCCAAAACGAAGTTGATGACTGCCTGAATGCCTAATGGAATGGCCAACTGAAACAGGCCGGCCAAAATGGCGTAATAGTAAATGGAAGTTACCTCTTTACGCTCGAGGCGCAACAGGTCAAATAAGCGTCGCACGGGTACGAATAAATTCCAACCTGATGATGCTGCTGCCATTGCTGATTGTTGTTAATTAAAGTAAAGAAAGTTAACAAGATTAACGGACTTCGTCTCTACAAAATTTCATTCCTTTCGGCTGCGCAAGAAACAGAAATTCAACTACATAGTTGGAGCCCTTGGTGATGTTTTCATTTTTTTAACATTCGCTCAACGAAAGCGGAATGTGTACGGCCAACCCTCCTTCGGCGGTTTCTTTATACTTATGGCTCATGTCTAAGGCCGTATTCCACATGGTTTTTACAACCGTGTCCAGGCTTACCTTGGCGTAATCGGGCGAGCTCTGCAAGGCCAGCTGCGAAGCCGTTATGGCTTTAATGGCACCCATAGTATTGCGCTCTATGCAGGGTATCTGTACCAATCCGGCAATGGGGTCGCAAGTGAGGCCCAAATGGTGTTCCATGGCAATTTCGGCTGCCATAAGGGCCTGGCGCTGCGTACCGCCCAACTGTTCGGTTAATGCCGCGGCAGCCATGGCGCTGGAAACACCTATTTCGGCCTGGCAACCACCCATAGCGGCAGAAATGGTAGCCCCTTTTTTGAAGATGCTGCCAATTTCAGAGGCCGTCAGCAAAAACCTGCGAATTTTTTCCGGTGCATTGCCGTCGCAAAATGTGATGTAATACATCAGCACGGCAGGTATAACCCCGGCCGCTCCGTTGGTGGGTGCCGTTACTACCCTGCCAAATGAGGCATTCTCTTCGTTAACGGCTAAGGCAAAGCAACTTACCCAGTCTAACGTGTATTGAAACGCAGTACCTCCTGCCTGTATGGCACCCACCCATTCCTCAAAGTTGGCGTAGGTCCTCGTTCCCAATAACTTACGGTTCAGCCTAGCCGCCCTGCGCAGCACCTGTAAGCCGCCGGGCAGGTAGCCGCTCGTATGGCATCCCTTGTAAACGCATTCCCGCATTACCTGCCAAATACGGTCCAGGCCCATCCGGGTAGCTTCGTCCGAACGCCATGCCTGCTCATTTTCCAGCACCACATCGCTGATGCTCATACCCGTTTTCATGCACCAGTGCAGCAAATCGCCCGCAGTATCAACCGGAAAAGGCAACTGCAAGGTGGCTGTGCCGGTAAGGACCTGCTCGCCATCACGCACCACAAAACCGCCGCCTATGGAATAATAGGTGGCCGCCCATGCTTCGCCATTGAGCAACGTTGCGCAAAATGTAAGGGCATTGGGGTGATAGGGTAAGGATTCGGTAAACAAAAACTCAATGTCCTCCCGCGGGTCAAAAGCAATTTCGTGTACATGCCGCAGCAGCAGGCGCTTATCGGTTGCTATTTGTAGCATGCGCCGGTTGATGGCCGTTACATCAAAGGTTTCCGGATCTTCACCGCACAAACCCAACTGCACGGCTACATCGGTACCATGCCCCTTTCCGGTTTTGGCTAATGAGCCATACAGCAGTACCCGCAGGTGCTGTACCTGTTGCAGGTAATTGCGTTGCTCCAGCTCGGCTAAAAAACGCAAGGCGGCCCGCCAGGGGCCCAGCGTATGGCTGCTCGATGGCCCAACGCCAATTTTAAACATATCGAACACCGAAATGGGTTCGTAGGGCATATTGGGAATTTAGATGTATTGCAGTTAGAGGGAACAACCTGTATCAGAAAACCCGCACCAAATCAATTTCAAAAATGAGCATTGAATTGGCAGGAATGGTTACAAAGCCGGTGCGGCTGTCAATTTGCGCCTGATCGCGATAACCCAGCGAAGGCGGAATGTACAGGCGTATCTTTCCCTCCTCTCCTATAAGGGGCAATCCCCTGCGCCAGCCTTCAATCAGCTGGGCCAAAGGAAAGTCAACCGTAGTAGTACCGGTAGTTTGGTCAAATACGGTTCCGTTGGCCAGCTCGCCGCGGTAGCGTACCCGCACATTGTTGCACACGTTGGGTGTACGGTTATTTCCCGCATTCACGATTACATAAAACATACCGCTGTTTCCTAGCTCAGTGGCATTAATGCTCCTTGCTGCCAGGTAAGAGGTTACCATGGCCCGTTCGTTGGCAGGGGCCACGGTACTGCCCGCATCGCGGTCGCAGGTTTGATTTTTTTTACAGGCACTGAACGCCGGTAGCAGCAACAACAAAGTCCATGTATAACGCATAACAGTTGGTTTATTTGTATTAGTGCAGTTTCATTACTCCACTGCAAGAACGGAAATTGAAAACGTTACAATTGAATTGGCAGGTATGGTAGGGTTTAACGGGTCGCCCACCGGTACATACCCAAATGCCAGTGCCGGCGGTAAATATACCTCTATTTGTCCGCCCCGCCCAATGAGCGACAATGCCTGTTGCAAGCCCGGCATCAGCACGGTAACCCGGTCGCGAAAGGCGGAACCCGAAGGGGATTCGTCAAAAATCGTTCCATCTTCCAGCCGGCCCGTGTACTGCATGGTAATGATGTTGCAGGGATTGATTTTACTTCCGCTGCCGGCATTGTTTAAAACATAGTAAAAGCCGTTAGGATGCAATATGGCCGAAATGCCCCTGCTGCCCAAATAGGTTGCCAGCCGCTGTTGCTCGTTTTGCGGAGCGGTGGCGGTGGGCAATTTTGCCGTACAGGTCCCCGGTTTTACACAGGAAGTTGCTATTGTAACCATGCCGATTAGCAAGATGTACAGCGGCAGGTAATGCAATTTTTTCATGACGATTTGCTTTCTTTTTTTTGCGCCAGCCATTCGCGGTAGCGCTGTTCGTTCATTTCCCATTTAAACCGCATGCGGAATATGGCAAAAAAAACAGCAATGGCCATGCACGCCATTATAATCAGCGTCAGTTGTGTGCCCGACACATAGGGCATGCGTTTGTACCATCCTCTGAACAATACACTTAGCAATACCGGTAAGCCAAACACCAGGCCCAACGGCAAGCCTACCGTTAACTGGTTCAACCACTTTTTTTGCCGATCGCGATTCGCCTCCCACCATTGGGCAAACTGTTCTTCGTTGGAGGCATACTCCGGTTTCATGCCACAAAAATACAGGCTGCGGGTGCATGCCCGCTTATTTAATTACTTAAAGCCACACTAATTTTTTATGTTTGAGAAAATTTATCCCGTGAAAGTCCAGGAACTGTTTGCTCCTTACCTGTATCAACACAAAAAACTTACACTGCCGGGAATTGGCACGTTTGTACTGAAGGAAGGCATCAATATTTATGAATTGAAAGAAGAATCGTGGCCTGCCGATGCCATTACCTTTCACCCCGATAGCCGTGCGGGCATGGATGAGGCTTTTTTAAACTACCTGGTTGAACAAACCGGGAAGATGAAAGTACTGGCCCAAAGCGATTTGGATTCGTACATCAACAACGGCCTGCAACTGCTCAACATTGGCAAACCCCTGCAATTGAAAGGCATTGGCCTGCTTTCCAAAAGCAGCGATGGCCATTTTGCCTTTACGCAAGGACAACCCATGCCCGAAAAAGGAAACGTGCCGGAAGGCCATTATGTGTTAAAAGACCGCACCCGGCAGCCTGAAGATGCCGGCAGTGAAATTGATTTTGCCGCTGCAGAACGGCGCTCATCGCGTAAACCGTTTATCATCATTGCCTCAATACTGGCACTTGCCCTGCTGGCATGGGCTATTTACCTGGCCATACCGCAAAAAGAACGGGATTTGTTTTTTGAAGATACCAGCGTAAACCAACCGGCTGCTCCTCCTTCGGCAGATACTGCTGTCTGGGAAAAAACAGCAGCACCTTCGGATACGGCAACAGCCCCGGCAACACTCGAACCGCCAACGGTTCCCCCGGTTACAGACAGCAGCAGCGGATTTCGAATGCTGCTTCATACCTACAAGTATGCGGCTGCTGCAACGGAACGCCTCAATGTGTTGAAAGGCCGAGGCCATGATGTTAGGCTGTTGCAGCAAGACAGCACCTACCGGATTGTGCTGCAGGTAAACCGCCCGCTGCAAGACACGGCTTACGTACGCGACTCGCTATACCGGTGGTACCGGTTTGCAGCAAAATTTTTTCAATAAACCTCTTTATGCCTTTGCCCAATGATAACGGCCAACAAAAAACAGCCCATCATCATACTTGTATATGCAATTTTGTTGCTGCCGACCTGTTGTTAATTGCTTACGAAAATGAAGCGATGCGGTGGTTTACCAAACCCGCACTCATGCCGTTGCTGGCCGTTTGGGTATGGCAGCAAAGTCCGTACCTGCCGGCACTGCCGAAACGCGTTTTAGTAAGCGCCTTAATTTTTCATGGCTGGGCGATGTGCTGTTGCAGGCAAAGGGTTTGTTCATACCGGGGCTGTTAAGTTTTTTATTGGCACACCTGGCGTACATTACTTTTTTTGTTAAAACCGGTACTGGCAAGGGGCAGTTACAAAAAGAGCCCGTAACGGGCCTTCCTGTAATAATATACGTCATCTTGTTTTTGTGGCTGTTGTATCCTTTTCTAAATACCCTGCGTGTACCGGTTACCATCTACGCGGCAGTTATTGGATGCATGCTGCTTATGGCGCTGAACCAGCGGGGAAGGGTAAGCAGCAAGGCAGCAATGTTGTTGTTCAACGGAGCGCTGCAGTTTGTACTGTCCGATTCGTTATCGGCGGTCAATCTTTTTGCGTTTCCGCATAAAATACTGAGCCTAAGCGTAATGGTCACCTACGCCGGTGCACAGTACCTTCTGGTAAAAGGCGCCCTTACCAGTTGTAACGCATTGCCAGCCAATACTGCTAACGAATAGGTGAGATTGTAGGAAAATGCAATTGATTGTAACCGGCTGCTGAACCGGGGTATCAGAAAATGGCGAATGGATTATCGCCGTGAAGGTGTTGGCTGATTCGCTTTTTTGTTCCGGAAATTCGCATCCAGATCCAGGTAAATACTTTCTTGAACATACGGCATCCATTTTGAGGTTTACAATTGGTTTTGAATGGGTGCTTAACGTACGTTTTTCACAGGAACAACGATAGGCGAAGCGGATCAGCGGCAGCAAGTATGAATCGGCTGGATATCAGAATAACGGGATGTGTAAATTAATCCCTTTATTCTTTCTATCCAAAAAAAACTTGCCCTACTTTTCCACATCGCATGCGTTTTCGGATGATGGCGCTTTACAATTTCGGAACCTAATGTTGGGTGTGCTATAAAGGAAAGAGAGCCGTTCGGTTGCCCGAACGGCTCTGCTGTAAAGTAATCTGCCGCTTGTTTCGGGCAGTACATGGTATTAGTAGTCCATTCCGCCCATACCGGGAGCACCGCCGGCAGCAGGTGCAGGTTCGGGCTTGGGTTTGTCGGCAACTACGCACTCGGTCGTGAGCAGCATACCGGCAATGGAAGCGGCATTTTCAAGAGCCACACGAGCCACCTTAGTGGGATCGATAACACCGGCTTTCAGCAGGTTTTCGAACTCTTCGGTGCGGGCATTGAAACCAAAGTCGCCTTTACCTTCCTTAATCTTGTTTACAATTACGCTGCCTTCGAGGCCGGCGTTTTCAACAATTGTGCGAACGGGAGCTTCCAGTGCCCGGCGTACGATTTGTACACCCAGCTTTTCGTCTTCGTTGCTGCTGCGGAAGCCGTCGAGAGCGCTGATGGCGCGGATAAAGGCGGTACCACCACCGGGTACAATACCTTCTTCAACGGCAGCGCGTGTAGCATGCAGGGCATCATCCACACGGTCTTTCTTTTCTTTCATTTCCACTTCAGTAGCGGCACCAATGTTCAGCACGGCAACACCACCGCTGAGTTTGGCCAAACGCTCCTGCAGTTTTTCTTTATCGTAGTCCGAAGTAGTGGTTTCGATTTGAGCCTTGATTTGGTTGATGCGGGCAGTTATGTCTTCTTTCTTACCCTTACCACCTACGATGGTAGTGTTGTCTTTGTCGATGGTTACCGAAGTAGCCTGACCCAGATAGCTCAGATCGGCATTTTCGAGCTTGTAGCCCTGCTCTTCGCTGATAACGATACCCTTGGTAAGGATAGCGATATCCTGGAGCATTTCTTTGCGACGATCGCCAAAGCCGGGAGCTTTTACGGCAGCCACCTTCAGGGTACCGCGGAGCTTGTTAACCACCAGGGTAGCCAAAGCTTCGCCTTCGAGGTCTTCGGCAATGATCAGCAGCGGACGGCCGCTTTGAGCCACTTTCTCCAGAATGTGGAGAATGTCTTTCATGGCGCTGATCTTCTTATCGTAAATCAGGATGTAGGGGTTTTGCAGTTCAGCCTCCATTTTTTCGCTGTTGGTTACAAAGTAGGGCGAAATGTAACCGCGGTCAAACTGCATACCTTCTACCACTTCAACGGTAGTTTCGGTACCTTTTGCTTCTTCAACGGTAATAACCCCGTCTTTACCCACTTTTTGCATGGCTTCGGCAATCAGTTTACCGATGAAGGGGTCGTTGTTGGCCGAAATGGTGGCAACGGCTTCAATTTTCTTCGAGTCGTTACCTACAGCCTGCGACTGCTCTTGCAGGGCAGCTACCACTTTTTCAACGGCTTTGTCAATGCCCCGCTTCAGGTCCATGGGGTTGGCACCGGCAGCCACGTTTTTCAGGCCTTCAGTAATAATAGCCTGCGCCAAAACGGTAGCGGTAGTGGTACCATCACCTGCCACATCGGCAGTTTTGCTGGCCACTTCTTTTACCATTTGGGCACCCATATTTTCAATCGGATCTTCCAGTTCAATTTCTTTTGCTACGCTTACACCATCTTTCGTAACTGCAGGGGCGCCAAATTTCTTTTCAATAACCACGTTCCGGCCTTTGGGACCCAGGGTTACTTTTACGGCATTGGCAAGGGTATCTACACCCTTTTTCATTTTGTTTCTTGCTTCCAGATCGAAGAAGATTTGCTTTGCCATATTTTATTGATTTTTATTTGCTTATGCTGTTTTACTCAAACGTCGTTTCAGATAAGTTGAAAGGCAGATTTTTTAAACGATGGCCAGGATATCGCTTTCCCGCATAATCAGCAGGTCTTCGCCATCAATGGTAATTTCGGTACCGGCATATTTGCCATACAATACCGTATCGCCGCTTTTAACAGTCATGGGCTCATCTTTTTTGCCGGGGCCGGCTGCTACGATTGTGCCACGCTGGGGCTTCTCTTTAGCAGTGTCAGGGATGATGATACCGCCGGCAGTCTTTTCTTCAGCAGGTGCGGGCTTCACAATCACCCGGTCGTGCAAAGGAGTTACATTTAACTTCTTAGCCATAGTTTTTATTTTTTTGGTTACAAATGAAATTTCATGCCCCTACGGGCACGCTCTCTTTAGCGAAAGCCGTGCCAGCCCGCCAAAACCGAAAAAATTGCAGTACAAAAGACAACCCGGTACGGTATTGCACAACTTTTGACAGAATCCGGAAAGCGGGTATTGACAAATTAGCATAACAAAGAGCCCCGGCTTGTGCCGGGGCTGCTTTTGTGGATTGCTATGTTTGCCTCTTAAAACAATGAGTTGTAGTAGCTGATTGCCTTTACCCAGCCTTCTTCCGTTTTAACGGACAGGCCGTTTTGATTCATGTATGCCTCCACTTCTTTCCAGCGGTCGGCCAGCAAATCCTGCAGCGGCTTTTTAGCTAATGCAACCGGCGTAAGTACCCCGCTTTTTATGGCATAGTAGGTAATTTTTTCCTCTACCACTTTGCGGCCGGCCGAATTGTAATCCGAAACTTCAATCAAACTTTTTTTGTAATGCTTGTACAGTTGTACCTGTCCTTCGGTTAACACCTGCACAAATTTGCGGGGTAACAGGTCGTGTACATCTTCCGAGGCCACAAACCTGCGGGCAGGCAGGCCCGGTTTATCGGCCTCAATGGTAAACTCCTTAGCCGGTTCGGCAAAACGGAACATGGAGTCGTTGATGTTAAACAGCAGGGTGTTATTCGTAGCATCGTAATTGAGTTTGATGTTGGTGTAAACCACGCCCCGTGCGGTACGAATGGTACCGTTGTTCCAGGTTTTAAAAATGAGCGGGTTGCCATTGATATCGGGGTTAATGGTGTAAAATGGCTTGTTCGACATTTGGTCGGCAATAAACTGTGCCTGGGTCATCATAGTGCCGGATGCCACAAGGGAACACAATAAGACAAGTTGTTTCATTGTATAAAAGATATTTTCGACAAATTTAGCTGTATATCAATGCGTGAGATGCAATCTGTTGCTACCGCCCGTGTAAAAAACCGTTAAAAATCGAAACCGGTAACCGGATGGTAAAAAGAAGAAACGGCAGCAACAACTTGGCTAACAGCAAAACGCAGCGCCTCCTGTTGGTCCGTTCTTTTTTGATAGTCGCATAATCAAGGGCAAGCCGCTTTACCACCGGCACACTGCTTTTGGGGGCGATATTTTTGAATGGAGCATTCTTTTAAATAAGAAGCAATAAAATTCGAGTCGCCCGCATACGAAAGCCGATAACCCGGGCCATAATGCAATCCGCAGGCCAGCTTTTACCGAAGGCCGGCGCAATAAGTTTTTGCAAGTTCGCTTGCTGCACTTTACACTTACCGCCTATCTTTGCACACTTTGAACGCAGTTCTTTTCAGCACATGATCAGCAGACGCAACATACGGGTTAAGGTGATGCAAACCCTCTACACCTGGACAACCGCCCATAGTGCCATCAGCCGCGAGCAGGCCGTTCAGCAACTGATGCAGCACCTCAATCAAAGCAGAGACCTTCTGATACACCTTATTTATACCCTTACCGAAACAGCCCGGTACGTTGAAACCGATGCCCGGCTGCGTGCATCGAAGCACTTACCCACTCCCGAAGATCTTTCGGTGAATACCAAACTGGCCGGCAACCAGCTGCTGTGGCGCATATTGGAACAACCCAGCCTGCAAAAAGCCTTTGAAGAGGTAAAGCCCGAACGGAACATTCCTACCGAATGGATCCGAAAAATTTATCTCGAACTCATTCAGACCGATATCTACAAAGCCTACATAGCCCAACCGCAACGCGACCCCAAACAGGAGCGGGAAATCCTCGAGTTCATTTTTACCGATCTGATGCTGCCCAGCGAAAGCTTTACCGGATTTATGGAAGAGCTGTTTGTACATTGGGACGATGACTGCGAAATGATAAACTTGCTGATGCTGAATTTTCTGCAAAAGCCCCACACCTATAACTTTCAGGAATTCATCAGCAAAGAAAAACTGCAATATGCCCGCGACTTATTGCTGGCGGTTATAGATAAAGAAGAACTGTGCAATGAAATGATTGGGGCCCGGCTGCAAAACTGGGACCCCGAGCGTACCGCCGTGCTGGATATGATACTGATGCGCATGGGCATATGCGAGTTTCTGTACTTTGAAACCATTCCTCCCAAGGTTACCATTAACGAGTACATTGACCTGGCAAAAGAATACAGTACGCCGCAAAGCGGCCACTTTGTAAACGGCATACTCGACAGCATTCACAAAGACCTGGTGAACCAAAACCGTTTGCACAAAGTGAATTTCAAAAAATAAGAGTGCCGCCGAATACACCTACCTTTGCCACCGAAAAACGGCATGAAGCATGAAAAAACTTTTTTTCCTACCCCTTTTTGCTGCCCTGCTGGGCGCCTGCGGTTCGGGTACCGACAACAGCAGTAACCATCCCCTTGTAACGCAGGAAAGCGGCACGCAGTCAACCGCCGCCAACCAGCCGGAACTTACTACCGTTCAGTGGCTTGATTCCGTACAAAATTTCGGAAAAGTTACCGAAGGCGAAAAAGTGCTGATTTCGTTTCACTTCAGAAATACGGGCGATAAGCCCCTGGTAATTACCAACGTTACAGCCAGCTGCGGCTGCACCGTTCCCGAAAAACCGGAAGCCCCCATCCCCCCCGGCGGCGAAGGCATCATCAAAGCCGAATTTAACAGTGCCGGACGGGTAGGAACCAACTCCAAATACGTAAACGTAACCTGCAATACGGCAACGCAAAATTATTCGCTCCTCTTTGAGGGCGAAGTTTTACCCAAAAAATAAAAGAAGCATGATGTACTTATTTGTTTTACTGGCAGCCGACCCGCAAAGTGGCGGCGGTACCATTCAGTTACTCTTTCTTGCGCTGATGATTTTGGTTTTCTGGCTGTTCATGATTCGCCCGCAGGCCAAAAAAGCCAAACAGCAAAAAGCCTTTATTGATAATCTGCAAAAAGGCGATAAGGTGGTTACCATTGCCGGTATTCATGGTACGGTTAACAAAGTAAACGACGATAATACCCTTTCGTTGGAAATCAGTCCGGGCAGCTATATTAAAATTGAAAAGTCGGCTGTTAGCATGGACTGGACCCAGCAGTTGAACAAAACCGCTCCGGAAAAAAAGTAAGCCATTTACAACCCCGTTTTATGCCGATGGTGGCCGGTACCTCCGCCCCTGTCGGCATATTTTTTTAATTTGCCGCTATGTTAAAAGTTGGCATTACAGGCGGAATGGGCAGCGGCAAAAGCACGGTGGCCCGCGTGTTTGAGGTATTGGGCGTGCCGGTGTATTATGCCGATGCTGCCGCCAAAAGACTGATGGAAACGGATGCCGTACTGATGCAGCGCATTCGTGAACATTTTGGAGATGCCGCTTACGATAACGGCCGTTTAAACCGCGCCTTCATTGCCCAACGGGTATTCAACAACAAATCGGAGCTGGAATGGCTGAACCGGCAGGTACATCCTGCCACCATTGCCGATGCCGCCCGCTGGTTTCACCAACAGCAGGCCCCTTACGCGTTAAAAGAAGCGGCCCTGCTGTTTGAAAGTGGTACCGCCGGCGATTTGGATGTGATCATCGGCGTTTGGGCCCCTGAAACCCTGCGCCTGCACCGCGTTATGCAACGCGATGGCACAACGGCAAGCCAAATACGTGAACGGATGCGCCACCAAATTGAAGAAACGGTTAAAATGAAACTGTGCGATTATGTAATTACCAACGACGAACAACTGTTGGTTATACCCCAGGTACTGCAATTACATCAAACCTTATTACAAAAAGCAGCCGCTGCAACCCCTCAATCATGACCTTGTTTTTTGTTGTACTGGTAACCGCTATTCTGCCGCTACTGTCGGCGCTGAGTTACCGTAACATCCGCCGTATGGAAGCCGAATGGGAAGAACCCCTGCAATTGCAAAAGGGGCCCATTTACCTGCAATCCATCTTCATGCAAGGTGCGGTTGCCCTGATTGGATACTTTGTTGCCGATTATGAAAACCTTACCATTCCCCTCGGCAGCACTTTTGGCCCGAAGCAGGTACTGGCAGCGCTTGCCTTTGTGGGCCTGGCCCTGGTACTTGCCTGGTGGTCGAACAAAGCGAAAAAAGCCGAAGAAGAACCCTCTACGCTCAAATACATTTTACCCGATAGCGGACGCGACCGTTTGTTATGGATTTTGGCAGTTGTTGTTGCCGCCTTTTGTGAAGAGTATGTGTACCGGGGGGTATTGTACCAGTTGCTGGTGCAGCAAACCGGAGGCCTCACCTTACTGGCTGCACTGGTTAGCGCCATCGTTTTTGCCTTTGGGCACGGCACGCAGGGCGAAAAGGCCATTGTGCAAATCATACCCTTTGCTCTGGGCTTTCATTTGCTGGTGTACCTCAGCGGGGGATTGTTGCTGGCCATAATTGCCCATTTTGTGTACAACGTTGCCGTTGAACTGCTATTTGGCGATGCGCTCAAAAAGGGCGGCGCCTGACGCCTGTTACGTAACAGCCGGCACTGTCTTACACCTCCACCCAGGTATGATCGGCCAGCAGCCGTGCCGATGCGATGAATTGTTTGAAAGGGGAAGCATCGCCCCACTCCTGTGGACTGAGCATGCTCAAAATGTAGGTTCCATCGTGCTTTTCGTACAAATGATAGGTATGGCCCATTACGGGTTTGAAGTTGAGCTTGGCCTCGTAAATCATCAGCGATAACTCTTTGCGCTTTACGATTTCCTGCGCCTGCCGGGCCAGCAACTCAATTTGCTCCCGAATTTGATTAAGCTGCATATTGGTTTGCTCTTCCATGGCCGTTAATGCCTGATGGCGGATAACGCCTTCTTTGGTGGGCCGGATGGCCACGCCGCTGATGGAGGCCGCGTATGGCAGTACGCTCATTTGTTTGTGATATACCTCCACGTTGCAAAACTGCTTCCCTTCGGCCGTCCACCCCTGCTGTGTAATACGCAAATACCCGTTGGGCAGAATTTCGTGGGTGGCCGTTAGTTTTACCTGGCCGTTTGCCAACAGTTCTACCACCATGGTTGATGTGGTTTCGATGGTAGCACGAATGTGCTGGGCAATAGCCGGGTCGGGAAACGGATGCAGCGCCCCATCGGGCACGCACTCCAGTACGGTATGAAACGCTTCATTCAAATGCGTTACCCAGTTGGTACTGATGCGCAATCGGGTACCGTTTTGTATGGATTCAATGTGGCAATTACCGCTTTTAGGCGTTTGGCCCTGCTCATAACTGCACTTCTCCGGAAACAGCTGCCACGCAGCCAAAAAATTGTATGCCTGAACCATAATTGTGGAAGAAACGGTGCGAAGTTATTCCGTTTCCGGTTGATACAACAGCCGGCAGGCAGCATTGTTTTGTACCTTGCACCACAACGCAGAAATTGTATGGGTTATCAGTCGCTGGAACATTGCATCACAGATCTCGAAAAAAACGGCCACCTGGTACGTATTAAGGAAGAAGTTGACCCGCATCTGGAAATGGCAGCCATTCACCTGCGGGTGTACGAGGCGGGCGGGCCGGCCCTGCTTTTCGAAAACATAAAGGGCTGTAAGTACCGTGCCGTATCCAATCTGTTTGGAACGCTTGAGCGCAGCAAATTCATGTTTCGCAACACGCTGCAACAGGTGCAGCAACTCATACAACTTAAAGGCAATCCGCTGCAGGCGCTGAAAAAACCCTGGCAACATTTGCAAACCGGCTGGGCTGCGGCCAAAGCGTTACCCAAAAAAGTAAACCGGCATAATTTTCAGGAAATACGCATCAGCGATTTACCGCTGATACAGCACTGGCCCATGGACGGCGGCGCCTTTGTTACCCTGCCGCAGGTGTACACCGAAGACCCCGACCAACCCGGCATTATGAAAAGCAACCTGGGCATGTACCGCATTCAACTCACCGGCAATGAGTACGTACCCGACCGCGAAGTAGGCCTGCACTATCAACTGCACCGGGGTATTGGCGTACACCAAACCAAAAGCAACGCCCGGGGGTTGCCGTTGCAGGTAAGCTGTTTTGTGGGCGGCCCGCCCGCCCACACGCTCAGCGCCGTGATGCCGCTGCCCGAGGGGATCAGCGAAATGACCTTTGCCGGTGTGTTGGGAGGCCGCCGGTTTCGGTATATGTACGACGCGCTGGGCAATGCCCTTAGCACCGATGCCGACTTTGTAATTACGGGCGAAGTGTACCCCGGCGAAAACAAGCCCGAGGGGCCGTTTGGCGACCACCTGGGCTACTACAGCCTCACGCACCCCTTTCCGCTGATGCGGGTTAAAAAAGTATATGCCAAACCCAACGGCATTTGGGCCTTTACCGTAGTAGGCCGTCCGCCGCAGGAAGACACAAGCTTTGGCGCCCTCATTCACGAAATAACCGGTGCCGCCATACCGCAGGAAATACCGGGCGTACAGGAGGTGCACGCCGTTGACGCTGCCGGCGTACATCCGCTGCTGCTGGCCATTGGCAGCGAACGCTACACCCCCTACCTGCCTACCCAGCAACCGGCCGAATTGCTGACGATTGCCAACCACATTTTGGGCACCGGGCAACTGAGCCTGGCTAAGTTTTTATTCATCACCGCCGACCCCACCCGGCAGTTGCACACACACAACATACCGGCGTTTTTCGAATACATGTGGCAGCGGGTTGACTTTCGGCGCGACCTGCACTTCCATACCCAAACCACCATAGATACCCTCGATTACTCCGGTACCGGCCTGAACAGCGGCAGCAAACTGGTGGTGGCTGCCTATGGCGATGTGCTGCGCACCTTATGCCGCGAAGTGCCCGATGCGCTGCAAACATTACGGGGCTTTGAAAACGCAAAACTGTGCATGCCGGGTGTAGTGGCACTGCAAACCCGGGCCTTTACCAGCTACGAATCGGCCGAAAAAGAGTTGCAGCAGTTGCAGGCACAACTCGGCCACCAACCCTTACCGGATGTGGCGCAAATTGTACTGTGTGATGATGCCGATTTTGTGAGCCGTACGCTCAACAACTACCTGTGGGTTACCTATACCCGTTGCAACCCCTCGCACGATGTGCATGGCATCAACAGCTTTACGCAGTACAAGCACTGGGGCTGTAACGGGCCGGTTGTATTTGATGTCCGGCTGAAACCCCACCACGCTCCCCCATTGATACGCGACCCGCAGGTGGAAAAACGAATAGACCGCCTTTTTAACAAAGGGGGCAGTTTATATCAGAAACTGAAATAAAAATGCCGGCCGTTGTTACACGGCCGGCATTCAACAAAATATTTTGGAATCTTAAATAACGTTCAACACAACCAACAGCGAATAAATTACGCCGGGCACCCAGATTAACAACGTAAGAATGAGACTGATCCAGAATTTTGTATTTATTTCCTGCTGATGCAGATATACGGCCAGCGGGGGCAACAAAATGGCCAGAATTACCAGCAGAATGGTGCGTTCATCCGAACCGCTTTTGCGCAAGGCTTTCGCCTCTTTTTTTGCCTCTTTAATACGCAGCTTTTGCTCTTGTTTGGAAAGGCTCCTAAATTCATCTACTGACCGGCGCACTACTGCGGCAGAAGGTTCGGGTGCAGCAGCAGGTGCGGGTACTACCAACAGGTGTGCCGCGGCAGGTTGCAACAAGAGCAATGCGACAATGAGTTGGAGGGAAAAAAATCGTTTCATGTGTTTTTGGTTTCGGTTTTAAATGAGGCTTTGTTGTACGTGCAAATATAACAACACAACTGCCTACTGACGTATAAACAGCAAACTTCAGGCCACAATCTTACACAAATAACATTTACTTAAAAATCTCCTGCAACTTTCGCTCCAGTTCTTCGCCCCGCAGGTTGCGGGCCACCACCACTCCATTGGGGTCGAGTAAAAAATTAAAAGGTATGGCCTGAATGCCAAACAGGCGGGCTGCTTCGTTTTCCCATCCTTTCAGGTCGCCGGCCTGTTTCCAGGTGTAGCCGTCTTCCTTAATGGCTTTCAACCAACGTTCGCGGTTGCCATCAAGCGTTACACTGAAAATTTCAAATCCTTTTGCGTTGTATTGCCGGTACACTTTTACCAGGGTGGGACTTTCGGCCCGGCAGGGTGCGCACCAACTGGCCCAAAAATCAACCAGCACGTATTTACCCCGGAACGTTTCCAGCGATACCGGATTGCCATTTTCATCGGGCTGAACAAATACCGGTGCAACGGCACCCACCATGGAACGGCGCCCCAGTTCCAGTTGCTCCTGCAAGGCTTTGCCCGCGGTGGACTGTAGCAACGTAGTGCTGAGTTGTTGATATAACGGTTCGGCCTTGGCTACATCCAGGTCAATCCCCAGGGCTTCTTTCACAAGATGCAGCGACACAGGCGATTCGGGATAGCGAGCCACAAACGCCTTTTGTTCTTCTAGGTATAAGTTGCTCATTTGGGCTGCCATACGCATCAACGGTTGGGTAATGGCCTCTTTCTTTTGGAGCGCATAATGATAATAGGTTGCCCCGAGCTGATTTTCGAGCTGCTTCAGCGGGCGTACCTGCTGCTGATACTGCTGAAAAGCATTCACCGCTGCCGACCCTTGCGCCACCGCATCGGACAAATTGCCTTTTGTTGTAATTGTTATGGTTCCTGAATCGAGAAAGAAGGTAAACTGATGGGCCGTGTATTCGGCATAGTCAAATTTTTTATCCCCGGGCGGATTGGCATCCTGCAACTCCAGTGTAGCCATACCGGGTTCGGCTATTTTCCCCTTCAGTACAAATCTGCCGTTTACCACCGTTGCTTCTTCGGCACTGGCACCGCCGTTCCAGGCAAGCAGCACCTTGTACTTTTGGGGCGATGCGGGAAGGGTACCTTTTACCACAAAGGGTAACTCCTGCGCATTAAGCGGGCGGAAAACCGGCAGAAAAATAAAGGCGAACGGCAGCAACAGCAAACGCGGCATCATGGCGATTGTAAAATTTCTTCCAGCTTCGCTATCAGTTCCTCACCCCGCAGGTTTTTGGCGATAATTTTTCCGGTGGGGTCTATCAACAGGTTTTGCGGTATGGCGGTGATGCGGTACAGTTTTGCCACTTCGTTGTTCCAAAACTTCAGGTCGCTTACGTGCGTCCAGGTAAGCTGGTCCTGCACAATTGCTTTCAACCAGGGCTCGCGGCTGCGGTCGAGCGACACGCCCAGCACGGTAAAGTTTTTGTCTTTAAAACGGTGATAAGCGGCAACCACGTTGGGATTTTCTACCCGGCAAGGGCCGCACCAGCTGGCCCAAAAATCAACCAGTACATACTTGCCGCGGAACGAGGATAGCGAAATCATATTTCCAACGGTATCGGCCTGCTGAAAATCGGGCGCCAGCGTACCTATAGCTCCAATTTTATTTTCAGCCACAATGTTACCTACCATGCGGCCGTAGTAGCTGTTTTGGGCGGCAGCATCGAGGCGGTTGTACCGGGCATCCAGCTCTTCGGGCTGCTGCAGAAAGTTGTAAACAAAGTACAGCAGCAGGGGGGTTACTGCCGATGCTTTATGTTGGTTTACAAAGGCATCGGTACTGCTGTTCATATCGCTGATAATAGTGCGGGCTACGGCAAAAATGGAATCCTGCCGCCCGTTATAGGCGGGATTGTTGAGCCATTTCCCCAACTGATCGAGCTGCGCAAAATAAGGGTCGAACTGCCGGCGCAGCTGCTCAAAATGGCCATGCAGTACCGAACCGGTGATGCGGGCCGTATTTAAACTGTCGGCATGACCGGTAATGTTGTAGGTAGCGCCTTCCAAAAACAGAGTTGCGTTTTCGGGGCTACCCTGCACCACCAGCACGTACAAAGCCGGCTCATTTACTTTGCCCTGCAACTCAAAACGGCCTTTTTTAATGGCGCCTGTTGCAACGGCCGGGTTCTGTGGGTTATCGGGGTGCAGACTTACGGACGTTCCGTCTTTTGCACCGTTCAGGCTGCCTTTAATGGTAAAGGTTGCTTGCGCCTGCACCAGCAGGAAACTGCACAATAGGGCAAGGGTAACGATTATTTTTTTCATTCTTTATGTGCGTGTCGTTGTTGTAATACGTAAATCACGTCTTGCAAGGTAACATCTTTCGCCCGCAACAAAACCATAAAATGAAACAGCAGGTCGGCCGCCTCGTTCAAAAACAATTCTTCATTATTGTCTTTTGCTTCGATAATCAACTCCGTGGCTTCTTCCCCTACTTTTTGGGCAATTTTATTGATTCCTTTTTCAAACAGGCTTTTTACATAGCTTTTGCCATCCGTGCTTTTTCGGCGCAGGTCAATTATATCCTGCAGGTACAGCAAAAAATCATCGCTGTGGTTCTTTTCGCTCCAGCAGGTATCGGCGCCGGTATGGCAGGTGGGGCCCATGGGTTCGGCCTTGATCAGCAGGGTATCTTCATCGCAATCGAGCAGCACCTGTTTTACCAGCAAAAAGTTACCGCTTTCCTCGCCTTTCGTCCACAGGCGCTGTTTACTGCGGCTGAAAAAAGTAACTTTTCCTGTAGTTTCGGTTTGTAAAAAAGCGGCTTCGTTCATAAAGCCCAGCATCAGTACTTTTCCGGTAGAAAAATCCTGTACAATGGCGGGCAAAAGGCCGTCGGCGTATTTTGAAAAATTGGGTTTCACGAATGAGTATTTACGGTTTATTGGTTTTGCAGCCCGGCGCAGATGCCGCAGTTTGCAGACAAGGTTGCAAGCGGGGCGTCGCCTAAGTTGCAATTGTGTCATCAAAGCTACAAACGTACGGGAATATGCCGCTCGTTGAGGTATTGTTTGAGCGCCGGTATTTCGATTTCCTTAAAGTGAAAGATGCTGGCTGCCAGCGCCGCATCGGCATGTGCCTGTTCAAACACATCGGCAAAATGCGCCATGGTACCGGCGCCGCCACTTGCGATTACGGGCACGGGTAAACTGTCGGCCAGTTGCCGGGTAATATCCAGTGCAAAGCCGGCCTTGGTACCGTCGTGGTTCATACTGGTGAGTAAAATTTCGCCGGCTCCGCGTTCCACCCCCTCCCGGGCCCAGTTGCTGCAGCGCAGCCGGGTTTTGGTGCGGCCGCCGTGCAGGTACACATACCACTCGCCATCAGCTTCCTGCCGGGTATCAATGGCCAATACACAACACTGGCTGCCGGCGGCACGGGCAATGTCGGTAATCAGCTGCGGGTTGTTCACGGCTGCCGTGTTTACCGAAACCTTATCGGCACCCGATTGTAGCAGTACGTGCATATCTTCTACCGTACGCACGCCACCGCCCACCGTAAACGGAATGTTTACATGGCGGGCGATGCGCTTCACCAGTTCGCTCAGAGTTTTGCGTTTTTCTACCGTGGCGGTAATATCCAGAAACACCAGCTCATCGGCTCCTTGTTGGGCATAAAGGGCGCCCAGTTCAACCGGATCGCCGGCATCCCGCAAATTCACAAAGTTGGTGCCCTTAACGGTGCGCCCGTCTTTGATGTCGAGGCAGGGAATGATTCGTTTTGTAAGCATAAAATTGAAGTGCGGGGCCGGTGGGCCAATCAGGGGTGCATGCGCTCGCTTAGCCGGCCGGCACCCAGGTAGCGGCGGCTCCAGTAGGGTTCGGCCAAATCACTGATAATAACTCCGGCCGTAGTGGAGGCGTGTACAAACTTGTTGTTATGCAGGTACACCCCCACATGCGAAACGCCGCGGCCCGTATTGAAAAATACCAGGTCGCCTTCGCGAAGTTCGGAGTCGGGGATGCGTTCGGTGGTACTTTTTTGCTCACGGGCGGTGCGGGGCAGGTTCAATCCAAACACACTCAGCATTAAGGTTTGTACAAATGCCGAACAATCAATGCCCGTTTTTGCAGTGCCGCCCAGGCGGTAGGGTGTTTTCCACCAGTCGTCAATAAAATCGTACAGGTAACGGTTTTGGAGCAATTCTACCGGTACATCCAGCCGAATGGCATATTTAAACTGGTTTACGCTAAACAGTTCCAGTGCAGAAGCCACATCGGCCAGCTGACGGCCAAACTCCTGCACGGCGTTTTTGCCCGATTGGGAAGACTTGGCTACTACGGTAGCCGATTCAACCGGCTGAATTTCAATTCCTTCAATAAAATTGGCCGTGCCGGTGCGGGTTTGCGTCCGGTCTGCCGGTTGCGGGGGCTGCAAAGCCGATTTCAGTGCCGAACAGCTGCTTAAAAACCACGCTAAAACCAACAAAATCAGCCAATTTTTCATGAAAATGGATTTCGTTTTCAAACCCGGCAAAGGTAGGGCTTCCGACTTTTAGATACAACCCCCTCGCTTGCAATTTATTGTGCTGCTTAACGAAATTTTTAGGGAATTTACAAACGCATTTTTTTGCGATGCTTCCCGAATTTTGACGTTCGCATCAAATTTTGGTCTGCCAATGCACACTCCGTTTTCGCACCTGCATGTACACACCCAATATTCGCTGCTGGATGGAGCCGCCAGCATCGAAGCCCTTTACAAAAAAGCCATTGACGACCAAATGCCCGGCCTTGCCATTACCGACCACGGCAATATGTTTGGCGTTTTTCAGTTTGTGGCCGAAGCCTACAAACACAAAAAAGCAGACGGCTCTCCGAAGGTGAAGCCAATTGTGGGCTGCGAATTTTACATTACCGAAAACCGCCACCGCAAAACCTTCAGCAAAGATGAAAAAGACCCCCGCTACCACCAGGTATTGCTGGCCAAAAACGAAACGGGTTACAAAAACCTCATCAAACTAACCTCGCTGGGTTTTATTGAGGGCATGTACAGTAAGTACCCCCGTATTGACAAAGAACTGATTAACAAGTACCACGAAGGCCTGATCGCCACCACCTGTTGCCTGGGCGCATGGGTGCCGCAAACCATCATGTACAAAGGCGAAGAAGAGGCAGAAAACGAGTTTCGCTGGTGGCTGAATATTTTTCAAGACGATTATTATGTTGAATTACAGCGGCACGGGCTGGCCGAACAAAACCGCGTAAACGAAGTGCTGTTGCGGTTTGCCCGCAAATACAACGTGAAGGTAATTGCCAGCAACGACTCGCATTACGTGGATCAAACCGATTTTAACGCTCACGACATTTTACTGTGCATCAACACCGGCGAAAAACTATCTACCCCTGCCCTGCGGGAATTCAGCGACGATGATGTGCACATCAAAAACAAACGTTTTGCCTTCCCCAACGATCAGTTTTACTTCAAAACTACGGCCGAAATGAAAAAGGCCTTCCACGATTTGCCGGAGGCCATTGACAATACCAACGAAATTGTAAGCAAAGTACAGTTGCTGGATTTGAAGCGGGATATTCTGCTGCCTGCCTTTCCGCTGCCCAAGGAGTTTCAGCAAAATGTTGACAGCAATTTTAACCAATGGAACTACCTGCGCCACCTTACCTACCAGGGCGCCCGGGAGCGCTACCATGAAATTACACCCGAAATACAGGAGCGGATTGATTATGAGCTGGACGTAATCCGTAACATGGGGTTTGCGGGCTACTTTTTGATTGTGAGCGACTTTATTAAGGCCGGCCGCAACCTGGGGGTATTTGTAGGGCCGGGCCGCGGCTCGGCAGCCGGCAGCGTGGTGGCCTACTGTACCGGTATTACCAACATTGACCCCATTAAGTACAACCTGCTGTTCGAGCGTTTTTTGAACCCCGACCGCAAAAGCATGCCCGATATTGATACCGACTTTGACGACGAAGGCCGCCAAAAGGTAATTGACTACGTGGTGCAGAAGTACGGAAAAAACCAGGTGGCGCAAATCATCACCTACGGTACCATGGCCGCCAAAATGAGCATCAAAGACGTAGCCCGTGTAATGGACCTGCCCCTGGCCGAAAGCAATGCCCTGGCCAAACTGGTACCCGAAAAGCCGGGCATTAGCCTTAAACGAGTGTTGCACGCCCCGCTGAAAGGCGAAAAAAGTTTGGAAGAAAAAGAAGGCCTGCAGCCCGACGACCTGGAATCGGTAAAAAAACTGCGGGAGATTTACAACGGTACCGATTTGGCGAGCACCGTTTTGCACGAGGCCGAAATTTTGGAAGGCTCGGTACGCAACACCGGCATTCATGCTGCCGGCATCATTATTGCCCCTACCGACCTTACCGAATTAATACCCGTATGCACCGCCAAAGATTCGGATTTGTGGGTTACCCAAATAGAAGGCAGCATCATTGAAGAAGCGGGGGTAATTAAAATGGACTTTCTGGGCTTAAAAACCCTCAGCATCATCAAAAACGCCCTCGAACTTATTCGCCAAAACCACGGCGTTGAAATTGACATTGACAACATACCGTTAAACGACGAAAAGACCTTTGCGTTGTACCAGCGGGCCGAAACGGTTGGCACCTTCCAGTTCGAAAGTCCGGGCATGCAGAAGTACCTGAAAGAACTGAAGCCCGACCAGTTTGCCGACCTCATTGCCATGAACGCCCTGTACCGGCCCGGGCCGCTGGCCTACATTCCCAACTTTATTGACCGCAAGCACGGTAAAGAACCCATTACCTACGACCTGCCCGAAATGGAGGAATACCTGGCCGAAACCTACGGCATTACCGTGTATCAGGAACAGGTAATGCTGCTGGCCCAAAAGCTGGCGGGCTTTAGCAAAGGCGATGCCGACGTACTGCGGAAAGCCATGGGTAAAAAGCAAAAAGCGGTACTGGATAAAATGAAAAACCAGTTTATTGAGGGTGCTTCGGCCAAAGGATACCCGGTGGAAAAACTTGAGAAAATCTGGACCGACTGGGAAGCCTTTGCCCAGTATGCCTTCAACAAATCACACTCTACCTGCTACGCCTTTGTGGCCTACCAAACCGCTTACCTCAAAGCCCACTACCCCGGCGAGTACATGAGCGCCGTGCTCAACAACGCCGGCAGCATTGAAAAAATTACCTTCTTTATGGAAGAGTGCAAGCGCATGGGGCTGCAGGTACTGGGGCCCGACATCAATGAGTCGCTGGCCGGCTTTTCCGTAAACAAGCAGGGAGTTATACGCATGGGACTGGCCGGCCTCAAAGGCGTGGGCGAAGCCGCCGTGGAAAGCATTATTGAAGAGCGTACCAAAAACGGCCCCTTTAAAGATATTTTCGATTTCATCAAACGCATCAACCAGCGAACGGTAAACAAAAAATCGCTCGAAAGCCTGGTGTATGCCGGCGCATTCGATTGCTTTACCAACATGCATCGGGCACAATTCTTTCATGTGGTACCCGGCGATACGGTTACCACGCTGGAACGCATCATCAATTTCGGGAACCGCTTTCAGGCCAACAAAGCCCAAAACAGCAACACCCTGTTTGGCGAAGCCATGATGATGGACGTGCCCACACCCAAAATACCCAACTGCGAAGAATGGCCGCTCACCCAAAAACTCGATTACGAAAAAGAAGTTACCGGCATGTTCATCAGCGGCCACCCGCTCGATCATTTCCGGTTCGAACTGAAACATTATAAAATAAAACCCATTGCCGATTTCAATGAGTTTAAAGAATCGGTAAAACTGCATCCCAATCCGCTACAGCCCATACGGCTGGCCGGCCTGGTTACCGATGCGCAACACCGCATTACCAAAACCGGAAAGCAGTTTGGCATATTTGCCATAGAAGATTACACCGGCAAAACCGAAATGGCCCTTTTTGGCGAAGATTACGTGCGGTTTAAAGACTACTTTACCCCCGGTTCGGTACTGTTTATTACCGGCGCCTTTAAAACCCGCTGGAATAAAACTGACGACTTTGAGTTTAAAGTAGAAAAAATTACCCTGCTCGAAACCGTTAAACGCATGCTTACCAAAGCGGTGCAAATAAAAGTAGAACCCCGCTTTGTAACCGAAAGCATGATTGCGTTTCTGGAAAACAACATACGCAACCACCCCGGTGGCAGTACCCTGCGTATTTTGTTGCACGAACCCGAAACCGGTTGGAACATCAGCATGTTTACCCTGCAAAACAAGTTTGAAATGAATGATGAACTGGCCCAGTTTCTTGAAAACAATCCCGAGCTGGATGTGCAGGTTACCCAGGTTAACGGACAGGCCTGAACAACAGCACGGCTGTAAAGCAACAAACCAACCGGTGGACACAGCCACAGTGGGTTACAAACAAGTTGTGGATAACGTATCAACGGGCATTTTGGCAGAATGCCCGTAATTTTGCAGGCACTAAATCACATAAACTATTCGTTATGGCATTACAATTTACCGATGCAAATTTCAACAGCGAGGTTCTCGCTTCCGATAAACTGAGCGTGGTTGACTTTTGGGCCGAGTGGTGCGGCCCCTGCCGGGCTATTGGCCCCATTATTGAAGAGTTGGCCAAAGAATACGAAGGCAAGGTAAAAGTGGGCAAATTAAATGTGGATGAAAATCCGCAGGTAAGCATGAACTTCGGCATCACTTCCATTCCCGCCATTCTGTTCATCAAGGGCGGCAAGGTGGTAGATAAACTGGTGGGCGCCCAACCCAAGGCCAACTTTGTAAAGAAAATTGAACAGCACCTCTGATTGTATGTGCACGCAATAACAAAATCCCCGGTCAGTGCCGGGGATTTTTTATTTGATTTGTATCAGTCCATACGCAATCACGCCAACGAAGTACAAAGCCATAACCGGCAAGGCGCAATCCCGATGCTCCTGTAGCCGGTTGGTACGCAAGCGCCCGTAACACATACCTCGTAACCCGTAACAGATTCCCTTATTCCCCTCACACTCACCTTACACCTTCAAGCTTAAACCATCAACCTTACACCTTAAACCTTACACCACCTTCTATGAATGCTGCACATGTTCAACCGCCCGGGGGTCGTGTTTGTGCCGGAACAACAGCACAAATAATACGGCAACTACCAGCGCATAAATGGCAAAAGCCTGCCAAATACCGCTCCAGTTTTTGGCGCCGCCTTCCAGAGTATAATATTTGTCAATAACATAACCACTCACCGTACTTCCCATAAAAGCCCCCACCCCATTGGTCATCATCATAAACAACCCCTGCGCACTGGAACGGATGCTGGTGTCGGTAGTAGTTTCCACAAACAACGAACCCGAAATATTGAAGAAGTCGAAAGCCATTCCATACACGATGCACGACAAAATGATGAAAACCGTACCCCAAGGCGAAGGATCGCTCCAGGCAAACAATCCAAACCGCAATACCCAGGCCAGCATGGCAAACAACATTACGTTTTTAATACCAAAGCGCTTCAGAAAAAACGGAATGGTAAGGATAAAAAGCGTTTCCGACATCTGCGATATGGAAAGGATGATGGTAGAATACTTTACTACAAAGGAGTTGGCATAAGCGGCATCATCCTTAAAACTATCGAGAAACGCATCGCCGTACATGTTGGTGAGTTGCAGTGCGGCGCCCAGCATCATGGAAAAAATGAAGAACAAAGCCATTTTATATTGGCCAAAAAGCCGAAAGGCCTGCAACCCCAGTTGCTCTATTAACCCGGCCCCCTTTGCTATTTTACGCTGCGGTTGGCAAGGAGGTAAGGTAAAGGCATACAGTCCCAAAAAAATGGCGGCAATGGCAGCAATTATAAACTGATTGGCATTGTCTTTACTTCCGGTAATGTTGGTGGTCCACATGGCCACAATAAAACCAATGGTGCCCCATACCCGTATGGGTGGAAATACTTTTACCACATCGTAGTGGTTGTTTTTAAGAATGGTATAGGCAATGGAATTGGATAGCGATATGGTGGGCATGTAGCAAATCATGGCGGCAAAAATCACGTAGTACAGCGTATCGGGGTCGTTCACCTGCGGCACAAAAAACAAGATGATGCCGTACAAAATGTGCAGTATGCCGTACAAGCGCTCGGCATTGAGCCATTTATCGGCAATGATACCGGTTAGGGGCGGCATGAATAACGAGGAAAGTGCCAGCGTGGAAAATATGGCACCAAACTGGGCACCCGTCCACCCTTTGGCGTTAATACAATACGTGCCAATGGTAATAAGCCAGGCACCCCATACAAAAAACTGAAAAAAGCTCAGAACGGTAAGCCGCAATTTGAGGTTCATGAAAAAGCAGAATTTTTGGATTTAGTGGCGGAAGATACTTGTTTTTGGAACTTGAGCGTTACATCCTGTATCACATCTACACCAACGGATGTTGAACAGCTTGCCCCGGGCAAGCTGCAGTTTTACTAATTTTAACGCCTCATGAAACTTGTTGCTTCCATTTTACTGTCGTTGTTGATAACCCTTACCCTGCCGGTAGCGGCTCAGAAAAAAACAAACGGCCCACTTCCCCCTCCCCCCGCGTTTCAACGTTGCGGCACCCAATACGTGCATGAACAGCTGGTGCGGCAATTTCCGCAACTGCAGCAGGAGTTGCAGCAAAACCGCCGCCGCGCCCTGGAACAATACCGCCAATGGCTGCAGGTTGCCGGCCGGTTGCAAAGTACTATTACCATACCGGTGGTGGTACACGTAGTACTGCCCAACCCCAGCTTGGTTACCGATGCGCAAATACAGTCGCAAATTGATGTTTTGAATGCCGATTTTGCCGGGCTGAACGACGACAGCACCCGCATACCTGCCGCTTTTAAACCCTTGTATGGCAAAAGCCGTATTCGGTTTTGCCTGGCCCGCCGCGATGAAAAAGGCGATGCCACCAACGGCATTGTGCGGGTTGCCTCCAATACCGCATCGGTACCCGGCCTGCGAGATCCGGTAAAGTTTACCTGCAACGGCGGCAGCGATGCATGGGACCCCACCCGCTATCTGAATATTTGGGTGGCGCAGGTACCCAATCAGTTTTTAGGGTATTCGTTTTTTGCCTCCGATCCCTTATCGGTAATACCCCTCAACGAGCGGGGCTATGTTACCAGCATTCGCTCGTTTGGAAAAGGCGGCACGTCGCAGGCGCCTTACAATTTGGGGCGCACGGGCACCCATGAAATTGGCCACTTCTTCGACCTCGATCATACCTGGGGCCCCAACAACTGCGGGGGAACGCAATCCTGCAGCGATGACGACGGCGTTGCCGATACCCCTCTGCAATTTACCTGCACCTACGGCGCCCCACCTGCCGATTCGGTAATTACCGATGCCTGCAGCCCCAACCCGCCAGGCATTATGTGGATGAACTTTATGGACTATGTAGATGACCGGGCCATGGTGCTGTTTACAGCGGGCCAGGTAAATCGTATGGAAGCCGTGCTGCTTACCAACCCCTGGCTCATGCAACTGGCAACATCCAACGCCTGCACACCCCCGCCACCCGTCAGTCGCGATGTACGGTTTGAGGGCTTCCGCGACCCGCTGTTTGGCGCCTGCCTCTCCACCACCGATGTACTGTTCAGCTGTAGCGAAACTTACCGCCCCCTGGTTGCCCTGCGCAACGTAGGTACCGATACCGTACGCAGCCTTACCATCACCGCACGTATCGGCACCGGCATACCCGTAACCACCAACTGGTCGGGCATTTTGCCGCCGCAAACCTCCCGGGAGTTTCAGTTGAACCCCTTACCCCTTAACCCGGGGCTTAATGCCAATATTGTAGTTTATACTTCCAACCCCAACGGCCAGCCCGATCAAAAAACCAGTAACGATACGGGCAGGCTGGCGGGCTTTACCTTCCCCAAAATTCAAACGCCATATACCGAGGGTTTTGAAGGCACCACATTCCCGCCCGCCAACTGGCAACTGCTAAACCCCGACGGATTCATTACCTGGGAACGTACCACACTGGCAGCTCGTACCGGGCAGGCCAGCATGTACATTAACAATTACGATTACGACTTATTTGACGAAACCGATTTGATGATTTCGCCGCTGATTCCGGTGCGGGGTAAAGATTCCGTATTTGCAACCTTTGAAGTGGCGGCTGCCACCTACAGCATACCCAACGCGCCGGGCAACCCCACCGATACCCTCGAAGTGCTGATAACCACCGATTGTGGCGCCACCTACCAAACTGTGTACAAAAAATGGGGCCTCAACCTGGTTACCACCGGCAATGTGGCCGTGGATACGCCCTTTGTGCCCGGCCCCGGCAACTGGCGTAAAGACTCTGTTTTTTTGGGCAACTACAGCACTTCCAACATCGAGTTTATACGGGTTGTTTTCCGCAACACCACCAACTACGAAAACAATATTTACATTGACGATGTGCGGTTTTTCGCCAAAGAGGTAAACCCCAATTTGCGCCGCAAAGGAGTAATGGCAACGCCCAACCCCTTCCGCGACGTATTTGTGCTGCAGCACTACCCCGATCCGGAAAACATAGAGTTTATACGGGTATTCAACAGCAGCGGGCAGGTAGTATGGCAAAAACGCATTGCGCTGGGGCAACCCGGCCCGGTAAGCGGACCCAACTACATTGAAATTGACCTCAGCGGCAAACAAGCCGGGCAATACTTTGTTCAGATAATATACCGGTCGGCTCCGCCGAAGATGATTAAAATCATTAAACAACCGTAATCGGTCATCGGTTCCAAAGCGTGCCATTGTACCTTTGCAACCGCAATTGAAATTTTTGGAGGAAACCGCACATGCAAGCACAACTGCAAACCCTGTTACCGCAACAAACCAACGATGCCACCTTGCTGGCTATTGCCGATAAAGTGTACAACGGAAAACGCATCAGCGATGACGACGCCCTGTATCTGTTTGAACATGCGCCGCTTGCTTTTACGGGTGCACTGGCCAACTTTGTGCGGGAGCAGAAACACGGACACACCACCTACTTTAACCGCAATTTTCACATAGAGCCTACCAACGTGTGCGTGTTCAGTTGCAATTTTTGCTCTTACTCACGGTTGTATGCCCACCGCGAAGAAGGCTGGGAACTGAGCATTGAGCAAATGCTGCACATGGTACGCAAATACGATGGCATTCCGGTTACCGAAGTACACATCGTGGGCGGCGTACATCCGAAAATGGATTTGAAGTTTTTTGCCGATTTGCTGAAGGCCATCAAGCAACACCGCCCCGACCTGCACATCAAAGCTTTTACCGCAGTGGAATACGATTACATGTTCCGCAAAGCGAAGGTGAGTGTAGAAGAAGGGCTGCGCTTTTTAATGGAAGCGGGCCTCAACTCCATACCCGGCGGCGGCGCCGAAATTTTTCATCCCGACATTCGCAAACAAATTTGTGCCGATAAAGTAGATGCCGAAGGCTGGCTGCTGATTCACGAAACCGCACACAAACTGGGCTTACTCAGCAATGCCACCATGTTGTACGGGCATATCGAAACTTATGCCCATCGTATTGACCACATGCGCCGCCTGCGTGAACTGCAAGACCGTACCGGCGGCTTTCAAACCTTTATTCCGCTGAAGTTCCGCAATAAGGATAACGACATGAGCCATGTGCCGGAAACTTCCATAGTAGAGGATATGAAAATGTACGCCGTTGCCCGTTTGTACCTCGATAATTTCCCCCACCTCAAAGCGTACTGGCCCATGCTGGGGCGGCACAACGCCCAAATGAGCCTGGCCTTTGGCGTAAACGATATTGATGGTACCATTGACGATACCACAAAAATTTACAGCATGGCCGGCAGCGAAGAACAAACGCCCACCATGACCACCGAAGAACTGATAACCCTTATTCGTCAGGTAGGGCGCAGGCCGGTAGAACGCGATACGCTGTACAACGTAATTAAAGATTATTCCGATTACGAGTTTGCAGCACCGGCAACCTTTTCAAAAAATTGATGTTGCCCCAACAAAAAAGTAAAAACTTTTTTGCTGAAATTATCAACACCCTTATCTTTGCACACCCAAACGGGAGCATAGCTCAGTTGGTTCAGAGCATCTGCCTTACAAGCAGAGGGTCCGCGGTTCGAGCCCGTGTGCTCCCACAAAGTCCCGCCAAATGGCGGGACTTTGCTTTTATGGAATACCACATCTACAACTTGTATGCTGCCAAGCTTGATCGCTACTACATCGGGTCAACCGGTGATGACCTGCAAGAACGAATCCGACGAAACAACATCCATTACTGAGGATTTACCGGCAAGACTAATGACTGGATCTTTTTTCACATTGAATCCTTTTCTTCCAAAAAAGGTGCCCTGCAACGTGAACGAGAAATAAAATCGAAAAAATCCAGAAAATATACCGAATCCCTAAAGCATTAGTTGGTGCAGCGCATCCCGACCAAGTCGGGAGGGGCCGCGGTTCGAGCCCGTACCGCCTTGCGGTACAAGTTGTGCTCCCACAAAGTCCCGCCAAACGGCGGGATTTTGCTTTTATGAAATTTCACCCCTACATCCTCTATTCTGCCAAGCTTAATCGCTACTACATCGGGTCAACATACGATGACCTCCAAGAACGACTCCGACAACACAACGCCCATCACATCTGCGGTTCAAGCCCGCACCGCCTTGCGGTACAACTTTGTACGCACACAACAACCCGGTTTTAAAACAAACTTTTTTCATACCGTGCAAAATGCCGAATACCCTTGCAACACTTGGCAGGATTTGATAATTTTACGGGCGTATGGTTAAGTTAAGCACACAAACCAAAGAACAGAACGAAACGGATGTTCTTACGGATGTAGAAGATCCGTGCAGTTTGATTGTTTGGAATGATGATGTGAACACGTTCGACTGGGTTATCGAAACCCTGATGGAGGTGTGCGGCCACACCCATGAGCAGGCCGAACAATGCGCCTGGATTATTCACACCAAAGGAAAATATGCAGTAAAAAATGGCACGTATGATGAACTAAAGCCCATGTGCGATGCCATTACCGAACGGGGCATCGGCGCCACCGTTGAAGTAATTGCAGGCTAAACACATACGCATGCCCCTGCATTTGTTGGACGATGTTTTATGGTTTCCGCCCCTGTCAGAAGCGCTGCCCGATGGTTTACTGGCCATGGGCGGCGACCTGAAACCCGAACGCCTGCTGCTGGCATACCGCAGCGGCATTTTCCCCTGGTTTAATGCCGATGAACCGCCGCTGTGGTGGAGCCCCGATCCACGGTGCGTGCTCTTTCCGCCGGAAGTGCACATCAGCCACAGCATGCGGTCGCTGCTGCGCCGCAACGCGTTTACCATAACCACCAACCGGGCATTTGAGGCGGTTATTACCCAATGCGGCAGCAACCGTACCGAAGGCACCTGGATTACCCCGGCCATTATACAGGCATACACCCAGTTGCACAACATGGGCTATGCCCACAGCGTGGAAGCCTGGCAAAACCATACCCTGGTGGGCGGCCTATACGGCATTCGTATCGGCAACATTTTTTTTGGCGAAAGCATGTTCAGCAACGTAAGTAATGCCAGCAAATACGCCTTTATTCATTACATGAAACAACTGCAACAAGAGGGCGTGGTACTGGTCGACTGTCAGGTGCACAACCCCCACCTCGAAAGCCTGGGCGCCCGTATGATTCCTCGGGAGGAATTTATACAATACCTAAACCGTTATTGCTGAAATTACATCCGTAACATAAGATTAAAGCAACACCTCCTTTGCACAAATAGGAATTTAAGAATGCCGCTTTCCAAAAACCAATACGCGGCTACCAACCATGCCTTTCGCCCCACTGCCCCAAACCGAAGTATTTGTTCAGCGGCAGGTTTAAGCCCAGTTGATTGTAGGCGGTTGTATTTTGAAAGTAACTGCGGCTATACCGCAACTGCAAACGGGGCATTATGGCACCCACGCCAAACGAAAAACCCACCAGTCCGTTCGCGGCGTTCTGGATGCGCAGTTCGCTGCGGCGCAGGTAATTGTAGCCTACCGATATTTCCACACGCTCACCAATGAATAGCTGTGTTGCAAATACAAAATGCTGAAGCAATTTCTCAAACGTAAAGCCTTTGGCGCTGTTGTTACGGATTATGCCACCCAAATCGTTATTGAAAACCGTATCGTTGTACAAAATATCAAAGCGGTGCAAATGATGAGCGGTTACCGAAAACTGAATGGGCGCTTTTTCCAGTCGCTTAGAGATACCCAGCACCAGGTCAAATGGCAATTCTTCGGGCAGGGTACTGTATCGGCGTAACTGGCCCCCCATGTTACTGGCCACCATGCTTATTTGCAACAGATGGGCACTGTCGGTATAAACTACGCCCACATCGGCGGCCAAAGCGTTGGAGCGGGCAATACCGTAATTCGATGCCAGGTATTTGATAGTTAATCCATAGCGCCATTTTTCGAGGTATTCGCGGCCGGCCGAAAGCTGTAACACATAATCGCGAGGGCGCAAGGTTCCAAACACATTGCCTATGGCATCGGTTTCGGTAATGGTACCATAATCAAAAAAGTAAATGCCGGCTGCAAAATTGGTTTTCAAATACGGATGGCGGTACGCCTGCATCCAGTGATAGTTACGGATGCCGTTGTAAAGGGAATTAAAATTGGCCACCATATGCGAATGTACGGCGGCATTCAGGCGTGCCGGGTTGTGAAAGGCTAATGCAAGGTCATCGTTCAGTTGTGATACATTTACGCCACCCAAGGCCGCTTGCTGCGGCGAAGCCGGGAAGCGTAAAAAGTTAAACGCGTTTTGTCCGCCAAGCGTTTGTGCCTGTAAAACCATAGGAACTGAGGCCAATAGCAGTATAAACAACAATAAACGAAGCATGGACGGCTGGTGTGTAAGTTACTTACATCCGGCGAAACAACGGAAGCAATCACAAAAAAATTCCCCCCATAGAAATGGGGGGATTTCTTTAACCCTTAAAACAACCAACATGAAATAAAACATCGTTAGTTGTGAAAATAACGTGTTCACACATAAAAGGTTCACCCGCACACATAAAATTTTGAAAATATAGCGTGTGGTTTTAAAATCAGGTCAAAGCAAGTTCTAAAACCTGCTGCATGGTTTTAACGTAATGGAACGTGATACCCTTTACGTAAGAGGAATTGATTTCCTGCACATCTTTTTCGTTTTGCCAGCACAAAATAATTTCGCGGATACCCGCCCGCTTGGCAGCCAAAACCTTTTCTTTGATGCCGCCCACCGGCAATACAGCGCCCCGCAGTGTAATTTCGCCGGTCATCGCCAAGTAGGATTTCACTTTGCGGCCGGTAAAGGCACTGGCAATAGCGGTAAGCATGGTGATGCCGGCGCTGGGCCCATCTTTTGGCACGGCGCCCTCGGGCACGTGTATGTGAATATTTTTGGTGGCAAACTGTGCAGGGTCAATGCCCGCCTTGCGAGCATTTGCCTGCAGGTAACTCAGGGCGGTTGTGGCGCTTTCTTTCATTACATTGCCCAGGTTACCGGTGAGCTTGAGTTCGCCTTTGCCTTCGGACAAACTGGTTTCAATAAAAAGAATATCGCCGCCCACCGAGGTCCATGCCAGGCCCACTGCCACGCCGGGCATGTGTACGGTTTTATAAATTTCGTTGGAGTAACGGGGCTTGCCCAAAATGCGCTCCACATCTTTGCCGGTAAGCGTGGCCTTGAGCTTGTTTTTCAGGGCATATTCTTTCGCCTGCGAACGCATGATGGAGGCCAGCATGCGATCGAGTTCCCGTACGCCGCTTTCGCGGGTATAGTCTTCAATTACCTTACGCAATACGGCATCGCTGATTTTAAAGGGAACTTTTTCGAGCCCATGGGCAGCCTTTTGCTTGGGTACCAGGTGCCGGCGGGCTATTTCCACTTTTTCTTCCACGGCATAGCCCGAAAGGTCTATGATTTCCAACCGATCCCGCAAGGCAGGCTGAATGGTTGCCAGGTTGTTGGCCGTGGCAATAAACAGCACCTTCGAAAGGTCATATTCCAATTCCAGATAATTATCGTAAAAGGTATGGTTCTGCTCCGGATCCAGCAGTTCCAATAAGGCGCTGGAGGGGTCGCCGCGGAAATCGTTGCCTACTTTGTCAATTTCATCCAAAATCATTACCGGGTTTGAGCTTTGCACCTTGCGCAGCGATTGCAGAATACGGCCGGGCATGGCGCCGATATAAGTTTTGCGGTGGCCACGTATTTCGCTTTCATCGTGCAGGCCACCCAGGCTGATGCGCACATACTTGCGCCCCAAAGCGGCGGCAATGCTTTTACCCAAAGAGGTTTTACCAATGCCGGGAGGGCCCAAAAAGCACAAGATAGGGCTTTTCATGTCGCCCTTCAGCTTCAGCACCGCAAGGTATTCCAAAATGCGCTCCTTTACTTTATCAATGCCGTAGTGATCGTGGTCCAGCACTTTGCGAGCCTTCTTCAAGTCGTACTGGTCGGTTGTGTATTCGCCCCAGGGTAAATCGAGCAGCAAATCCAGATGATTGTACACCACCGAGTAATCGGGAGTGGAAGGATGCATGCGCTCCAGCTTTTCAATGCCTTTTTGAAACATTTCGGCAGCGGCTTTCGACCATTTTTTGGTTTCGGCCTTTTTGCGCATCTCCTGAATTTCCAGGTCGTTGGCATCCCCCCCCAGCTCTTCTTTAATACTTTTCATCTGCTGCTGCAGAAAATACTCCCGCTGCTGCTTATCCAGTTCGGTTCGGGTTTTATTGGTAACCTTGTTCTTCAGTTCGGCAAACTGCAGTTCTCGTTGCAGCAAGGTAAGCAGCAGCTCGGCCCGTTCGGTAAGGTTTTGGGTTTCGAGCAGTTGCTGCTTTTCACGCAGTTCGCTGTTGAGGTTGTTGCTTACGAAATGGATGAGAAAGGCAGGGTTTTCGATGTTTTTGAGAATGATGGCCGCCTCGCTGGGTATATTGGGCGAAAGGTTGATGATTTGCGTAGCCAGGTCTTTAATGGAGCCGGCAAGTGCTTCAAAATCCCGGTTTTGCGGAATGGGTTCTTCGCCCAGCAGCCGCACCCTTCCGCGGAAGTAGGGTTCCTCCACGGTAATGGTTTCTAAGCGGAAGCGCTTTTTACCCTGAATGATGACCGTGGTACCCCCGTCGGGCATTTTGATGAGTTTGATAACCTTGGCAATGGTGCCAATTTGTACCAGGTCTTGTACGGTGGGGTCTTCTACATTGCTGTCTTTTTGCGCCAGTACGCCAACCAATTTATCGCCTTTGTATGCTTCGTTAACCGCCTGAATGCTTTTGTCGCGTCCAACGGTTATGGGCAGCACTACCCCCGGAAACAGTACGGTGTTGCGAAGCGGTAAAAGGGGGATGTCGGTTTTAAACTCCGCCATTTCTTCATCCACATCCGATTCGTTAAGGGGAATAATGGGCATGAAATCCACATCCTCTTCTGAAGCACGTAAAAACAAGTTCGGTTCCGTCATAATCATCTGCTTTAGTCAATTTGACAGATAAGCCCCCAACTTCGGGGGCTTACGTCAACAAAATTTGTGCAACTATGGTGCCAGCGGCCGGTAACCTGCTAAATATGCAGACTGGCAGCCCCATAACTGACGAGGAGGCTGAAATACCGGCCTTCGCAAAGGCCGATCAGCGAAAAATGCCCTGAATTACTTTACCGATGCTGCCATTGGGCATTTGAATGCGCAACAGGGCTGCCAGCGTGGGTGCAATATCGGTCATATACACTTCGGTGGTACTGCGCCCCTGCCGAATGCCCCATCCGTACCAAACCAGCGGAATATGGCTGTCGTACGGGTTCCACAGGCCATGGGTGGTACCGGTAGCGCCGCCATCAATCCAGCCGGGCGCCAGCACCAGCTGTATATCGCCGCTGCGTTTGGGGTGCCAGCCATTGGCCAGCCGCTGTTTTACTTCGGCAGGCATGGGTTGTTCCATCAGTTCGTCTATTTCAAACACACGGTCAACGCCTGCAATTTTTTGCACGTGGCCGATTACTGCTTTCACAATGGCATCCCTATCTAAATGTGCGGTATCTATTGCCGCACGGTTCAAACTTATTTGATAATTGTAAGCGCTCAGCACCAAATTGTTTACCCCAAACTTGTTTTGGAGCAGGGCATTGAGGTCGGCAACCAGTTTGTTATCGTCCAGCACGCCGGCAGGTATTTTGCGCTCTTTCAAAAAGCCCGGCACGTGCGCCACGCCATGGTCGGCCGTAAGAAACGTAACATAATTTCCGGCACCAACCGTTTTATCGAGGAAGTCGAAAAATGCGCCCAGTTCCCTGTCAAAGCGCAGGTACGTATCTTCCACTTCAATGCTGTTGGGGCCGAAGGCGTGGCCGATGTAATCGGGGCTGGAAAAACTTACCGCCAGAAAATCGGTAATGCTGTCGCGCCCCAGCTGTTCATTCACAATCGCTTCTTTGGCCATCATAAACGTAAGCGTGTTGCCGTGCGGTGTTGATGCGATGGCGCTGTAGTTTTTACCGACAAACCGTTTCAGATCGTACGGAAAGCCTTTTTGATCGCTGCCAAAGGGTTTGCCTTCAAAATCGTTCTCATCTTTGCTGCTTTGTATGTACGAGTTAATGGGAAACAGCGTGTTCCAGTTTTGCTCATACAGTTTATCAACTTCCTTGCGATTGTTGAAAGCCTGCACCCATGCGGGCAACTGCTGCATGTAGTAAGTAGAGGTAACCCAGTTGCCGGTTTTGTTATCGTACCAGTAAGCGGCATCGGCACTGTGGCCGGCAGGTAAAATGGCGCCGCGGTCTTTCAGCGCAATGCCAATAACCTTGCTGCGAAAATTGGTAGCCAGCTTCAGCTCATCGCAAATGGAGGTGCTAAACATATTGCGGGGGCTCATTTCGCCGGCGGCGGTGTTGCTGCCTACGGTTTTCACCTCTTTGTCTTCACTGCAATAAACTGCCCGATTTTTTTCATAATCCCACCAGGCATTACCCGTTATACCGTGTATGGCGGGTACCGTGCCCGTGTACACGGTGGTATGCCCGCAGGCAGTAACGGTGGGGGCATAGGGTATAAACGCGTTTTCGTTGCTAAAACCCTGCTGCAAAAGGCGCCGGATGCCACCGTTGGCCGCATAGCGTGCCTGGTAGCGGTATAAAAAGTCCCACCGCATTTGGTCCACCATTATGCCAACTACCAGTTTGGGTCGGGTTACATCGGTCTGTGCCGGTTGCGGGGTACGCTGAGCCGTTGCCCCAAATGTTACCGTGCTGAAAAGCAGAAGAAGAAGAAGAAGAAGAAAATGCCGCATAATTTTTTTTTGAGGGCGTAAAGATACCACATGCCTTGGGCCCGGGCGTCCATTTATCAAAATGTTCACAGCAACTTCGTACACGGCTTTCAAGCCCTTGTTTTACTTACCTTTGCGCCTGTTTTAAGCCAAAAAACACAAATCATTATGGCAGATATTTTTGAAAAACTGGTAAAAAATTACGGCCCTATTGGCCAGCACCGGGAGCGTGCCCACGGCTATTTTGCCTTTCCCAAACTGGAAGGTGAAATTGGCAGCCGCATGATTTTTCGCGGAAAAGAAAAAATTGTCTGGAGTTTGAACAATTACCTGGGCCTGGCCAACCATCCCGAAATTCGACAAGTAGATGCGGAGGCAGCCCAACAATACGGCCTTGCCTACCCCATGGGGGCCCGTATGATGAGCGGCAACTCCAACCAGCACGAGCAACTGGAGCGGGAGCTGGCCGAATTTGTGCAGAAGGAAGATGCCATACTGATGAACTTTGGCTACCAGGGCATTATGAGCGCTATTGATGCCATTTGCGGCCGCCATGATGTGATTGTGTATGATGCCGAAAGCCACGCCTGCATTATTGACGGCCTGCGCCTGCACCCCGGCCATCGGTATGTATTTAAACACAACGATGTGGCCGATTGCGAAAAGCAATTGCAGCGCGCTACCGCCCTCATTGAAAAGCAGGGCAGCGGTGGTATTTTGGTTATTACCGAGGGTGTGTTTGGCATGGCCGGCGACCAGGGCAAGCTCAAGGAAATTGCCGAACTGAAAAAGAAATACCAGTTCCGCATGCTGGTTGATGATGCGCACGGCTTTGGCACCCTGGGTAAAACCGGCGCCGGTGCCGGCGAAGAACAGGGCTGCCAGGATGAAATTGACCTGTACTTCAGCACGTTTGCCAAATCCATGGCTTCCATTGGCGCATTTTTGGCCGGGCCCCGCACCATTATTGACTACATCCGTTACAACATTCGCTCGCAAATATTTGCCAAAACCCTGCCCATGCCCATTGTTATTGGCAACCTCAAGCGGCTGGAAATGCTGCGCACCATGCCGGAGTTGCGGGAAAAACTTTGGCAAAATGCCCGCAAGCTGCAGGAAGGCCTGAAAGCCCGCGGTTTTGATATTGGCAACACCAACAGTCCGGTTACGCCGGTGTACATGAAGGGCGGCGTGGAAGAAGCTACTGCCATGGTGATGGACCTGCGGGAAAACTACAATATCTTCTGTTCCATTGTGGTGTACCCGGTAATACCCAAGGGGCATATCATTTACCGCCTCATCCCCTCTGCCGTGCACACCGATGCCGATATTGAAGAAACGCTGCAGGCATTTTCGGAAACCAAGGCGAAACTGGATGCCGGCGCGTACAAGGTAGAGGCCATACCCGATATGGCAAACGCTTAATTCATTCGTTTTGCTGATAAAAAAAGAAGCCCGGCTTTTACCGGGTTTCTTTTTTATGCAGGTTTCACAAAAGCCGCATCAGCGCAAATCAACCACTTCCACACCGGGGTATTTCGATTTGTCAAACACAAACATGTTATCGGTTACCGGTGCATTGCCGTTGAGTGTTGCAACGGTGTATATGTAGTTGTTGCCGCTTTTTTCCATAACCTTGGTGCTGTATATGGTTTTGGTTGCTTTATCAACCAACAGATATACTTTAAAAAACGGCTTCGATTTGTCGTAGGGCGTTAATTCAATTTCCTGTACTACTTTGCCGGCCAGTTTTTTTTCGCCATTGAGTTTGTACAAAAAGTCTTTATCGTAAAAATTGGTAAAGAGCTTTTGCGGCGTAATGGTGTTGGCAGCGGGATCAAATTTGGAAATGGTTACTTCATTAACCGCCTGGTCGTAGGTCCAAATGTTTACGCCGTCACAAAAAATATCCTGGCCGCCCACCAGCGTTACCCGGTACTTATTGCCTTTCATGAGCAGGGTGCCTTTTTTTACGCCCAGCACCTTACCCTTGTTGTCTTCATTACTAAACGTGAACGTTGCTTTAACGCCTTTAAAGGTTTTGAATTTTGCACTAACGGCATCCAGAATTTTTTTGGCTTCCGGATCGCTTTGGCCCATGGCCTTGTTTTGTGCCGAAACAACACCTACCATCAGCAAGGCGCTGGCAAGGAGAAGAATTTTTTTCATGTTTGATTTTAGTTTTTGCCGTTTTGTTTTTTGATCATCTTTTTTGCGGATTGCGGCATTGTTTTGTTCATCAGACGGCCAATTTGAATTGGCGTATGCAATAAGATTGTTAAAAGCCTGCTGCGCACCGTTGCTGACGCATCAAAAATTTATGGCCCGCAAAGATACAAACTGCGGCTTCACGATTGCAGGAAGCCTTCCTTGCCCGGCACTGCCCTTATTACAGGCCCATGCCGCTGAGGAATTGCTCCAGTTCGGCCTCGGTTTTAATGAGCACTTCCCTTGCCTTACTACCCTGGCTGCTGCCCACAATGCCGGCAGCTTCGAGCTGATCCATAAGGCGGCCGGCACGGTTGTATCCCAGTTTCATCCGGCGTTGCAACAGCGAGGTGGAGCCTACCTGGTTTTGAACAATCAGGCGGGCAGCATCTTCAAACAGCGGGTCGCGGTCGCCCAGGTCCACATCTTTTCCTTCCAAATCTTTTTCATCAATATACTCGGGCAGCAAAAACGCCTGCGGATAACCGCGTTGGCTGCTGATGAAGTTTACCACCGCGTCCACTTCCGGCGTATCTACAAAAGCGCATTGCAAACGGGTAAGCTCGCCATTGTAGCTGATGAGCATGTCGCCTTTGCCAATGAGTTGCTCAGCGCCGCCGGTATCGAGTATGGTGCGGCTATCAACCTTGGAAGACACTTTAAAGGCAATGCGTGCCGGGAAGTTGGCTTTTATGGTACCGGTAATAATGTTTACCGAGGGGCGTTGTGTGGCAATGATGAGATGGATGCCCACCGCACGGGCCAATTGCGCCAGCCGGGCTATGGGCATTTCCACTTCTTTTCCGGCGGTCATAATCAGGTCGGCAAACTCATCAATCACCAGGACAATAAACGGCAGGTACTGATGGCCTTTTTGCGGGTTGAGCTTACGGGCCACAAACTTTTCGTTGTACTCCCGAATGTTGCGGCAACCGGCTTCTTTCAGCAGGTCGTAACGGTTGTCCATTTCAATGCACAGGGCATTGAGGGTGTTAATCACCTTTTTGGTATCGGTAATGATGGCTTCTTCTTCGCCGGGCAGTTTGGCCAGAAAATGTTTTTCAATGTGGCGGTACAAACTCAGTTCAACCTTTTTGGGGTCAACCAATACCAGCTTTAATTGTGAGGGATGCTTTTTGTACAGTAACGATACCAATATAGCATTTAAGCCAACCGACTTCCCCTGGCCGGTGGCGCCCGCCATCAACAGGTGGGGCATGCTGGCCAGGTCAACTATGAAGTTTTCATTATCAATACGCTTGCCCAGCGCTATCGGCAACGCAAAATGGTTGTGCTGAAATTTTTCGCTTGCCAGCAGGGTTTTCATGCTTACAACGCTCTTCTTAACATTGGGCACTTCAATGCCAATGGTTCCCTTACCGGGTATGGGTGCAATAATACGAATGCCCAACGCGGCCAGACTGAGCGCAATATCATCTTCCAGATTTTTAATGCGGGAAATGCGCACCCCGGCTGCCGGTACGATTTCGTAAAGGGTTACCGTGGGCCCTACAGTTGCCGATATTTTCTGAATTTCAATGTCGTAGTTGCGCAGTGTGCTGATGATTTGGTTTTTATAGTTTTCCAGTTCACCGGCATCCTGCACAATTTTTTCGCTGCCGTGGTTTTCCAGCAGGTTGAGTGTGGGAAACTTATAATCTTTCAAATCCAGAAACGGATCGTAAGGCGGCAGGTTTTCTACATGTTGCGCCGCTTGGTCCGTTTGCCGCGGTTCCGCTTCTGCTGCAGTGGTATTTTTAATTTCAAGTTCCAAAGGTTCGGCCGGTGCTTCTTTGGGTGCCGGGCGTGGCGCAACGGGTGCGGAGGCAACAGCTGCATCTGCATCATTGGTAAGAGTAACAGCAGGAGGAACAATAACCGCCGAGGGTACTACCGGAGGTTCGTCAACTTCTTTTAGTTCAAATTGATGCAGCGGGTTGGGTTCGGGTTCGGGATTGCGAATTTCCAATACCGGCGGAGCCTGACCGTCGAGCCGATTACCTAGTTGCGTGGCTGGCTCCGGCCGGGTTTGCACATCGGCTTTTATTGCAGCAGCTTCGGCAGCAAGCCCCTGTAATTCAGTATCGACAACCGGGGTTTCCGGCGTGGTGCGCTTTGAATACCGAAAGGTGGGATTAAACCGCCAGATAATGTAACTCACAAAAGCCACCAGCAACAGCACCGCCGTACCGGTTTTTCCTATAAAACCATTTAGCCAGTGGGCAATGTAGTTGCCCAAAGCTCCGCCCCAGGGAAACGCATATTGCTGCAAAAAAAAGGAAAAGAATACGGGCAACAACAGCAAACCCACCAGTACATAGCGCAGGTTACGCGTAACCGAAAACATGCGAGAACCAAAAAGCAGGTTCATGCCGATTACAAAAAACAAGGAGCAAAATAAATAGGCCGCCACGCCAAACGATTCGTAAAAAAGAACATGCGCCACCCATGCGCCTAAGCGCCCCAGTAAATTTTCAACGGGTTCGGTGTCGGATAGCAAAAATTCGCTGGCCGGACGTAACACTTTATCCTGATCCTCCTGCCAGGTAAAGAGATAGGAAGTGAAGGCTACAAAAAGAAAGAAAGCAAGTAGCAGAAACAACGTGCCGGAAATTTTATGCGTGCGCTCGTCTTTTACCAATTCCCCTACGCGGATAGGTTCTGCTCCATCCTGCTGCCAATCTTCCCGGACAGATTTTTTTCGGGTGGTTTTCTTCGTTCGGGCCATGCAAACAAAGATAAAGAAAGCAACGGCTTTTGATGTGCAGCTGCAATTAAGTACAAATCCAGTAAATTGTAGCTTGAATTTCGGTGCAATGCGTTCTTTTTTGTTGGGTTGTATCCTGTTGCTGAACATCCGCGTATGGGCACACGATAGTGTTTCTGTTTTGCCTTTGCTAGCCGACACCATTCGTACAAGCGTACCGCTTTTCAGGTATGCACATTACCTGAATGATTCCCAAAAAAAATTAAAGCTGCAGGATGTATCTCCCGAAAACATGCAGCACTTTATTGACGAAAAGTATGTGCGCATTCCGAAAAAGGATGTTATTGACGGCTGCCTGTGGATAGCATTTCGTTTAAACAACACATCCAACGAGGCTCTTCAATTTTACTTTACCGCCGGTACGCTGGCACGAAACACCGAATTATATTTTCGCGATACGGTTGCGCAACAATGGCTACCCCTTCCGAGCCGCATACCGGCCAATAATGAACAGGCATACCGGCTGTTTCAAATTACCCCAAACACCCAACTGGAAATACTGGCAAAATGCCGTTTTGCGAAAACAAACATTATTCAAATACGCCCCTACCTGATTCATGAAAACTTTTTAGAACATCACATCTTATACGCCAATAGCAACTGGTACTTGCTCAACTACATTACCTACCTTATTTGCGGCGCTTTATTTTTGATGCTGCTGTTTTCGCTGGCAACTTACTTGCAAAATCGAAAAATCGAGTTCCTTCATTATGCGCTGTACGTTGCTATGCTTACCCTGATGCTGTTTTTGAAAGCGCTGTATTTTAAGCTTTCGCTGCCGTTTAACTACTTTAATGAAGAATTTTTTGATTATGTATTGTTGTTAGGCGGCTATCTTTTTTATTTCCGGTTTACCCGGCACTTTCTCGATACCCGCCAAAACCACCCCATACTGCATAAAATACTGAAGGGCGCCGAGTTAATCGTTGCAACATTTATTACAACCTACAGTTTTATATATTTTTTAGGTGGCTCCTATAAGTGGCTCAATGCACTTGAAAATTTCAGCAAGTACTTTATGTTGTTTGTGGGCATCAATTACGTGATCATTGGCATGTTGCAACAAAACAAGCTGTTTAAGTTTTTGGTTGCAGGCAACATGGCCAATTTGATTATGGGAGGTATTTCGCAATATCTGATTCTGCAGCCCTACTCAACATTAGAACAAATTCATCCGCTGTTCCGCCTTTCATTGTTTTACTTTGAAATAGGCATTTTAATGGAGATGGCATTTTTCCTGGCCGGTCTTGCTTACAAAAACAGAAAAGAATTGATTGAGCGAGTGGTGATGCAGGAAACCTTGCACCAGGAAAAAGAACGGCAGGAATACGAAAAAGAACTGGCTGTTTTACGGGCGCAGCAGGAAGAACGTGCCCGCATTTCGGCCGATATGCACGATGAGCTGGGAAGTGGCGTAACCGCCATCCGGCTGCTGAGTGAAATTGCATTGCAAAAAGCACAAAATCAACCGCAGGAAGAAATCCGAAAAATTTCAGCAAACGCAAACGACCTGATGGCCAAAATGAACGCTATCATATGGAGTATGAACCCCGGGCACGACACTCTGGATAGTTTTATCGCGTACATTCGGTCTTATATGGCCGAATTTTGCGAAGCGGTACAATTGCATTGCCATTTGCAAGCTCCCGACACAATACCCAACCACACTTTAACGGGCCAAATACGCCGCAACTTATTTCTGGTAATTAAAGAAAGTCTTAATAACGTGGCCAAACATGCGAAAGCAACACGGGTTGAAGTGGAAGTAGTGTTGGATAACGGACTCACCATTTGCATACGGGATAACGGTACGGGCTTTGACCCGGAAAAGCAAAACCGCTACAGCAACGGGCTTAGTAACATGCGGCGGCGTATCGAATCGCTTGGCGGCAGTTTTACCCTGCAAACCGGCGCAGCGGGCACAACAATTTATTTTCATGTACCCTTTACCGTGGCCGACGAAACGACCATGCCAGCAACGCCCAGCCTATCATAAAACTAACGCCTCCCAGCGGCGTTATGGCACCCAACCAACGGTACGATGCAGCACCGCCTGCCTGCAACAACACCATGGCATACAACGAGCCCGAGAACAATAGCAACCCCAGCAGCAAAAAGCGGCCTGCCAGCACGATGGTTTTTTGAGGCCGGCTTTGCAATACTATACCGCATACCAGTAAACCAAGGGCATGAAACATGTGGTAATGCACCGCTGTTTCCCATGTTTTCAACGCTTTTTCGGGCAACAGCGGTTGCAAGGCATGCGCACCAAAAGCTCCGGTGGCCACCGCAAGGCCGGCAAGAAGGGCGCCCAGGCTAATCCAGTTGTTATTTGGCATAACGTCGGTGTATCTTTTCAAAATTTTCGTTTTTCAATAAGCGGGTTTGGAAGTGATACATGGCCTGTGCGTAACAGGCATGCCGTTCGTTCAGCTTGGCAGCGATAAAGGATTCCAGCACCTCATCGGCAACATCGCGTATCAATGGCCGGGCTTCTTTTTCCAGCTTCAGGCGTTGGGCCAGCTCGGCCGGCGATGCCTGCAGGTAAATGGTAACGCCGGCCCGATTCATGCGTTGCATGTTGTCGTAAAAGCAGGGGGTGCCGCCGCCACAGCTCATGATAAAATCATCGAGGTGCAACAGGGTACACAAGGCCTCGTGTTCTTTTTTCCGAAAACCCTCTTCGCCCAGGGTTTGAAAGAGTTGGCTGATGGTTTGCTTTTCCCGCTTTTCAATTTCTTCATCCAGGTCGTACCACTTCAAACCAAAAGCGGCACTCCACTGTCGGGCCCAGTGTGTTTTTCCGCTACCCATAAAGCCAACCAAAAAATAGCGCATAATTACGTTTTAAAGGTAACGCAAAACGGCGCATTTGCTGTAATGAAATTGCCCGATGCATAAAAAAACCCATTGCAGTTGCAATGGGTTGATAGTGACGCCTTGATTGTGCATTATTGATTGGCAGTGCCTTCTTCCTTCGCCTCGCTGTCGAGTTTCTTCTTCAGATCGGCCAGCACACCCAGGTCGCCCAGGGTTGCCTTTTCCACTTTGCTCTGCACGTCCTTTACGGCTTTTTTGGTACGAGCCGCTTCGGCTTTCTTTTCTTTGGCAGCAGCTTCCTTTTCATCGGCAGCAGCCTGTTCCCAAATGCGGGTGTGGCTTACCACAACACGCTTCTCGTTACGGTCAAATTCAATCACCATAAAGGGAGCGGTTTCGTCGGCCTGTACCTGCTTGCCATCTTCTTTATTGAGGTGGCGGTTGGGAGCAAAGGCTTCAATACCGTACGGCAACTGTACAATGGCGCCCTTGTCGTCTTTACGCAGTACGGTACCTTCATGTACGGTACCAATGGCAAAGGTATCTTCCAGGGCATTCCAGGGATCTTCCTCCAGTTGCTTGTGGCCCAGTTGCAGTTTGCGGTTTTCTTTATCAATGCTCAGGATGATGGTATCAATGCGCTGGCCAACCTTGGTGTATTCACTGGGATGGTTGAAGCGCTTGGTCCAGCTCAGGTCGCTGATGTGAATCATGCCGCCAATGCCGGGTTCCAGTTCAACAAAAACGCCGTAGGGGGTGATGTTTTTCACCAGCCCGCTGTGCTTGCTTTCAACCGGATATTTTTCTTCGATAGTATTCCAGGGATCCTGGGTAAGCTGTTTGATGGAGAGGCTCATCTTACGGGCTTCCTTATCGAGCGTTACAATCTTCGCCTCATGCTCGTCGCCCATCTTGAAGAATTCCTTGGCATTGATGGGTGTATTGGCCCAGCTGATTTCGCTTACGTGTACCAGGCCTTCTACACCGGGCAGTATTTCGAGGAAGGCACCGTAATCTTCTATGTTCACCACTTTGCCTTTTACAACGGCTCCTTCCACAATGTTTTCGGGCAGGGTATCCCAGGGATGCGGCGTCAGTTGCTTCAGACCCAGGCTGATGCGCTTCTTCTCGTCATCAAAATCCAATACCACCACATTCAGTTTCTGATCCAGCTTCAACACTTCGCTGGGATGGTTAATGCGGCCCCAGCTGATATCGGTAATGTACAGCAGGCCATCTACACCACCCAGGTCGAGGAAGGCGCCAAAGTCGGTGATGTTTTTGATGGTACCTTCCAGCACCTGGCCTTTTTCGAGCTTGCTCATAATGGCAGCGCGCTGCTGTTCAATATCGCTCTCAATCAGGGCTTTGTGGCTTACCACGGCGTTCTTGATGTTTTCGTTAATCTTCACCACCTTGAACTCCATGGTTTTACCTACAAACTGATCGTAGTCGGTTACAGGCTTCACATCAATTTGCGAACCGGGCAGGAAGGTTTCCATACCAAATACGTCCACAATAAGGCCGCCCTTGGTTTTGCTGGTAACGGTACCGGTAACAATTTCGCCCGATTTGTGTACCTCAACAATGCGCTCCCAGGCACGTGTAATGCGGGCCAGTTTGCGGCTGAGGTGCAGGTGGCCTTCCCGGTCCTCTTTCTCCACTACCATTACTTCCACTTCATCGCCCACTTTAAGGCCGGGCATATCGCGGAATTCGTTTAAAGAAACCAGTCCATCGCTCTTAAATCCAATGTTGATTACGGCATCGGTTTTGGTGAGGGCAACTACCTGACCCTTTACCATTTCGCCGTCGTTTACCTGGCGGAAGGTGCTGTCGTACACGGCATCGTAACGGGCACGCTCTTCATCGCTGTAAATGGCCACATTACGCTTGTCAACCGACCAGTCAAAATCATCGTGTGCTGTTTGCACGGGGGCAACAGGTTCATTTGTTGACGCTGTAGCAGTTTCAGCCACGGGGGCCTGCACCTGCTCCTGTTGTTCAGCGTTTTCGTTAACAATTTGATTTTCAGACATAAAATAATCCCGTTTGTTTTTTTCGGGGGTGCAAAGATAATGCAAAAACCTTACGGGTAAAGGATTGCAGCCGTTTTTTATGGGTTTTTTCCGCAACTGCATCAGTACTTACACAGCAGGGCGGCAAACATGGTATCGGCCCGGTGGCGGTAACCGGGCAGTACCTGCTGCTCCAGCAACTGCAACCCGTGTTGTTGTTGCAGCCATTGGGTTTGTTCCTCGTTTTCGCAACGGTAGGCCGAGCAGGTGGTGTACAACAAAATGCCACCATTGCGTAAAGCGGAAACAACATTGTTTAGAATAGAACGCTGCAGCGTTACATAGCGCTGTTCATCGCCGGGCCGGTGGCATAGCAACTGCTCGGGCGTGCGGCCCCATGTGCCCGAACCGGTGCAGGGCACATCGGCCCAGAGCAGGTCAACCCCTTGCGGAAGGGAGGGGTTGCCCTGTGGGGGGCGTGTTAAATCGGCCACAAAAAGCCGATAGCGGGTAATGCCGGCCGTTTCAAAGCGGCGCCGCAGGTTGTGCAGAATTGATTCCCGCACGTCGGAAACATGCAACTGTACCTGTTGCAGCAAATCGGCAGCTAGCAGCGATTTTCCCCCGCTGGCGGCACAGCAATCCCACAGCACTACCGCATTGGTTGGCTGCAACAGCTGCACTGCTGTTTGCAGCAGCCGGCCGGTTTGCTGCGAACTCCAATCCTGCACCACCACATGCCGGTCGGTTTGCAGGATGCGGCTCACATCGGTGCCGTTGGGCAGCGCCACTATTGTTGCAGATAAAGTTTCATACGGTATGCCGGCCCGTTGCAGCTGGGCATGCACCATGGAAGCATGCCCCGGCCGTATGCGCAGGTACAAATGCGGTTGCTGCCAATGGCTGTGCACAAACGCCTCCGCTTCCACGCCGGCACTCAGTTGGTGGGCTCCCGGGAAAAAATCGTGCAGCGGCCTGCCTTCCCACCCCAGCAGCTTCAGTTTTTCGGCTACCGGCAAGCCCACGGCGGCGTTGAACTGCGGGCGCAAGGCCTCCAGCAGCGGTTGCGGCTGCGAGGCGGTGAGCAGCAGCCCCGCACAAATGCGATCCTCCGGCGGCAATGCTTTTCCGGCAGGGCCCAGGCGAAAAGCGGCATAGCAGTAAGAGGTGATGGTACGACGGTCGCGACTGCCCAGCTGCCTGTGCGCCGAAAAATATTTTTTCAGAAACGCCGCAAACGGCTCGTTGCAGGAATACTGCTGCAGCAAGTGCACGGCGGTTTGCAGGTGAGAGGGGTAAAAACGCATGCAATACAAAGAAAAAGCTTTACCGGCACTTGTATAGTGGGTACAAATGAAAAAGCGCTTCCGTGTCCGGAAGCGCCTTGCAAGGAATCGTTAGAAGCTACAAGGTGTTTTTACACTTCTAACAAAGTTTGAACAGGGTCTTTGCCAAAGAGCAACAGTTCGGGATTTTCGAGCAGTTCTTTTACCCGTACCAAAAAGCTCACGCTTTCCCTGCCGTCTATAATGCGATGGTCATAACTTAATGCAACGTACATCATGGGACGTATTACCACCTGGCCGTTGATGGCCATGGGCCGCTCCTGAATTTTGTGCATGCCCAATATGGCGCTTTGGGGCAGGTTGATGATGGGAGTACTCATCAACGACCCAAACACCCCACCGTTGGTTATGGTAAAGGTACCACCGGTGAGCTCTTCCATGGTTAACTTGTTATCGCGGGCCTTTGCGGCCAGGGTTACTACCGCCTTTTCCACTTCGGCCATGCTGAGGCTTTCCACATTGCGTATAACCGGCACCGTTAAGCCGCGAGGGGTAGAAACGGCAATCGAAATATCGGCATATTCGTGGTACACAATTTCATCGCCATCAATGTAGGCGTTAACGGCGGGCCACTCACTCAGGGCAATGGCGCAGGCCTTGGCAAAAAAGCTCATGAAGCCCAGGTTTACGCCATGCTGCTCTTTAAACTTGTCTTTATACCTGGCGCGGATTTCCATGATGCGGCTCATATCCACTTCGTTAAACGTGGTGAGCATGGCCGTGGTGTTTTTGCTTTCCACCAGTCGGCGGCTGATGGTTTTCCGCAGGTTGCTCATGCGTTCGCGGCGCACGTTGCGGCTGTGGAGCGGAGCGCCGTTGAAGCTGATTTTTCCGGGGTTGGCCAGCGCCTGCAGCACATCCTCCTTGCGAATTTTTCCGCCGGCTCCGCTGGGCTTTATTTGGGCGGGATCTACTTTTTTATCGGCAATAATGGCTGCTGCAACCGGAGTGGCTTTTATTTCGTTGGGTACTGCCGTAACCGGAGCCGCGCCGGCCGCTGCGGGTGCAGCCACCGGTGCCGGAGCCGCGGCAGCAGGTGCCGGTGCCGCGGCAGCGGCTGCATCTTCGGGCCGGGAAGCCGTTTCATCAATATGGGCTACCACATCGCCAATTTGGAGGGTATCGCCTTCGGCAGCGCCGTGTTTCAACACGCCGGCTTTTTCGGCATTGATTTCAAATGTGGCTTTCTCGCTTTCGAGTTCGGCAATTACTTCGTCGCGTTCCACCCAGGCACCATCGGCCTTGGTCCATTTTAAAAGAGTTACTTCACTGATAGATTCGCCTACGGGCGGAACTTTGATATCAATCATAAGAATTTCAGGTTATTCGCTTCGAAAACGGTTTGCAAATTAAATGGTAAATGCCGTATCAATCAACTCTTGCTGCTCTTGCAGGTGCACTTTGTTATAGCCGGTGGCGGTTGAGGCCGAGGCCTTTCGGGCAATGATACCCGGCTCAAAGCTTTTTAAATTCATTTTCAGGTAAGCGGCAGCACCCATGTTCAGCGGCTCTTCCTGCACCCAAAACCATACGGCCTTGTTGTATTTCTGGTACAGGGCTTCGAGCTGGGCAACCGGCAAGGGATACAGTTGCTCCAGCCGCACAATGGCCACATCGGTGCGGTTGTCTTTTTGCCGGCGCTCGGCCAGGTCGAAGTACATTTTGCCACTGCACAAAAACACTTTCTTCACGTCGGCAGGCTGCGGCTGTGCCGGATCGTCGAGCACCTCCTGAAAACCGCCGGTAAGAAACGCCTCTTTGGGCGAAAACGAACCCGGATGCCGCAAATTGGCCTTGGGCGAGAAGTTGATGAGCGGTTTGCGGAAGGGCCATGCCAGCTGCCGGCGCAGGGCGTGGAAAAAGTTAGCGGCCGTGGTAATGTTGGTTACCACCATATTCAGCTCGGCCGAAAGTTGCAAAAAGCGCTCGATGCGGGCGCTGCTGTGTTCGGGCCCCTGCCCTTCGTACCCATGCGGCAACAGCAACACCACCCCGTTCATCCGGTTCCACTTTTGCTCGCCGGCCGAAATAAACTGGTCAATCATGGTTTGGGCACCGTTGCAGAAGTCGCCAAACTGTGCCTCCCAAATTACCAGCGCGTTGGGGTTTGCCAGGGCGTAGCCGTACTCAAAGCCCAAAACTCCGTATTCGCTGAGCAGCGAATTGTATATGCGAAACTTGCCGCCGGCGCCGGGTATATTGCTCAGGCGGCTGTAAGGCTGGGCCGTTACCTCATCGCGTAACACGGCATGGCGGTGCGAAAAAGTACCCCGCTGCACGTCCTGTCCGCTGATGCGTACATCTTTTCCTTCCAGCATCAGGGTGCCGTAGGCCAGCAATTCGCCGGTAGCCCAGTCAATTTTTCCCTCTTCGCGGTACAGTTTGAGTTTTTCCTGTAAAATTTTCTCCACTTTTCGCAGGGGCTTAAAATCGGCCGGCCACTGCATCAGCGCGGTAAACACGGTATCAAAATCGGTTTCCGAAACGGCCGTTACCGGCGAGTGGGCAAAATCGGCTTCGGTAGCCCGCCGCAGGCTTTTCCAGGCCAATTCGGGCTGCTGGTAATGGTACGGCAGCGGGTTTTGCTTTACCTCATCCAGGCGTTCCTGCAAATCGGCCCAAAACTTTTTCTCCATTTCCATCGCCAGCGATTGGGCCTCCGGCTCGCCATTCTGCAGCAGGTAATTGGTATATACTTCGCGGGGGTTGGGATGCTTATCGATTAATGCGTACAGCTGCGGCTGGGTAAACTTGGGGTCATCGCCTTCGTTGTGGCCGTGCCTGCGGTAGCATACCATATCAATAAATACATCGCTGTTAAAGCGCTGGCGGTAGCGGGTAGCAATTTCCACACATTTAACCACGGCCTCGGCATCATCGCCATTCACATGCAGTACCGGCGCCTGTACCATGGCGGCCAGCGATGTACAGTAATCGGCGCTGCGACTGTCTACAAAGTCGGTAGTAAAACCAATTTGGTTGTTGATGACAAAATGAATGGTACCGCCGGTGTAGTAGCCGTCGAGCTGGCTCATTTGCAGCACTTCATACACAATGCCCTGTCCCGCAATGGAGGCATCGCCGTGAATAAGTATGGGAAGAATCTTATCAAACTCACTGTTATAAATGGCATCGGCTTTGGCACGGGCAAATCCCACCACTACGGGGTCCACCGCCTCCAGGTGTGAAGGGTTGGGTAATAATTTCAGGTAAATATCTTTCCCTTCGGGCGTAATTACTTCGCTGCCATAACCCATGTGGTACTTCACATCGCCGCTGCCCATGGTTTGGTCCATTTTGGCGGTTCCTTCAAACTCGCTGAAAATTTGCTCATAGGTTTTGCCCATGATGTTGGCCAGCACGTTCAAACGGCCCCGATGTGCCATACCAATGGCTACTTCTTTTACATTGTGATTGGCAGCGGTATTGATGATGGCATCGAGTGCGGCAATGGTAGTTTCGCCGCCTTCCAGCGAAAACCGCTTTTGGCCGATGTATTTGGTATGCAAAAACTTTTCGAAGATGACCCCCTGGTTGAGTTTTTCCAGAATGCGACGGCGCTTTTCGAGGGGTAATGGCTCGTGAAATTCCTGCTCCATGGCACGGGTCAGAAAATCCACTTTTTCCTGGTTGGAAATGTATTTAAACTCAATACCCACGCTGCCGGTGTACGAGCGCTGCAAATGCGCCAGAATGTTGCGCAGGGTGGTGGTACCCAGGCCTATGAGGTTGCCCGCATAAAAAGTGGTTTCCAGGTCGCTTTCGGACAAGCCAAAGAAAGAAAGGTGCAGGTTGGCACCGCGGTCTTTACGGGGCCGGATGGGATTGGTTTTGGCCAGCAGATGCCCTTTGTTGCGATAGCCGAGAATCAGGCGGTACACTCCTATTTCCTTTTGCCAGTCAACACCGCTGCCGGCAACCGTTGCCGACCCGTTTACGGCCGCACCGTTGCTTACGGCAAAATCGAACCCTTCAAAAAACTTCCGCAAATCGGGATCCACCGATTCGGGATTGTTGGTAAAATCGCGATACAGGCTTTCAATGTACTGCGGATGCGAGGCCGTGATGTATTGGAAATCTTTCATTTGTATGCGGTAATTACTGGCTCCGGAAAAAGTGCAGCAAATATCGGGCGTTTTCACAAACGATGTTCAGGCGCAAACAGGTGCGCCGCATTTTTTATCAAAGTTTTTGAAAGCAGGTGCAACCTTGTTTTGTACTTTCGGCTCTCAATACCGTATGATGAAAAAATGGCCGCTGCTGCTGGCAACGCTGTTTGCCGCAACATCTCATATTTACGCAAACGATTGCGCAAAAAAATTGACGCTTTCAACCGGCGAAACCGATAGTCTGGATCTGAAAATCGGGCAACTGATCATTTTCGGGTTTTACGGCACCCGCGTTACGCCCGATAATCCCGTTTATCAGGCTGTACAGCAGGGAAAAGTGGGCAGCATTTTGATTTATGGCCGCAACATTGCCAAAAAAAACGCGGCCGACAGCCTGCAACAACTCATTGCCACATTTCAGCAGGCAGCCCCCATCCCCTTGTTCATCAGTATTGATCAGGAAGGCGGAAAGGTTAACCGCCTGCGCCCCGAACTGGGCTTCCCCAACATGCCTTCGGCACTGTGGCTGGGTACCATGAATCAGCAAGACAGTACACTGTTTTACGGAGGCGTTATTGCGGCAACCCTGCGGCAGTTGGGCATTAACCTGAATTATGCCCCTGTTTTGGATATTCACAGTCCCACCTGTCCAGTACTGGGCGCCCGGGAGCGCTGCTTTTCGGCCGATCCGCAGGAGGTAGCCCGCCACGCCGCCTGGATGGTGGACGCCCACCATGCCTACAACGTTAAAACGGTATTGAAGCATTTTCCGGGGCATGGCAGCTCGCTGGCCGATTCGCACCTGGGTGTGGCCGATGTTACCCGCACCTGGAAGCCCGAAGAACTGCTGCCCTATCGGCAGTTGATTGCCCAGGGAAAAGCCGACGCCATTATGACGGCGCATATCGTAAACGGACAATTAGACCCCACCCTGCTGCCGGCTACGCTATCCAAAAAAATTATGACCGGCCTGCTGCGGGATAGCCTGGGTTTTACCGGCGTAATTTTTAGCGACGACATGCAAATGAAAGCCATCAGCGAACAATACAAACTGGAAGATGCCATTTATCTGGCGCTGGATGCCGGTGTGGATGTGCTGATGTTCAGCAACAACATTCCAGGCGTAAAAGATTATGCGCCCGATAACATACACCGCTTGATGAAACAGCTGGTGCTATCGGGAAAAATTGCGCCGGAGCGGATTGATGCCTCATTCCGGCGTGTAATGGCCCTCAAAAACCGGCAGTATCCGGTAAATTGAACGAAAAATTCGTTTCAGATAGTTTTTGGTTTCGAAAAATACCCTACCTTTGCCGTCCGAAATTTTAAAACATGGCAAACCATAAGGCTACCAAAAAGGATGTTCGTCAAAGTGCAAAGCGCCGTGAACGCAACCGTTACTACGGCAAAACCACCCGTAACGCCATCCGCGATTTGAAAGCAATCACCGACGCAGCAGAAGCCGGAAAGAAGTTAAGCGTTGTGGCCTCCATGATTGACAAGTTGGCCAAGCGCGGTGTTATCCATAAAAATAAAGCCGCTAATCTCAAAAGCAAACTTGCCAAGCGTGTTAACAGTTTGGCCGTTGCCGGATGATTATATGAAGCTATTGTAAACAACCCACCCCGTATGAGGTGGGTTTTTTATTTTTGATCCGAACTACTGTTTATGCCCCGCATCTTTCTGCGTTATTTTGTCTGGCTCATTCTCTTTGTTGCAGCGGCATCGGCTGCATGGTCGCAGTCCAATACCACCAACAGCAATCTGCCGGCCAATTATTACCAATCGGCAGCCGGCCTCAGTTGTGCCGAGCTGAAAACTGCCTTGTTTCAGATTATTTCAAGCAATACCACCACGCTGGCCTACAATGATTTGTGGACCGAATTTTACCGCACCGACCGGCGCCGCAACGATCAGAATACGGCCGACATTGTGTGGGATATGTACAGCGATAACCCCAACGGACCCGAACCCTATACGTTTACGTTTTTTGTGAACCAATGCGGTAACTACAGCAAGGAAGGCGACTGTTACAACCGCGAACATTCTTTTCCACAAAGCTGGTTTGGAGGTTCGGTATTGCCCATGTACTCCGACATGCACCATATTTTCCCTACCGACGGCTTTGTGAACAACAGCCGCGGCAACGACCCCCTGGGCGAAGTGGGTACGGCAAGCCGGGTTTCGCTTAACGGAAGCAAAGTGGGCACCAGCAATTTTCCCGGATATACCGGCCGTGTTTTTGAACCCATAAACGAATACAAAGGCGACCTGGCCCGGGCACAGTTGTACATGGCCGTGCGGTACGAATCGCAAATTGCTGGCTGGCGCACCAACAGCAATGCCGATGAAGTACTGAACGGCACGTCGTATCAGGTATTCGACCCCTGGCACCTGCGCTTGCTGTACAAGTGGCATGTGCAAGACCCGGTAAGCCAAAAAGAACGCAACCGCAACGATTCGATTTTTGTGCGACAGGGCAATCGCAATCCGTTTATTGACAACCCCGACTGGGTGTATGAAATATGGAAATGTACCGGATTGCTCACTCCCACTTCGGTACGCAACAACCAACCCGTGGCAGGCATGTCGGTTTACCCGAATCCCTTACCGGCCGGCCAGGCATTGCAAATACAGTTTCCGCAAGGAACCACCGGGGTGGTAACCCTGCAATTGATGCAACTGAATGGTACAGTGGTACAACGCCACGTGGTAGCCGCTGGCCGGCAACAATTTAATATCAACAGCGCTGCACTGTCGGCCGGGGTTTACCTGCTTCAGGTAATCACTTCAAAAAGCATCGTTACGCAAAAAGTGGTAGTGCAATAACCGCCGCTGATCCCATTGCTGTATTTCGCTTCGCCCGATGCGTTAATTTTAACGCATGACAGTACGAAAGCACTACGCCCTCTTGTTGAGTTTTTTGCTCACGCATGTAATATCATGGGCACAATTACCGGTTACCCGTTACGAACAATCGAAAGGTACCGAAACCGTTACCTATCACGAAGCCATAAAAGCCTGGCAACAGTTAGACAAAGCCTCATCCAAAGTGCTGCTGCAAACCATGGGACCTACCGATGCCGGCTATCCGCTGCACCTGGCGTTGGTGAGCAACGATGGCACAACCAATCCTAATACCTGGCGGCAACAAAATAAAGTTGTTATCCTCATTAACAATGGAATTCATCCCGGCGAACCCGATGGCATTGATGCCAGCATTTTGCTGGTGAAAGACATTGTGGCCGGCAAACTGCAACTGCCCAACAATGTGGCGCTGGCCATCATTCCGGTGTACAACATCGGCGGCAGCTTAAACCGCAGCCCCTATTACCGGGTAGATCAGAACGGGCCTGCCGAAAAAGGCTTCCGCGGCAATTCGCAAAACCTCGATTTGAATCGCGATTTCATAAAAGCCGATGCTAAAGAATCCATCAGCTTTGCCCGCATTTTTCATTATGTGCAGCCCGATATTTTCATGGACAACCATGTAAGCAACGGTGCCGATTACCAGCATGTAATGACCCTGCTGAGCAGCCAGCACAACAAACTGGGCGGGCCCATGGGCACCTACCTGCACCAGGTTATGGAACCTGCCCTGTACCGGCTGATGCAACAAAAAGGTTACGACCTGTTGCCCTATGTAAACAACTTCAGCGAACGGCCCGAAACGGGCTGGAGCGCCTACTGGGACAGTCCGCGTTACAGCAGCGGTTATGCTTCTCTGTGGCATTGCTTTGCATTTGTGCCCGAAACGCACATGCTCAAACCCTACCCGCAGCGGGTAGATGCCACCTACCGGCTGATGCAAGCAATGATTGTATTTGCAGCAAAAGAAGCAGCGGCTATTAAACAAGTACGCCGCAAGCAAATTGAAGAAACACTGCACATGACGCAACTACCCCTGCGTTACAAGCTCGACCGCGACCGCTATCAAGAAATTACCTTTAAGGGTTATACGGCTACCACCAAAACCAGCGCCGTTAGTGGCCTGCCCCGCCTTTATTACGATCGGGAACAGCCCTTTGAAAAACAAATCCGTTTTTACAATTATTACACCCCAACGGAATTTGTGAACAAGCCCACGGCTTACCTACTACCACAGGGCTGGTGGAAAGTGGTGGCCTTGTTACAAGCCAACCAAATTCAAATGGCGCCGCTGCGTACCGATACCACCATTACCGTTGAAGTGTACCGCATCAGCAACTACAAAACCGCAAACCGGCCTTACGAAGGCCACTACCCGCATAGCGATGTGGAAGTGGAAAAGCAGGTACAACAAATGCGCTTTCGCAAGGGCGACTGGTTGATACCCATGAACCAACCGGGCAATCGTTTTTTGATGGAAGTTTTGGAACCCCGGGCCGAAGACAGCTATTTTGTATGGAACTTTTTTGATGCCATATTGGGCCAAAAAGAAGGTTTCAGCGGCTACGTGTTTGAAGAAACGGCCGCAGCTTTTCTGAAACAAAACCCTGCGGTACAGCAGCAACTGGATGAACGCCGCAAAACCGACACTGCTTTTGCCCGCAATGCAAGGGCACAACTGCAACTGGTGTATCAGCTTTCGCCCTACTACGAGCCCGACCACCTGCGTTATCCGGTGTATCGCATTCCCTGATGTTTAAGAAAACAAAAGTGCCGTTTGAAAATTTCAAACGGCACTTTTAGAATGATGTTTTCAGATAAATGCAACCTCGGTTTCGCACAGGTAGCCAAAGGATACATGGATTTAAAACGGGCTGAGGCTACAAAACTAACCGCATCTTCCATTCCAAATTTTATGAAATCAGACATGCAAATGCCTGTATCGGGCAAAACAAAACCGGCATTTAGGCTCCATAAGTGCTTTCACTTACTCATAAAACAAAAGGGAGGCGGCCGCCTCCCCCATGGTTTCAATCAAGTACTACCGGATACACAGTTATGCATAGAACGGAATTCAGAGTAACTGGATTTTAAAAACGGGATGTTCAAAATTAAAGATCCTGACAAAAAAAACAACATCGCTCATTAATTTTAACAAACGCTGTAGTCTTTACGTTGCAGCGGCATACCGGCACATCACTATCGATTAAATTGCAATTAATCGGCTTTGACCACCCGCCCCGAACCTGCAATTTTTTGATTGATTTTATCGGGATTACCATAGTACTGCACATCGCCCCCACCGGCAATGTGTACATCCAGCAGCATGCTTGCGTAAACCCATACATGGCCGCTTCCGGCAATATGCGCATGGGCCTGTTCGGCCAGCAAACGGCCAGCCCGTATGTTGCCATTTCCGGCAATGCGGAATGTGGCAGTTTGGGTTTGGCCTGCAAGCTCCGCATTGCCGCTACCCGCTATTTTTACCAACAGCTCCGGCACATCCAAATCCTGCACCCGTATGTTGCCACTGCCTGCAATTTCAAAAGCCATCTTTTCGCCCGATGCCAAAGGGGTGTTCGCAATTACATCGCCGCTGCCCGCAATGCGTATCGCATCAAAAACAGGAGCGGTTACAAACACTTTCATGTCTTTTTGCGGACGCAGCTGTACGCCTTTGCGCACCTTTATCACAAGCGTATTGCCGTTACGTTCGGTAACAATGTATTGCTGCAAATTTTCTTCGGCTTCCACACGCACCAAAAAATCGTTGCCCTGTAGCAGGTACAAATCAAAATTGCCGGCCGATTTTACATCCTTAAATCCCGCTTCGTTGCGTGTTTGGGTTACCACATTTCCATTTCCTTTAAGGGTGCGCCACCCGCAGGAAGTGCATAACAATAAAACGGCTAAAGCCGCAACAATTTGTTTCATTGCATTAGGTTTACAAGTGAAAATGCGGCAAACTGCTGTTGGCCAAATAACGGGTGGGTTAAAATGGACACGTAAATGTAGAGCCCTTTGCCATAAAACAGAAATAATTCATCCACAATTATTCCCCCTTTGCTCGAAGCAAACGAAGGCCTGGAACAAATTTTGTTACCTTCGCCGCATGCAAACCGAAAAGATCCTGATTCTGGATTTTGGCTCCCAATATACCCAGCTGATTGCCCGCGCCGTACGGGAATGCAATGTGTACTGCGAAATCGTTCCGTACCACAAACCCGTTGTAAAAGACGACACAGTAAAAGGCATCATCCTCTCCGGAAGTCCGTTTTCCGTAAACGACGCCAACGCCCCCTTTGTGGATGTGGAGTTACTGAACCGGCAACTGCCTGTACTTGGCATTTGCTACGGCGCCCAGCTAACGGCCAAACAATTCGGCGGCCGGGTAGAACGCAGCGAAAAGCGGGAGTACGGCCGTGCCATGCTGCACAACATACAGCAGGATGCTTTGCTGAACGGCATCAGCCCTACCTCGCAGGTATGGATGAGCCACGGCGACAGCATTCTGGAACTTCCCGCAGGCTTTGAAGTACTGTCGGTAACCGACTCCATACCCGTTGCCGCCTTCCGGGGCAAGCCCGGCTTACCGTACCCCCTGTACGGCCTGCAATTCCACCCTGAAGTGTATCATTCTACCGAGGGAAAAAAAATATTGAAAAACTTTCTGCTGCAAATCTGCGGCTGCAACGCCAACTGGACGCCGGCCTCTTTTGTACAGGAAACCGTTGCCGAACTCAAACAGAAAATCGGCAACCGCAAAGTAATTATGGCGCTCAGCGGCGGGGTGGACTCTACCGTGGCAGCCACCCTTATTCACAAAGCCATTGGCGACCACCTGTATGGCATTTTTGTGGACAATGGCGTATTACGCAAAGACGAATTTGAACAGGTATTAAACACCTACAAGCAACTAGGGCTGAATGTAAAAGGGGTAGATGCCAAAGAACATTTTTACACCAAACTGGCCGGCAAAACCAACCCTGAAGAAAAACGCAAAATCATAGGCGCCACCTTTATTGAGGTGTTCGACCGCGAAGCCCATAAAATTGAAGGCGTGGAACTGCTGGGCCAGGGCACCATTTACCCCGATGTAATTGAAAGCGTATCGGTACACGGCCCCTCGGTAACCATCAAATCGCACCACAACGTGGGGGGCTTGCCGGAAACCATGAAGCTGGAACTGGTGGAACCCCTGCGCTATCTTTTTAAAGACGAAGTACGCCGGGTGGGAGCCGAACTGGGCATACCGGCCGATATGCTCAACCGCCACCCCTTCCCCGGGCCCGGACTGGCCATTCGCATTTTAGGTGAGGTAACCGAAGAAAAAGTGCAACTGCTGCAACAGGCCGATGCCATTTTCATAAACGGACTCAAAGAAAAAGGCCTGTACCACGAAGTATGGCAGGCCGGCGCCATTTTACTTCCGGTACAAAGCGTGGGCGTTATGGGCGATGAGCGCACGTATGAATACACACTGGCACTGCGTGCCGTTACCTCGGTAGATGGCATGACGGCCGACTGGGCCCGCTTGCCATACGATTTTCTGGCCTACATTTCCAACGAAATCATCAATAAAGTGCGGGGCATCAACCGAGTGGTGTACGACATCAGCAGCAAACCCCCTGCAACCATCGAGTGGGAATAAGCATCTGAACAGCATATGTTACGCCTGAAACATCTTGTCGTTGTTCTTTTCGGTCTTTTAGCCATAGCCGGTACGCCGGTGCGGGCGCAGCAAATTGCATCCGATACGGCCCCCCTCCCCCTGCGGGTAGGTATTTTCGTAAACCTGTTTTTAGATTCCGGTTTTTCCGGCAACACCTATCGGCACGGCAACCAAATGCCCCGCTATTTTTTACCCGGCCTCGATTTTACCGATGGGGCACTGCTGGCGCTGGATACCATAACCACAAACGGCCGTCCCCTGCGGGTGCAGGTGTTTGACCTGCGCAGCACGCAGCAATCCATAACCGTGCTGGAAGCAAAACAGGTATTTGATTCGCTCGATTTACTGATTGGCGCCATTAGCGGCGTAGAATACCGGCAACTGTCAGACATTGCCTTCTCCCGCCGCATCCCCTTTGTTTCGGCCACCTTTCCCAACGATGGCGGGGTCATCAACAATCCCTACACCATCATTTTAAACGCCACCCTGCCGGTGCACAGCAAAGCCATTGCACACTACGTGCGCAACGCACATAAAGGCAGTAACGTTATCTACATCCGAAAACGAGGCCAGCAGGAAGACCGGTTGGCCGGCAACTTCAACGAACTGCGAGCCACCAACGGAAGCAAGCCGGCCTGGAAAACACTTCACGTTCAGGATACCGTAAATGCCCTGCAGCTGGAAACATTACTGGATAGCAACCGCACCAATCTGATTATTGTGGGGTCGCTAGACGAACGCTTTGGCCAACAGGCCCTACGCACCATTGCCGCGTTAAAAACCTACCGCATGGCAGTAGTAGGCATGCCCACCTGGGAAGCCATGCTGCAAACTAATGCGAATGATTGGAAAGAAGTAGAGATTGTTTATACCACTACTTTTTACAACCGCGGCGATGCGCTGAGCGAATCGTTTGCCGGCCGCTTTACCGAAAAAACCGGAGGCCGCCCCTCCGACCTTGCCTACAAAGGATTTGAAACCACCTGGTATTTTGTAAACCTGCTGCTGCAATACGGTACTGCGTTTCAGAACTACCTGAAGCAGCCCCAATGGTACCTGTTTACCCAGTATAATATCGAGCCGGTTATCAACCCCTCCACGGGCCGAACGGATTACTACGAAAACAAGAACATTTACCTGTTTATTCGACAGGGGGGTACCACCCGGTTTGTGGACCGGTATTGAACTCTTTAGCCGCCCGCCTGTTTTCTAAGCATGGCGCACAAAAAACCGCACTTGCCGCAAAAAATTTGCATTGCCTGCAACCGCCCGTTTACCTGGCGGAAAAAATGGGAGAAGGTGTGGGATGAAGTAAAATATTGCAGCGACCGCTGCCGCCAAAACCGCCATAAACCACGAACTTCGGAAGCAGCACCCCGCTCATGAAAGGACTGATTGAATGGACCGATAATGGATTGTACTGCGCAGCCGGCGACTTTTATATTGACCCCTGGCGGCCGGTACACCGTGCGGTTATTACGCATGCCCACAGCGACCACGCCCGATGGGGCCACGGCAGCTACCTGTGCCACCACCATACCCTACCCATTTTGCAAGCCCGGCTGGGCCAACAGCAATACCAATCCGTTACCTGGGGCGAAACGGTGTATTTGAACGGCGTACGGGTATCGCTGCATCCCGCCGGCCATATCATCGGCTCCTCACAAATCCGCGTTGAACATAAGGGCGAAATATGGGTTGTTAGCGGCGATTACAAAACCGAAAACGATGGCATCAGCGGCGCTTTTGAACCCATCCGCTGCCACCACTTTATAACCGAATGTACGTTTGGGCTGCCCATTTACCAATGGAAGCCTCAGGAGCGCCTGTATCGGGAAATGGGCAACTGGATTATCGGCAACCAACAACAGCAAACCACCTCCGTTTTCATTGCGTACAGTCTGGGCAAGGCCCAGCGCGTGGTACAGGCGGCGGCAGCCGTAACCGACCGCATTTTTGTTCACGGTGCCGTTTGGAACATCCATCAGGCCCTGGTGCAGGCAGGCATTGCTTTACCCACAGTTGAACGCATTACGGCCGATACGCCCCGCAAAGAGCTGCAGGGTGCCGTAGTGGTAGCTCCGGCATCGGTACTGGGCAGCAGCTGGCTGCGCCGCCTGCAACCCTGCCGCACCGCCGTATGCAGCGGGTGGATGCAGGTACGGGGCAACTACCGGCGGCAGGCCGTGGATAAAGGTTTTGCCATAAGCGACCATGCCGACTGGAACGGGCTGCTGCAAGCCGTTGCAGCCACCGGTGCCGAAACCGTTTATGCCACCCACGGGTTTCAGGCCGCCTTCAGTCGGTATTTAACCGAACAGGGCAAGCAGGCTTTTGAAATAACCACCGAATTTGGGGGCGAAGAAGGAGCCAACGAAACCACTCCCGAAACGGAAGCCTCCCCCTTAACATGAAAGCATTTGCCACCCTCATACAACAACTGGGCACCGGTACCGGTGTAAACGACCGCAAAGCGGCGCTGGAAAGATACTTCCGTACCGCACCGGATGCCGATAAAATATGGGTACTGGCCCTGTTTACCGGCCGCCGCCCCAAACGCCTGGTGCGCAGTACCCTGCTGCACCAGTGGTGCCGCGAGGTATGCGGCATTCCGCAATGGTTGTTTGAAGAATGTTACCATACCGTGGGCGACCTGGCCGAAACCATTGCCCTGCTGCTGCCCGAAACAGCAACCAACGGTACCGAACAACCGCTGCACGTGTACATGCAGCAATTGCTGCAACTGCAAACGGCAAGCGAAGCCGAAAAGAAATCTTTTGTAATCAACAGCTGGCTGCAACTGAACAGCGACGAGCGTTTTGCCTTCAACAAACTGCTTACTGGCGGCTTTCGCATAGGCGTTTCGCAACAACTCATAACCCAGGCACTGGCACAAACGCTGGGCATGCCGCCCAGCACCGTGGCCCACCGCATCAGCGGCCGCTGGAATCCGGCCACCACCCGTTTCGACGCGTTGTTTGCAGCCGAAAAGCAAAACGCCGATCCGGCACGGCCCTACCCATTTTACCTGGCGTACGCCCTGGAAACGCCCCCCGGCGAACTGGGTCCCCCTTCGGAATGGCAGGCCGAATGGAAATGGGATGGCATACGCGGCCAGCTCATCAAACGCAACAACGAATTGTTTGTATGGAGCCGGGGCGAAGAACTGATTACCGAAAAATTTCCGGAATACCTCCCCCTGCTGCAGGCCCTACCCAACGGGGTGGCCCTTGACGGCGAAATTGTGAGCATGCATGCCCATGCACCGGGCATCAGCCCCCTGCCCTTTTCGGCGCTGCAAACCCGCATAAGCCGCAAGCAAGTCACCAAAAAACAACTGCAGCAGGCTCCGGCCGCCTTTATCGCCTACGACCTGCTGGAGTGGCAGGGTAACGATATACGCCAATACCCCCTGCTGGAACGCAGAAAATTACTGGAACACCTCATAGCAGCAGCAGCAAACCCCGTTTTGCGCTGCTCGCCACTGTTGCATTTTACCGACTGGGACAGCCTGGCCCAACAACGCCTGCAAGCCCGGGAAAACGGCAGCGAGGGCCTGATGCTAAAGCGAAAAAGTGCCCCTTATCAAACAGGCCGCAGGCGGGGCGACTGGTGGAAGTGGAAACTGGACCCGCTGGTAATTGACGGCATATTGATTTATGCCCAAAAAGGCCACGGCCGCCGCAGCAACCTGTTTACCGATTACACCTTTGCCGTACGGCACGGCGAGCAACTGGTTGCCTTTGCCAAAGCCTACAGCGGCCTTACCGATGCCGAGTTGGCCGAAGTGGATGCCTTTGTAAAACGAAACGCCCTTGAAAAATTTGGCCCGGTGCGCACCGTGAAGCCTGAACTGGTTTTTGAAATTGCTTTTGAAGGCATTGCGGCCAGCAGCCGCCACAAATCGGGCGTGGCGCTGCGCTTTCCACGCATCAACCGCTGGCGAAAAGATAAAACCCCGGCCGAAGCCAATACGTTAGATGATTTACAACAACTGTTGCAACTGTACGGCTCATGAACCTGCAAACCACACCGGCATACAACCGCGTTACCGCCTGGATGCGGGCCAACGGCATGCAACCCTTCGCCTTTCAGGAACAAACCTGGCAGGCGCTGCTGCACAACCAAAGCGGCCTGGTAAATGCGCCCACGGGCTGCGGCAAAACCTTTTCGGTGTTTTTAGGAACTCTCATCCGCACACTCGAGCTAAACCCACAGGCGGCGCAACAAGGAAATAACGGCCTGGTGTTGCTGTGGATAACGCCCCTGCGGGCGCTGGCAAAAGATATTGGCCGGGCCATGGAAGAAGCCCTGAGCGCCCTGCAAATTCCCTGGCAGGTGGGCATACGCAACGGCGATACCAGCAGCAGCGAACGGCTGCGCCAGAAAAAGCAGATGCCCGAAATACTGATAACCACCCCCGAAAGCTTGCACCTGCTGCTGGCACAAAAAGGCTATCCGGCACTGTTGCAAACGGTACAGGTAATTGCCGTGGACGAGTGGCACGAACTGTTGGGCAGCAAACGGGGGGTGCAGGTAGAACTGGCCATCAGCAGGCTGGTAGCCCTTACGCGGCGCAACGTGTTGTTGTGGGGCATCAGCGCCACCATCGGCAATTTATCCGAAGCCGCCGAAGTACTGCTGGCGCCCCTGCAACAGCAACAGCCCCCCGTTATCATAAAAGCCCGCATGAAAAAAGAAGTGGAAGTTACTTCCATTTTGCCCGATGAAATCGAAACCTATCCCTGGGCAGGGCACCTGGGGCTGAAGCTGCTGCATAAGGTAATACCCATCATCGAATCCCATACCACTACCCTCATCTTCATCAACACCCGGGGCATGGCCGAACGCTGGTACCAGGAGCTGCTGACGCAGGCACCCCAACTGGCAGGCGCCATTGCCCTGCACCACGGCAGTATTGAGCAGGAACTGCGGCTGTGGGTAGAAGAGGCCCTGCACACCGCCCGGCTGAAAGCCGTTATCAGTACCGCTTCGCTGGATTTGGGTGTTGATTTCCGCCCGGTGGAAACCGTTATTCAGGTAGGTTCGCCCAAAGGCGTGAGCCGCTTTTTGCAACGTGCCGGCCGCAGCGGCCACCGTCCCGATGCCGTGAGCCGTATCTATTTTTTACCCACCCACTCACTCGAACTGGTGGAAGCGGCGGCCCTGAAAGCGGCTATTGAAGAAGAAGTGATTGAAAGCCGCGAACCGTTGCTGCTGTGCTACGATGTGCTGGTGCAATACCTCAATACCCTGGCCATATCGGAAGGATTTATTCCCGATAGTATTGTGCAGGAAATACGCAGCACTTACTGCTTTCGTGAAATGAGCGGGGAAGAGTGGCAGCGGGTGCTGGAATTTATTGTAGAAGGAGGCAAGGCCCTGCAACAGTACGACGACTATAAAAAAATTGAAATACAGGATGGCCTGTACCGCATTACCAGCAGGCGCCTGGCCATGCGCCACCGCTTCAACATCGGTACCATTGTAAGCGATGCCATGATGAAGGTACAATTGCTGCAAGGGGGGTACGTGGGCATGATTGAAGAATGGTTTATCAGCCGCCTCGAACCCGGCGACTGCTTTACTCTGGCCGGCCGCAACCTGGAGTTGGTGCAAATAAAAGACATGACCGTGCAGGTACGCAAATCGTCTTCCCAAAAAACCATTGTACCCAGCTGGCAGGGGGGCCGCATGAGCCTAACAGCCAACCTGGGCCACAAACTGCGGCAAACATTTACGCAGGTGGCCGCTGCCATGCAAGGCGGCAGCCCCGGACCCACCACGCCCGAACTGCAACACCTGCGCCAACTGTTTCAGTTGCAGCAACAACTCTCGCACATACCCGGCGAAGCGGAGTTGCTCATCGAACACCACGAAAGCAAAGACGGCTACCACCTGCTGGTGTACCCCTTTGAAGGCCGACAGGTACACGAAGCCATGAGCGCCATACTAGCCTACCGCATTGGCAAGCTGGCGCCCCTTACCTTTTCCATTGCCATGAACGACTATGGTTTTGAACTGCTATGCGACCAGCCCATACCGTTAGACGATACCAACGCCGCCGAACTGTTTACCATGGAGGGGTTGAGCCACGATATTCCGCAAAGCGTAAATGCCACCGAAATGGCCCGGCGCAAGTTTCGCGATATTTCGGTTATTGGTGGCTTGGTAGTGCAAAACGCCCCCGGTACGCAAAAAAAGGCCCGGCACCTGCAGGCATCGGCCAGTTTGTTATTCAACGTATTTGAACAGTACGAACCCGACAACCTGTTGCTGCGCCAGGCCTATCAGGAAGTAATGGACCAGCAAATGGAAGAGTGGCGCCTGCGGCAGGCTTTTTGGCGCATCAACAACAGTTCCATCATCATCCGCTTTCCCAAACGCTTTACGCCACTCAGCTTTCCCATTATTGCCGACGGGCTCAACCGCAACAACCTCTCAACAGAGCGGCTCGAAGACCGTATCCGTCGCATGCAGGAGCAACTCCAACGCGATGCCATGGGACTGAGCAACGCATGAACCCGATGGCACTAGTTTTTTCTTTTTTCGTAAAAGAAACCATTGGTTACCGTGTATTTTGCACGTACTTTTAAAGTACAAAACCCGCAACCATGTTAAAGAAAGTATTGTACGGCCTTGCAGCCGTTTTGGTAATCATACAGTTCATCCGCCCCAAACCCAACAAAGCCGAAGGCCCCCAGCCCAACAACATCGAAACCGTTGTTGCCCTGAACGATGAGGTGAAAGGCATTTTTGCAAAAGCCTGTTACGACTGCCATACCAACAACACAAAATACCCTTGGTACAGTATGATACAACCCGTGGGCTGGTGGTTGCAAAATCATGTAAACGAAGGCAAACAACACTTCAACTTTGATGAATTTGCCACCTACACCCCCAAAAAACAGAAACACAAACTCGAAGAAATTATTGAAACCATCACCAAAGGCGAAATGCCGCTGGAAAGTTATACCTTTATACACCGCGATGCCAAACTCACACCCAGCGAAATAAATGCGGTAAAGCAGTGGGTGCAGCAAAGCATGGCCCGCTATCCTTCCGATAATCCCGAACAGCAAACCGACAACGAAAAAAAGGAAGAAAACGAATCGCATTAAGCAGCAGCAATTGGGGTCCAATCGGGTAACTTTGCTGCCCGCAGATGAAACCCCCGCAACCATACCATTTGCTGCAACAGCAACTCTGGCTATCGGCCGAGCGCTGCATTTTTTGGGAAAATACCCGCATGCTGCTGGTATCCGATTTACATTTCGGAAAAAGTGGCCACTTTCGCAAAGAAGGCATTGGCATTCCGCAGGCCGTTTTCCGAAACGATTTGCGCCGCCTTACCCACAGCATTACATTTTTTAAACCCGATGCGTTACTTATAATTGGCGATTTTTTTCACAGTTGCTACAATAAAGAAGTGGCGTTGTTTGAAAAATGGCGGAGCGATATGCACTGGCTGCCCATCCATTTGGTACAGGGCAATCACGATGTATTGCCCGAACAATGGTATGCAGCACAAAATATAGCCGTACACAAAAACCACCTCGAAGTGGGGCCCTTTACTTTTGTGCATGAATGGCACCCGGAGGCAGCTGCAAAAGGCAGTTATTATTTTTCGGGGCACGTGCACCCCGGCATACGCCTGCAGGGTGCCGGTAAACAAAGTATGCGTCTGCCCTGTTTCTATTTTGGCGCACAACATGCCATAATGCCTGCCTTTGGAGGCTTCACCGGGCTGCATACCCTTCGGCCTAAAAAAGGAGATGCGGTGTTTGCCATTGTGAACCACAACGTAGTAGCCTTGCAGTAAAACCTGAAACCGTGCCATTCAGCGGAAACAAATTGCATATTGCATACAACCCCATTTACGCACATCCCTTACCCGAAGGGCATCGTTTTCCGATGCTTAAATACGAGCTAATACCCGGACAGTTGTTGCACGAAGGCACCATTACACCTCAAAATATATTTTCGCCCGAACCCTGCGCCGACGATATTATACTGCTCACACACGATGCCGCATACTTGCATAAGCTGGAGCACCAGCAACTTAGCCTGCGTGAGCAACGGGCCATTGGCTTTCCGCAATCGCCGCAACTTACCCTGCGGGAGCGCATTATTACCCGGGGTACCATTGATTGCTGCTTATATGCCATGGAAAATGGCGTGGCGTTGAATGTGGCCGGAGGCACCCACCATGCCTTTGCCGACCGCGGCGAAGGATTTTGCCTGCTCAACGACTTTGCGGTGGCAGCCAACTACCTGCTGCACCAAAAACTAACGCAGCACATATTGATTATTGACCTGGATGTACACCAAGGCAATGGTACGGCAAAAATATTTGAACACGACAAACGGGTGTTTACCTTCAGCATGCACGGTGCGCATAACTACCCCTTTCGCAAAGAAAAAAGCGATTTGGATGTGGCACTGCCCGATGGAATTGGCGATACCGATTATCTTACTTTGTTGCAAACCCATCTGTCGTACTTACTGGCAACCCTGCACCCCGACTTTGTATTTTATTTGTCAGGAGTAGATATACTCGCTACCGATAAATTCGGTAAGCTTAAGATTAGCATGGAAGGCTGTCGCCGGCGCGATGAAATGGTGTTTGAAATGCTGCATCAAAAAAACATTCCCTGCTGTGTTGCCATGGGCGGCGGCTACTCACCCGATGTACGCACCATTGTTGAAGCGCATTGTAATACCTACCGGGCGGCGAAGGAGGTTTTTGAATTGATATAAAAAAATATATGTTTTTACCTAAAAAAGCGGTTATATTATTTAAAGTTATAGGAAACTTTCAGCATTGCCTGCGCAGGCCTTAAATCAAAATATTGTTGCGATAGTAAGTTATTCATAAAAACTATTGCACCGAATGACTTTGTATTAGTTATGTTTTGTACTAAAAGCTCTAAATCAAATCTTGTTTTTTCGAATCGTTTGCGTACACTGAAATCAAGAAAATGAAACGAGTTTCGATTAAAACTTCCTTGCCGAAAAGCATTGTATTCATAAATTGTTTTTAAAAACCAAAGCTTCGGCAAATTTGCACCAGCTGCTATTCTGTAATTATGAAAAACTGTTAATGACTTATTTTTTTGTATGATAGCACCGGTATTCAGGAACGCATTTTCAAATTTATAATCTACATGATAATTTTTTATGGCAGTATTTCCGCTAAAACGAAAACCAAAACGTTCATTTATAAATTCACTTAATTGCTCTTGTAAAAGATGTTGCGAAAACGTTTTCACATAAAAAATTACCATCTTACCCGTACTATTGATTGCCGGATAAAACTTTTGAGCGGAAACAAGCGCTTCAAATTCCCTCAAATTATTATTACGATTCCGAATAATTGTTTTATTTAACGGCCCCGTAAAAGAAAAATCATGAAAATAGTTGAAGTCCTGTTTCTTGTACGATAATTGAAAAAATGAAAAAAAGTTTTTTAAGACGTTTCGGTAAGATAATTGTGTATTGATATTTTGTGTTTGATTTTGTTTAACAAAGGGCTGATTTACTACAATACTTCTAAAACTACTTAGATTATAATTGCCTGCATTATGGAAGGGCGGCTTAAAATATGTTTGATTACTAATTTGCAGCGTTGTACTAAACTTACCATTAAAAGCAAATTTTGTTGCAATCGAATAATTCAGTGGAAGTCTTGTCTCATTCAATACACGCACGCCTTTCTCCGCACTGAAAAATTTATGTACATGCACCGGAAAAGAAGCCTGTAACTGCAACCGCTTTAAATTAGCTCCCCCTGTGAATGTTGCCCCAAAAACCGTTTCGCTATTCACAAAACTGTTGTTAAACGCAGGTATTTCTGCAGTTGCTGTTGCATCAGCAACGGTTAATGAGGCGTTATAGTTCTGTTTAATGAAAGATAAGTTATACTTCTGCTCGAAATAAAATTTACTTCCGGCATGCGACAATTGTAAATAATTATTCGTGTAAAAGGTTTGCAGGTTTAAGGGTGTATGTAAGTAATCATAATTTTTACCATTATTAAAGAAATCGGCAAAAACGCCCGGCCATACCCGTAACGCTTCCGGATGATTAAACAATCCTATGTAAGAGCCTATACCCAAAATTTTTTTATTTCTTCTGGAAAGAAAAGAAAAATCGTTTGAAAAAGAATTACTTTCACTTGTATAACGCTGATTAAGCGTATTGCCACTTAATTGAGTAAAACCCCGGATGATGTCGTACATATATCTTCCCCGAAATATATTCCGCATATAACCCTGAGAAGTATTTCTGTTAATTGAAATGGCAGAATTAATTTGGTTTGTTTTAATGTTTTTTTGATTCAGTTCATCAATAATTATGGTGTCGGTCGGGAAAAAATAGGATGATTTTTGACCCGCACGTAATTGTTGCTGATCGGTAAACCCATCTACAAATATTTTAAATTCGTAATTGTTTTTCAGCTTTTTTATGGAATTAAAACTTAGCACATGCTCGTTATTAAAAAGATAACGCTCACGGCTAACGGAAGGATTGGCCGGGAACGGAATTGAAAAGCTGGGAGAAGTTCCATAGATATCAGCTAAAAAGTTCTCAACGGCATCCTGTGCCATGTGATTTGTGGTTTCCGAGCTGTTATTTCGTCCGGCATTATTATATTTAAAAATGCCAATTTGTTGTGCTGCTGCATTAAAACGCATGGGCGTAAATTCCAAATCGCCTAAAAGGGGCGCTAATCCCACTCCTGCTTTTCCGCTACCAAATAATTTACTCTTATAACTATCTTTCAACTGAATATTTAGTGCAGCCCGATTACTCTGAACCAAGCTGTCTAATACCTTCACAGGTTGATGATTTTCGATAATTTGTACATTCCTCACCGCATCGGCAGGCATGTTTTGATTGGCAATGGAATAACGACCCTCAAGTAAATCCAAACCCTCTATATAGTATCGGTTGATGGGCCTACCCTGATACCGCACCTCTCCACTTTGCGTAACTTCAATACCAGGCAATCGTTTTAAAAAATCTGCAACCACCATATCCTGCTTTTGAATAAAAAGCTCGGCAGGATAATTAATGGTGTCTTTACGCTGATAAATTCCTTGAGGCTTTACCACAACCTCCGGCAAAGATTTAACTTCAGCCTCCAATTGTATGGCAAAATTGGTGAGAGCAGTTATGGGTAATCGTTTTACGATTGTTTTGTACTGCAAATGTGAAATCTGAAGAACTACACTATCGAAACCGACAGGACATTTAAGTGTAAATGCACCATATTTATCAGAAATCGAAAAAGCTAAAATTGACTTTCCGTTTGGTGCAAAACAGGTTACGCTGGCATTTGCAACTGGAGACCCGTTATTGTTTTCAATTTTTCCTGTACATTGGCTAAATGCCCTAATTCCATTCAGGGTAAAAAAAAATAAAATTATGGAAATAGAAAAAATTCTTTTAACGTTAATCATTCGTAAGCTCTATAGGATTACCGGCCTTGGGCTGCCTGGTAGCGTTTCCATCGTTAAACTTAATTCCAATAGTAGTTTCAGTATTTCCAACTGCTCCGGCATTTGAATTTGCCATTATAAAAGCATTCGGGTTTTTACGAAATGCATCCATCATATCTTCCCACTGTTTTCGGGTTACTCGCTTTGCACTTTTAGAAAGTGCAAGAGGTGTTGACTTGACCTTGTTTTCGATTCGTACCAGTTCAAATTTTACCTGGCCGGTTGTATCAACTGCATCTAAAACCAAACCGGGTAAGCCCATCAGCTTCCAGGGACCTGCCGATATAGGAATATCAAATGTAAACCAGGCATGGTATTGCCTGCCCCGGAAACTTCCTACCGCCATCCTGCAGTTAAAACCTCCGATATTTTTTTCTTCATCTGTAATAACCCAATTAAAATTGGGTTTCGCCTCATTATAAATAAATTGCTGGCCGGAGAAAGAACGCTCAATGGAAATTTCCTCCTCCTGAAACTTTTGGAAAATTTTTTCAGTAGTGGGCAGTTTCATTTTGTTGATAGCCACATTTCCGTTAGTACCCACATTGGCATCCAAAATTGAATCAAGCTTTTCTAATTCATGGCTTCTGTACAAAGCTGCTTCCGGCGAAAACTCCAGAACCATTAGTTCTCGATGCGGATTGTGAGGAGCAAGTAAATTTTTTACATGTGTAAACTGGTATATGATTTTGGCCTGTTGGAGTGAGGGTTGTGCCTTACCGGCCAGGAAAATAAAATTTAGCAAAAGCGTGTAAATAGAATGCCGACAACACATAACTTAAAATTTAAACAGGGCCGATTTTCATCAACCCAGTTAACTTTTATTTCAAATTTAAAAAAATTTATCAATCGCAAATTGCTTCAAGCATTTCCAGTAGTTCCATATGATTACGTATGATATTTTTCACTTCGTTTCGGGCAGCAAGCATGGCAGCAATATTTGCTTCGGCCTGCTCGCAAATACAACAATGCACAACTGTTACGGTAAGTTGCCAACAGGTACCGGTAATGCTGGAAGTACCAATTCCACAGGTAATAACGGGTTCTTTTGAAGTGGAATGCTGCGTTTCCTGAACCTTTTTAATATTTTTTTGAACATCACGAACGGGGTTGGTTGACGCATAAGTATGCACGCTAAGCATGCCGGCAATGAGAAGAAAAATTATTTGTTTCATAGTTAATAGTTTGTCCAAAAAAAAAAAAAAAAATACCAACAAAATTTTTCTTGAATTTTTAGTAAACAAGCACAATTAAAATATGGAACTGCCTGCAGTTAAAACTATGAAACAGACTTTTGTTTGCGCTTCAACTTCATTGCATCAATAAAGAAAATCAGGCGGGCTGTAAATTCGTTGCCGTGCGGCGAAAGCAGGGTTTGTGTGGCATTACCAAAGTAGCGGTTGTGCTTCATGCCATCTATCGGAAAATCATTGGCCAGCCAGTTTTTCCAACCCAGCACAAAGCGGCTGCCGTAGTTGAAATCCCAGGTATAAAAAATATCGAGGTTCCACAGGTTTACGTTCTGATCCTGCCCCGCAATAAAACTGCGCTCTTTCCAAAAGCCATCGTTGGACAGGTTAAAAAACTGCTGATAGGTAACGCGGTTCCAGTAGTGGCGGGCCCGTAGGGTAAGGTTCATCCGCGGCGTAAAATTGTAAATGCCGGTTATGAGGGTGGTAACATCGAGGTTGCGGCGGCGGCCGATAATGGGTTCGCCGTTCGATTCACGCAAAAAGGCAAAACCAAACTGCCCCTTGTCATCGGTACGCCGAAAGTCAACATCCAAACTCAGGCGGTCGCTAAAGCGAAAGCGTACACCCGGATTGATGATGATGAAAGGGTCGTTTTGTATGTGTACCGATTCGGCAAGGCCGCCGGTAAAGCGTACAAACAGACGCTTGCGGCTATCGGTACTGCCATTAATGCGCAAAAAGCCCCAGGGCACTTTACGCATGTACAGGCCGGGGGTACGCAGTTCAAAATAATCTTTTTCCCACAGGGGCTGCAGTTCGGCATTAATGCTCAGGTCCCAAAAGTTTTTATAAAACCAAAAGGCACCGGCGCTGTACCGTATATTGGTCATTACAAAAGGCTTGTACAGCATTTCGTGGCGAATACCCAGGCTGTAATTGTACGAGTTGTAGATTGATTTGGGCGTTAGCTGGTTGTAACTGATCCGTGCAGTGGTAGTAAACTCGTTGGGCGCCCGCAAAATGCCCAAATCATTCGGGTCGTAGCGATCGCTTTCGGTATTGTTATTGATGTGCCATTGCCATTTGCCGCTTACTTTTCCAAATTGCGCAAATGCCTTAAATCCGTTGTACGAATTGGCGCCCATAATTTGGCTGTAGTCAAATTTGGCCGTAAGGGCATAGCGATTGGTTTTTTCAAACAAAAACAAATCCACCCCCGTTACGTTGGAATTGCGGGTGCCTCCAAAGCGGATAACATTGGCGTTGGTGAGGGTGATGCTGGAGCGGCCTTTCAATGCCTGATCGAGTACTATGAGGTTGTAGTTGGTAAGTGGCTCGGTTTGTATGCGCTCCCGCTCGCCCGTTTTGATGTTTTCAATTTCGGCATACATGGCTGCACCCACGGCATTGAACACCCCTAAGGCCAGTTTGTTGCGATTACGTCCCGAAAATTTGGCGGCGTTTAGCAACTGCACCACCCCGGGGTTGGAAATAATACGGGTACTATCGGTGTTGCCTAAACGCCGTGCCCGGTAGTAGCCCGATGGCGTAGCCCCTACCCGACGTGAGTAAAACAGCCCGGCTTTGTTAAAAATTTCGGTGCCTTCGGTAAAAAACGGGCGGTTCTCCTGAAACTGCACTTCAAAGGGTGAAAGATTGTTGATTACGTTATCAGATATCACCTGTCCAAAGTCGGGTATGAGGGTCATATCCAGCGTAAAACTTTCGTTAATGCCATATTTTACATCCATGCCTCCGTTACGCAGCACCTCGTTCAACCGGCCGGTAGCAGTAGGCACGGTGCGGTAACCCGCGGTAACATAGGGTAAAAACGAAAGGCGTAACGGCGGCGTAAGGTCTTCGAGCCCTTCGAGCAAGCCAAACTGGTTCACAAAGCCGTTTTCGTTAGGGTTTACCGTATTCCAGTACGAACTTTCGTTGCTGCGGCGCACGTAGCGTTGAAAGTTGATGCCCCAATCCTGCCGGTCTTTTTTGGCAAAGCGCAACGAAAAGTATGGAATACGCATTTCCACAATCCACCCGTCTTCCTGCATGGTAACCTTGCTTTCCCACACGGCATCCCAGCTGTAATCGCTGGGTGGGCCAAAGTTGGAACTGCGGTTGGGATTGAGGCGCCCGTCGCTTTGCACATTGCGGCTGGTTACCAGAAAATGAAAACCGTTTTGATCGTCGTTGTACGTATCAAAAAATACCGAAAAGTAATCTACATCCTGCCGGCTTTCGCCATCACGGGCCGTGAGTTGTTTGCGCACCAGTTTGGGATCGTCGTACAAATAGGCACCCACATATATGGCCTGGTTATCGTACAGCACATACACTTTGGTTTGGTAACGGGAGGGGGCGCCAAAATCGGGACTGTTTACTATAAAATCGGTGGCGGGTTCAACCTGCTGCCAAACGGGCTCGTTCAGCAATCCGTCAATTTTGGGCGCCTGCTGAATTTTTCCGGCCCGCATCACCCGCTCGGGAGCTTTTCCCGGCACATTGGGTGTTTTGGGCAATGCAACTGCCGGTACCAACAGGCCCAGCCCCACCATCGTAATCAACCAGCGCAGCATGGGGCGCAAGCTACACCAATTTTGAGCCATTGCCGTGGCGTATTTTATGAGCGGCACGTAATAAAACTGCCCGCAGCCGATGGCTGCAGGCAGTTTAAGAAGTTTACAAAAAGATCAATTCATTTTTTTGCGCAGGCTGTTCACCTGTTCCTGCAGGTTGTTTACCAGGCTGGCCAGGTTCGATACATCCCAGCGTTGCAGCTGGTTTACTTTCGACAGTACCAGCTGGGCGCTCCAAATTTCCAGCACGTCTTCGGCAGCAATTTGATACGGCTGATACACGGGGTTATCACTCACAAGTGTGAGCTTGTTTTTATTGCGGTTGTTACGCTGTACGCGTTTGTACACCACCCCTTCGGTACGGCTGAGAATGATGCAGGCCTGGTTGTTTTTAACCTCATCGAGGCTGTGCACTTTTTCGGCAATAATCACGCTGCCGCTGGGGGTGGGCAGCATACTATCGCCACTGATTTCAAAAGCCCGATAGGTACCGCTGCTGAGCATGGGCAGGGTAAACGTGTTGAGCTCGTCCAAAAACTCGGGGTCGGCGTAACCGTTCAGGTAACCGGCGGCCGCTTTTACCGGAACAAAATGAATGACATTGGTATCGGCAGCCATTTTTAGTTGGCGACGGCGGGCCAGGTATGATCCTTTGGTTTCGCTTAAATCGCGGCGCAGCAAATCGTCAATACTCACCTTAAACAAATCACTCACCGTTTCCAACACTTCGTAATTGGGTTGCGCCCGCTCTTCTTCATAAGCGCCCAGCAGCGAGCGTTTGATGCCGATGCGGTTGGCAAATTCTTCCTGTGTCCACCCCCGCAATTTGCGCAGGTATTTGAGGTTTTGATTCGCTAAGGCCATACATTTTGTTTGCACCGCAATATACTAAACTTTTTAGTTTTCCAAAATTTTTAGCAGCATGTTATCGGAAAAACCAACCAGTTTTCGGTATTTCTGTACTTGCATTTGCTGCAGCAACACCGGCTCTGGTTTGTACAATACCTGAACTGTTAAAGTTTCCCTACACCAAACCTCGTCACTCCCATGCCCGCACGGGCAGTTTCGTATCTTTAGAAAACCGCATTTCATGCATCGATGCCGGCAGAATGGTATCGCCTGCCGCAGACGTAATGCACACCCGTTTAAACCTGTTGCCATGCCTGTACAATTTGTAACCCTTGTTGATTTTTCGGAATACACCGAGCCGTTACTGCGGCTTGTTAAGCTTTGGAGCAGTACTTATAATGCCGAAATACATATCGTGCATCAGGTGGCGGGCAGCGCGCCTGCATTGGCCGACCCCGAAAGCAAGAAAAAGATTATTGAGTTTGAAACCAGGGAGGCAACCGATCAGTTGTATGACCTGATACGGAAGATGGAACTGCCGCGGCACAAAACCCGGTTTACCATTACCAGCCAAAACCTGATTCGTTTTTTGGAAGAACAACTGGCCACTTCAGAACGGCAGATTGTTTTTACCGGACTGAAAGGCACCGGACTGCTGAAGCAACTCTTTATTGGCAGCACCACGGTGCAACTGATTGATGCATTACACCACATTATCGTTACCGTTCCCTCTCACGCCCATGAGTGTGTGCCCGAAAAGCTGATTATTGCCATACACGAAAAATTTCCAATCAACACTACAGCTTTTGATTTTTTGCTTGATGTGGTGCACCCCTCCCTGCAAAAACTGGAGTTCATTACCGTAGCAGAGGAGGCGCCGGCCCATGCCGCGGAGCCCGATTTTTTGACTGAAACGGAGCAGCTCTACAGCAACCGGTTTGCAACCGCAAGAAAAAACTTCAGCGGCAAGGAAGCGTTTGACACCATAAAAGCGTACTTAAAAAACCAATCTAACAGTTTTTTAGTGGTGCAGGAAGGTTCCCGCACGCTACGCGACCAGCTATTCCGGAAATTTTTAATTAATGAGCTGGTGTATGACGGTTCCATACCCATGATTATCATACCCAAATGAACTGGATAGAATTATTTGCTTCCAATCCCTTTTACGAATTTGCAGCTATATTGCTGCTGGCTGCCGTATTGGGCACGCTGGGCTTGCTGCTACGCCAACCACTGATTGTGATGTTTATTGCAGTGGGCATTTTAGCAGGCCCGTCGGTATTGAACCTGGTACAGTCGAAAGAAAACATTAAGCTGCTGGCCGAAATCGGCATTTCCATTCTGCTGTTTATAGTTGGCCTGAAACTGGATGTACGCATCATCCGGTCGGTTGGGAAAATTGCCTTGCTCACCGGTTTGGGGCAAGTACTTTTTACATCGCTCGTTGGGTATGTAATTGGCATTGCATTGGGCTTTGATGCCCTCAGCAGTTTTTATATCGCTGTGGCGCTTACTTTCTCCAGCACCATCATAATCGTAAAATTGTTGACCGATAAAAAGGAGATTGACTCCCTGCACGGACAGATTGCCATTGGCTTTTTAATTGTGCAGGATATTGTTGTGATTTTGGTGATGATTGTGCTTTCGGCCCTGCAGCTCGATGGCGAACGTTCGCTGGGCGCCGACCTGCTGAAAACATTTGCCTCGGGAGGTTTTTTACTGCTGCTTACCTACATCAGTATGCGCTGGATTATACCCCGGCTCAGTTTTTTTCTGGCCCGTTCTCAGGAAATTCTGACCCTTTCCGCAATTGCCTGGGCGCTTACGCTGGCGGTGATTGGTGAGCTCATCCATTTCAGCGCCGAGGTAGGCGCGTTCCTAGCTGGCGTAAGCCTTGCATCATCGGCTTACAAAGAAGTTATCAGCAGCCGGCTTGTAAGTTTACGCGACTTTTTGCTGCTGTTCTTTTTCGTAAACCTGGGAGCCAACCTCAACCTGGGTATTATTGGCAGCCAGGTTACCGCCTCACTTATCTTCTCAATATTTGTACTGGTAGGCAACCCCTTAATTGTATTGGCCATTATGGGCGTAATGGGCTACCGAAAACGCACATCATTTCTGGCCGGCTTAACCGTTGCACAAATCAGCGAGTTTTCGTTAATCTTTGCCGGCCTGGGCCTTACCCTCGGTCATATACAGGAAGAAACCCTTGGATTAATAACCCTGGTAGGACTCATCACCATCGGCTTATCTACCTACCTCATTTTGTATTCGCACCAGATTTATGAATGGATTAGTCCGGCACTCAGCATTTTTGAACGAAAAACACCCAGCCGGGAGAGCAGTATTCAGGATGCTGCACATAATACCTACGACTTGATACTGATTGGCGCCGGCAGGTTTGGCAGGAACATACTGGATGTACTTGCGCAACACCCGCAGGTACAATGCTTGTGCGTTGATTTTGACCCAACAGTGGTAAAACAGCTGATGCAAAAAGGTTGGCATGTGAGTTACGGCGATATTGAAGACCCGGAGCTGTTGCAGCAAATACCCTTTCAAACCGCCAGCTGCATTATCAGTACGGTGCCCGACCGATCGCTCAGCATGCACCTCATTAAAACATTACGACAGCATGGCTATAATAAAACCCTCTTGGTAACCGCACTTCAGGAGCAGGATGCTGAACTGCTTAAAAAAGAAGGCGCCGATAATGTATTGATGCCGTACCAGATGGCAGCGGGTAATTTTTACAGCCAATACCTGCAAGAATACCTTATGCTTGGCGGGCAAAAACCCGTAGTACATTGAAAAACGCCGCTTTCCGTTTGTGATGCCACTATTAATTGAAATGATAATATTCAAGTACTGTGTTGCAACAGGTGCGACGCAGCAATATGCGGTCGTTAAAAAATCTTATCCTGCAATTCGGTAATCTGCTGCATGGTTACATGGTCAAACACAAACTCTTTGTTATTGATGGCTTCCCGCAGCACATCATTGATAGTTACAATACCCCTGAACACATCATGATCAAATACCACCAGATAGCGGGTTTTGTGACTATGCAACAACTGCATGCATTTTTCAACCGTTACCGCGGGTGATATGATGGGGTTGCCGGTGTTCATTACCTCTTTTACGGTAGCGGTTGAGCTGGATAAGCCTTTCAGCAGCACGTTACGGCTGTATTCACGTTCGGAAAAAATACCGGCAAAACGGCCCTCCTGCATTACCACCAGATAGCTAAGGTTGATGGTGCTCATAAGTTGCAGGGCGTCAATAACCTTTGCGTCGGTTTCTATAACATTAAAAACGGGAGGCTTGGTTGCGAGTATCTCGGCGGCTGTTCTCATAGCAAGAATGTTGCCACAAAATAGCACCTGATGCAACACCATGCTTCCGCTTTTTTAACGGATTTATCAATTGAATTGGCACCGGCAGGGCGCACCGTGTTTCTTGCTATCTTCGCGGCAATGGCAAAAGCAAAAAAGAAGCCGGAAAAACCGGTTATATTGATAACAAACGATGACGGCGTTACGGCCCCCGGCATCAAAAACCTGGTTGAAGCGGTAAAAGACCTGGGCACCGTTGTAGTGGTAGCTCCCGATAAACCCCAGAGTGGCATGGGCCATGCCATTACCATCGGCTACCCGTTGCGGTTACATCCGGTACAGTTATTTGAGGGTGTAGATGCCTGGCAATGCAGCGGCACGCCGGTGGATTGCGTAAAGCTGGCCGTTGATAAGGTGTTGCACCGCAAACCCGACCTCTGCCTCAGCGGCATCAACCACGGCGCCAACCACAGCATTAATGTTATTTACAGCGGTACCATGAGTGCGGCCATAGAAGCCAGCATTGAGGGCATACCCAGCATTGGCTTTTCGCTGATGAATTACAGTATGGAAGCCGATTTTTCCGCGGCCCGCACCTACGCCCGGCTGTTGGTACAGCAGGTACTGGCCATGAAGCGTAAGGAAAAGCACCTGTGCCTGAACGTGAACATTCCCAATGTTGACCTAAGCCTCATAAAAGGCCTGAAAGTGTGCCGGCAAGCCTATGCCAAATACGACGAAGAGTTTGACGAACGCAAAGACCCGGCAGGGCGTCGCTATTTTTGGCTTACCGGAGAGTTCAAAAACTTCGACAAGGGAAAAGATACCGACGTGTGGGCGCTCGAAAACAATTATGTAAGTGTAGTGCCGGTGCAGTTTGACCTTACCAACCATACCCTGCTGCAAAACCTGAAAAACAAACTAAAAACCTGATGATACGCATTGATAAATATCCGTTTGGCATCGCCCTTGGCGCATTGGCACCGGTACTGGGCATTGTGATATATTACCTGCTGAAAATTGATCCGGAAACCATCGGCTTTGCACAGTTTATTGAATACTTTTTTCAAACCAAAGCCCTGCTCACGGCCGTGGGCAGCCTCAGCCTTATTGCCAACATCATCCTGTTTACGTTATTCATCAATGCCCGGAAAGACAAAACCGCCATCGGCATATTTGCGATGACGGTTATGTATGGCCTAATAATTTTATATGCAAAATTTTTTATGTAATCGGGCTTAGAACTTCCCCGCATCCACATCGCGGATGAATTGAATGACGCCGGGGAAGAAATGCTTTTGATCGTCCCACATGCATAAATGACTTCCTTCGGGACAAAGCAGGAAGCGCCCCCGTTTCACCTGGGTGCTCATCCATTTCATGTGTTCGGGATCCATGGTATCAAAAGTGGCACCTACGGTTAAAGTAGGTACGGTAATGTTTTGTAAATCGCCGCTGCGGTCCCAGTTTACCAACCGCCCGCCCACCGAAAACTCGCTGGGGCCCTGCATCATCAGATAAATGGGATAATTCACATGTTTAAACGAGCGGTTGATGGCCTCGGGCCACTCGGGCAGGCGACAAATGTGCTTCGAATAATATTCGGTAAGCAGCAGGCGGGTATAGTTGGGGTCGTTAAACTGCTTTTTGGCTTCGTAGGCCATTATCGAATCTACCTTGTCCTTCGGCATTTTTGCATGCAGCTGCTTTTGATAGGCCGCATATTGCAGAATGCTGCTCATCATGTTGCCAATGATGAGTCCTTTCAGGTGCTGCTGATACTTGAACGCATATTCCAGCGCCAGCAATCCGCCCCACGAATTGCCGTAGAGATAAAAGTTTTCGTTGTTCAAACCCAGGGCTTTCCGTACCTGTTCTACTTCATCCACAAATCGTTCAATCGTCCACAAGGCGCTGTCGTCGGGCTGATCGCTGTAGTACGAACCCAACTGGTCGTATTCATAAAACTCAATGCCTTCTTTCGGAAAAAAACTTTCAAAAGCCTCCAAATATTCATGCGTCATGGCCGGCCCTCCGTGCAGTAATAAAACTTTCATACGCGGATTGTTGCCAAAGCGTTTGGTCCATACTTTAAAGGTGCCGGCCGGGGTTGTTATCGGAATCATGCGCACCCCTCCGGCTTGCACCCCACTGTCGGCGTAATTAAAATATTCGGAAACAGTTACACTGCTTTGTGTATTGTTTTGGTTACAGGCGGCCAGCAGCACTACTACAGCCATAAAGAGAAAAAAGCGCATGGCAAAAGTTTTTTTTCTAAGATAGATTTTTTCCCAAAAAGAAACCGCGCCCCGTTTTGCAACGGGGCATGGTGGTTTGCCTATTTTTGTTTGCAAGCCCCGGATACCGGGCAGTTGTTATGAAATACTACATCATTGCAGGCGAAGCCAGTGGCGATTTGCACGGCAGTAATCTCATCAAAGCACTACACCAACAGGATGCGGCAGCCAACATTCGCTGTTGGGGTGGCGATAAAATGGAAGCGGCCGGCGCAACTCTGGTAAAACATTACCGCAACCTGGCCTTCATGGGCTTCACGGAGGTGTTGCTGAACCTGCGCACCATTTTCCGCAACCTGCAATTTTGCAAAGAAGACATCCGTTCTTTTCAACCCGATGTGCTGGTGCTCATTGATTATCCCGGCTTTAACCTCCGTATTGCCAACTGGGCCAAACAACAAGGGTTGAAAGTGGTGTACTACATATCGCCGCAGGTGTGGGCCTGGAAAGAAAACCGGGTGAAACTGATGAAGCAATGCATTGACAAAATGCTGGTGATTCTGCCCTTCGAAAAAGAGTACTATAAAAAGAAATGGAACTGGGAAGTTGAATATGTGGGCCACCCGCTGTTAGAAGCTATTGCCGCCGCCCGGCAGGAACCGCCCCTTGCATTACCCCCTGATGTGCAACAACGCCCGCTGATAGCCCTGTTACCCGGCAGCCGCAGGCAGGAAATCAGAAAAAAACTGCCCGTGATGCTCGAGGTTAGCAAGGCATTTCCTGCCTATCAGTTTGTGGTGGCGAAAGCACCCGGACTGGAAGATGATTTTTACCATAAGCTTTTGCAAAACTACCCGCACGTAATAGCCGTAAGCGGAAAAACCTACGCATTGTTGCAGCAGGCCACCGCCGCCCTCGTAACCAGCGGAACGGCCACCCTTGAAACCGCACTCCTGGGAGTACCACAGGTGGTATGTTACAAAGGGAACCCCATCAGCTACCAGATTGCCAAACGGCTGGTAAAGATCAAATACATTTCATTGGTCAACCTGATCCTGGACCGGGAGGTTGTGCAGGAGTTGATACAGGACAAACTGACTGTAGTTGCGCTTACTGCTGCCCTCGGCCAAATCCTGCCCGGCAGTGAAAACAGAAACCAGGTACTCGCTCACTACCGCGAACTGGAACAGATGCTGCATACGGGTAGTACCGCCTCCGAACGGGCAGCACAGCAGATCCGGGCCACTATTGGAAACTGATAAAAATCAGCCGTAAAGAGAATATTCAGCACTCCTGTCTCCTTTATGATCAGGGTCATAATGCTGCACGATAGCTGAGAGTACTTTCGTTGCACATTAACCTCTTTCACGCATAAAACAAATTCAACATGAAACGCTGTGTACTTCCCGCTCTGATCAGCATGTTGTTCCTTTTCGCCTGCGGCAACAGCACAGAGATTACGCCCGGGTCAACAACGGATGCACCCACCTTGTCCGGACAATCCGGCGTACAGGATGACGAGTCGGCAAAAGACATTGTAAAAATCGCTGCCGGCAGCAAGGATCATACAACCCTGGTGACTGCCCTGCAGGCAGCCGGTTATGTAGATGCCCTCTCCAACGCCGGCCCCTTCACCGTTTTTGCACCCACCAATGCAGCATTTGACAAATTGCCAAAAGGTACGGTAGAAGACCTGCTGAAACCCGCCAATAAAGACAAGCTCCGCGACATCCTCGAATACCACGTATATGTGGGTGTATTGAAAGATGCACTGATGAGTGACGGACTTTCGTACGGTATGGCCAATGGTAAGTCAGCAACCATAGGCAACAAAGACGGCCAGCTTTCTATTAACGGCATCAATATCATTGCAAGCATCCCTGCCAGTAACGGCATCATCTATGTAACAGATGGTGTTTTACTGCCCCCGCAATAAAATGCTCATTCCGGCAACGGCTGCCAGAAAAGACATGTGCGTTAAAACTGGCAGCCGCGCTTCCGGGATAGCTGTATCTATGCACTTTATACGCGGTGCATTGCACACATGAAAAAATTAATTGCATACCTCTTTTTCGGCTCGCTGGCACTACAAATTACCAGCCCCGCACTACTACTGGCCGATTACCACCTGAATCTGAGCCGCTACCTGGCACAATGCATCAATAAAACCAAACCCGCTTCCAACTGCAAGGGAAAATGCCAGTTAAACAACAAAATAGCTGAAAACGAAAAGCAACAGCAACAGCCCGGCATAAGGCTCATACAGAAAGTAGACGTGCTCTCTTCCCGTTCCTTCCCCCCTGTTTACAATGCGATTACTGTTTTCACAGTATTTCAATTTAAGGAGTCTGAAGCGGATTGCATAAAAGACATTTCCCTCGAAATTTTTCACCCACCCCGGGTTTCCTGATTGTAACAATACGACTATTGTCAAACATCCGGGATGTTCATTTCAGGACATCCGCAATTTATTGAACCTTAAATGATAATTACATGTACAGGAAATCTTGTATATACATACTGCTGTCTCTACTATTTTATGGTACCCTTGCAGCGCAACATCTAAATCTCCGGTTGGTGGACGGTTCCAGCAAAGAGCCATTGGCTCAAGTTTCCTATGTTTATGGAGCACAAAAAGGCGCCTCGGATCAAAACGGATTTATTCATATCCAGGTTATTGAGGGCGCTGCATTGCATATCCGTCATGTCTCGTACCAGGCCCTGCACCTTGCTGCAGCTGATATTAAAAAAATGTCGCATCATGAAACATTGGAATTACAACCCGTGGTCCAGGAACTGGGTCCGGTTAGCGTGTATGGCTTACGGGGCAAACTTCCTTCACGATCCTTACGCTTAAACAAGGCCGACTGGGTGCAGCATGATGCCGGACAGGTGTTGCAACAAATACCCGGATTCAATGCGGTGCGGAAAAGCGGCGCCTATGGGTTTGACCCCGTGTACAGAGGATTTAAAAACGAACAGCTTAACATCCTGAACGATGGTGCAATGGGCGCCTATGCAGCCTGTCCCAACCGTATGGACCCTCCCACCAGCCAGGTAATGATTAACCAGGTGCAGCAGATTGAAATCATCCGCGGACCGCACAGCTTCCGGTACGGCCCGGCCACCGGAGCCGTAATCAATTTCAAGTCATCCGATCCCGAATTCAGCGAGCGGACAAGCGGATTTGGACGTATGACAAGCGGCTATGAAACAAACGGAAATGTGTACCGGGTGGAAGGAATGGCTGGCATCCGCAGTTCCGGGCTGCAGCTTTCGGCAGCAGGATCGTTTTCGAAAGGCGCCGCTTACCGCGATGGAAACGACAGTATTATCCCGGCCAATTTTAACCGGGCTGCAGCCAGCATATACCTGCATTATCAACCAAAGAGAAACCATGTATTATCGCTGAGTGCAACTCGTAATCATACCCGCAATACCGACTTTCCCACACTTGCCATGGATTTACTGGGCGATGATACGTGGATGATACAAACCGGTTATACAGTACAATCCGATGCCCGTTGGTACAAGCGTTGGCAAACACAGTTGTTTACATCGCACGTTGATCACAAAATGGGCAATGGGCTGCGCCCTGCTTCCAGACAAATGCTCACACATGTAAATGCCCATACGCTCACCGCCGGCGGCAGAACCGAGCTGACGATTCCGTTTAAAAAGAGCACTGTGTTTACAGGTGCCGATTTTAAATATGAAACAGCAGATGGCAATCGCACCCGCTCTATGCTTACAGGGCCCATGGCAGGAAAAACCTTTACCGATACATTGTGGCAGCAAGCACAGCAGCAAAGGCTGGGCGTATTTGCCGATTGGCAGGTACGACGCGGTGCGTATGCATTTCTGTTTGCCGTCCGCCTGGATGCCGTACGAGCCAGCTCGGGCATTACCGCTTCTACCTTCAGCAAGCTGTATGAAGCCAACAAAAGCGAAGACCTCAACTTCAGTATCAGCGCCGGCGCCAACCGTCGTATCTGGAAAAAATGGCAGGCAGGCGCCTGGATAGGCAGAGGCGTACGAAGTGCAAGCCTTACGGAGCGATTTATCAATTCATTACCAATAGGAGTTGATCCTTACGAACTGATTGGCAATCCGCAATTGCAAGCAGAAGCAAATAATCAACTCGATGTTCAAATAGCCTTTAAGACAGATAAAAGCCAGATTGAATGGAATGGATATGCTTCCGTCATCAGCAACTTCATTACCGCAGTTATACGCCCCGATCTGAAGCCCCGTATTGCAAGTGCACCTGGAGTTCGCCAGTTTGTTAACCTGCCCGAAGCACGTTTATTGGGTTTTGAAGCAACCTGGAGCCAGCAATGGACTCCGTTCCTGAAGCAACAGTTGTCGGCAGTTTATACCTATGGCATCAATAGCAAAACACAAACACCGCTGCCGGAAATCGCTCCGTTGGATCTGCGTTGGAAATCAGAAGTGCTCTTACGGGGCAAACAGGCACAGCCCTACCTGCTTTTGCGACATGTTACCGCCCAAAAAAGAGTGGCGCCCGATTTTGGCGAACGTACCACCGCCTCATTTACAACCGTAGACCTAGGACTCAAGTGGATTCCACTACAAAGGCTTCAGATTTCGGCCGCATGCAACAACCTGTTCGATGTGGCATACCGGGAACACCTCAGCCGCTTTATCCGGCCCACCTTGCCCCTGAACGCACCGGGCAGAACCTTTGTACTGATGGTGGGATATCAATTCTGACCATTTTACGCCTGAAACTGCAGGGCCGCTTCCAACCGGGAGCGGCCCACTTGTTTTCACAAGAATTAGAAATAAAAGAAACCTATTACGATGCTGGTAAAGGATTCAACCGGTCACCTCGAGCCGGGAAAGAACGAAACGACAAAGGAAAAGAAGTTTGTAAATCAGAAAATCAGTAAATGGACTCCTGTTCGGGATCCACTTCCAGTTTAATCTGCATGACGGTAGCGATCGACTGGGCCCTTTGCTTGGCTGCTTCTGCACGCTCACCTTCAAAGAGTTCATCCACGGTTGCATGAAATAAAGCAATCCATTTTTTAAAGTGATAATGCTGAATGGGGCATTTCTGGTGCAAACGCTTGTGCACCTGCATGGGATTACCGGTATACGTTCCGGTGTGGAAAATAATATTTTCCCAAAAACGATACATAACCGGCAAATGCTTCTCCCAGTCTACCTTAACAACCACCGTAAAGAAGGGGCTCAGTTCAGGATCCTGCAAAACATTTTGGTAAAACCGATTTACCAGTAAAACAATATCATCCTTTCCAGTAATATCGTTCCGCATGCATTAATTATTTAAACGGTTGTGCCGTTCACTTGATTGCTGTTCGATGTTATTGCACAGTGAAATGCCGCAAGTGGCAAGCCATTTTTCTTCAACATAGTGTGCACAAAATATCATTTCTCTATACAGATATATTTATACAATAATATTCGTTACTTAATGATGAGCATACTGAAATCCGATAGCGCCTTCAATGCATGCAGCTGTCCGGCTTTAAAATGAAATACATCACCTTCCTTGAGCAAAAACAAATCATCCTCCAACGTAAACTCCACCCTCCCCTTTTGCACCACACAATAAGCGTCTTTGTTTGAGGTATGCGGCTTCATGACTGAACCGGAGGGCAGGTTCAAAAGGATTAGCTGCATACGATCATCCTGGTAAATAATCGATTTATTGATCCTATCATACTGCTGATGACCCGAAATATTTCCTATGTACATGACAGTTATGTTTTACAGATCCTTTTTGTTGAACATTTTCAGCGAAAAAAGCAGGGGCAGCGCTACCCAAAGGAATAAAAAAGTTCCTGCTACCAGTATACCCTTCGCCGCCCCGAAAAATTCATGAAAAACAGCTCCGGTGTACCCCATCAGTGCAGCAATATCCAGTTTGAGCAACAACAGAATCCTGGATAAATCCACCGGATTCAGCATAACCAGCACAATCATGGGCTTTTCGAGCGGATAGTCGGCGAACTGAAACAAAAACAGGAGTACCAACGCATCATAGATAAGGGTGAAGAAAAACCAGAGCAGGATAGAGATGCCAATACCCTTTGCTTTATCCCGGGTACGTACAGCAGCCAGTAAAGCGATTCCTACAAAAATTATGGAGAGTAAAACTCCGGTCATGATGAACACTCCACCGGCGGCAGATGCTGCAAAAAGCAGCACAGGAATACCTACCCCAACGAGATAAGCGATCGTCATGGAAAGGGCGAGACCGGCATAAATACTGTACCACAGCGTTTTTCTACGGATCGGTTGCGCCACCAGCAGTTCAATGAATTCCGATGAGTTATAGGCATAAATAGTTGAAAAAACAATGCTGATAAGGGGTATGATAATGAGCAGAACATTCATGAGACTGATCAGCCCCTTGGCGGGGTCTGAATCCATATTAAAAACACCCAGGGAAATCAAAAGTAGGCAGCCGGTATACCCCAGTACAATTCTGTTTTTCAGCAGATCCAACAGCACATATTTAATAATTGTTCTCATAGCGCATTGGTTTTCATTACATGAGCAATAGCTTGTGCAAGTTTTTGACAGCCTGTATCCTGTTGAAGCTGGGCAAGGCTTTTGTGAAACCGCACCTGACCGTCCTGCATGTAAATGATCTCACTTACTACATCATCGAGTTCACTCAGGATGTGAGACGTGATCAGTATCAGCTTTCCATTCAGGCGTTCGGCCTGAATTTTTTCTTTAAGAATCTCGGAGGCAACAGGGTCCAGGCCGGCGGTTGGCTCATCCAGGATCAGTACATCCGGGCAAAACAGAAAAGCCAGTGCAGCGCTTACCTTTTGACGGGTTCCGCCACTGAGTGTACGCATCTGCTTGTCCTGAATGGCAGGAATACGGAACGATTCAAATAATTCCTCATCCAGCTTCTTCCATCCGGACCGGATATCTTTCATCATGGCGAATACCTGTGCAATGGTCATATTTTCCGGGTACCGCCCGATTTGCGGCATATAACCAATACGCGACCTGTAATTCCAATCGTGTTTGATGTTATGCTGATCAAATGTAATAAAGCCACTATCGGGTATCACCATCCCGAGAATCGTTTTTATAAGCGTTGTTTTTCCACTTCCGTTCGGCCCAATCAGGGCAATGGCGTGTCCGCGGGAGCAGGTTACACTTACATCATTCAACGCCGTCAGTTTACCGAATTTCTTGGTAACATTTGAAGCTATAATCATGGTTCACAGTTGTACAGGGCGCATGAGTGGATGATCATCTTTCATATCCGCAGGTGTAAGCGCCGGTAAAATTTTTTCAATACGGTCAAGTAACGTGGCCATAAAACTCCGGTACAACATTATTACCGAAGCATTCCGCTCCGAAATCATGGCAAACAGACTCAGGGGTCGGTAAGGCACATCGCCAACACCATTTCGATTCAGGTCGTAGCCCTCATATTTATCCCAGTAATTACGTTCAAAACGGCTCAGCACAAGGTCGCCGTTTGTGGCAACATCAAAAGAGTTACTTAAAAAGTTATTAGCCGTAATTACATTATCGGCGCAGTTGGCCTGGATTTTCAATGCCCATCCATTGTTGCGGAACAGATTTTTCCGCAGTTGCAGCCGGCTGCTGCCCTCCATTAAGATCCCCACGGAATTTCGTAAAAACCGATTCCCTTCTATGCTGCCGTCAGAGATATCCTTCAATAAAATTCCATACGCTGCACTACCCCAGTTGTCGGAAAAAATATTGTTTAGCATATGAATACGGGAAGAGTACATGACGGCTACCCCCGCACCATTGTCGCTGAAGCGGTTTAACCGGTATACGTCATTGTTTGAAAACATAAAATGAATTCCGTATCGTATATTACGATAACTGTAGTTATTCTCCACAAGAGAATGGGTTACAAACTCAAAATAAATCCCATCCCGGTGACCGGTAATCTTGTTCGACACAATCACAAGACTGTCGCTTTTCCAGCAATGAATGCCATTGGCCGAGTTAATCTCATCCTGTGCATCCGACTGAATTTGATTGCCTTCAATCCGGCAGGAGGTAACATGCTGAGTATAGACCGCAAAAAAGTTCTTTTCAAACTGATTATTACGGATCAATACATTCCTGCAATCCATTACCCGGAGTGCAGCCACATCATTGTAACTGCTTCTGCCCGAGTTACGGAACAATAAGCCTTCCACTACAACCCGATCGCTCATAATTGTCATAATCTCACCTTTTCCCTCTCCATCAATCACCGGCAAACCGCGGCCCATGATCACTACCGGAACCCGTACTTCAAGATTTACTTCACAATACTCACCCGGGGCAACCAGTATCGTATCACCGGCAACGGCCATTGAGAGTGCAAGCCCCAGGGTGGTAATGGGCCCCTTCCCCATATCCACATGCAGCACCCGGGCCTGGGTACAGACCGAAAACAAAAGAAATACAATAAAATAACGCGTCTTCATTATTTTTTAATTTCTGCCCAGGATACAGGATTTGCCTTCAATTGAACATTGAACGATGATCGGGCTGCGGCTGTTTCAAAGGCGGCCAATTCTCCGCCCATTGGGCCCCGGATCGTATTGCCCTGCAACCAGAAAGCAGTTTCGGCGGGGACCAATTTTTCTTTTTGTCCATAGTCAACCACGTATATACCAGCCACCTGTTCCTGGGGCAACTGGTCAGACTTCAGAAAAAGGAATAAACAATGGGTATCATCAAACTTGAAGACCTTTCCTTTGTCAGACACCACTTCGGCTCCAAACCGCTGATCGGCTATGATCATCTTACAGAAATGGCAGACATCCTGACCAAAACGTATGGGCTGCGGGCCCTTCTGGCAGCCAGCTGCAAGAATTATCAATAAGGGAAGCAACAGGACTGCTACCGGTAATATCGGTTTCTTACGCTCACTTCTCCACTCCATCCAAGCACCCACCACAAGCAGCAAGCCGGTAATTAGGAAAATATACCCCCCCACATCCGGGAATGACCAGGCCCCGAAATTGAGCAACTGCTTAAACCCAATGAAAGGAGGTTGATAGGCCATTCCGGGGACAACAATGGGCGCGGCGGGATCCAGGTTGTGCCCGTAATTATATTCCCACCGGTAAAAGTCAAACATGGCGATGATACCAAAAAGAACAAACGACACCGTCCACACATAAAAAAACCAACGCCTGTTTACCAGCCAGGTAAGCAAACCAAAAAGTGCGAAAGTACCGATGAGGTAGGGTAAAATGATGAACTCAAAAAAATCTTCGGTGTGCAAGGTACGCATACCGATGTAGTGATTGAGGCCATTCACCACTTCCACATCGCCTCCAATTTTGTGGGGGTATATCTTAAGGGTGAGCCCCTCCGGGTATTGGGGCGCCGAGAGATCAATACGCCACAACGGAAACAAAAGCGATACGGCCAGTGCCAATCCGCCAACCAGACTAATCAGCCGAACGGATGGCAATAATTTACTATTCATACAAGCAAATTTTCAATCGAAAGCAGACCCGACGCGAACTGCGCCGCGGCAGGTCTGCCTGTCATCTAAACTCAAAAAATAAATATCAATGTGTACCGTATACTTACTTACCTTCTTCAGTTGGTGCAGCACCGGTTTTACCTACATGGTAAGTAAGGGGTACATTGCTTCCTGCAGGTGAAACCCGGATATAACCCTGCATCTCCTGGTGAAGAGCACTGCAGAAATCAGTGCAATAAAAAGGAACAACCCCTACTTTTTCGGGCACCCACTTCAGTGTTTGCGTTTCGCCTGGCATGATCAGTAACTCCGCATTCTTTGCACCCTTGATGGCAAATCCATGCGGTACATCCCAGTCCTGTTCAAGGTTGGTTACATGGAAGTACACTTCATCACCCAATTTAACGCCCTCGATGTTATCAGGCGCGAAGTGAGAGCGGATGGAAGCCATATACACATGCACCTGGTTACCTTTCCGCTCAACACGGGCTTCTTTCTCGCCCTTGGTAACATAGGGGTGTTGATTTTCTTCAATTTTGAAGATTTTTAAACTTTTCTTTTTGATCAGCTCACCGGGAGCGGCCTGGGCGTAGTGCGGTTCACCAATAGTGGGAAAATCGAGAATTAGCTGCATCTTGTCTCCCGATATGTCATAGATCTGTGCACTTTGAGTCAGCTCAGGTCCGGTAGGCAGGTAACGGTCTTTGGTAATTTTATTATAGGCAACCACATACTTGCCAAAAGGCTTTTTGGAATCGCCACCGGGTATGCAAAGGTGCCCGATGGAATAATAAGTGGGTACCCGGTCGAGCACCTTCAGATCTTTAATATTCCACTTCACAATTTCACTGCTTACAAAAAACGAAGTGTAGGCATTCCCTCTTCCATCAAATTCTGTATGGAGAGGCCCCAGACCCGGTTTCTGAACCTCACCGTGTAAAGCAGCCTCGTACTTAATTACCGGAAGACCCTCATAATTCCCATCGTAATTTTTATCAGCAATGGCTTTCATCATTTTTGTGAACGAGTAAACTGGTATCAACGCTGCGAGCTTACCGCTACCTACGATGTATTCACCGCTGGGATCCACATCGCAACCATGCGGTGATTTAGGACAAGGAATAAGATAAACGATATCAGTTAAAACAGTTGGATCCAATACGGTTACTTCTGTTTTAATGGTGTGTTTACCGGTATGGGTTTTTTCATCCCAAACATTATGAGCATAACGAACCTGCTGCTTAATACCCTTTCCGGCTTTTACGTACTCTTCTGCCTTTTTCCAGTTAACAGCCATAATAAAGTCTTTATCGCGTTGCGAAGCATTAACTTCCAGCAATGTATTTGCCTGCTCACTGTTGTAGCAGCTGAAGAAGAACCAACCATGGCTGGGCCCCTTGCCAGCATGACTCAGATCAAAATTTACACCCGGCAGCAGCAATTGAAATGCGATGTCCATGGTTCCCTCATTGGACACTTTGATAAAACTGACCGTTCCTTTAAAATTTTTCTTGTACGTATCAATCGGTACATCGCGGTTTTCACCCATCGGTACACTAAAACGGGTACCAGCCACAACATACTCGGTATTTTCTGTAATAAAGGGCGAAGAGTGATTTCCGGCACTGTTGGGAATTTCGATTACCTCGGCTGTCCGGAAGGTAGTAAGATCAATGCGGGCAATCCGGGGTGTATTGTTGGCATTGCCAAACACCCACCGGCCGTCCACCTCGCCATTGGTCTGCGACAATTCGGTATGGTGGAGATCATCCCAGGGCACAAATCCATGGGAAGTCATCAGCATGGGCTTGGTTTCTTCACTGTATCCCCAACCTTTTTCAGCATCAACCGAAAAAACGGGAATAACACGAAACAAACGTCCGCTCGGAAGACCATACACACTCATCTGTCCACTGAAGCCTCCACTCACAAAATTGTAAAATTCATCGTACTTACCGGGCGGCACATACGCTTTTTCTGCGGATCCCGCTGCGGCGGCGCTGGTGGCACCTTTGGGCTTACAGGACGTAACTGAAACTAATGCGGCGGCTGCCAGGCAAACCACCATTCCTTGTAGAATTTTCATATTAATTATTATTAAAGGTTTAAGATGAAATAAGGCTGCGACTACTTTACACCGTCGTTTTGACGCATGAATTCATATACGTTGAATGCATCTGCATCCGTAAGGTTCTGGTTGGGCATACGCACCAGGCAGATTTCAAGCTGTGCCTTCGCCTTCGGATCTTTTTCCAGCATTTCATCCACATTGGTTATGAAATTGAGAATCCAGGCAGGTGTATGCCTACCGGTGACCCCTTTCCAGCCGGGGCCCACCACTCGCTCATCAGTGAGTTTATGGCAGCTTGCACATTTAACCTCATACAATTTTTTACCAGCTTCCGCTTTAACAACATCCAGTGTTGCACTAACCTGCACGTTCTTGAATTTGCCAATACCATCGTCGTCCGGGGCTGTTGCTGCAGGGGCCGGCTTGTCTGCTTTACTACCGGTATTTGTACCGGATGAATCATTGCTGCCACAGGCATAAACAAAACCCGCAAACAGCATCAGGATGAAAAGTTTCTTCTTCATGTATCAAATATTTTATGACACAAGATTAAACCAGCCCGGACGGGGGTATTATGACTGGAATCATAAAGGCTGAGCGATTTGACCAGAATCAGTAAAAAAGCAGCAACAAAACGCCTGCCTGCAATGAAACATGACGAAAATCATAAAATTTATTAGCCCGCATCAAATAGGGATCGGGAGAAATCAGCCTATTTTGCTGCATGGCGGCAGAAACTTTCCCCTGTATCATCAACCCTGACCTGCTCCTTGCCTGGGGCGCCACTTTCCGTGACCTCGAAAAAGGGCAGGTACTCTTCTGCGAAGGCGACCCGGCCCACTTTTACTACCAGGTAGTGGAAGGGAAAATTAAAATGTGCAACTGCACCGAAGAAGGAAAAGAATTTATTCAGGGCATCTTTGAAGCGGGTCAGAGTTTTGGCGAACCTCCCTTATTCGATAACAGCCCCTACCCCGCCAGTGCCGTGGCGGAAACAAACGCAACTGTGATCCGGCTGCGGAAAGAAAATTTCTTACAACTGATCAAAGAGAATTTCGATATCCATTACTGTTTTACGCAAATGTTGGCCCGCAGGCTCCGGAGTAAATCCGTCATCTCCAAGGCACTTTCATCATATGGCCCAACGTACCGGGTTCGTATGTTGCTGGAACAGTATAAAAAAGATCACAACATATCGCCAGACCAGCCGGCAAGGGTGGATCTGACTCGGCAGCAAATCGCAGATATGACGGGGCTACGGGTTGAAACAGTCATCCGAACCATCAAACACCTCGAAGAAAAAGGATTGCTGCACATTGAGCGTGGTAAGGTTTATTGCTAATATGATCTGAATCATAACAGCCCCCACCAATCCTTCTTCTATTTGCACTATGGAAGCGCCGGTACAGAAATTCGTTCAAACGTGGATCCGCTTTGCAATCCTGAACCTGGCAATCGTGGCGGCGATCGGCTTTATCTTACGGTACAAACAGGCTTTTTCACTACCCGGAGTGGACTATAAACACCTGCTGCACGCACACTCACATTACGCATTTGCGGGCTGGGCCTCTACTGCATTGTATGCAGGCATTGTACACTTCCTGCAGCCACCAACACATACACTCCGCTTTTTCCGCCAGCTGCTGGTATTGCACGCAGCGGCATCATTGGGCATGTTGCTCACCTTCCCGTTTATGGGATATGCGGGCCCGTCTGTCTTCTTCGCCACCCTATCCCTATTCATCAGCTGGTGTTTTGCGGGGCTTAGCTTCCGGCCCCTGTTGCAACATACAATAAAAATTGCCGCACCCTGGCTGCTGGCAGCTCTACTCCTGATGATCGTGTCCGCAGCAGGGACTATTTACCTGGCATGGATGATGTATCACAAAACCCTGAACCAAAGCCTGTACTTCGGTGCCGTCTATTTTTACCTGCATTTCCAGTACAATGGTTGGTTCTTATTCGGGATCGGGGGGCTGCTGCTCTCCACATGGTCAGTCGCACCTACCGGTGAAGTACCGCGAGCTATCAACCGGATTTTCATGTTGCTGCTGCTCACCGTAGTGCCTACCGTTTTCCTCTCAATGCTCTGGATGCGTATCCCCGGATGGATGCATGTAACCGGGGCCGTGGCAGCCGTTGTGCAACTGTTTGTACTGTATTACCTCTATTATGTGCTGAAGAATACCGGAATCACGAAGGGAATCCGTTGGAGGCAATGGGATCATGTGTTGGGAGCAGCCGGACTGACGGCCTTTTCCCTTAAACTGGTACTACAGGCACTTTCTGCCATACCCCAGCTTAATAAATATGCATTTGGTATCCGGCCGGTGGTAATCGGCTTTTTGCACCTGGTGCTGCTGGGTTGCATCACCCTCCTTTTACTGAGTTTCTTTATCCGCCAGCGCTACCTGCAGGCCGATCGGCGGCTGGCAGGCTGGGGCCTGGGACTTTTTTTCGGGGGAATACTCCTCAATGAACTGGTGCTGATGCTGCAGGGTGCCCGGGCCATCGCACAGCTGGGTTTACCACAGGCGCCCCTTTTGCTGCTGGCAGCTGCTTTCTGCCTGTTTTGCGGCATTACCTTTTTCTTTATCGGGCAATACCCACAACTACCATCACCCCCGCACCAGCGGTATAATCACCAACCGCAGCAGAATCACCACCAGGGCAAACAGAAATAACAGGATGGAGAGGCGGTTGATCCCGTGCATGTATTTCATCCACTTTGTTTTGGGCCTTTCGGGATCTGGTTTCCGTAAGTAAAGGTATTCGGCAATCTGGTGGAGGACACCCATATGTATCTGATTTTTTATTTCAACAAGCCACCGGCCGGTTTGTTCGTTTACCGGTCAACAGGCGGGCAAGCGCACCGCCCTTTTCCCTATCTTCGGAACTGCAAATGTACACTATGCAAGTTACCCTGCGCCTGCTGCTGGCCGCCGTGCTGTTAAAGGCCTGTACCACGCAAACTCCCGCATTATTTGAACAAATACCTGCCTCCAAAAGCGGCATTACCTTCAACAACCAGATTGTTGAAAACGAAATGCTGAACATGATTAACTATCAATACCTCTACAATGGAGGCGGCGTGGGCATTGGCGATTTCAACAACGATGGGCTACCCGATATTTACTTTACTGCCAGCTTGCAATCGAACAAGCTGTACCTCAACCGGGGCAACCTGCGTTTTGAAGATGTAACCGAACAGGCCGGCGTTACCGGCGAAAAAAAATGGTGCCGCGGTGTTGCCGTGGTTGACATTAACAACGATGGCCTGCTGGACATGTACGTTAGCGCCGCCGCCTGGCAAAACCCCGAACTCAAAAAAGACATCCTGTACGTAAACCAGGGCGTTGATGCCGCTACCGGCATTCCCCGCTTCCGCGAAATGGCAAAAGAGTATGGCCTGGTAGATACCGTTAGCACCCACATGGCCGCTTTTTTTGATTATGATAACGACGGCGACCTGGACCTATACCTGGTAGTAAACGATCTGAACCAGGAATTTCCCAGTACGTTCCGAAAAATTCGCAACGACGGTTCCGGATTTACCAACGATATTTTGTACCGCTGCGACTGGAGCGAAGAACTGCAACACCCGGTGTACAAAGATGTAAGCCGCGAAGCCGGCATTACCTGGGAAGGAAACGGACTGGGCGTGGTGATTCTTGACATCAACAACGATGGCTGGAAAGACATTTACGTGAGCAACGACTACCTCAGCGGCAACCTGCTGTACATCAACAACCGCAACGGCACCTTTACCAACCGCAACAACGAATATTTTCAAAAAGGAAGCCTCAACGCCATGGGCAACGACGCGGCCGACATCAACAACGATGGGCTGGTGGATATTGTAGAGATGGACATGATGCCCGAAGACAACTACCGCCAGAAGATGATGATGAACCCGGTAGATTACAACTGGTATGTGTACTCCCAACAGTTCGGCTTTCCGTACCAAACCGTACGCAACACCCTGCAACTGAACCGCGGTCCGCGGGTTCTGGAAAACGACAGCCTGGGCGCACCGTTTTTCAGCGAAATTGCTTTTTATGCCGGTATGCCGTTTACCGACTGGAGCTGGGCCGCCCTGCTGGTAGATGCCGATAACGACGGCTATCGCGACCTGATGACCACCAACGGCTTGCCGAAAGATGTTACCGACCTCGATTTTATTGCCTACCGCGACCAAAACCTGCTGCCCGGCATTCAGGAAGCCCTGCTTAAACTTCCTGCCGTACACATCAGCAACTACATCTTCCGCAACAACGGCAACTGCACCTTCAGCAACAAAACCTCCGACTGGGGGTGGAACTTTCCCACCTACTCGGCCGGCATTGCGTATGCCGACTTCGACGGCGATGGCGATATGGATGTGGTTATCAACAACACCAACATGCCTGCCACCCTGCTCGAAAACAAAGCCCGCCAGCAACCCAAACCCGCCAACTACCTGCAACTGCGTTTCCGTGGCGACACCCTCAACATGAATGGCCTGGGCACAACTGTAACCCTGCACTACGGCAGCCGGGTGCAAACCGCTGAACTAACCCCCTATCGCGGCTACATGTCGTCGGTAGAACCACTGCTGCATTTTGGCCTCGATACCGTGCAGCAAATAGACTCTATCGTTATTATTTGGCCCAACAGCCTGCGGGAAGTTGTAAGCGGAGTACCCGTGAACCAAACCTTACTGCTTAGCCGATCATCTACCGCAACACCCTACCGTTACGAACAGCCGGCACGCGCCCAAAACACCTGGTTCACCAACCGTACTACGGCCAGCGGACTGCTGTTTGCCCACAATGAAGAAGACTATGTTGATTTTCATCAGCAACGGCAACAGCCATTTAAATATTCATCGGAAGGGCCGGTGCTGGCCGTTGCCGATGTAGATGCAGACGGGCTGGAAGATGTGGTTGTAGGCGGCTCGGCTCCCTACCCGGCCATGGTGTTTCGCCAGCAAAAAAATGGCAGGTTCCAGCCCGCCGTAATCGGCGGCGGCACGCCGCAGGCGGCCGATGATGGGGCGCTGTGCCTTTTTGACGCCGATGGCGATGGCTACCCCGATTTGTATGTGGGCCGGGGCGGCAACCAGCATCCCAAAGGGCATATCGCCTACCGCGACGTGTTGTATCGCAACGATGGTAAAGGAAACTTCATTGCCGATACCACGGCTTTGCCGCCTCTGTTCGCCAATACCTCCGTTGTAAAAGCTGCCGATGTGGATGGCGATGGCGACCTGGATGTGTTTGTCGGTGCCCGCATGATACCCGGCGAATATCCCCGGCCGGCCGACGGCTACCTGCTGCGGAACGACAGCCGCAACGGCACGCTTCGTTTTACGCTAGTAACAGAGGAGTGGGCGCCGGAACTGAAGCAGCTGGGAATGATTACCGATGCCGTATGGACCGACCTCAACGGCGATCGGCAACCCGACCTGGTGATTACCGGCGAATGGATGGGTATTCGGTTTTTCCAAAACAATAACGGAAAGCTTAAAGCGGTGGCCGGCGGTACCGAAAACGCCACCGGCTGGTACACCCGCCTTGCTGCGGCCGATTTGGATGGCGACGGCGATACCGATTTTGTGGTAGGCAACTTTGGCACGAATGGTTTTTACAAAGGCACCCCGGCCGAACCGGTAACCGTTTACGCCAACGATTATGATGGCAACAACCGATGGAATGCGCTGCTCAGCATTTGGCAACCAACCGTACTACACGGCCCTCGCAAAGAGGTGCCCGTTGCCGGCCGCGATCAACTGGCCGAAGAAATGCCCATCATAAAAAAGCAATTTGCCAACTACCAACCCTACGCCAAAGCCGATATGCAAACCGTGCTGGCCAACTTTAACCGCCAAAACGAAATTGTTCGGAAAGCCGTGCAATTTCATTCGGTGTGGCTCGAAAACAAAGGCAATTTCCGGTTTGAACTGCATGCGCTGCCGGCGCCGGCCCAATGGAGTCCGGTTTACGGTATCGCCACCGGCGATTTTAACAGCGATGGGAAAACCGACATCGTTCTCAGCGGCAATCAGTACGATATGCATCCGCTTATCGGCCGTTACGATGCGGGGTGCGGCCTTTTGCTTGCCGGTGTGGGCAAAGGTGTTTTCGAACCGGTTCCCTTACAGCAAAGCGGCATTTTTATTCCCGGCAATGCAAGAGGGCTGGCCACCTTGCGCCTGGGCAGCAACCCGGCCCTAATAGCAGCACGCAACAAAGACCATCTGCTGCTTTTTGCAGCAAATACTTCAAGCCCTCCAAAAGAACCAATACACTGATGGTTTCGGATATTTGTGTTTTTAAGTATTGAAAGGAAAATGCAATAAAAACTTTCCTATCTTTCGCAGCCGGTTGCTTGCCAAAAAAATTTGTCGCTATGCCAACAACACACGCAGCCGCCTTGCAGCAGTTTAATGAACTGGTAGGAATTAAGTTCCAACTGTACAACAGCCTGTTTACATCACTTCCGTTTCATCGGATTGAACGTACGGGCATTTTGCTGTCGCTTTTGCTAAACATTTGCGAAGACGGGTACAAAAACCAAAAAAGTCCTGCCGCCATTATTGAAGAATTTTTCAGCAAGCACACCAACTATCAAAACGAGCAAGAGCAGCTGGATTTATTGTTTCGCTTTGTACAATACGCCGAGCGGCAGGTGGTATTGTTTGATGCGCTGGAAGATGCTGCCTTTACTGCCGTTAACGATATGCAAGGCACCGGCACCTTGAAGCAATTGCTGAACGATGTGCAGCAGCACAATAAAGAAAAAGAACTATTGCATAAGCTACAGCATTACCAAATACGCTTGGTACTAACGGCCCACCCTACCCAGTTTTACCCGGGTGCCGTGCTGGGCATCATACACGATTTGTCAAAGGCGCTAAGCGAAAACAATGCCGGCCTCATCAACTCGTACCTGCAACAGCTGGGTAAAACACCGTTTCTCAAACGACAAAAACCCACTCCGTACGATGAAGCTGTCAGCCTCATTTGGTACCTTGAAAACGTATTTTACAACGCGGCCGGAAGAATTTATACGCAACTCAAGCAGCAACTCGAGCTGGGTATCGACTTCAATCACCCCCTCATCAGCATGGGCTTTTGGCCCGGCGGCGACCGCGACGGCAACCCCTTTGTAACGGCCGACATTACGCTGAAGGTGGCAGCCGCATTACGGGGGGTCATCATCAAGTGTTATTACATGGATGTGCGCAAACTGAAGCGTCGCCTCACCTTCCGCGGCGTGGATGAACTGCTGCATGCGCTGGAACAAAAACTGTACAACAACATTTTCATACCCGGCTACACCACCAGCTTAACCCGCGAAGAAATTCTGGAAACCCTGATGCAAATTCGTTCGGTGCTGGTGCACGAACACAACGGACTTTTTCTGAAACTGGTTGAACAGCTCATCAACCGCGTACAACTGTTTGGGCTTTACTTTGCTTCGCTCGACATTCGGCAGGAAAGCAGCGTACACACCCGTGTACTCAACAGCCTGGCCGTACAGCAACCCACGTATCACTTTCCCTATTTGCCCGGCTTTGTGCCCAATCCGGAAAACACGGCCGACCCGTCGCTGGTGCAAGATACACTCGGCGTTATGAAAGCCATGCGCACCATTCAGCAAATGAACGGCGAAGCCGGCTGCCACCGCTACATCATCAGCCAGTGCCAAAGCGCACAGCAGGTAATGGAAGTATATCAACTGTTGTTGCTTGCCGGCTGGGAAGCCCCGCATCTGAAAGTGGATATTGTACCGCTGTTTGAAACCATTGACGACCTCAGCCATGCCGCCGGCATTATGGAAAGCCTGTACAAAAACGAATACTACCGCCAACACCTGCTGCGCAGAGGCAACAAACAAACCATTATGCTGGGCTTTAGCGATGGTACCAAAGACGGCGGTTACCTCATGGCCAACTGGAGCATTTACAAAGCCAAAGAAGCGCTCACCCGGCTTTCGCGGCAATATGGTGTTGATGTTGTGTTTTTCGACGGAAGAGGCGGCCCTCCGGCCCGGGGTGGCGGTAAAACACATAAGTTTTATGCCTCCATGGGTACCAACATATCCAACAAAGAAATTCAGCTGACCATACAGGGGCAAACCATCAGCTCCAACTTCGGTACGGTGGATGCTGCCCAGTACAATATTGAACAGTTGCTGCATGCCGGCATCAGCAACGATTTATACGCCGCCAATAAAGTGGCGCTGCAACCCCACCACGAAGCCCTCATCAACGAAATGGCTGCCATCAGCCGGCAGGCGTATAACGAACTGAAAGAGCATCCCTACTTTGTACAATACCTGGTAGATGTAAGCCCCCTGCGTTACTACAGCGAAACCAACATTGCCAGCCGCCCCAGCAAGCGGGGCAATGCCAGCCGTTTGGAATTGAAAGACCTGCGGGCCATACCTTACGTGGGCGCATGGAGCCAGCTAAAACAAAACGTTACCGGCTATTATGGCCTGGGCACTGCCTTACAGCAAATAGATGCCGCCGGCCGCTTTCATGAAGTGCGGGAATTGTACCGCAGCTCGCTGTTCTTTAAAACCTTAATGGACAACTGCGAAATGGCGCTCAAAAAATGCTTTTTCCCGCTTACGGCATGGCTTGCCAACGAGCCGGTTTACGGCGAAATATGGAACCGCATTTACGACGAATACGAACGTACCAAAAAATACATGCTGCTGCTGAGCGGACATTCCGATCTGATGGATGACTATCCGGTAGAGCAACTCTCTATCAAAATGCGGGAACGCATTGTACTGCCCCTGGTTACCATACAGCAATACGCCATCAAAAAAAGCAGAGACCTGCAGCTACCCGGGGCACCCGCCGAACGCAAGGCCCAATACGAAAAACTGATCATCCGCAGCTCGTTTGGTATTATTAACGCCGCCCGCAACTCGGCCTGAGGTTTCGGGAAATTAATTGTCTGCAGACGGCTTCATACGGCCGCTTTGCAACAAATGAAAGGTACCTGCGGACGCTTTTGGCCCTGCCCATGGCGCAATCGCTTATTTTTGCAGCCAATTAGCAATGTATGAGTATAGTAAAAGTAGGCCTGGTGCAAATGAGCTGCACCGCCCATAAAGAAGAAAACCTGAACAAAGCCATTGAAGGCATTCGCAAAGCGGCTGCCGGGGGTGCGCAAATGGTATGCCTGCAGGAGCTGTTTACCTCGCTCTACTTCTGCGATGAAGAAAACTATGATAATTTTTCACTGGCCGAAGCCATACCCGGCCCCACCACCGAAGTGCTGGGCAAGGTGGCAGGCGAGTTGGGCGTGGTAATCATTGCATCGCTTTTCGAGAAGCGCACGCAGGGGCTGTACCACAACACCACAGCCGTACTCGATGCCGATGGCAGCTACCTGGGCAAATACCGCAAAATGCACATTCCCGACGACCCGGCTTACTACGAAAAATTTTACTTCACCCCCGGCGACCTGGGCTACAAAGTGTTCAAAACCCGCTATGCCACCATTGGGGTACTGATATGCTGGGATCAGTGGTACCCCGAAGCGGCCCGCATTACCGCTTTGATGGGGGCCGAAATTTTGTTTTACCCCACCGCCATTGGCTGGGCCACAACGCAGGATGCAGCTACCAACAACGAACAATACAACGCCTGGCAAACCATTCAGCGCAGCCATGCCATCGCCAACGGCGTGCATGTGGTAAGCGTAAACCGGGTGGGCTACGAGCAAAACGGCGCCATGAAGTTTTGGGGCGGCTCCTTCATCAGCAACCCCTTCGGCACCGTATTGTTTCAGGCCTCGCACGAGGATGAAACCGTGCATGTGCACGAACTGGACCTCAGCAAAAGCGACAGCTACCGCACCCACTGGCCGTTTTTACGCGACCGGCGCATCGACAGCTATCAGCCCATAACCAAACGCTTTATTGACGACGAATCATAATTCCTGTTCGTAAACACCCCTCCGTTTACACACACACACACAACAACAAATCTGTTTTTTCATGATACAGGGACCCACGCCCAAGCAACTGGGCTATACCTTTCCCGCCGAGTTTGCACCGCACGAAGCCACCTGGCTCAGCTGGCCGCATAAAGAAGCCAGCTGGCCCGGTAAAATTCACACCATCTACCCCTCCTACGCACAGTTTGTGAAAGAAGTGGCCAAGGGCGAAAAGGTGCGCATCAATGTGGCCGATGCCGCCATGCAGGCATTTGCACAGGAGCACCTCGTTAAAGCCGGCACCGATTTATCGAACGTGGAATTTTTCTTTCACCCCACCAACGATGCCTGGTGCCGTGACCATGGCCCGGCGTTTCTGGTAAATCCCAACGCGACGCACAAAAAGGTGGTTGTTGACTGGGGCTATAATGCCTGGGGCGGGAAATATCCGCCGTACGACTTAGACGATGTGATTCCCACCCGCATAGCCGAGCACTTTCACCTGCCGGTTTTTTACCCGGGTATTGTTATGGAAGGCGGTTCGGTAGAATTTAACGGCAAGGGCACCCTGCTTACCTCCACGGCCTGTTTGCTAAACCCCAACCGCAATCCGCATTTAACACAGGCGCAAATTGAAGCGTATCTGATAGAGTACTACGGCGTAGAGCAAATACTTTGGGTAGATGAAGGCATTGTGGGCGATGATACCGATGGGCATATAGACGATACGGTACGTTTTGTAAACGAAGACACCGTTTTGTGTGCCGTAGAATACAACCCCAACGACGAAAACTACGAACTGCTGCAACACAACCTAAAGCAGCTGCAACAAATGCGTCTGCTTTCGGGCAAACAGCTGAATATTGTGGAATTGCCCATGCCCGATGCCGTGGTGTACGAAGAGCAGCGCCTGCCGGCATCGTATGCCAACTTTTACATCGCCAATGCGGCCGTTATTGTGCCCACCTTCCGTTGTGCTACCGACGATGAAGCACTCCGCATCATACAAGCCTGTTTTAACGACCGTCCGGTAATCGGCATTGACTCAACCGATATCATTTGGGGTTTGGGCAGCTTTCACTGCCTGAGCCAGCAGGAACCGGCCGTATAAAATCATTGCTCCTCAGAAAAAAGAATGCCCCAACCGCCAACGGTGGGGCATTGTCATAAGCAGTTGGGTTATAGGATATCAGAAGCCAAAGAAGAACGACATTTTATAAAAATCGTTTGCACTGAACGAATCATCATCGGTTAGGTCGGCACCAAACGAAAAGCGCATGCCGGCAGCCCCCTTCGAAATCTGAATGAAGGGGCCAATCCACTGGTAACCATCTAAGCGGCTGAGCGTACCCCCGTTGAAGCGCTTACCACCGGCCAGGTACAGGTTTTCAAAATGTGCTCCCAAAGCCAGCCAGGGAGCTACCTTGCCGCCGGCGTTAATCCAATAGTGCATGTAATTGTTGGTTGCCTGTCCGGCACGGGTGGTTTTGTTTTGCAAGGCAGCGTAGTAACCGCTGTAAAACTGGCCCAGCAGTTTACCATCGTCGTAGTTAACGGTAAGGTTGGGCACAATACCATCGCCAATAACACCCGGCTCTGCAGCACCACTGCTCAACAGCGAGCCCATGGTAAAACCCAGTTGGGGATTGATGCCAAAATTGCCGGCTTTAAAGTTTACGCCCAGGCCAAATTCCGTCCAGTTACCCCAGGCACGGGCAGTACCTGCGCCCCATTGAATGCCATAAGCCGTAAAGTCGGCCGACTTACTAATGGGGTACGAAGCCGAGAGCATGGGGTTGAAACCGAAGAAGGCATCGTGGTTCAGCGCTACTGAAACCGACAGTTTTTCTTCTTTTTTTTCCTGCGCCGGGAGTGGCTGCGACAAAAGGGTGCTGCAGCAAAACAGCAACAAAGCAATACGCATGCTTACTTTACTCATAAACGATTGGTTTTTGATGGTGAAAGAAAATTTTGCTTCACCGGCAGACAAACGATTACCTGTTGGCACCCGATGCCAACTTTTTTTTCAATACGACAGCAACCAATTCGTATGAGAGCGCGGAAGGTATCAGTTAACGTACTCTTCCTTGTGTGTGCCATTGGCCTGGGTAACCAGCAGGGTACCCTGCAGGTATTTTTCGTTGTGCTGGGTTTCATCCAGCCCCAACTCTTCTTCAACCGAAGAAACCCGGATGGGCAACACGAAGTTGATGAACTTGAAAATGAGAAACGAAAGCGTAAAACTGTATGCCACTACAATAAGCATGGCTTTCAATTGCGTAAAAAAGAAGGACGGGTTTCCGTAAAACCAGCCTTGCGGGCCGTCTTCAATGCCATGCACTACCTGGCTGGCAAAAATTCCCGTGAACAGCATGCCAACCATACCGCCCAGGCCGTGGCAGGGAAATACATCCAGCGTATCGTCAAGGGTAGAACGTTGTTTAATGCCCACCGCAATGTTGGAAATAATGGCCGATACAACGCCAATGATGATGCTTTGCGGAATGCCTACAAAACCGGCTGCCGGCGTAATGGCAACCAGCCCCACCACGGCACCGATGCAAAAGCCCAGTACCGAAGGTTTTTTCCCTTTAATTACATCGTAAAACATCCAGGCCAATCCTGCGGCAGCAGCAGCCGTATTGGTAGTACCCAGCGCATTGGCGGCGCTATCGGTAGCGCCTACGGCCGAACCGGCATTAAAACCAAACCAGCCAAACCAAAGCAAACCGGTACCAATGAGCACGTAGGGCACATTGGCCGGCGGAATTTCTTTTTGTTCTTTGTGTGCAATTCTGCGCTTCAGCACCAGGGCGCCGGCCAAAGCGGCACAACCCGCGGTAATGTGTACCACGGTACCACCGGCAAAATCCCACACGCCCATTTTAGCCAGAAAACCATCGGGGTGCCAGCTCCAGTGCGCTACCGGAGCGTAAACCAGCAAACTGAACAATACGATAAACAGAATGTACGAAGTAAAACGAATGCGCTCAGCAACCGCACCCACCACCAGGCCGGGTGTTAAAATGGCAAACATGAGCTGAAACAGGGCAAACAAGGCAAGCGGAATGGTGGGTGCTGCCGGCCAGGGCGCGCCCGACTTTACACCCTTGAAAAAAAGATAGGTAGCCGGGTTGCCAATAAAGCCCCCTACCGATTCACCAAAACTCAGGCTGAACCCCACCACAATCCAAAGTACGCCTACGATACCGGCCGCAACCATGCTCTTAATCATGGTTGAAATCACATTTTTGCGATGCACCATGCCTCCGTAAAAGAATGCCAGGCCGGGCGTCATTAAAAACACCAACGCAGCCGATATCAGCACCCAGGCAATATCGGCGGCATTATACGCCGCATCAGCAGCAGGCTCATAACTGGCTTCGGGCTTCACAAACATTGCCAACACAGCAACCAACAACAACAACAAAAATGGAACAACACGCTTGGAAGTGATTTTGCTCATTTTTTTCAGTGTTTGATGAATAAAAATTTAATCTTTATTGCGAATTTACCCATACAAATAACTTACACCCGTTAATTTTTATACATATTTTTTTTAATAATATATTTCGGATTTTTGATGCAACTGCATAAAAAAAAGCGCCTTTTGCAAGGCGCTTCCTAAAGCAGCAATTTTGCCGTTATACCTCTAAAATACTGGCATCGCGGCGCTCCAGCACCGATGCACCCTGCAGGTATTCATCTACCGCACGGGCACACTCTCTGCCTTCCGAAATGGCCCAAACCACCAAACTTTGACCGCGCCGCATATCTCCACATGTAAATATTTTTAATATGTTTGTTTTATAATCCGTTTCACTTGCTTTTACATTGCCCCTTGCATCTAATTCCACATCCAGCTGTTGCAACAAACCTTCCTGTTGCGGATGCACAAAGCCCATGGCCAGCAAGGCCAGCTGGCAGGGAACTTCGCGTTCGGAGCCGGGCTTTTCCACAAAGCGTGAGGGTTTGCCATCGGCCCCTACTTCCCATTCCAAATCCACTACCTGCAATGCCCGCAGGTTTCCCTGTGCATCGCCCAAAAACGCTTTGGTGGCAATGGCCCATTTGCGAATTGCCCCTTCTTCGTGCGAGGTAGAGGTTTTTAACGTCATGGGATAGGTAGGCCAGGGCATATGCGGCGTACGATTTTCCGGGGGCTTGGGCAACAGCTCAAACTGTGTAACCGATGCGGCACCCTGGCGGTTGCTGGTGCCCACACAATCGCTGCCGGTATCGCCTCCTCCAATTACAACCACATGCTTACCCGTAGCCAGTATGGGTGTTTCAACTACGTTGCTTTCAATATTACCAAAAGCATGCGGATCGGCTCCGGCGTTGCGTTTGTTCTGCTGTTTCAAAAAATGCATGGCAAAATGTACGCCGTTCAGTTCGCGGCCGGGTATGGCTAAATCGCGGGGTATCGTACTACCCCCGCACAATACAATGGCGTGGTATTCCCGCAGCAGGTCTTGTATAGGCACGTTTACGCCCACGTTTGCATGGCAGCGAAATTCAATCCCCTCTGCTTCCATTATTTGTATGCGGCGGTCAACCACCCATTTTTCCAGTTTGAAGTCGGGGATTCCGTAACGCAGCAAGCCCCCGGGTTGGGCATCACGTTCAAAAACGGTAACCAGGTGGCCAGCCGCGTTCAGCTGCGCCGCGGCCGCCAGGCCGGCCGGCCCACTGCCCACAACGGCCACTTTTTTGCCCGTGCGCACCAGCGGCGGTCGGGGTTGCACCAATCCTTTTTCAAAGGCAATTTCAATTATGTGCTTTTCGATTTCTTCAATTGCAACGGCCGGTTGGTTGATGCCCAACACACATGCGCTTTCACAAGGGGCAGGACAAATACGGCCGGTAAACTCCGGAAAGTTGTTGGTGGCACTGAGAATTTCATAGGCCGCCGCCCAGTCTTTCCGGTAAACGGCATCGTTAAATTCGGGTATGATATTACCCAAAGGACAACCATTGTGACAAAACGGAATACCGCAGTTCATACATCGGCCTGCCTGCTGATTCAACTGCACATCGGTATAGCGGCCTACAAACTCGTTGTAATGCTTTAAGCGTTCGGCCACGGGTTGCTTAGGTGGCAATGCACGGTCAAATTCCATGAATCCGGTTGGCTTTCCCATGATAACTTAATTTCAGGTGATTAAACCGATTGACTAACGCCCCCGGCTTTTTGCAGTAACGCTTTTTTGTAATCGCGGGGAAATACTTTAATAAAGTTGCGCAACTGATTTTCAAAATCATCCAAAATAAAGCGCGCCACCGCACTGCCGGTTGCGGCTGCATGGTTTTGGATCAGTTGTTTCAATTCCAGCGCATCGTTTTGATCCAGCGGATCCAGGTCAATCATTTCCGGATTGCAGTTTTGAGCAAAATTGCCCTGCACATCGTACACGTAGGCAATACCACCGCTCATGCCCGCACCAAAGTTGCGACCCGTGCTTCCCAAAATCACGGCTCTTCCGCCGGTCATGTATTCACATCCATGATCGCCCACTCCTTCTACCACTACCGTGGCGCCGGAATTCCGTACACAAAAGCGCTCGCCGGCCTTACCGCGTATATACCCTTCGCCGCCGGTGGCGCCGTAAAACGCCACGTTTCCGATGATGATGTTTTCTTCGGCCACATAGTTAGCCGTAGCCGGCGGATATACAATGAGGCGGGCACCGCTTAACCCTTTACCAAAATAATCGTTGGCGTCGCCCTCCAGCTCTAACGTTACCCCCTTGGTGTTAAAAGCTCCAAAACTTTGTCCGGCCGTACCCGTAAACTTAAAATGAATGGTATCATCGGGCAAACCCGCCGACCGGTAGCGCTTGGTAATTTCGTTCGACAAAAGGGTACCCACGGTACGGTCGGTATTTTTTATGGGGAATGCGGCCCGTACCTGTTGCCCGTGTTCCAGTGCCGGACGAGCAGCTTCCAGCAACTTCCAGTCGAGCACATCATTCAGCCCATGATCCTGTTGTTCGCAATTGTACAGCGGCGTGTAGGCATCGGCAGGCTCTTTGTATAAGATGGGCGACAGATCGAGTTTGCTGAATTTCCAGTGTTGAATACCCTCCCGCATCTGCAAACAATCTACCTGCCCTACCATTTCGTTAACGGTACGAAAACCCAGCTCGGCCATAATTTCTCTTAGCTCCTGCACCAAAAAGCGGAAGAAATTCACTACATGATCGGGATTGCCCGTAAAGCGTTTGCGCAACTCGGGGTCTTGTGTGGCAACACCCACCGGGCAGGTGTTGAGGTGGCATTTGCGCATCATAATGCATCCTTCCACCACCAGTGCCGCTGTGGCCACGCCCCATTCTTCGGCGCCCAGCAATGCCGCAATGGCAATGTCTCTTCCGGTTTTCATTTGCCCGTCGGCCTGCAGCACCACCCGGCTCCGTAATTTGTTTTTTACCAGCGTTTGGTGTGCTTCGGCCAAACCCAGCTCCCAGGGCAGGCCGGCATGTTTGATGGAAGAGATGGGCGAAGCTCCGGTACCTCCGTCGTGACCGCTGATGAGAATGACATCGGCTTTTGCTTTTGCCACACCGGCCGCAATGGTACCTACGCCGGCTTTACTTACCAGCTTTACATTAATGCGGGCCTTGCGATTGGCATTTTTTAAATCATAGATGAGTTGCGCCAGGTCTTCTATGGAATAGATATCGTGATGCGGCGGTGGAGAAATGAGGCCAACGCCCGGTGTGCTGTGCCGGGTTTTTCCAATCCACTCGTCCACTTTATGGCCGGGTAACTGGCCGCCTTCGCCGGGTTTAGCGCCCTGTGCCATTTTTATTTGGAGTTCATCTGCTTCGGTAAGGTATAAACTGGTTACACCAAAGCGGGCGCTGGCAACCTGTTTGATGGCCGAGCGCATACTGTCGCCGTTGGGCAGGGGCTCGTAGCGTATTTCATCTTCTCCTCCTTCGCCGGTATTGCTTTTGGCACCAATGCGGTTCATGGCTATGGCCAGCGTGGTATGCGCCTCCCACGATATGGAGCCAAAACTCATGGCGCCGGTGGCAAAGCGTTTGAGTATTTGTTCGGCAGGCTCTACCTCATCAATGGAAATGGAAGGGCGGTTGCGACGGAACTCGAACAAACTGCGCAGCGTGGCTGCCTTTACGCTTTGATCATTTACATACCGCGAATATTTCTTAAAGGTGGCATAATCGTTCATACGGGTGGCATACTGCAGCAGATGGATGGAGGTAGGATTAAACAAGTGAAACTCACCCTTTCGTTTCCACTGATAAATACCGCCCACGGGTAACCGATTTACGGGAATTTCTTTTTTGCTGAACGCGAAATAATGCTTCACCAGGGCCTCCCGGGCAATTTCTTCCAGCCCTATGCCCTGAATGCGGCTGATGGCTCCCGTGAAGTATTTGTCCACCACATCCTGGTTGATACCCAGGATCTCAAAAATTTGCGCTCCCTGGTACGACTGCAAGGTGGAAATACCCATTTTGGAAAACACCTTCAGCAACCCATCGTTTACGGCTTTTATGTAATTCTGCCGCAATTGTTCTACATCCAAATCGGTTTGGAGCTGGCCGTTTTGCTTCATGTTTCGGATGGTGGCAAGCGCCAGGTAGGGATTGATGGCCGTTGCACCAAATGCCAGCAGGCAGGCAAAATGATGCACTTCCCACACATCGCCCGCTTCAACCACAATGCCTACCTGTCCGCGTAAGCCTTTTCGTATCAAATGGTGATGCACGGCCGAAGTTGCCAGCAGGCTGGGTATGCTGGCATGGTCGCTATCAACGGCCCGATCACACAAAATCAACACTTCAAAACCATCGTGTACGGCATCTTCGGCATAGCGGCACAAACGGTCGAGGCCGCGTTTCAACGAATCGGGCTTGCCATCGGCACGGAAATAGGTTTGGAGGGTTTTTGCCTGAAAGATGCCCGTGTCTATACTGCGAATCTTTTCCAGTTCCTGGCTGCTGAGCACAGGATGTTTGAGGGCCACGGTGTGGCAATGCATGGGATCTTCGTCAAGAAGATTTCCGTTGTTGCCCACAAAGGTAGCCAGGCTCATGACCATGCGCTCCCGTATGGGGTCAATGGGCGGATTGGTTACCTGTGCAAAAAGTTGCTTGAAATACGAGCTGAGATGCTGGGGCTGATCGCTCAACACGGCCAGCGGCACATCCGACCCCATGGAGCCAACCGGTTCCTTTCCTTCCAACGCCATCGGCTTGATGATGGTTTCGATGTCCTCAGTAGTATAGCCAAAGGCCTTTTGATATTTGAGGATGGAAGCATCGGACAGATGGGTAAAGGCAACGCGGGGCTCGTCTAATTCTTCGAGCCGGATTTTGTATTTGTGCAGCCATTCACCATACGGTTTTTGCGAGCAGATTTGCCGTTTTAATTCTTCATCGCTGATGATGCGCCCCTGCTCCATGTCTACCACAAACATTTTACCGGGTTGCAACCGCCCTTTTTCTTTTACAATGGACGGATCAACGGGCAGCACACCGGTTTCGGAGGCCATGATTACCCGATCATCGGTGGTAACACAATAACGCGAGGGACGCAACCCGTTGCGGTCGAGTGTGGCACCAATAATTTTTCCATCGGTAAAACTGATGGAAGCGGGCCCGTCCCAGGGCTCCATAATGGAAGCATGGTACTCGTAAAAGGCCTTCTTTACCGGATCCATTTGGTCGTTGCCATCCCAGGCTTCGGGTATCAGCATCATCATTACGTGGGGCAAACTGCGGCCGGTAAGCGTGAGCAACTCCACCATATTGTCGAGGCAGGCAGAGTCGGACTGACCCTCCGAAACAATCGGCAGCAGCATTTCCATTTCTTCCTTCGTAAAGTAAGGCGACGTAAAACCATGCTCACTGGAGCGCAGCCAGTTGAGGTTGCCCTGCAGGGTATTGATTTCGCCATTGTGCGCTATGAACCGAAAGGGCTGCGCCAGCTTCCACGACGGGAACGTATTGGTGGCAAAGCGGCTGTGCACCAGGCCAAATGCGCTTACTACCCGTTTGTTGCTCAGGTCGGGAAAGTACTGCCGTACCTGATGACTGGTAAGTTGCCCTTTGTACACAACTGTTTTATACGAAAGCGATGCGATGTAAAAACCTATGGCATCTTTTTTAACGGTGCTGTTAATGATATGCGAGGCATGGTTGCGCAGTACAAACAATTTGCGCTCAAAATCATCGGGGTTGGTAATGTGGTCGGGACAACTCACAAATACCTGCTCCATTTCGGGCTCCACACTCAGCGCCGTTGCACCAATACCCTCGGGCGAAACGGGGACCTTGCGGTAGGCCAGCACTTCCATACCCAGTTTTTCGGCGGTGCGGTTGAAAACGGCCCTGCATTCTTCACGCAACTTAATTTCACGGGGAAAAAAAATAACACCCACACCATAACGCCCAAACGAGGGTAAGTGTACACCCAGTTTCTGACATTCTTCAAAGAAAAATTCGTGCGGCGTTTGAATCATAATACCCGCACCATCGCCGGTGTTGGCTTCGCAGCCACATGCGCCCCGGTGCTCCATGTTTTCGAGTACCGTAAGTGCATCGGCAATGTTTTGATGCGATTTATTGCCTTTGATGCTGGCAACAAATCCAATACCGCATGCATCGTGCTCGAATGCCGGATTGTACAAACCCTGATTACCTGCCATAAGCATTTACATTTTAGAATCCAATAATAAATTGGGCACGGGGTGCCGCGGCAAGCAATCTCTCTAAAATACGCCACAGATGCACTAACACTTGTTTGAAGCGGCGTATGATTTTTTCACAACGGATAAAAGATTAAACAAGATAGCTGAACAACGTGTCGTTTTTATTCAGCTCGGTATAGTTAATGTGATGGCGCTGCATGTTTTGCAGCAGCACTTCATAATCTTCCTTGCACTTTAATTCCACACCTATTAAAGCCGGTCCGTTTTCTTTATTGGTTTTTTGCATGTATTCAAAGCGGGTGATATCATCGGTGGGGCCCAGCACCTTGTTCACAAATTCTTTTAACGCACCGGGCCGTTGTGCAAAGTTTACCAGAAAGTAATGCTTCAATCCTTCGTACTGCAGCGAGCGTTCCTTGATTTCCTGCATTCGGTCAATATCGTTGTTGCTGCCGCTCACAATACAAACTACGTTTTTTCCTTGCAGGTGATGGGCATAGGCATCCAGGGCGGCTATACTCAGCGCACCGGCGGGTTCGGCTACAATAGCATCCTCGTTGTATAGCCGTAAGATGGTGGTGCATACTTTTCCTTCCGGAACAAGCAACATTTCATCTATAACCTCTTTGCAAATAGAAAAGGTAATATCGCCCACCCGTTTTACGGCAGCGCCATCCACAAAACGGTCTATCTGTTCCAGCGTTACCGGATGGCCGGCCTGCAATGCCGCATGCATGGAAGGCGCCCCTTCGGGCTCCACTCCAATTATTCGTGTGTTGGGCGAGTAGGTTTTAAAGTAGGCGCCCACACCGGCACTCAGGCCCCCTCCTCCAACCGGAACAAACAGGTAATCAACCTCCGGCTGATCTTCGAGTATTTCCATACCCACCGTTCCCTGCCCTTCAATTACACGTATATGGTCAAAGGGCGGAATGAACGTACAGTTGTGTTCGTCAGTGTACCGGCGCGCCGCAGCAGCACAATCATCAAACGTATCGCCCTCCAGCTTTATTTCCACATGGCCTTCGCCAAACATCAGCGTTTGATTAATTTTTTGCCGCGGCGTTATAACCGGCATAAACACTACACCTTTTACGCCCAGTTTGCGACAACTCCACGCAAAGCCCTGTGCGTGATTACCGGCGCTTGCGCATACCATGCCTTGTTTGAGTTGAGCCGGCTGCAAACTGCTCATCAGATTGTATGCTCCCCGCAGTTTGTAACTGCGTACCACCTGCAAATCTTCCCGCTTCAGGTACACGTTACACCCGTATTTACGCGACAGGTTTTGATGCAACTGCAACGGAGTACGCAATACCACCTTACGCAGATTGAGGGCCGCTTTATGAAAATGCAAATCGGTATGGTAGGTTGTAGCTTGCATGGATTCGCATCAGGCAGGTTGCAATTGTTGTTCGGCTTTCTTTTTCGCTGCCGCAGAGGTAATGGCTTTCATTTCCGTCATGGCAGCACGTAATTTCTCACCCACTTTTTCAACAGGATGGTTCCGCAACACACGATTCACTTCAATGAGCGTACGATTGTCCACTCCATTATCGCCATCGGCATTAAAGCGTGTACCAATTACATCAACACCAACCGACTCCATAAACGGTGCCAGCAAGGGGCGTGCCGCATGGTCAAACAGGTAACAACCATACTCAGCCGTATCGGAAATTACCCGATTCATTTCATAGAGTTTTTTACGGGCAATGGTATTGGCAATGAGCGGCGTTTCGTGCAGCGACTCGTAATAGGCGCTTTCGGCTTTGATACCGGCTTCGAGCATGGTTTCAAAAGCCAGTTCCACACCGGCCCTTACAAAGGCAACCATCAACAATCCATTGTCGAAAAATTCCTGTTCGGCAATAGGCGCATCGGTAATAGGCGTTTTTTCAAAAGCCGTTTCCGCTGTGGCAGCCCTCCAGCGCAACAAATCCCGATCGCCATTGGCCCAGTCTTCCATCATGGTTTTTGAGAAATGGCCGCTCATGATGTCATCCATATGTTTGCGAAAGAGCGGACGCAGAATGTCTTTCAGTTGGTTGGACAAATGATAGCAATGAATTTTGGCCGGATTGCTCAGGCGGTCCATCATGCCGCTAACGCCACCGTGTTTGAGCGCCTCGGTAATCGTTTCCCAACCATATTGCACCAACTTGGCCGCGTAGCCCGGCTCAATGCCATTTGCCACCATTTTGTCGAAACACAAAATGGAGCCCGTTTGCAGTACGCCGCATAAAATAGTTTGCTCACCCATCAAATCGCTCTTCACCTCCGCAACGAAAGACGAAAGCAGCACGCCGGCGCGATGCCCGCCCGTTGCAACGGCATAGGCTTTGGCCCATTCCAGCCCTTTGCCTTCCGGATCATTTTCGGGGTGTACGGCTATGAGCGTAGGAACGCCGAAGCCACGCAAAAATTCTTCCCGCACTTCCGTACCGGGGCACTTGGGGGCCACCATAATTACGGTAATGTCTTTACGAATTTGCATGCCTTCTTCCACAATATTGAAACCATGTGAATACGAAAGCGTTGCCCCTTTTTTCATCAGCGGCATGATGGCATTGATCACCGATGTGTGCTGTTTATCTGGTGTCAGATTGCATACCAGATCGGCATCGGGAATCATTTCTTCGTACGTACCAACAGCAAAGCCGTGAGCCGTAGCGTTTTTCCAGGAAGCCCGCTGTTCAACGATGGCCTCTTTGCGAAGGGCATATGAAATATCGAGGCCGCTATCCCGCATGTTGAGGCCCTGGTTCAGGCCCTGTGCACCACAGCCTACAATTACAATTTTCTTTCCTTTAAGGGCCTGCACGCCATCGGCAAACGTGCTGCGATCCAAAAATTCACATACTCCCAGTTGCATCAATTGCTCCCGAAGCGGTAACGAGTTGAAATAATTTGCCATAATGTTTGTTTTTAGTGGTTGGTTGATTGTTTGTTTGTGATAATGATTGTATTTGCAACCGCTTACATGCTGAAGACTTCCTCCTTGCGATCGAGGTATTCGTTTTCAACGACCTGCGTACCGGGCTCCCGAAATTCAAACTGCATGAGTTTTTTGTGAAAACCATCGCTTTTTTTAATGATGGCAATACGGGCGCTGCGTACAAATTCAATGAGGCCGTAGGGCTCCAGCACTTCGATTAACTTATCCGTTTCCTCACGATGGCCGGCTACTTCAAAAACCGTATAGTCTTTCCGAATAACAACGGCTTTCGCACCGTACTGACTCAGCAGCCGCTCTACCTGCACGTGTTCGGCAATGGCATCGGTTGGCACTTTGTACATGGCCAGTTCCTGCCACACAATTTCATCGTTGGTATTGTAATAGGCCTTCAATACGTCAACCTGCTTTTCAATTTGGCGGCACAGCTTACGCACCACTTCCTCGGTTTCATGAATGACAATGGTAAAGCGGTGTACGCTGTCCACCTCGCTGGGCGACGTGTTGAGGCTTTCGATATTTATTTTTCGTTTTGAGAAAATGATGGCTATGCGGTTGAGCAAACCCACCTGATTTTCGGTATAAACGGTTATGGTATATTCCTGCTTTTGCATAGTTGTTCGTTTGGAGTTTCGTGTGTTCAGATATCTTCCTTCCGCAAAACACATTCGGCAACGCCCCTGCCTTGCGGAACCATGGGAAACACATTGTTTTCTTTTCCTACGATCACTTCCAGCAAATACGAACCCACATGCTGCAGCATTTTTTCCAAAGCGGGCCTCAGGTTGCTGCGGTCGGCTACCGATGCCGCTTCAATGCGATAGGCTTTTGCCAGTTGTACAAAATCGGGACTTTGAATATCTACAAACGAATAGCGGTTGCCATGAAACAGTTCCTGCCACTGCCGCACCATCCCCAAATAATTGTTGTTGAGAATTAGCAGCTTAACGTTAGGGCGGTATTGCATAATGGTGCCCAGTTCCTGAAGCGTCATTTGAAAGCCTCCATCTCCAATTACCGCTACCACCGTTCTGTTGGGGTTGCCATAAGCTGCACCAATGGCCGCCGGTAAGGCAAAGCCCATGGTACCCAATCCGCCGCTGGTAATATTACTTTTCGACTGCTTCATTTGGGCGTAGCGGCAGGCCACCATTTGATGTTGTCCCACGTCGGTTACCACAATGGCCTCACCGCCGGTAAGTTCATTCAGTGTTTTAATTACTTCGCCCATGGTTAGCACTTCCGATGTTGGATTGAGTTCGGGCTCAATGCACAACAGACGCTCCTGCTCCATCAATTCATGAAAACGTTGCAGCCACTGCGGATATACTTTTGTTTGCAGCAACGCAGTAAGCAGGGGCAGGGTTTCTTTACAATCGCCCCAAACCGGTACGGTTGTTTTCACATTCTTATCTATCTCTGCCGGATCAATATCAAGATGAATGATTTTTGCCTGTTTGGCATACTTATCCAAACGGCCGGTAACGCGGTCGTCGAAGCGCATACCCACGGCAATCAACACATCACATTCGTTGGTGAGCACGTTGGGGCCGTAGTTGCCGTGCATGCCCAGCATGCCAACCGCCAGGGGATGATCGGTAGGTATGGCACTCATGCCCATTATCGTCCATGCCGCAGGCAGGCCACCCTTTTCGATGAAGGCTTTAAATTCCTGCTCGGCTTTTCCCAAAATAACGCCCTGTCCAAAAATGACAAACGGGCGTTCGGCCTGGTTAATGAGCTCGGCTGCCTGCTGAATGTATTCGTGCCGTATTTTGGGTTTGGGGCGATAACTGCGTATGTGATGACAGGGTTGATACCCCGCATAAGCAAAGGTTTGCAGTTGGGCATTTTTGGTAATGTCAACCAATACCGGTCCGGGCCGGCCACTACCCGCAATGTAAAAGGCCTTGGCCAACACTTGCGGAATTTCTGTTGCATCGGTTACCTGATAATTCCATTTCGTAACAGGCGTGGTAATATTGATGACATCCGTTTCCTGAAAGGCGTCGGTTCCCAACAAATGCGCAAATACCTGGCCGGTAATACATACCACCGGTGTGGAATCAATCATGGCATCCGCCAAACCGGTAACCAGATTGGTGGCACCGGGGCCGCTCGTCGCAAATACCACTCCGGTTTTTCCACTGGCACGTGCAAAGCCCTGTGCGGCATGAATGGCGCCCTGTTCGTGACGCACCAAAATATGTTGCAGGCGGTTGTGGTAATGATACAGTGCATCATAAATGGGCATGATGGCACCACCGGGGTATCCGAATATGGTGGTTACACCTTCGTGCAACAAGGCATCCAGCACGGCTTCGGATCCGCTGATGGTGCGGGTGTGCTGTGCTGTGTGCGAGGCTGTAGCAGTAGTGCCGGCTTCGATTGTTTGAGTGGGTAGCATAACAAGTATTTAAGGGTGTTCAGGTTTTGCATCGGTAACACAGCCCCGCGCAGCCGATGTGGTACGCTGGGCAAATTTGTATAGCAATCCTTTGGTGGCGCGTAGGGGCGGCCGCTTCCAGGCAGCCCTTCGCCGTTCAATTTCATCCTCGGGCACATGCAGGGTAATGGTACGTTGCACGGCGTCAATTTCAATCAAGTCGTCGTCGTGCACCAGTGCCAACAGGCCACCATCGTAAGCTTCGGGCGTAATGTGGCCCACCACAAAGCCATGCGTACCGCCACTGAAGCGTCCATCGGTAATCAACGCTACCGACTTGCCGAGGCCGGCACCAATGATGGCGGATGTGGGTTTCAGCATTTCGGGCATGCCGGGTCCGCCGCGGGGGCCTACGTAGCGGATTACCACCACATCGCCCGCTTTTACGCGGCCTTGCTGAATACCGGCAATCAGTTCGTGTTCACCGTCGAACACCCGTGCCGGGCCGCTGAAACGATCACCTTCCTTACCGGTAATTTTTGCAACACTGCCTTCGGCAGCAAGATTGCCGTATAAAATTTGTAAGTGCCCGGTTTGCTTAACCGGCCGGGTAATCGGATAGATTACTTTTTGTTGTTCAAAATCGAGGTCGGGCACCTGCGCCAGATTTTCGGCAACGGTTTTGCCGGTAACCGTCATGCAATGGCCATGCAGCATGCCTTGCTGCAACAGGTATTTCATTACGGCAGGTACGCCCCCTATCTTATGCACATCTTCCATCAGGTATTTCCCGCTGGGCTTCAGGTCGGCCAATACCGGTACCCGGTTGCTGATGGCTTGTATGTCATCCTGCGTAAGAGGTACATCTACACTCCATGCCATTGCCAGCAGGTGCAGTACGGCATTGGTAGAGCCGCCCAGCGCAATTACAACGGTTATGGCATTGTCAAACGCTTCCCTTGTCATGATATCGGAAGGTTTGATGTCTCGCTCCAGCAGCAGGCGAATGGCTTTACCGGCTTCGCGGCACTCCTGGCGCTTCGCTTCGCTCATGGCCGGGTTCGACGATGAGTAAGGCAAACTCATGCCCAACGCTTCAATAGCGCTGGCCATGGTATTGGCCGTGTACATACCGCCACAGGCACCGGGGCCCGGACAGGCATTCATGATAATTCCTTTAAAGTCGGCTTCATCCAGCGTGCCGGCTATGCGCCGGCCCAGGGCTTCAAATGCCGATACAATATTTAATTCCTCACCTTTGTAATGGCCCGGTGCAATGGTTCCGCCATATACCATGATGGCCGGCCGATTCAAACGCCCCATGGCAATAACCGATCCGGGCATGTTTTTATCGCAGCCCGGAACGGCGATAATACCATCGTAGTAGTGTGCGCCGCATACCGCTTCAATACTGTCGGCTATCAAATCACGACTGATCAGGGAGTAACGCATGCCATCGGTGCCATTACTGATGCCATCGCTTACGCCAATGGTGTTAAAAATCAAACCCACCATATCATGCTGCCACACGCTTTCTTTCACAATAGACGCCAGTTCGTTCAGGTGCATGTTGCAGGTATTACCATCGTACCCCATACTAACCACCCCAACTTGCGGCTTTAGCATATCGGCTTCGGTTAAGCCGATACCGTAAAGCATGGCCTGCGCAGCCGGTTGCGTTACATCCTGTGTAATTACTTTTGAGTATTTGTTCAGTTCGGGCATTGTATTTTACGCGATTGTTGAAGTTTCATTAACAATGGTTGACTCCTGCCGAAATATTCCCCGGCTATTTCCGGAAACCAGTTGCTTGTAGGCTTGCTGCAGTTGCGCACTAATTGTTTCGCTCCAGGGTTTGGGAAACACATAATCATCCAAACGTTCAAAGCCAACGATTTCGGCTGCCGTGCCGCAGTAAAAGGCGGCATCGGCTTGTTTTACTTCGTCTAAACCGGCACGCACTTCTTTTACTTCAATGTTATTGATTGCACACAGTTCCAAAACGGTGGCGCGGGTAATGCCGGGTAAAATATTGCCGGCAGCGGGTGTAAACAAAACACCATCTTTTTCAAAAAACAAATTGGCGCCCGGCCCTTCTGCCACATAACCCTGAACATCCAGCAGCAGTGCTTCATCATATCCGTTGGCTTTGGCCTGCTGGCTGGCAAGAATAGAGTTGACATAATGGCCCGATGCTTTGGCTTCTATATGAAATGCTTCCGGATTGGGCCGCCTGTACGATGAAGTCATCACCCGCAGCAGCCGCTCGCCCAAAAAAGGCTGCATGGGCCATACGGCAATTACAAGGTGCGCTATATCGTTTTGCTGAAACGTCATGTTTGCGGGCGCATACACCAACGGACGTATGTACGCATCCTGCAACTGATTTTGCCGCAGTAATTCATAGGTAACTTCAATTAACGCATCAACCGTCCATGTATAAGGTAAATGCAATGCCGCCGCCGAAGCCTGCAGGCGTTCGTAATGTTCTTTTGCCTTGAATATGCGGGTTGTACCATCGGCCTGCCGGTAACTGCGAATGCCTTCAAAAACGCTGTACCCGTAGTGCAGGCTTTGGCTGTAAAAATCCATGCAGGCATCAACGGCACGCACACACCTGCCGTCGTGATAAAGAATTGTGTTGTTATTGTAATATGTGGTCATAAAAAAAGCCCGCCTTTTTTTGGAGGCGGGCTGCAGTGTTTTGTTTTAAGATAATCAGGCGTGCAAACCTCCTCCAGGTAGTTGTAATACCACCACAATAATCACGGCAATAATGATGACGCTGATATGGGAGATGTTTGAACGCATGATCGAAATCGGTGGTGAAGTTAATGCAGCACCGCCAAAAAACAAAGAACTCGAACTATTTTTTTCATCTAACGAACGGGGTGTTTGTCAGATGATGGTGGATTTTCGTAAGGCAATATTCTCCTGCTTTACCGTACCCGGAATTTTTCCACTTACATAATCGGCAATTAAATCGCCAATGGTGGAGGTGAAATAAAAGTTTACCGGGTCAATATCCTTGGTTACAAAGTTGTTTTGCAGTGTCCACTGCACTCCTGCCCGCACGGCGTTCGCTTCTTCACCCAACCCCAAATAATCGAGCAGCAGTGCAGCCGACAAAATGGAGCCGATGGGATTTGCAATGTCTTTTCCGGCTGCCTGTGGATAGGAACCATGTATGGGTTCAAACAAGGCGGTACCATTACCTACCGAAGCAGACGGAAGCATCCCCAGCGAGCCACTGAGCACACTGGCTTCATCGCTGATGATATCGCCAAACATATTTTCGGTGAGTATTACATCAAACTGAGCCGGATTGAGAATAATTTGCATGGCGGCATTGTCAACAAACATGTAGTCAACGGCAACGTCGGGGTATTGTTGTTCCATCTCCTGCACCACTCTGCGCCACAGGCGCGATGTTTCCAGCACATTGGCTTTATCAACCAGCGTAAGCTTGCGCCTGCGTAGCCGGGCATGGCGAAATGCCAAATGCGCTATGCGCTCCACTTCGGCACGGGTGTACGTGCTGGTTTCTGTTGCAATCGTACCATCGGCACTGGATTCTTTTTTTCCGAAATAAATGCCCCCGGTCAGTTCGCGGTAAATCACAAAATCAACCCCGTTGAGCCGGGTGGGTTGCAGCGGTGAAAGATGTTGTAAAGAAGGATATGTAGTAATGGGACGGATGTTCGCATACAGTTGCAGGGCTTTTCGGATACCCAGAATGCCCTGTTCGGGACGCACTTTGGCGGCGGGGTCGTTATCATACTTCGGATGCCCTACAGCGCCAAACAATACGGCATCACTGTTCAGGCAAATATCTATCGTTTCCTGCGGCAAGGCGGTACCGGTTAGATCTATGGCGGCAGCGCCGATGAGCGCTTCCGTAAAATGAAACCGGTGTTGATAGGCGCCGGCTATTGCCTCCAATACTTTTTTCGACTGGGCATTTACTTCCGGCCCGATGCCATCTCCGTTCAATAATGCAATCTTCTTTTCCATATCAGGCCCTGTTTTGTTCGTATGCTTCAATTTCGTTTCGTATGCTCAATAGGTAATCCATATCATCGTAGCCGTTCAGCAGGCAGGTTTTTTTGTACGGATTGATTTCAAACGTTTCAACAGCGCCCGTAGCATCAATGCGAATGGTTTGCTGCGGCAGGTCAACCGTAAGGGTAGCATCGTGCGGCAATGCAAACAACTGCTGCAAAAAAGCTTCTGATACCGTAACGGGAAGCAGGCCGTTGTTGAGCGCATTGTTTTTGAAGATGTCGGCAAAAAAGCTGCTTACCACTACCCGAAATCCATAATCGGCAATGGCCCAGGCCGCATGTTCTCGTGAAGAGCCGCAACCAAAGTTTTTTCCGGCCACCAAAATTTGTCCGGAATATTGGGGTTGATTGAGTACAAATCCCACTTTGGGCTTTGCTTCATCATCGTTCTCATAACGCCAGTCGCGAAACAAATTCTTTCCAAAGCCCTCACGTGTGGTGGCCTTAAGAAAGCGTGCCGGAATAATCTGATCGGTATCCACGTTTTCTACCGGCAGCGGAACAAAACGGCTGGTTAAGGTTGTAAATGCGGTTGCCATAATTGCAAGTATCCTGTCAATTTAAAAACTCACGTACATCGCAAACTTCTCCGGTAATGGCAGCAGCGGCAGCCGTAAGCGGACTGGCCAGCAGCGTGCGGGCGCCGGCTCCCTGCCGCCCTTCGAAGTTGCGGTTAGAGGTAGAAATACAATATTTACCGGCTGGTATCTTGTCTTCGTTCATACCCAGGCAGGCACTGCACCCGGGCTGCCGCAACAGAAAGCCGGCTTCTTCAAAAACTTTATCAATGCCTTCGGCCCGTGCCTGGGCTTCCACCTGCTTGCTGCCGGGCACTACCCATACTTCAACGTTTTCGGCTTTACGTTTCCCCTTGACAAAGCCGGCCACCATCCGCAGGTCTTCTATACGGCTGTTGGTACAGCTGCCAATAAAAACATAGTCCACTTTTTGTCCTTTAATGGGGGCTCCCTGCTGCAAGCCCATGTATGCAAGCGACTGCTGCAATCCGTTTCGATCGGTTTCGTTCACGGTTTCTACGGTGGGTATGGTGCCGGTAACCGGAATACCCATGCCCGGGTTGGTACCATAGGTAATCATGGGTTGTATGGCGGCTGCATCAAAATGATACTCTTTGTCAAACACGGCATCCGCATCGGAATACAAGGTTTGCCAGTATTGCAGGGCAGCCTCCCATTCGGCCCCGGCAGGAGCAAAGCGGCGGCCTTTCATGTACGCAAAGGTGGTAGCGTCGGGCGCAATCAATCCGCAACGCCCGCCCATTTCAATGCTCATGTTGCAAATGGTCATGCGGGCTTCCATGCTCAGCGAGCGGATGGCACTGCCGGCAAACTCTACGGCATAACCGGTTGCGCCGCTGGCAGAAATTTGCGACAGAATGTACAGCACAATATCTTTCGAAACCACCCCTTTTTGCAGGGTACCGTCAACGGTTATGCGCATCAGCTTGGGTTTGCTTTGCAGCAAACATTGCGTACCGAGTACCATTTCCACTTCGCTGGTACCAATACCAAAGGCGATTGCGCCAAAAGCGCCGTGCGTAGAAGTATGGCTATCGCCACAAACAATGGTCATACCCGGCTGTGTAATACCCAACTCCGGGCCAATTACATGTACAATGCCCTGAAAGGGATGCCCCAGGCCGTATAATTCAATGCCATGCTCGGCACAATTTTTTATGAGTGCTTCTACCTGCCGGCGGCTCAACTCTTCTTTAATGGGCAGATGTTGGTTTAAAGTAGGCACGTTGTGATCGGCCGTAGCGATGGTTTGTTTCGGCCGAAATACACGGATGCCCCGCTTGTTCAGTCCGTTAAACGCCTGGGGCGAGGTAACCTCGTGTATGAAATGGCGGTCGATATATAAAACAGAGGGGCCGCCTTCAATGGTTTTCACCACATGCCGTTCCCATATTTTCTCGAAAAGTGTTTTGCCCATATTACTTATAAAGGTGCAATCGTTGTTTGATAATGAGTAGCCATTGCTTTCAGGTCTTCATCGTCCACTTCCTTTTTCTGATCGGCCACTTCCAGAAAGCGGGCATACAGTTCGTCAATATCGTTGCGGTCAAATTCAAAGCCCAACAGGCGGAAGCGATAGGCCAAAGCGCTGCGCCCGCTGCGGGCCGTAAGTACAATTTTGGACGTATCGGCTCCTACCGATTCGGGGCTGATGATTTCATAGTTCAGGGCGTTTTTCAGAAACCCGTCCTGATGAATACCCGATGAATGTGCAAAGGCGTTGCTGCCCACAATGGCTTTGTTGGGCTGCACCGGCATGCGCATGGTATCGCTCACCAGCCGGCTGATGGGGTTCAGCATTTCGGTTTTTATGGTGGTAAAGAACTGCAGTTCGGGATGTTGCTTAATAATCATCACCACCTCCTCCAGCGAGGTATTGCCGGCGCGTTCGCCCAAACCGTTGATGGTACATTCAATTTGCCGGGCACCGGCTATGGCACCGGCTATGGAGTTGGCGCTCGCAAGGCCCAGGTCGTTGTGGCAATGGCAACTGATGATGGCCCGGTCAATGTTGGGCACATGATCCATCAGGTATTTAATTTTTTCGCCGTACTGATGCGGCAGGCAGTACCCGGTAGTATCGGGTATGTTTACCGTGGTGGCTCCTGCCGCAATCACCGCTTCAATAACGCGGGCCAGGTAGGCATTATCGCTGCGGCCGGCATCTTCGGCATAAAACTCCACGTCGTCGGTAAAGTTGCGTGCCCACTTAACCGCCTGCACGGCGCGCTGCAAAATTTCTTCGCGGGTGCTGTTGAATTTGTATTTGATGTGCAAATCGCTGGTGCCAATGCCGGTATGAATGCGTTTGCGGGCAGCCGGCTTCAGGGCTTCGGCAGCCACTTCAATATCTTTCAACTGCGCACGGGTAAGTCCGCAAACGATGGCATTTTTCACCACTTTGGCAATTTCGTGCACACTTTCAAAATCGCCCGGGCTCGATATGGGAAAGCCCGCTTCCAGCACATTCACACCCAAATGCTCCAGTTCAAGGGCCAGCTTCAGCTTTTCACGGGTGTTGAGTTTACAACCCGGCACCTGCTCGCCATCACGCAGTGTGGTATCAAAAATGATAATTTGCTCAGGAGCCATGCTAAAATTTTTCAGATACAAAAAAGCAGGCCCGTTAACAGAATTCTTGCAAAAGCATCTGTGTTGCAGCCTGCTGTGCCGAAATTATTTTGAATTACCTGCTGCGAGAAAACAAAATTCCCTGTATTTTACGGTGCGTACACAAAGCGTTAGTTTACATAACGCATTGATAGCAAACAAGTTAAGACCTTACAAATTACGATGCCCAACCGCAGTGCCGACAGTTTGTTTTTGTTGATACAGTCGCTCGAAAAGAGTGAAAAGCGCAATTTTAAATTGTACGTAAAACGCAACGCATCCACTGCCAACCTGAAAGTAATTCAGCTTTTTGATGCACTGGAGAAAATGACGGTGTACGACGAAGCAGCCCTGCTGCGCAAGCATAAAACCTTCAAAAAGCAACAGCTCTCCAACCTAAAAGCCCACCTGTACCGTTTGTTGCTCAGCAGCCTGCGCCTGCTGCGGCACGATGACAACATTACCCTGCAGTTGAACGAGCAAATGGACTTTGCCCGCATTTTGTACAACAAGGGGCTGTACCTGCAAAGCCTGAAGCAACTGGAGAAAGCCCGTGAAATGGCAGCCGCTCATGAGCAAATTACCTACCTGCAGCAAATTTTGTTTTTTGAGAAGAAAATTGAATCGCTCTACATCACCCGCAGCATGCAGGACCGTGCCGATGCGCTTTCGGCAGAATCGGAAAAACTGAACCAACAGGTAACCCTCATCTCCCAACTCTCGAACCTGTCGTTACAATTATACAGCTGGTACATCAAAAACGGAGTTGCACGCAACAAGCAGGAAACCGTTGCGCTGAAATCTTTCTTCGACAGCCGCCTGCCGGCGCAGGCACACAAAGCAAAAGGCTTTTACGAACGGTTGTACCTGTATCAATCGTACTGCTGGTACGCGTTCATCCGGCAGGACTTTTTGCAATACTTCCGCTATGCACAAAAGTGGGTTGACCTTTTTACGGAGCAACCGTTGATGCTGGAGGTAGAAACGGCCCATTACATTAAAGGCATGCACAACCTCATGAACGCACATTTCGATCTGCAACATGCCCCCCGCCTGCAGGCAGCCATAACCCAGTTTGAGCAATTCAGCCGGCGCAAGTTGGTTCAGCAAAACGAAAATTACCGGGTACTTTGCTCTCAGTATTTGTATATGGCCAAAATAAACCTGCATTTTCTGGAAGGCAGTTTTACCGAAGGCCTGCGGCTGATACCCCACCTGGAAGAACAGCTGAAAAAATTTGAGCCCTACCTCGATCGCCACCGGGTTTTGGTTTTCTATTACAAAATTGCCTGCCTGTATTTCGGCACCGGCAAAAACGAAAAAGCCATCGAATACCTGAACAAAATCATCAACTGGAAGATGGACCTGCGTACCGACCTGCAATGTTATGCCCGCCTGCTGCACCTGATTGCCCATTACGAACTGGGCAATTACAATCTGTTGGAGTACCTAATTAAAAGCGTATATCGCTTCATGGCCAATATGGAAAACCTGAGCGGTGTTGAAGAGGAAATGTTTCGTTTTTTACGAAAATCATTTTCGCTGCAACCACAGCAACTCAAAACTGCATTTGCACAATTGTTGCAGCGCATCCGCAAATACGAAGGCAATCGGTTTGAAACACGAGCCTTTGTGTACCTCGATATCATCAGCTGGCTGGAAAGTAAAATCAGCGGCGTGGATGTGCAAACTATCATTCGCGACAAATACCGCCAAAAAATGGCCGACCGAACCTAATTGCCTGCAACTTTCGCAACGGCCGCTTGTTATACCAGCATGCAGGAACAAATAAATGTGGTATGGCTGAAACGCGACCTGCGGTTAACCGATCATGCACCGCTGCAGGCAGCCATCCATGGCGGCCTGCCCGTGCTGTTGCTCTACCTCTTTGAACCTAAATTAATGGCTGCGCCCGACAGCGCGCCGCGGCACTGGTGCTTTGCTTACGAAGCGGTTACCGAACTGCAGCAAGAACTGCGACAACAGGGCAGGCAACTCTACTCGCTTTATGCCGATGCCCTGTTTGTTTTTGAACAACTAACCGAAGTGTTTCTTATTCATACCGTTTTTTCGCATGAAGAAACCGGTAATGCTGCCAGTTATGAACGCGACAGGCAGGTTGGCGCTTACTTAAAACAAAAAGGGATTGTATGGAACGAATTTCCCACCAACGGCGTACAGCGTGGTATTCGCAACCGCGATGGGTGGAGCCGTAACTGGCACCGCATCATGCACCAGCAAATCGTAACAGTTGAACAAGAAAGATTAAAAACGGTTATTCTGCCCGAAACTCTTGTACATCTGGAATGCCAAAACTACCTGCCGCAACGTCTTCCGCCACGCCCGGCCTTCGTGCAACCGGGCGGGTGCCGTGCTGCACAGCAATACCTGAACAGTTTTTTAGAAGAGCGTTGTGCCGCCTACAGCCGTCATATTTCCAAGCCCGAAGCCAGTCGCAAAAGTTGCAGTCGGCTGTCGCCTTACCTGGCTTACGGCAACATCAGCATCCGGCAGGTATATTAGGCCGTACGCCGGCGGCAAAAAGAAAATCCATCACTCCGCAAACCGCTGCAGGCCTTTTTATCGCGGCTGCACTGGCATTGCCACTTCATTCAAAAGTTTGAAAACGAATGCCGCATGGAAACCGAAAATATCAACCGCGGCTTTAACAGTATTCGTACCGAAGTGAATGAAGCATGGGTGCACGCATGGGAAAACGGGCAAACCGGTATTCCGCTGGTAGACGCCTGCATGCGCTGTTTAATTGAAACCGGTTACCTCAACTTTCGGATGCGCAGCATGCTGGTTTCGTTTTTAACCCATCACCTGTGGCAACCCTGGCAGGCAGGAGCGCACCATTTGGCCCGCATGTTTCTCGATTATGAACCGGGCATTCATTATCCGCAGTTACAAATGCAGGCAGGCACCACCGGTATTAATACCATTCGCATATACAACCCCGTTAAGCAGGCACAGGAACACGACCCCGAGGCATTGTTCATCAAAAAGTGGGTGCCTGAGCTGCAACAGGTGCCGGTTCCGCTGGTGTTTGAACCCTGGAAACTTACGGCGCTTGAGCAAAAACTGTTGCAAACCGAACAGGGAGTATACCCACCGCCCATTGTAAATGTGCAGGAAGCCGCCGCCTATGCCCGGCAACAGTTGTGGCAGCATAAAAAAAACGCGTTGCTTAAAACCGAAAACCAACGCATACTGCAACGGCATACCCACCGCTCAACCGAACAGGAAATGCCGCTACAGGCCGAAGAAGACTTTGAGCCGTAATAATGCACCATACATGCAGCCACGCAACAGCCGGTAGTTACTTCGCAGGCATGGTGGGCCTGATTTCGATTTTACTGGGGAGGGCCCTCGGGTGCAGCTGCATGATATCGGCAATTAATTCGCCAATATCTTCGGGCTGTATTTTCCAGGCATCGGCATCGGAGGGTACATGCTGATTGAAATGCGAGGTTACCGACCCCGGCATGATGGTGGTTACCCGAATGCCGTATTTCCGTAAATCGAGCATTACCGCCTGGGTAAAACCAACCAGTCCAAACTTACTGGCATTGTAAGCAGCCCCTTTTTCAAAGAAATTGGTGCCGGCAAGGCTGGCAATGGTAACGAGGTAGCCTTTGCTTTGTTTCAACGCCTGCAAAGAAGCCTTAACGGTGTTGAAAACACCGGTGAGGTTGGTATTGATGGTTTCATGCCAGGCTGCTGCCGTAAGTTCCTCAATAGAGGCAAAATGCCCAACACCGGCATTGGCCACTACCAAATCAATTTGTCCAAAATAGTCGTATGCGGCCTGTACCGCTTTTTCTTCGGCAGCCTGATTCGTAACATCCGACTGCAGGCCCAACACACGGCTTGCATCGGAACTGAGCGCTGCGGCCGCGGCTGCAGCCGCATCGGCATGGCGACTGGTTATGACAACCCGCATGCCTTTTTCCAATAATACCTGCGCAATACCATAGCCAATTCCTTTACTGCCACCTGTAATGTAGGCCACTTTATTGGTTAAATCCTGCATACTGATTTTTGTTTAAGGTTTCATATACTTATTAAACCACGCAATATAGCGCTCAAAGCGATCGACATTAAAAGATGGCAGCGTAAGGCCATGATACTGGCCCGGATAAATAATGAGCTCTGTGGGCGTACCGTTGCTGCGCAACGCCTGATACATTTGCTCGCTGCCAATGGCCGGCACATTAAAATCTTTTTCGCCGGTCATGAATAATACCGGTGTCTTAATACGGTCGGCCTGCAAAAAGGGGTATGAAATACGCAGGTATTTTTCGTAGTTTTTGTTTTTCCAGGGCTGGCCCAGTTCGTTATCCAGTTGCAGAATGTACTGATCTACGCCGTATAATGACAGTTGCAACGAGCTGCCGGCACCGCTGGCTGCCGCTTTAAACCGGGTATCTTTTGCAATGGTATAGTTGGTCAAAATACCGCCATAACTCCATCCGCCGATGCCCAGGCGGTTGGGGTCGGCTACGCCCCTGGCTATCAAATGATCGGCAGCGCCCAGTATGTCCATCACCTCTTTATTCCCCCAATCGGCATAAATAGCCCGGCAGTACGCCAAGCCACGGCCGTTACTACCGCGATAATTTACCGCAACAACGGCATAACCGGCAGCAGCCAGCATTTGACGGCTGAGGTCAAAACTCCATTCATCCTGCGCTACCGGTCCTCCATGAATAAAGAAGATGGTAGGCAGGCCGGTTTCGGCTTTTCCGGGAGGGAAGTAAACCAGGTTCGACACCAGGGTACCGTCTTTACTCTTCGATACCACTTTTTCTACCCGGGCCAGTTGTACGGTACGTAAAAAATCGTTGTGCTCGCCGGTAATCTGGCGCAGGTTACCGTTTTCAACGGCAAACACTTCGGCCGGCAAATGCGGTTCGCTGATTAAGCTTACCCAGCTGCCGTTAGGATGCAGTTCGAGCGAAGCGATGGAACGATTGCCGCCCGCCCATTTCGTAAAGACCCCCGTTGCAAGTGTATAGCTTCCTGCATAACGCTCACAATCATCCGACACCAGCACCGCAATTTGCGCCCCGTCGGCCGTCCACCTTGGATTCGATACCGGCCGGTCGAGGCCCGCACTCAACAGGCGGGGCTCGCCGCCTTCGGCACCCATAACACACAGCACCGGCTGATCGTACATGATAAAGTTCTGGTCGGAAGTGCTGCGCAGGTAGGCAATTTGCCTGCCATCGGGGCTCCAGCGGGGCGAATTGTCGCGACCCTTCCACTGCGTAAGTTGCCGCGGCGTAGCCCCGGGTTGGGCTTCCATCACAAACAAATCGGTGTTGGAATTGGTATCGGGGTCGGGCGTACGATTGCTTACAAAAACAATACGGGTACCATCGGGGCTCCACTGGGCTTCGCCTTCATCGTAACTACCCCGGGTTAACGTGTCGAGTTTTTTGGTAGCTACATCAAACAGGTACAAATGCGTTTTGCGCTTATCGTACAGGTAGCCTACCACATCCTGCTTAAAGTGATAGCGATCAATTACGTACGGCTTGCTGCCTTTTTTGGCAGCCGAATCTTCAGCATCCCGCAGGGTAAGCAGCAGGCGGGTACCATCGGGGCTCCAGGCATATTGGCTCAATTCGCCTTTTACGTTCGTAAGCTGTATGGCTTCTCCGCCCAGGCGGTTGAGCAAGTACACCTGATTGGTACCGCCCCGGGCCGATGTAAAAGCAAGGTATTTTCCGTCGGGGCTCCACCGGGGGTTCGATTCGTTATCGGGACTGTTGGTAAGTTGTACCCGCTCTTTCCCATCCCAGCTAATCATCCAAATGTCGGTATTGCGTTTATCTTTCGCCGAATCAGTTGTGGTTACTGTATATGCCAGCCACTTGCCATCGGGCGAAATCTGTACATCGGCCACAGTTTTCAGCCGGTACACATCGGTGGGCTGCAGGTTACGCTTGTTGGTTTGGGCAAACAAAAAAGCCGGTGCCAGTAACAGCACCCCGGCCAATAACAGGTTTTGGCTGCGCATAAAACAGAGTTTACTGGGTAACGAAAGTAGCGAATTTCAGGGTTGCCCTTTTACACCCTGCCCGCCACTCATCACTTCCAGTACGCCAATAAACCTTGCCGCATCCTATTTGTGCAGGCGTTCCTTTATGTCGAGGTGGTGCGCCGCAAGGGTTTGCCGGGCGGTTTCATAACCGGCGTCGGCATGGCGAATAACGCCCAAGCCGGGGTCGTTGCGCAATACCCGTTGCAGCCGGGCAGCTGCTTCGGGCGTACCATCGGCAACAATTACCATACCTGCATGTATGCTGTAGCCCATACCCACACCGCCGCCGTGGTGCAGGCTTACCCAGGTGGCGCCGCCGGCCGTATTTACCAGGGCATTCAAGAGCGGCCAGTCGGCTACGGCATCGCTGCCATCGGGCATGGCTTCGGTTTCGCGGTTGGGACTTGCCACCGATCCGGTATCGAGATGATCGCGGCCTATTACTATCGGCGCTTTTACTTTTCCGCTGCGTACCAGCTCATTAAAAGCCAGCCCGGCTTGTTCCCGTTCGCCCTGGCCCAGCCAGCAAATACGGGCAGGCAGGCCCTGGAAGGCAATCTTTTCTTTGGCCAGCCGCAGCCAGCGTTGCAGCGATTGGTTATCGGGAAACAGTTCGGCAACCACGGCATCGGTAACGGCAATATCGGCCGGATCGCCGCTCAGCGCCGCCCAGCGGAATGGCCCCTTGCCCTGGCAAAACAGCGGACGTATGTAGGCCGGCACAAACCCGGGAAATAACGCACCGGCGTTGCCGTTAGGCGCTTTGCTAAGCAATGAAGGAAACGGCGAATGGTTGCCCCTGCCCTGCTGTTCGTACTCCAGCGCCCGGGCCCGGATGTTATTACCGTAATCAAAGGTTATGGCGCCCCGTTGCTGCAACTCCAGCATCAGTTGTACATGCAGGTGCATGCTCTCGTAACTGCGCTGCAGGTATTCTTCGGGATTCGCTTCCCGAATTACAGCAGCCGCATCAGGCTCCAGCGTATGCGGCACATAGCCTACCAACGGATCGTGTGCCGATGTTTGATCGGTTAATGTATCGGGAATGACTTCGCGTTGCAGCAGGCGCTCCAGCAAATGCACGGCGTTGCAGCGTACACCCACACTGCGGGCGATGCCCTCTCTACGGTAATGCATAGCCGCGTTTATGGCCTCGTCAATACTGGTATGCGCCTCATCCAGATAGCGGGTTTCCAAACGCTTGTTTATACGCCATTGTTCCACTTCGGCTATCAGCGCCACACCTCCGTTCATGGTTATGGCCAGGGGCTGTGCGCCCCCCATACCCCCCAGACCTGCCGAAACGTGCAGGGTTCGCTGCAGGTTGCCGTTAAAATGCCGGTCGGCAATGGCGGCGTAGGTTTCATTCGTGCCCTGCACAATACCCTGCGAGCCTATGTAAATCCAACTGCCGGCCGTCATTTGCCCAAACATCATCAAGCCTTTGCGTTCCAGCTCATCAAAATGCGCCCAGTTGGCCCAGTTGGGTACCAGCTGCGAATTGCTGATGAGTACCCGTGGCGCGTCGGGGTGGGTGCGCATGATGCCCACCGGTTTGCCGCTTTGTATCAGCAGCGACTCATCGTGTTCCAAAACCTCCAGCGCCCGTATGATGGCATCGAGGTATTCAAAGTTGCGGGCCGCCTTACCACGGCCGCCGTACACTATCAGTTCGTCGGGCTTTTCGGCAACAGCCGGATCGAGGTTGTTGAGCAACATGCGCAGCGCCGCTTCCTGCAGCCATCCTTTGCACCGCAGCGTGGTGCCGGTAGGAGTTTTGTATTTAACAGGATCGTACATGGTTGAGGAGTTCATGCGTGAAGGGTTCAATGGTGATGCACTATGCGAGTTGAAAATCTTCAAATCCTTCATTGAGGTTGATTTGCAATTGCCGGGCACAGGCATTTACCTGTTGCACCAACGAATAATCCTTGATAAGCGCCGCCACTTTATTGATGTCGTCGGCAAAAACGCGGTCTTCGCTGGCAAAGCCTACAAACTGCCGCACGTAATCGTGCGCCCACTCCAGCAGCGCACTGCTTTTCAACGGCCGGCGGAATTCAATAGCCTGGCAGGCACTCATGAGTTCGATAGCCAGAATGTATTCAAGATTATCGAGTACGCGGTTGAGTTTCCGCCCGCTGATGCTGCCCATGCTTACATGATCTTCCTGCCCCAGCGATGTGGGAATGCTGTCGGCACTTGACGGAAAGCACAAGGTTTTGTTTTCAGACACCAGCGCCGCTGTGGTGTATTGCGGAATCATGAAGCCGCTGTTCAGCCCCACATCTTTCATCAACAGCAAGGGCAACCCCCACTTACCTTCAAGCAGCAAATAGCAGCGCCGGTCGCTGATATTGCCCAATTCGGCTGCGGCAAAGCAGGCATAGTCGAGCGGCAACGCCAACGGCTGCCCGTGAAAATTTCCGCCGCTGATGGTTTCGGTTTCCGAAAAAATGATGGGGTTATCGGTTACGGCATTTAGTTCAATTTCCGTAAGCCGGCGCAGGTGCTGCCATGCGGTACGACTGGCGCCATGTACCTGCGGCATGCAACGCAGCGAGTAGGGATCCTGCACCCGTCCGCAGTTTACATGACTGCGCATAATTTCAGAATGCTGCAGCAACAAGCGCAGGCGTTGTGCTACCAGTTGATTACCGCTGTAAGGGCGCAACTGATGCAAGCGTGCATCAAAAGGCGCCTGTGTACCAGTAAGCGCTTCCAAACTCATGGCGCCAATAATATCGGCCGCCTCCAGGCAATAATGCATGCGCTCAACCGCCTGTGTGGCATATGCAAGAATAAACTGCGTGCCGTTTATCAGTGCCAACCCTTCTTTGGGGCCCAGGGTTACCGGCTCCAACCCTTCGGCCTGCAATACGGCCGCTGTAGGCACCACAGCGCCCTTGTAGTGGCAAAACCCTAACCCAATCAGCGGCAAAAACAAATGGGCCAGAGGAGCCAGGTCGCCGCTGGCACCCACACTCCCCTTTTCGGGTACAACCGGTATGATGTCTTGTTCCAGGTGCCACAATATGCGCTCCATCGTAGCCGTTTGCACACCGCTGTACCCCTGCGCCAGTGCCTGCAGCTTGGTAACCAGCATGAGGCGGGCAATAAGTTTGGGAACCGCATCGCCTACACCCACACTGTGGCTTTGCAGAATTTTGTGTTGCAGCAGCACCGTATCGGCCGAAGAAATAATGGTATCGGCCAATGCGCCAAAACCGGTGTTGATGCCATAAACCGTTGTACCCCGCTGTACAATTGCCTGCACATGCGCCTGCGAAGCCGCTATGCGCTTACGGACATCGGCATGCAATACACCCTGCATGGTTCCTCTCGCCAAGGCCATGGCGTTAGAAATGGTTAATGCGTCCGAACCATAGTAAAACTGCGGCATAGCAATCGTGTATTTATTGCAGGTGTTTTTGCATACGCTCAAAAACCGTTTCCCGGGCCATTGATTCTTCCAGCCGGCTCAACGCCTTTCGTAAATTTCGGGTTTCGGGCCGTTCGTTACACAGTTCTTCCATCGCCGCCTGCATGGCATGCCACACGGGCAACACCTGCTGCAGCAATTGCTGCCCCCGTGGCGTAAGCCGCACCACCCGCTGCCGGGCATCGGTAACCGATACGCCCACCTGTACCAGTTTCTTTTGTTGAAGCGTGCTTACCAGCTGGCTGGCTGCCGGATGCGAAATACATAAAGCATCGGCTATGGAACGAATGGTTACCTGCCCGTCGCGGCTGAGCAGGTAAAACACCGGAAACCAGGCCGGCTCAAAACGAATACGCTGCCGGCGGTACACTTTCTTTACATCGCTCAAAAACAACTCGCTCAGGCGCCGCAGGCGGGTTCCAAACAATAAAAAACCGGCTTGCTGGTACAATTCCATAACCAAATATATAAGTACTTATACATTTTTGCAAGTCCATTTTTTGCACAGGCTTCCTACCTTTCGGGTATGAGAAAACGTTTTCTGCTCATCATCATCATACTCATCAATACCGCCGGAGCGGGGGCGCAACAAGTGCTATTGTTAGACAGCAATGCACGCACATCGCTTCGGGGCCTTTCGGTAGTAAACAACAAAGTTTGCTGGGCCAGCGGCAGCAAAGGCACGGTAGCACGCAGCACCGATGGAGGCAAAACCTTTACGTGGCTGCAGGTACCGGGTTACGAACACCGCGATTTCAGAGACATTGAAGCCTTTGATGCCCAAACGGCAATCATCATGGCCGTTGACACCCCTGCCGTGCTGCTGAAAACAACCGATGGCGGAAAAACCTGGAAAAAAGTTTATGAAGACAAGCGCCCGGGTATGTTTTTAGATGCCATGCTGTTTTGGAACGACCGCAGCGGTATGGTAGTTGGCGACCCGATAGACGGAAAAATTTTCATCATCCGCAGTTTTGATGGCGGCGATACCTGGCGGGGTTTGCCGGAAGCCAATTATCCGCGGGCGCTTGCGGGTGAAGCTTTTTTTGCTGCCAGCGGCACCAACATCGGCAAACTGAGTAACGATGAAGCGGTATTTGTTACCGGAGGCAGCGCCTCACGTTTGTTCATTCGCGATGAAAAAATTACGCTGCCCCTGCTGCAGGGCAGCAACAGTACGGGCGCCAATTCCATTGCCATACACAAGGGTGTGATGATGGTAGTGGGAGGCGATTACCGCAACGATACCCTGCGCCGGCAAAACAGCGTACGCATACGCAACCGCGGCCGCATTATGGAGATTCCTGCAACGCCGCCGGGCGGCTACCGCAGCTGTGTACTTTTTCGAAACAAAAATCAGTTGATTGCCTGTGGCACATCGGGCGTTGATGTGAGTGAAGACGGCGGCATGAACTGGCGTACGGTATCAAAAGAAAGTTTTCATGTAGTACAAAAAGCGAAGAAAGGCGCGGCCATCTTTCTTGCGGGAGCAAGGGGCCGCATAGCCCTCTTACAATGGTAAACAACTGATGGCGCTCATGTAATTGCCTGACCTACTTGATGGATCTAAGCCGAACAAACCGATTAGCTTAGCAGTGTATGTAAAGTTTACACCCTACAACTCTTTACGTATGCATATCCATATACACGACCAACTAAAACTGGCGGAAATCAAAGAGGTGTTTTCCAACTACTATCCGCATTTGCAACTCGCATTTTACAGCGGCCCGCACAAACCGTATGAAACCTCCGATGAAAAAGAATTGTTACCGGCAAATGCAGCCGTACAGGATGTAAAGCGTACGCATATTGACGGTATCATTGATATACGTCCCTTACAAACCGTAAACAAACTGGAACAGGAATTTCAACAGCGGTTTGGCCTGCCTGTGCAGGTGCTGTACAAAAATAACGGGGTATGGACACAAACTACCGGCCTGGATACCCTTTCCTTAAAAGAATTGAACGAAATCAGCCGCAACGATTCGGACCAATCACTGATAGAAGATTATGACGAATTGGAGGAAGAATGAAGCAATGCCGCTTAGCGCCGGAACATGAAGTACACCGCTCCCAACAGTAACAAAAAACTCACTACGTATTTCCAGTGAAAGGGCTCCCGCAAATACACAATGGCAAATACGGAGAAAACTACCAGCGTTATTACCTCCTGAATCATTTTGAGTTGAAATGCCGATACGCCGCTTTGGTACCCGATGCGATTGGCCGGCACCATAAAGCAATATTCAACCAAAGCAATCACCCAGCTAACTACTATCGCTTTCCATAATGGCACGTGCTGGTGGCGCAGGTGTCCGTACCAGGCAATGGTCATAAACACATTGGAGCAAAGCAGCAGCACAATTGTACGTATCATAAACCTAGGCTTCGGGTCGTTTGCCCGCTAATAAATAAAGCACGGCCATGCGCACGGCCACTCCGTTTTCTACCTGCTGCAAAATAATGCTCTGCTTGCTGTCGGCCACATCACTATCCAATTCCACACCCCGGTTTATGGGCCCCGGGTGCATGATGACAATTTCTTTTGAAAGACTGTCGAGCAACCTTCTGCTGATGCCGTATGCAATATTGTATTCCCGCAGCGAAGAAAACAGGGGTTGGTTTTGGCGCTCGAGCTGAATGCGCAGCACATTGGCCACATCGCACCAGTTCAGGGCTTCGGCCACGTTGTAGGTAACGTGTATGCCAAAAGCCTGTTGCATGTATTTGGGAATGAGCGTGGGTGGGCCGGCCACCATTACTTCGGCGCCCATTTTTGTAAGCAGGTAAATATTGCTTAAGGCAACGCGGCTGTGCATAATGTCGCCAATGATGGCTACTTTTTTACCCGAAAGCCCGCCCAGTTTTTCGCGGATGGAAAACGCGTCGAGCAGGGCCTGTGTAGGGTGTTCGTTTATTCCATCTCCGGCATTTACAATGGCAGCAGGTATATGCTTTGCCAGGAAGTGCGGAGCGCCGCTGGCGCTATGGCGCATGACCACCATATCTACCTTCATGCTCAAAATGTTGTTCACCGTATCGAGCAGGGTTTCGCCTTTGGCAGCCGATGAGCCGGCTACCGTAAAGTTGATGGTATCGGCACTGAGCCGTTTTTCGGCCAGTTCAAACGAAATGCGGGTGCGGGTGGAGTTTTCGTAAAACAGGTTTACGATGGTAACATCGCGAAGGGTGGGTACTTTTTTAATGGGCCGCTGTAAAACCTCTTTAAACTGCGTGGCTGTATTAAGAATAAGTTCTATATCCTGAGGAGTCAGGTCTTTAATGCCCAGCAAATGTTTGGTGGAAAGTTGCATTAAAAAGCAAAGGTAGTGGGTTCGTTAATACAACACAACTTCGGCCTTTTGCCAATCTACGGTTACTTTTTGCGATAAGATGGAGTCAATTGCCTTGCCGGTATAATCGGGCTGTATGGGAAGTTGGCGGTTAAAGCGCCGGTCAATGAGTACGCACAACTCTACCCGGGCCGGGCGGCCAAAATCAATTAAGGCATCCATGGCGGCCCGTACGGTGCGGCCGGTGTAAAGCACGTCGTCAATCAACACCACCTGCTTGTTTTCAATGGCAAAGGGTATGTACGTTTGGTTGGCAAGATGTATTTGCTTATGGGCATCGTCGCGGTAAAACGTAATATCGAGCTGGCCGTAAGCAAGGGGCAACTCCGGGTACAAACGCCGCATTTCGCTCATCAGTGCCTGGGCCAGCATAATGCCGCGGGGCTGCAGGCCTATAAACACCGTATCGGTAAAGGGATAATGATTTTCGATAAGCTGGTGTGTAAGCCGCTGAATGGTTAGTTCTAGCTGGCGGCCCGACAAAATAACTTTCACCTTCCGGAATTTTTGATAAAAATAGGCACTTCGGCGCATTTGCACGGCAAACAAAAAGAGTTGTTCGCAAGCGAACAACTCTTTTGCAATACCATGATTGTTGCAATCTCCAACCTTACGGTTCCTGCATGAAGGGATAGCGGTAATCGGTTGGCGGATTAAACGTTTCCTTAATGGTTCGGGCGCTGAGCCAACGATACAGGTTGAGGATGGAACCGGCCTTGTCGTTGGTGCCGCTTGCACGGGCGCCGCCAAAGGGCTGTTGCCCCACCACGGCACCGGTTGGCTTGTCGTTGATGTAAAAATTACCGGCCGCATTGCGCAGGCGGGCGGTTGCCCGTTCTACCGCATCGCGGTCCTGAGCAATAACCGAACCGGTTAGTGCGTAAGGCGAAGTAGTGTCAACCAACTCCAGTGCCTTTTCGAAGTCATCGGCCGGATATACATACAAGGTGAGTACCGGACCAAATATTTCTTCGCACATTGTAATGTAATCGGGCTTCTTTACCTCAATCAGCGTTGGTTCAATGAAGTAGCCCTTGCTTTTATCGCAGTTGCCTCCGGCCAGTATGGTGGCATCGGCATCTTCTTTTGCCCGGTCAATGTAACCTTTAATCTTGTCAAAGCTACGCTCGTCAATTACGGCGTTGATGAAGTTGGTAAAATCTTCTACCGTTCCCATCTTCATGCTTTGCATGCCCGCCACCAGTTTTTGCTTTACCTCATCGGCAATGTTGGAGGGTATGTACGCACGGGAAGCGGCCGAACACTTTTGGCCCTGGTATTCAAACGCGCCCCGCAGCAAAGCGGTTACCAGCACATCCACATTGGCGCTTTTATGTGCCAACACAAAATCTTTACCGCCCGTTTCGCCCACAATGCGGGGGTACGAGCGGTATAGGGCCATATTTTTTCCAATGGTTTCCCACATGTTGTTAAATACGCCGGTGCTGCCGGTAAAGTGTACGCCGGCAAAATCGCGGTGGTTAAAGCATACTTTACCTACCGTGGGTCCATCAACATAAATAAGGTTGATGACACCATCGGGCAAACCGGCTTCCTGCAAAATTTTCATAAACATTTGGGCACTGTACACCTGGGTGTTGGCGCATTTCCACACCACCGTGTTGCCGCACATGGCCGCACTGGTGGGCAGGTTGCCGCCAATGGCGGTAAAGTTGAAGGGAGTTACGGCTAGTACAAAGCCTTCCAGCGGGCGATACTCCATACGGTTATGCATACCCGCGCCGCTGATGGGTTGTTGCCGGTATATTTCACTGAGGTAATGCACATTAAAGCGTAAGAAGTCAATGATTTCGCAGGCGCTGTCAATTTCGGCCTGAAATACGTTTTTGCTTTGCCCCAACATGGTGGTGCCGTTCAAATACGGGCGGTACTTGGTAGCAATTAAATCGGCAGCCCGCAGAAAAATATTGGCACGGCTTTCCCAGCTCATGTTGGCCCAACTTTCTTTGGCGGCCAGTGCGGCTTCAATGGCCTGGTGTACGTGCTCTTCGCCGCCGGCATGAAAGTATCCCAGCGTATGCGACAGCTCATGCGGAGGATGAATGGCCACCTTTTTACCGGTGCGCACTTCTTTTCCACCGATGTACATGGGTATGTCCAGCTGGGTTTGCTTCAACTCGGCCAGTACTTCTTTCAGTCGTTTGCGTTCGGGCGAACCGGGAGCGTAGCTGAGTACCGGTTCATTTGCCGGTAAGGGATAATTAAAATAACCGAGGTTCATATGGAAGTGATTACGTTAACAATTCAATACTTGTTTGTTGAAAGCAGGAAACAGTTGCCTCGGGCTTACTGCGCCTCTGCTTCTTTTTGGCTCATGAGGTATGCTTTGATAAAACCATCCAGTTCGCCATCCATTACCGGCTGCACATTGCCCACTTCGTAATCGGTACGGTGGTCTTTGATCATTTTGTAGGGATGGAAAACATAGCTGCGTATCTGGCTGCCCCATTCAATTTTCTTTTTGTTGGCATTGGCGGCATCGCGTAGTTCGTTGCGCTTGCGCAGCTCTTCTTCATACAAACGGCTTTTCAGCATTTGCATGGCCTTTTCGCGGTTGCCCAACTGGGTGCGTTCGGTTTGGCATACCACGGTAATGCCGGTGGGTATGTGGGTCAGAAATACTTTGGTTTCTACCTTGTTTACGTTTTGTCCGCCGGCACCGCCGCTGCGGGCAGTTTCCATTTTTACATCGCTGTCTTTAATGTCAATTTCAATGGTGTCGTCCACCAGCGGATACACAAATACGCTGGCAAACGAAGTGTGCCTGCGGGCATTGCTGTCGAACGGCGAAATGCGCACCAACCGGTGCACGCCGCTTTCACCTTTCAAAAAGCCGTAAGCAAAAGGCCCGTCGAACTGATAGGTACAGGTTTTGATGCCTGCCCCATCGCCCTCCTGCCAGTCCACTTCGGTTACCTTCCACCCCTGCCGTTCGCCGTACATGCGGTACATGCGGGCCAGCATTTGGGCCCAATCCTGGCTTTCGGTACCACCGGCGCCCGAGTTAATTTGCAACACGGCGCTCAGCTCGTCTTCGGGCTGGTTGAGGGTGCTTTTGAACTCAGCATCTTCTACGGCGGCTATCGCCTTGTTGTAGGCCTCCTGGGTTTCCTCTTCGGTGGCATCGCCTTCCTTCCAAAACTCAAACAGTACGGCAAAATCTTCTACCGCCCGGTTGGTTTGGTTGTACAGGTTTACCCAGTACTCGTTGTTTTTGATGTTGCGGAGTATTTCGGTAGCCCGCTTGTTATCGTCCCAAAAACCGGGGCTCAGCGTAAGTTGTTTGTCTTCTGCAATCTTTTGTTCGCGGTTGGCGACGTCAAAGAAACCTCCTCAGGACAAGCATGCGGTCCCTTATATCGTTTAGTTTTTCCTGTGTCATAGCGGCGCAAAGGTAAGAAAGTTTCGTTGCCCGTACGGTGCTTCCGTTTACGTTCATTCCTGCACAGCTGGCGTTAAATTTGTAATTTGCCTGCCCGGCATGATTTCGCAAAATACCATACAACAAATCCTCAACCGCACCGACATTATTGAGGTTATCGGCAGTTTTGTGAAACTGAAAAAACGGGGCGCCAACTACCTGGGGCTTTGCCCGTTCCACAACGAAAAAACGCCTTCGTTTACCGTATCGGCCACCAAAGAAATATACAAGTGTTTTGGCTGCGGACGCAGCGGCAACACCATCAGCTTTTTGATGGAACACGAAAAACTTTCGTATGCCGATGCCCTGCGCTGGCTGGCAGCCCGCTACAATGTGGAGGTGGAAGAAACCTACAGCAGTCCCGAAGCGCAGCTGCAACGCCAAACGGCCGACAGCCTGTACATCATCAACCAGTTTGCCCAGGAGTTTTTTACCCGGCAGTTGTTTGAAACCGAAGAAGGACAAACCGTTGCCATCACCTACCTGCACGAACGCGGCCTGCGGGAAGAAACCATCCGCAAGTTTCAGCTGGGTTACAGTCCGGCACAACGCGATGCCTTTGCACAAACCGCGTTGCAGCGGCAATACAACCGCGAGTTGTTGCTGAAAACCGGCATTGTGGTTGAACGGAACGGTACGCTTACCGATAACTACCGCGAACGCATCATTTTTCCCGTACACAATGCCTCCGGCAAAGTGGCCGGATTTGGAGCCCGCATCATCGGCAAAAAGGAAAATGCTCCCAAATACATCAATACCCCCGAAAATGAGGTATATGTAAAAAGCAAATTGCTGTATGGCTTGTACCAGGCCCGGCAGGCCATTGACCGGCAGGATGAATGTTTGCTGGTAGAGGGCTATACCGATGTAATTTCGTTACACCAGGCCGGCATTGAAAACGTGGTGGCCAGCGGGGGTACGGCCCTAACCACCGAACAACTGCGCCTGATACGCAAGTACACCAACAATCTTACCATTGTGTACGATGGCGATGCGGCCGGCGTAAAAGCGGCCATGCGGGGCCTGGATATGGCCCTGGAAGAAGGATTGCAGGTGCGCCTGGTGTTGATACCCGATAATGAAGACCCCGACAGCTACGTACAACGCGTAGGCGCAAGTGGCTTCCGCGAATTTGTAAACAGTAACAAAAAAGATGTGGTGCTGTTTCAGCTGGAAGTGTTGCTGAAAGATGCCGGTAACGATTCGGCCAAAAAAGCCGCTGCCGTAAATGCCATAGCCGAAAGCATCAGCCGCATCAACAAAGCCGAAGATTTTACCCGCCAGCAGGATTATATACGCCAAAGCGCCGCTTTGCTGCGCATTGATGAAGCGGGCCTGCACGCCCTGGTAAACAAATACATCCGCGAACGACTGGGCAAGCAGGAATGGAAAGCAACCCCTGCTCCCGAAGAAGCACCTCCTTTGCAACAGGAGGCAACCACATCCGATACCGAAGCCCTGCTGCTGAACCGCGACGAGTTGCACGAACGTGCCCTTGTGCGTTGCCTGCTCGACTTTGGGTTGTATCCCTGGACGGAGGAAATGAAAGTTTACGAACTGTTTCTGCAGCACGAAAATGTATTGGAGCTGGTGGAACACCCCACCCTGCGAAAAATGATGGAGTTATACAAAACCTGGGTAGAGCAGGAACTGGAGCCCACCATGAAAACCTTTTTGTACTACGATGATGCGGAAATCAGCCAGATGGCGGTTAGCTTAAACGACATACAGTACGAGCTGAGCCCCCGTTGGAAAGAAAGCCGCCTGGATGTGTATGTTCCCACCCGTGATGAGCTGTACCGGCAGGAAATTGCTTCGGTACTTACCTACCTGAAACTGCGAAAGATTAAGCAGATGATTGATGAAAATCAAAAAGACATGGAAAAGCCGCACAGCGAAGAAGAGCTGATTACCCTTATCAAAACCCATCAACACCTCAAACAAATGGAGCGGGAATTAACCCGCGACATGGGAACAGTTATTTATCGCTAAGTGTTGTTAACAACACGCAAGCGCTGCACTACACTTTTATTACGGATATTTGCACATAAAATTTCAATATGCACAGTTTACGGCCCGGAATTATCGTTTTGTTGCTTACAAGCACCTTTTGGCTTGCTTGTAATCATAAACCGGCGCAGCAGTCATCGGCCGGTGTTCATACCATTCAACCCAACGAGGTAGCCGCCGTAATGGAAAAAGAGCAGGCGGTTTTGCTGGATGTACGTACACCCGAAGAAGTGGCTGCCGGGGTAATTGCCGGCACATCCCTGTTTGCCGATATCAAAAGTCCCGACTTTGAGCAAAAAATTGCCGCCCTCGATAAAAACAAGGCCTACATTGTTTACTGCCGCAGCGGCGCCCGCAGCAGCCAGGCGGCACAATACATGCTCAGCAAAGGATTCACCCGCATTTACAACCTGGAAGGAGGTATTTTAAACTGGCCCGCCCCCTAAACTCCGCCGCAAAACCAATAATAGACATGCAGCTATTCAGCAGGGGGTTTTTAGCGTCTGTACTGGTGGGAGCTGCAGCCTGGTGGATAGCCGGCTGGCTGCCTTCGGCATTGAACAGTATTATTGTTGCGCTGCTGTTGGGCATGCTTATTGGCAACAGTTTTCGGCTGCCGGTGGCGCTGCAGCCGGGCATCGGATTTACTGGTGGCAAAATGCTGGAGCTTTCCATCCTGTTTTTGGCCACTAGCATTAATTACAAACACATTGCACAGCTGGGTATTGCCAGTTTTACCATGATTGTGGTAGTGGTGCTGCTGGTATTGCTGCTCACCATTTATCTGGCAGCGGCCATCCGTTGCCCCGGCTCAACCAGCTGGCTCATAGGCTTTGGTACTGCCATTTGCGGTTCATCGGCCATTGCGGCATTGGCGCCGGGCGTAAGCAAAAGCAAAGAAGATGTAGGCATTGCCATGGCCGTTATTAACCTGCTGGGCAGCGCGGGCATGCTCATATTGCCTTTTGTTTTGGGCGGACTGGCCCTGGATGCCAAGGCAATCGGATTTCTGCTGGGTGGATCATTACATTCGGTAGGCAATGTGGCCGGTGCGGGCTACAGCATGGGAAATGCCGTAGGCGAAGCGGCCATTACCATCAAACTGGCACGGGTTGCACTGCTGTCGCCGGCGCTACTGTTGTTTAATTATCTGGTAAACAAAAAACAGGGAGCCATTGGCAAACAGTCGTTCCGCCTGCCGTGGTATTTATGGAGCTTCATTGCCATCACCATATTTTGCTCGTTTGTTCCGCTGCCTGCCAATACAATTGCGGTACTTGATACCATCGGAAAATTTATTTTAACCGTGGCCATGGCAGCCATTGGCTTACAGGTGAGCATCAGCAGGCTCTTTTCATCGGGCCGTAAAGGAATGCTATTTGGTATTCTAATTTTCGTAATTCAGTTGTTGCTGCTGGCAGCAGCGCTGAATGTTATTTGAGGAGAAAATACTCAATTGGCATCGAACTCTTTATTCCGAAACAGCCAAAACATTACCACAGCGCTTGCAAACCCTAACAGGGCACCCGCCCATACATCGGCAAAAAAGTGCTGGCCCAGGTATATGCGGGAATAGCCTACCGCAACCGCTGCAAGAAAATAAATGATTTGAAGCCCAAGCGAGCGTGTGGCAAAGGCCAGCAACGCAAACATGGCAAAAGCGGTGGTGGTGTGTCCGCTCGGGAAACTGTTCTTCCCTTTCAGCAATTTTCCATCCACTTTATGAATGGCATCTATTTGTGCAAAATAGGCGCCGGGGCGGGGTTCGGGCTTCAGCCGCTTTAACCCTTGTGCCAGCAGGCCCGATAAAAGAAACGTAAGAATCAACAAAATACCCAGCTTGCGGTATCCCAATCCCAGGGCTACAACCGCAACCCCAATCATCAGCAAGCCATCGCCCACATGTGTAATGTACTTCAGGGCCAAATCGGCCGGATACGAATGCAGCTGATTGAGTTTCCAAAACAGGGTTTCTTTTGAAACCAACAGCAGCAACACTGCGCCCCCCAACAAAAAAAGCAGTACGGCCCAGGAAAAAAAATTCCGCGAAGGGTGTTGGTATTTCCAGTTCATGCGGGTAAAATTACAATGTGCCGCACAGCATGTCGCTGTAAGAATGCGTTAAAAGATCGGAAGGTGCAATTTGCAGCAACTGCATGTAATGGTTGCACTGCTGCTGCAGTTGTTCGTAGGCAGCGGCTCCGGGTTGGCCAATGGCTTCAATTTCCACAAAATGGCCCAGCCCCTCTACCGCATCAATGTGAAATTTCACATTGTCAATAAAATAAATATCGCGTTGCTTGCTTACAATACAGCGCACCCCGTGTACGGCAGTTAACAGCGCTTCAAGTGCCGAACTGTCGCCGGTTAAGGGTACCAGGTGAATAAGGCTTTGCCGGGTAGCGGCCGTATTGGGCCGCCGGTAGTAAATCAGCGCATGTTCTATGTTGCCGCGCCGCAACTTCAGCCGGCCTTCGGTTACCCGGAAATAAATATCGGTTTGGAGGTCGGTTCCTTTGTGAACGGCGCCGTTTTCCAGTAAAATAGCCCGTACCTGTTCCGGAGCCGCAGAGCGGGCTTTAATTTCAGCGTTCTGAATCATAAAAAAAGGCCGCTCGTTGGAACGGCCGACAAAAATTAGGTTGGTGAAAAAGTTAAATCGCGGCTGCTACGCGGGTTGTGCGGGTACCACGGCCGGTTTTTGCCGGCTGATTTGCCATGGCCCGCTCAAAGCGCATGGCAATCCAAACATGATCCAGCACCACTTCTTCAGCAGTTTCAAAGCCGCATTGGCATAAAAACTGCCAGCTGCCTTCGCGGTTCAAATCACTCACTATTTTGGAAGAAGCTTTGGGATAGGCCACCCAAAATTTCGAATTATTTGCCAGTGCAGGAAGTACCTCCTTTAAGATGCTGTTGAGCTGATTTTGATTGATGGCAAACACCAACGCAAAATCAATTTTTTTGCTTTTCAGCAGCGGGGTAACATTTTTGGCGAATGACAGTTTGGCAAATTGTTTTTCGATGGAAGAAGGCAGGCCCTGAATCAGTAAGTTTTTTTCGTCTTGCAGCTGAAGCTTTTCCAACAGAGAAACAGACATACTGTAAATTTTGAGTGAGAACTGGAATGAGTTTGCAAAATTAAATACAAAACGGGGATTCAACCCCGTTTTGAGTAAGTATTTTGCACCCTTAATTAAACAAAAAACCGCTTTCTGAAAACTATTTACTGATGGGCCGGTAAAATTGCATGGCTTCCTGAACGTATTGCTGCATGCGGCTGATGCGGGTTTCATCAGAGGGGTGGGTGCTCAAAAATTCGGGTGGTTTTTGCCCTCCTCCCGCAGCCGCCATGCGCTGCCAAAAAGGAATGGCCTCTTCGGGATTATAGCCGGCCATGGCCGAGAAGCGCAGTCCAAAACGGTCGGCTTCCAGTTCCTGTTTCCTTGAAAAAGGCAACAAAACGCCTACCTGCGACCCAATGCCATAGGCAGCCATAAACAAATTTTGCGTTTCGGTGGGCTTGTTGGCCAGGGCAACCGATAAGCCTATGCCGCCCAGTTGCTGCACCAGCCCCTGGCTCATCCGCTCGTTGCCGTGCAAAGCAACCGCATGGGCTATTTCATGGCCCATTACCACGGCAAGCCCGGCCTCGTTTTTAGCTACCGGCAACAAGCCTGTGTACACCACCACTTTTCCGCCCGGCATGCACCAGGCATTAACCGTGGGGTCGTCAACCAAATTAAACTCCCACTGAAAGCCTTCCAGCACGTTGGCCTGGCCCCGCTCTTCGTAATATTTATTGATTGCATAGGCTATACGGGTACCTACGCGCCGCACCATTTCGGCGTCTTTGTTTACATTGGCAGCAACCACGCGGTTTTGTGCCAAAAACTGCCGGTACTGCTGCACCGCCATGCTTTGCAATTCCCGCTCGGGTAACAAAGTAAGCTGCGAACGTCCGGTAACCTGATTTTTTGCACATCCTACCCAAATGAAGGCTGCGGTTATTACAACAGAAAAGAAGCGAATCATAATGCGGCGTTTTTTTGAAATTCAACAGCAAGATACATACCAGATTGCAGCCAACAGCAGCAGGTTGCCTTATTGATTTTTTTTACGCCGCAGGCTGATTTTATTTTCAGTTCCTTTTAACAAACGACGTATGTTGCTGCGGTGCAAAAACACAATAAGCAAGGCTGCCACCGCTGCAAACGATTTCATCCATATATCCGACTCATTCCATGCAAACCATACACAATATACAAAAACGGCAACCCCCGTTAATGAAGCCAGCGATATATAACGGGTTAACAATGCAACCACTAAAAAAGCGGCCACACTCAGCAATGCAATCCACGGCTGCATGGCCAGCACCATGCCAAATAAGGTTGCCACACCTTTTCCGCCTCTGAAACCGGCAAACAAAGGCAGCACATGCCCCACCACGGCTGTTACGCCCAGCAGCAGTTGCCATAAAGCAGGCTCCGAGGCCATCCAGGCATCTTGCCGCAGCAGGGGCTGCAAAGCAACGGCTCCCATGCCCTTGGCCATATCAATCAGCAACACCACAATGCCGTAAACAGGGCCCATTACACGAAAAGTATTGGTGGCACCCATGTTTTTACTGCCGTGTTCCCGAATATCTATACCAAAAAATATGCGCCCCATCCACAAGGCTGTGGGTATGGACCCCAGCAGGTACGCCAGCAGTAACAAAACCCCGCCGCTCATGCCGTTTGATTTTTGGTGAACACCAGGCAACTCCAGCCCTCTTTATCGCTTTGTTGCTGCAACTGCAGCCCATAGGGCGCAGCCGCCTGAACCATGCCATCGTTTTCGTGCGTGTAAAAGCCACTAAGCAGCAGCCGGCCCCCGGGGTTTAGAATTTGCGACAACGCCTGCATGTGTTGCAACAAAATGTGTCGGTTGATATTGGCCAAAATCACATCAAAACCGGCATCCAGCGGCGGCGCGTCGGCCTGTACCACGGTTATGGCGCCACAATTGTTTTGTGCCGCGTTTTCGAGAGCGTTGTCAATGCACCAGTCGTCCACATCCATGGCCAACACACGGGCTGCCCCCAATTTTTCGGCCAAAATGGCTAAAATGCCGGTGCCGCAACCAAAATCGAATACCGTTTTGCCTTCAAAAGAGATATGTTGCATGTGGCGCATCATTTGCCAGGTAGTGGCGTGGTGGCCGGTTCCAAAGCTCATTTTCGGCGTAATCACAATTTCATGCCGTACGCCCTGGAGCGGTTCATGAAAAGCGGCACGTACGCCGGCAAAGTCGTCCACTACCACGGGCTGGTATTGCTGTTCCCACTCGGCATTCCAGTTGCGGGCCGCTATGGCCTGCCGGGTGTACGTGTACTGCCGGGGCCGGGTAATGGCTTCCAATGCGGCCGCATCAAATAAAGGCTTGGGTATATATGCTTTTAACTGATCGGGCCCTTCCTCAAAGCCCTCATAGCCGGCTTCGCTTAACAGGGCTATCAGCAATTCCTGATCGGCCGGGCTGAGGTGGTGCAGGGTAATTTCAATTGTTGTTTGCATAAAAAAAGGTTCCGCTGCAAACGGAACCTCAAAGTTCATGTTTTTTTCAGGTATCGGCCTATGCTTCTTCACCCTGCTGGTCGCGCTGCTGGTTGCGGGGCGGCCGCTGGCCGCCACCGGTATTGCCTTCGGGTTTGGGCATAAGGGCTTTGCGACTGAGTTTAAACTTACCTGTTTTATGGTCAATGCCAATCAGTTTCACTTTCACCACATCGCCAATCTTAAAGATTCCTTCCATGCTGTCGAGGCGCTTCCAGCTGATTTCAGAAATGTGCAACAATCCTTCTTTCTTGGGTAAAAATTCAAGGAAGGCGCCAAACTCTTTAATGCCTTTAACGGTTGCCTCATACACGCTTCCCACTTCGGGTACGGCCACAATGCCTTTTACCCAGGCAACAGCCTTTTCCAGGCCTTCTTTGGCAGGCGAGAAGATGCTTACCTCGCCGTAGTTGCCTATTTCTTCAATGGTTATGGTGGTACCGGTTTCACGCTGTATTTCCTGAATTACCTTACCCTGCGGCCCGATAACGGCACCAATAAACTCTTTATCAATAAAGAGCTTTTCCATACGCGGTGCGTGCGGCTTCACTTCGGGGCGTGGTTCGGCTATGCAGGCATACATGGCATCAAGAATATGCAGGCGGCCGCGGCGTGCCTGCTCCAGCGCTTCCCGCATTACTTCCATGCTCAGGCCATCCACCTTAATATCCATCTGCACACCGCAAATACCCTGGCGGGTACCGGTTACTTTAAAGTCCATATCGCCCAGGTGGTCTTCATCGCCCAAGATATCGGTAAGAATGGCGTATTTGCCATCGGCACGGGTAATAAGGCCCATGGCCACACCGCCTACGTGTTTTTGCAGCGGCACACCGGCATCCATCAGCGCCAGCGAACCGGCACATACGGTTGCCATGGAAGAAGAACCGTTCGATTCCAAAATATCGCTCACCACCCGAACGGTGTACGGATATTCGTTGCCCGGCATCATTTGCTTGAGCGAACGCAGGGCCAGGTTGCCGTGGCCTATTTCGCGGCGGCCGGGGCCCCGCATGGGCTTCACTTCGCCGGTTGAAAAAGGCGGGAAGTTGTAATGCAAAATAAATTTGGAATAATCGCTGCGGGCGGCACTTTCTACCAGTAGTTCATCCAGCTTGGTACCCAGGGTTACCGTGGTAAGCGATTGGGTTTCGCCACGGGTAAACAGGGCCGAACCGTGCGGCGTGGGCAGGGGCTCCACTTCCATTTCCAGCGGACGAACCTCATCCAGCTTACGGCCGTCGAGGCGGATGCGTTCATCCAATATCATGTTGCGTACCACTTCCCACTTCAGGTCTTCAAAATACTTTTTTGCCAGCTTTTTATCTTTTTCCTCGGCCTCCTCACCCAACAGGGCAACGGCCTCCTGTTTCAGTTGGTCAAAGGCCTGGGTACGCACGGCTTTGCTGCTGCCGCTGCGGGCTATCTGATAAATTTTATCCTTGGCAAAAGCGATGATTTTCTGGTTGATTTCTTCGTTGGTTTCGGGCTTGGGATAATCACGCTTGCCGGTTACCCCTGCCGCTTCCCGCAACTCCTGTTGCGCTTTAATTTGAATGCGAATGGCGTCGTGGGCAATTTGCAAGGCCTTAATCAGTTCCTCTTCGCTGCATTCGGCCGCTTCGCCTTCCACCATCATCAGATTTTTTTCGGTGGCGGCAATAATAAAGTCGGATGTTGCATTTTCCAGTTCGCTGCGACTGGGGTTTACCACAAACTTGCCATCAATGTTGGCAACGCGTACTTCAGATATGATTTCTTTAATGGGAATATCGGATACGGCCAGTGCCGCTGAGGCGGCCAGGCAGGCCAGGGCATCGGGCATCACCTCGGCATCGGAAGATATGAGGTTGATGAGCACCTGTACGTCGCAAAAATAATCTTCGGGAAACAGCGGGCGCAATGCACGGTCAACCAGGCGGCTGATGAGAATTTCGTAATCGCTTAAACGGGCTTCCCGCTTAAAAAACGAGCCGGGTATGCGGCCGGCCGAAGCAAATTTTTCCTGATAATCTACCGAAAGAGGAAAAAAGTCCTGCCCTTCGCGGGGCTCTTTGCTGGCTACAACAGTGGCCAGTAATATACAATTGCCCTGGCGTACGGTAACGGCACCATCGGCCTGACGGGCCAGCTTGCCCGTTTCAATGGTAACAATACGGCCGCCGCCCAGGTCGAACGACTTACTGATGGGTTGGGATAACATATACAAGTGATTGTGATTTACGATGCAAGGCACTTGCCATCGTACAAACAGGCGGGCACCGTAAATCGGATGAACAATTACATTTCAAACGGCTGTAAAAGCAAAAACCCAACAGATAAAACTACCGGTTGGGGATTTGCTTTTCTATTACATAACCGCTTATTTACGGATACCTAATTTCTCGATTAGCGCACGATAGCCTTCCAGATTGGTTTTGCTGAGGTAAGAGAGCAAACGCTTACGCTTACCTACCAACTGCATTAAACCGCGGTTGGAAGAAAAATCTTTTTTGTTGGTCTTTAAATGACCCGAAATGTGGGTGATGCGCTCGGTGAGCAGGGCAATCTGGGCTTCGATGGAACCCGTATTGGTAGCTTTACCGCCGTAGGTTTCGAAAATTTGCGCTTTCTTTTCTTTTGTTAAAACTGACATCTCAGATTTTTTTTGACATCCAAAAATTACATCTCAATAATGTGGCGGCAAAGGTAGCTTTTTTTTGCCAAAACAATAGAAATCATTGGGTTTTTTCGCGAAGTGCCGCACATTTCCTGAAATTTGAAGCCCCATGCCCCAGGCTCCCCATATCATTTGTACGGTAACCAACGACCTCAATTTCGACCAGCGAATGATTCGCATTTGCAACACGCTGGCATCCAATGGTTTTCGTGTAACCCTGGTGGGCCGGGGCCATTCCGGAGCCCCCCCGCTGCAACCGCAAAACTTTGCGCAAAAACGGCTTTTCTGCTTTTTTAAAAAAGGAGTACTAATGTATGCCGAGTACAACATCCGGCTTTTTTTGTGGCTGTTACTGCAACGGGCCCGGTGCCTGTGCGCCATTGACCTCGATACCATTTTGCCGGTGCTTTGGGCCTCGCGGTTGCGGGGCACCCGGCGTGTGTACGACGCACACGAACTGTTTTGCGAAATGAAAGAAGTGGTTACCCGGCCGAGCCGCTACCGCATTTGGAAAAAGATTGAACGCTACGCCGTGCCGCAGTTTCGATACGGATATACCGTAAGTAAACCCATTGCCCATGAATTTAAAAACATGTATGGTGTGCAATACGCGGTAATCCGCAACCTGCCCCTGCGCACACCGGCCCAATCTGCAGCCGATGCGCCACAACAAAGTACACCGGCATGCAGCCTGCCCGCAACGCCTTTTTTTCTATACCAGGGAGCCGTCAACGAAGGCCGTAGTTTTGAAACCCTGATACCCGCCATGAAAAACGTAACCCTGCCCCTGGTAATTTTGGGCGATGGCAACTTTTACCGGCAGGCCCAGGCACTTATAGCCCGGCACCAACTGCAACATAAGGTATTGCTGGCCGGCAAATTGCCGCCCCACGAGCTGCGGCGCATTACGCCGCTGGCTTATGCCGGCATTACCCTGTTTGAGAATAACGGTAAAAGCAACTACCTGAGCCTGGCCAACCGGTTTTTCGACTACATTCAGGCCGGCATTCCGCAACTGTGTGTGGATTATCCGGCTTACCGCGAAATAAACGAAGCGTACGACATTATGCTGCCCATAACCGACCTTTCGCCCGAAAGCATTGCCCGGCACCTCAACCTTTTGGTGAGCGACCGTGTTTTGTATGAGCGCCTGCAACAAAACTGCCGCAAGGCGGCAATGGAGTTGAACTGGGAACAGGAATCGAAAAAACTGATTTCTTTTTATCAAACCCTGCTTGGCTAAAAAACAACTGCATATTGTTTCGTTTGATGTGCCCTGCCCGCCCGACTACGGCGGGGTAACGGATGTATTTTATCGCATAAAGGCCCTGCACGAAGCCGGCGTGGCCATACACCTGCATTGTTTTGATTATGGCCGTGGCAAAGCCGCCGCTTTACAGCAGTATTGCGCCTCGGTACATTATTATGAGCGCCACGAAGGACACAAGGGCTTTTCATTGCACCTGCCGTACATTGTTGCCAGCCGCAGCAACGCGGCGTTGTGGCAACGGCTGCAGCAGGATGCTATTCCCGTACTTTTAGAAGGCATTCATTGCACCTACGGATTGCATGCCGGCCTCATTGCTCCCGAAAGAGTTGCCATACGGCTGCACAATGTGGAACATGCGTATTACCACCAGCTCTCCCGGTGGGAGCGGTCGCTTGTCAAAAGAGCGTACTACCTGCACGAGAGCCGGCTGCTGAAGCGGTATGAACAAACGCTGGCCCCCAACAACCGTTTTTTTTGCATTTCCACGGATGATGCCAACTTCTACAAGCGGAAACTGAAAGCCGGGGAAACACAGTACCTGCCGGCTTTTATTCCGCAACAACTGGTACATTCCAAGCCGGGTAAAGGCAGCTTTTGCCTGTACCATGGCAATCTGTCGGTTGCCGAAAACGAAAAAGCGGCCACCTGGCTGCTGGAAAAAGTGTTTGACGATTTGGAAATTCCTTTTGTGGTGGCGGGCAAAAACCCTTCGCCCCGCCTGGTTGCGTTGGCGCACAAACGGCAACATACCTGCATTGTTGAAAACCCCGGCGATGCCGAAATGAACGACCTGATCGAAAAAGCACAGGTACACGTACTGCCCTCGTTTACCACCAACGGGGTGAAGTTGAAGTTACTGCATGCGCTGTTCAGCGGAAGGCACGTGGTTGCCAATGATGAAATGGTAAAAGGCACGGGGTTGGAACACCTGTGCCATGTGGCCAACAATGCCGCTTACATGAAGTACACCATTTTCCGGCTGTTTCACCTGCCTTTTAACGAAGCCGATGCCGAAAACCGCCAGGGTGCCCTGCTCGAAAAGTTTCACAATGGCACCCATGCACGCAAGCTTATTGAATGGATGCAGTTGTAAGTTCCCACAACTGGCCGGCTTCGGTTTTTATGGTGCGGGCCGGGAAGTTTTTAATTACGGCAAAATCGTGAGTGGCCATGATAACCGCCGTGTTATAGTCGCGGGATACCTGCATCAGCAGGCTCATGATTTCATCACTGGTTTCGGGATCGAGGTTGCCCGTAGGTTCATCGGCCAGTATCAGTTTGGGCGAGTTGAGCAGCGCACGGGCAATGTCCACCCGCTGTTGTTCGCCGCCACTCATTTCAAACGGCATTTTAAATCCTTTCGATTTCAACCCCACCTTATTGAGCACATCATTAATTTTTTCATCCATCAGGTTTTCATCTTTCCAACCGGTGGCTTTCAGTACAAACTTCAGGTTGTCGTACACACTCCGGTCGGTAAGCAGTTGAAAATCCTGAAACACTACCCCCAGTGAGCGGCGTAAAAAAGGCACTTTTTTCCAGTTCATGTCCCGCAGGTTAAAACCCGCAACCGTTCCCTCGCCTTCTACCAGGGGCAACTCGCCATACAATGTTTTCAGCAGCGAAGATTTTCCCGTACCGGTTTTACCAATGAGGTACACAAATTCGCCCTGGTTTACGGTAAGGTTTACATTACGAAGAATGAGGTTACCGCTTTGGTATATATTGGCATTGGTGAGTTGAACTATGGGAAGCATGTATTAGAAATTAATAAGCACAAATTAAGTGTAAACAAACGAGAATACATGCCGAATTTTTGCTTTAACTATTTTTTTAGTTTTGAAACTAATTTTTTAGTTATATATTTGTTACATGATGACCGACAAACTAAAACCTCTTACCAAAGCCGAAGAGCAGGTAATGCAAGCGCTTTGGAAACTGAATAAAGCTTTTTTACGAGATATTGTTGAAGCCATGCCTGCCCCAAGGCCGCATCCGAACACAGTAGCTACTGTTTTGAAAATACTCATGCAGAAGAAATATGTAAAAGCTGAAGCAATTGGCCGGATGCATCAATACTACCCTTCAGTTTCGAAAGAACTGTATTTAAAGAATAGTATGAAAACGCTTGTAAAAGGATATTTTGAAGGTTCATTTTCAGAAGCCGTTTCGTTTATGGTTAAAGAAAATAATCTCAGCATCGAAGACCTTGAGTTGCTGTTAGAAACACTAAAAAAGAAATAACCATGCCACTGCCCACTGAGTATCTGCTAAAACTCACCATCTGTTCAGGGATATTAACAGCCTACTACTGGCTGGTACTTCGCAACAGCATTTTTCACCGGTGGAATCGGTTTTATTTACTGGGAACTGTGATGGTATCCCTGATATTACCTTTATTAAGATTTCAATTCCGTAATGAACAAACGCTGCAAAACACAACCACATATCAAATCTTAAAAACCATTACCACAAACGACACCTGGTTCGAAACAAGCTTCCAGCCGGCAAGCAATACGGCAATGGATTTTTCAGCCGAAAACATCATTACAGCAATTTATTGGCTTGTATCATTATTCATTCTTTTGGGTTTCTTGAAAGCGCTTTTACAAATACAAGCGCTTTATAAACAGAATAGGGCGTGGAAAACCGAGAACCTGATTTTTGTTGACACGGATGCAAAGGGCACTCCGTTCTCGTTTTTTCATATCGTGTTTTGGAACAGAAACATATCCGTTGCATCAAAAGAAGGTCAACAGATATTAGCACATGAACTGGTACATATCAGAGAATGGCACAGTATAGACAAATTGCTATTAAATGTATTGCTCGTCATTTTCTGGATAAACCCATTCTTCTGGCTAATAAGAAAAGAGGTATCAATAATTCACGAATTCATTGCCGACAAAAAATCAATAACCGATGGCGACGGTTCGGCATTAGCATTAATGATTCTTACTACTGCCTTTCCAAATCAAAAAAAAGCCTTTATCAATCCTTTTTTTTATTCACCTATTAAACGACGAATTCTTATGCTTTCCAAAAAAACAAATCCAAAAGCGAGCTACTTTAGCCGCATCCTGATTTTGCCAATGCTGTTTGCCTTATTCACTGCATTTTCGGTCAAAATGAATCCCGATGAAAGCAATGATTTTTCCGATGCAATACGTAAAGGAAAAGATCTTACCGGTTCCGTCGAAATTAAGTTGATGAATAGTAATGAACACCAGCATTCGGCGGTAACGTCTTCTAACAACAAATCAGAAACCAATGCAATTGTTGAACGCATCAATATAACGGCCACAAACAGGCAATCTGCAACTAAAGAAACAAGCAAACGTAAAATCGTGCTTGATACAATTATTATACCTAAAGGAACCGAAATTTATTCTACTGCCGAATCGTTACCACAATTTCCGGGGGGTGATGCAGCCTGGGACAGGCATTTACAAAAAGTGTTAAAAGAGAATATTGAAGAACTAATTAACGCAGGTATAAAAGGAACCTGCGAAGTAGAGTTTATTGTTACACCCACTGGCCAAGTAACGAATTTGAGACCTACAAACAAAGAAAATTCAAAGCTGGCCCAGGTTTTAATGAGCGCTATCATAAATGGACCTCGATGGATACCGGGAATAAATAATGGCAAAAAGGTTTATTTCCAAACAAAAAAATCCTTAACGCTGCATTACTAGTATTGAACTTTATCACGCTGTCGTAGAAATTCAGTTCAATAATTAGACCAAATTTAATAATCAACTTTTAAAGCGAGGGCGATCCTCGCTTTTTAACTAAAATGCAAAACTTCATCCTTCAAATCTATAATCAACTCCTTATTATCACCAGCTTCTACCCTACCCACAACCTGCGCCTGAACACCAAACGAGGCGGCGGTGGCAATTATGGCAGGTGCCGCATCGGCCGACGTATAAATTTCCATCCGGGTGCCCATGTTAAACACCTGGTACATTTCACGATCATCGGCGCCGGAAGCCGTGCGGATGATGTCGAAAACGGGTGGCGGCGTAAACAAATTATCTTTCACAATACGTAAGGGGCCCGGCAGGTATTTCATGCACTTGGTTTGTCCGCCCCCGCTGCAATGCACCAGGCCATGCACCGCATCGAACTGCTCTTCCAAAATGGTTTTCAGCACCGGGGCAAACGTGCGGGTAGGCGATAGCAACAACCTGCCAATGTCAGTGGTTGTACCATCGGGCAGGGTAACCGCATCGGTTAAGCGGTGCGGGCCAATGTACACCACTTCATCGGGCAGCTGGTTTTCGTAACTCTCCGGAAATGCGCCGGCATAAAACTTTTGCAACACATCGTGGCGGGCGCTGGTGAGTCCGTTACTGGCAATGCCACTGTTGTACGCCGTTTCATAGGTTGCCTGTCCGTACGATGCCAACCCCACAATTACATCGCCGGGCTTAATTTTTTCGTTCGTAATAATTCTGCTTTTGGGCCAGCGGGCCGTCATGGTGCCGTTAACGGTAATGGTACGTACCACATCGCCCACATCGGCTGTTTCGCCGCCGAGGTAGTGAATACCTACCCCGTATTGCTGCAGTTCGGCAAAGCAGGTTGCCGCGCCCGCGATAAGTTGTTGCAGTACTTCGCCGGGAATGCGGTTTTTATTACGGTCAATGGTGCTCGAAAACAAGATATTGTTATAAATGCCCACGCATAGCAAATCGTCTAAATTCATTACAATGGCATCGCGTGCAATGCCCTGCCAAACTGTTATATCGCCGGTTTCTTTCCAATACAAATACGCCAAAATACTTTTGGTGCCGGCGCCATCGGCATGCGTAATATTTACCCAGTCGGCATCGCCGCCCAGGTAATCGGGGTATAATTTGCAAAATGCGTGTGGATATAAGCCCTGATGGAGTTGTGCCACGGCCTTGTGCACCTCTTCTTTTTGCGCCGAAACGCCGCGTTGGTTGTAGAGCGACATACAGTAGTAGGTTGCTGCAAAACTACTGTTTCTGCACACCGCCGCAAAATGATTAGATTTGCAACCGCCTAAACCAGCCATGAAAGTATATCGCAATCTTGATGCGCTCCCCCCATTTCGGCAAGCCGTGGTTACCATTGGCACTTTCGATGGCGTACACCTGGGCCACCAGCAAATTATTCGGCAGGTGCTGGAGCAAACCCAACGCTGCGGCGGCGAGTCGGTGCTCATCACCTTCAATCCGCATCCCCGCAAAGTGGTAAATCCCGGCCTGAACATGCAAGAACTGACCACACTGGAAGAACGCATTATACTACTGCGGCAATACGGTGTGCACAATTTGGTGGTAGTTCCATTTACAAAGGAGTTTTCAGAAATGAGTGCCGAAGCTTACATCCGCGACTTTCTGGTAGCCCGCTTTCGGCCCTGCACCATCATCATCGGCTACGACCATAAGTTTGGCAACAACCGCGAAGGCGATTTTCGGCTGCTGGAGCAACTGGCGCCGCAGTTTGGCTTCCAGGTACAGGAAATTAGCGAGCAACTCATTAACGATTCCATCGTCAGTTCCACCAAAATACGGGAAGCATTATTGCTGGGCGAAGCCGAAAAGGCCCGTGCCTACCTGGGCCACCCCTATTCGTTTAAAGGAAACATTATTATGGGCAATCAACTGGGCCGTACCATTGGCTACCCCACCGCCAACCTGCAGATTAACGACCCCGGCAAACTCATTCCCGGCAACGGGGTGTATGCCGTTACGGCACAGTTGGAAGCCGAAACCCGGGTACTCAACGGCATGATGAATATTGGCACACGCCCTACCGTAGATGGCACGCACCGCAGCATTGAAGTACACCTGTTTGACTTTGATGAAGATATTTACGGCCGGCACCTTACCGTTTGGCTTTGGAATTTTATACGGCACGAACAAAAATTCAGCGGAATAGATGCGCTGAAAGCGCAATTGCATAACGATAAATTAACGGCGCAGCAACTGCTGCAGTTCACATAAACCTATTTTTTATGCTGCCGAACATCAACCCCACATCCACACAGGCCTGGCAACAACTGCAAGCGCATGCACAGGACATGCAACAGGTACACATGCGGCAACTGTTTCAGGAAGATGCCAACCGCTTTGCCCAATTCAGTTGCTGCGCCCAGGATCTGGTACTCGATTATTCAAAAAACCGCATTACCACCCAAACCCTGCAGCTGCTGAAGGAACTGGCAAACGCCTGCGGCGTACCCGAAGCCATCAAGGCCATGTTCAGTGGCGAAAAAATTAATCGTACCGAAAACCGGGCCGTTTTACACACCGCCCTTCGTAATTTTTCGGGCAAGCCGGTGCTGGTTGACGGAAAAGATGTAATGCCCGATGTGCAACGGGTATTGCAGCAGATGAAAGATTTTTGTGAGCGCATTCACAGCGGATCCTGGAAGGGTTATACGGGTAAGCGCATCCGTTATGTTGTAAACATTGGCATTGGCGGTAGCGACCTGGGCCCCGTAATGGTTACCGAAGCCTTAAAGCCCTATTGGATACCCGGCATCGAAACCTATTTTGTAAGCAATGTGGATGGCACGCATATTGCCGAAACCCTGAAAAAAATAACCCCCGATGAAACGCTGTTTCTCATAGCCAGCAAAACCTTTACCACGCAGGAAACCATGACCAATGCCTTTACGGCACGCAACTGGTTTTTGCAACATGCGGGTGATGACGCCCCTATTGCAAAACACTTTGCCGCCCTTAGCACCAATGAAAAAGAAGTGGTGGCTTTTGGTATTGACAAAGCAAACATGTTTGAATTTTGGGACTGGGTGGGCGGACGCTACAGTTTATGGAGCGCCATCGGCTTATCTATTGCCCTTACCATTGGTTACGACAATTTTGAGCAACTGCTCAAAGGGGCCTACCATGCCGACGTGCATTTTCAAACCGAGCCTTTTGAACGCAATATCCCCCTGGTATTGGCGTTGTTGGGCATTTGGTACACCAACTTTTTTGATGCCAAAAGCGAAGCCATTCTGCCCTACGACCAGTACCTGCACCGTTTTGCAGCCTATTTGCAGCAGGGCAATATGGAAAGCAATGGTAAGTATGTAGATCGTAACGGACAAAAAGTAACCTACAGCACCGGCCCCATCATCTGGGGCGAGCCGGGCACCAATGGTCAGCACTCGTTTTACCAGTTGATACACCAGGGCACCCACCTGATACCCTGCGATTTTATTGCACCGGCCATTTGCCACAACCCGATAGGCGACCATCATGAAAAGCTGCTGAGCAACTTTTTTGCCCAAACCGAAGCGCTGATGAACGGCAAAACCGAAGCCGAAGTGCGTGCCGAAGGCACACCCGAAGAACTGGTGCCCTACAAAGTGTTTGAAGGAAACCGGCCCACCAACTCCATTTTGTTGAAAAAAATCACACCCTTTACGTTAGGCGAGCTGGTTGCGTTTTATGAGCATAAAATTTTTGTGCAGGGCATTATCTGGAACATTTACAGTTTTGACCAATGGGGCGTGGAGCTGGGCAAGCAACTGGCCAATAAAATTTTACCGGAGCTGCGTGGGGACGAAAAAGTGCATACGCACGATGCCAGTACCAATGCGCTGATTAACCTGTATAAGGAAATGCGGAAATGATGCGGTTTTGAAGTAGGCAAGGTGTGCATCCAAACCCATATGCAACACTTACAAAACGGCATGTACTTCATTCGGCTGCAGCACGAGGAAACCAAGACCATGTCGGTGTATCCGTTGGTAAAACAGTAAACAAACATATCGCAACATAAATGCGGCTGACTTACTCTGTTAAGTCAGCCGCTTACTTTTCTAACACCGGGTTGTCAGGCCCACAGCGCTGCCGGATACACACCCGCTGCCACCAGCTCCTGCACGCGCCGACGCACACCGGGGGCATCTTCTTTGTACGTTACGCCAAACCATTCGGACCGGGTTGGCAATACCCGTATTACCCCGCCTTGCTGTTTTATGAAATAGTCGGCCACAATGGGAATAAAAAATTCCGACTTTTCTTCCTGCCCGTTTTCCCGAAGAAATGTTGCAAACAGTGTTTGGGTTAGTGCAAATACCGATGGATGAAAACACCAAAAATTCATGCTAACCGGCGAGTGGTAGGGCACTTCGTGTTGCAGACCGTTGGCATCTTCGTACAAAATATGGCCCTCCTTCTCATAAATTTTTGTGCGTTCGTTTATCGAAATCAAATTGCCTGCGGCATCTACATCACAAACGCCCCGGCTAACCGTACCGTTGGGGCTCAGGGTCTTCGACAAATCGTATCCAATTAATGCCTGCAGTTGCGGTGTGCATTCGGTTGTTAAAAAACGGGCAGCCTGTTCAAACGCCTCCCGTCCGTAAAAATCGTCGGCATTAATAACGGCAAACGGTTCGTGAATTACCCCCTCGGCACACAAAACCGCATGGGCCGTTCCCCAGGGTTTTACCCGGTTGGCGGGCACCTGAAAATCGCCTACATACGACTGCAGGGATTGATACACATATTCCGTTTTCATCTTGCCGGCCAGCCGGGGCTCAAACATATCCTTGAATTGTTCGGCAAAATCTTCACGAATTATAAACACCACTTTTCCGAATCCGGCCCGTATGGCATCGTAAATGGAATAATCCATAATGGTTTCGCCGTTGGGGCCAAAACCTTCAATTTGCTTCATGCTTCCAAAGCGGGAAGCCATACCGGCGGCTAAAATCAATAAAGTGGGTTGCATGCAATGTGTATTTTTGAGCGCTGCGAAGATAGGGAACTCTGCACCACCACCCCATGCTTACAGGCAATCTCAATATAGAAATTACAACCGCGGGGTGGACACTCCGCAACAACCGTAGGGTGCAATTTGATGTGGCCCGGCTGGATGCGTTGCATCCGGTTATTTCGGGCAACAAATGGTTTAAACTGAAATACAACCTGCAGCAGGCGGCATTACAGCAAAAAGCGGGCATTCTTACCATGGGCGGCGCCTTTTCGAACCACCTGGCCGCTACCGCATTTGCCTGCAGGCAGGTAGGCTTGCAATCGGCCGCAATCGTACGGGGCGAAATCATCCATCCCCTCAACCCCACTCTTACGTTTTGCAACGAAATGGGAATGCAACTGCTGCCGGTGCCCCGAAGTGCATTTGAAGCCACCTCATCTACCGTTGCAGCAATCAGGCAACAATATGCAACTTACCTTTTTGTATCCGAAGGCGGCAGTAACGAAGCCGGCGTTACGGGCAGCAGCGAAATTGCCGATTGCATTGCGGGCTGGCAAAACTACAAGCACATTGTATGCGCCATTGGCACGGGTACTACCTGCAAGGGGTTGTTGCAACGGTTGGAGCCGCATCAGCAATTATGGGGCATACCCGTGCTGCGCATACCCCCCAACCGGCAAACCGCTTTTTTGCAAAGTTTTGGCAATGCAGCTGCCATACAACGGTTCAAGCCGGCGTTTGAATTTGCGGGCCGCGGTTACGGCAAGGCCGATGCCGCGTTATTTGAATTCATGAACGCTTTTTACAAAACCACCGGCATCCCATCGGACTTTGTTTACACGGGCAAAGTTTTTCGGGCGGTAGTGGAATTGTTTGAAACCGGCCGGTTGAAAGAAAACGAGCGGGTGCTGGTACTGCATACCGGAGGCCTGCAGGGCAACGCCTCTTTGCCGGCCCAAACCCTTTGCTTTGGATGAACGTATATTTGCCAGCCGGTTCAAAACCCATCTTATGCCGAAAACCATTTTGCATATTCTTTGCTGCCTCTTTGTTCCGCTTGCCCTGCAGGCACAAACGGACACCCTGCCCAACATCAGCGTCAAGAAAAAAAACGGAGTCATTACCATTAGCTGGATTAATGCTTTTAAAAATACGGCCCAGGTAAACATTCAGCGTTCGCAGGACAGTAACCGCAATTTTATCACCATCCATTCTACCCCCAACCCCGAAGCACGCAGCTACTCGTACGTGGATAAAACAGCCAAAAACGATTCGGCCTATTACCGGGTATTTATTTTGTTCGATGGCGCCAACTATATGTTTACCCGGCCCAAACGGCCGGTGGAAGATACCGCCAAAATTGCTGCCACCGGACCGGCACCAACAGCACGCCCCGAACGGCAGAACAATGAAAAATTACCGGCCCCACCGGTTACGGCCCCTCCCAAAAAAGCATGGGAGCCATCGGTGTATGTTTATACGGGTAACGATGGTAACGTGATTATCAATTTGCCGGAAGCGGGCGTGAAAAAATATGCGATTACGTTTTCCCGAGAAGAAGGCCGCCCGCTGTTTACCATACCCGAAGTGAAAGAAAAATACCTGGTGCTGGATAAAGCCACGTTTTTAAAATCGGGCTGGTACTTTTTTGAATTGCGGGAAGACGGCCAGGTAAAAGAGCGGAACAAGTTTTTGATCACACGCGACTATTAAGCAGGCAGCCAGAAGGGTTGGGCCGCTGCAAGGGCCACGTCAAAAACTTCCGCAAAATGTTGTTGTACCAGTTGTTGCACTTCGTGCAGGGGCACTTCGTAACCCAGTTCGTGTTGCAAGGAGGTAACCAGTTTGTTGTGTATGCCGCAGGGTACAATGTAATTAAAGTATTGCAGATTGGTATTTACGTTAAAGGCAAAGCCATGCATGGTAATCCAACGGCTGCAGCGTACCCCCATGGCACAAATCTTCCGCTCACGGCCCGGCACATCGGGTTCCAGCCAAACGCCAGTTTCGCCGGGGCTGCGTTCGCCTTTTAGGCCGTAATGCGCCATGGTGCGAATGATTACTTCCTCCAGCCGGCGCAGGTATTTGCCAATGTCGGTTTCAAATTGCTCCAGGTCTAGTATGGGGTACCCCACCAGCTGCTGCGGGCCATGAAACGTAATATCGCCACCGCGGTTGGTCGGAAAAAACGCAATTCCTTTTGCGATGCGCTCTTCTTCGCTGATGAGTACATGTGCCATGTCGCCGCTTTTGCCCAGGGTATAAACAGGCGGATGCTCCAGCAGCAGCAAATGATGCCGGGTGGCGGCTTGTTGGGGGGTACCGGTTTCCAGTTCGCGGCGGCGGGCTGCCGCTTTCAGTTGCAGGTTGTGTTGCAGCAGTTGCTCCTGATAATCCCAGGCCTGTTTGTAAGGAACCATTCCTAACTGCTGCACCCAAACGGTTTGCTTCATGGCGCTGCAAAGGTAACATAAGCACGGGAACTGTACTTTTGCACTCTATGCACAACGAACAGATACCCCCACTGCCGGAGGAAGAACAGGAGTTGGAAAACGGCGACGGTTCGGAAGAATTGTACGAACGCAAACGTTTTGAGGTTGCCAAGGGGCAGGAGCCCGTTCGGTTGGACAAATACCTGATGGCAAAACTGGAAGGCGCCTCCCGCAATAAAGTGCAAAAAGCCATTGACACCGGTTTTGTGCTGGTAAACAACCAAATGGTGAAGGCCAACTACAAGGTGCGGCCGGGCGATGAGATTGTGGTTTATTCCGATACCGCCCCCAGCGAAAGCGCCGTAATACCCCAACCCATCCCGCTGGATATTGTGTATGAAGATGCTGATGTTTTAATCATCAACAAACCGGCCGGTCTCATCATGCACCCGGGCAGCGGTAACCCCGATGGCACCGTTGTTAACGGCGTGCTGTACCATTTGCTGCAACAACAGGCTGCTGTAACCGAAGAGCAACTGCCCCGCTTTGGCATGGTACATCGCATTGATAAAAATACCAGCGGCCTGGTACTGCTGGCAAAAAACCGGGAAGCCAGCCTGTTTTTGGCCAAACAGTTTTTTGAGCATACAATTGAGCGCAAATACATCGCACTGGTTTGGGGCGATGTGGAAGAAGACAGCGGTACCATACGGGCCCATATTGGCCGCCACCTGCGTTTCCGGAAAATTATGGACGCTTACCCCGATGGCGAACACGGCAAAGATGCCATTACCCATTACAAAGTACTGCAGCGCTTTGGCTATACCACATTGGTGGAGTGCCGTTTAGAAACCGGCCGCACCCACCAGATACGGGTACACATGAAATTTTTGGGCCACCCCCTGTTTAATGATGAAACCTATGGAGGCGACCGTATTGTAAAGGGCACCGTTTACAGCAAATACAAGCAGTTTGTTGAAAACTGCTTTGCCGTTTGTCCGCGCCATGCCCTGCATGCACAAACGTTGGGATTCATCCACCCCACCACCAAAAAGAAGATGTTGTTTGAAAGCGAACTTGCCGCCGATATGCAGGCCGTAATCGAAAAATGGGCCGCCTATACGGCAAGCCGCAATTTGGATTAACCATTAGCGGGAAAACCCGGAAAGCGTTGCCGTAAACACCCCCCGCTCCCTTTTTTTAAAGGGTACATCCCAGTTGCCGTTGTAGCGGATGAGTACCGGTACCAGCAAATCCTGAAAAGGCTGCAGGTGCACTTCCATAAACACATCAAAATCGTAAACCCCGGCATTGTATTGCATATGGTACTGGCGGCCGCGGATGGTAAAATCTACCGGATCGAACCAGGTGGTCATGGCATCTATCACCGCTTTGTTGCGCAAGGCAGCCGGCAAACCTTCTTTGCGGCGCAGCGTAAAGGCAAAGGCTTCTTTTCCGTTAAACAATTCCAGGTCAACCGTATAATCATACACTTCACCGGCCTTAGGCTCCAGCACCTCCAGTTTTTTCCCCATAAACGGAATACCCGGTATGCGAGACCCGGGGTTAAAAAACAACATCTTCAGTTGTTCGCGGTGGCGGGCCATGCCGGTTTTGCCCGATATGGCGGCCCGGGTATTGCCCACAATATTGGTTTCGCCGCAAACCGGCTCTTTTGCAAAAAACAAGCTGGCATACAAGGCCGCGGTGTAATAGTTGTAAGCACCTTCCCGGTCATAAAAATCGCCGGTAACCTGCTCTTCTTCCACCAGCGTTTGCCGGCAATGTTGTACCACCTGCTGCCTTGTTTTGCTGTAGAGCGAAGCCTGGGTTTGTCCGCGCCGGTTTAGCATGCGTATGTCGTTAATGCTTCGGTACGAAAGAATGCGCAGGTTTTTAAAGGCTTTGTAAAAGCTGGTATCGGTTTTCATGCGGTGTATGAAGCCGGGCACGTCCAAATCTTTCCGCACCACAACTTCCCGCAGGGTAATAATTTTCCCTTCAAACAAAACGGTGCTATCCTGTGCGTTTGTTTGAACCAGTAAAAACAGGGCCGTATAAAAAAGCAACAGCCGCATTACGGGCGCGGAAATAACATCTTGTAATCGGGCTTGATGCGGCCTTTCGCAATGTCGTCCAGTTTCCCCCGCAACAGTTTGCGTTTGAAAGGTTTGAGGTAATCAATAAAAAGCTTTCCTTCAATGTGGTCGTACTCGTGTAAAATTACCCGGGCCGTAAGTCCATGGAAGGTATCCTCGTGTGGCTGAAACTGTTCATCCAGATAGCGCAGGGTAACCTGTTCGTGGCGAAATACGTCTTCCCGTATGCGGGGAATGCTGAGGCACCCTTCGTTGTAAGCCCATTCTTCGCCGCCGAGTTCCACAATGCGGGCATTGATAAACACCTGTTTAATGCCGGGCGCATCGGGGTACTGCGTGGTATCTTCTTCATCCATGTTGGCAAACATCTGGGTACTATCCACCACAAACAAACGGATATCGCGGTTAATTTGCGGCGCTGCAAGGCCCACTCCGTTGGAGTAGTACATGGTTTCCCACATGTCGGCAATCAGCTTTTGCAAATCGGGGTAAGCGGCATCAATGTCTTTGCACACCTTCCGCAAAATATCGGATCCGTATGCTACAATGGGTAAAATCATCAGAACAGGTTGTATCAATAATTATTTCGTGCACTGCAAAGATAGCGCCGCAGCGCCAGTTATACCCGTATCGGCCTTACCGGTGCCCCAGGTATTCCTGCAGCATGATGGTGGCTGCAATTTCATCAACCCGCTTTTTATCGCGGCGCTGCTTTTTTTTAAGTCCCATCTGCAGCATGGCATCTTTGGCCATTTTGGAAGTATAGCGCTCATCTACGGTTTCAACAGGTATGTGCGGGAAGTGCTTTTTCAACTGCCGTATGGCTTGTTCCACCAGCGGGGTGGCATGGGTGGCGGTTTCGTCCATGTTCAGCGGCATGCCAATAAGTATGCGTTCTACTGGTTCGCGGCTGATGTAGTCTTTCAGAAAAGGTATGAAGTTTTGGGTATCAATGGTGGTCAGCCCGGTTGCGATAATTTGCAACGGATCGGTAACGGCAATGCCCGTTCGTTTTCCGCCATAATCAATACAAACAATACGTGCCATGCTGCTTCAGCTTTGGATGAGGGTGCGTACCATGTCGGCAATAGCCAGCACGGCAAACAGTACGCTTGCCACGCCATTGGTGGTAAAAAAGGCAAGATTTACTTTGCTGAGATCGGTAGGTGTTACCAACCGGTGCTGGTAAAACAGAAGGCCGGTAAACAAGCCCACCCCGGCCGCAAACAACACGCCAAAGCCGCCATACAACAGTACGGTTACTAACAGCAGCACCACCAGTACATGCAGCAGGCGGCTTACCAGCAGGGCTTTGGGCTTGCCCAGGGCGGCAGGTACCGAGTGGAGGCCCTGCTGCCGGTCGAAGTCTTCATCCTGCAGGGCATAAATGATGTCAAAGCCGCTTACCCAAAACAAAACAATCAGCGAAAACAATATGGGCACTACGGCAAAGGTGCCCGTTACCGCCAGGTAAGCGCCAATGGGCGCCAGGCTTAACCCCAGGCCCAACACAAAATGGCAAAGCGGCGTAAAGCGTTTGGTATAACTGTACCCCAAAATTACCAGCAACGCCACCGGCGACAATGCAAAGCAAATGGTATTGATAAACCAGGTAGTGGCAATAAAGCACAGGCTCATAATAATGGTAAACCACAAGGCACTGTTGGCCGAAATGATGCCGGCCGGAATTTCGCGGATGGCAGTACGTGGGTTTTGGGCATCAAAATGCCGGTCGAGGTACCGGTTAAAAGCCATGGCGGCGCTGCGGGCAAACACCATGCAAAGCACCACCAGCAGCAGCAGGCTGGTATAAAAATTCCATTCAATTTGCACCACATCCCCCTCCTGCAACAGTGCCCGTACGCCCAGCATAAAGCCAATAAGGGCAAAAGGCATGGCAAAAATGGTGTGGGAGAATTTTATGAGGGAAAGATAATTGCGTAGTACCGTCATGCCGCAAATATACTAAGGCGCCGCCACGGCATAAGCCGTTGTGGTAAGCCCCTTCGAATTGCTTATACCTGCTGCCGTACCAGTTCCCATAACACAATGCCGGCAGCCACGCTGATGTTGAGCGAGTGTTTGGTGCCCAGTTGCGGAATTTCAATGCATCCATCGCAGCAGGCAAGGGTGGCATCTTCCACGCCCAAGGCTTCATTGCCAAAAATGAGCGCCACGGGGATATGGCCATCCCATTGCAGTTGCTGCAGCGGTGTGCTGGGTTCGGCCTGTTCTACCGCATACACCCGGTAGCCCTTGTTTCGTAACTGTTGCGCCGCTTCGGGGCCGGAAGAACAAGCCCTCCAGGTTACCGTTTCGGTGGAACCCAACGCCGTTTTGTGAATATCGCGGTGGGGCGGATGCGGGGTATAGCCCGCCAGCCACAGTTCCTGCACCCGAAACGCATCGCAGGTACGAAATACGCTGCCCACATTTTGCATGCTACGAATATTTTCGAGCACTACAACAATGGGCATTTTCTCCGCCTGCCGAAAGTCCTCGGCTGTTAGCCGGCCCAACTCTTCCATCGTTCTTTTTCGCATGGCGGCAAAGGTACGAACCGCGGCACACCGTACTAAAAAGCGCTGTTGTTTTCCGAAGCCGCCACGCCCGTATGTTGTACCTTTACCCCATCTTGTAATTTGGAACAACACAACATGACAACATTTGAATCGTTAGGACTTGAAGAACCCCTGCTGCGGGCAGTAACCGAATTAGGATTTACCACGCCCACCCCCATTCAACAAAAAGCCATACCCGTGCTGTTGAGCGGCACAAAAGATTTCATTGGCCTTGCCCAAACCGGCACCGGAAAAACAGCGGCCTTTGGCCTGCCCCTGCTGCAATTGCTAAGCGCAGAAAAACGGTTTCCGCAAGCCCTGGTGGTTTGCCCCACCCGGGAACTGTGCCTGCAAATTGTAACCGAACTGGAACGGTTTAAAAAATACAAACCCCAACTTCAGGTGGTAGCCGTGTATGGCGGTGCTTCCATTGGCATGCAAATACGTGAATTGAAGCGGGGCGTACAGATTGTGGTGGCCACACCCGGCAGGCTGATTGATTTAATTGAACGCAAAGCCATCAATCTGGGCGAAATTGAATACCTGGTGTTAGACGAAGCCGACGAAATGCTGAACATGGGCTTTGAAGAAGATATTGAATTCATACTGCAAAACACGCCCAAAAAGGAAAGCACCTGGCTGTTTAGCGCCACCATGCCGCCCGAAATACGCAACGTAAGCCGCAAGTACATGAATCAGCCGGTTGAAGTAACGGTGGGTAAGGTAAATACGGCCAATAAAAATATTGATCACCAATACTACGTGGTGGCATCGCACCACCGCTACGAGGCTTTAAAGCGGTTGATTGATTTCAACCCGGGTATCTACGGCATCATTTTTACCCGCACCAAAGCCGATGCGCAGCAGATAGCCGAAAAACTCACCCGTGAGGGCTACGACATTGATGCCCTGCACGGCGACCTCTCGCAGCAGCAACGCGACTCGGTTATGAAACAGTTTCGCGAAAAAACGCTGCAATTGCTTATTGCCACCGATGTGGCTGCACGGGGTATTGACGTTAAAGACATTACGCATGTAATCAACTACGAACTGCCCGACGACACGGAAGTATATACCCACCGCAGCGGACGTACCGGCCGGGCCGGAAAAACGGGCATTTGCATGAGCATTATACACAGCCGCGAAATCGGAAAAATCAAAGCCATAGAGCGGCTGGTACAGGCCCCTTTTCACAAACTGGAAGTACCCAGCGGCAAAGATGTATGCCGCAAGCAGTTTTTTGCGTTTATGGATAAACTCATTTCTACCGATGTAAGTAATGAAGCGTACGAAACCTACGTACCCATGCTGCAGGAAAAGTTTGCCGATATGAGCAAGGAAGAGATCCTGAAGCGGGTGGCGGCATTGGAGTTTGACCGGTTTTTGAAGTACTACGAAAATGCCGAAGACCTCAACCTGCGGCAAAGCCAGCGGCAGGCCGCTGCTGCGGGCCGCCGCGAAGCAGGCAGCACCGGCGCCCGCCGCGAACGCACCACCTACCGCGACACCCGGGGCCGGGAGTTTGGCGGCGGCAGCAACTATGTAAAACTGTTCGTGAACTTGGGAACGAAAGATGGTTTTTACAAAGCCAGTTTTTTGCAGTTTCTGCTCGACCTGAGCGATTTGCGGAAAGACGTGTTGGGCCGCATTGATATGCGGGAACTCAACAGCTGGGTGGAAGTAGATAAACAAGCCGCGCCGCAAATGATACGGGCCATCAACGGCAAAAAGTTTAAGGGAAGGAGTATACGAATGAATGAAGCGTAAAACTAAATTTCATTGTTTTTTTTATCCGGTAATTGAAATCATCGAGATGGGCAAATTTGAGAAACTAAAATCAGTAACGATTGTACAGCACCCGCTGCTTCTTTTGCTACTACTGCCTGTTTATTTCACCATAAAAGATTATTCGAAACTTATTGATGAACTATCACCGTTTTTTTTAATTACCGTTGGAGGCATTACTGCAAGTGTACTTTTATTAACTGCATTTGTACTTTATATATTTGGCTTTCGAAACCGATATCGTGCCATAACGGCGGCAACTGCCGTTCTTATTCCCATACTTTTCTTTGGACCAATACATGACCTGCTGAAAAGCACTGTATTGCCGCAGGTGTTAACATCATATAAAGTTGTAGTACCCGTGTTGGGTGCCGGTCTGTTTTTATTCCTTCTCTATGTACGGCACAAACCCTTACAACGTTTGTGCAGTTTTTTTAACACCTTGCTGTTAATTTTAATTTTTGTAGAAATCCTGTCAATTCTTAATACGAAGCGGCAGCCTGTAACAAAAAGATTATTGGACGGCGACATGCAAGCAGTACAGGAATTTAAAAGGGGTGTGCCACCCGACTCGTTGCCGGATATCTTTTTCCTGGTATTCGACTCTTATACCAGCAGCACCTCGCTGCAGCAAACGATGGGCTTTAACAACGCCGCTGCTGATCAATTTTTAGAGCAAAAAGGGTTTCGAATATTTGAGGAAGCACTTACTAATTACAACCAAACTCTTTTTTGTGTGAGCAGTATGTTCAATATGAACTACCCTCAATTACCCGGCAGCTTCATTCCAGGCTTAACCGATTTTATGTATCGGGCTAACAGATCATTAAGCAATAACGCTTTATTTACAATTCTAAAAGAATCCGGATACGAAATTCACGAAGCACACCATCTGCGTTTTAAGATTAATTCGAAAAATGAATTACCGGGCTTTTTCGATATCATGAAAATACATCGTTATTTTTATCGAACGCTTCCGGTCGCGAATTTATCGCGACCTTGGTTATCTAGCAGTTCTCAATAAAAATCTCAGGCCATTATGGGTTATGCTGCAGAAAAACGAATGTGAGCGGCTTAAATCATACTGCGACAATTCAGTCAAAAAAATTCAATCAGTTTGCAACAATGACAGGCAAAGAGCTCCGCAATTTTTATATGCACATTTTTTACTTGCGCATAGTCCCTACTGTTTTAACAGTACAGGGGAGTTACGAAATCCGGAAAAGGTATTTTTAGATAGCAATATTGTACGCGGATATCTTGAAGAAATAAGCTATGCCAATAAAATTATAAAAGAACTCGTAACCTATATTCAGGAAAACAATCGAAAAAATAGTGTTATCATCATTGCCGGCGATCATGGTTTTCGATCACATTCGGATGACAACATGGATAAACATATATTTCGAATCAGATTTGCAGCCTCAAATTTGAACGGCAGAATTCAAAATTGGCCCGATACCATCAGCGGTGTTAATATATTCCGTCTGGTTTTAAATACCTATCTGGGCGCCGAAATGCCCTTGCTGCCCCATCGTTCATTTTTTCTGCGTAGCAAACAGCCTTCCGGCAAGCAATAGTTGCCGGCCGCTTTTGCCATATCCCCCGCTTCAAGTACCTTTGGCACGCCAAAAATTGTTCACCAACCAAATTCAATAACCGTTCTGTATGGCATACGACGTAATTGTTCTCGGTAGCGGCCCCGGTGGCTATCCGGCCGCCATCCGTGCTTCGCAACTCGGTTTTAAAGTTGCTATTGTTGAAAAAGAAAGCCTGGGAGGCGTTTGCCTCAACTGGGGCTGCATTCCCACCAAGGCCCTGCTGAAAAGCGCCCAGGTTTATGAATACATGAAACACAGCGCCGACTATGGCATTCAGGCCCAGGGCGTACAGCACGATTTTGGCGCCGTTATCAAACGCAGCCGCGGCGTAGCCGAAAAAATGAGCAAGGGTGTGCAGTTTTTGATGAAGAAAAACAAGATTGACGTAATTATGGGCTACGGTAAACTGGCCGGAAAGGGCAAACTGGAAGTAACCGCAGCCGACGGAAGCAAACAAATCGTAGAAGGCAAGTACATCATCATTGCCACCGGCGGCCGCAGCCGCGTACTGCCCAGCATGCCGCAGGATGGTAAAAAAATCATCGGCTACCGCGAAGCCATGGTGCTGCCCCAACAGCCCAAAAGCATGATTATCGTAGGCAGTGGCGCCATTGGCGTTGAATTTGCCGACTTTTACAACTCCATGGGTACCCAAATTACCATTGTGGAGTTTATGCCCCGCATTGTGCCCGTTGAAGATGAAGATATTTCGAAAGAACTGGAAAAACAGTTCAAGAAAAAAGGCATTACCATTTACACCAGCTCGGAAGTAACCGGTGTTGACACCAGCGGCCCGGGCGTGAAAGCCAATGTAAAAACCCAGAACGGCGAAATTACCCTGGAAGCCGACATCCTGCTGAGTGCTGCCGGTGTGGTGGCCAACATCGAAAACATCGGCCTGGAAGAACTGGGCATCAAAACCGAGAAAGGAAAAATTGCGGTGGACAAATACCAGCAAACCAACGTGCCCGGCATTTACGCCATTGGCGACTGCGCCCCCGGCCAGGCACTGGCACATGTTGCCGCCAAAGAAGGCATCAATGCCGCCGAACATATTGGCTATCTTGAAAAGAAATACCACCACCTGCCCGAAGGAATGGATTACAACAACATTCCCGGCTGCACCTACTGCACGCCCGAAATTGCCAGCGTAGGCTACACCGAAAAAGCAGCCAAAGAGGCCGGCTACGAAGTGAAAGTGGGCAAGTTTCCGTTTATGGCCAGCGGTAAAGCAAGTGCCGCCGGCAGCACCGAAGGCTTTGTAAAGGTGATTTTTGACGCCAAATACGGCGAATTTTTGGGCGCACACATGATTGGTGCCAACGTTACCGAAATGATAGCCGAAGTGGTGGTGGCACGCAAGCTGGAAACGACGTACCACGAAATTCTGAACGGCGTACACCCGCACCCCACCATGAGCGAAGCCATTAAAGAAGCTACCGCAGCCGCTTACGGCGAAGCAATTGATATTTAATTGCAACAAAATATAGGTGTATTGCACTGCCCCACCTTTTACGGTGGGGTATTTGTTTATAGATCCAGAGTTGGCTATTAGCCATCGCAACAAACCGCAGCTTTTCAGCAAAATGAGGAAGTTGCAAAACCGGGCCATTGCAATTGGGTAACCCAACACAACAATTACAAGGGGCATGCTTACGCTTCTTGCTGCACATTGAGGGTATGCATCACTCTTATCATGAACTTAGCCAAACAGAAGCTTCTTTTTAAATTTTTTTATTAATTTCAGGCATTACGGTTATATATGCATGTACTAGTTGCGCTGCTGCTTATAATTTCTTTTGCCACCCATGTTGCACAGGCACAGCCCCCCAAGCGGGAGCTGCGCAGTGCCTGGATTTCGACCCACCTGTCGCTCGACTGGCCCCGCAGTACCAACGCGGTGCAGCAACAAAGCGATTTTGAAAGCCGGCTTGATGTGCTGAAGAATAGTCGCTTCAACGCCGTGTACGTGCAGGTGCGCAGCGAATGTGATGCTTTATACGCCGGCAGCACCGAACCCTGGAGTGCGGTGTTAACCGGCACGCAGGGCAATCCGCCCAACCCGTATTACGACCCCCTGCAGTTCATGCTGCAGGCAGCCCGTAACCGGGGGTTGGAATTTCATGCCTGGTTCAATCCGTTTCGTGCCATCAGCAACATTAACAACATCAACAACTACGCCGCCAACCATATTGCCCGCACCCGGCCCGAATGGTTGTTGGCACAGGAAAACCTGCGCATTTTAAATCCCGGTATTCCGGCGGTACGCGACTACGTTATTGGGATAATTATGGATGTGGTACGCCGCTACGATATTGACGGCGTGCATATTGACGATTATTTCTATCCCTACCCGCCCTCCAACCCGGCCAATCGCTTTAACGATGATGCCGCCTACCTTGCCGACCCGCGTGGCTTCCCCAACACAACTGCCGGCCGTAACGACTGGCGGCGCGACAACATCAATATTTTTATCCAACGATTGTACGACAGCATTCGCACCGTTAAACCCTGGGTAAAATTTGGCGTATCGCCTTTCGGCATTTGGCGCAACCAAAGTAGCGATCCGGCCGGAAGCGCCACCAACGGCTTGCAAAGCTTTAGCGATGTTTTTGCCGACAGCCGCCTTTGGATACAAAATGGCTGGGTAGATTATCTTACCCCGCAGCTTTACTGGAGCATCGGCTTTTCGGCAGCCAACTATGCCGTGCTGGCTCCCTGGTGGAACAACAACGCCTATGGCCGCCACATATACGTGGGCCATGCCGCTTACAAAATTGCCAACAACAGCGATTTAAATTGGTACAACCCTTCAGAAACGAACAATCAAATACGTCTCAACCGCACTTACGCAAACCTGTACGGAAGCACATTTTTCAGACTCCAAAACATAATAGACAACCCATTACAATTTCGCGACTCGTTATTGCAGCACGTGTATCAAACTCCCTTTGCATTGCTGCCCCGCATGCCCTGGCGCAACAATGCCACGCCGCAGGCACCTTTTAACGTAACTGCCACCGTTAATGGCAGTAACGTTGTAATCAGTTGGGAGCGACCTGCTAACAATGTTGCCGAACCGGAACAAATACGGCATTTTGCAGTATATCGCTCTACAACCCTGCCCATAGATACAGCCAATGCAGCCAACATCATTTTTGTGAGCAACAGCTATGCTGCCAATAGTTTTACCGACGTGCCGCCCAACACCTCCAATACCACGTACTACTACGCGGTAACGGCGCTCAACCGCTTTCATAACGAAAGCGCACTTTCCAATATCGCTACGGCCAACTTTACCACTACATCCATCACACCCGTACAGCCTTCGCTTTCCGATGTTCGGGTTGCGCCGAACCCTGCAAGTCAAAGCATCATGGTTTCGTTCGAATTGCAGGCACCTGCCCTGGTGCGCATTTTGCTGACCGATGTTAGCGGCAAAGAGTACCGTTTACTTTTCAACAGCCGGCTGTTTGCAGGTAAGCAGCAATTACTGTTTGATATCGGCAATATACCTGCCGGCATGTACCTGTTGCGGCTGCAAACCGATAAGGCAATTACAACACAACGCCTGCTTATTAACCGCTAAAATTATTTACGCGTTGTGCTATTAAATTACCAAAATCAAAGAATGGAATCTTTGAAATTAGAATGAAAAAAGATTTTGTACCTTTTTGCGTGCCCAAAAAGGTACCCAAAAAGGGCACCCGAGATCGATTATCCGCCTTCATAAATTTCCGGCGGACAGGCAACCCCGATCTCGGGGGGAGCCCTGATTAAGCTGTAGTACTACTGTAGTGCCCAACTTTTTGGCCCTGTTAGTATTTTCCCGATTTGGAAACCTGAATTTATTTTTACTTGTTTAATAGCACAACGCGTTTATTTATACAACCCGTTGGGCTTGGTGCTAAATGCCATATTGCATTTACAAGTGCATATCTGTACTGTTGGCCTGTAAAAATGTTACATTCGTACATACAGGAGAACCTTTATTTTTATTTTCATGACCTGCGTCAGTATTTTTCACGGCTGTATCGGGTAGGTTTGCATAGTAATTCCATCCATCCTTGAAGAAAAACCAGATGCTTCTACCTATGTTCACATGCTTGCTGATACATGCCCCTCCCCGTAGCACCGGCTGCCCATAGTGTCGATGCAACAATCAATAATCTTTTCTCTTAAATCCATTCTTATGAAACAGCTGCAAACCCTTTCCAAAATGTCTGATTGGTATTGGGAACTGAACTCCATACAACACGCCAGCACTCTTTTTGAAAAAAGGCTGCATGCCTTACAAAGCAATCCATTGCCTGCTGCCCGGCAGCCTCAGGTGGCCAGCCTGCTGCACCTGGTACAACAGCACCGGCAGCAACTGGAACAAATCCAGTCGCGTTTACAGGCTTACAGCATGAGCCTGCTGCAACAAGGCAAACAGCAAACTGCAGCCGAAACACTCGATAAAGAAGAGGAACAATTGGAAAAAACAATCACCAACGAAATCAACGATTTTTCCAATGTAAAAAATCAATATTTCAGCTTTATCCGGCAAATGCTGTTCCCCGAAGGCTTTCATGCCAATTAAAAAAGGGCTGCATTCAACAGCCCTTTCTGCATGTACAAAACATCCGGCAACGCTTACAAGGGAATATTTCCGTGTTTTTTGCGGGGGCGCTTGGCTACTTTGTTTTCGAGCATGGCAAATGCTTTGATGAGTTTTTTTCGGGTGTCTCTGGGTTCAATCACCTCATCTATAAATCCCCGTTCGGCCGCCTGATACGGATTGGCAAACAACGCCGCATATTCCGCTTCTTTTTCCAACAGTTTTTGAGCCGGGTCGGGCGCTGCAGCAATTTCATTTTTAAAGATGATTTCGCTGGCACCTTTGGCGCCCATTACCGCTATTTCGGCCGATGGCCAGGCATAGTTCATATCGGCGCCAATATGCTTACTGTTCATCACATCGTATGCGCCGCCATAAGCCTTGCGGGTAATAACGGTTACACGGGGTACCGTTGCCTCACTAAAGGCGTACAGCAGCTTGGCGCCATTCGTAATAATGCCGTTCCATTCCTGATCGGTACCGGGTAAAAAGCCCGGCACATCCACCAACACCAGCAAGGGTATATTAAAGCAATCGCAAAAACGGGTAAAGCGTGCTCCTTTTTTTGAGCTTTCAATATCCAGCACACCGGCCAGGCTTTGCGGCTGATTGGCCACAATACCAATACTGCGGCCGGCAAGGCGGGCAAATCCCACCACAATGTTATCGGCATAATAAGGCTGTATCTCAAAAAAACTGTCTTTATCGCAAATGCCTTCAATAACCTTGCGCATATCATAAGGTTGTGTTGCGCTTTCGGGCACTATGCTTTCCAGCTCTTCACGGGTTTCCTCGCCCAACGTGTACGGCAGCTTTGGCACCACATCTTCGCAGTTTTGCGGCATGTAGCTCAGTAATTGTTTTATTTTTTGAATGCAATCCACATCATTAACTGCCGTTAAGTGTGTAACGCCACTTTTGGTACTGTGTGTAGATGCACCGCCCAGTTCTTCGCTGCTTACTTCTTCGTTGGTAACCGTTTTTACTACATTGGGTCCCGTAACAAACATATAACTGGTGTTTTCTACCATTATGGTAAAATCGGTCATGGCGGGGGAATAAACGGCGCCACCGGCGCAAGGCCCCATGATGGCCGAAATTTGCGGTATAACGCCCGATGCCTGAACGTTGCGGTAAAAAATATCGGCGTAGCCTCCCAACGATCGAACCCCTTCCTGTATGCGGGCCCCGCCGCTGTCGTTCAACCCAATTACGGGAGCGCCTGTTTTCATGGCCATATCCATAATGCGGCAAATTTTTTCGGCATGTGTTTCCGAAAGGGCGCCGCCAAACACAGTAAAGTCTTGCGCAAATACATATACCAGCCGTCCGTTTACGGTACCGTAGCCGGTTATTACGCCATCGCCGTAATACTTTTGATCGGCCATGCCAAATTCGGTAGTACGGTGGGTAACCAGGGCTCCGATTTCTTCAAACGAGCCGGGATCCATCAGCAGGCTAACGCGTTCCCGTGCGGTAAGTTTTCCTTTTTTATGTTGCGTTTCAATACGCTTGATGCCACCGCCCAGTTTTGCTTCGGCTAACTTTTCGCGTAGTATTTCAACTTTTGGTTTCATATACTTTGTTTTTACAGCATAAGCCCTTAATGCGCCAGCCGCCGTTTCCAGCTGGTAGATTTATTTTCAACCGGATTAATTTGATTTTGTACCTGCTGCCAGTATTGCAACGCCACCAATGCGGCCACCTCGGCGTTGGCGTGCTCTTTTTCTTTCAGTTTTTCCGGATTGTAGTAGTTCTTCACAAAATGGGTGTCAAACTTTCCTGAAAGAAACGCTTCGTGTTCCATCACAAAGGTTCCAAACGGCAGCGTGGTGGTAACGCCTTCAATTTTGTACTGCCGGATGGCTTCCCTCATTTTTTGTATGGCTTCGGTTCGTGTGGCACCGTGCACCACCAGTTTGGCAATCATGGGATCGTAATAAATGGGGATGGACATGCCGGCTTCGTAGCCATCATCTACCCGTACACCTTCGCCAACCGGGCGCTCGTACCGCGTAAGGGTGCCAATGGAAGGTAAAAAGTTGTTCAGCGGATCTTCGGCATACACCCGCAACTCAATGGCATGACCGTTGGGCTTTATGGCATCCTGCGTTAACGACAGCTTTTCGCCCCGGGCAATACGTATTTGTTGTTCTACCAGGTCAAGGCCGGTTATCATTTCCGTTACCGGATGCTCAACCTGCAGGCGGGTGTTCATTTCCAGAAAATAAAAATTCAGCTTGTCATCTACCAAAAATTCAACGGTTCCCGTGCTTTCGTAGTTGCACGATTTTGCCACCAGTACGGCCGCTTCGCCAATACGCTCCCGCAATTCGGGGGTAACAACGGCACTGGGCGACTCTTCAATCACCTTTTGGTGCCGGCGCTGAATGCTGCACTCCCGTTCCAACACATGCACAACGTTTCCGTATTTATCGGCCAGCACCTGCACTTCAATGTGCCGGGGCGAGCTCACGTATTTTTCAATAAATACCGAGCCATCGCCAAAAGAAGATTTTGCCTCGCTGATGGCCCGTTCCATTTGCTCCTGCATGTCATCGGCTTTTTCTACGATCCGCATTCCTTTTCCGCCACCGCCTGCCGATGCTTTGATGAGTACCGGATAACCGATGCGGTTGGCCACTTCAACGGCCAGGTTTACATCTTCAATGGCATGGTCGGTACCCGGCACCATGGGTATGTTGTACTTTTTTACGCTTTCTTTGGCCGCTAATTTTGAGCCCATGATGCGCATGGCCTGGGCGCTGGGGCCAATAAACGTAATACCCGCTTCTTCTACCTTTTGGGCAAAGTCGGCATTTTCGCTTAAAAAGCCATAGCCCGGATGTATGCCATCTACCCCCAACTGTTTGCAGATTTCAATAATCTTATCGCCGTTCAAATACGATTGGGCAGAGGGCGCCGGGCCCAGGCACACGGCCTCGTCGGCATAAAGCACGTGCGGCGAGCGGCGGTCGGCCTCCGAAAAAACAGCTACCGACTGAATGCCCATTTTACGTAGGGTGCGCATGATGCGCAGGGCAATTTCGCCGCGGTTGGCTACCAGTATTTTTTTCATATGAATTTTCTTTCGGTTTGATTTTGCGGTTCACCAAAAAATGCAATTATTCCAGTTCTACCAATACCTGCCCTTTATCAACGGCCTGGCCGGGGCGTACCGCTATGCGTTTGATGGTGGCATCGGCATGTATCAGAATGCTGTTTTCCATTTTCATGGCTTCGAGTATCAAAATGCGGTCGCCTTCTTTCACGGCCTGCCCCTCCTGCACTGCAATGCTCAATACCAGGCCGGGCATGGGCGCCTTGATTTCTTTGATGCGCTTGGTGCTGGCGGTACTAAAGCCCATTTGTTCCAGTTGCTGGTCCAATGCATCGTAAACGGTAACCGTAAAGGTTTGGCCCGCCACTTCCACCTGCAGGTGTTTGCCCGATGCGTCGGCCTGTAGAATTTTTGCCGTAACGGAACGGTTTTGGTGAATCAGATGAAACTCGTTGGGACGCACCTGAATTACATCGGCTGCAGCGGCTGTTGCCGCATCAATTGCAAACTCAAAACTGTTTGCTTTTACTTTATAGCGCAGGTTATCGGCTGCCATGGCAGAAACATTTACTCTGTAAAATAAGGAAAGTTAGGTGCATGTAAAATTCATGTTGCCGTTACTGCGGCCCGGTTAACGACACCCGGCCCACATTCTGGTGCCACAAGTTGCACTATTTGCAAAACGCAGGGAATGATTGAAATCACGCCCGCTGCTGACGGGCGGTAATTGAAATTCATGTATTGCAACATGGCTCCCGCAACGTTTTTCGGCAACAGCATTCCAAACAATCGTAGTATATTGGCAAATCATTATTGCATGCAGCCTTTATGAGCAAACGCAAGGATTATATTTCGTGGGATGAATATTTCATGGGCGTGGCCTTGTTATCGGCCCAACGCAGCAAAGACCCTTCCACCCAGGTGGGCGCCTGCATTGTAAATGCGCAAAATAAAATTGTAGGTGCCGGCTACAACGGGCTTCCCATTGGCTGTAACGACGATTGTTTTCCCTGGGAAAAAGAAGGCCCCTTTTTGCAAACCAAATACCCCTACGTTTGCCATGCCGAGCTGAATGCCATTCTCAACAACATTGGCATTTCGCTGCACGGCTGCCGCATTTACACGGCCTTGTTTCCGTGTAACGAATGTGCCAAGGCCATTATCCAGGCCGGCATTACCGAAGTAATTTACCTGAGCGATAAATATGCCCATACCGAAGCCTTTCAGGCCTCCCGCAACATGCTGCAGGCCGCCGGTGTTGCCTGCCGCAAGGTGGTAACCCACCGTGCCGAAATTGTGCTGCGCTTTAGCGAAGATGCGGTTTGAATGCGGAAGGGGCGCTGCATCATTTTTTTACGCAACAAAAAAATCCCGCCTTTTTTGGCGGGACTTTTTTTTATGTGTGTAAGTGATACCTATCAGGCACTTACTTTTCCTTTCACCTTGGCAATTACCTCTTCGGCAATGTTATTGGGTGCCGGTGCGTAGTGGCTGAACTCCATGGTTGAAGTGGCACGGCCACTGGTGAGCGAACGCAGCTGCGTTACATAACCAAACATTTCGCTCAGGGGCACTTTGGCACGAATTACCTGTGCGTTGCCTTTGGTGTCCATCCCTTCCAGCATGCCGCGGCGGCGGTTCAGGTCGCCGGTAACATCACCCATGTACTGGTCGGGGGTTACCACTTCCACCTTCATGATGGGCTCCAGCAGCACGGGCTTGGCTTTGCGACCGGCTTCGCGGAAACCACTCTTGGCACACAGTTCAAACGACATGGCGTCGGAGTCCACATCGTGGTAGCTACCGTCAAACACCCGAACTTTCATATCCACCATGGGGTAGTTGGCCAACACACCATTGCTCATGGCACTTTCAAAACCTTTGATGATGGCGGGAATGAATTCTTTCGGAATGGCCCCACCAAAAATGTCGTTTACAAACTGGAAGTTTTTGCCCGGATTTTCCTTCAGCCATTCTTCATCGGCAGGACCGATTTCAAAGTGAATGTCGGCAAACTTACCACGGCCACCGGTTTGCTTCTTCAGTACCTCGCGGTGTTGCACCGTATCTTTAAAGGCTTCCTTATAAGCCACCATTGGGGCGCCCTGGTTTACTTCCACCTTAAATTCGCGACGCATACGGTCAACGATAATTTCGAGGTGCAGCTCACCCATTCCGCTCAATACGGTTTGCCCGGTTTCTTCATCGGTTTTTACACGCAGTGTGGGATCTTCTTCCACCAGCTTCGAAATTGCCATGCTCATCTTGTCCACATCGGCCTGGGCTTTGGGTTCAACAGCCAGCGAAATAACTGGCTCGGGAATGAACATGTTTTCCAAAACAATCGGATGGTTTTCATCGCACAGCGTATCACCGGTTTTAATTTCCTTGAAACCAACAGCGGCACCAATATCACCGGCTTCAATGAAGTCGATGGGGTTTTGCTTATTGGCAAACATCTTCATAATACGGCTGATGCGCTCTTTTTTACCGCTGCGTACGTTTAGTACGTACGAACCGGCTTCGAGGCGGCCCGAGTAACAACGGAAGAATGCCAAACGGCCAACAAAGGGATCGGTCATAATTTTGAAGGCCAGTGCGGCAAACGGCTCTTTTACATCGGGTTTGCGGCTGATTTCTTCACCGGTATCGGGGTGGGTACCTTTAATGGCCTCAATATCAACCGGCGAAGGCAGGTAACGGCACACGGCATCCAAAGCCGTTTGTACCCCTTTGTTTTTGAACGACGAACCGCACAACATGGGCACAATGCTCAGGTCAATGGTAGCCTTCCGAATGGCAGCATGAATTTCATCTTCGGTAATGCTGTCGGGGTCTTCAAAGAATTTCTCCATCAGCTTGTCGTCGTACTCGGCCACAGCTTCAACCAGTTGCGCCCGCCATTCTTTGGCTTCTTCCAGCATATCGGCAGGCACGTCAATTTCGTCAAAGGTCATGCCTTCGGTTTCGGCGTGCCAAATAATGCCCTTCATTTTAATCAAATCCACCACGCCTTTAAAATTATCTTCGGCGCCAATGGGCAGCTGCAACGGTACGGCCTTTGAGCCCAGCATTTCACGCACCTGCTTCACCACGTTCAAAAAGTCGGCGCCCGCACGGTCCATTTTGTTAACAAAGCCAATACGGGGTACGTTGTAACGGTTGGCCTGGCGCCAAACGGTTTCACTCTGGGGTTCCACGCCATCCACGGCGCTGAACAGGGCAATCAGGCCATCCAGCACCCGCATCGAACGTTCTACCTCCACGGTAAAATCCACGTGGCCGGGCGTATCAATAATGTTGAAGTAATATTTTTTGGTTTCGGGAGTGGGCTTTCCCAGCACAGTGGGGAAGTTCCACTGGCAGCTTACGGCTGCCGAGGTGATGGTAATACCCCGTTCTTTTTCCTGCTCCATCCAGTCGGTGGTAGCGGCACCTTCGTGCACCTCACCAATGCGGTGAATCATACCTGTGTAGCGGAGAATGCGCTCCGTAGTGGTGGTTTTACCGGCATCAATGTGTGCGGCAATACCAAAGTTTCTCTGAAATTTCAAATCTGCCATGACGATTGGGTTTGTGCGGTTTGAGTGTTATGCGATATGTTTTGTTATGGAATCGGCTTTCTGTATGCTGCGCAACGCCTGTTGTGTCACTCACTTCAGGGTTCGGGGTTCTTATCAGCAAAAGGGCGGGTGATGCGTACCATGCGGCTGCCGTTGCCGTGTACCGTGCTGATATGGATGGTATTACACTCTCATAGCGTGCCAACTGGCCGGCAACCTGTTTCCTCAAAAACCCAAAGCCACACCCAGTTGCCGGATTTGGCGCCGCAAAGGTAATGATTTCCTAATCAAACCAACAGGTTTTCAACGAAATTTCACGGCCGGTGGAAAATGTGCATAAAAGAAAAAACCCGCCTGGATTGGGGCGGGTTTTATGGTTCAGTTGTAAAATGCTTAACGGAAGTGTGCAAATGCCTTGTTGGCTTCGGCCATGCGGTGGGTATCTTCTTTCTTTTTGAAAGCGCCGCCTTCACCCTTGCTGGCTGCAATGATTTCATTGGCCAGCTTGTCGGCCATGCTTTTACCGTTGCGTTCGCGGCTGTAACGGATGAGCCACTTCATGCTGAGCGAAATTTTACGCTCGGGACGCACCTCTGTAGGTATTTGGAAGGTAGCACCGCCAATGCGCCGGCTGCGCACTTCTACCGAAGGGGTAACGTTGGCAATTGCTTTACGCCATACTTCGTAACCGTTTTCACCGGTTTGTTTGGCAACCTTTTCCATTGCTTCATAAAAAATGGAAAACGCCACGCTTTTTTTACCCTCCCACATCAGGTTGTTTACAAAACGGGTTACCAGCACGTCGTTGTACTTCGGATCGGGTGCCAGTGCAATTTTTTTAGGTTTCGACTTACGCATGTAATTGCAGATTTTTATTTAAGCGCCAGGCTTATCTTATTTTTTGGCTTTCTCTTTTTTGGTACCGTACTTCGAACGGCTCTTCTTACGGTCTTTCACACCGGCGGTATCCAGCGAACCGCGAACGATGTGGTAACGAACACCCGGCAGGTCCTTTACACGACCGCCACGAACCAGTACGATGGAGTGCTCCTGCAAGTTGTGGCCTTCACCGGGAATGTAGGCAATTACCTCCACCTTGTTGGTAAGACGCACCTTAGCCACTTTGCGCAGGGCCGAGTTGGGCTTTTTGGGTGTAGTGGTATATACACGGGTGCAAACACCGCGGCGGAACGGACAGTTATCCAGCGCACGGGATTTGCTCTTTGCCCGTACGATTTCTCTTCCTTTACGTACTAATTGTTGAATTGTAGGCATTCGTGACCTTTTATTTTTGGGACGGCAAAGGTAAGCGGTTCGTATAAAATAACAAAAACTTTGTGCAGAAAACTCTGCAAACAAAGAAGATCATACAGGCAATACGCTACAATAAGTACAAAAAAACGGCGTTATTCGTTATTAAGGCACTAATTTCATTATAAAACAAACCTGAAGAGCACAACCTATCCAATGAAACCAACTGCCCACCGAAACCGGGCGGCAGCCGTTGCGGCCTGGCTCATGCTGCTCATCGTGCTACGTTCCGCAACCGGCAGCGCACAAGTGCTTACCCCCAACTTTTCGGCCAACCCGGTTACCGGCTGTGCACCGCTGGTGGTAAATTTTACCGATCAAAGTGTAGGAGCCACCTCCTGGCAGTGGGACCTGGGCAATGGCGTTACTTCCACCCAGCAAAACCCTTCCACGGTTTACTTTAACCCCGGCACCTATACAGTACGCCTTACGGTAACCAACGCCAGCGGCTCACAAACCCTTACCCGTACCAATTATATTACGGTACGGCCCCTACCGGTGGCCGATTTTTCGGCCAGTGTACGCAGCGGCTGCTTTCCGTTGCGGGTGCAGTTTACCGATCTTTCCGACCCTTCTTTCGGAACCATAACGGCCTGGAACTGGTCGTTTGGCAACGGCGCCTCCTCTACCGAACAAAACCCGCAGTATGTATATACCGAAGCCGGCAACTTTTTGGTAAGCCTTACCGTTACCAACAGTGCCGGCTGCACCCGCACCATTACCCGCCCGAATTACATTACCGTTACTCCGGGCATTGTGCCGGGCTTTACGGCCTCCCCTCCGGCTCGTTGCACCCCGCCCGAAACCATCAGTTTCACCAATACCACTACCGGACCGGGTATCCTCAGCTATCAATGGAATTTTGGCGATGGCGGCACTTCCACCGATGTAAACCCTTCGCACTTGTATAATACGGCGGGGCCATTTACCGTGCAGTTGGTTACCGTCAGTTCGCTGGGCTGTACCGACACCCTTACGCAAACCAATCTGGTGCGGCTCAATAATTTCACAACAGCCATTACCGCCCCGGCTACCGCCTGCATTCGCGAAGCAATAGCGTTCCAAAACACTTCCGCGCCACAGCCGGTAACATCGTTCTGGCGTTTTGGCGATGGCACCACCTCTACCCAAATCAACCCCGTAAAAGCCTACACCAATCCCGGCACTTATACGGTTACCCTCATCAATCAGTACGCTTCCTGTACCGATTCCTCCACGCATACCATTACCATCAACCCAAGGCCGGTGGCCGGCTTTACGGCAACCAACACCATCGGCTGCATTGCTCCTCATACCGTCAACTTTACCGATGCCTCCACCAATGCCGTTGCCTGGCTGTGGAATTTTGGCGATGGTACCACTTCTACCCTTCAAAACCCCAGCCACACCTATACCAACCTGGGTAATTACAACGTTACATTAATTGTAACCAACAATGCGGGCTGTACCGATACGTTAACCCAAAACAATTTTGTACGCATACAGCGCCCTGTATTTAACCCGTTGATTAACCCCAATGAGGGCTGCCGCTTGCTTACCAGCAGCTTTACCGCCAACACCACCGCCATTGATGGCATTACCGCCTGGTTTTGGGATTTTGGCGATGGCGCCACCTCTACCCTGCAAAACCCCACGCACACCTATGATTCGGGTACCTATACCATTAAGCTGCGGGTACAAACAGGGCTGGGTTGTATCGACTCCGTGGTATTAACCAACCGCATACGGGTGGGCGTAAAGCCAAATGCGGCATTTTCTGCCGCCCCCCTAACCGTGTGCGCCTTTGCACCGGTGCAGTTCAACAACCTTTCCACCGGCACCCCCGATCAATTCAGCTGGAACTTTGGCGATGGCAACGGTTCGGCAGCCGTAAACCCCACACATACCTATCAGGATACAGGTTTATATACCATCCGATTAATTGTATTCAACAACCGATGCCCCGATACCGCTGAAGCCATTGGTTATATTCGGGTGTTACCGCCGGTTGCCCGTTTCAACTTCAGCGTTAACTGCACGGGCACCAAGCAGCAGGTAGCGTTTACCGACCAGTCCACCCAGGCTACCAGCTGGCTTTGGGATTTTGGCGATGGCAATACCTCCACCCTGCAAAATCCAACGCACACCTATGCAGCATTAGGAACTTACAACGTAACCCTTACCACTTCAAATGGCAGTTGCTCCCACAGCGTAACTCGCCAAGTGCGGCTCGTTAATGAATCTCCCGCTTTTACGGCCGACCGCACCACCCTTTGCCGCAACGAACAGGTGTTATTTACGGGCTCGGTGGGCAACCCCGCCAATATTGTAGCCCATGCATGGAACTTTGGCAATGGCACCAACGGCAGCGGCGCCGTAAGCACGGCTACCTATCCGGCCTCGGGTACCTTTACGGTACAATACATAACCACCGATATTAATGGCTGTCGCGATACGGCCACCCGCACCAACTACATCCGGGTAAACGGCCCGGTAGCCAATTTCACCAACCCTGCGCCGCAAATTTGCATCGGCAATACCATATCGTTACAAAACACGTCCACAACCGACGGACAAAACGCCATAACCGGCACCACCTGGGTAATGGGCAACGGCACCCGTGTTACCACCGGCACCAACCCCTTTGTTTATACCTATCCTGCTGCCGGCCTGTACAGCATACGGCTGGTGGTGCAGGATGCCAGCGGTTGTACCGATTCGGTGCAGCGTAATGAGGTGGTGCGGGTGCTGGATCCGCAGGCCCGCTTCCGGATCATTGATACGCCCTGGTGCCCCGGCAGCAATCTTACCTTCGAAAACCAAAGCACCGGCACCTTTGCACCCACCTACCAGTGGAGCTTTGGCGATGGGGGTACCAGCACCGCTGCCAGCCCGGTACGCAGCTATGCCGATACCGGCACCTACCTCGTACAGCTCATCGTGCGGGAAGCCATCGGCTGTGCCGATACCCTGGCCTATCCCATACGCATCAGCAGGCCACGGGCGGCATTTACGTTGAGCGACAGTGTAAGCATCTGCCAATCACTGCGGGTGCAGTTCACCAATACCAGTACGTTTGGCCAGAGTTACCGCTGGGATTTTGGCGATGGGGTTACCAGCACGCAAACCAACCCCGTGCACGTGTATGGTCTGCCGGGCACCTACCCTGTTAAGCTGGTGGTAACCTCGCCGGGCGGCTGCCGCGACTCAGCTTTTGCCACCGTACGCATGGGCAGCAACAACGGCACGCTTACTTATGCCCCCACCACCGGTTGTGCACCGCTGGCGGTTACGCTGCAGGCAGCAACCGATGTACCCCTCAACTACACCTGGGATTTAGGTGACGGCACCCTTGTTAACACCACCGATTCCATTCTCAACCACACCTACCTGGCCGGCGTGTACCTGCCCCGGATTATTATTGCCGATAATGGTGGATGCTTTGGCATACTCGATGGCACCGACAGCATCCGTGCTTCCGGTTCGCGGCCCGATTTTGACGCCGACCTGTTTGTACTGTGCGACCGCGGCACCGTACAGTTTTCCGACTCTACCATTAGCCGCGACATTATTACCGGCTACAGCTGGAACTTTGGCGATGGCGGCACCAGCACCCTGCAACACCCGGTCCATACCTACACCGCACCCGGCTCCTATAATGTAACCCTAACCGTTCAAACCCAAACAGGTTGTACCAACAGCATCACCAAAAACGCGTTTGTGAAAGTGGTACCCTCGCCGCAAATTTCCATTGGCGGCGATACCAGTTTTTGCATGCCGGCAAGTTTTCAACTGCAGGGCGTCTGGAATAATCCCGATACCTCTACTTTGAGCTGGAACTGGAATATTGGCGGACAAACCTTTATCGGACAAAACTCCGGTACCGTGCAACGTGCCACGGCCGATACGGTTTGGGCGCAGCTGATTGCCGTTAGCGCCAGCGGCTGCCGCGATACGGCCACGCAACTGGTGGTGGTACACCCACTGCCCAACGTTTTTGCCGGCAATGATACCACCATTTGCCTCGGCAGCTTTGCCACCCTACGCCCGATTGGAGCGGTAAGTTACAGCTGGAGCCCTGCACCCACGCTTAGTTGTACCAACTGTCCCAACCCACAGGCAACACCCACCGTTGCCACGCAATATGTGGTTACCGGCACCTCCCCCTTTGGTTGTGCAAACCGCGATAGTATGATTGTACGGGTAAAACAACCTTTTACCGTTACCGCAACGGGTGACGGTACTATTTGCGTGGGCAGCCCCATACAGCTTAACGCCACGGGTGCCGAATTTTACCAATGGTCGCCGGCAACGGGCCTCAGCAATGCCACTATTGCCAACCCGGTTGCCAGTCCGCCTACAACCACAACCTACCGGCTGGTAGGGCGCGACAGCCTCAATTGCTTTCAGGATTCGGCAACGGTTACCGTGGTAGTGTTCCCCTACCCGCAGCTGAATGCCGGTGCTGATACCACTATCCGTTCGGGCAGCAGTATTGTATTGCAGCCCGTACTATCTCCGGATGTTACATCCTTCCTGTGGACACCCGATTACAACCTCAGCTGCACCACCTGCCCCAACCCAACGGCTACCCCTTTACGTACCACTCGTTACCGGCTTACCGCTACCAATGCCGGCGGCTGCAGCAGTTTTGACGAAATTGTGGTGCGGGTGGAGTGCAGTAAGGAAGATGTATTTATTCCCAATGCCTTTACGCCCAACGGCGATGGGTTGAACGATTACTTTTACATCATTGGCCGCGGATTGGCCAGCGTAAAGTCGCTGCGCATTTTCAACCGCTGGGGCAACCTGGTATTTGAACGCACGTATTTTGATGCCGGCAACCGCACCCTCGGATGGGATGGCACCTATAAGGGCCAGCCCCAGCCGCCGGGCATCTATAGTTATACCGCCGAAGTGCTCTGCGGCGATGGATTAATTATTCCGATTAACGGTACGGTGAATTTGATACGGTGATGAAGAAACTTATCCCTCTTTTTCCCGTTCCGTTGGAGCGGGAGCGGGGCTTTCGTTCAATAGCGTATCATAGCTGCTACTACTTCAACAGAAAGAATCAGAGAGCTGCTTATTGTGCATTTTTTGTTTTACAAAGTTTGTTTTACCGGGGTCTCCTGCAAGGGACCCCGGGTGCTTAGGAAAAACAAAAACCTGAGTTCCGGGGTCGGCGCTGCCAGACCCCGGGGAGACGAAAAAACCTGAGTTCCGGGGTCGGCTGTGTCAGATCCCGGAGAGAAAAAATAGCTGCTACTACTTCTTTGTTTAACCGGGGTCTCCTGCATGGGACCCCGGGTGCTTAGGAAAAACAAAAACCTGAGTCCTGGGGTCGGCGCTGCCAGACCCCGGGGAGACGAAAAAGTAAAGGCAGAACCGTGGCAAATGGAATTTCTCGTAAGGGAGGCGGGGAAAACAACGCAACGTCCCTTTCAGGAGATGTTACTGAGAAGAGAAGAAGGTCATAACATATATAAAGTTTATTCCGCAACAAACTGCCGTTTAGGAGGTATCCCCCTCCGGAGGGGGTGCAGGGGGAGGATTCTCGCCCCGGCAGGGTGTGGAAATAGCCGACTTTGCATGTATTAAAGCAGCAATTTGAGTGCGATACTTCACGCACCCGGGCGCAGGTTCGGCCACCATAAGAAGCGGGCGGCTGCGCCGCCCGCTCCTAACCTGTTGCAACAGGCACTGCTGCCGAAGGGCTGCCGGATTGAAACGGAAAGCCCGCAGCCCCGAAGGCCTTTGGGGCGAGGACTTGGAGTGAAAAGCCGGAACTATCGTTGTACCCTGCACCAATGCCCACAGCCCCAGCCTAAAAAACACTTCAACAATACCGGTACGTTACGTTTGAAATGCCGGCATGAAAAAAGGGACTGTCGCCGACAGTCCCTGTAAAAATCGCTTTTCCGTACTTATACTTTGTACAGCCACTCATACACGTCGGGTTCCTGCCCTTCACGGATGGCAGTAAGGCGGCGCTTTACTTCGGGTGCGGCCTGCCAGGTGGTGGTATCAAACTGCATTTCCATATCGCGGTAGGCCAGCACTTCAATGGGCGAAATGGTGGCGGCGGTGCCGGTGCCAAATACTTCTTTGAGGGTACCGTTTTGATAAGCGGCCACAACTTCGTCAATGGAAAGGCGGCGCTCCACCACTTCGTAACCCATATCGGCCAGCAGTTGCAAAACACTGCTGCGGGTAACGCCGGCCAATATGGTTCCTTCCGACAAATCGGGGGTAATGGCCTGGTTGCCGATGATGAAAAACACATTCATGGTGCCGCACTCCTGCACATACTTATGCTCAATAGCATCCATCCACAACACCTGGTCGAATCCCTTCTTTTTGGCTTCGGCCGTAACATACATCGCCGCGGCGTAATTGCCGGCAGCTTTGGCGGCACCCACCCCACCCGGAGCGGCACGCACGTAATGCTCCTCTACGTAAATACGCATGGGCTTGGCGTAATAGGGCCCGGTGGGGCTTAAAATAATCATGAACTTGTAGTTATCGCTGGGCTTTACGCCAATTACCTCGTCGGTGGCAAACAAGAAGGGCCGGATGTACAGCGAGTGGTCGTGGCTGCGGGGGATCCATTCTTTATCGAGCGCAATCAGCTGGCGCATGCCTTCCATAAAAATAAACTCAGGCACTTCGGGCATTTGCATGCGGCGGGCCGAAGCGTTGAAACGCTGAAAGTTATCCCAGGGGCGGAAGATAACCGCCGTACCATTGGCATGGCGGTAAGCCTTGATACCTTCAAAAATGCTTTGTCCGTAATGCAGGGCAGCATTGGAAGGAGCGAGTTGCAGGGGTTGGTACGGACGAATACGAACGTTCGTCCACTGGCCATTTAAAAAATCGGCCTCCAGCATATGGTCGGTAAAAACCTTTCCAAAGGCAATATGCTCCAGGTCAACCCCCGGAAGCCGGCTTTGCTGGGTGCGGGTTACTGCAATTTCCATGGCTGCCATCATAACTTGTTTATTTTTGGCGCAAAGAAACGAAAAAATTCAGGGGTGCCTGCCCCGCCCTTACAAAAGCCGATGGAATTAAACAATATTTTACTTACCCATGACCAGTTGGTGGAGTGGTACGGCACCCACCTTGTGGCCGTGGGCGAGGGAGCCACTGCACCGAAAGCCGTTGCCGCCACAATACCACAACCTGCTGAAAAAGAGGCAACTATCCCTACCCTGCCCGTAAAAGGCGGTTTCACCAAAGGGGTGCTGTGGGTGGTACAAGAGCCCAACGCGGCCTATGTAACCGATGCCGATTTTGAATTGCTTACCAAAGTGCTGCAGGCCTGTAAGCTTACCTGGAATGATGCCGGGCTGGTAAACCTGCACCCCCATCCGCAGCCGGTAGCCACGCTTGCCGCCCGGTTGCAACCACAATACCTGATTTGCTGCGGCCTTGCTCCCGAACTGCTGGGAGAAACCGCTCCGATGTATCAGCCCCTGGAAGGCTACGGCTGTAAAGTACTGGTTACCGATGCGTTACCGGTTATTAACAGCAGCAAAGAGAAAAAAGTACAGCTTTGGCATGCTTTAAAAAGTTTTTTCCAACTCACATGAATACCCAACTCATTTTCGCTTCGGCCAACCGCAACAAGGCCGCCGAAATACAGTCGCTGCTGCCACAGGGCTACACGGTAATTACCATGAAAGAGGCCGGATGGGATGCCGAAATTCCCGAACCCTACGATACCCTGGCCGCCAACAGCCGGGCCAAGGCGCAAACTATACACGCTTTTACCGGAAAAAATGTTTTTGCCGAAGATACCGGGCTGGAGGTAGATACCCTGAACGGCGCCCCCGGCGTTAAAAGTGCCCGCTATGCCGGCGAACCGGCCAACGACCAAAAAAATATTGAAAAATTACTTCGGGCCCTGGGCCATACAACCCGGCGCAGCGCCCGCTTTCGAACCGTAATAACGCTGATTTTTGAAGGCACCGAATACCAGTTTGAAGGTGTTTGCGAAGGCAGTATTGCCCACACTCCTGCCGGCGATGCCGGCTTTGGGTACGACCCGGTATTTATACCACAAGGCGCAAACCATACCTTTGCCCAAATGGGCCTGGCCGAAAAAAACCGCTACAGCCACCGCAAAAAAGCACTGGCGGCCATGCTGGCTTTTTTAAAGGAAAAAGCCGGGGCACACTAAAAAACATTGCATGCAAAGCAACCAAGCCATAGCTGAAACCGACCTTATACAGGGATGTTTGCAGAACGACCGGCGTTATCAGAAAGAGTTATACGACCGGTTTTCGGGAAAAATGTACGCCGTTTGCCTGCGTTACATGGGCAATGCCGATGATGCGCAGGATGTACTGCAGGACGGATTTGTGAAGGTGTTTAAAAACCTCGACCGCTTTCGCGGCGAAGGTTCGTTTGAGGGATGGATCCGACGCATATTTGTGAACACCGCCATTGAGCAATTGCGGAAAAAGCGGCCCGACCAGTCGCTTTCCGAAAAAGAAGAGCGCATTGAAATGCCGGCCGTTGGTGCTGTGGACCGCCTGAGCGAAAAAGACCTGCTGCAACTCATCAGCGAACTTTCGCCCGGCTACCGCTCGGTATTTAACCTATACGTAATTGAAGGGATGGGACATAAGGAAATTGCCGAGCTGCTCAACATCAGCGAAGGCACCAGCAAATCGCAACTGGCCCGTGCCCGCATGATTTTGCAGCACAAAGTGAATAAGCTACACGCTTAACAAATTATATGAACGACCGCCACATACAAGAGCAAATGCTGCAACTGAGCATGGCACCGCCGCCCGGCATCTGGGCGCAGGTGGCGCTGTGCCTGGAGCAGGATGCATTGTGGCAAGAGGCAGGCACCTGGGAAACGCCACCCCCCGCTGCCGCCTGGGATAACATAGCAGCCGAGTTGAGCGGTGTGCCGCTGCATATAAGCCACTGGCAGCAAGTGCAACAGGCGGCCGTTCCGGCCCCTGAAAGTGTATGGCAGCAGGTGCAGCTGGTATTGCAGCAAGAGGATTGGGTTGCCCCCATCCGCAATGAAGCGATACCCCCGCCTGCCGGTAGCTGGGATGCCATCCGCAACGCATTACCGGGTACAAAAGCCCGTGTTGTGCCGCTGCGCAGGGTTGTTCAAATAGCGGCGGCCGCAGTAGTTACGGGTATTTTATTGTTTGCCGGGTACCGCTACCTGTATGTACCGCCGCAAAATCCACCTGCGGTGGTAACCGATCCCAAACCGACACATCCATCAGCTACCCTGCCCCAAACTGCAGAAACGGCCGATGTGCCCGTGGCTGCAGAAGTCTTCCATCCACAGGAAGTTACCGAGGTTACAACCGGCAGAAACGAAAAGTACAGGTATGGAAGCGCACCATCAGTACAAGATGCAAAATCGAAGAAAGCTTTGCTGCACCGGGCAGTTGTTAGCACGGCTACTACTGCTGCTTTTGATGAAACCCGCTATATGCTGGTACTGGACGCGTCGGGCGAACTGGTACGGGTATCGCCCAAGCTGGGGCAATTACCCTGTGCACCCAATGAGGCCGGCGTACCCGATGCTGTAGCGGCTCTGGATAGTCCGGCCTGTAAAGAATGGCTGAAAACCCTGCAGGAACGGCTGGCACTGAGCGCCCCGGTACCCCCCTTTGCAGGGGGCATTGAATTGTATGAGGTGCTAAAAGTTACCGAATAACCCCTTGTTGCCGCGAACCTTTGCAATACTGAAACCACACAAGTAATGGCACGCATCCGATTAACGCTTCCCGAAACCTTTCCGTTCAGTACCCAACTGCAGGTACGCATTACCGATATCAACTACGGCAACCACGCCGGCAACGATGCCATATTGGGCATGCTGCATGAGGTACGCATGCGCTTTTTAAACAGCCATGGCTATACCGAACTGAACTGTGGCGGCACCGGACTGATTATGAGCGATGTGGCGATTGAATTCAAAAAAGAACTTTTTTACGGCGATGTAATAACGGCACGTGTGGCCGCCACCGAATGGTCGGCTTTTGGATTTGAATTGTATTATGTTCTGGAAAAAGAAGAAGATGGGCGCCCCGCAGTTGCCGTAAAAGCCAAAACCGGCATGTTGTGTTACGATTACAACGCTAAAAAACTGGTACCGGTACCTACCGAGGTGCGCCATTGCTTGAGTGGCATTACCGCCGTATAACTTTAAGGCTGTTGCAGGGCACGTATCTGCTGCAGCAGGGGGGCGGCATAGGGACTTTTCAGCAATACCAGCTGGTTGTATTGCTTTACGGCCGCCTGCTTATTTTGTTCCCGCACATGGCACAAGCCCAAATAATAATACGCTGCCGCATGCTGCGCATCGGCTGCCAGCGCCCGTTGCAAGTGTTCTTTGGCAGCGGCATAGTTGTTTTGTCCGTACAGGGCAAACCCCCACTCTGCCAAAACAAAGGCTTTTAATGCGGGTGCTTTTTGCAAGGCCTGTTCCAAAAAAGGAACGGCTTCGGCAAAGCGGCCCAAATCGTTACAACACCATCCGGCCCATGCATAGTTGTAGCCATTGTCGGGCGCGGCGGCAATGGCTTTTTTGTACCAATCCAGGGCTTCGGCGCTGTTTTGCAATTGCTGGCGCAACAAATCGGCACGTAAGGTAAGGGCAGGTGCATGGGCGGGTTGCAGTTCCAACAACCGCTCCAGGTCATATTGTGCGTCGGGCACATTACCCAGCGCGGCAAAAGCTTTTGCCCGTTCCAGCAACAGGGCCATATCTACCTGCAAAACGGTGTGGTAGGGCTGCAGGCGTTCCAACGTTTTTTGATATTGCTGTTGCGCATTGTAGCACTGTGCCAGCAGCAACAGGGCGGGCGTAAAATCCGGATTTTGCTGCAGGGAGGCCTCCAGCAACGGTATGGCCTTGTTGCAGTTACCCGCGGCGCGGTATTGCTGTGCCTGTACCAGCAAATCGGCGGGCGGGTTGCCTTGGGCACCTGCCCGGCCGGTAACAAGTACCAGGTACAGTATAATGATGATGGCTGCCCGCATCACGCAAAATGAATTATTTGATCCATAAAACCGGCGTCGTTCCACACCTTCCAGCTGGCTTCGGCCTGCACTTCCAGCATCAGCGCGCCGTTGGCAGTTACGGCCCCTCGTTCGGCAGCCCGCTGCAGAAACAGGGTTTGCGGCGGGTTATATACCAGGTCAATGCAGAGGTGCTGCGGGCCTATCCACGCAAACGGTACAGATGGGCACGTATCAACCCGGGGTTGCATGCCCAGCGGTGTTGTGTTGATGATTAAAAGATGTTTCTGCAAAAGCGCTTCGTTCAGCTGTGTGTATTCCAGCTGGTTGGCTTGGGGCGTTCGGGATACAAACTGATAGTTAATTCCCAACTGCTGCAGCACCCAGGCTACCGCCTTGGCGGCCCCGCCGGTTCCCAATACAAGCGCATGGGTGTGGCGGGGTTGCAACAAGGGCTTCAGGGTTGCTTCAAAGCCAATTACATCGGTATTAAAACCGAAGCATTTCCCGCTTTCGATGCGGATGCAATTGCAGGCGCCGGTTTGGTGCACGGCAGCCGATGCCCCGGTTAAAAAAGGCAACACGGCTTCTTTGTAGGGGATGGTAACGTTAAGGCCGCACAAATGTGGTATCCGCTGCAACAAAGCAGGCAGTTCGCCAATGTGCTCCAACGGATACAAATCGTATGCGCAGCCGGTAATCTGCTCCCGCTCAAACTTTTGGGCAAAATAGCGCGCCGAAAAGGAGTGTGTAAGCGGATACCCTATCAATCCAAACTGCCTCATTTGGAAGCAGGTTTCTGATCGAGGTAAAAATAGAACGAGTCGCCCCGCAGGCCGATGCGCATGGCTTCCAGCGCCAGCATTTCCTGGGGCGGTATGTTCCCCAGGTTTACATTACAACCCAGCAACTCAATAAAGTACAACTGCTGGGCTTTTTGGGGGGCTTCCCAAATGATTTTTTCTTCGGGTATCTGGGTTAAAATTTCCTGTACCAGCCCTTCCCGCACTTCACCGCTGCCGCGGTAAATGCCCACGTTACCGGCTTCCCGTGCTTCGGCAATAACATAGCTGGCACCGGCTTCCAATTCGGCACGCATTAATTCAATCCATTTGTAGGGCGGTATAATGTGGGTGGCATCTTTACTGCCCACTTCGCTGAGTACGGTACCCACTTTCGTGAGTTTTTCGATATAGCCGCACTTTTCGGCGTGGGGTATGGTTATGGAGCCATCGCTCACCTCCATGTAATCAATTCCATAATCTTTACATACGGCCACATAATCGTCAAACTGGTTGCGTATGAGAAAGGCTTCGAATAAGGTTCCCCCAAAATACACGGGAATATGATGTTGCTTGTATAGCTCAATTTTCTGGCGCAGGTTGGGCGTAACATAAGAGGTTCCAAAGCCCAGTTTCACAATATCGAGATGCGGTTCGGCAACTGAGAGTAAGTTTTTAACTTCTTCCAGACTTAACCCTTTGTCCATTACCATGGTAATGCCGTGCTTGCGGGGCTTAGCCATCCGCTCCGGCATTTGCGTTAAATGAAAGTTCATGTGTATTGTTTTAAGCAGCGCAAAATTAGGGAATGCGGGGCTGTATGCGCCTTGCAGGCACCTGAGAAACATCAGCCGTGCTGCCGCGGCAAATCATATAGAACGCGACCGCTTGTAGCGGGTAAGCAATTCCACCACCTGCGGATGTTGTAAGATACCGGGATAGATATCGAGCATTTTGCGGATAAGTTTGGGCGCCTGATTCATGGCGTTTTCCAACTGCAGCAGCGCCTCTTTACTATAGCCCGCCGCGAAGGAAACGGCGGCCCGGTAAAACAGAAAAATGGGTTTTTGCCCGGTGGCCGTATATGCCGCATCGGCATAGGCAGCTGCATCGTCCAGCATGCCGGCAGCCAGCAGCGAGTCGAGCATGGCCTGCCAGCCTTTTACGCTTTTGGGGCGGGCCTTGATTACATTATTCAGGTAGGCAAACGCTTCATTGTTACGCCCCAGTTCGGCAAGGGCCATGCCCATTGCCAGGTTGTAATCGGGGTGGAGGCGGTGCATTTTCAGCGCCTGCTTCAGTTGTTTGATGGCGCTTTCCATTTGCCCCTCGTTCAAATAGGTACAGGCTATTTTGTAATACAACTTGCTGTCGTCGGGGTTCATGTGCGAGGCTTTGCGGTAATGAAAGCGCGCCTGTGCCATGTTGCCCAGTTTCTCGTAACAATAACCAATGGCCTCATGTATCACTTCTTCGGGCCGGCCCAATTCCAGCACTTTTTCCAGCATTTCAATGGCTTCGCGGTACTTGCGCAGGCGTATGTACGCGTCGCCCATATTGCGATAGGCGTAATCAAACTTCTCGTCAATGGTTACGCAGTACATGTAGGCATCTATGGCCTTTTCATACAATTTTAACCCCTGGTAGGCGGCGCCAAGGTTGAACCAGGCCAGTTCGGAGTAGGGATGCGCATCAATAATGCGCTGATGGATGCGGATTGATTCTTCGTTTCGGCCGGTAAAATCGGTCCAGAAACAAATTTTGTACAGCGCTTCTTCGTTTAAGGGATCCTCGTCCAGTATCAGTTTCAGGCAATCAAACACCTTATCAAACTCTTCATAATCGTCATATACGTCGCTCAGCTCAAACAAAAGTTCAATACGCTCCTCTCCTTCAAACTGTTGCAGGGCTTCTTCGAGCAGTGCTATGGCACGGGGCTGCTGATCGAGGGCCAGGTAGGCTTCGGTTTTGAGTATATACAGATCAATATCGGCGCCGTCGTACAGTTCAGCCTTTTCAAGCAGTTGCAGGGCTTCTTTGTATTTGCGGCCGGTAAGCAGCAAGTCGGCTTTTTTTATGAGCAGGGCGCTGGAATAGGGGTACAACTCCATGCCCAGTTCAACCGCCTGCATGGCCTGCTTGTGGTCTTCCTGCTCGTCGAAGTAATTGATGATGCGTTCAAAACTCTCTTCTTCCAAAAAACTGTGCGAACGTCCCTGCTTCAGGTTTTCGAACTGGCGCAGCAGTTCGCGGATTTCTTCCTGATCTTCGTGATGCGGGTATTGATTCATGCGGCGAAGGTTTACCTAAAATAATTTATTTCAAAGAAAAATTACAACCTGCCTGTAACATTTAGTTATGCACAAACGTTAATAAACTGAGAAATTTGGTACAAACGGTATTGTGCGGCCGCTATAAACTTGTTAAATTTGAGCCAATGAAACGCTTTCAACCATTTTACTGCCTGTTTTCCCGCCCGGCCCTGCTGCTGGCAGGAGCCCTCGTGGCTGCCAGTTTGGCAATGGGCGCCAGCTGGAACACCGGAGGCGGTAAAAAGAAAGAAACAACCCGCACCGGTGTTTTTACAAGCCTGAAAGACATGCCCTTATCCATGCGGCAGGGCTTTCAGTACAAGGGTACCCTTGGCTCCCTGAAAGAGCAAACCGGTACGCTGAGCATGCAAACCAACGCGGTTTGGTTTCAACAAGGCAACCACATTTATGTGATACCGCACAAACAAAAAGTTATCTTCTCCCGGTTTAAAACACCGGTTCAGGAACTGAAATAATAAAATCCCCTGCCAGGCAGGGGATTTTTATTATTCAATTGTTTTTTAATTGCGTTGTGTGCGCCGCAGCTCTTCGTAGGTCATGCGGCGGTACCCCGAACGCGGCACATCAAACAAAGCCGCCGGTATAGGATCGAACGAAACTTTTTCGGCCACGTAGGTAACCTTCATGGAGCCCATTTCCGACTCATATTCCAGCGGAAAACCGGGCAACTGGTCAAACTGCATGCCCACGTTCATGTTTTGAAAAACCAGATCGGGCGCATAATACACCCGAAACCGGCTGCCATCGGTAAGGGTGGCTATGGCCAGCTTACAGTTATAGCCCAATATGGTTTTGGTTTCGTCGAGGTACTCCAATTTCATGTCTTTAAACTTCTGATTGCGGTCCTGAAATTCTTCCCGGGTCATGGTTATCATCACCTTTTGGTCGCCGTATTCGTTCAATACCACCGCGTTGCCGGTACGGGCATCCTGCAGGGTGATGGTGGTGCCCAGCACACTTTTGGTTTCGGTACGCGACTGGTTGCCTTTGATCCAGATACGCATGCGTGCGCCATCGAGCAAATCGGCAGCCTGCGGTTTGGCTGTACCAGTTGAAACAACAATGTTGTACACTACCGACCCCTCATTGTACAAACGTTGTGCGCCTGCCGGTTGCAACCAGGCGGGTGTCAGTAGTAAAAAAATTGCGATGTGTAGTTTCATGATACGTTTTGTTTACATGGCTAAAGATATTAAATAAGCGGCCGGCCGTTGCATGTGCGCAGAAAAAAGCCCCGGTTTGGATGCCGGGGCGCTTGTCTTAACATTATTTTTTGTTTTGTGTGCGTTTTTGCATTTCCTGCAGGCGCTGGTTGGTTTCCTGCATTTTTTCGAGCCGCTCCTGCCACTTGCTTTTGGTTACCGGTTTCTTTTTGTTTTCCTGAATTTTGGCATGAATCTTCTCCTCATCAATAATAAATTTCTGAATTACCAGCTGCAGCCCCAGGGTTACCAGGTTGGATACGGTGTAATACCAGGTAAGCGCCGAAGGCAGGCTGTTGAAGATGAACAACAACATGATGGGGAAGAAATAAATCATGTATTTGAACACCGGATTATCCTGCTGCGGCGTCATTTGCATGTTGTAAGCCGATATCAGAAAACTGGTGGCGGTTGCGGTAATGGTAAACAGGCTCACATGATCGCCATAAAAGGGTATGTTGAAGGGCAGGTTGGCGATGCTGTCGTACGCCGAAAGATCGTTCGACCACAGGAAGTTGGCCCCCCGCAACGAAATGTTGGAGTTGAAGAAGCTGTACAGGGCAAAGAAGATGGGTATTTGCAACAACGCCGGAATGCAGCCGCCCAGCGGATTCACGCCGGCCTGGCGAAACAGTTTCATCTGCTCCATGCTCATGGCCTGCTGGTCGTTGCCGTACTTCTGCTTCAGCTCTTCAATTTCGGGGCGCAGCACTTTCATTTTGGCGCCGCTGAGGTAGCTGCTGTACGTAAGCGGTGAAATAATCAGGCGAATGAAGAAGGTAAGCAGCAAAATAACAATGCCGTAACTGCTGATGAATTTGCTGAAAAAGTCGAACACCGGCATTACAATAAAGCGGTTGATGTACTTTACAAACGCAAAAATGCCATAGCCCAACTGCACATGGTTTTCGAGCAGCAGGTTGTATTTTTTGAGTGTTTTGTATTCGTTGGGGCCGTAATAGAGTTGCAGCGGTATGGTAGCTTCCGATGCGGCTTTCACATCAAAGCGGGCTGTTGTGGCAACACTCATTACCTGCTGCAACGAATCGAGGTTGGAGGCAGGCACCACCCATTTGGTTTCGGCAAAGCTGAAGTTGTTGGGGGCAATTAAGGTGGTATTGAAAAACTGTTGCTTTACGCCAATCCATTTGGTTTTGTCGCCAAACTTGCGGGTATCGCCGTTGGCAGCAGCGTCAAAATCGTAACTGTTGTTTTCGTTGTAGCCAATGTTGCTCTGGCCCTTTTCGTACTTCAGGTCTTTTTCCTGCTGGCGGGTAACAATATCCCAATTCAGGTTGAGCACGCCCTGGGTTAACAGCCGGTTCACGCCATTGATGCGGATGTTCCAGTCAATCATGTATTCGTTTTCGCGAATAACGAAAACGTGCTCAAGCAGCGGCGTGCCTTCTCCACCCAAAACAAAGCGTATTTCCTGATTGTTGCCCTTGCGGGTTACACCCGAACTTACAAAATCGAGCTGCGAGGTAAGAGCCGTTTGGTTGGTTCCGGTTTGTACGCTGTACACCAGCTGGTGCCCCTGCCCACCCAGTACAATGGGTGTACCATCAAAACGCTTGTACTTTTTCAGTTCTACCTGGCGGGGATAACCACCCTTGCTGGTGAAGGTTACCTTCATTACTTCGTTTTCCACCACGGTTAACTGTTCGGCGGCTACCACCGGTAACAGCGGCGTTACTGCCGAATCGGCACCGGCAGGTACCGGCAATAGTACGGGTGCAAGCGTATCGGCCGGGCGGGCGGCGGCTTCAACCCGGGCAATGGAATCGGCCACCCGCTTTCTTTCTTTCATTAAAGCTTCCTGCTGGCGCTGTGTTACGAATATGTAACCAAACAGCAGTACCATTAAAAGCACAAAACCGATAACCGTATTGCGATCAAAATTCATGGTTTCTGAAATTGAGCCGCAAAGGTAGGCAATTGAAGGTGCATTCGGTGGTTTTGCGGTGGCGGAATGGTTTTTTCGGCCGCTGCAACATCATTTAAATCATTTCACTTTCGAGCAGGGGGTTGTGTACCGAATTACGGCCTTCGGAATAGATTTTTGCCGCTTTTATAAAATGTACAAACAGTGGGGCCGGGTTTTCGACCGTACTTTTCAGTTCGGGATGAAACTGCACACCAATGAAAAAGGGATGGTTTTTCAACTCCACAATTTCCACCAGCCCGGTTTCCGGATTTTTTCCGCTGGCAATCATTCCCGCTTCTTCAAAGGCCTGCAAATACTTGTTGTTGAACTCGTAGCGGTGGCGGTGCCGCTCGCTGATGTGATTGCTGTTGTAAATGCTTTGCGCCAGCGTGCCCTCCCGAATATCGCAGGGGTAAGCCCCCAGGCGCATGGTGCCGCCTTTGTGGGTAATTTTCTTCTGCTCTTCCATCATGTCAATGACCGGGTCGGGCGTGTCGGGATTCATTTCGTACGAATGCGCCTCTTTCAAATGCAGCACGTTGCGGGCAAATTCCACACAGGCCATTTGCATACCCAGGCAAATGCCAAAGAAAGGAAGGCCGTTTTCACGGGCATAGCGAATGGCAAGTATCTTTCCTTCAATACCACGGTTGCCAAAGCCCGGCGCCACCAGCAACCCATCGAGGCCCTGCAGTTTTTCGGAAACATTCTGCTCGTTAATAAACTCGCTGTGCACGTTCACCACATTTACCTTACACTCGTTCATGGCACCGGCGTGTACAAAGCTTTCCAGGATGGATTTATAGGCATCCTGCAACTCAATATACTTGCCAATAAGCCCGATATTTACCTGGCTTTTGGGATATTTTAATTTGTCGAGAAACTGCTTCCAGCTTTCCAGGTCGGGTTCGGGAAAGATGGTAACGTTTAATTTTTTGAGCACAATTACATCCAGCTTTTCTTTCAGCATCAGCAGCGGCACTTCGTATATGGTGCCTGCATCACTGGCTTCAATAACGGCTTCCTGCTTTACGTTGCAAAAGAGGGCAATTTTGCGGCGCAACTCTGTACTCAACGGCTTTTCGGTACGGCAAACAATGATATCGGGGTGCACGCCCTCCTGGTTCAGCAGTTTTACGCTGTGCTGGGTAGGCTTGGTTTTGAGTTCTTTGGCTGCTTTCAAATAGGGAATCAGTGTGAGGTGTACTACCAGACAATCTTCTTCGGGCAACTCCCATTGAATTTGCCGCACCGCTTCAATAAACGGTAACGATTCAATATCGCCAACCGTTCCGCCGATTTCCGTGATAACGATATCGAAGTTTCCTTCCTTGCCCAGCAACAGCATGCGACGCTTAATTTCATCGGTAATGTGCGGAATAACCTGCACCGTTTTACCCAGGTAGGCACCCTCCCGCTCTTTATTGATTACGGTTTGATAAATGCGGCCTGTGGTTACGTTATTGGATTGCGATGTATAGATATTGAGGAAGCGCTCGTAATGCCCCAGGTCCAAATCGGTTTCGGCGCCATCTTCGGTAACATAACATTCGCCATGTTCGTAGGGGTTGAGCGTACCCGGATCGACATTGATGTACGGATCAAATTTTTGAATGGTAACCTTAAAGCCCCGCGACTGTAACAACTTGGCCAGCGATGCCGATATAATGCCTTTACCCAACGAGGAGGTTACACCACCGGTAACAAAAATATATTTTGCCATTGCAACGAATATTTAAGGTTGTGCGACCTGCCCGCTGCATCAAGGGAGAAAAATACTGTGGAGGTCGTGCAAACCTACGATGATTTTTTTGTTTCAAAAAAATTGCAGGATTGCATGTGGTAAAACCTACAGATCTATTTGTTTTGATACCGATACTGCCAGGCAAGTGCAATACCGGCCACCAGCAGTTCTTTCAGGTTGCCTTGGGAATCTACTACGGCACCGCTGCCCGCATGCAGCCATTGCAGCTCGGAGCGGATGAGCACCGAAGGTACCGGCCGGTAATCAAGCGAAAAAGTTGCGCCCCCCACCCGAAACGGTCGCAACGGCAGTGCATACCAGGTTACATTGTCGCGATCGAACATATATTCATACCGCAGCGTTGCCTGCCAGTGTTGCGGGTGCATGCGCCACTGCAACAAGGCCTGCACATGGTTCCAAATAGCCGTTTTGGCAGTTGCCACTGAGGTTTCCTGCACGCCTATATCCCAGCCCCCCGCCAGGGTAAGTTTTTGTGCCAGCGGCCAACTGCCCCATAAATTGGAATAGATACGCGACAGGTATCGAGTACCGTTTGCATTGAGCACTTTACCAATAAAACTGCTGCTGTTGAGCACCACACCGCTGCGGGGCGTGTATTGTATTTGCATGCCCCAATGGGTACCCAATTGATCCGGCGGGGCCGTAATGCGTTGCCAGCCGTTTAACGCCACCATGGAAAAAAACCAATACGCATTATGCCGGTAGCTGAGCCGGAGTCCGGTTTCGTAATAAGGCGAATTATCGGCAACGATGCTGCGGGTGAGGGTACGATTTTCGGCACCAATTGCCGTTTCCATGCCGATGTGCGATGCAAATACACCCGCATCCAGCCATATCGCTTCCTTTTCGGTAAACCGGTAGCCAACATAGGCTTCATAGATAGGACGGGCCCAGGCTTGCTCCTGCGCAAGGTTTGCCTGCGGATAATCGCCCGCCATTATACCGAAAGCGGCCCGAAAATGATTGCTGCTGTAGTGCATGCGTGCCAAAGCCAGATTTATGGAAGGCCGATTGGCACGGGTATAACTGCAATAAAAGGGAGGCCGGTTTTTCAAATCGGAATTGCCGGGCGTTGCAAGCAGATACCCTTCGGCGTATAATTCTACCGCAACCGAATCGTGCGACTGCGCCGCTGCCCGCAGCTGCAGCAGCCAAAAAACTACAATTACATACCGAATCAGCCGCACCCACCGCCTGCGTTTTGCCTTGTCAGATGCTTTCATAACTGGCCTTAATGCCCCGAATGAGTGATGAGCTGAAACCGCTGTGCTCCATTTCGTTTAAGCCGGCAATGGTACAACCGCGGGGCGTGGTAACCTTATCAATTTCCGCTTCGGGGTGTGTACCTTTTTGAATCAGGAGTTCGGCCGCACCCTTTACGGTTTGCGCCGCAATTAACGTTGCCGTTTTGGCATCGAACCCGATTTCGATGCCGCCCTGGATGCTGGCCCTGATGTAACGGAGGGCAAAGGCAATACCGCAGGCCCCCAGTACGGTTGAAGCGTCCATCAGTTTTTCGTCAATCAATGCCACCCGGCCCAATTGCGAAAACAGGTCGTGCACATAATCCAATTGTTCCTGCGTAGCATTGCGGGCGCAAATGCAGGTCATGCTTTGCTGTATGGCAATGGCCGTGTTGGGCATGGCACGTACCAGGGGCATTTCGGTGCCCACCCATTCCTGCATGTCTTGCAACAGTACCCCGGTAACCACACTTACCACCAGGTGGCGGGCCGGATTGAGCTGTTCACGGATGCCCAGCATCACTTCTTTTATCTGAAACGGTTTTACGGCTACGATCACCAGGTCGGCATAAGAAACGGCCTCCTTATTATTGCTGGTAACCAATACGCCTTTACGCTCAATATCTTCCAGGCTTTTGATGTTGCGACGGGTAATGATGATATGCTCAGGAAGGATAAAACCGCTTTCAATAAGTCCTTCGGCTATGGCAACACCCAGGTTGCCACCGCCAATAATTGCAATTCTTTTATTCATGGTTGTTAAGGTACTTGCTTTTGTACCTAAAGATAAATCATTGGGGCTTTGACTGCATCAAAAGAGGCAGCAATGCGGTAGCAACAGCCCTGTTTCCGGCTGCATTGATGTGATGATCTTTGGGATAATACAAGCTATCGGCAAATGGCTTCCAACTTAAGGAAGGATCCACCACCTCAATTCCCCTGGCGCTGGCATATGCAGCCAGTTGCCGTGCAAGCCATTGGTTCACATCCAATGCTTCATTGGGAAAGCCATAAGCAGCCTTTATTTGGGAACGGTAAGCAGGCTGCAGGTCATAATCGGTGGGAAGCAAAAAAAGGATAAACCGGATTTTATTTTCGGTGCACTTGGTGGCCATACGGTCTATTGCGGCCGTTGCATAATTCAGCGCCCGTTGCCGCTCATGCGGATACAGATAAAAATAAAGTACCTGGCCAAGTGATTGATTGTTGTACATAAGGGGGTATTGATTCCTCCAGCCAATTCGTGCCCGAAACTGTCGGAGCGACTGCACAGGATTATTCCAACGAAAATTATACATGCAGTTTTCAATAAAATCATTGCCGGTATAAGCAACCAATACAAAAACATCGGGCCTGAGGAACAAATTACGGAACAATGCTCCCGGATAATTGGGGAAAGAATAATATGCAACACCGGCATTTAATACTTCAACTGCCTTGCCTGCTTTTTGAAGTTGTGCTTCGAGCAAGGTGCAGAAATTTTCGTGAGTATGTACATACCCATCCGTATGCGAGTCGCCGGTAACCAAAACACGCAACAAGCCACTCTCTTTTGTAATGCGTGTATCTGCAGCTTTTACAAATCCCAGGTTATTCGACTGTTTTATGAAAATGCCATCGGGATGCTCCTTGAAAACAGAACGACTTTCGGTTCCGGGCTTGCGCACCCATCTTGCATCAGCAACCCGTTCGTGAAAATTGGGGTTAATGAGCTACAGGTATCGGCGATATTCAAACACATGAATCAAAAAAATTGCTGCGGTAATAGTAAATACAACCAAAAAAACCGCATACAATATTTTCGACCGAGTGAGGTTCATAATATTGGGTCACATGAAGGCACCGGGCAATAAATACTGCTGCACGTAATCATTAATACCCGCTTCCAATGAGGTGAAAGGAGCTGTATAGCCTGCCTGCCGCAGTTTGCTCATGTCGGCCTCTGTAAAGTATTGGTACTTATCGCGGATGTCTTCGGGCATATCAATAAAAACAATATTGGGCTCCCGCCCCATTGCCCGAAAAGTGCCGGCGGCCAGGTCGTAAAAAGTGCGGGCCTTACCGGTACCCAGGTTATACAGGCCCGATTGCAGGGCAGCGGACGCTCCCGCTTCGGTTTGCTGCTGCAAGCCTGTACCATCGGCTGGTCCGTTGATGCCGGCAGCGCTTTGCTGCATCATCCAGCCCATTACGGCCACCACATCTTTTACATATATGAAGTCGCGAAGCTGTTCGCCATCTTTAAAATCGGGACGGTGCGAACGAAACAGTTTTACCTGCCCTGTTTCGTTAATCTGGCGAAACGCGTGGTAAATCACACTTGCCATACGGCCTTTGTGGTATTCGTTGGGGCCATACACATTAAAAAATTTCAAGCCGGCCCAAAATGGCGGATGGGCATCCTGATGCAGTACCCACTTGTCCACTTCGTTTTTTGAAACACCGTACGGATTGAGCGGCTGCAACGAAAATACCAGTTCGTGATCATCTTTGTAGCCCAATGCTCCATTGCCGTAGGTTGCGGCCGATGACGCGTAAATAAGGGGGGTATGCGTTATAGTACAATACTGCCACAACTTTTGCGTAAACTCCACATTCAGGTGCTGATGCACCTTGTAATCAAACTCGGTGGTATCGGTGCGGGCTCCCAGGTGAATTACATAACCCATGTGCGGGCGCTGTTGGTATAACCAGTCGAACAATGCATCACGATGTACCTGCTCCCGAAAGCGCTTACCATTGAGATTGGGTGCTTTATCGGCCCGGTTGAAATCGTCAACCAAAATCAGGTTGTCATACCCATTGTCATTCAGCCAACGCACCATGCAACTGCCAATAAAGCCAGCTGCACCGGTTACCAAAATTGTTGTATCGCTTGTAATCATGTGTTGCTGTTAGGGATAAGAAACAATTTCCGTTTCGCTTACAATGCGCTCAGGGCATGCTCACTTTCGTGCCCGGCCAACAGGTCGGCAATGGCGGCATCGTATTGCTGTTTCCAATGCGTAATGCTGCCCCACTCTTCCGCATTCACCTGTACAGCACCAGTAGTAACGGTACCCAGTTGCAGGCAGGGGAAGGTGCCTACGGTTTGCAAAAACGCATCTTTTTGCGCCGGATCCACGGTTACCACCACACGGCCCTGCCCTTCGCCAAACCAAAATGCGTCGGCCCGAACAGCAGCCTGCTGACTTACGGAAAATCCAAGTTCACGGGGAAAACCACTTTCTAGCAGAGCGATGATGAGGCCGCCTTCGCTTACATCGTGTGCCGATTGAATATTGCCTTGCTGAATCAACTGCAGCAACAGCTGCTGCAATGCGGCTTCTTCTTCGAGGTTGAAGTACGGTGCCGGGCTGAAAGCAACGCCCTGTACTTTATGCAGGTATTCGCTGCAGGCAATATCATCGGTAACGGTACCTAACAGAAAAATCAGGTGGCCGGACTGTTTAAAATCAAGGGTCATCTTATGGGCCACATCTTCCAGCAGCCCCACCATGCCAATGGTGGGCGTAGGATATACCGCTCCATCGGGGTTTTGGTTGTAGAAACTTACGTTCCCACCCGTTACCGGTGTGTTGAAACGGCGGCAGGCATCGCCCATACCTTTTATGGCGTGCACAAACTGGTAGTACACCTCGGGGTCGTACGGATTACCAAAGTTCAGGCAGTTGGTTACACCCAGTGGCAGGCCTCCGCTGCATACGATATTACGGGCAGCTTCGCTAACGGCAATCATGGCGCCCCGGTAGGGATCGGCAAATACATAGCGACTGTTACAGTCGGTTGTTATGGCCAGCGCCTTGCGGGTACCTTTTACCAGTACCACTGCCGCGTCGGAAGGGGCATTGGTGCTGGTGTTGGCAGTACCCACCATACTGTCGTACTGCTCGTACACCACTTTTTTGCTGGCAATATTGGGTATGCGTACCAGTTGGGCAGCTACCTGTTGTAAACGATCCGGAACCGGTACGGCCGCAGCCTGAAAGGCCCGAATCGTTTCAAAATATGCCGGCTCGCGGTAATCGCGGGTATATTGCGGGGCGCCGCCGCCCAGCACCAGTTCATGGGCCGGAATTTCGGCATCCAGTTGCCCGTGCATGTAAAACCGAAGCATCCCGTCGGCGGTAACTTCACCTATTTCGCTGCAGGGCAAATCCCATTTTTCAAAAACATCCCGAACGATTTGCTCTTTCCCCTTCTCTACCACCATCAGCATCCGCTCCTGACTTTCACTGAGCAACAGTTCCCAGGTTTTCATGTTGGCCTGCCGGGTAGGTACTTTATCCAAATCAATACGCATGCCCACGTTGCCCTTGGCGCTCATTTCGGCCGTGGAGCAAATGATGCCGGCCGCACCCATATCCTGCATGCCCACAACCGCTCCGGTTTGAATCACCTCCAGACAGGCTTCAAGCAATTTCTTTTCCTGAAACGGATCGCCCACCTGAACCGCCGGCAGTTCTTCGGCACTTTCGGCTGTAATGTCGGCACTGGCAAAACTGGCGCCGCCTATGCCGTCTTTACCGGTGGCGCTTCCCACAAAAAATACCGGGTTGCCCACGCCCTTTGCAGTGGCCGATACCGTGTCGCCGGCTTTTACCACCCCCACGCTCATGGCATTTACCAGGGGGTTGGTATGGTAGCAGTCTTCAAAGTAAATTTCGCCGCCCACCGTGGGTACGCCAAAACAGTTGCCGTAATGGCCAATACCGTGTACCACCCCACTCAGCAGGTGTTGCGTTTTAGCCTCTTGTAAATTGCCGAAACGCAGCGAGTTGAGGGCAGCAATGGGCCGGGCGCCCATGGTAAAAATATCGCGGTGAATGCCCCCTACCCCGGTTGCAGCACCCTGAAAGGGTTCAATGGCCGAGGGGTGGTTGTGACTTTCAATTTTAAATACAACGCCCCATCCGTCGCCAATATCCATCAAACCCGCATTTTCCTCACCTGCTTTTACCAGCATGCGCCCTCCCTCCCGAGGCAGGGTTTTCAGCCACTTGATGGAGTTTTTGTAACTGCAATGCTCGCTCCACATGCCGCTAAAGGCGCAGAGCTCATTAAAGTTAGGGGTACGACCCAGTTTTTGACATATCCATTCAAACTCTTCGTCTGTTAAGCGAAGCTGGCGGGCGGTTGAAACGGTTACTTCCATGTTGTAAATCTGTGGGCTCAAAAGTACACCATGCAAAGAATGGTTTGACCCGCTGAAAAGAAATATTTTATTTTGTTCACCAACATGTTACACCTGCTGTTTGCGCTATATCTTATTTTTTTCTGCTGGCTGGCAGTTCGTATTCCGTTCATAAAAAAAACCGGATTATCGCCCACCTGGATTATTGGGCTTTTTCTTGTAAAGGTAGGGGCTGCCATGGCGTATGGCTGGTTTCATACCCAATTACTCCACTATGAAACTGAGGCTGATACCTGGAGGTTTTTCTTTGAATCGAAACCGCAAACCCAACTGCTGCTACGCAACCCGTTGGGCTTTTTTGCCGATACGTTTGCGAACCCCTACGGCAGGGATTACAGGCATTTTTTTGCCGCTGCCAATTCGTTTTGGAACGATCTGAAACATGTGTATATGGTAAAACTGATGGCCATTTTTAACCTGTTCAGCGGAGGCCATTATTACATTAATACCATCTTCTACTCGTTTCTCACATTTTTCGGCCCGGTAGCTTTTTTACGGATGATGAACGATGTGTTTCCGGGGCGCCTGCAGTTGTTAACCCTAAGTACTTTTTTATTTCCCTCGTTTTTATTCTGGACTGCGGGTATTCATAAAGACGGGTTGATTTTTTTGTACATCAGCGTGCTGGTATATCACTTTTATTATGGCTTGCAGCAACAGCGGTTTCCCTTGTACCGCGCCCTTTGGGTAATCGCAATGCTGGCCCTGATTTTCCCCTTACGAAACCATGTGGTTCTGGCCGTTTTGCCGGGGCTGGCCGCCTGGTGGCTGGCCGAACGCTACCTCAAACACCGGGTTTGGGTAGCCTTTTTATTGGTAAGCCTGGTGGGAACTACGGTGTTTTTTGGAAGCAAATACGTGCACCCCAAAATTAACCTGCCCGTTTCCATTGTATTGCGCAACCAGGAGTTTTTGAAACTGGGCGGCAACTCCATGCTGCCCCAACGCCCACTGGAAGCCACACTGAAAAGCTTTGTGCAAAATGCACCGCAGGCGCTCAACCACGCCATGGCCCGGCCCTACTTAACCGAAAATGCATCGGCGCTGTATGTGCTGTGCGGCCTGGAAATTATGCTGGCATGGCTGCTGGTATTTATCTGGTTCTTTCGCTTTACCGAAAATCCGTACCGCCACGGCGTGGTTTACTTTCTCTTGTTCATATCGCTGCTGTTGTTACTGCTCACGGGCTACATCGTACCCCAGTTAGGCGCACTGGTACGTTACCGCAGCATTTACTTCCCCATGATTCTGGTACCCATTATTGCCACCATCCGATGGGACGGAGTTGCATTAAAAAAATAAATATGTATTAAATACATCCACCCAAGTCACAGTTTATCAACAATTTGGCGGAATTTAGGCTATACTTCTGCATACTAATGACTGTTCTGTAATGGGTTTTTCGTTTTTTTGCAGTCAAAATTCAAAAATCATGTCATCACTCAGGTTTCAAGCCATTCAGAAGCTCAGCGTTGTGCCCGATACCCAGGTAACCGGTAGCGGGAAAATTACAGCCATCTTTGGCGAGAATGTTTTTACGCTTAAAACGGCCCGTTCGTATTTAAGCGATGAGGCGTACAAAAGCCTGGTAGCCTCCATCAAAGGTGCCAAGCGTATTGACAGGGGCATGGCCAACCAAATTGCTGCCGGCTTGCGGCAATGGGCCGAATCAAAAGGCGTTACCCACTACACCCACTGGTTTCAACCCCTTACGGGCACTACTGCCGAAAAGCATGATTCGTTTTTTACCCTGAAAAGCGATGGCACCGCCATTGAGGAGTTTGATGGTGGGGCCCTGATTCAACAGGAGCCGGACGCCTCTTCGTTTCCCAGCGGCGGCCTGCGTGCCACTTTTGAAGCCCGGGGTTATACCGCCTGGGATCCCTCCTCGCCTGCCTTTATCATTGAAACCGGCAGCGGTAAAACGCTTTGCATTCCCACCGTATTTGTTTCGTACACCGGCGAACTGCTCGACTATAAAGGCCCCCTGCTGAAGGCTTTGGAAGCACTCAACAAAGCCGCAGTGGATGTGTGTCATTACTTCGATAAGAATGTGAGCCGCGTAACGGCTACACTGGGCTGGGAACAGGAATATTTCCTTGTTGATGAAGCCATGTTTAACGCCCGCCCCGACCTTGTGATGAGCGGCCGTACCGTATTTGGCCATGCGCCTGCCAAAGGCCAGCAGCTCGAAGACCATTACTTTGGTTCCATTCCCGAGCGGGTGTATGCCTTTATGCGTGATTTTGAACAGGAGGCTTACAAGCTGGGCATTCCCTTGCGTACCCGCCACAACGAAGTGGCCCCCGCACAATTTGAATGCGCCCCCGTGTTTGAAGAAGTAAGTGTGGCGGTTGACCATAACTCGTTGTTGATGGATGTAATGGACCGTGTTGCCCGCCGCCATAACCTGCGGGTATTGCTGCACGAAAAACCTTTTGCCGGCATTAACGGTAGCGGCAAGCACAACAACTGGAGCATGGCTACCGACACGGGCGTAAACCTGCTGGCACCCGGCAAAACGCCCAAGACCAACCTCATGTTCCTCACCTTCTTTGTAAACGTAATTCGTGCGGTTGACCAGTATGCCGACCTGTTGCGTGCTTCCATAGCCAGCGCCGGTAACGACCACCGCCTGGGCGCCAATGAAGCACCGCCCGCCATTATTTCGGTATTCGTGGGCAAATACCTGAGCAAAGTGCTGGAGGCAGTTGAACAACGCGTTACCGACAACTTTGACGAGCAGGACGAAGCCATCCTGAAACTCGATTTGCATAAGAGCATTCCGGAACTGTTGCTCGATAATACCGACCGCAACCGCACATCGCCCTTCGCATTTACCGGAAACAAATTTGAGTTCCGCGCCGTAGGCTCCAGCGCCAACTGCGCCAATGCCATGACGGTATTAAACGCCATTATGGCCGCCACACTCACCAAGTTTAAAGCCGAAGTAGATGCCCTGATTGAAAAAGGCGAGAAAAAAGAAATCGCCATCATGCACATACTGCAGCACTATGTTGCCGAAAGCAAGAAGGTGCTGTTTGAGGGCGATGGTTACAGCAAAGAATGGGAAGAAGAAGCAGCCCGCCGCGGCTTGCCCAATGTTAAAAATACGCCGCTGGCCCTGGATGCCATGGTTACCGAAAAAGCCAAAAAGCTGTTTGAGGAAACAGGCGTATTTAACCATGCCGAACTGGAAGCCCGCCATGAAATTGAATTGGAAAAATACATCAAGCGGGTACAAATTGAAGGCCGCATCATGGGCGAACTGTGCACCAGCCACATTTTACCCGGCGCCATCAAATATCAAAACACCCTTATCAGCAACATACAGGGCCTGAAGTCTATTGGCATTCCCGAAGCATCTTACGCCAACCAGTTGCAGATATTGGAAAAAATTTCAGAACACATCAACAAGCTGAGCGACCTGGTAGAGCAAATGATTGAAGCCCGCAAGGTGGCCAATAAAATTGAGGATACCCGGGCTAAGGCCATTGCTTATTGCGATGATGTCAAAGGCAAGTATTTTGATGCCATCCGCTACCATGTTGACAAACTGGAGCTGTTGGTTGACGATGCCTGCTGGTATTTACCCAAGTATCGCGAAATGCTGTTTCTGCGCTAAAAAGCCGAAGCCTTCGATACAAAAAATCCCGGGCATGCCCGGGTTTTTTTATTTGCAATGATAAGCGGCTTATTTCATTTGAAACGTATCGAGAAACTTGGTGGTAAAGTTGCCCTTGCGGAAGTTCTCGTCTTTCATCAACTGCTGATGGAAGGGGATGGTGGTTTTTACCCCTTCAATCACATATTCGGCCAAAGCCCGGCTCATGGTATTAATGGCTTCTTCACGGGTACGGGCAACCGCTATTATTTTGGCAATCATCGAATCGTAGTACGGAGGTATTACATAGCCGGCATACACGTGGCTGTCAACCCGTATGCCGTGGCCGCCCGGCTGGTGCAGGGTGGTGATTTTGCCGGGTGAAGGGCGAAAATCATTATACGGATCTTCGGCATTGATGCGGCACTCGATGGCGTGCATTTCCGGCTCATAATCCATGCCGCTGATCTTCTCGCCGGCAGCTATCAGTATCTGCTCCTTAATCAGGTCAAAATTCGTTACCTCCTCCGTAACGCAATGTTCTACCTGAATACGGGTGTTCATTTCCATGAAGTAAAAGTTCCGGTGTTTGTCAACCAGAAACTCAATAGTGCCCACACTTTCGTAATTAATGGCAGCCGCGGCTTTTTTGGCAGCTTCGCCCATGGCTTTACGAAGTTCGGGCGTCATAAACGGCGAGGGCGATTCTTCTACCAGTTTTTGATGCCGGCGCTGGATGGAGCAATCCCGCTCACTCAGGTGGCAAACTTTTCCGTAGCGGTCGCCGGCCACCTGTATTTCAATATGGCGGGGTTCTTCTACAAATTTCTCCATGTACACGCCATCGTTTTTAAAGGCAGCCAGGGCTTCGGTTTTGGCCATGTTATAATTGCGCTCCAGCTCTTCCTCGCTCCAAACCACCCGCATGCCCTTACCACCGCCGCCGGCCGTGGCTTTCAGAATAACCGGGTAGCCAATTTCCCGAGCAATGCGTTTGGCTTCTTCCAAACTCTGCAGCAAACCCTCGCCACCGGGTACCACGGGCACACCGGCCTTAATCATGGTTTCTTTGGCGGTTATCTTATCGCCCATCAGGCGTATTTGCTCCGGGGTAGGGCCTATAAACTTGATTCCGTTTTTACCGCATATTTCGGCAAAGCGGGCGTTCTCGGCCAAAAAACCATAGCCCGGATGTATGGCATCGGCATTGGTAATTTCGGCTGCGGCAATCAGGTGTGGAATATTGAGATACGAATCTTTGCTGGCCGCCTTGCCGATACACACGGCTTCGTCGGCAAATTTTACATGCAAACTTTCTTTATCGGCGGTAGAATACACCGCCACGGTTTTGATGCCCATTTCGCGACAGGTGCGTATGATACGCAGCGCAATTTCACCACGGTTGGCAATCAATATTTTTTTGAACATGCAACAGATTTAGTGTGAAGAATGAAACGCGATTGTAATACTGTTTGTATGCCCGCTGCCGGGCTGCGGGCAGCTGCGGCTAACGGGAACCCATCCCCGGAACCCGGTTAGCTGGGGTCAACCAAAAACAGCGGCTGGTCGTATTCAACAGGGCTCTGATCTTCTACCAGCACCTTTACAATCTTTCCTTTTACTTCGCTTTCAATTTCATTAAACAGTTTCATCGCTTCCACAATGCATACCACTTTACCGGGGGTAACCTCATCGCCTACTTCAACAAACACCGGTTTATCGGGTGCCGGCCGGCGGTAAAAGGTTCCAATCATGGGGCTTTTAATGGTAACGTATTTTGAAGTGTCTTCTGCCGGTGCAGCAGCCGGAGCAGCAGCCGGAGCAGCAGCTGCAGGGGCAGCGGCCGGCGCGGCCGGTGCAGCAACCGGAGCAACCACCGGGGCTGCAACGGGTGCAGCCATCACGGTTTGCTGTACCACTTCTTCTTTTTGCTTTATGGTGATTTTGAAATCTTTCTCTTCAATGCTTACTTCACTCAGGTTTGATTTGTTGACCAGTTTGATCAGTTCCTGAATTTGCTTAAAGTCCATAATACCGGAATTTTTTGTGAAAAATTTTGGAGGCGGCTAAGGTAAGAAACAATGCGGATTTCCATGATTGTAAGCCGTTTTTTGGCGAAAAACAAGCCAAAAAGCAAAAAAAATGGCCAATTTCATAAAAAATTGGCCATTCATACAACTTAGAGGATGCTTACTCTTTTACACGCTCTACGTATTCGCCGGTTTTGGTATTGATGCGAATCATTTCGCCCTCGTTCACAAAAAGGGGCACCATAACGGTGGCACCGGTTTCAATGGTTGCAGGCTTGAGGGTGCGGGTGGCCGTATCGCCTTTTACACCGGGTTCGCTGTAGGTTACTTTTACCACAATTTTATCGGGCAGTTCCACACTCATGGGCATATCGGTTTCCGTATTGATGAGTGCCGATACCGTGTCGCCTTCTTTCAAAAACTGGGGCGCATCAATCAGATTTTCCTGAACGGTAATTTGCTCAAACGTTTCATTGTTCATGAAATTGTAGCCGGTATCGTCTTTATACAAAAACTGAAATTCCCTTCGCTCAACCCGAACCGGGTAAATGGTATCGCCACTGTTCCAGGTTTGTTCAATGGTACGGGTATTGTCCACCCCTTTCAGTTTTGCCCACACTTTTGCAGCGGCACGGGCCGTTTTGTTTTCACCAAATTCGATTACTTTGTACAGGTTGTTATCGAGTTTGATAATCATGCCGCGGCTGATGTCTGCCGTTGTTGCCATAATATCTGAATTTTAAGGTGGCAAAGGTAAGGCTTGGTGCAGGAATGCCCAACAGCCCAGGCGGCCTTTCTTAGAATTTTTGTAACAGGTTCGAACTTCCATTCCCTGTACCTTTCGGGCATGAAACAATTTGTACTTTCCGTTTTCGCCTGCCTGCTGCTGGCAGGTGCCGGCGCCGCCACCCTGCCCGACAGCATACCCGCCCACCTGAAAGGCCTGCCCTTTCCCGACTTTAAGCTGGAGCTGCCCAACCGCAGCAATTTTTACACCGATAACCTGCCGAAAAACAAACCCATCATCATCATGCTGTTCAGCCCCGAGTGCGACCATTGCCGCGAACAAACCAAAGGCATCTTACAATCCATCAAAGCCCTGGGCAAAGCGCATATTGTAATGGCCACCGTTTTGCCATTTGATAAAATGAAGGCGTATTACGACGAAATGGAGATTGCCCGGTACAAAAACATTACCATGGGCCGCGATCCGCTGTTTTTCTTTTCGCAGTACTACCGTTCGCATTACATCCCCTTTATTGCGGTTTACAACCGCAAACGCGAACTGGTGGCCACCTACGATGGCGGTGTGCCCATGCCCACCCTGCTGGCGCAAATTCAGTAAAAAAGCTTCGCGGCCAGGCTACCCGTGGCTTTGCCCCCTTACCTTTGCAGCGCCAAACAACAAATACGTTAACCATAAACCTTTTAGCATGAAAGTAACAGTAATTGGTGCCGGTGCCGTGGGAGCCACCTGTGCCGATAATATTGCCCGCAAAGAACTGTGCAGCGAGCTGGTATTGCTCGATATTAAAGAAGGTATTGCCGAAGGCAAAGCGCAGGACATGATGCAAACCGCCACCCTGCTGGGCTTTGATACCAAAATTACCGGCAGCACCAACGATTACACCAAAACCGCCAACAGCGATGTGGTGGTTATCACATCGGGCCTGCCCCGCAAACCGGGTATGACCCGCGAAGAACTGATTGGCGTAAACGCCGGCATTGTAAAAGGCGTATGCGAAAATGTGTTGCAATATTCGCCCAACGCCATCATCATTGTCATCAGCAACCCCATGGATACCATGACGTACCTGGCGCTGCAAAGCACGGGCCTTCCCAAAAACCGCATCATTGGCATGGGCGGTATTTTAGACAGTGCCCGCTTTAAGTATCAGCTGAGCCAGCACCTGGGCTGCTCGCCCGCCGACCTGAATGCGGTTGTAATTGGCGGCCATGGCGATACTACCATGATTCCCCTCATCCGCTATGCCACCTGGAACAGCGTACCCGTTACCCGCTTTTTAACGGCCGAACAGCAGGAAAAAATTGTAAAGGATACCATGGTAGGCGGCGCTACCCTCACCGCCCTTATTGGCACCAGTGCCTGGTACGCACCCGGTGCCGCCGGAGCCGCCCTGGTAGAAGCCATTGTACGCGATGAAAAGAAACTTTTCACCTGCTGCGTAGCCCTCGATGGCGAGTATGGCCAAAAAGATATTTGCCTGGGTGTACCCGTGGTAGTGGGCCGCAACGGCTGGGAAAAAATCGTGGATTTTGAACTGAATGCCGAAGAACAGGCCGCCTTTAACAAAAGCGCCGACGCCGTTCGAAGCATGAATGATGTGCTGAAAACGCTGTAAACCCGAACACAGTTAAGCATAAGCCGCTTTCGAAATGGAAGCGGCTTTTTTATGCGCCTGCGCCGGCAAGTTCGTACCTTTGCGCCCCATGGCGCAAGGCAAAACCATAGCATTTCATACGCTGGGCTGCAAACTCAACTTTTCAGAAACTTCCACCCTCAGCCGTTTGCTCGAAGCGGAAGGTTTTGAAAAGAAGTCGTTTGATGAGCGGGCCGATGTGTACGTCATCAATACCTGCTCGGTTACCGAAAATGCCGATAAGGAATGCCGCCAACTGGTACGCCGCATACAGCGCAAAGCCCCCGAAAGCCTGGTGGTAATAACCGGTTGTTATGCCCAGCTGAAGCCCAAAGAAATTGCTGAAATACCGGGGGTAGATCTGGTGCTGGGCGCTGCCGAAAAGTTCAACATTGCGCAACACATCAAAGAGCTGAGCAAGGGCGACAGTACCAGAATCAGCAGTTGCGATATTGATACCGTAACCGGTTTTCACGCCTCCTACTCCATTAACGACCGCACCCGTACCTTTTTAAAAGTGCAGGACGGATGCGATTACACCTGCTCGTTTTGCACCATACCACAGGCCCGGGGCAAAAGCCGCAGCGACAGCATTGCCAGCGTGGTACGCAATGCGCAGGAAATTGCGCAACGCGGCAGCAAGGAAATTGTACTCACCGGCGTGAACCTGGGCGATTTTGGCAAGGGCCCCGATGGAAGCGGCTCGCCTTCCATCTTTCAACGAAAAGAAAACTTTTTTGGACTGATTCAGGAGCTCGACAAAGTAGAAGGCATTGAACGCTTCCGCATTTCCTCCATCGAGCCCAACCTGCTTACCGATGAAATCATCGCATTTGTTGCGGAAAGCAAAAAATTCATGCCCCATTTTCATATTCCGCTGCAAAGCGGCAGCAACAAAATACTGGGGCTGATGCGCCGCCGCTACCAGCGGGAACTGTACGCCGAACGGGTAGCACTTATCAAAAAACGGATGCCGCATTGCTGCATAGGGGTAGATGTAATTGTGGGTTTCCCGGGCGAAAGCGAAGCCGATTTTAAAGAAACCTTCGACTTTTTACAAAGCCTCGATATTTCCTACCTGCACGTGTTTACCTATTCGGAACGCGACAACACCCACGCCCTCAACATTAAACCCGTGGTACCTGTTGCCGTACGGCACGAGCGAAACAAAATTTTACGCAACCTGTCGTACATGAAAATGCAATACTTCACCGCCCAACACAGCGGCACTACCCGTCCGGTGCTATTTGAAGGGAATAATAAAAATGAAATGATGGAGGGCTATACCGATAACTACATAAAGGTTACAACCCCCTACCGCGAAGAGTGGGTAAACCAAATTGTGAACTGGAAGCTTTAAATAACCTCGTTGCGGTTTGGTTAAATTATTTTGCCAGCATTTCCTCGAGGTTGCGTTGCAGAATATTTTCAATTTTCAACTCCACTTCCTTTTCACGCACCATTAAATCCTGCAGTGTAAGCTTGGTAAGCAGGTTATCTACCGTAAACTGAATCATTTTCCAAAGCGAACGGGCACTGCAGTCAACCGAATTGGTGCACAACTTTCCGATTCCGGTATGCAAATCGCAAAACTGCTGATCGAAGAGATTACCGCCCAGCGCCTGCATCACATCTTTTAATCGTATTGCAGCGGCAGGGCGGCTGAGTACATAGCCCCCTTTGTTGCCCGGAGTGCTGTTGATGAAACCGTTGATGCGAAGAATGCGGCAAATTTTAGCCACGTGCGGTTCGCTCAGCCCTTCGGCTTCACTCAGTTGGGGTATGCTCATGCCGGTGCTTGCATCGGCCGATGCGATGCGAATGAGCATGCGAACTCCGTATTCTTCTGTAGCTGTTATTTTCATGGTGTTACTGCTGAGTTGCCAAAGGATCAACCTGGTAAACGTTCATAAAATATTCGCGGTAAGCAGCCCGTTCCGCATCGGAGGTGGTGCGGGTGCAATGTTGGTTGTACACGGCTATCAACGCATCGGCAATACTGCCCGCATCGGCACTCTCAATCTGGTAACGCTGCAGGTGCAGCAATACCTGCCCGTTTTTAAACACCAGTATGTTGGGCGAAGAAGGCGTTACACCGGCAAGGTAGGTGGCCCGAAAGTGCGCAACCGCCTCTTTTTCCATACCGGCAAACAGGGTGGCCTTTACGTCGGGCACCACGTTATTAAAAAAGCTGAGTAGAGCACCGGGCCGGCTTACACGGGCACTGCAGCCGCACACGCTGTTGAGCACCACCAGCACCACTTTATCGGGATTGCCGGCTATTACACGATCCACGTCTTCGGGCGTCATCATTTGCTCAAAGCCAAAATCCACCAGCTCTTTTCGGTAGGGTGCCACTATTTGTTCGGGATAGTTGGGCCCCTGATTGCCCAATAAACTATCAATGGATATCATTGCCATAGTACTACGATTGTTTAAAGTTTACAAAAACCCAAGTTCCAGGGCCGCTACCTCGCTCATCATGCTTTTATCCCACTTGGGTGTCCAGGTAATCATCACATTTACATCGGTTACCCCTTCCACCTCCCGCACTTTCTGATCCACTTCTACAGGCAGCGACTGTGCGGCCGGACAACTGGGTGCCGTTAACGTCATGGTTATTTGCACATAACCATTATCGTTTATGTCAATCTTATAAATCAACCCCAGATCATAGATGTTTACCGGCAACTCTGGATCAAATATGGTCTTGAGTTTTTCAACGATTTTTTGATGCAATATTTCCTTATCGAATCCCATCAGTTATTCAGTTGTTGTTGCGCCAGGTACACCGATGCATCCAGCTTCATTTGCTTTACCATCGCCAGCAGGCCGTTGCTGCGGGTGGGTGCCAGGTGTTGTTTCATGCCAATCTTGTCAATAAATTCCAATTTGGCGTCAATGATTTCCTGCGGCGTGTGGCCACTCAATACCCGTATGAGCATACTCACCAGTCCCTTTACAATTACGGCATCGCTTTCGGCCCGGTACCACACTTTGCCATCCTTAAACTCACTTACCATCCACACCGTACTTTGGCACCCTTTGATTTTATATTCATCTTTTTTGTATTGGTCATCCAAAGGCCGGAGTTTTTTACCCATGTCTATGATGTACTCGTACTTCTCGTCCCAGGTATCAAACAGGCCGAACTCCTCTACAATTTCTGCTTCAATTTCCGGTATGGTTTTTTCGCTACTCATCGTAATAATTTAATGGCTTTGTGCAGCGCCGCAATCATCACATCAATTTCTTCTTTCGTATTGTACATGGCAAAACTGGCACGGGTGGTACCGGGTATGCCAAAACGTTGCATCAGCGGCTGGGTGCAATGGTGGCCGGTACGTACAGCAACCCCCTGGTTGTCCAGCAAAATGCCTAAGTCCTGCGGGTGCACGCCCTCTACCACAAACGATGCCACACTTACTTTTTGCGGTGCCGTTCCAATAAGCCGCACTCCATCCAACTGCCGCAGCTGCTCCGTTGCGTACCGCAAAAGTTCTTCTTCGTGTTCCCGTACACTTGCCTTACCCACTTGCTGCACAAAATCAAGCGCCGCCTTAAATGCCACCGTGTCGGCAATGTTGGGTGTACCGGCTTCAAACTTGTAGGGCAGCTCGTTCCAGGTACTTTTTTCAAAACTTACTTCCCGTATCATTTCGCCACCGCCCATAAAGGGAGGCATTTGTTCCAGCAAAGCCTGCTTGCCATATAGCACACCCACTCCGGTAGGCCCATATACTTTGTGCGAGCTGATGGTAAAGAAATCGCAATCCAGCTGCTGCACATCAATATCCAGGTGTACCGATGATTGCGCTCCGTCTATCAACACCACCGCACCTACGTTGTGCGCCGCATCAATGATTTCTTTCACGGGGTTGATGGTGCCCAGCGAGTTGCTGGCATGCACCACCGCAACAATTTTTGTTTTCGGAGAAAGCAGCCGGTAAAACTCCTCCAGCAACAGTTCGCCGCTGTCGCTTACCGGTATTACACGCAACACGGCACCGGTTTGCGCTGCAATCAACTGCCAGGGTACTATGTTGCTGTGGTGCTCCATGCCGCTGATGAGTATTTCATCGCCGGCTTGCAAATGGGCGCGCCCCCAGCTGTACGCTACCAGGTTGATGCTTTCGGTTACGCCGCGGGTGAACACAATCTCTTCGCGACTGGCTGCATGAATGAAAGCCTGTACCGTGTCGCGGGTGGCTTCATAGGCAGCGGTGGCCTCCTCGGCCAGCGAGTGGATACCGCGATGGATGTTGGCGTTATACTTTTCGTAATATTCCGTGAGGGCATCAATCACCACACGAGGCTTCTGCGCCGTGGCGGCATTATCAAAATACACCAACGGCTTTCCCTTTACCATTCGTTGCAGAATAGGGAAATGCTGCCGTATGGCTTGCACGTTAAAAGCTACATGTGTTGACAACTCACGCATGAAATTAGTTTTACCACAAAGGGCACAAGGGCTGCACAAAGAACGCAGGGATATCCTTTATGCACTCTGTTTGACTCATGATTTACAACTCAAATCCCAACCGCTCCGATATAATTTTATCAGCATAAGCACGTATCGGCTCCAACTCAATTTTATCGAGTATTTCACCGGCAAAGGCATGCAGCAACAACGCTTTCGCTTCCTTATCGCCAATACCCCGCGCTTTCAGGTAAAACAACGCATCTTCATCCAGCCGGCCCACCGTACATCCGTGCGAACACTTTACATCATCCGCAAAAATTTCCAGTTGGGGCTTGGTATTTACGCTGGCCGCATCGCTCAGCAAAATATTTTTATTGCTCTGATAGGCATTGGTTTTCTGCGCATCGGGGCGCACAAAAATCTTACCATTAAAAACGGAAGTGGCATTTTCATCTACAATTCCCTTGTACAACTCATTGCTCAGGCAATGCGGCTGCACATTGTCAACAATGGTATGATTGTCCACATGCGTTTCACCTTTCACACAATACAATCCATACATGTTGCTTTCGCAACCGGGCGCTTCCAAAATGAAGTTGAGGTTGTTGCGAATCATGCCGCCGTTCAGCGTAAGCGTAACCGAGTTCACCTTGCTTACACCCACCTGGCGCACATGCGTGGTTTTAACACAGCTGCTGTGGCTGTCTTCGTTTTGAATTTTGTAGATGTGCACGTGGGCATTTTCTTCCACCACCACTTCGCTTACGCGGTTGATAAACGAATCGTTGGTACCCAGCGTAATTTCCTCCTCTACCAAAAACAGTTCGGCATTCACACCCACGTGTATAAGTGTACGCGGCTGCGATAACACGCTGGCGTTGCGGGCATCATTGATGTAATAGCAATACAGCGGATGCTGCAGGCTTTTGTTCTTTTTTACCGCCACAAACAAACCCTGGTAGGCAAATGCATTGCTCATGGCATTAATGCCATCGGTATGGTATCGGGCGCTGTGGCCGAGGTGGTTGTCAACAACAGCCTTATACGCTCCTTTTACGGCTTCGCTCAGCGGCATGATTTCCAGCTCATCTGTACCGGAGCGGATGGTTGACAGCTCGGCATGATAAATTCCGTTCACAAATACCAGCTCGTTGGCATTTTCATAACCGGGTAAGCGTAGCGCATCCACATCGGCAGCGGTAACGGCTGTAGCATCTACCGCATACGTGAAATTTTTGTTCAGCACACCGGCTATGCGGGTGTACTTCCACTCTTCATTTTTTACGGTAGGAATACCCAGTTCCCGAAACAGCTGTATTCCCTTCTGGCTCAACGCCTGCAACGTGCCGTTACCCGTAAACGGCTCGCTGCTAAACTTATGCTGAATTAATTCTTTTAAATCTGCCATAGCCTCACCCTCGGCCCCGCTCCGGTGGAGCGGGAGGCCGAGTTTATTTTTATGGGTTAAACAATGTAATTATGCATTTCAGCTTTCTTTTCGCTTATCAACGTTGAATTTTTCAAAAACATCATTACTGCTTACGCTTCAACGCTCTCGCCCAGTTCTTCCTTAATGAAATCATACCCTTTCTCTTCCAGCTCAAGAGCCAGTTCCTTGCCGCCGCTCTTAACAATGCGGCCCTTGTACAGCACATGCACGTAGTCGGGCACAATGTATTCCAGCAGGCGCTGGTAGTGGGTAATCACCAAAAACGAGCGCTTGCCATCCCGCAACTTGTTTACGCCTTCGGCCACAATGCGCAGGGCATCAATATCCAGGCCGCTATCGGTTTCGTCCAAAATGGCCAGTTTGGGCTCCAGCATGGCCATCTGAAAAATTTCGTTGCGCTTCTTTTCGCCTCCGCTGAAACCTTCGTTGAGCGAACGGCTGAGCAGGCTTTGGTCAATTTCCACCAGCTTCATCTTTTCCTTCATCTTCTTCAAAAACTCCACCGCATCCATAGGCTCTTCGCCGCGGTATTTGCGCATTTCATTCACAGCCGTTTTAATAAAGTTGGTGGTGCTTACCCCCGGAATTTCCACCGGGTACTGAAAGGCTAAAAACAACCCTTCACGGGAGCGGTCTTCCGGAGCCATTTCCAACAGATTTTTTCCGTTAAACTCCACTTCACCGCCGGTAACTTCATAATCTTCGCGGCCGGCCAGTACCGATGCCAGGGTTGATTTACCGCTGCCGTTGGGCCCCATAATGGCGTGTACTTCACCGGGTTTGATAGCGAGATTGATGCCCTTGAGAATTTCTTTTTCTTCAATACGGGCCTGCAAATTTTTTATCGTCAACATAAGATTTGAGAATTTGAAGATTTGATTGTTTAAAAAATTAACCCACACTTCCTTCCAGCGAAATGGCCAGCAGTTTCTGTGCTTCCACGGCAAACTCCATGGGCAGCTGGTTCATCACCTCCTTGGCAAAACCGTTGATGATGAGTGCCACTGCGGTTTCGGTATCAATACCCCGCTGGTTGCAGTAAAAAATCTGGTCTTCGCCAATTTTAGAGGTAGTAGCCTCGTGTTCAACCTGGGCGGTGCTGTTTTTCACCTCAATGTAGGGGAAGGTATGGGCGCCGCATTTATCGCCCAGCAGCAAACTGTCGCACTGCGAAAAGTTACGGGCGTTCACCGCATTTTTTCCCACATGCACCAGCCCGCGGTACGAGTTTTGGCTAAACCCGGCCGAAATACCTTTTGATACAATGCGGCTGCGGGTGTTTTTACCAATGTGCATCATTTTGGTACCGGTATCGGCTTGCTGATGATTGTTGGTAACGGCCACGCTGTAAAATTCGCCCACACTGTTATCGCCTTTCAGAATTACGGAAGGATATTTCCAGGTAATGGCGCTTCCGGTTTCCACCTGCGTCCAGCTGATTTTCGAGTTCACGCCGGCGCACAGGCCCCGTTTGGTTACAAAGTTGTAAATACCCCCCTTGCCTTCCTTATCGCCGGGGTACCAGTTTTGCACCGTGCTGTATTTCACCTCGGCATTGTCCAGCGCCACAATTTCCACCACGGCGGCGTGCAGCTGGTTTTCATCCCGCATGGGGGCCGTACAACCCTCCAGGTAGCTCACATAGCTGCCCTCTTCGGCCACAATAAGGGTACGCTCAAACTGGCCGGTACCTGCCGCGTTAATGCGGAAGTACGTGCTCAGCTCCATGGGACATTTCACGCCCCTGGGTATGTAGCAAAAGCTGCCATCGCTAAACACGGCGCTGTTAAGGGCCGAGTAAAAGTTATCGGTTACCGGTACCACACTGCCCAGCCACTTTTTTATCAGTTCCGGATGCTCCTGTATGGCCTCGCTCATGCTGCAGAAAATAATACCCAGTTCGGCCAGTTGTTCTTTAAACGTAGTGGCAACCGATACCGAGTCAATTACCGCATCCACCGCCACGCCGGTAAGGCGTTTTTGCTCATCCAGCGAAATACCCAGCTTTTCAAACGTAGCCCGCAGTTCGGGGTCCACCTCATCCAAACTGTTCAGCTGCTTTTTCTGCTTAGGAGCGCTGTAATATTTAATAGCCTGAAAATCAATTGCCGGATATTTCACATTCGGCCAGCGGGGCTCCTCCATTTTTTGCCATTGCCGAAAGGCTTTCAGGCGCCACTCCAGCATCCACTCGGGCTCGTTTTTTTTGGCGCTGATGAAGCGAATGATGTCTTCATTCAGCCCGGGAGGCGCTTCATCGGCCTCAATGTTGGTTACCCAACCATACTTGTACTCACTCAGGGCGGTTTGCTCCAGCGTGGTCAGCATCTCACTCATAGCGGGTTTTGTTTAATCAGATTATTAAAAAGTCTCTACAATTTCGTGCCGCAAAGGTACGTGCTATTTATACAAAAAAGTATAAATAAGGTTGGAAATGTGGAAAATTTGGGGCTGTAAACCGGGGTGCACCGGTCGGCAGCGGTTCCGTCCCCTCCAGGCTGCGGTACCGCACCGCCCGGGCGGGGCGGTACTGGCGGCAAGTTGCCGCCACCTTCCGGGCACGGCAGCCCGTGGGCACTATTGCCTGCATCAGCACATGGATGAGGCTACCTTTTAAAACACATCTTACATTTGTACAGATTTTTGTACATTTGGTTGTACTAATTTTATAACATGCAAGCCATTTCTGTATCGCAGCTACGCTCCAACATCAAAAAGTATCTCGACCTGGTTTCTAAGTCGTTCGAAACAATCATTGTGCCCCGCGCCAATGAAGAAGACGCTGTGGTAATACTTTCCCTCAAAGAATACAATGCGCTCACCGAAACCGGCCACCTGCTTTCGACCGAAGCCAACCGTCGCCGTTTGCAAGAGTCAATTTCCCAACTGAAAAAGGGCGATACACATTCGTATCATTTGGAAGATTGAGGCATGCACTACGAATTCACAAAAAACGCCTGGGAAGACTTTGAATACTGGTTGGAAACTGACCTTTCCGTTGCAGCAAAAATTAAAGAACTCCTTAAAGATATTCGCAAACATCCATTCGAGGGCATTGGAAAACCCGAACCATTAAAATTCGATTTGAAAGGATATTGGTCACGCCGCATAACCGGCGAGCATCGTCTCGTGTATAAAGTTGAAGGTAAAAAAGGTGCTAACCAAAAGTGTTTTATTTTACAATGCCGCTATCATTATGATTGAGGCTTTCCCTTGCAAATAATACAAATAGCAGAGTCAGAGCACACGTAAGCAGAAAGAACGTAAAGGGTTATATCCTTATCCATATAGCTGGTTTTCACTGAAAGGTCACATCCAGCAACTCCTGCTCAAACTGGCGGAACACGTTCCGCAGCTCACTGTCGCCATCGGTGCCGTAGTTTATTAAAAAACAGTGCGCCACGCCGCGACTGGGAAAATAAAACAGGTTGCCGCTGTGACCAAAGTCGCGGCCCGAATGGCCCACCCCGGCATCCACACCGCGTGCAATGTATTTAAGCATGCTGCCATAACCGTAGCGGTTGGGCGGATCATCCTGCCCCCAGGTGTTCATTTTGTCGAGCGACTTCTGCGTCAGCACGGTTTTCTTCAGGTACATGGCATCGGTAAACTTCCATAAGTCAAAAACGGTACTGAACAGTCCGCCGTACCCGTTACCGCTGCCGGTGGTAATGTTGCCCACGTTCACCAATGTACCGTTGTTGTACAAATCATAATAGCCCTGCGCCGTGGTGCGGGGCAACGCGTCGTGCGGCTGATAATAGGTTTGATTCATGCCCAGCGGCGTAAATACATACTTGCGCATCAGGGCACTGTGTTTTTGTTGGGTAGCCGCCTCCACCACCATGGCTACTAAAATGGTGTTGGTGTTGCTGTATAAGGCCGAGTCGCGGGGACGAAACAGCGGCTTTTTCCCGTAAATAAACCGGAGCAATTCTTCAGGCTTCCAGGCTTTGAGCGGCTCATTCACAATTGCCAGGTAAAAAGGAACTTCTTCAATTACATCCGGAATACCGGTTTCGTGCTTCATGCAATCGCCCAGGGTTATCAAGCGTCCGTTGGGTAGTTGGTCAACCACCCTTGCGGGCAACCATTTGCTGATGGGGTCGTCTAAAAACCCATACCCCAACTTGGTATTAACAGAATCTTCAATGATTTTAAACACGGTGGTACCCAGCATCAATTTAGTAATACTGGCCGCCTTACTTACCTGCGATACACCAAAGGGCGTTTTAGCCTTCAGGTCGGCAAAGCCGGCGCTGCCCACCCAGGTACCAAAGCGGTCATTAATCAGTAGTGAAATGCCGGGAAAGCCCAGGCGTTTGTATTTATCAAGCAACGCACGGTAAACGGCGTTTTTCGGATGCCGGCTGCTGCTGTCGGTCCAGGGTACCGTGTTGGATGTAATGGTACCCGGCTCAATGTATGGTTTGCGGCAAGCTGCAGAAAATAAAACCACCAATATCATCACACCCGCAACGCGTTGCATAAAATTTGATTTTAAAGATTCAATCAACCGTATCCTTCCTTCATTGCATTTTTGCGCCAAACCGCATCGGTTTTTTAATGCCAATCAGCAAACTGTTATACGGAAACAACGGCGCATACTTTTTAACGAACGGGAACTGCAAACGCTGCTGATAATCCAGAAACACTTCCCAGCCATTGGTTTTTCCTGCCCTGAACTTATAGCCTGTTCCCAGGTTGAAAGCCGCCATACCCTGCATGCGGCCCAGGTTATTCACCTTTTCATACTCGCCATTACTGTTCAAACGAAAGCGTTCAACGGCAGGAATCGAGTGCAGGTAACCCGCACCCAAACTGGCATGCGCATTCCAGGCTTTTGAAAATTTGTAGCGATAACCAATAGCCGTGTACAGCGGTATGCCATGCTGCAGGTAGCGGTGATAGAAATACCCCAGCCGAAAATCCTGATACCAGTCATGTTTCGGCCGTACGTTCCACGCAAACCCAATTCCGGCTTCCAAACCCGGATGCAGCGGGCCGGAACCAAGCCGGCTGAAGCTCGAAAATGGAAAAGCGGCATGATGGTTGGCAAATGCAACAGACAAATAATGCAATTGCCGGGGCCGGACGTTGGTTTGTTGCACAGCCTGACTTTCGGTAACAACGGGTGTTGCCAAAAAGATGAGCGTGTACAACGCTGCGGCAATTGGTTTTGATTTCACGTTATAATAGTACTGCTATTTTTTAGAGCTCATCTCAAAAGTAGTTTCTTAATAATATTACCATACATGCCAGTTGAACGAATCCTAGGTAATTCTGGTCATAAAAGTCAAATCTTGTTTGGCACCTTCTAAATTGTTGTATCC
>JBKBIL010000002.1:0-417193 GCA_046297415.1 Lacibacter sp.
AACTCCTTGAGAATGCCTGCAATCTGGGCAGGACTGAATGTGCTCTTTTTCATCTTTTAATGGTTTAAAGTTAAACTTTTGTCTACTTTTAAACCGTACTGTTTTTGGGGGAGCTTACCCCATAAACCGGCTCCATAAAAGCTGAACAGAGAACCGAAGCCGACCAGGGCAACCTGCCACACAAAAACGATGTTACCCACCGTTGCCGAACAGCGTTCTGCAGCACATGGTCATGCCGGGCAAAGAACCCCAGCCGGGCAGTCGGCCCGCAACGGCGAAATGTGTCTGGCAGCAGCAACAGGCGTCGCCCTGCAACAGGCCTGCCTACCCAAAGACGATGGATGAGCAAAAGATGAAGAGCAGCTGTCGGTGCACTGCAGCCGAACGGAGGGAAAATAAATTTTGAAGGAGGTTGCTGCTAACGGCTTGCAGCTTGGCGGTCGGGCGGGCATTTGGAAGGCCGCTGCCGGAGCTGTTGGTGCATAGCCATTCTGCCGCTGAAATTACAAACAAAGAGTTGAACGTACAACGTCCGGCCGGAACTGCAGCTGATAGTAAGGGGGAGCTGAAGATGTGCACTTGTCCCCCCGACTGCAGCCAAGCTGCTGTTAGCAGCAGCCGCAATTTAGTGAACCGGTGTCGCCTTAGCCGGGCAGCGGTGCAGGGTGGAGCAGCGCTGTCCTGCAGCAGGCCCAACAAGCGTTAACTGTCGCCCGTGAACGGCATGTCCTCATAAACCGGCACCAAATAGCCGACCAAGGAACGACAGCCGACCAGGGCTACCTGCCACACAAAAATACAGTTACCCACCGTTGCCGAACAGCGTTCTGCAGCACATGGTCATGCCGGGCAAAGAACCCCAGCCGGGCAGTCGGCCCGCAACGGCGAAATGTGTCTGGCAGCAGCAACAGGCGTCGCCCTGCAAGAGGCCTGCCTATCCAAAGCCGATGGAAAAGCAAAAGATGAAGTGCAGCTACCGGTGCACTACAGCCGAACGGAGGAAAAATAAATTTTGAAGGAGGTTGCTGCTAACGTAAAGGGCTTTTTGCAGGTGTGGAATTAGTATTCCGTCTGCCGGGAACCGATGCCGAATAAAATTGTTTTGTTGAAGATAAGATTTGAAGTTGAAAGTTGCTTGTCCTGCCCGAACCGCTGCTGAGATTTGCATAATTGTTCATTGTACTTCCGTCCAGCCACACTTGCGAAAAACCCCATGTTGGTAGCATGTGGCTTCTACAGTCCCTTTATATGTAGTTTCTTCAACTTTGGTGATGAATAACCTTTGTCGTTTTGAAAACTATTTTTATTAATGCTTATAATTTTTATAAGTGTCTGCTTATTTGTGTCACCAAATAATAAAAGCGGTTTCTTCTTTTCGTCCTCTGACTTAATGATACCGACTAAAATAAATTTCGTTTTTGAAATCCAAATTACTTCGTCAATCCATTGTGAACTTGTCCCAAAATAAATTCTATTCCAATACTTTGTTTTCGGATAACACAATAAAACCGCTTGGTCTATGTCTGGATTTGCTTTGAAATATGCTCCCTTTTTTTCAAGATTTATTTGATAACTGTAAATGTCAATGAACTTAGAGCTATCAGTTGAATAAGTAATAATAGGTTTGTAGATTGAAAGAAACTTTCTATAAGAATTGAAGTCCTGTTCATAATTATTGTCAAAATGTAAAGTGTCTTCAACTTTGAAATCGGAGAGGTTGAAATTGCTAAAGCTTTTTGTCCATTGTTTAAGTTCTTGGTCAAAGTACTTTTTATATTGTAAAATATTTTTGTCTTGTCCAAAAGAACTGTGTCCGAAAAAAAGGAATAAGAGTAGTGAAAGGTATCTCATCTCAAACTTTGAATATTAGGGTGTGTCTATTTGCCATTGCTACCAACGGAAAAGCATTTATGAAGGCACGGAATTCTTAGTGCCGTCAGCCGACATTATTTACAGATGTTGATTTATAAGCTATCGAACAGCCGAGTTTTTTAAGCCGTGCTTTCATAAATGCAATGTTGGCAGATGTGCATTAGAATCTATAGGTTAATGTAGGCGTTAAGGTTATCATTTCTAAGCTTGAAACGGATATTAAATAATGAGTCCTAAAGCGCAAACCTATATCAAAGTGATTGTCAATTTTTCTTGCAATTTGGAAGCCCACAAATAGCCCACCTTCAACTGATTGGCTGTTTTTAAAGTTTGATTCGTCAATAAAAATGATATTGTCCCAGTTTTCAATCATAATATCCTGTATAGCGGAATACATTAATACTGGCCCCAATTCAAATGACCCTTTATATTTTTTATCAAAAAGTCCCTTTCTGTATCCTATCAGCAAGATACTATTGATGTCTCTTAAGGTAAAGTCCCGTATGGAAATATCAACATTACTAATTTGACCAAAATGATTCTTGGACGATGCATTAACGCTTCTGTTATAACCAATAAATAGTGATGACTTTATTCCTGTTTTATAAGTCAGCTCAAAACCTCCAATTGTTCCTATAAAATTCTTCTTATAGAAATATGTTTTGTCAGTTGGGCCACTTTGTTCGTCACGATTTGCAACAAAAAAATTGCCATTTATCCCGTAGTTGGCTTCTAAAGAAATTTTGCTTGTTTGAGCAAAAGTTTTAGATGAAAGAAATGCCAAAAAAATTATTTCAATTATCCGCATAATTATCATAGCTTAAAAAAATAAGGGGGGGGGTAGTTGCCCCCCCCTTTTGATTAATAATATGTCCTGTCATTTAATGTATAACTCAAAGGCCCATTTTTATCGCGCACGGGCCATCCTTGGTACATTTCTCCAGTTAGATTGATTCTATTAAGAACAAAAAAGGATTCCCTTTTCATTTCTTCTTGTTTAATAATTGGGTCATCGCTTTTAAAGGTTACTTTCCAAGAAATTAGGTCAACTGTAAGGGTGATTAAATCAGAAAGTTTTAGGGTAGTTGATATTTTACCTGAAATTTCCTGTTGATTTCTGGTATCGTCTTCATAAATGGCAAATACCTGCCGGTGGTTATTAATTTCCCAATCACCATCCCATTCATATGAAAAATCTACCCACTTTTTATCTCTAATACTTTTTCTGCTTACGGTTTTTGGCGGGGTAAAGAAATTGTCCGCTTGTACTTGGCCATCTAATACTTTTAAAAAACCATCTGAACGGGTAAATACGATTTCAGAACCGCCACCGTTGCCAGTAAAGCTAATCAACTTATCATATTGTTTGCCATGGATTTTTACAGAACCAATATGCACCTGTTTTATTTCCCTTGTTAATCCGGGCAAATCAATTGGGTCGCCAGGGGGATAGGCATTCATAACTGTAACCCCACCTTCATCCCATGGTTCTATTCCATTCACTCCAATAATATGAGTGGGGTTTGCTGATACATAATCATCATTAATCAGCACTTGGTTAAATCCAGATAATTGACCAATAGCATTAAAAATAGGTATTTCACCAATTCCTTCATCTGAATCTGCTGTAGCTGCAATAACACTAACTACCGAAGGGGGATTTGTGTAGTTTTCATCAATAAATTCATCGTGATAGGGAAAGTAAATACTAACTCCACTTTCGCCCGATGAGTTACCGAAGTCATTTAGGATAATCGAATTGTTTGGGTCAGGTTTTAAAGAAGATAAAAACCCGTTAAATTCGGCGTCGCCCTTTTTTCTTACTTCGGCCCAAAATGCTGTTGCAAAATTGCTAAGAACTGCTGCAGGGTTACCAACTGCCTTTGCGAAACGCTTATTTGCTCTTAAGATACTCGTTTCAGGATAGATTAAGTCCTTAATTAAAATGGACTCATCAGTGTAGGCCTTCGCATAAACAGCAGCGTTTACAACATTGAGATTGGCCTTGTCAAAGTAGACCATCTTGAGGATGTCTGAAAGTTTCCCAAGATTCTCGACCAGTTTTTTCTCGGAAGGAGTTTGAGGTTGATACTGGATTTTGGTTGGGTCAACCTTTAATTCTTGGTTTTGACCTATTTGGTCAAGTTCTTGTTTTTTGCAACCCACGGCAATAATTATAGCAAGGGTCAATGCAATGAGTGAAATGTTTGTTTTGTTCATTTGTTTTGAATATTAACCGTTAAATAATAATGCAGAAAACATCAACAGTTATGGGTGGTCAGCCCTAATTGACCGATAGTGTCTGTTTTGCATTTCTGCCAACGGCTTGCAGCTTGGCGGTCGGGCGGACATTTGGAAGGCCGCTGCCGGAGCTGTTGGTGCATAGCCCTTCTGACGCTGAAATTACAAACAAACAGCCGAACGTACAACGTCCGGCCGGAACCAAAGCCGATAGTAAGGTGCAGCTGAAGATGAGCACTTGTCCCCCCGACTGCAGCCAAGCTGCTGTTAGCAGCAGCCGCAATTTAGTGAACCGGTGTCGCCCCAGCCGGGCAGCGGTGCGGTGTGGAGCAGTGCAGTCCCGCAGCAGGCCCAACAAGCGTCCACTGTCGCCCGTGAACGGACTGTCCTCATAAACCGGCACCAAATAGCCGAGCAAGGAACCACAGCCGACCAGGGCTACCTGCCACATAAAAACGCAGTTACCCACCGTTGCCGAACAGCGCTCTGCAGCACATCGTCATGCCGGGCAAAGAACAAAAGCCGGGCAGTCGGCCCGCAACCACGAAAACTGTCCGGCAGCAGCAACAGGTAACGCCCTGCAACCGGCCTGCCTACCCAAAGCCGAAGGATGAACAAATGATGAAGTGCGGCTGCCGGTGCACTACAGCCGAACCGAGGGAAAATTAATTTTGAGGGAGGTTGCTGCTAACGTTTTTCGGCTTTGCGTTCGGGCGGGCTTTTAGCACTACACTCAATACGAAGAACCGCACTCCAATTATACACAAAATTGTCAATAGAAGCACGTCACCCCGCCTGACGCAAAACCGATGTTAGCTGCTGGGCTACTTCTTGGTCGGTTAGTGTCGTCATGATTTTGTTGTGTGTTTCTTTAACCATTCTCTTGCTCCTTTTGTCTCAGTCCAAATATGTTGTGCAAAGCTTGCGTAATAGTCCGCTTCATTTTCGTCTCCAAAGCCGTAATGGTCTGCTAACTCTTTAATTGGTTTGTTTGATAAAAGTCGTTTTGCTACAAACTTATTTTGCTTCAATGCTTTTAGAAGTTGCTTGTTAGAGTTTTCTGTTTCTCCTTCTGTCTTGAACGCAAACAAAGCACGGTTAAAAAGTGGAAACGCCATACTGTCCTCCTCATACATCTTGGAATATTTTAAAAACTTCTTGTTCTCGCCAAGTTGAATTAAGTATAGTAATAATTGGTCTCTCACTCCCTGATTGTCGTTGGGATTTAGCTCAATCATTTCTTCTAAAATCGAAACGCACTCTCTAACTTTTCCCATAGTGTAAAGACAGTCAGAGTAATGTTGTAGGCAACGCATAAATGGTCTTGTCTCATGAAAACCCCAAAACATTCCTTTGTGTTCCTCCAAATATTTGCCGCCAAAAACTCGTCTACCAATAGCAATACCTTTCTCATAAAATAGACTTGCAATTTCTGCTGTCCTTTCCATTGAACCTAAAAATTCGTATGCTTCAATGCAGTCGGGGTCGAGTTGTAATGCCCTCTCAATAGTTAGTTTCGCCTTTGTTGGTGTCTGTTCATAAGCATCAAATACCAAGTCCTGTGCTTGCTCTTTTAAATTTAATGCCTCTTTCGGAAACGAAGGGATTTTTTGTCCAACAATACTGTTCATAAATTTACGAATATCATCTTCCGATTTAAAGTCCTGCGTTTCAAGGAGTCTTTGCAGGTCAGTCATCAATTTATCATGTTGTTTTTTCATGTTCTAAAGATATACAATTTGTCAATCTGATTGTTAGTTGTAAAGTTTTCGGAGTTGTCCGACCGTTTCACAAGTCCGTTTAGACAATGAATTACTGTCCTCCGAAACCGAACTGAAATAGAAAATACAACTCTAAAAATCTACATCAAAGTCAGCCGAAATAGTCTGAAAAGAGGACAGTAATTCAGTGTCTTTTTGTTACTCCGTCAAGCTGTTGCACCGCTCCGGAAGCCTTGCAGCTAACGGCTTGCAGCTTGGCGGTCGGGCGGGCATTTGGAAGGCCGCTGCCGGAGCTGTTGGTGCATAGCCATTCTGCCGTTGAAATTACAAACAAACAGTTGAACGTACAACGTCCGGCCGGAACCAAAGCCGATAGTAAGGTGCAGCTGAAGATGAGCACTTGTCCCCCCGACTGCAGCCAAGCTGCTGTTAGCAGCAGCCGCAATTTAGTGAACCGGTGTCGCCTTAGCCGGGCAGCGGTGTAGAGCGGAATAGCGCAGTCCCGCAGCAACCCCAACAAGTGTCAACTGTCGCCCTTGAACAAACTGTCCCCATAAACCGGCTCCAAAAAAGCTGAACAGAGAACCGAAGCCGACCAGGGCTACCTGCCACATAAAAATGCAGTTACCCACCGTTGCCGAACACTGCTCTGCAGCACATCGTCATGCCGAACAAAGAACAAAAGCCGGGCAGTCGGCCCGCAACCGCGAAATGTGTCTGGCAGCAGCAACAGGTGTCGCCCTGCAACAGCTCCGCCACCTAAAGCCGATAGATGAACAACAGATGAAGTGCAGCTGCCGGTGCACTACAGCCGAACGGAGGGAAAATAAATTTTGAAGGAGGTTGCTGCTAACGGTTTGCAGCTACACGCAGGTGGCGATTTCGGAGCGATTCACTGTCAACCAAGCACGAACTTTGATAGAAGTACTAAGCTTGATTTAACCACTGAACCGCCACTTGCGTGTAGGTGCTGTTAGCTGCTGGCGTTCAAGTCTTTAGTCATCATAGATATTTTTAATTGTCTTTTAAGTTTGTTTTATAAGTTTAAAATCTTACTTTCGCGCCCGATTATGAAAATCAAGGTACCTACATATAATCTTCCCAAAGTTACTCCACCCTGAAGTAGGGCGTTTTTCAAGTGTATTATTGATTTGTCTTTCTCGGAGTCTTTAAATTCCGTTAAGATTAAACTATTATAAAAATTTGAATGAAAAAATATTTTAATCTATTTGATTTGTCGCAAAAAGTCGACTACAAAACTGAAGTCTTGTCGGGTTTAACCGTTGCCCTTGCTCTTGTGCCTGAAGCGGTTGCTTTTGCTTTAATTGCTGGCTTGTCGCCTTTGACTGGTTTGTATGCTGCATTCGTTGTTGGTTTGGTTACGTCCATTTTTGGCGGGCGTCCGGGAATGATTTCTGGTGCAACCGGTGCAATTGCTGTCGTTATTGTGGCTTTAGCAAAAAGTCACGGTGTAGAATATGTCTTTGCTACGGTAATACTTGCAGGAATAATTCAAATGTCCGCTGGATTTTTACGTTTAGGGAAATTAATTCGGTTAGTACCCCATCCTGTAATTTTCGGATTTGTCAATGGTTTGGCAATTATCATTTTTATGTCGCAGCTTGACCAATTTAAAGATATGTCTGGAAATTGGCTTACAGGTTCTGCATTATATGTTTTGCTTGGACTTGTATTGTTAACAATGTTTATTATTTGGGGTTTACCAAAACTTACAAAAGTTGTTCCTGCTTCGTTAACTGCTATAATAGTTATTTTCGGTATTGTTGTCTATTTTGGAATAGACACAAAAACAGTTGGGGACATTGCTTCCATTAAAGGTGGTTTTCCACCTTTTCATATCCCAAGCGTGCCTTTTAATTTAGAAACATTGATGTTGATTTTCCCTTATGCTGCAATTGTTGCAGGCGTTGGTTTGATTGAAAGTTTATTGACTTTAAACATTGTTGATGAAATTACCGAAACTCGTGGACGTGGCAATAAAGAAGCTATTGCCCAAGGTGCAGCAAATATTTTGTCAGGAGTATTTTCTGGGATGGGTGGTTGTGCAATGATTGGTCAAAGTCTTATAAATATTTCGTCAGGTTCAAGAGCAAGATTGTCGGGTATTGTTGCTGCAATTATGCTTCTGGTTTTTATTATGTTCGGTTCAGGACTTATTGAGAAAGTGCCAATGGCTGCGTTAACTGGTTTGATGATTATGGTTGCAATCGGAACTTTTGAATGGGCAAGTTTGAAAACGTTTACCAAAATGCCCAAGTCAGATATTTTGGTGATGGTAATGGTTACTTTGGTAACTGTAATTTTACACAATCTTGCTTTGGCTGTAATTATCGGAGTAATTATCGCTGCTTTAGTTTTTGCTTGGGATAATGCTAAACGAATTAGAGCTAGAAAATATGTTGACGAAAACGGAGTTAAGCATTATGAAATTTATGGCCCTCTTTTCTTTGGTTCGACTACTGCATTCAATGAGAAATTTGATGTGTTAAACGACCCAAATGAAGTTATTATTGATTTTGCTGAAAGTCGTGTAGTAGATATGTCTGCCATTGAAGCCTTGAATAAAATAACTGAACGCTATCATAAAGTTGGCAAGAAAATTCATTTGAAACACTTAAGTCCAGACTGTAGAAAGCTATTAAAGAATGCTGATAGCATTATTGATGTCAACGTGATGGAAGACCCAACTTATAAAGTTGTTACAAATGAGTTGTAATATTGAAAGGGCGGTTTATCCGCCCTTTTTATTTTGCGCAATTAACACAATACATACTTTCTGGTCTGATTAAAATTCGGCCAACTGGAATTTGAGTTTTACATTTCATACAAATTCCGAAGTCTTCGCTTCCAATTTTAGAAAGCACATAATTCAGCTTGTTTAATTTCTCTTGAGCTTGTCTTAAAGCTGATTCTGTTACGGCTTTATTATTGATGGCGTCCATTCTTGAAATTCGTCCGATTGCAACGTCAGGAGTCACAGGTTTGGTCATTTCCTGATATTCGATGATGAGTTTTTCAGTCTTTGAAATTTCGTCTAAAATTTTCTGTTTGATTTCTTTATTTGTCATTTGTCAAAATTAAAGTTTTTTGTTGCGGTGTCGGTTCATTACGCTTGCAGCTAACGAACAGGTATTGCTGCAGGTGTGGAATTCATTGCTTGTCCTGCCCGGAACTGCTGCTCAATAAAGATTTAAAAGTACGAGATAAAAACTAAAAGCCCAACAGAATTCCGTCCGCCGAAACCGCTGCTGATAGCGAACTGCAGCCGAAGATTACAACGTCAAGCCACACTTGCAGCAATACCCATGTTGCCTGCTGTTTTATTTTGTTAAACGGATGATTTGTCTCGGAAAACTTGGAATGTCTTCATTAGTTTTTGGTTCATTGTCAAGTGCAAGTTGAACTAAAACTGGTTGTCCATTTGCAACCCCATAAGCAATAATTTGATAACCTGTTCCTTTGTCTTTTTTAAAACTAATTTTATAGCCTTTAACTTCTTTGTCAAGTAGGTAACAAGTGATTGGTTCTTTCTTAAATTTTTTCATTTGTCCTGCCATTTGATTAACAAATTGGTCGGGCATAATTTGTAACATTTGGTCGTTCATATAAAGCCAAACAATTGAATAGTTATCACACTTAACTTGATATTCTGATTCTGCAGTGCAACCTGTCGGCACTTTATATTTCGTAAAGCAAAAAGTCAAAGAGTCAATTTGTGTTGATGTCTGTCCAAAAGAAGTTGTCCCAACCAAAATGAATAAAGCGATAAAAAAATGTCTCATAGAATTGTTATTGTTTATTTTTTAATTTTTGAAGTTTCTGTGTCGTCCTGAAAAATAGCAGGCAACGGTTTCGGGCTTTGCGTTCGGGCGGGTTTCGGAGCACAAAACTGTCAACCAGCACTGAGCTTGAATAGAAGCACAAAGCTCCAAGTTTGCACGTCACCCCGCCTGACGCAAAACCCGTGTTAGCAGGCGTTATTCTTCTTCGATTATGCTTGTCAACCATTCTTTTGTCAAGTCGTTAAGTTTATTTTGTGATATAAATTGCAGTGATAAATTGTCAAGTTTTATGTGTTTAAGTTGTCTTGTTGTTTCTTTAAGTTTTGCGATTTCAAACAGATTGTATTTATTTTCAGGAAGAACAATAATTAGAACAGGTTTTACAGGTTTCTGCATTGTTTCCTGATAAAAACCTTTAGCAATTTCCATTCTAATTAAAGTTTCTCTAATGTATTGAGAAGTAACTCCGTTAGGGTAGTATTTAATTTCAATGATTTTGTCAGAGTCAAGTTTGAGTGGTGAATTAAGTATTATGTCATACTCAAAATGTTTCAAGCGATAATTTGTCAAAACACGATACTTGTCCGAAAAGAAGAGTTTTAATTTATCGGAAATTGTCTGCTCGACTTGTAAATAGGATTTTACAAATTGTTCTTTAGCACTTGCTTCTGTCTTGGGTTCGGTCGGTTGGGCTTGTTCATCAACTGTCTGTTTATATTCTGTTTCTGCTTTGTTAACCACTTCTTTTTCGGACAATTTCTCTAATTCCTTTTGTAGTTTTTTGTTTGTGAGTTCGTCCCTTTCGTCAAGTAGCCTTTGCTTTTTTAACCAACGAATAAGTCCAATAATTAAACTTGTCAAGCCTAGCAGGAATAGAACTAATGCAACCCAAGGAATAATGCATAATAAATGACTTACTTGTCCTTGTCGAGAAACAATAATTGTTTTTGCTGTCTCGGTTAAGTTGCCTAAAGTCTTTTGTTCTATTAGTAAATCAAATGGTTCTCTAAAAAAGAGCCAAACTATTAAAATAGAAATTGTCATCAAGGCAACTCCTACTGAAACGAGAAATTTATTTAAGTCGCTATATTCTATTTTTTCCATTGGTCTCGTCTTTTATAATGCCTGCTAACACATAAATATACGCAACTAATTTCCAAATTTCCAAATTTTGAACTCCTGTAAATCAATGCATTAATGTTATGTAATATAAATTGTCGTTAGGGCAATCGCAACCGTGTTAAACGGGTATAAACGAGTGTTACATGGTAAGGTAGCTGATTTGGGTTGGGAGGCTTACCATTCCACACCGCCTTTGCGCATCAAATCGTCGAGCGGACTAACAATGTTTACCAATTGCTGCTTGCTTACATGCAAGTACCGCTCGGTGGTTTTGATGTTAAAGTGGCCCAGCAATTCTTTTATGTACCGGATATCGGTGCCTTTGTCCAACAAATGTGTGGCAAAACTATGGCGCAGGCTGTGGATGCCTACCTCTTTGGCAATTCCGGCTTTATTACGGGCATTCATAAATATTTGCTGAACCGTGCGGGTGGGGTAGGCTGTGCCGGTTTGCTCCGACTCAAACAGGTACACTTTTGGACGCGGTTTGTATTCTTTAATGTACTGCCGCAAAATGTCGAGCAAAACGGGGCTTAGGTTTACATACCGGTCTTTTTTTCCCTTGGCCCGCGCTACAAAAATTTGCATGCGTTGGCTGTCTATGTCGCTCAGCTTCAGCCGCACAATTTCGCTTACCCGCAAGCCGGCGCTGTATGCCGTAAACAACATGGCTTTGTGTTTTTTGTTGCTGAGGGCATTAAACAGGGCGGCCAGCTCCTGCTCGTTTAACAAACGGGGTAACTGCAGGGGCTTTTTGGGCCGGGGTATTTCCCAAAAAAATCGTTCGTGGCCCAGCATTTTTTCAAAGTAAAATTTAAACGCGTTCAACCGGCTGTGGGCGGTGTGTTCGCTCAATTTTTCGTTTTGTAGTATGTGCAGCATATATTGCCGTAACTGCTCGGGGGTACACTGTTGCACCGGTGTGGCGCCCAGGTATTTGAGCAGTTGCATAAACTCGTTGCGGTAGGTTTTGATGGTTGCCGGGCTGTACCCTTTCAGTTGCAAATGCTGTACGTATTTTTCGTATTGCTGCCTGTTTTCGGGCAACAGGCCGGCCGGTGCTTCGGGCGGCGGGGTAGGGGAATTGGCCGGAGGAGGTGGTACCAACGGGGCTGTATGCAGCGTAACGGTTGTTGCATTTTGTAAACCGTACTGTAGTCGGTTTTCGGGCGTATCGGGCAGCAGCCAGGCGCGGCGGGTACGGCTCCAGCGGGCGCCCGTAAGGCTGCGTACGCGTTGGTTCAGTTGTGCGTTGTAGGCAAAGCGCACTTCAATAAACGGAAGGTTGTTGTGGGTAACTAGGCTGTACCGCATTTCAATTGTTTTGCCGGCCGGGGATTGTTTTTCGGTCATGGGCGTATCGGTTGTGTCGTTGTACCATTTGGGCAAGTATCGGTAATGTTTTGTTATAATTTGATAGCAGATGTGGCAGCCATGGGTGCTGTTGGCATGCGCTGTAGCTGTAATTTAATTTACATTTTGTATTGCAGCAAAAGGGTAATTGTATAGCAACAAAAGGGTTGGTTGCTGATTTTTTGTGGCATAGTGGTACACTGCTCACGGGCTGCCGTCCCCGCAGCGGTGTGCGCCCGCCAACGGCGCGGCGTACCGAAGAGCGGAGGGGCGGAACCACAGCTCGGCCGGGTACAACGGTTCACAGCCCCACACCACGCCGGCACCTCGCTTGCTGCGGGTAATTTTTGATAAAGGCGTACGAAAATGGATGGTGTGAATAACCCTTTTGTAACAAAGGTGCTGCTGCTGCGGCAACCATCGGCACGGGGCCATGTAACCTCACGGTTTTTTGTTTGCCCTGCCGCCCCGAATGTTGTACCTTTGCGGCCGCAAAGCCCCGGCCGTAAATGGGGCTTTCGTAATTTTTATGAGCAGTTTAACCGCCACGCAAGCCGCACAACACATTCGCAATATTGCCATTATTGCCCACGTTGACCACGGAAAAACCACCCTGGTGGATAAAATTTTACATGCCACCAAGGTGTTTCGCGACAACCAGGAAACCGGCGAACTGATTATGGACAGCAACGACCTGGAACGGGAACGGGGCATTACCATTTTTTCGAAAAACGCCGCCGTAGTGTATAAAGGGGTGAAAATTAATGTGATTGACACGCCCGGCCACGCCGACTTTGGAGGCGAAGTGGAACGGGTGCTGAAAATGGCCGACGGGGTGCTGTTGCTGGTAGATGCGTTTGAAGGCCCCATGCCGCAAACCCGCTTTGTACTGCAAAAAGCCCTGCAACTGAACCTGAAGCCCATTGTGGTAATTAACAAGGTAGATAAGCCCAACTGCAGGCCCGAAGAGGTGCACGATGCGGTGTTTGACCTGTTTTTTAACCTCGATGCCACCGAAGAACAACTGGATTTTCCGACCTTCTACGGCAGCGGCAAAAACGGCTGGTTCAACAACTCGTTAACGCCAACTGACAACATCAATCCCCTGCTGGATGGTATTTTGGAACATGTACCACCCCCCCGCATAACCGAAGGCAACCTGCAGCTGCAAATTACCTCGCTCGACTATTCGTCGTTTCTGGGCCGCATTGCCATTGGCAAGGTTAGCCGCGGCGCCATTGCCGAAGGGCAGTTTGTTACCTTGGTACAAACCGACGGTACCCACAAAAAAGCCCGGGTAAAAGAGTTGTACGTGTTTGAAGGCATGGGCAAGAAAAAGGTAACGGCCGTGCAGGCAGGCGACCTGTGTGCTGTGGTAGGGCTGGAAGATTTTAATATTGGCGATACCATTGCCGATGCCGAAAACCCCGAAGCCTTGCCCGTAATTAGTGTGGATGAGCCTACCATGAACATGCTGTTCAGCATCAACAACTCGCCGTTTTACGGCCGCGACGGTAAGTTTGTTACCAGCCGCCACTTACGCGACCGGCTGATGAAAGAAACCGAAAAAAATCTGGCACTGCGGGTAGAAGACAGCCCCGGCGGCGAAAGTTTTGTGGTATATGGCCGCGGCATTTTACACCTAGGTGTGCTTATTGAAACCATGCGCCGCGAAGGTTACGAACTTACCGTGGGCCAGCCGCAGGTAATTACCAAAATGGTGGATGGCAAAAAATACGAGCCTTACGAAACGCTGGTGGTAGATGTGCCCCAAGAGTTTGCCAGCAAGGTAATTGACCTGGTAACCCGCCGCAAGGGCGAATTGCTGGTGATGGAAACCAAGGGCGAAATGCAACACCTTGAGTTCGAAATTCCCAGCCGGGGCCTTATTGGCCTACGTACCCAAATGCTTACCGCTACTACCGGCGAGGCCGTTATGGCCCACCGCTTCAGCGAATACAAACCCTGGAAGGGCCCCATACCCGGCCGCAACAACGGGGTGCTGTTGGCGAAGCAGGCCGGTATTGCAACGGCGTATGCTATTGACAAGTTGCAAGACCGCGGCCGCTTTTTTATTGACCCCGGCGAAGAAGTATATGCCGGCCAGATAATTGCCGAACACGTAAAGCCCGGCGACCTGGTAGTAAACGTTATTGAAGGCAAAAAACTTACCAACATGCGGGCCAGCGGCAGCGATGCGGCCACCAATATTGCCCCCAAAATACTGATGACGCTGGAAGAATGTATGGAATACATTGAATTTGACGAGTGTATTGAGGTAACGCCCAACTTTATACGCATGCGTAAAGTGCTGCTGAACGAAGAAGACCGTAAGCGGGCCGCCAAGCAGCAGGCAGCACAGGCGTAGTTGTGGAGGTTAAAGGTTTGAGGTTACGGATTATGTGTTATGGGTGGGGTGTTTGAGGTTAAAGGTTGAAGGTTGAAGGTTTCAGGTTGAAGGTTTGAGGTTACGGATTATGTGTTATGGGTGGGAGGCTGCAAGCAGGATGTGTTGCATTACAGGTTAGGAACGAAAATTGTTTTTTGAACCCAACATTCCGGGCTATTCGGGGTGTTGGGTTTTTGTATGATGATACTTTCCCCCGCCGGTGGTTGCAAGCCCCGGCGGCGGGTAGATGCGGAGGAGGGTATTTGTTTCTTGATTGGGCTTAAATTGCGGTAACGGATGGGTGAACAGGAGATCAGCAATTGAGATACCTGTTTTGCTTACGATCCAAAACCCGATTCTGCTGCCGTGTAATTTTTCCGCGATTTTTATACGCTACAAAATATTTGGCCCGCTTTACAGGAAGCCCAAGCAGAAACTGTTTGAGAATATAAATTGGCTGCGCAATAATCAGTAATCAATTTATAGTCATCAACAACAAAACCTACACATGCACCGCCGTGCCCGTGGCTACCACCATCAGCATGCTGCCGCCGCTACCTACGGTTTCAAAATCGAGGTCGATGCCCACCACGGCGTTGGCGCCGAACCGTTGGGCTTTTTGCTGCAGCTCCTGCAAGGCGGCCGTGCGGGCTTTTTCAATTACTTTTTCATACGTTCTGCTGCGGCCGCCAACGATATCACGTAAGCCGGCAAAGATGTCTTTGATGAAATTGGCACCGATGATGGTTTCGGCCGTTACAACGCCCAGGTATTGCTGAATGGGGCGTCCTTCAATAGTGGGAGTGGTGGTGAGTATCATAATTTCTTGTTTATTCATTTTAGTCAGTTACGCTTTATAATCAAATACTATTTTCTATATATCACAGTGTCTGCTGTAGTCTTTCATTTTTGGCTGTTATTTCAGCCGGCAGGTGATGCATGAATAGTCTCTTTGTGCACTTGGTGCAGCTGCTACGTGGGCCTTGTGGTTCTGCGAATCGTTTACCACAAGGGGCACCGGGTTTCCACTAAGGTTACAAAGCATTTCGCAGCGAACATTCGGCTTAATATAATCGCACAAGCTACATCTTACAACTCCAGCAAACAGCCCGCTGCTGGTATTTGGGTAGCAGGCCGGCCCCTATGCCAGGTGTATCGTCAATGGTTACCGTGCCGTTAGGCCCAAAAACCATGCCTCCGGCAACGGGGTCTTCTTTCAGCAGCAGGGGCGTATCCAGGTCGTAGTGCACAATGCGGTTGCTGCTGAGCGCCAGGTGCACCAGGGCGGTTATGCCCAGCCGGGTTTCCATAAAGCAGCCCACCTGCAGGCCGATATTGTTTTCTGTTGCTACATCAATGATTTCCAGCGCATTGTAAATGCCCCCGCTTTTCCCGAGTTTGATGTTGAAGTAATCTACGGCCTGCAGCCGGGCCAGGTTGCGGGCATCGTGCGGGTCAAAGCAGCTTTCATCGGCCATGATTTTGATGGGGCTCTGGCGCCGTACTTCGGGCAGGTCTAAAAAATTCCATTTGGCTATGGGTTCTTCGCAGTGCTCAATATTATAAGCGCCCAGTGCCTGCAGGGTGGCAATGGCGGTGGGCACATCCCAGCCCTGGTTGGCATCAATACGCAGGGGGTGGTGCGGGCCAATGGCCTGCCGAATGGCGGCAATACGCTCCACATCGGCTTCGGTGGTGGTACCCAGTTTTACTTTAATGGAAGGGAAACCCTGTTGCCGGTAGGTGGCCGCTTCGGCCGCCATTTTTTCGGCACTGCCTAGGCCCACCGTCATATCCGTAGCGATGGTGCGTTTTGCGGTGCCGCCTAAAAACCGGTACAGGGGCAGGTTGGCTGCCTGTGCCGCAATGTCGTACAGCGCCATGTCAAAAGCGCTTTTAATGCTTTCGTTGCGGGTGATAACCCGGTTCATGGCATGGGTGCAGCCAGCTATATCGGTGGCATCCTTGCCTGCAAGGGCCTGCGCCAGGTAGCGGCCCACGATGGCGCAGGTTTCCATGCTTTCGCCGTTGATGCTCATGTACGGACTGCACTCGCCCCAACCTACCAGGCCGTTTTGAGTGGTAATGCGTATGAAAACATTAGCGGCATCGTACTGCGGACCCAATGAAATTACAAAGGGCTGGTGCAGGGGTATGGATAGCTGAAAAATGTCGATTTGTGCAATGCGGGTGTTCATATGGTGATAAATATAGCAAGGCTGCGGCAAGACAATAAAAAATGCGGCAAAATTTTAAAGTGCCGCATACCTAAGTATCTTAGGTATTTGTTATTTTAGCTGTATGGAGCAAGCTAAATACATCAAGGGATTGCTGGAGCCGCTGGTGCTGAAGTTGCTGCACGAAGGGGGGCGAATGTACGGCTATGAAATCACCCAGAAAATCAAACAGCTTACGGCAGGCGAGCTCACTATTACCGAAGGGGCCTTGTACCCGCTGCTGCACCGGCTGGAGGCCGACGGCGTAATTGAAGCCGAGCAGGAAATGGCCGATAACCGCCTGCGTAAATACTACCGCCTTACCCGCAAGGGAAAAAAGCAAACTCAGACTGCTATTGAAAGCCTGCATAACTTTTCGAATGTGCTGTTGCTGTTACTGCAACCCCAAAAAAGTTAAACGATGCACCCACCTTTGATTACCCCTGCGCAAATTGAAAGCCTGTATAAATTTTGCAAGAAGCACTATGTACCGTATTACGACCTGCAAACCGAGCTGGTTGACCATCTGGCAACAGGTATTGAAGAAAAGATGCGGCAACAGCCGGGACTTAGTTTTGAGCAGGCGCTCGATGCCGTGTACAAAGGGTTTGGCTACAGCGGCTTTGCCAAAATAGTTGCCGAACGTACCGCACAAATGCAAAAACGTAACGGTAAAATCAGGCGGCGCTTCTTTTGGGCGTATTTCACCTGGCCGAAAGTTGCTTTCACACTCTTTCTTTTTACGGCCCTTTATACCGTATTGCAACTGCTGCCGGAAGCTTATTTGCTGCCGGCATCCGCAATATTGTTCGTAGTGCTGCAAGTGCTCAACTACAGGTTGGTGCGGCGCCTGCAGCAATATCGAAAACAACAGCAGGAGCAACTATTGCTGGTAGATGGTGTTTCGGGACCCTTTTTCCTCCTGGCGTTCTGGCAAGCCTATTTTTACATCGTAGTTTTCGGTAAAAAGTATAATTGGGAGGCTGCAACGGGTTGGTGGAGTCCGGTATTGCTGCTTACGGTATTGTTTGTGCTGGCCGTTCTGAGTGTGCTTTCTTATGGTGCGTTTATGCGTTCGCTGTACCGGGAGGCCCGTAATACCTATCCGGCGGCCTTTAAGGAGGCATAATGAAGGCATTGAAGTTCGGCAGATGCTCTATTGACAATGGTTGAACCACAAAGGCTCGAAGGCACGAAGTGGCACGAAGCAAACTTGCAGTTGAAACGTTACCTCCGCAAATGCAGTGCCGGCTGCCAGCGTAATCTTTTGAAAAGCCGGAAGCGGAATTTGTAATTTGCCGTGAGGCCAACCGCAGCGAAAGGAGTATCGCTGGATAGCGCAGGGTGTGTAAGTGTGAGCGAGCCCAATAATCAGTTCACATTAATCAATAATCAACCCACATCCGACATGCAAAAATAATCGCACCGGGTACCGGCCCGGTGCGATTTGTAATCGTATCAACAAAAGGGTTACTGCCGTATCAGTTTCAGTTCTTTTATCAGGTGGCCGGCGCCGCCCAGTTTGTCGATACACCACAGTACATAACGGATGTCCACACAAATGGTACGGTTCAGGTCTTTATCGAACGCGATTTTATGGCTCAGCGCTTCGTAGTTGCCGTCGAATGCCAGGCCAATGAGGTGGCCGTTGGCATCCAATACCGGCGAGCCGCTGTTGCCGCCGGTAATGTCGTTGGTGGTAATAAAGCCAATCACCAGGTCTTTGCGGATGGGGTCGGCATAGGGTCCAAAGTCGCGTTTCTTCAGCAGTTCTATTTGCTTTTCGGGCAGGTCAAATTCATAATCGCCGGGTACATATTTTTCCAGCAATCCCTTTGAGGTGGTAACGTAATCGTACCGCACCGCGTCGCGGGGGATATAGCTTTTAACATTGCCGTACGATACCCGCATGGTAAAGGTGGCATCGGGGTACATTTTTTTGGCCGCGGCGGGATCCATTTCCATAATGCCTTTTAAATACAAGCGGCCCAGGTCGTTGTTTTTGGTGTTGAACTCCTGAAAGCGGCTTAAAAACTTGCTGTTCCAGTTTTTGGTGAAGGCGCTGGCAATAAAGAAAGCGGGGTCTTCCTGCAGGGCCACCGCATCGGGATTTTTGGTAAAGCGTTCCCAGCGGGCTTCATCCAAAATCATGGTTTTGGCAAACACGTCGGCCGCGTATTTTTTCCAGGTGGCATCGTCATTCAAATCGCCGTAGCTGCCCTTCACGGTTTCAAAGAAGCCGATGGGGTGCTGGTCTTTCGGCACGTCTTTCATGTACATGGGCAGTATGGAGGCCAAAATGTTACGGTCGCTTGCGGCGTTGTGCCCTTCCAAAAAATTCTTACGTGCCGTTGTAGCGGCGGCAATGGCCTTGCGTACCTCTTCGGCACCGGCGTTGGGCTTGGCCAGCGCGGCTTCTACCTGCAGCAGGCTGGCGGCAAAGGCAATAAGGGGCGAACCGTAAATGCCTTCGTTCATGTACACCCGGTGTTTGGCATAGGGTGTCCAGGCGGCATAAACTTTTTCCCATTCGGGAAAGAAGGCGGCGTACATGGGCTTATCGGCGGCCCATTTCTGAAACGCGGCTTCGGCTTTTTTCTTTTGGCCATACACGTCGTATTTCTGCAGCTGTTTGGTTTCGCCGTCGTAAAACTTCCAGTAGTTGGCAATGGAGGCATAGCTGCTGGCCAGTTGCAGTTTAATGGCCGGGTCCTTCTGCATTTCGGCAAACATGTGTTTCAGCCGTACATCCCGCAGCTTAACCAACGTGGGGTTGTTGATGCCGGTGGCCAGTTGTACGCCCAGCGAGGTTTCGTACCGGTTGGTGCTGCCGGGGTAGCCCCAAATCATCGAAAAGTCGCCATCTTTCACGCCTTTCAGCGAAATGGGTAAAAACCATTTGGGTTTGTAGGGAACGTTAGCGGTACTGTAATCGGCCGGTTTGCCGTCGGGCGAAGCATATACACGAAAGATGGCAAAATCGCCGGTGTGGCGGGGCCATTCCCAGTTGTCGGTATCGCCGCCAAACTTGCCTACGCTTTCGGGCGGCGTGCCTACCAGCCGCACATCTTTAAAACGCTGGTATATGAACACCAGAAACTGATTGCCTTTAAACAGCGGACTAACCCGTGCTTCAATGCTTTCGTCCGGACGGGAATAGCGTTCGTTGATGGCAGCCAGCACGCGGTTTTGTTTTTCCACCCGTGCCGTTCCCATGAGGTTGCCTAACGAGTCGAGCACTTCTTTGGTTACATCTTCAATGCGCAGCAGAAATTGTACCGACAGGTTGGTGCGAATTTCATCGCTGAGGGTATTGGCATAAAAGCCGTCTTTGAGATAGTTGTTGGTAACCGATGAGGCCGCAGCAATGGCGCCGTAGCCGCAATGGTGGTTGGTGAAAATAAGGCCCTTATCGCTTACCACTTCGCCCGTGCAGCCGCCGCCAAAAATAACGATGGCGTCTTTAAGCGAAGCCTTGTTGATGTTGTACAATTGCTCGGGCGTGAGTTTCAGGCCCTTGCGTTGCATTTCGGCATACACCTGCTGCCCCAGCAAATGCGGCAGCCACATGCCTTCGTCGGCCCGCACCTGCTGCAACGAAACCAGCAGTACGAGCAGTACAAGTAATCGTTTCATAAATCTTCTGTTTAGTAGCAACAAACGTACGTTAAAATGCCCGGAAAAAGGAGGGATGTGTACCAACGCTACCGGTTTTTGCAAGGCGCTGTGCGTTGCTGCAAGGGTGGACCATCCGGTATCAGCAGGACGGTTTATTTTCGGTGCCAGCAGCCGGTTTTTTTTCCCGAACGGGCGTTACGGGCATGGTTTTCAGCAGCAGGTTGGTATCGCAATTATCGCCATCGCAGCAGGGCAGTGCATTGATATGGCATACCGGGCACTGGTAGTGGCCGTGCACGTGTACCAGCGTTACCATGTGGCCGCAAAACAGGCATTGTTGCATGGTGCAAATAAAAACACGGCAGGGCAAACCGTGCGGTGCCAGTTATCAACACCTGTGCATTTACCGGTAGCCCAGCCAGGTGCGGCTGCTTTTATCGTATAGCCAGTAAATATTGTTGCAAAAAGCAAAATTGAGTTTATCCCGCACCGGTGCTTCGGGGGGCAGTTGCAGGCGCTGGCTCATTAGTCCGTCGGCACCGCTGTACAATTCCACTTCCCGGGTTTTTACATTCAACAAGCCAAACTCGGCATTGCCAATACCGGTAAAAATAACGGTGGTGGAGTTGTGCTGCGGCGATATGGCAAAAGTGTCGATGGGGGTATCGGGCGGAGGCGGGGTTTTGCGGCCCCAGCCAATGCGCAGCACTTTCATTTTTTCGGGTATTTCGTTACCGGTTGCGGCATCGTAGGCCACCACGGCCGCTCCTTTGAGAAAATACACAACGTTTTCCCGTACGTTGTATGCGGCCACCGATTGCGGAAAAGGTTGCCGTTGCCCGCTGAACAGCGGTTTAATATCGTACGGTATGCCGGCATCATCCAGTACGTAACTGTACCAGCCGCTGCTGCCATAGCCGTTGGCATGAAAGGTTTTGGCGGCGGGTTGGTACCACAGCCCCCGCACATCTTCGAGCAGGGCCAGGTCGGGCGGCGAAACCATTTGTCCGGCGCCGTTAAAAAAAGCCATGCTGTAGTTTTTCATGCCGGCAATGGTGGCATAATAAAAGCGGTTTTTGCCGTTTTGGGCAACGGTGCCGCCGTTGTTACCGGGGCCCGATGGCATTTTAAGCTCAATCACTTTTCGTAATGCACGAACCGTTTGGCCGTATGCCGTGCTGCAGCAGATAACAAACAGCAGCAGTACAAAACTTACAAAAGCACGCATGGTTTGATACGTTTGGCTAAAAGTACGTAAATGCAGGTAAGCAATGTGTTAAACAACCGGTTTACGGCAATGCTTTTGTGCACACTTCTACCAGCAGGGCCAGGGCTGCGTGCGCCAGCCAGCCGTACCATATACTGCCCGTACGCAGGGCAATAACTCCCAGCAGCACACCGCCGTAAAAACTGCTGAAGGCTTCGGGCAGGGGCTTGCCCAGGTGTATGGCAAAGTAAAACAGCGCCATCGGCAAAATGCTGTATGTCTGCAGCCGACGGGGTAGGCCCATGACCAGCAGGCCCCGAAAAAACAATTCCATGCTTAACAAATCGAGCAGGTATGCGGTTTCAAATACTGCAATTTGTCCAATCGTTGCGGTTGGGCCCAGTAGTTGATAACGCGGATAAAGCGGCCTAAAGTTTTCTGTTGCCGCTGCAACTACTGCCGGAGGCACAATGCTCAGCAATAACAAAAGCGAAAATTTCAAAGCCGGCTTTGCTTCCAGGCCCGGCAAATGGTTCTGTTTGTTGGCCTGCTGTTTGCGCAGCAGAAAAATAGCGGATAACAAAAACAGCGAACCCGCCAGCCATTGAAACACCAGGCTGTAGCCGGTGCTTGCGGTGCCGTATCCGGCAAGTTGCAGCAGCGCTACTGGCAAATGCATTTTGGCGGCAAACAGCACGGGTGGCAGCAGCAATACGCCTGCGTTGGGGCGTTGTGCCTGCAGCCAAAATCCCACACTCCAAAAAGACGTAAAAACAAAGCTGTGCCAAAGGGCCGTTGTTGTATTGCCGAGCCCCGGAGGCTTCCACAACGTTAGAACACCGCAGTAGTGAAGTGCGCTCATCTCCAGCACCATTGCCAGGGCCGCCAGGCCGGCAGGAGCAAAAAGAAGGTGCAGGCATTGCTGCAGCAACTGCCGTACGAATGTTTGCAGCGGTAAGGTTTTAGTGCGGTGCATGCAGTTGCTGCCACAACAGGTCTTTCAGTTGTTCCAGTCCGGCCCCGGTTACGGCCGAAATAAACACGTGGGGTATTTCCTTGGGCAATTCTTTTTCAATGGCTTCCTGAAGTTCGGCATCCAGTAAATCGCTTTTGCTGATGGCAATTACAAAGTTTTTTTGCAGCAGTTCGGGGTTGTAGGCTTCCAGTTCTTTTACCAGAATCTGAAATTCTTTTTTGTGGTCGGGGCTGTCGGCCGGAATTAAAAACAGCAGTACGCTGTTGCGTTCAATATGGCGTAAAAAACGGTGCCCCAGGCCGCGGCCTTCGGCGGCGCCTTCAATAATACCCGGCAGGTCGGCCATGCAAAAGCTGCGGTCATCGCGGTACGCCACAATGCCCAGCTGGGGGGTTAAGGTGGTAAACGCGTAATCGGCAATTTTGGGTTTGGCAGCGGTAATGCTGCTCAGCAGGGTGCTTTTGCCGGCGTTGGGAAAGCCCACCAGGCCTACGTCGGCCAACACCTTCAGTTCCAGAATTTTCCATCCTTCTACGCCGGGCATGCCGGGCTGCGCATATTCGGGCGCCTGATTGGTGGCGGTGGCAAAATGGGCATTACCTAAGCCGCCTTTTCCGCCCGGAAGCCAAATTACTTCCTGCCCGTCGTGTAAAATTTCGGCTTCAATTTTTCCGGTAGCTTCATCACGGGCAATGGTACCCAGCGGTACTTCAATGATGATGTCTTTGCCATCGCGGCCGGTCATGTTGTTTTTGCCGCCGGGCATTCCGTTTTCGGCCAGTACGTTTTTGTAATACCGCAGGTGCAGCAGGGTCCACAGCTGGGCGTTGCCGTGTAAAATGATGTGGCCGCCCCGTCCGCCATCGCCGCCATCGGGCCCTGCTTTGGGGTTAAACTTGGTGCGGGCAAAATGCCTGCTGCCGGCCCCGCCGTGGCCACTGCGGCAAAAAATGCGGATGTAATCAATGAAGTTTTTTTCCATGCTGTGTTGTCCGTTGCAAAGAAAAGTAAATGTGTCGGCTGTAAAAAAGAAAAAACCCCTCTGCAGTGATGCAGAAGGGTTTTAACGCAGGAATTGTATTTAAAACGGGGCTATTTGCATTAACGATTTACGCTAAAGCGTAGCGATTGTAACTCGCCTTCATAAACCGTTTGTAAAATATAGTTGCCGGGTTGTATCTGTTGCAGGTTGTTAATAAGGATGCTGTTGGTGCCGGCAACCACGGTGCTGCGTTGTTGCAATACCAGTTTTCCGGTCATGTCAACAATGCGAATATCCACTTGGGCAGGCGCCATTGCGTCAAAACGCAATACCGCGTTTCCGTTAACAACGGGGTTGGGCGACAGGCTGAAACCCTTCAGGCCGTTACGATCTTTACGAATCATGATGGTTTTACTATAGCGGAAGGTGCCATCAGAGTCAATCATTTTCAGGCGATAGAAGTAAGCCTGCGCTGTTTCGCCACTCAGGTCATCCGTTGCTTCGTAGTTAACAGCCCTACCGGTGCCATTACCCCGTGCGGACTGGGTAGCTACCCGGTCGAAACGGGCGTTGTTGGTGCTGCGCTCTACTTCAAAGCGGTCGAAATTGGTTTCTGCTTCCGATTGCCAGCGCAGGGTAACGGTGTTGTTGCGCAACGATCCGCTGAAGTCGAGCAAACGCACCGGCAGCGGGCCCCCTGCGGGCAGTGATGCCGAAGCCAAATCGGTAAGCCCGGTAATGGTGCTGATAGGAAATGCGGCTACCGTACCGGTTGCAGAATTAGCTGTTGTGGCATCTATAAAATAGATGCCGGTTGAGGTGGATATATGTATGGAGCCTGTGGATGAAAAAGCAACGCCGTTAACGCTACCGGTAAAATTATTATTCGTATTTCCATCAACAACGGTCCATTTTTTGGTGAGGGTCGTAGGGGTAACAGTAGAATTTAGTGTGTAAATGCTGGCTGCACCGCCGGTTACGTTGGCAAGTGCAAACAAAGTTCCCTGCCCGTCAAATGCCAGGTCGCCGTTCTGAAAATCGGCAATTGTACCACCGTTTACGGTAAGGTTTACCAGGCTAAAAGTATTCACATTGTCAATAGGGTTCAGGCCTCTGCCCCGGAATTTGGCAATACGCAGCTGGTTTGAGCCGTTTCCGGCAATTATCCAGCCGTACCCGGCCGGGTCAAATCCTAACCGTACAAAACCCAGGCTGGTGTTGTCGCCTGCTCCGTTCATATCAATACTTCCAACGTTTGCATTTCCGGTGCCATCGGGGTTCACCGAATAAATTTGTACTACACCATTGTTGTTTGTTGTATTAAGAGTGTAATATAGATAGCCGGTAGGGTCAAATGTAGGGCGGGTGCATTCAGGCCCAATGCGGCTGTACTTCCGCTGGGAGTTGCAAGCACAGTTGCAGGCCCTGCATTAATGCCTCCGGTAACCGGATTGACGTTGTATGCCTGTATGGGTCCGGTACCCGATGTGCTGTACAGATTGGGAACATAAACGCTTAAAGTAGTAGATGTACTTGCTGTGGCATTGCCTCCCTGTGTTTGCGTAACAACTACCGATACCGTGTACGTACCGGGTGTTGTAAACGTAAGCGAATGGGATTGTGTATTACAGCTGTTTGCACAGCTGAAGTTTTGAGAGAAGCTTACAGGACCGGTTATTGTATAGGCAAAGGTACGATCGTTATTGGTGTTTCCCATCCCGGAAGTAGTAATTGTAAACGACTGTGTTACCGAAGCGCCAATACGTAATACCGTAGCATTGGTGGGAGAAATAGTGGCTGCTTGTGCATTTGCAATAACAGTTACAAGCAATAAGGTGCTTAACAGGCTTAGCCTGGAACGGATAAAGTTTTCCATGTTCAAAAGTTTTAAGGAATGATGAGATAAGCTGGTTTCCAGCGGCTACGGATTACCTGGTTTTTGAACAGGAAGGATAGGTGCGGTTTATGAAAGGATACTTGGTACAGTAGATTGCTGCAAAGCTAAAATCGCAGGTGTATTTTTGCAAGAATAATCAGAAATTTTTTTTCTGCAAAAGTAAGTTCAATTTTGTGTAGATATGTTCTGCATAAATTTCAACGCAGGGGCCATTTCATGCAATTTTTGGTTACTTATATTTTCAAACAAAATTTCATTTTTTGTTTTCCTGATTTTTTAACGTGCCCCAGGTTTCATACGAATAATTCATTGCAAATTGTACCGCTTCCGGTTCCTGTAAGGGTTCACAAGATTCCCAGTTTGCATGCATTTCCGCGGGAAGTGCCTGGTATAACGCTGTCCCCTTTGTCTTCCAGTTAATCATTTCATCACTCACTTCACGTATGCGTTTGGCCGGGTTGCCAATAATGAGGCTGCGGGCTTCAAATACCGATCCCTCTTTTACAAAACTCATCGCACCCACAATGCATTCATCGCCCAGCACAACGTGGTCCATCAAAACGCTGTTCATGCCTACCAGGCAGTTGCGCCCAATTTGGGCGCCGTGAACAATGGCGCCATGGCCTATGTGAGCGCCTTCCTGCAGCCGTACGGTAATGCCCGGAAACATATGGATTGTGCAGTTTTCCTGTACGTTGCATCCGTCTTCCAATACAATGCCTCCCCAATCGCCACGGAGGGCGGCACCAGGGCCTATGTAGCAATTTTTACCAATGATTACATTACCGGTAACGGCGGCCAGCGGATGTACGAACGAACTGGGGTGTACTACAGGTATAAAGCCTTTGAATTTGTAAAACATGGTTCAAAAGTACAAAGCCGGGCGGTTGTGCGGTTTTGTTACAAGAATGCCATGAGCGCCAGCATGCCCAACGATTGCGAACCGGTGCACGACTGGCTGCATGCAATGGCTCCTATTATGGCGGCAACCAAAAGCAAAACGACAGCTATGGCTCCCAATATGGCCCAGCCATTTCCTTTGCCAGCTTTCCATTCTTTTTGAATAAAAGCACGCAGTTTATTACGCAATTGTTTTTTTTGCTGGCGCTGCTTTTTTACACTTGCTTTTTTGCTTTCGGGTTTATGGGTGATGGGGTCAATGGAACTATTGTATGTAACCGCCTGTGTATTTACGGCAAAGGGCAAATAGGGGTTGGACTGATTGTACTGATTTCCAAAAAAGGCAACCATGCAAAATGTGCACCACACCATGCAAACGTGGTACAAGCGCTGTAGCACATATCCTTTAAAATACTTGTAGGTTACTAGCAAAACGAAAGTTATTAGTGCGGTGGTGTTTAAAACCCAGGCATCTAAGGTGATGCCCATGGATGCATACAATTGGTACCCCACATGTAATGCCAATAAATTCAATGGTATGTGGAATAGGATAATGATTGTACGAGCAATAACGGGATGCTTATGGGCCCATAAAGATAGTTGCTTCATGTACGCAGGATCATTTTGGTAAACCTAAAGTATGAAATGCCTTTTACAATGTCAATATTTACCTGTTGTTATACTAAATTTTTATTTGTACGGTAGCAAAGTCCTTTAAACAAGGCCACCCGCTGGCTATGCTGATTGTAAACGTGCACCTGGTACAGGCCGGTGGATTTGCCGGGGTGCAGTTCGGTGGCTTCGGCCGTAAGCACATCGCCTACCTGAACGGGTTTGGTAAAGTTGATGGAAGTGTCGAGCGCTACCGACAGTTGATTGCGGTTGTTGCAGGCAAAGGCAAAGGCGCTGTCGGCCAGCGAAAAGGTAATACCGCCGTGCACAATGCCAAAGCCGTTGACCATTTCTTCCCGTATGTGCATGCGGATGCGGCTGTAGCCTTCCTTTATTTCCAGCACTTCAATGCCCAGCCATTGGCTGAACCGGTCGTGCTGCAGCATGTGGTGTACTACTTGTTGGGGCGTGGGCATGGTTAAGGATTTAAGGATGGAAGGATGGAAGGATTGATATGTGAATAGGGCAGTTTGTGGCCATGGCTATGCGCTTCGCAGGGAGAAACTGGGTTTTCGTTCGAGCAGCGACCTACATACAGGTACTTAAAGTTCCCCGCGCTCCGGCGGTGAAACAGTTTTTCATTTACCTGTTACTTCCCCTTAAAATGCGGGGTACGTTTCTGCAGAAAAGCGTGGATGCCCTCCTGATAGTCGTCTGTGGCGGCAGCTTTTTGTTGAAATTCATCTTCCCGCAGCAGTTGTTCTTCCCAACTGTTCGAGAAGGAATGATTCAGCAGGTGTTTGGTATAGGCCAGGCCCTTGGTAGGCATTTGGGCCAGTTGCTGTGCCAGTTTGCGGCTTTCTTCGGCAAAAATCACATCGGGAAACACCTTGTACACCATGCCCAGCCGTTCGGCTTCGGCGGCACTTACTTTGTCGCCCGTAAGCATCAGGGCGCTTGCTTTTTGCCAGCCAATCAAACGGGGCAGCAGGTAGGTGCCGCCACTGTCGGGTATCAATCCGATTTTGGAAAATGCCTGTATGAACGATGCCGATTCGGCAGCCACCACCACATCGCAACAAAGGGCGATGTTGGCACCGGCGCCTGCGGCCACTCCGTTTACTGCAGCCACCACGGGCTTGGGCAGGTTCCGGATGCGCCGCACGATGGGATTGTAATGCTCGCTTAAAATTTGTGCCAGTTCCAGTTTTTCTTCGCCTACCAGTTCGCCAATATCCTGGCCGGCGCTGAAAGCCTTGCCGTTGCCGGTGAGGTACACGCAACGCACTTCGTGCAGCGATGCGCATTCGTCGAGGCGGCTTTGCAACAGCAGGGCCATTTCGCGATTAAAGCTGTTGAATTTTTCGGGCCGATTGAGGTGGATGTAGGCCACCGCATCTTTGATTTCAAATTGTATGGGGGTCATATGGCGTTCGCTTTTAAAAGCAGATGAATCAAAAAACAAATATCAACTTTTCTTAAGAGCCTGATCGGGCAAATGGCTGCTGTGCAATGCTTGCCGTTTGTGTTACTCAAAGTTTTATAAGGCGCACGTAATCCAGCAAAGCCCGGTTTACGGTACCGTCCATGTTTTCATTCCAGGGTTCCAACACCAGTTCCAGCTCATTGCGGCCCTGCTTCAAAGGTATTGTATTGCCGTTACTGAAACCCCAGTTGCTCCATTCGTTTTTGCCCCGTTGCGGGAACACTACAGTTCCCGCAAATTTTTTATTGCAATACAGGGTGCGTATGGCGCATTTGTTATCGGTATTCCAGGGGCCGCTGCCATTGGCGTATCGAAAGTCAACGCGATAGGCGCCTGCTTCGGGTACCTGTATCGCTATGCGTATGGATGCGTTGCGACCTTTGTCGGTTTCCACAAATCCGGCGCCCGAAAACTGGCCGGCCTGCAGGCGGGAGGGTGGTGCCTGCTCTTCCATTTCAATCCGTATGCTGTTGCCTTCGGGCACAAACAGCACCGGTTCACTGGCAAAGGAAGCAACTCCGTTTGCCGCTATCGCCATTACCTGGAATTCGGCTGTTTCGTTTTGGGGCATGGAAAAGCTGTTGCCTGCTGTGGTTGCAATTTCTTTGCCGTTTTGCAGCACCCGGTACTGCCGGGCGCCTGCAACGGACTCCCATTGCAGTAGGTTGCCTATCATTTGTGCACGCGGGGTGGCAGGCGAAAACGCATTGGCAACGAGATTGATTTTTTGATGTGCAAACGGCCGATTATCGAGCTCCATTTCAATTTGCTGTGCGCCCGTGAGGTTGGCAGGGAAAAAAGGCTCCGCAGCGGGCTGACCGTTGATGCGGAAACTGCGGATGCGGTTGCCCGTTCCTGTTACCGTAATATCCAGCACGGCATTGCGGTAGCGAAAGTTTTGTAGCCGTTTGGTGCCCGTGTACCCTGTCGGAACAGCGGGCGCAAAGCGGATGCCGTTGGGTTCAAAGTGCATGCCCATAAACACCCGGTGTACCATGGCCAGGTTTCCGGCCATGCTCCACAGCATACGGTCGCTGTTCATTTCGGTGCCCTTGTAGTCGCCGTTGGCGGCTACCATGTTTTCATAGTTGGTCAAAAACAGGGCGCCGGCACGGTAGATGCTTGCCAGTCCGTGGCGCAGCACGGCTTCGTTGCCGGCTTTGGCTGCTGCCAGGTTCCAATATGCCTGTACAAAGGGCCAAATGCTGTTGTTGTGGTAGGGCGGAATGCCGGGTATTTGCGGATAAATACAGGTAACGCCGAAAGGCGTGAGCGGCGCTTTTTGCAGTAGTGTGGTGGCCTGCTGTTCATCGGCCACATCAAATAACACACTCAGCGCCGAACCCAGGGCCTCAAAGCGGGGCGACACGATGGGGTATTGGCGGCCATAGATGTATTGGGCATACAGGCCTTTATCGGCCATCCACAAATGCCGGTTGATGGCATTTTTCAGCTCTTCGGCTCTTTGTTCGAAAATGCCTTCGGGTTGCTGCAGTTCCTTTGCCATCAAAGCCGCGATGCGGTGTGCTTGGTAATGTACCACATTGGTGCCCAGGTTGAGCGACTGATAAATGTCGGCATTATCCATCCAGCGGGGATAGGTTTGTTCCCGCCAGTCGAGAAACGAGGATTCGCCGCGGTACAACCCGGTTGCCGCATCGGGCAACACCTTTGCATCATCCTCCAGCGTATTACGGATGATTTCAAAGGCCTGCTGCAGCCAGTTGCGGTCGCCGGTAACCTTGTACAGTTCCCAGGCTGCCAGCGCCCAGGTGGTGCGGTCGCTCGATACGGGCCAGGCGCCCCCCGAACCGGTATCCTGTATGATGCGTTTGCGTTTCACCTTTTTAAGCAGCGAAATTTTTGCAATATCGGGTTGGTGGTATGCAAAGGCGAGGAAGATGCTGTAGCTGATATCCCTCGTCCACACCCCGCCCCATTTGGCGCCGGTGCGAAAGGTGCTGTCGGGTTCCATGTTTTTGATGGCTTCTTCCATTGACAGATTGAAAAGCGCATCCACAAGCGGCTGCTCGGATGTATATACCGGACGTTGCGAAAGGTTGAGCGTCTGCTTCCATTCCCGGTCGGTATCGGCTGTTGCATCGTAGGGGTTTAATGTTAGCGTGATGTTGTATATACCGTCGCCATCGGCATCGTGCAGTTGCATGTTTTTGGCGGCCAGGTTTACAAACTCCCACGACAGGGGCTCGGCGCCTCCGGCAATAAACACGCCTTTAAAATCGGTTTTGCTGATGCGGCTGCCATCCCAGCATTCGTAATACCCTTTTTCTTCAAACTGCTGCAGCACGGGGCGCATATCTACCTGAAAGGTATAGCGGTAATTGGGCGGCAAGGGGTCGGTAGGTTCTTCCGGCAGGGGCGGCGGTGCCGTGCCAAATACGACCAACGGAGCGGTCTTTTCGTTGCCAATAATCACCCAGTGGTCTTGCCCCGGCGGCAACTCATTATCCTGTTCGTTTAAGCTGAACTTGTATTTGATGAGGCGGGAATAAGTGGCGCCGGCCGGACTGCGATAGGTAGAGCGGATGCATGTTCGGCTGATGGCTTCGGCTTTATAGCTGCCCTGCACCACTTTGTTTGGGTAAAGTGTGTATGCTTCGGATTGATAGAGCACCTCTGAAGGATTTTGCCGGCAGGAATGCAGCAATAGTACCCCTGCTCCGATTACAAGAAACTTTTTCATGCAGCACTGCTTTCGTAGCGAAAGCTACCAAAAAATAGGTAGGTGTATGAAAGTTTCTTAGTGGCACTTAAAATAATCAAACGGCTCTTTGCAGTCGTTACACTGGTACAGCGCCTTACAGGCGGTACTGCCAAATTCCGATAACAGTTTGGTGTTGGTGGAGTGGCAACGGGGGCATTCCACACCAACGTGCGCCGGCGTAAATCGTTTGTCCGGAGGGGCAATGCCGTAGGCTTGCAGTTTTAGTTTGCCGGCTTCGGTCATCCAGTCGGTGGTCCAGGCAGGCGATAACAGGGAGGTAATTTTCACGTTGGTTACACCCTGTTCGGCCAATGCCAGGCGGATGTTGGTAGCAATCATGTCCATGGCCGGGCAGCCGTTGTAGGTAGGGGTAATGCATACTTCTACCTGTCCTTCTTTGTGTACCACTACATCGCGGAGTATGCCCAGGTCGTGTATGGTAAGCACGGGAATTTCGGGATCGGTTACCTGTTGCAACCATTCCCAAACCTGCTCTTTTGTTATTGGCGGTGTATTTACCATTGTGCGTTGGGGTAGGTACGTTGCAGGTATTGCATGATGGCCAATATATAACCCAGGTTTTCGGTGTGCAGTCCGTTTTTCCCCCCGGTTTGCATGAAGGTGTTTTCGGGAACCGGAAGGGTGGCCTCCGCAAAAACAGCCTGCACTTTTTCCATCCAGCGTTGTTGCAGGGCATTCCAGTCAATACCCAATTCTGTTTCGTAAGCAGCCGGCATAAACATTTCGCCGGTGTAACGCCATAAATCGTCAACCGCCTGCAACATGCGGGTACGGCTTTCGTCGGTGCCGTCGCCCAGGCGAATCACCCATTCACTGCTCCAACGTACGTGGTAGTTGGTTTCTTTCAGCGATTTTGCGGCTATGGCTGCCAGTTGGCTATCGGGGTGTTGCTGCAGGTGTCCGTACAACAGTTGTTGAAACTGGCTGTACAGGTACTGGCGTAATATAGTGGTACCCCAATGGCCGTTGGGTTGTTCCACCAGCAACAGATTTTTGTATTCGCGTTCGGTACGTAAGTAGGCCAGTTTGTCTTCGTCGGTATCTCCTATAAGCGTTGCGGCGTATTGGTAAAACAGGCGGGCCTGCCCCAGCAGGTCGAGGGCAATGTTGGTCAATGCAATATCCTGCTCCAATACGGGGCCGTGGCCACACCACTCGCTGTTGCGGTGCGATAGGATGAGGGTGGTATCGGCGAGGTGCAGGAGGTAATTTGTTTTGGAGTCGTTCATGAGCTTGATATGCCTGTTACATGTAATTCACTTCATCGGGCAGTTGATAAAACGTAGGGTGCCGATATACTTTGTCGGCTGCGGGCTCGTATAATTCGCCGGCTTCATCGGGGTTGGATGCGGTGATGTATTTGCTTTCCACCACCCAAATGCTTACGCCTTCCATACGGCGGGTGTACACATCACGTGCGTTTTCAAGCGCCATTTGCGCATCGGCTGCATGCAAACTGCCCACATGTTTGTGTTCGAGCCCCTGCTTGCTGCGGATGAACACCTCCCACAGCGGCCAGCTGGCTGTATCGTGTTGCACGTTGGTCAGCTGCCCGCCGCTTTTTTCTTCGGGAATATCGCCGTAGTAGAATTTTCGAATCCGGAAAAAGTTCATGTTACGCTGCTTTTTGTTGTGCTTTCAATTTTTGTTTGGCGGCATGCGCCATTGCGGCTTCCCGTACCCAACGCCCTTCTTCGTGTGCTTTGCGCCGGGCATCCAAACGTTGTTTGTTGCAGGGGCCGTTGCCCTTTACCACATTCCAAAACTCATCCCAGTTGATTTCGCCAAAATCGTAATGGCCCCGTTCGGCATTCCACTTCAAATCGGGGTCGGGCAGGGTCATGCCCAGCACTTTCACCTGTTCGGCAATCATGTCCACAAAATTTTGCCGCAGCTCATCGTTGCTTTTGCGCTTAATTTTCCATTTCATGCTTTGGTCGCTGTGGGTGCTTTCACTGTCTTTGGGCCCAAACATCATCAGGCTGGGCCACCACCAGCGGTTGATGGCATCCTGACACATGGCCCTTTGCTCGGGCGTGCCTTTTGAAAGTACCAGCAGTATTTCAAACCCCTGTCGTTGGTGAAAGCTTTCTTCTTTGCAAATACGCACCATAGCCCGGGCATAGGGGCCATACGAGGTGCGGCACAGCATTACCTGGTTCATGATGGCGGCACCGTCAACCAGCCAGCCAATGGCACCCATATCGGCCCAGGTGAGGGTGGGGTAGTTGAAGATGGATGAGTATTTGGCTTTGCCGCTGTGCAGGTCGGCAATCATTTCGTCGCGGCTCATGCCCAGCGTTTCGGCGGCGGCATACAAGTACAGTCCATGGCCGGCTTCATCCTGCACTTTGGCCAGCAATATGGCTTTGCGCTTGAGGGAGGGGGCCCGGGTAATCCAGTTGCCCTCGGGTAGCATGCCTACAATTTCGCTGTGGGCATGCTGACTAATCTGCCGCAGGTTGGTTTTGCGGTAGGCATCGGGCATCCAGTCTTTGGGCTCAATTTTAATTTCGGCATCAATTTTTTGCTGAAACTGTTGCTCCAGGTCGTGTAATTGCATACGCAAGGGATTATTGACAAATGTACAAAAAGCTAACAGGTGTTAGAAGGATTGTTCCCGGCCAGCTCGCTTTTTAACAGCAAAGCTGCAACAAGCACCTTAGAACAGAGACGGTGAACCGGTAGCAAAACCATCTCGTCCGCATAGAGGCCATGTAGAGCCGAAAGGCTGCTTTGGCGCCCCATAATTCGGTAGCTTTGCTGGTAAAATCCATCGCTTGCTACAAACGTATTTCGAACGCTTCCGCAAAGGAATTATTGGTATTGACGCCACCTTTCAGTCGCCCTATGGCGAAAAGAATATCGTGTATGCCGACTGGACGGCCAGCGGCCGGGCCTATGCCCCCATTGAAGACCGGATCCGCAACGAGATATTGCCCCTGCTGGCCAATACCCATACCGAAACCACCGTTACCGGTACGGCCATGACCCGTGCTTACGAACAGGCGAAACACATTATTAAGCAGCACGTGCATGCGGGTCCGGATGATGTACTCATTTTCGCCGGCAGCGGCATGACCGGGGCGGTAAACAAATTGCAGCGTTTACTGGGGCTCCGCATTCCCGAACGTATCATGGACTATGTGAAGCCCGGCGCCTTACCCGCACTGGAAAGCCTGCAGCAAAACAAAGTACGCATTCACGACCTCTTCAGCGAATACCTCGATATTGACCCCGCCCGCAAGCCGGTTGTGTTTGTGAGCCACATGGAGCACCACTCCAACCAAACCTCCTGGCTGGAAACCATTGCCGATGTGGAAATCATTCCCAACGACGCTGATGGCAATATTGACCTGCATGCCTTTGACCGGTTGTTGCAACGCTATCAAAACCGCCAAAATAAAATTGCCGCCATAACCGGCTGCTCAAATGTAACCGGCATACAAACGCCTTACCACGAAGTGGCAAAGCGGGTACACCGCTACGGTGGCTTGTGTTTTGTGGATTTTGCCTGTTCGGCCCCGTACGTAAACATCAACATGCACCCGGGCGAGGCAGGTGCCGATTTAGACGCCATTTATTTTTCGCCGCACAAGTTTTTGGGCGGGCAGGGAACCCCCGGTGTGCTAATATTTCATAAAAAGCTCTATAAAAACCTGATCCCCGACCAACCCGGCGGCGGCACCGTAACCTATACCAACCCCTGGAAGTACCACGAGTACATCAGTGATATTGAACACCGCGAAGATGGCGGCACCCCTCCTTTTCTGCAGGGCATCAAGGCTGCGCTGGCCGTTAAGCTGAAAGAAGAAATGGGCGTTGCAAACATGCTTAAACGCGAAGAAGAATTGCTGCGCCTCATTTTTCAGCGCTTGCCCCATATACCCGGCGTGGAAATTCTGGAAGGGCAAAATACACACCGGCTGGGCGTGCTATCGTTCATCATACACGGCACGCATTTTAACCTGGTGGTAAAACTGCTGAACGACCGCTTTGGGGTACAAACCCGCGGCGGCTGCGCCTGTGCGGGTACGTATGGCCATATGCTGCTGCATGTGGATGAACTGCACTCGTACGAAATACTGCACGAAATGCACAAAGGCGACCTCAGCTGCAAGCCCGGCTGGGTACGCATGTCCATTCACCCGGTAATGACCGATGCAGAGGTAACCTACATTCTCGATGCCATTGAACAGGTGGCCCTGCATTATGCCGCATGGAAAAAGGAGTATGTGTATGATCCCCATACAAACGAATACAAACACAAAAACGATAGTGATGCCACGGCAGAAAAAGTTACCGGCTGGTTTGAAGCACCGTTTACTTAAGTAATTGCATTTTACTTCACATCGAAATCAATCACCACGGTTTCGGTTTTGGGATGGGCCTGGCAGGTTAATATATACCCCTGTTCCATTTCTTCAGGGTCGAGGCCCCAGTGTACATCCATGCTCACTTCGCCTTGCAGGAGTTTGGCTTTGCAGGTGCAGCACACCCCGCCTTTGCAGGCGTAAGGCACATCGGCGCCCTGGGCGGCTGCGGCATCTAACAGGGTAGTGTCGCTGTTCAGGGGCAAATCAAAAGTAAAACTGCGGCCATCGAGCGTAACGGTGATGTGGCTAACGGCTCCCCCTTGTTGTAATGTGGTTGTAGTATCGGGCTTTTCTTTTTTGGGGGTTACGCCAAACAATTCGAAGTGTATTTTTTCGGGCGCAACGCCGTTGTTTTCCAGAAAGTGGCGGGTGTTATGAATGAGTTCTTCGGGTCCGCAAATGAAGCAGGCGTCCATGGAACGGTAGTGGATCAATGCCTGCAGCTCCGTAAGTTTGTTGGCATCAATACGGCCAAAATGGATGGGAGCCTCCGTTTTTTCGCGACTGAGGATGTGTATCAACCGGAATCGCTGCATGTACTTGTTTTTAAGAGCTTCCAGTTCTTCAAAGAAAATGATGCCGCCCCGGGTGCGGTTACCGTACACCAGAGTGCAGGTGCTCCGTTGTTCAACGGCCAGGGTTTCCTTTAGTAACGAAAGAATGGGGGTAATGCCGCTGCCGGCAGCAATGAACAGGTAGTTTCGTTGCGCCTCGGGCCGGAGGGGTATGAAGAATTTTCCATTGGGCGGCATCACCTCCACCACATCGCCTTTTTGCAATTGCTCATTGGCGTAGGTGGAAAAAACGCCGCCGGGCTGTTTTTTAATGGCCACCCGCAACGAGCCTTCTGACGGGGCCGAGCAAATAGAGTAAGAGCGGCGTACCGGCTGCCCGTTGATGGTACAGCGCAGCGTCAGGTATTGCCCTTGCCGAAAACGGAAGGTCTCCTGCAAATCGGCAGGCACTTCAAATAAAAGCGTTACACAATCACTTGTTTCGCGGCGCACTTCGGCAATGCGCAGGGGGTAAAACTGTTGGCGCATGTTCGTTACTTCCGCAGGCCTTCAATTAAAATGCTCACCATGTTTTCTTCCAGCTCGGCCGCAGTTATTTTGGCAGTGGAGCGATGCCAGCTTTCGATACCGCTAACGGCATGCAGCATAATCAGTATAGCAGTAGGGGCGTCAATGGGTTTAATGGTGCCGGCCTTAATGCCCTGCTCAATAATGGCGGCGAAGCGTTTGCGGTAGTTACGCCGCTGGGCATGAAAGTTCGACCGGTAGGGTTCTTCCAGGTGCTTCCACTCCCGGTCGGCCACCACCACCTCTTCTACATTTTCAATCATTTGCCGGATGTGGAAGCGCAGCAGGGTTTCCACCTTTTCCAGGGGCGGGGCATCGCTACTTTCAATATCATCGAGGTTGTCGTTAAAATGATTGGCCACATCAAAGCAAATCGATTCCAAAATCTCGTTTTTCGACTTAATATGATTGTACAGGCTGGCTGCCTCAATGCCGATTTTTTCGGCCAGGTCTCGCATGCTGGCGGCCCCAAAACCTTTTTCGCGGAAAAGGGCAGCACCCGCTTTAATAATTAAGTCCTTTCTGCTTTCGTTTTTTGCAACCTTCAATTTGCCCATAAAATGCATTTTAGCGGCTAAAAAATGCGTATGCAACAGCCTCCCTGGATGGCGAGGCCCTCACAAAATAGGGCGTTAAATTAGCGTATATTTCCATTCTCTGCAAAATACCGTGCAATGGGTATGGTAAAAGCCTGCCATAACTGCTACCTTGGCAGTACCTAAAAAACGAAACAACATGAAAACAAAACTTTTTACCGTGGCCATATTGCTGGTTGCTGCTGCTGTATTTACCCCCGGTGCCGCCCGGGCACAGTCGGACCCGTTTTGGTACGAGTCGATTTCGAACCCCAGCAAAACCATCAACTTTCTTATCGGTTTCTATCACACCAAAAATGAGTATATCACCCGCGACGACGGCACGGGTTACACCAAAGTGCGGATGGCGGTAATTAACAAAGAAGGCGCCGACCCCTTTTATTGGGATGATTACAAAATTTACATCATGCTCAAAAACGGCGATTTGTTTTACAACTACACCACCAAGGCTACCGATGGCGAGCTGGCCTGCAAGTGGACGGTACAACCCGGCCAAAACCACATTCAATACCTGTGCTTTGATAAGGCTTTTGACGTTAACCAGATTGAACGGGTATGGCTGGGCATGAGCGACAATAAGTTTTTTGACCTGGTACGAAGCGATAAAAAGTAACTGCAAACCCTTACTGCAACCCCGGCCCCCGCTTTGCGGGGGCTCTTTGTTTGGGGGTATTTGCCCCGCCCCCCTTACCTTTGCCGCGTTTCAAATTAACTCATTTTGTATGTCGTTACTGGTTGTAGGGTCCATGGCCTTTGATGCCATTGAAACCCCCTTCGGAAAGAGTGATAAAATTATTGGCGGAGCGGCCACCTACATTGCCTGGAGCGCTTCCAATTTTGTGCAACCCATTTACCAGGTTTCGGTTGTAGGCGGCGACTTTCCGCAGGAAGAGCTCACGGCCCTGCAACAGCGCGGCGTGCAATTAGAGGGAGTGCAAATCAAGCAAAACGAAAAGAGCTTTTTTTGGAGCGGCAAGTACCACCTGGATATGAACACCCGGGATACCCTGGATACCCAACTGAACGTATTGGCCGATTTTGACCCGGTTTTGCCCGATAGCTACCGCGATGCCGAATTTCTGATGCTGGGCAACCTGTTGCCGGCCGTGCAGCTGAAGGTAATTGAGCAATTGCGCAACCGGCCCCGCCTGGTGGCCATGGATACCATGAACTTTTGGATGGATACCGCATTGGACGATCTGAAAAAAGTGATGCAGCATGTGGATGTGCTGCTGGTAAACGATAGCGAGGCCCGCCAGCTCAGCGGCGAATACTCGCTGGTAAAGGCTGCCCGTGCCATTATGCAAATGGGCCCGAAATACCTCATTATCAAAAAAGGCGAGCATGGCGCCCTGTTGTTTTACGACGGCAAGGTGTTTTTTGCCCCGGCCCTGCCGCTGGAAGATGTGTTTGACCCCACCGGTGCCGGCGACACGTTTGCCGGCGGCTTTATTGGCTACCTGGCGCAAAGCAAAGACATCAGTTTCGAAAACATGAAAAATGCCATCATTGTAGGAAGCGCCATGGCAAGCTTTTGCGTAGAAAAATTTGGTGTGCAACGCCTGAAAGAAGTTGGCCGTGCCGAGATTGATGAGCGTATTCGCCAGTTTGTGCAACTGGTAAACTTTGATATTGTGCTCCAATAAGCCGCTGCAATATTAAGATATCAGTTTTATGTTGGTTGCCACCAGCACCCGTTTGAGGCTGCGGTCGATAATCTGCCCCATGCTGGTACATTTCTCAAACAGCGGATCGTTATAGTGTTGGGCCAGCTCCTGTGCCAGTTGGCGTACTTTTTCCGGGGGCGATACCTCTTCGTGCACCAGCACATCCCGCAAATCACGCAGGCGGTGCCTTTCAGCACGAATGCGCCGGGCAATAACGGCCCGTTCTTCCTGCCGGTACTGTTCTACCACTTCGCGGTTAAACAGTTGTTGCACCATTTGTACGTACGGGCGGTTTTCTTTAAAGTATTGTGGCAGGTAAATGTTTTTGTTGCCTTCGTAAAACTGCTGGTCAAAATCAATAGCTCGTATGCGGTACTGGTACGCATCAAAATCGGGGGTAATGTCAAACACAAAATTGTAGGCCCGCATATCACCCAAAAGGCGCAAAAAACAACGCTCGTTAAACTTCACAAATTCTTTGGCAATGCGTTTGGGGTTAAACTCGGGCCGCGATTCGTACAGCGGCAAAAACTGGTCGCCCGGTATGCCGGCTATATGTTCTTCTACCAGCGTTTCCTCATCGGTTAGGTAGTGAAGCTGGTTGGGCGATAAAAGGTGTTCTAATTCCAAACCATACACCCGCGATGCATCGCCTACTTTCACATAAAAATAATCGTACACATCGTTGTAGCGGTTCACAATTTTAATGCGAAAGGGTTTGGAGTTGCCAAACATGCAATAATCAATGCGCTCAATAAACAGGTGTTGTTGTACCCGTAAATCGCCGGCGGCTTTCAGCTTGGCGTAAATTACCTTCAGTCCGTTGTGGAGGGTTGCTGTATCGGAGGGGTTGTAGATGGCCGTTTCCCACAGGGTATCGTTGCCTTTGGCATCGCGTACGGGTATGGTTTCTGAAAAATACAGCAGGTCGCGGTAGCCCAGCGGCAACTGTTGCTCCCGCTGGTACCACTTGAGGTAACGTCGCAGGGCGGGCGATATGGGATAGCAAATTTTCTTTTTGCTGATCATATCCGTAAGGTACGCAATAAAGTGCTGCGGCCTTATTGTATTGCTCCTGCCGCTTAAAATCTTCTAGCCAGTACCACCTGGTTTTTAAAGCGCTTCACCTTGCCCTGCAGGTTAAACACTTCGGTAAACACCACGTAGGGCCCCACGGGCAGTTTGCCAAACTTATCGTCCAGCCCATCCCAGCGGAAGCTGCCGGTTTGCCCGCAATAGGCATTGCGTTGCAGGGCTTTTACGGGCCTGCCTCCCGCATCAAAAATGGTAATGTTCAGGGTGTAGCCCGGCTCGGGAAAGCGGTAGGAGATAAGCAGAAAATCGTTGAAGCCGTCGTTGTCGGGCGAAAATACTTCGGGGCTAACGGTTACCTCGCCCTGCACCTGTAAATCCTGCCGGAACTGTGAGTTTTGTGCCGTAGGGGTACCATAACCGGCACTTTTGGCGGCGGAAGTCCAGTTTTCCGGATTTTGAGTGGGTCCGTTGGGGTTGATGCGTTCCAGCGAAACGCCGTCTTTATTATCCAGCAGGGGGAAATGCCATTTATCCGTATAGCTCAGTTCGTCCACAATACGCCCCTGAAAATCGATAAGTACCACATTGCCTTTGTCGTTGGGGTAAGAGGGTAGGGAAGGAATTTCGTACAACCAGTCGGGGTTGGCTACATTGTATTCCCGGCGGATGTTGGCGGCATTGTCGGTAAGGGTGGTATAGCTGCCCGGAAAAATAATTTGGTCGTCGGCCGAAAGGTTTCTGAAATTGGCTACAGCGCCGGCGGTGTTGCGGTTGGCCAGCAGCAGGTCTTTCAGGTTCAGCATCTTGTTGCTGCGGTTATACAACTCCACAAAGTCGGCTCCGTTGCCACGGGGGTCAAACAGTACTTCGTTAATTACCAGGTCCAGCGAGTCAATGCGTTCGGTTAAGCCTACCCGTGCGGTGTTAAATCCGCCAATGGTATTGCCGCGGCAGTCGGTTACATTGGTTACGGTAACGGTGTAAACGCGGTTGCGTTGCAGGGGCGTGGCCAGCCGTATTTGGGTTCGCATAAACAGGGGCCCGATGCTTACGGCGCTTTGCGCCCCGCCCATGCCATCGCTGATTTGATAATTGGCTGCAGTGGCACCGCGTAAACTATCTACCGGCTCATTGAAGGTCAGCAGCACCGTAACGCTGTCGAGCGCAAAGGCCCGCAGCAGTTGTGGCGGTGCTTGGTCGGCATTGAGGGCGTGTACCGAATTGCGGGCGCCGGGCGTGCCGCCGCGGGGGTCCTGACTGGAGCGCCAGTTGCTGCGGCCGGCGCAGGGGTTGCGGGGGTCAATCAGTTCCAGCGTCCATCCTCCGTCGGCCTTAATGGGGTTTTCGTGCCAGCCGGGGCTGTATTCGGTGGCATGTATGATTTCGCCGGCCGCATTCTGAATCCAAATGAGCGAGCCGCCGACGGGCAGCGATGGAAAGCTGGTAAGTCCGAAGGTGCGGCCAAAGGCCTGCATTTGCACAGCGGCCGAGGTGCCGCATAATATTACAACGCTGTCGGGTTGCAGTACAAAAGATGGCAGCGGTCCGCTAACGTTGGTGCCCTGCCGGCCCACTCGCCAGCCTTGTAGGTTAAAGGCGTGCGGTGTGGTATTTCGTATTTCAATCCATTCTACGTTGGGCAAGCCAACCGGTGGCGAAGGGTCGCTCATGATTTCGGATATCACCACATCGTAACGGCCCGGCGTATAAAAACTGAAGTTGGCTGTACCGTTGCTGATGGCATTGCCCCAAATATCCTGCACGCCGGTAACGGTTAGTACATTGCTGACGCCATTGCCAAAGGGTGTGGCAAACGTTAGTTCTACCAATGCGGTATTGCCGGCGTTGCGAACGGCGCTTACCGGGTTGCCAATGCCGTTGTTCACAACATAATTTCCGGTTTGCTGTGCCGATGCCAAACTTACCGGTTCGTCAAATAAAACCTGCAGCTGGGTGGGCGAGGTGGCCGTGGCGCTTACAATGGCCGGCGGGGTAACATCGGGCACGTAGGGCTTTACGTCAATGTCGTCAAAAAAATGACGCTGAAAAAAGCTGGCCGTGCTTTGCCGCACCAAAAAACCAAACGAGTGGGAGGTGGTGTAGGTGGCATCGGTAACCGTGCCCTCATTGCTGAAATTGTTGCCGGTACCGGTAAGGTCTCGCAGCAGGGTCCATTGGTTGGCAGCGGTACGGATTACCCGAATGCGAATAACGCTGCTGCTTGTATTCAGTACGCCATCGGCGCCATCGATAATTTTTACAAAAGCGCCGGTGTTTTCTTTACGCAGCAGCGAAATTTCATCTTCGGTATTGCCGATACGTACCACGTACCCGGTGGTGCTGTTGAGCGACAGGTTGGGGCCCGATGCGGTAAGGTACACATCAATAAGGTTGGTAGAAGAGGGGTTGAAGTCAATCCGCACCCAAAAATCCCACTGCGTGGCAAGAGCCAGTGTGCTGGGGGTACTCATCCAGAAAGTACTGTTGGCGGTAGTATTGTTGCTTTGCAGTTGCAACGAAGGGTTTACCACCCAGTCGCCCGGCGCACTGGTAACCCAGGCGGGATTGTTGGTGAAATCGCCATCGTTAAAATTGTCAAACACCTGCGCAATAGCGGTTGCGTGTAGGGCACAAAGTAAAATGCAGCTGAACGTACGTAAAAACATGGCTTAAAAATAGAGGAATTGCGTTGTAACAAACGGCCATTTGCATGAATTTTCAAAAAAGTTTTGGCGCCAACCCGCAGCGCCCCTACATTTGCGCCGATGAACAGCGCAAAACATACCATTAAAAACAAACGCCGCCCGTAAGGGAAGGTGCTGTTTTTGTTTGGTGTGTGCTGAAACGAATTGCAGGCCTTCCCTCAACGGAAGGCTTTTTTTATGTTTTGGCCCGGGCGCTGTTGCAACCATTTTGTTAACCATTTAAAATCTTTTGTTAGGCAAAAGAAGGAGGAATGTACACATGAAAGTTGCTGTTGTAGGCGCCACAGGCCTGGTAGGCACCAAAATGCTCGATGTGTTGGCCGAGCGGAATTTTCCGGTAACCGAACTCATTCCGGTTGCATCTGAAAAATCGGTAGGTAAAGAAGTGTTGTTTAAGGGAAAGCCGTACAAAGTGGTAAGCATGACCGATGCCATTGCGGCCCGTCCGGCCGTAGCGCTTTTTTCCGCTGGCGGCAGTACCTCACTGGAGTGGGCACCGCGCTTTGCCGAAGCCGGTATTACCGTTATTGATAACTCCAGCGCCTGGCGTATGGACCCTACCAAAAAACTGGTGGTGCCCGAAGTAAATGCCGCCGTGCTAACCGCCGAAGATAAAATCATTGCCAACCCCAACTGTTCTACCATTCAAATGGTGGTGGCGTTGCAGCCCCTTCATGCCAAATACAAAATCAAACGGGTAGTGGTATCCACCTACCAAAGCGTTACCGGAACCGGCAAAAAGGCGGTAGACCAGCTGATGGGCGAACGGGCAAAAGCGGTGGCGGGCAGTACGGCCGCATATCCAATGGCCTATAAGTATCCCATTGATTTGAATGTAATACCGCAAATTGACGTGTTCCTCGAAAACGGTTACACCAAAGAAGAAATGAAAATGGTGAAGGAAACCTGCAAAATTATGGGCGACGACTCGATACGGGTTACCGCCACAACGGTACGCATACCCGTTATAGGAGGCCACAGCGAAAGTGTAAATGTGGAATTTGAAAACGATTTTGACCTGCAAGAGGTGCGTGCCTTGTTACAACAAGCCCCGGGCGTTGTGGTGGTAGATGACCCGGCTCACCAGCAATACCCCATGCCCATGGATGCCCATGAAAAAGATGCCGTGTTTGTGGGCCGCCTCCGCCGCGATGAATCGCAGCCGAATAGTTTAAACATGTGGATTGTGAGCGATAACCTGCGCAAAGGTGCCGCCACCAACGCAGTGCAAATTGCCGAATACCTGCTGCAAAAGGGACTGTTGGCAGGCTAATCACATGGCCGAACCAATACGTTAAACGGCTATCGTGCAAACGGGTACGGCGATAGCCGTTTTTTTATTCCATCAGCGGGGCGTTTAAAAAATGCAGCAGCGGCTCCAGTGCTGCCATAGTGGTATGTAACAGCTTGGGGAAGGAGGGAGCGGTGAGCTCGGCATCGGTAACATTACGCAGTGCCGCAAAGCTTTTCAACTTCAGGTATGCGGCAGCAGGGTGGCCGGCACTGTACGGCCGGGGCACCCGGCTCAGCTTTTGGTTTTCGCCGGTGTACAAATCGCCAAAGGCTTTGCGAAAAGCGGGTTGTTGGAGCAGATCACGAAATGCATCCCAGTTGTAATCAATTTCCTGACGAATTTTTTTCAATGCTTCCGGCTGGGGCATCCAAACACCGCCGCCGATGAAAGAAGCACCGGGTTCAATGTGAATGTAATAGCCGGCCAGGCCCGACTTTTTTCCGCCCCGGCAGATATACGCACCGAAATTTGTTTTGTAGGGGTCTTTGTTTTTACTGAAGCGCACATCGCGGTTGATGCGAAACAGGCATTCGTGGGCGCTAAGGTGTGCAATGCTACCATCTCGCTTTGCCTGCTGCTTCATAAAGGCTGCTACCAGGGCAAGCACATCGGCACGCGCCAGCTCGTATGCGGGGCGGTGGGCATCAAACCAGGCTTTGTTGTTGTTGCGGCGCAGTTGTTGCAAAAAACGGAGGGTTGCGGGTTGCAGCATATTCTGAGTTGTAAGTTGTTACAACAGCACAGTTGGCCAATGGTTCACATTTGGGCGGGTGTTACAAGTGGTTGACACGGGGTTACTGCTTTACGGCACTCCAGTTTTCGCCGCTTTTGATGCGGTAAATGGTCATTTCGCTGACGTTGTACTTTTTTGCCAGTTGCTTGAATGTGAGTTTGCGTTTGGGGTCGGCAATAATTTTTTTAATGGTGCGTACCTGCGAGGGGGTAAGTTTTAAGCCTTTTTGCGTGGCGCTGCGCAGCCGTTGCCGCTCTTTGTAGGCAATTTTTTTGGGACTGAGCTGCTGGTGGGCTGCCATTTCTTCTAACGTAGCCCACTTTAAGTTACTGACGCGGTTATCAGTTTTATCATGGTTAATATGAATAACGTATTTGTAACGTGGCCCGGGTATTTTCAGAAACAGTTTCGCGATTTCGCGGTGGAGGTATAAGGTTCCCTGCGAGGCGGGCCGGTGCAAGTTGAGCGTGCGGTAGCCGGTGGTGAGGGAGCCGTTCAGGATTTTACCGTCTTCTTCCAGGCTTTTGGTGTAGCTGGCACAGCGCCCCATGTTGGAAACGGCATATCGTTTCCGCAGGTCTTTCCAGCCGCTGAACCGCATCTGCTTCCATTCTTCGCCCTGTAATTTTCGAATCATAGTTGTAAAAAATTAACGCCGTGTGTACGGTGATGAAGCATCCATTCTTCTTAAATATAAACACACCTGCGTTGAAACGCAAGTGAAATCGGTATTATTTTTTCAGCATCTCCAAAAATTCGGCTTCGTTGATGATTTTTACCGTGGGCAACTTTCGGGCTTTTTCCAATTTGCTGCCGGCATCTTCGCCCACCACCAGGTAGTTGAGTTTGGCGCTTACGCCGCTCAGTATGGTGCCGCCGTTGGCTTCTACCAGGGCTTCCGCTTCGCTGCGCTTTAGGGTGGGCAGGGTGCCGGTAAACAAAAAGGTGGCGCCCTTTAAATTACCCGCACGGTGGTGTTCTTTCTGCCGGTTGTGCAGTTGCACGCCCAGTTGCTCCAGTTCCTGCAGCATGCGAATATTGTCGGGGTTGCTGAAAAAGGCGTGTATGGATGCCGCCACTTTCGGCCCCACATCTTCCAGCTGCTGCAACGCTTCCACCGAACGGTGTTGCAAATCCAGCAAATGTTGTACCGAACCTGCCAGTGTTTTGGCGGTAGCTTCTCCCACAAACCGTATGCCCAGGGCGTTGATTAAGCGATGGAGCGGTTGTGTTTTCGAATGTTCAACCGCGTTACGCAGGTTTTGCACACTGCGAGGCCCGTAGCCTTCAAGCTGCTGAATTTTATCGTAAGGCAGGCGGTAAATCGAGGGAATGTTGGTAAGAAAGCCCAGCTCATAAAATTTCCGCACATGTGCTTCGCCTAGCCCGCGAATGTCCATGGCGTCTTTGCTGTTAAAGTGAATGATGCGTTCCAACACCTGCGCTTCGCAGTTAATGTTGTTGCAGCGCCAAACGGCTTCGCCCTCGGTTTTCACCAGCCGGTCGTGGCATACCGGGCAGGTTTTCGGAAAACGTATTTCGGTTTCGGCGCCGGTACGCAATTCGGGAAACGATTTTACGATGTACGGAATTACATCACCGGCACGTTCAACCAGTACGGTATCGCCAATGCGCAGGTCTTTTTCGCGGATGAAATCTTCGTTGTGCAACGAAATGCTGGCAACGGTAACCCCTCCTATGGGTACCGGATCAATTTTTGCCACGGGAGTTACGGCGCCGGTACGGCCTACCTGAAATTCCACGGCTCGCAGTACCGAGGTGGCCTGCCGTGCTTTAAACTTATAGGCAATGGCCCAGCGGGGGTGGTGGGAGGTCATGCCCATTTGCTCCTGCAGGTGCAGGTCGTTTACTTTAATAACCATCCCGTCAATTTCATAGGGCAGTTCGTCGCGTTTTTCTTCATAGGCCTTGCAAAAGGCAATTACTCCTTCAATGCCGTTGATTACTTTCTTTTCCTGCTCGGGGCTGCGAAAGCCCAGTTGCCACAGCATGGCTAACGCATCGCTGTGGGTTGCCGGCGGATGCAGAGGGCCGCTGTGCTGCTCATCGGTTTGCATATAGCCGATGTGGTACACAAAGGCCTCGAGGTTGCGTTTGGCAACTTCACGGGGGTCTTTCAGGCGCAGGGTGCCGCTGGCGGCATTACGGGGGTTGGCCAGCGGCGGCAGGTTTTCTTCGGCCAGTTTTTGATTGTATGCTTTGAACTGTTGCTTGTTCATCAACACCTCGCCTCGAATTTCAATTTGCCGGATGCCGTATTGGCTGAATGCCGCCGAAAGGGGAATGGTATGAATTTGCCGGATGTTGGTGGTAACATCTTCGCCCTCGGCACCATCGCCGCGGGTGGCACCGCGTACCAGCAGATCGTTTTCGTAAATCAGCGAAATGCCGGCCCCGTCAAACTTGGGTTCGGCGCAATACTCCAGTTCGTGTTTGCCGCTCAGTTCGCGGGCCTTGCGGTCCCACTCAACCAGGTCATCGGCATTGTACGAGTTTTCGAGGCTGAGCATGGGAACCAGGTGCTGTACTTTTCGGAAATCATTGCCCAGCCCCGGCGCCACCCGTTGCGTGGGCGAGTCGGGCGTAATGCGTTCGGGATGCTGCTGTTCAATACGCTCCAGTTCTTTGTACAGCCGGTCGTATTCGGCATCGCTGATCAGCGGGTCGTTTAAAATGTAATACCGGTATTCATGAAACCGCAGCACCTGGCGCAGGTCTTCCAGCTCGGCAAGGCCCAGGTGGCCGCATTGATGCAGCAGGTGGCGGCTTAATTGTTGCAATTGGCGGGTAGCATCGGGTGTGTACATGTGCAAAAAATGAAGGTTCAAATTTACTGTGTGCCGCAAAGCCGTTAACTTTCGGCCCTTAAATTTCTCGTATGCGTTTGATTGTATGGCTGCTGCCCCTGGTTGTTATGGCCTGCTCTTCGCGTAAGCAGGCAGACTGGCTGCTTATTAACGGCACTGTTTATACGGTGGATAGCGCTTTCACAAAAACCGAAGCCATAGCGGTGAAAGACGGGCGTATTGTGGCTACGGGCACTACGGCCGAACTGCAGCGGCAGTTCCGCGCCGATTCTACGCTGGATTTGCAAGGCGCGTTTGTGTACCCCGGCTTCATGGATGCGCATGCGCATTTTTACCGGTACGGACTGGGTTTGCAGGAGTGCGATTTGCGGGGTACCCAAAGCTGGGAGGAGGTGTTGCAGCGGCTTGCCGCTTTTGCAGCAAACCGTCCGCAGGGGAGTTGGATTATCGGCCGCGGATGGGACCAGAACAACTGGCCCGGAAAGGCCTTTCCGATAAACGATGCCCTTAACCGCCTGTTTCCCGACCGGCCGGTACTGCTTACCCGCATCGATGGGCATGCCGCCATAGCCAACGCTGTAGCCTTGCAGTTGGCGGGTATTACAGCCGCTACCCGCATGGTAGGGGGCGATGTACTGGTGCAAAAAGGAGTGCCCACGGGCGTATTGATTGATAACGCGGTGGATTTGGTAACGGCTAAAATTCCGGCACCCGATTCAGCATTCGTGCAGCAGGCCCTGCTGGCGGCACAACGGAATTGTATTGCTGCCGGACTTACATCGGTGGTGGATTGCGGGCTTGATTATGAACACCTGCAACAAATTGAAGCAGCCTACGCCGGCGGAAAATTAAAAATCCGCCTGAATGTTATGCTGAGTGATGCGCCGGCCAATTACAAGGCCCTGTTTGAAAGAGGCATCATAAAGACCGACCGCCTGCACGTGTGCGGCTTTAAGGTGTATGCCGATGGGGCATTGGGGTCGCGTGGGGCCTGCCTGCTGCACGCCTATGCCGACCGGCCCGGGCATTATGGTTTTTTGTTGAGCAATCCGGCGCACTTTGATTCGGTAGCGGCCCTGTTGTACGAAAAAGGTTTTCAGATGAATACCCATGCCATTGGCGACAGCGGCAATCGTACGGTATTGAATATCTATGCCAAATATCTGAAAGGACCCAACGACCGCCGCTGGCGCATAGAGCATGCGCAGGTACTTAACCCGGCCGACTTTGCGTTGTTTGGGCGGTACAACATCATTCCCAGCGTACAACCCACCCATGCCACCAGCGATATGTACTGGGCCGAGCGCAGGCTGGGCCCGCAACGCATCAAAACCGCTTACGCCTGGCAATCGCTACTGCAGCAAAACCGCTGGCTTCCGTTGGGTACCGATTTTCCGGTAGAAGACATTGATCCGCTGCAAACGTTTATTGCTGCGGTGTTTCGTCAAGACAAAAAGGGTTGGCCTGCCGGCGGCTTTCAGATGGATGAAGCGCTTACCCGTGAGCAAACCTTACGCGGCATGACCATTTGGGCCGCTAAAGGTAGCTTTGAAGAAGCAGAGAAGGGCAGTATTGAAAAGGGAAAGTTTGCCGATTTTACCATATTGGATACCGATTTAATGCAGGCCGATTTAAAAGGTGTATTGCAGGCCAACGTGTTGTACACCATTATTCAAGGCGAAATGTTATATCGAAGCAAGTGAGTTTTTGTTTGCTCTTATATTCGTTTACATCTAATCTCATTCAACAAATCAGTTGTTTTAAACACAGCGGTTTTAAAATGCCCGCTTACAAGCGCTTGTTAGCTAAATTCCCTAGGCAAAAGGCATTATTTATCGGCACGAACTGCTATTTTTGTTTGCACTAATACACCTTGCTGTATGAAACAACTATTGATTATTGTACTCCTGGCTCTTTTGTGCCCTTTTGCGAACGCTCAACTTCTTTCTACCAATCCTGCTTTTCCAACCGATAATGCGGCGGTTACCATTTCTATGGACCCGGCATTGGGAAATAAAGGACTTTTGGGATTTAACGGACCGGTGTATGTGCACACTGGTGTAATTACCAATCTTAGCACTTCGCCCAGCAACTGGCGTTATGTGCAAACACAATGGGGTACAACTACTGCCCCACAGGCCACTTTACAAAATGGCCGCTGGGAGTGGACCATTTCCAACATTCGCAGTTATTACAACGTGCCTCCGGGTGAACAAATTCTTTACATTGCAATTTTGTTCCGTAATGCTACCGGTACTCTGGTGCAGCGCAATGCCGACGGAAGCGACATGTACATACCGGTATATCAACTGGGTGCATTTGCGGCAAAGTTCACCTCCCCTTTCATACAGCCTACGTACATACCCATACCAGAGCCCATCAGTTCATCTACAACATCGGTGCCCGTAACGGCCGTTTCATCGCTCAATGCCAACTTAACGCTTCGTTTAAACGGCGCAGTTATCGGTACGGCCACCAATGCCACTACCGTTAGCGCTACCGCCAACCTGGGTACCTGCGAGCAGGTGCTAACCCTGGAAGCAACGAATGGCAGCACCACCCTCCGCGATACCATCAGCCTGTTTCGTCCACCCACCACATATCCTACAGGTGCACGGCCCACAGGAGCCGGCATTCGCGATGGCATTACCTTCCAAAACAATGGAACGCAGGCAACCTTCATTTTGTATGCACCATTTAAGCAAAGTGTAATGCTGGTGGGCGATTTCAACAACTGGCAACAAACCTGTGCCGGGCAAATGCGGCGCGAAACCGATGCCAACGGTAATTTTTATTACTGGACGCAAATTACCGGCCTCACGCCCGGGCAGCAGTATCGTTTTCAATATATAGTTGACGACAGCATACGCATCGCCGACCCCTACAGCGAACTGGTGCTCGATCCCAATAACGACCGGTTTATTTCCGCATCTATCTATCCCGATATGCCGCAGTACCCCACGGGCCGCACACCCGGCGGCTTTGTAGGCGTATTTACGGCCGGTGGCGATAGCTTTACCTGGACGGATAATAATTATGTGCGTCCTAACAAATACAATCTCAACATATATCAATTGTTGATGCGAGATTTTACCCAGGCGCAAAGCTATCAGGTGTTGAAAGATACGCTCGATTACCTGCAACGTTTAGGCATTAATTGCATCAAATTATTGCCGGTTAATGAGTTTGACGGTAACAACAGTTGGGGCTACAACCCTGCCTATTTCTTTGCGCTGGATAAAGCCTATGGCAGTAAACGGGCCTTCAAAGAATTTATTAACGAAGCACACCGTAGGGGTATTGCCGTAGTAATTGATGCGGTATTGAACCATGCCACCGGAAATTCTCCTCTGGCAGCCATGTGGTGGGACCGTGCACAAAGCCGTCCTGCTGCTAACAATCCCTATTTTTATGAAGTGGCACAGCACCCGTTTAATGTGTATAACGATTTTAACCACAATGTGGCGCCCACCCGTTACCACGTAGAGCGATTTATTGAGTACTGGCTAACCGAATACAAGCTCGATGGCTTCCGCTGGGATTTAAGTAAAGGCTTTACCGTTACCAACTGTGGCAGCGATATGACCTGCTGGAATGCCTACAGCCAGGGCCGCATTGACATTTGGCAAAACTATTACAACCGCATGCAGGCCGTATCGCCGGGTTCGTACTGCATTTTGGAACACCTGGCCGGTGATGCTGAAGAGTATGAGCTGGCGGCAAGGGGCATGCTGTTGTGGGGCAAAATGACGGACCAGTTCAACCAAAACACCATGGGTTTTTCCACCAACTCCGATGTAAACCGGGCTTACTGGATGAACCGCAGCGTGTTCAACTCCGGCGGCAATGCCAGTTTCATCAGCGATAAGCCCGGCATCATTGCCTATGCCGAAAGCCATGATGAGCAGCGTATTATGTACCAAAACCTGAATTTTGGTAACACCTCTAACCCCTCGCACAATGTACGCGACCTGGCTACTGCCCTGCGCCGCACCCAGGCCATGGCTGCCTTGCTCCTGTCTATTCCCGGTCCCAAAATGATATGGCAGTTTGGCGAGGTGGGGTATGATTTCCATATCAACCGTTGCGAGGATGGCTCCATCAGCGAAGGTTGCCGTACAGCGCCTAAGCCGGTACGTTGGGATTACTGGACCAACCCCACCACCATTGAGCGCCGCCGCCTGTACGAAACCTTTGCCGTGATGCATCAGTTGCGCCTAGCCCGCCCCGATGCCTTTAACCGGGCAACTATTACGACTGGCACCAACCTGGGTAATGACTTGTGGAAAACCGTTGTGGTAAACCACAGCACCCTGAAACTGGTTTTCGTAGGAAACTTTGATGTAAATCAGCAAACCCGGGCCGTTACCTTCCCAACGGCGGGTACTTACTACAATTATCTGCAGGGGGGAACCTTTACCTCTTTTGGGTCTCCGCAAAATATCACGCTCGGCCCCGGCGAGTTTCGGGTGTTTATTGACCAAAATATCCCGGGTTTTGTAACCAGCGTACGCGACCAGATTGCCAGCAATGCCGATTTCGGCCTGAGTGTTTATCCCAACCCGGTACAGCAAACAGCCACGGTTAAATACGATTTACCCGAAAGCGGACAGGTAAGCATTCAACTGCTCAACATGCAGGGCCAGGTAGTGGCATCCCGCAATATGGGATTCCAGCTTAAGGGTGTTCAATTCTTTGAGCTGAACCGACACAATATTGGTACAGCACCGCTCAAAGCCGGCCAATATGTGTTGCAGGTGCGGGTGAACAACCTGGTGCGCTACGAAAAAATTATGGTGCAGCAATAAAATAGTTCCGCTTGTCTTGTTGCCTAAAAGCAAAGGCATAACTTGCTGATTTCGGTTTTGTTATGCCTTTGTTTAAAGCCTTGCCGCACAAATGTTAACAGAAGTTTAAAAATAGATCAACGCCATTTACCTTAGCAACTCTTAAAACTCTAAACTATTGATTATGACCCTCAAACGTATGCTTGCCCGCGGCGGAGCATTACTGCTTGCGCTGCTAATTGTGGCACTGCAAGGTTTTTCGCAAGGAAGAACAATCACAGGTCGTGTTACAGACAGTAAAGATGGAAGTGGCATTCCCAATGCTTCCATCACCCTGAAAGGCACCAATACCGGTACTACCACCGATGCCAATGGTAATTTCAGACTTACTGTACCCGGCAATGATGCCGTTCTCATCATCACCTCTGTGGGCTTCAGCCGTATTGAATATCCGGTTGGAAGCGAAGTTGATATCAATATCAGCATGATGCCTACTTCAGCCGCTTTAAACGAAGTGGTGGTTGTAGGTTACGGTACGCAACGCAAACGCGACCTTACGGGCGCCGTTGCCACCGTTTCGGCCAAAGATTTTGTAAAAGGCGCTTTGCAAACGCCCGAGCAACTGATTGCCGGTAAAGTGGCCGGTGTACAAATTACGCCCAACAGCGGTGCGCCCGGCTCTGGGAGTGTTATCCGCATCCGCGGTGGCGCCTCGCTGAATGCGAGCAACGATCCGCTGATTGTGATAGATGGGGTACCTGTTGATAACGGCGGTATTGCCGGGGCCACCAACCCCCTCAACCTAATTAACCCCAACGATATTGAAACGTTTACCATTCTGAAAGATCCTTCGGCAGCCGCCATTTATGGTTCGCGGGCCTCAAACGGTGTTATCTTGATTACTACCAAGAAAGGTAAAAAAGGCCAATTGCGTTATAACTTTGGCGCACAAGCTTTTGTACAGGCCCCGCAAAACAAAGTGGGCGTGTTAAGTGCTGCCGAGTTCCGCGATTTGGTGAATTCAAAAGGTACCCCTTCGCAGGTGGCCCTATTGGGGAAAGAAAGCACCGACTGGCAGGATCAAATTTATCGTACTGCCTGGGGCCAGGATTTTAACATGAGTGTTTCCGGTGCCGCCTTCGACGGCAAGTGGCCCTTCCGCCTTTCGGCCGGCTACCTCAATCAGGATGGGATTTTGAAGCCCGGCAACTTCAAACGCATGTCGGGTGCGCTCAACCTCAGCCCCAGTTTCCTGAACAATAAGTTGAAGGTGGACATGAATGTGAAAATGACCGGCACCAACAACCTCTTTGCCGATGAAGGGGCAATTGGCAACGCCGTATCGTTCGACCCCACCAAACCGGTTCGTTCGGGTAACAACCGTTTTGGTGGCTATTGGGAGTGGCAAGACCCCGATGGTTTGCCCAAGCAACTTTCGAACCGCAACCCCGTTGCCCTGCTCGATCGGAACCTCCGCAACAGTACCAGTACCGTGTTTCGCAGTATTGGTAACATTCAGTTCGATTACCAGTTGCCTATAAAAGGTTTGCGGGCCAACTTTAATATGGGGTATGATTATTCGGCCGGTCGTGGGTTGAATACTCTCAGCGATAGTGCCGCTGCCAACTACCGTGGCCAAGGTTCCTATACTATGTATAGCGATGAGCGCTGGAGTGTGCTTTATGATGCATACCTCAACTACGTGAAAGACATTAAATCCATCAACAGCCGTGTCGACTTCATGGTGGGTCATGGCCGCCAGGAGTTCACTTTCTACAACTTCAACCATCCGGCACGCCGTTTTAATGGCGATACGGTACCGGGTACCAACCAGGAATTCATCAATAATGGCTATCCCGGGTATTTGCTGATTTCTTATTACAGCCGTTTGAACTATACCCTTGCCAACAAATATGTCTTGACACTAAATGCCCGTACCGACGGTTCCAGCAAATATTATCCCGGTGGCCGCTGGGGCTTCTTCCCGGGCGGTGCGTTGGCCTGGCGCATTAGTCAGGAAAACTTCCTGAAGAATTCCAAAGTGGTGAGTGATCTGAAACTGCGTGTGGGTTACGGTATTACCGGTCAGCAGGATGGAGTGCCGTTCTATGGCTTCCAGCCCGTTTACAGCCTTAGCAACAATGCTGCGCAATATCAGTTGGGTAATCAGTTCATCAACATGTTACGCCCCGGTGCGTATTTTGAGAAACTGCGTTGGGAAACCACTACCAACATTAACGCAGCCATTGACTTCGGCTTTGCCGACAACCGCATCAGCGGTACACTGGAGGCGTTCCGGCGCATTACCAACGACCTGCTGAGTGTAGTACCCGTACCTGCAGGTGCCAACTTCAGCAACGAGTTGTTTAAGAACGTTGGAAGCATTGAGGCAAATGGTTATGAAATAACCCTGAACCTGATACCCATCCGCAACAAAAACGTTGAGTGGAGCATTGCTACCAACTTCACTTATGTAATGCCGAAGATTACCAAACTGCTCGATAATCCCGATCCCAACTTTACCGGCATACCGGTAGGGGGCATTGCAGGTGGTACCGGTAATACCATTCAGCGGCATATTGTGGGCCAGCGCCCCAGTTCGTTCTTTGTGTACAAACAAATCTACGACCAAAACAACCGCCCCATCGAAGGCTTGTATGAAGACCTGAACCGCGATGGCATCATCAACGAGCAGGATCTGTACATATATCAAAATCCTGCCGCACCCTACTTCCTCGGCCTTAGCTCTAACATCAACATCAAGCGCTTTAGCGCAGGCTTTGTGATGCGGGGCAGTATTGGCAACTACATGTACAACAACTTTGCCTCGAATAGGGGGGTGCTGCGGGCTTTCCTCGACCCGCTGGGCTTTTTGGCAAACGGCTCCCGCGACTACCTGTTTACCGGTTTTGCCAACAATCAGTTCTTCTCTGATTACTATGTTCAAAATGCATCATTCCTGCGCATGGACAATATCAACATTGGATATGATGCCGGTGAAATTGCCAAGAATGTACGGTTGCGCCTGAGCGCCAACATTCAAAACGCGTTCATCATTACCAAGTATAAAGGCTTGGATCCGGAAATTTTTGGCGGTATAGATAACAACATCTATCCCCGCCCCCGTATGATTGTATTTGGTTTAAACCTCGACTTCTAATCCATCAAACTATTGATATATGAAACGCATAGCTCATAATATTTTTTTACTGGTATTGGCACTGGGGGTACTTACGGGTTGCCATAAAGACCTTGATAAGTTGCCGCCCAATACCCTTACGGCTTCGCAGGTGTATGCTACCGAAGGTGGCTACTTACAGGTGCTGGCTAAAGTGTATGGCAGTATGGCGCTTACGGGTAACCTTGGTCCCGCAGGTGCCGGCGATGTGGCCCGCATAGACGAGGGTACTTCTGATTTTTTGCGCCTGTTTTGGAAGGCCCAGGAACTTACAACCGACGAAGCCGTTGTGGCCTGGAACGACCCCGGTATTCAGGACTTTCACAACATGAACTGGGGCGCCAGCAACCCCATGCTCAATGGCTTGTACTATCGGTGCTTGTACACCATTACCCTGTGTAACGAGTTTATCCGCGAAAGTTCGGATGACCGCATCGCCGCCCGGGGCTTTACCGGAGCCGCCGCCAACCGCATCCGTGCCATGCGTGCCGAGGCCCGCTTTGTTCGGGCCTTCCAGTACTGGGTATTGCTCGACCTGTTTGGTAACCCCACCTTCGTTACCGAAGAGGATGGTATTGGCTCATTCCAGCCCCGTCAAATTACGCGTGCCAACTTATTTAAGTACATTGAAGATGAGCTGAATGCGATTGAATCCCAGTTGCCGGCCGCACGCACTGCCGAATACGGCCGGGTAGATAAAGCTGCCGTATGGGCCCTGTTGGCACGCATGTACCTGAATTCCGAAAAAGTGTATGGCACCGGCGAAAAATACAGTGAGGCTGCTGCCAATGCACTGAAGGTGATTAATGCCGGATATACCCTTACCGGATTAAGTCCGCTGAACCCGCAGGGCTACCGCTGGTTGTTTATGGCCGATAACCACCTGAATACCAACGAATTTATATGGACCCTTAATTACGATGGTATCCGTTCCAAAAACTTCGGCGGTACTACATTTTTGGTGAATGCCTCGGTAGGTGGTGATATGGATCGCAACGTATCGGGCCTGGGCGGCTGGGGTGGCCTGCGTACCACCCGCAATCTCCCGCTGCTGTTTCCCGATTTTGCCGGAAATATTGACCGCCGCGCCATGTTTGTAGAAGGTACGCAAACCCTCGAAATCAATAACATTTCCGAATTCAAGGAAGGGTTGGCTGTAATTAAATACCGCAACCGCACCCGTAACGGCGGCTTTGGCAGCGACCCCGAGCGTACGTTTGCCGATATTGACTTCCCGGTATTTCGCCTGGCTGAAATGTACCTGATTTACGCCGAATGCGTTATACGGAAACCGTCTGCCGGCAGCATTACCACTGCCTTAGGCTACATCAACCAACTGCGGCAACGGGCCTATGGTAACACCCTGGGGAATGTATTACAGGTGGACCTGACGCTTAACTTCATTTTGGATGAACGGGCACGTGAATTGTACTGGGAAGCTCATCGCCGGACCGATCTCATTCGCCACGAAAAATTCACCGAGGCCACCTACCTGTGGCCCTGGAAAGGCGGCGTGCGCAACGGTACCGGTGTGCCATCGTACCGCAAGCTGTTCCCTATACCCGATGCCGAATTGGCTTCGAACCCCAACATCCGTCAAAACCCCGGTTACTAAACGAATAAACAACTATTGATATGAAACGAATTGCAATAGCAGTTATTCTCCTTGGCAGCCTTGCCTTTACGGCCTGCAACAAGGTAGAAAACAAAATTTACTTCGAAGGCGGTACGCCGCCCACCATCTCGGCCAGCACCAATGCTGTAACGCTGGAACCGGGCCTGGAAAATAATGTGGCCATCACCTTCCGCTGGACCAATCCTGAGTACCGGTTTACTACCGGCATCAGTTCGCACGACGTAACCTATACGCTTGAAATTGATACAGCCGGCGGTAACTTCCGCAGCGGTGCCAAATTTTCAACTGTAGTTGCCCGCGACCTTTCCATTACCTATACCGTAGGCCAGTTGAACGCCATTTTGGGGAATACCATGCTGTTACAACTGGATCCGCGGCGTACCTATACGTTGCAGGCACGTGTTACTTCATCGATCGGCAATGCAGTAAAACTGGTTTCGTCCAACACGGTAACCTTTACCGCACGCCCCTTCCCGCCGCCGCCCAAAGTGCCCCTTCCGGTTAATAACGAAATATGGCTGGTGGGTGGTGCCAGTCCGGGAGGCTGGAACAACCCGCTGGCAGCCCCCTATATCAACACTCAACGCTTTACCCGCCTTTCCAGCACCCGCTACGAACTGGTAGTGAACCTTGCCGCAAATGACGGTTATCTGGTTTTGCCGGTCATGGGCAGTTGGGCAACCAAATATTGCCTCGAAGACGGGGTGGATCGGGCATCTACCGTTAATGGCGGCGAGTTCGTGTTTAAAGGTGGTGGCGGCCAAGACTTCCTTTCGCCCACACCCGGAGGTACCTTTAAACTTACATTCGATTTTCAACTGGGACGCTTCACAGTTGAACGGCAATAATCACCAAAAACTATTGACAAATGAAATGGATACATAAAATAATCGCAGCGCTGATAGCCGGAGCCTTTTTGTTCAGTGCCTGCGAAAAGGCAGAAAAGCTGCCCTTCTTTGCAGACGGTGTAGCGCCCGTACTTACCGCATCGGCCACTACGGTGGCTCCTCCGCCGGCCGACTCGAACCGGGTGGTACTGAAACTTACCTGGACCGATCCCAAGCACACCCAGGATTCGTCGAAATACAAATTTGTGATTGAGCTCGATTCTACCAACCGCAACTTTGCCCGGGCCCATCGCATTGAGCTCATCGGTAAGCGGGAGTACGAGTTTATTGCCAAAGAACTGAACACCATACTGCTCAACTGGGGCTTCCAGTTTAATGTGGCGTATGATGTGGATATTCGGGTAACCTCCTCTTACGGCAACAACAACGAGCAAAAACGCTCCAATGTGGTGAAGGTGCGCATGACGCCCTATAAAATTCCGCCCAAAGTGCCGCTTCCCACCACCGGACGCCTGTTTATTGTGGGCGGTGCTACCGATGGCGGCTGGAACAACCCCGTACCCCTGCCGGCACAGGAGCTGGCTCGTATTGATGAAACCACCTTTGGCGGCATCTTTAACTTGCAGGGCGGCCAGGCATACCTGCTGTTGCCCGTAAACGGCAGTTGGGACGAAAAATATGCACTGCCCAACGCCTCGTTGCCCAATATTGCCAACGGAGGTCCGTTTGCCTACTATGGCGTGGGCGTACCCGGTGGCTCCGACTTCCCGTCGCCTGCTGCCAGCGGTTTGTATAAAATAACTGTTGATTTTCAGCAGGGCGTGTTTTCTGTAGAACCGTTCACCCAGCAACACGGCCTGCCCACCAACCTGTATATTGTGGGCGGAGCCACACCTGGTGGTTGGAACAACCCGGTGCCGGTGCCGCAGCAACAGCTTACCCGCCGCAACTCGGTACAATGGGATATTACCATCAACCTGCAAACCGGACAGGATTACCTAATACTGCCCACTAATGGCAGCTGGGATCGTAAGTTTGGAACCGATGACCGCCTGCGGCCCAATAGCAATTTAGGAGGACGTTTCGTTCCTGAAGGCCAGGATTTTGTAGGACCCCCCACCACCGGCTTGTGGAAATTCAGCATCGACTTCTTTACCGGAACCTATAAACTCACTCAATAATACCGCTTCAAATAAGCGGAAGGGCTGTTCTTTCCCGGAACAGCCCTTTTTTGTTGCCCGCAGCTACCTAAACAAATCGGCACCCGCTGTTTAATTTCATACCTTTGCAGCCTTAATTAGTAACTATGCCTTCCCTCAAGGACCAGCTCGATTTGAAGCGCCTGCCGCAGCACATTGCCATTATCATGGATGGAAATGGCCGCTGGGCCCGCGAACAGGGGCAAGACCGTCTCTTCGGCCATTTTCATGGTGTTGAAAGCGTACGCAACATTGTGGAGGGCTGTGCCGAACTGGGCATCAAATACCTCACCCTCTACGCCTTTAGTACCGAAAACTGGGACCGCCCCATTGAAGAAGTAACCGGCCTGATGGAATTGCTGGTGGATACCATACGCAACGAAACCGCCACGCTGAAAAAAAACAATATCCTCCTGCATGTGATTGGCGACATCAACATGCTGCCCGACTATGCCCGTAAAGAACTGGATGAAAGCCTGCGGGAACTCAGCGGCAATACCGGCCTGAACCTTATTATGGCGCTCAGTTACAGCAGCCGCTGGGAAATTGTAAACGCCATCAAAAACATCGCAGCCGATGTAAAAGCCGGCAAGCTGCAGCCCTTTGAAATAGATCAGGATACCATAAAAGATTACCTCACTACCCGTGAGTTTCCCGATCCGGAACTGATGATCCGCACCAGCGGCGAATACCGCATCAGCAATTTTTTGCTGTACCAGTTGGCTTACGCCGAGTTGTACTTTACCAGCGTGCGCTGGCCCGATTTCAGGAAAGAAAACCTGTACGAAGCCTTGCTCGATTTTCAACGCCGCGAACGGCGCTTTGGCAAAACCGGCGAACAGGTGCAGCGGCAACAGGCAAGCCTGACTACCACGGGCTAAACACCAACCGGGGCGAAGTTTTTAACAAACAGTTTCGGCAAAAGCGTTTATTTTGCCTGCCGGTTTTGAAACCACCTTACAGGCAAAGGTGTTTCCGAGAAGGGTATTACATTTCAAATGCCCGCAACCGGCAACCAAAACAAAAAAATTATTTAACCGCAGAATAAGTGCCTTTGGCACCTGATGTAACCGGCACAAGGCCGGCGGACAAAATGGAATCTCATTACCACCCCCACAACCGGTATTCGTGTATGCGCCTTGCAGGAGTTTGGTCGCTTTTATTGTTGCTCATCAGCTTTTTGCCCAACCATGCTTCCGCCCAGTTAGCCGATACCACCGGCCCCGTTTCGGTTGACCCCGCTCTGGAAGCCATTTTTTCGGCCCGTACCCCGCGGGAATATACTATTGCCGGCATAACCGTAACCGGCCTGCAAACCTTTGATACCGCCCTGCTTATTTCCATTACCGGACTGAGCGAAGGCGATAAAGTGTTTTTGCCCGGTGGCGACCTGTTTAGCAAAGCCATCCAGGCCATCTGGCGCCAGCAGTACTTTGATGATGCCGCTATTTACATCACCCGGGTAGTAGGTCGCGATATTTACATTGAAATAAACGTAAAAGAACGTTCCCGCCTGGGAGCTTTCTTTTTTCGCGGTATTCGCAAAGGTGAAGAAGATGAGTTGAAAGATAAGGTAGGCCTTACGCCTAACAAGGTAATTACCGAAAACCTCAGGCGTACCAGCATTGAACGCATCGAAAAGTATTATGTGGAAAAAGGCTTCCGCAACGTAAAAGTTGCCATTGAAAATGCGCCCAACAAAATCAACCCCAACTTTACCGACCTTACGTTTGTAATTACCAAAGGGCCCAAGGTAAAAATTGAAGAAGTGTTTATTACCGGCAACGCGGTTGTAAGCGATTTGAAAGTGAAAAAACAATTGAAAGGAACTAAGGAAAAGGCCCGCATAACGCTGTATCCCAACTCCGACCAACCCGTTTACGGACCCAAAGACACCGTAACCTTTAAGCAGTTTTTAAAAGAGCGGGGCTTTTTGCACATCAGTAAAATTCGCGACTTCCTTGACCCCTGGGCCCGCTTTAAGTTCTTTTCATCGGCAAAGTTTAATCAGAAAAAATACGAGGAAGATAAGGAGCGGGTGCTCGAATACTACAACGCACTGGGCTACCGCGATGCCGCCATTGAAGAAGATACCGTTTACTACAATCGCAAAGGCAACCTCGTTGTAGAACTGCGCATTAAAGAAGGTCGCCGTTACTATTTTGGCGATTTTACCTGGAGGGGCAATACCAAATACAGCGACTCGGTACTGAGCGCCATACTGGGTATCAAAAAGGGCGATATCTATAACCTGGAACTGCTCAATAAAAAACTGGGCAAACAACTGTCGCAGGAGGGGGGCGATATCAGCGGCTTGTACATGGATGACGGCTACCTCTTCTTCCGCATCGACCCTATTGAAACCCGGGTGTACAACGACACCATTGATTACAAAATCCGCATTTCCGAAGGGCCGCAGGCCACCATCCGCTCGGTGAATATTGCCGGTAACGACAAAACAAAAGAGCACGTAATCCGTCGCGAAATACGTACCATTCCCGGCGAAAAATTCAGCCGCAGCGACCTCATCCGCTCCAACCGCGAACTGGCCGCCCTCAACTATTTTAACCAGGAGAAAATTGGCATTAACCCCGTGCCCAACCCCGACGATGGAACGGTGGATATTAACTACACCCTCGAAGAAAAATCGAGCGACCAGCTGGAGCTGAGTGCCGGATGGGGCGGCTTAATTGGCCTTACGGGTACGCTGGGGGTTACGTTCAACAACTTTTCTACCCGTAACCTGTTTAAAAAGTCATCCTGGACGCCGTTGCCCTCGGGCGATGGGCAACGCCTGTCGCTGCGGGTACAATCCAACGGACCTTCGTTCAGCTCGCAAAACTTTTCGTTTACCGAACCCTGGCTGGGGGGCAAAAAACGCAATGCCTTTACGGTTAGCCTGTTCCGCACCAAACTGGCCAATGCCTTTGACCCCATCACCGGCTTTCCGCTGCGGGGCCGCTCCAACGACCAGTTTTTGCGTACCCTGGGCGGTTCGGTATCGCTGGGCCGACAATTAAAGTGGCCCGACGATTATTTTACGCTGGTAACTGCCGTAAGCTACACCCAGTACAAACTGAAACGCTATCCCATCTTTCCCGAACTCGACAGCGGGCTTTCCAACAACTTTAACGTGCGGCTGCAGTTGTTGCGCTCCAGTGTAGATCAGCCCATGTTCCCCCGCTCGGGTTCCAACTTCTCCCTGTCGGCCACCTTTACGCCGCCGTGGAGCCTCTTCCGCGATCCGCGGAAATACGACGATCCGGCCGAGCGCTACCGCCTGGTGGAATACCATAAATGGCGTCTCAACTACGAATGGTTTGTGCCCATCGGCAAGCCCATGGGTGCCGAAAAAAACCGCCAGTTTGTATTGCGTGCCGCAGCCAAGTTTGGCTTTCTGGGCCGGTATAATACCAACCTCAGCCTTTCGCCCTTTGAGCGCTTTCAGGTGGGCGATGCCGGCTTGCAGAACAACTTTGGCATCATTGGTTTCGATATCATTGCCCACCGCGGCTACCCGGTGTACGACAACAGCAACCCGCGGATCAACAACTCCAATCAAACCGCCGCCAACCAGTTCTTTACCATCTTCAACAAATACAGCCTGGAGTTGCGCTATCCCCTTAGCACCAACCCCAGCAGCACCATTTTTGGGCTTACCTTTTTTGAAGCGGCAAACGGTTGGTACGAGTTTAAAGATTACAACCCCTTTAAGCTGCGGCGCAGTGCCGGTGTAGGCATGCGTTTCTTCCTGCCCATGTTTGGCTTGCTGGGCTTTGATTACGGCATTGGCTTAGACCGTGTGTTCCCCGGTGCCCGCATGCGGGATATCAGCCGCTTTACCTTTATGCTGGGCTTTGAGCCCGAATAAAAAGCACAGCGGGGCAACTGCTGTATGCTTTTCGGCATCTTTAACGAAACCACAGCAACCGCAGGCAGGGCAGTAACGGCCAAAACAACTAATTTAGTTGCAGCGGCAAAACACGGCTGCAGCGGAACGGCCCAAAACAAAACCGGTACCCCCTGCGGCAGGCTGTTACACAAACAATTAAAACTTTACGTATGAAGCATTTGATTACGGCACTGGTACTGGTGCTGGCTACCACCACCGGCCTGCAGGCGCAGCGCTATGCCATTATAGATACCAAGTACATTTTGGGAAAAATACCCGAATACACTACCGCCAACGAAAAGCTGGAAGAACTGGCCGAAGCCTGGCAAAAAGAAATTGACCTGTTGCAGAGCGACCTGGATAAACTGTACCGCCAGCTGGATGTGGAGCGGGCCATGCTCACCCCCGAACTGCTGAAAAAGCGGGAAGATGAAATCTTTAACAAAGAAAAACAGGTACGCGACCTGCAACGCCGCCGCTTTGGATTTGAAGGCGACTATTTCCGCAAAAAACAAGAACTGGTAAAGCCCATACAAGACCGGGTGTACAATGCCGTACAGCGCCTTGCCACCGAACGGATGTACGACTTTATTTTAGATAAAAGTGAGGGAATTACCGTTATCTTTGCCGACCCCAAACTGGACAAGAGCGATGACGTGCTCCGCATTTTGGGTGTTAAATTGTAAACATTACGGCAGCGCCATGCAACGGTGCCGCCCGAAAAACCAACTTATCCGAAACAAATAAAACAAGAATGAAAAAAGTACTGTTTCTCGCCGTTGTTGCATTGCTGGCAGGCACAGCAACCACCTTTGCTCAAAAGCTGGGGCACATTAACACTACCGACCTGATTATTGCCATGCCCGAAACCAAAAAAGCGCAGGAACGCCTGCAAAAAATGCAGGACTCCATGAACGTAGCGTATTCCGAACTGATTAAAGAGTACCGCGAAAAAGACAGCGTCATCCGCGTTGACTCTGCAAAGTGGACGCCCGCCCGTAAAGAAATTAAGTTTAAAGAGTTTCAGGATGTAGCCGAATCGTTACAAAACTACCCGCAAATGGCGCAACAATTCCTGCAGCAAAAAGAACAGGAGTTGTTTGAACCCATACAGCGCATGGCCCGCGAAGCCATACAAACCGTAGCCAAAGCCAATGGGTATGCCTACGTGTTTACCGAAGAAGCCATTTTGGTAGCTCCTCCTTCGGATGATTTGTTGCCGCTGGTTAAAAAGCACCTGAAAATTGCCGACACCCCGCCCCCGGCTGCACCCAAAAAATAATAAGTTATTGTTCCTATAACGCTTTCATCCATCCCGCCCCCTCAACGGCGGGATTTTTTTTGCACTACCTTGCACTCCATGCAGGGTGCAATTGGCATTTTCGATTCGGGATACGGCGGGCTTACCGTACTGCAGGCCATTACCCAACGCCTGCCCGATTACAATTACATCTACCTGGGCGACAATGCCCGTGCACCCTACGGCACCCGCAGTTTTGAAACCGTGTACCGGTACACTTTACAGGCCGTGCAGTGGCTGTTTGCACAGGGCTGCCCGCTTGTAATTCTGGCCTGCAATACGGCCTCGGCCAAAGCCTTGCGTACCATTCAGCAAAACGACCTGCCCCGCCTCGCCCCCAACCGCCGGGTACTGGGCGTCATTCGCCCCACGGCCGAAGTAATCGGCAATTTTACCCGCAGCGGCCACATCGGCATTGTAGCAACCAAGGGCACGGTGCAATCGCAATCGTACCTGCTCGAAATTCAAAAATTCTTTCCCCACCTTACCGTGCACCAGCAGGCCTGCCCCATGTGGGTGCCATTAATTGAAAACAATCAACACCTCACCCCCGGCGCACACTATTTTGTATCGGCCGATTTGCAGCATCTGCTGGCTGCCGATCCGCAAATAGATACATTGCTGCTGGGTTGCACCCATTACCCCTTGCTGCAGCCGGTTGTGCGCCGGTACCTGCCCCCGCAGGTGCAGGTGGTAAGCCAGGGTGCGCTGGTGGCCGAAAGCCTGGCCGATTACCTGAGGCGGCATCCCGAAATGGAAATGCGCCTGGCCCGGGAGGGGCAACGCCGGTTTTATACTACTGACGAGCCGGCCGATTTTGAAGCCCATGCACAACAGTTTTACGGCCAGCCCGTAACGGCCGCCCATACCGTTTTGGAAGTATAATACCCGTCCGGTCTGATTTTTTACCTTGTAATTCGCCTGATTTGTTTACCTTTGCCGTCCTTTCACAAACAGTGGGAAGTGGTGTTCTCACTGCGTGGCATCAACCGCCGGCTTCTCCCCGGTATTGTTTAAAAAAGGAAAACCCAATCAAATGGCACAAAAACGTACATACCAGCCTTCCAAGCGCCGCCGTAAAACCACGCATGGTTTCCGTAAGCGCATGCAAACCGCCAATGGCCGCAAAGTACTGGCCAGCCGCCGTAAAAAAGGCCGTTACAAGCTTACCGTAAGCGACGAGCGGGGTGCAAAAAAGTAAGCAGGTACCAGCCAGCAAATCATTGAAACCGGGGCGCAACGTTCCGGTTTTTTTATTGCTTGTGGGGTGGGGGCTGTCGGCAGCCGTGCACAGGGGCATCCCATGCGGGGCTGCTGCGGGGTGCCGTAACGCAGGGCCCCGCTGCCAAGGCCACGGCAGCGTTACCAACCCCCTTCCTGCCGTTGGGGGTTGCCCTCCGCATCCCCCAGCCGCCGGGCGTAGGTACGGCTATGGTACGGTTGCTTTCCTGCTTCAGGTTCCTCCCATGGTAGCGGCCTTACAACCGAACCGAAATTCCTTTTACAAATTGCCCCACTGCAAGCATTACAACCAATTTCGCCCTAACTTCATGAAGCATGAACGCAGCTCTGCCCAAAGCCACCTTACGCAAGCACGAACGCATTAAAAGTCGCAAGCTCATGGAAGCGCTGTTCCGCAGTGGGGCCGTATTGCAGGATCCGCCGCTGCGCATTACCTGGCTGCCGTTGCCGCAACCGGGTGTGTTGCAGGTGGCCGTGGGTGTAAGCGCCCGTAACTTTAAAAAAGCGGTACACCGCAACCGCATCAAACGCCTGCTGCGAGAGGCCTATCGCCTGCAAAAAGCACCCCTGCAACAGGCACTGCAGCAGCGGCAGCAGGGGTTGGCCTTGTTCCTGCTGTTTACCGGAAGGCAGTTGCCCGAGTACTCGTACCTTTACAAAAAAACAGGGCAGGCTCTTGCCTTATTGCTGCAACACCTGCATGCAACGCCTCAAAATCATACTTAGCTATCCCCTCATTTTTCTGATACGGTTGTACCAGTATGGCATTAGTCCGCTCATAGGCCCCAAATGCCGCTTTACGCCCACCTGCAGCCAGTATGGCATTGAAGCCCTGCGCAAGTACGGGCCGGTTAAAGGCCTTTGGCTTACCCTGCGCCGGCTCAGCCGTTGCCATCCCTGGGGCGGCAGCGGGTACGATCCGCTGCCCTAACGCACCAAAATCATCGGGCGCTATGGGGTTCGGTTCTTTTTAACAGCCTCTTTACGTGCTAATTTGGTAAATTCAAAGAAAAAAGGAGGGCCTATGGCAAAAGTTATACGCTTGCTTATTTTTTTGATGGTGGCAACACAGGCTGCCCGGGCGCAAACCGATTCGGTATTCAATCAAAAGGGCATACTCATTACCAACGATTCGTTGGTGAAAGTGTATCCCAACCCGGCCAAAGACAATGTGTTTGTTACCGTTCGCGATTATGATAACCGGTTTCGGTACAACCTGCTGATCAAAGATAACAAAGGCCGGCCCGTTAAAAACATCATCTTGCTGCAGCCGCAACAACTCATTCCGCTCAAAGCCTCGTACGGCAAAGGCATTTTGTGGGTGGAAGTGTGGAAAGAAAAAGAATTGCTGGGGCGCCAGCGCCTGATGGTGCGGTAGCAACTGAGTTGCCTTTATGCAGTTGCACACATCATGGTTGCGGCCTGCTGCTGCAACGGCACTTCTTTAGGTTGTTAATAAAAATGCCTCCTGAAAGCAGGAGGCATTTTTATTTCATCTTGCCAGGGTTTTATTTCGCAGCGGAATAACGCTCGGCCACTTTGTTCCAGTTAACCACGTTCCAAAACGCGTTCAGGTATTCGGCACGGCGGTTTTGATACTTCAGGTAATAGGCATGTTCCCATACATCCACACCCAGCAGGGGTGTACCGGGGCATTCAGCCACGTCCATCAGCGGGTTGTCCTGATTGGGAGTGGAGCAAATGCACAATTCTTTTTTGGCATCCAGGCACAGCCAGGCCCAGCCGCTGCCAAAGCGGGTCATGCCGGCGTTGGCAAACTTTTCTTTAAACGCCTCAAACGAACCAAAAGCGGCATTGATGGCCTCGGCCAGTTCGCCGGTGGGGGCGCCGCCCGCATTGGGTGCCAGTGACTCCCAGAAGAACGTGTGGTTCCAGTGACCGCCGCCATTGTTGCGCACGGCGGCGCCAATTTTGCCTGCGTTGGCAATCAGCTCTTCCAACGATTTGTTTTCGTGTTCGGTACCCGCAATGGCTTTATTGAGGTTATCTACATACGCCTGGTGGTGCTTGCCGTGATGAATTTGCATCGTTAACGTGTCGATATGGGGCTCCAGTGCATCATGCCCATATGGGAGCGTAGGAAGTGTAAATGCCATAGTTGAAATTTTGTACAAAACTATTAATTATGGCTATATAACGCAGGCGGCGCCAATAAGTTCATAATTTGTATATTCGAAAAATATATTCACCTAAAAACTATTGGATTATGAGAAAATGCTTGCGCTTCCTCATGCTTTTGCCGGTATTGCTGCTTTACCAACTGGCAATAGCGCAAACCGTAACCGTTACCGGAACCATCCGCGATGCGCAGGGCGAACCGGTACCGTTTGCTTCCGTGCTAATTAAGGGTACCAACAAAGGTGTTTCGGCCGATGCGGCGGGAGCCTTTAAAATTGAAGTGCCTGCCGGCAAAAAAACCGTATTGGTGATATCGGCCACCGGCTTTGATACCAAAGAGGTGGAGGCACAGCAGCGCCCCATGGAAATTACGCTCAACACCGGCTCAGCTTTGAGCGAGGTAGTGGTAACCGCCTTTGGCGTGCGCCAGCAAAAAAAATCGCTGGGCTTTGCTACCACCGAAATTACCAACAAGCAATTGCTTGAGAGCCGCCAGCCCAACCTGGTTAACGCGTTGCAGGGCCGCGTGGCAGGTGTGCAGGTAAACAGCACCGGCGGTGGCCCGGGCCAGGGGGCACGCATCGTAATTCGGGGCCCCAAAAGTGCCTTGGGTAGCAACCAGCCACTGTTTGTGGTAGATGGTGTGATTGTAGATAACTCTACCGTTGTTGAAGGCGGACAAGCCAACCTGCGGGGCATGACCAACCGCATTGCCGACATCAACCCCGATGATATTGAAACCATGAGCGTGCTGCGGGGCGGTGCCGCAACGGCCCTGTACGGCTTTCGCGGCAGTAACGGCGTAATTGTAATTACTACCAAAAGCGCCAAAGCCGGCCGTATGCGGGTATCGTACAATACATCTTACGGTATTGAAGAGGTAAACAAGTTTCCGGAGGTGCAATCCACCTACACCCAGGGCTACAACAACGTTTATAACCCCAACGACTTCTTCCCCTCTTTTGGCCCCACGGTTGAAGCCGCAAAGGCGCTCGACCCCACACATCCCGACAAACTGTTTCACCACTATGCCCGGGCCTACAACCAGGGATCGCAATTTCGCAATACCCTAAACGTTAGCGGCGGCAACGATAAAGCTACCATCAACAGCTCGTTCGGCTACTTCAAGCACATTGGGGTTTTGCCCAATACCGATTTTAAGAACCTGAACGCCCGTGTTAATGCCGAACTGAAAATCAGCGATAAACTCAGCGTAAATCCTTCGTTCAACTTTATCAACAGCGGCGGCTTGCGTTACAATGCCGACCGCTTTAACGAAAGCCTTACCTACTGGAGCCCCCGCTGGGATGTACGGGATTATAAAAACCCCGATGGCACCCACAAAACCTACGGCAACAACAACCCCATTTTCGGCGCATACTACAACCTGTTTCGCGATGATGTACACCGCACCATCACCAACCTTGCCTTTCAGTACAAGCCGGCAAGCTGGCTCGATGTGAATTACCGCCTGGGTGTAGATTATACCGCCGATAACCGCCGCGCCACAGCCCCCGCTCAGGTGCCCCGGGCCGGCGTTATCAACTTTGCCGATAACGCCCTCGGCTTTGTAGGCGAGTACCGCATTTTAAATCAGGTGCTCAACAGCAACCTGTTGGCCACCGGCCGCTTTACCGTGAAGAAGTTCGACTTCACCATCCGTGCCGGCCACGATGTGGTGGATCAAAAATATAACTTCCAGCAGGTAGAGGGCCGCGAACTGGATATTCCCACGCTGCTGAGCCTGAACAATGCCCGTAACATTACCCAAAGCAGCCGCATCACCCAGCTGCGCACCATTGGCGTTTTTGGCGATGCCACCATTGGGTACGACAATTTTGCTTTTTTAACCATTACCGGCCGTAACGACTGGGCCAGTTCGGTTGCCAGCGGTAACCAAAGCTTCTTTTACCCCAGCGTAAGTTTGGCCTACGTATTTACGCAGCACCTCAAGTTGCCCAGCTTCATCAATTACGGTAAGCTGCGGGGTTCGTTTGCCAAAATTGGTATTGCCCCCGTTACACCGTACTTAACCAGCACCTACTACAACAATGCCTTTGGGCAGCCGTTAAACGGCATTACCGCATGGACTCGTGACGACCGCCGTGGCTCCGAAAACCTGCGTCCCGAGTTTACCGACAACTGGGAGCTGGGCCTGGAAATGCAGTTTCTCAACGGCCGTGCCGGATTTGACGTATCGTATTATCAAATCAACAGTAAAGATGTGGTAAACCCCGTACTGGTGCCCACCTCTACGGGCTTTACGTCGTACATCCTCAACTCCGGCGAAATTGAAAATAAGGGCATTGAACTGGTGGTGAACGGTACCCCCGTACGCAACAAAAACTTCAGCTGGGAGGCCAGCGTTAACTTTACCAGCAACCGCAACCGGGTTGTAAGTTTGGCCCCCGGCCTCGATGAAATTGTGATAGCCAGCCAGTTTGGTTACCTCAACAGTACCGTAACCCAAAAATGGGTAGTCGGCAAGCCGGTAGGCGGCCTGTACGGTTTTTCATACGCCCGCTATTACGGCTCCCGCCCCGACGACCGCGTTACCCTTGCCCGCGATTTACCGTTGCTGATTGCAACCACCGGCTCTATGGCAGGTTTTCCCATACGCGACTTGAACCAGCGCCTGCTGGGCAACTCGCTGCCCCGCAGCATATGGGGTGTTAATAACACGTTTAACTACAAGCAATTTTCGCTTTCGGTGCTGTTTGACATGCGCTATGGTTTTCAGCGCTACAACCAGCTGGCTAACTTCATGAGCGCCTTTGGCATTGCCAAGTACACCGAAAACCGCAATTCCTTTACCGTGTTTGAAGGCGTTACCGCCAACGGCCAGCCCAACACCCAGCAGGTATGGCTGGGCCAACAGGTAGGACCCGACAACCGCAACTATGGCGATGGCTTTTACCGCCTCATCCACCGCGGGGTTAGCGAAAACTTTGTGGAAGATGCCGGCTGGACCCGCCTGCGCACCCTCAGCCTTTCATACACGCTGCCCGCTTCGGCACTCAAGCGCACCAAAATTGTGAAAGGAGCGGTGGTTACCCTTACTGGCAACAATTTGTGGTTGCGTACCCGTTTCAGCGGCTTTGACCCCGAGAACAGCTCGTTTAACGCCGACAGCAACGCCGACGGCTTTGCCGGATTCAGCTATCCGGGTGTGCGCAGCTACTTCCTGTCGCTCAACCTGAACTTCTAAAGCCCTATTCACGAACAGCGAAAATTTTTTTAGATATGAAATATGTAACTCATTTCTCACTTCGGAAACTTGCAGCAGGCAGTGCCGTAGTACTGTTGTTGTTGGCACTAACCGGGTGTAAAAAATATCTCGACATCAATACCGATCCCAACCGGCCTACCGAGCCCAGCATTAATGGCCTGCTGGCTACGGTAACGCACAATACGGCGCTGAATGTTTTTCGTGCTTCCAACATTACCAGCTACTATGTGCAATACCTGGCATCACCCAACGCTTCGTCGCCCACCGATATTTACGACCGGGTAGATTTTTCGGCCACCTGGCGGCTGATGTACGATGTAATGGCCGATGTGTACGACCTGGAACAACAAGCCATTAAACTCAACAGCACCGCACACCTGGGCATCAGCAAAATTCTCATGGCCATCAACCTGAGCATGCTTACCAACATGTGGGGCGATGTGCCGTTTAGCGAAGCCCTCACCGGCGCCAACCTCAAGCCCAGGTACGACAATGCCCAGCAGCTGTACAACCGCTGTCTTACCTTGCTGGATGAAGGCATTGCCGAACTTCGTAAAAACCCCACCGTTACCATGGTGCCGGCTGCCGACTTTTTTCACGGTCCCACGCTGGCCAATGCCACCGCCTGGAACACAACGGCCCGTGTAAACTGGATACGCACCGCGTACGCCATACGTGCCCGCTTGCTGAACCAGGTAAGCAAACTGCCCTCGTACAACGCAACGGCCGTACTGAGCGCCATTGACAGTGCCTATACCAACGTAAACCAGGAAGCACGGGTAACCATTTTTCCGTTGCGCAACCCCTGGGCCACCGTGGCACGTAACAACGCTGCCCTGGTGCTCGACGGCTGGCTCAGCAGCAATATTGTAGATTTAATGAACGGCAACCGGCTGGGCTATTTTGATCCGCGCCTGCCCCGCATTACCAACCTTACCCGCTTTGGCGATTACCGCGGCACCCGCAACGGCGCCGGGCGTGTGGGCACCGGTACTACCAACGATGAGTGTTACCTGGTGCTGGCCGGCCATTACAGCGCCGACAATGCCCCGCTGTACGTAGCTACTTTTGAAGAAATGAAGTTTATTGAGGCCGAAGCGGCCCTGCGGGCCAACCAGCCCACCCGTGCTTACAATGCCTATATAGCCGGCATAACCGCACACATGAACAAGCTGGGCGTTTCGGCAGCCGACCGCGATGCGTACCTCGCCCGTCCGCAGGTGGGCGTGGGTGCTGCCAACCTTACCCTCAGCACCATTTACCGCGAAAAGTATATAGCCACGTTTTTACATCCGGTTGCGTGGGACGATGCCCGCCGGTTTAATTACAACCTGCCCGGCTTTCAGTTGCCGCTCAACAGCCTGCTTACGCAGCCCATTCGCCGGCTCGACTATCCCAGCACCGAGCAATCACTCAACAGCGGCAACCCGCCGGCTGTTGGCTCCTTAACCGATCGGTTGTGGTGGGATCAGTGATGGGCGCTCACAACAGACAGTGAACAAAAAACCGGCTTTCGAGAGCCGGTTTTTTTATGCCTTGTTTTTTCGCTGTTCCTGAAAAAACTGTTTCAGCAAACGGGCGCATGCTTCCTCTAAAACGCCTTTTGTAATTGCCGCCCGCGGATGAAAGGGAAAATGCCCGCCACCCGGTACCTCATAATTGCCGGTGATGCGGCGATGCCCGTTTTTTTCGTCATCGGCGCCCCACACAATTCGGCCCAGTTTGCTCCAGTACAGCGCGCCGGTACACATGAGGCAGGGCTCCAAAGTAACGTACAGGGTAGCATCGGGCAGGTATTTGGCGCCCAGGTACTGAAAAGCCGCTGAAAGCGCAATCATTTCGGCGTGGGCGGTGGGGTCGTTCAGCAATTCCACCTGGTTATGGCCCCGTGCAATTATTTTTTGCTGCACCACCACCACGGCGCCTACCGGCACCTCGCCGGCTGCATAGGCCCGCTCGGCTTCTTTTAAGGCCTGCTGCATAAAATATTCGTCGCTGCGATTCAGTACCGGTTCCATTGGGGTCAAAAGTGCAATCTTTTTTGCGTTCTTCCCGCATCCTTTTTGCCCATGGCTGTACGGTGGCTCGGTTGCCAAACAACGATGCGGCAAAAACGGTTCGCTTCGTACAGCACGGGTTCTGTACCTTTATTGCATTGTTTGTTCGAAACGTTTGCCATGGCTCAGTCTCTTACCGATCAGTTGCAGGCGCTGCGCACGTATTATCGCTCCGGCGCCACCCGACCGTATGCCTTCCGGAAAAAACAATTGGAGCTGCTGAAAGCAGCCGTGCTGCGGCACGAACAGGAAATACACGACGCGTTGTACGCCGATTTGAAGAAAAGCCCCGAAGAAAGCTGGGTTACCGAAACGGGCTTTCTCATCAGCGACATCAATGCCTCGCTGAAAGGCCTGCGCAGCTGGATGCAGCCGCAGCGGGTACCCACCAACCTGCTCAACCTGCCCTCGAGCAGTTATATCATGCCCGAACCGCTGGGCGTGGTGCTCATCATCGGGCCCTGGAACTATCCGTTTCAGTTGCTGCTGGCACCCCTGGTGGGCGCTATTGCGGCGGGCAACTGTGCTGTACTCAAACCCAGCGAATTTGCGCCGCATACCGACCGGGTGATGGAAAAAATCATCAAAGAAATTTATCCGCCCGAATATGTGCTGTACGTTTCGGGCGAAGGGGCCACGGTTATTCCGGAAATGATGAACAACTTCGCCTTCGACCATGTGTTTTATACCGGCAGCACCGCCGTGGGCAAACTCATTTACCAAATGGCCGCCCGGGAGCTGGTGCCCGTTACGCTGGAACTGGGCGGTAAAAGTCCGGCCGTAATTGAAGCCGATGCCAACCTGCGGGTGGCCGCCCGGCGTATTGCGGTAACCACGTTTTCCAATGCCGGACAAATGTGCGTGGCGCCCGATTACGTACTGGTGCATCAATCGGTTAAAGAAAAGTTTTTGCAGGAGCTGATTAAAGCCACCCGGCAGTTTTACAGCGAGGAGCCCGAAAACAGTTACAACTACGGCAAAATCATCAACGAAAAACAATTCAACCGGCTGGTGCGCTACCTGCAAAGCGGAACTATTGTATATGGCGGCCGCCACGATATTACAAAGCTGTTTATTGAGCCAACCATTTTGGAAGGTGTAACGCTGGATGATGCCATTATGAATGAAGAAATTTTTGGGCCCATCCTGCCGGTACTTACGTATAACAACCGCGAAGAAGCCCTGCACATAATTCAGCACAACCGCAATCCGCTTGCTTTTTACGTGTTTACCGCGTCGGCCAAAAGCGAAGCCTGGTGGCTGGAGCAGGTATCGTTCGGGGGCGGCTGTGTCAACAACGCCAGCTGGCATGTAACCAATCATCATTTGCCCTTTGGCGGAAGAGGGTATAGTGGTACGGGTGCCTATCATGGCAAACACTCATTTGACACCTTCAGTCACCGAAAAGCGATACTGAAAACACCCACCTGGTTTGACCCTGATTTGAAGTATCCGCCTTTTAAAGGCAAGTTGAAACTTTTCAAGCTCTTCATTCGTTAAGATATCAATGACGAATCGATGCAATGCCTTTCGTTTGCTGGCGCCGGCGGCCTTATTGTTGCTGCTGGTTAGCGGCTGCACTGCATCCAAAACGCAGCAGACAGATATGACATTCAAGCAACGAATCCTGAAAGCAGTATATCCGCTTATTATGAAAGTATCGGGCGGCAAAGCCACCCGCTTGCAACATGAAGCGGTGGAACCACCGGTGCCATTTTACAGTTTAACGGCAACCGGTATTGATGGTACGCCCATCGACTTTACCGCTTTCAAGGGTAAAAAAGTGTTGCTGGTAAATACAGCCAGTAACTGTGGTTATACCGGTCAGTATGCTGAACTGGAGCAACTGCATCAACAATACGGCCAGCAACTGGTGGTGCTGGGTTTTCCGGCCAATGATTTTAAAGAGCAGGAAAAAGGGGATAATGCCAGCATCGCACAATTTTGTCAACGCAATTATGGAGTAAGTTTTCAGCTGGCAGAAAAAGCACAGGTGGTGAAAGGCGCGGCGCAGCACCCGGTGTACCAATGGCTCACCGATAGCAGTCGCAACGGTTGGAACAGCAAGCCCCCCTCGTGGAATTTTTCAAAATACCTGGTGAACGAACAAGGCGCCCTGGTGCGCTATTTTGACCCCGGCGTTTCGCCTTTGAGTAAAGAGGTGGTGGAGGCGGTAAAACCTTAAGAAACCTATAAGGGTTTTCCGGGCTGGGTTGATGCGCTGCAAACCTTATTTCTCTTCCAGACAAATATTTTTTAACGTGTATCGCATTGAGTGATATAAAAATATTACACCCACCTACAAGTGAATGGCATCAGAGGGTATAAGTTCGGCACTACAGTAGTACAGAAGCTAAATCAGAGCTTGCCCCGACGAGCGTAGCGGAACTCGGGGGAACCCTCCCGAGATCGGGGTGTAATCGATCTCGGGTGCCCTTTTTGGGTACCTTTTTGGGCAAACAAAAAGGTACGAGAAATAACATGAAACATTATCAATGATACAGCTGTATTTTAAATAAAGCACTCGCACAACACGTTATCTATAATTTTCTATCTTCAATACCTGAACCTACAGGTATGCAGTCCATTCTACAACCTGCTGTTGAGCAGGAACTCCGCCGCCGCATTCAATCGCTTACCGCCACTTCGCAGCGTCGCTGGGGAACCATGTCGGTAGAGGAGATGCTCTGGCACCTGCGCTCACAATTAGAGTTGGCGCTGGGTATCCGCCCCTTGCATACAGAAGTGCGTTCCATATTACGATTACCGCCGCTGCGCTGGCTGGCCTTGTATATAATGCCCTGGCCTAAAGGAAGTCCAACTGCTCCTGAAATGAATGCCCGCAAGCGCAATGCCGAAGTGCAGGATCTTGCCACCGAGCAGCAACTCTTACTGCAGCGTATGAGCGAGGTGCTGCAGGCGCAGCAGCTGGGTCCGCACCCTTTGTTTGGTGCGCTCAGCTACAACGATTGGGGCCGCCTTATCTGGAAACATATCGACCATCATATGCGGCAGTTTGGGGTGTGATTAGAAAAGTGGTGCACGCTTTTCTTGTAACGGCATCTCATACAACAAATCCAATGATCTGTTCAGCAAAGGCAAAGGCTTCTAACAAAACTTGAAAGCTGCTATTCCCGGTAGCTTTATTGCAAAGTGTTTTGTATAGCCTACAGTTTTTAATAAGCCACCATACTGGCTGTTGGCTTGCGTATTTTGTTAATTTCTCTTAAAATAATTTGTCTTCGGTATTGCTCAATTTTTCTCTCTTTTATTGATTGTTAATTTCGATGAAAACACTTGAATATGAAAAAAATGCAACACATCTACCTTGCCCTCGGCTTTACAGTAGCTATGGGCGCATGTAACAAAACAGTTACCCCCCCCCGAAAGAAGCAACCACAACGGTAATGCTTAAGAGCCAAATGCCGAACGCCAGTATGGAGCAAAAATTTGCGTATCGTGCATATCATTTGCAACAAATAGGCAATACGATTGGAAAATTAGCCAAGGAAAGTCCTGATTTTCGTAAATACGTTCATTCAGAAGTCCGACAATTACGTACAGGCGATTATGAAGTTTTGATAAAGACACTACTCGGTCATCCTGAATTTGGTAGCAAATTACAAACAAAAGAATTGCTTGCCGGCTATGAAGCTTTTCAGGAACTTGAAGGTGAAAACTGGGAGCCTCAGATAAGTATTCCTCGCTTCGAGTACTTGGATGACCAGAGCCGGAATCAACCTCTTTCTTCGGACTTAGAATTTATTCCCGAGCCTTATTTTGTTATTACAGATGGCAATGAAGATGTACCGGCGCTACCCGGTTATATTTTAAATGATAGTGGTTTTCTGGAACAGGTAAGTGGTTTATTAATTGATAGTGCTTTTGCTCAGATTTATGAAGTATGGGTGCTGAGCTTGAATGAAAATGTAGTTTATGGCACATATGAATATGAAACAAATTGGAATCAATCTACCCCTCCACCTGCCTGGCCTCCTGTTAATACGGGTAGCGTAACAACTGCATTTATTCAAAACATGACCATCAGGCACCGTAAGGAATCTTACTTCTTTAACCGGGATGATGTACACATTTTGCGAATGAGCTCGTGGTATCATCCGGAATCACTCAACCCTATAACAAATCAATTTGAACGGTGGAACTCATTTACAAAAGGGGTCAAGAAAAAGGTTTATACAGAAAGTGGTCAACAAGCAACAGTTTGCAAACTGAACGGACATGGTACACTCATACGAAAGTTTACAACCAGAGAAATAAATAATAGAACAAGCATTAATGTCAACTTCGATTATTTCAAAGATTGGAGCGGTAATGGACGTAGCCGCCAACAGGCTTCTTATGGAAATGATTGTCGTGCCAGATATAATGAAATCTCCGGGAATATTTTATACTATGTAATTTTTGAATTTGATGCATGGCCCGCGCCATTAAGAACGGTTCGTATTTTTAACCCCTCACCTTTATCAGGACAAGAGTTCGAGTTTTCTTATCGCTGCTGGCAATCATCACCCTACTCTAGTGGCTATGTGCGTCATTCTGCAATTGGTCAAAGCGGTATTGAAAATAATTTCCGAACATTAGACTTCGTTTCACCAAGTATAAATTTCACATCAAGGGCAAGATAAATTGAAACTAAGTAAACTCCTTTCGCCATTGAAATCAAATTTATACTATGCCGTGTGTGCTACTTGCAAAAAGTTGGTAGGTTTTATAAATGAAGTGTTCGTTTTAATTTGCATATTAAAAAATGCTAGATTACTTCATTAATTCATATTAAGCATCCGGTTTTTTGGTTGCACACACGGCATTTTCATAAGTTTTTAACTATGAATAAAAGATTCTTTAGGTTATATCTATTTCTTCTTTTTAGTAGTATATGTTTATCTGCAATAGCACAATCTTTTAAAGAGCGGGTTTCATTTGAAGTGGGGGCGTCTCATAATACCAATTTGCTGCTATTGCGGTATAATTTTTTTTATTCAAATGTTTTAGCTAATGAGCCTAAGCCAGGTGACCACGAAAGTTTTAACAGGTCAGAGTTCAGGTTTGCAATAAACTATTTATTGGGGGATGAACGAACTCGATTAACTCTTTTTACATTTCTGGGGCGCGGTCGGTTGTTTCATCAAACAGAAAGAGTAAGCCAGACCGAAATAAGGCAAATAGGACCCATGCGTACTATGTGGACACCCGGCCTGCAACTTAATCGAAACAATAGAAAGGGGGCACGCTACGCATCGTATTACGGGGTGGGTTTACACTTGATTAACGTAGGGCAACGTTTTGAAACAAGAACACAGCGTGGGCCAAGTGGTTCAACATGGTTTGAGTACACTGAAATTATTGAAAAGCCAAGTATTTCTTTCCATGGAGGAAGAAGTATTGCCCAAAAGGGCCTGCTACGAAAGCTTATGCTAGAAGCAAGGGGTGAACTGTTGCCAGGCTTTGGCAATGTGGGTTATATCAGAGCTAATACCTGGTTTCGGGCTGGGGTGGGCATTTTTTATCGATTTGGACCTGCTGCATCACAGCAATAAGTTGGTTTTTTGAGTCTGTTTTTGGGTTCACTTAATCTGGTATGAACGAACAACCGGCTGCTCTTTAATGCTGTTTCTTCTACTGGCACTATTTACAATTGCACTCGCATACTTGCATTGCGAACGAAACAAATAAAAAGATGTGCGATGCCTTTGCCTGAACGGGTGCAACGTAATTGCATTTTGGTTTATGGCGGAACGAGCAATTTAAAGTGCGCAACACATGTTTATTATAATTCATTGCATTTTTTAGGGAGTTATTTTTTTTCTTCATCACTTTTAAAACTTTATGATATGCAAGTGCCCATTTCATTAGTTGTACTATTACGTAAAGCACCGTTAACACTGCTACTTGTGATTTTTTTTTGTACCCAACTGCATGCACAAGAACTTTCAAGGCCTGCTGCTTATAGCGATAAAAAAGGGCTAACATTAAGTCTTCTGGTTCAGCCCACGCGGCAAAGCCAAACGGTTTTTGATACCCAGCTTCAATCGCTTGGCTTTCCTTCGCAAACACCTTTTGGTTTGTTATTAGGAATTGGCGCAACCTACCTTTTTAAAACCGGAACAGCGGTAGGGTATGAATTTGCCTATTTTTCCAACAATCGCGAACGCAATGGTAATCGCACCCAAATACAACCGCATTTGTACAGCATAAACGTAAAACAATATGTAAGTGATTGGCAAAAGGCCCGGCTTTTTGTTGGTACAGCTGTAATGGTAATTGATGAGCATTACACTTTTAGTCAACAAACAGCAGCACCCGCAACGCTGGCGCAGGCAATTACAGACCGTAATGCTGCTCAATTAAAGCGCCATACAGGCGCATTGGGTGTAAGCATGGGCATTACATTTAAAGGATACAATGCGCCAACAGAACGCTTGACCGATTTTGTTGAAATGGAAGCAGGGTATCGGTTTCATGTAGAGAAGCCATATTACACCGCACAAAATTTTGAAATCAATGGGCTGAGCGGCGACCGCTTTCGTCAGTTTTATATTTCTTTTCGCGCCGGGGTATTTGTAAGGGGCCGATGAGTAAAAAATTATAGTCGGCTAAGTTGAGGAGTACTGCACCTTAATTCACCGGGCACTTTTCGTGGTAGTTGATGAGCTCAATTTTTGAGGGGGCAAATTCAAAACCACGGAATTTTTCAAGAATTTCATCCAGTACCGCGTCAATTTCTTCCAGTGTATTCAGCACCACCAGGCGGCTGCGGTATTCTTTAATGTTGGGCAAACCTTTCAGGTAATTGGCATAATGCCGGCGCATTTCAAAAATGCCCACTTTGGGCCCTTTCCATTCGTACGATTTGTGCAGGTGGGTGCGGCACACTTCAATGCGCTGCTCCAGCGTGGGCGGGGGCAGGTGCTCGCCGGTTTGCATGTAGTGTTTGATTTCATTAAAAATCCACGGGTAGCCAATGGCGGCCCGGCCAATCATAATGCCATCCACCCCATAGCGGTTTTTGTACAGTACCGCTTTTTCCGGACTGTCAATATCGCCATTACCGAAAATGGGTATGTGAATGCGGGGGTTTTCTTTCACTTTGCCAATCAGCGTCCAGTCGGCCTCGCCTTTGTACATCTGGCAGCGGGTACGGCCATGTATGGTCAGCGCCTGAATGCCCACATCCTGCAGGCGTTCGGCCACTTCTTCAATGTTTTTGGAGGCATCGTCCCAACCGAGGCGGGTTTTTACCGTTACGGGCAGGTGGGTTGATTTTACCACGGCTTCAGTAAGGCGCACCATCAGGTCCACATCCCGCAACACACCGGCACCGGCGCCTTTGAGGGCTACTTTTTTTACGGGGCATCCGAAATTAATATCCACCAAATCGGGGTTCACCGCTTCGCATATGCGGGCGCTGAGGCCCAGGGCTTCTTCATCGCCCCCAAAAATCTGAATGCCGAAGGGGCGTTCTTCTTCCGAAAAGTCGAGCTTTTTGCGGCTTTTGATGGCATCGCGAATGAGGCCCTCGCTGCTGATGAACTCGCTGTACATCAGGTCGGCCCCGTTGGCTTTGCATACGGCACGAAAGGGCGGGTCGCTCACATCTTCCATGGGCGCAAGCAGCAGCGGAAACTCGGGTAGCGATATGTTGCCTATCTTTACCACTTGTGGTATAAAAAAGAATTGCAAAATTAAACATATTCAGCCAGTTCTATGACGCATCCCTATTACCAGCAACCATACCGGCCCTCGATGGAGTTTCTCATTTTAATGGGCTTGTGGCTGGCCTGCTTTGTGGCAGGCAGTTTGGCTACGCTGCCCATTTGGATGGTCATGACCGGTAAATCCTTCTTAACCATGGGCGAAGACATGAAAAATCCCGCCTATATCAATGCCCTCAAAACGGTGCAGGTGGTATCTACCGTACTCATCTTTTTTTTACCGGCCTATATTACGGCCCGCATTGTATCGCGGCAGCCATTGCGCCATCTGGGCTTTGGCGGAGGCATAAAATGGAACCGGGCGTTCCTTGCTGTTTTAATCATGCTCAGCGCTTTGCCGCTGGTGGCTTTTCTGGCCGATGTGAATAAAGCCATTCCTATTACGGCCGGTATGAAAAAGCTCTTTGATTCGCTCGAGTCGCAGTACCTGGAGCAGGTGAAGATGATGGCCACATTTCGTTCGCCGGCCGATTACGTGGTGGCCTTGGTGGTTATTGCTTTTTTTCCGGCACTGGTGGAAGAAGTGTTTTTCCGGGGTGGCCTGCAGGCCATCTTCACCCGCTGGTACGGCAATGCCTGGCTGGCTATTATTGTTACCTCCGTTATTTTCAGCGCCATCCACTTTTCGTGGTACGGGCTCATCCCCCGCATTACCCTGGGTATTGTGCTGGGCGCTTTGTTTTATTACAGCGGCAATTTATGGTACAGCATTATTGGCCATTTTTTCAACAACGCCCTGATGGTTACGGTACTGTATGCACAGTACCTGAAAAACAAGAAAGTGGACCTGGAGGTGGGCGAAAGCGCTCCCTGGTGGGCGGGTGTTTTGGGGGCGGTGGCCCTGATTGCCCTGTTACTGGTATTTCGGCGCAAACTGGCTACAAAAGTTTATGCCGATAGTATTGCTGCTTCAACCGGCGATGCGCCAAAAAAATTTGTGTGATGCCGTTGCAATGGAACATATTTCGAACCCGGGCGCTATCGGCACTGCTGTTTGCCGCCATCATGCTACTGGGCCTGCTGTGGAACGAATGGAGTTTTTTGCTGTTGTTTGTGGTAGTGCATTTTGGCTGCTGGGCAGAATACCAGAAGCTGATGGGGCTGATTGACAAGGGGTATGCCGCCATCAATCCCTTTCACCGGTATGGTATTATGGTGGGCGGCCTGGGCCTGATGCTGTTGCTCACCGGCAATTGGAAGCTGGGAAACGATTTGCAGTTGCACGAAGTGGGGTTCTTTCTGTTCATCATGGCACTGGTGGTGGTGGCCGTAAGCGAACTGTTGTTTTCGCGGCAACTCTTGTTTTCGCATCTGCTGATTTCGCTGCTGGGCCTTTTGTACATTTCGCTCAGCTGGGGGCTGCTGCTGCACATCCGTTCGGGGGCCCTGTGGATGCCCAAAGACGGGGGTACTACATTCTCCAATATCGCAACCCTGCTGGCCCGTATAAGCGGGTATGCCATACCCCTCCTTATAGTGGGTTCTATTTGGGTGAACGATACCATGGCCTACATCGTAGGTTCGTTAATAGGCAAAACGCCGCTGAGTAAGGTTTCGCCCCAAAAAACATGGGAAGGCACCGTGGGCGGTGTGGTGCTGGCGGTAGCGGTAATGACGCTGATAGGCCTTGCATCGGGTAAAGGCAGCGCCTGGTATTGGGCCGTTATTGCCCTGTTGGCAGCTGTGGCCGGTACCGCCGGCGATTTGCTGGAAAGCAAACTCAAACGCGTAGCCGGCGTAAAAGACAGTGGCAATGTGTTGCCCGGGCATGGCGGTTTTTTAGACCGTTTTGATTCATTGCTGCTGGCTGTGCCCGTTGTTTGGCTGTTTCTGAAAATTACTTCGCTTTGAAATACTGGATTTATATCTGCTTGTTACTGGGTTACGGTTGTACCGAAAAGCAAACATCCGCCAACAACACCAATACTCCTCCGTTGGTTACACCGCCCGAAGACGTAACACTTGCCGTTAATGCCCTGCTGCCACAGCCCCACTTGCCGTTGTTGCAACAGGCGGTGAAGTGGAACGATGCAGGCGGACAAAACTGGCTGTTGTTATACCAATCGGGGCCATTTGCCCCATCGGAAGGATTGCAACACGCAGCCATTGCGGCAGAACTGTACATCAAAACCGACAGCGGCTTTGTGCGGCAATGGCATTACAGCGATACGGTACCGGCCTGCACACGGGGCGCCGGGCTACAGTTTTATCCCGATCATTTATCGGTTGCTGATGTTGATGCCAACGGTTATGCCGATATTACACTGGTGTACCAACTGCAATGCGCAGCACCCACGCAGCAACAAAAAAAGCTGGTGTTGTACGAGCGGGGCCGGCAATATGCATGGGCCGGCAGTGATGCCGCTAACAAACCGTTTCCGGCCAGCGGATCTGATACAAGCGCCCTGCAGCCGGCCGTGCTGCAACATGTGCACAACTGGTGGCAGCGTTTTCCGGCGGGCGATGTGCCGTAGTGGTATCGTTTCTTTGTACTTTCGCACCTTAACACATACAATTCATGACCATTCACCGCGAAGGATTCAAAAGCATTTCCATAGCCGCTGTGGCATTCATTGTCATCAACCTGGTTACCTTTAACTGGATGAGTGCCAACATGCCTGTGTTAACCGGCGTAATTTTTTTTATAACCCTGCTGCTTTTTCTTTTCATCGTTTCGTTTTTTCGGGTGCCCCGGCGTACCATGGTGGTAGATGCCGGTGTTATTACCAGCCCCTGCGACGGTAAGGTGGTGGTTATTGAAGAGGTTACCGATACGGAGTACTTTAAAGACCGCCGGCTGCAGGTAAGTGTGTTTATGAGTCCGGCCAACGTGCATTTGAATACCAACCCCATCAGCGGAACGGTGTTGTATTCGCAATACCACCCCGGAAAATATCTGGTAGCCTGGCATCCCAAATCTTCAACCGAAAACGAGCGGCACAGCGTGGTGCTGCAAAACGATAAGGTAACGATTTTGGTGAAGCAAATTGCCGGTGCGCTGGCACGCCGCATTGTAAACTATCTGCAGCCGGGGCAGCAGGTGCAGCAGGGCGGCGAACTGGGCTTTATTAAGTTTGGTTCGCGGGTTGATTTATTATTGCCGCCCGATGCCAACGTGCAGGTACAACTCAACCAAACCGTGCAGGCCGGCGTGAGTGTTATTGCCACTGTATAACGGGCAACTGCTTACTTGTTGGAGCCGGCAATGTATTGTTCCGGATTTTTCAAAAATTCTTCCTTGCATTCAGTGGCGCAAAAGCCATACACCTTGCCGTTATAATGGGCGGTATCGGCTACGCCGGCGCTTACGGGCATGCCGCAGATGTAGTCTTTTTCATTGGCAAAAACCACATCTTTAAACTGCTCTTTTTTGGATGCAGCGGCGGCAGCCGGTTCGTGTGAGTGGTTGCTTTCATTTCCGGAGCAGGATGCCAGCAAAAAAGCGGCGGCAATAACAACTAAGCGTACCATAAGAGTTGCGTATTAATGAACCGCAAAGGTACAAGGGAATGGGGTTGCCCGCAGCGTTAAATTTTTGCGGGCATCATGGCAGGGGAGCCTTTTCGTATTAAAAAATATCTTCCAGCTCCCGCAAATGATGAATAACATAGGTAGGCTGTACACCGGTTATGGTAGCGGCCGTATGATTAACAAAAATGGCGTCGAGGCCGGCATTGAGGGCGCCGCGGATATCGGCATCCAGGTTGTCGCCAATCATGATGCTTTCCGAAGCACCGGCTCCGGTAACACGCAAGGCGTATTCAAAAATTTCACGGTTGGGCTTTACGCTGTTGCTGCCCTCGCTGGTAACCACTTCTTCAAAGTACTGGCCCAGGTTGCTGTTGTTGAGTTTGCTCCATTGGGTTTTTTCAAAACCGTTGGTAATCAGGTGCAGCTGGTAGCCTTTTTCTTTCAGGTGCCGCAAAATTTCATGGGTGTACGGAAACAGGTTGCGTTTGGTGGGTAATATTTCCAGAAAACGTTCGCTCATGTGGCGGGCTAAGGCTTCGCTGCCAATTTTAAACTCCAGCAAGGTGCGCCACATGCGTTTCCATTTCAGTTCTTCGGCGGTAATGTAGCCATGGTGGTAGCGGTCCCACAGCACGGCATTATGATGCAGGTAGTGCTTGCAAAAGGCTTCAAAGCTGTGCACACCCTGTTGGTGCAGTTGCAGTTCGCGGTACACATCGCCCAGGGTTTCCATGGCGTTGGCATCAAAATCCCATAGGGTATGATCCAGGTCGAAAAACAGATGCCGGTAGGAGGTACGCAACGGGGGCGATGGGCAATTGCCGGGTGGTACTTGCATTTTTTTTCTTTAGCTTCAAACCAAATTTTGCAACGCAATTGGTTGTGTTCCTTTTTCGGTTGCAAGGTACATTAAATCAAAACGTATGAGCGATTCTAACGTGCAAACCCGTCCGTTGAATGTGGTTATTACCGGTGCTTCGCGGGGTATTGGCAAGGCCATCGCCCAAAAATTTGCGGCGCAGGGGCACCACCTGTACATCTGTTCCCGTAACGAAGCCACGCTGCAGCAAACCGTTCAGGAACTAATTGGCACCTACCCCGGCATAAAGGTAAAAGCCAAAGTGCGTGACCTGAGCAAGCGCAGCGATGTGGAAAATTTCGGACAATGGTTGTTGGATAATGGTATGCCCATAGATGTGCTGATAAACAATGCCGGCTGTTTTGTACCGGGCAGCGTGTATAACGAGCCCGAGGGCGCATTGGAACAAATGCTGGCCGTAAACCTCTTTAGTGCGTACCACCTCACCCGTAAAGTGGTGCCGCTGATGCTCAAGCAATCGGCCCTGCACGGCTCGCGGGGGCATATCATCAATATCTGTTCCATTGCTTCGCTGCAGGCTTATGCCAACGGCGGCTCGTACAGCATCAGCAAACATGCACTTTTGGGCTTTAGCCGCAACCTGCGGGAAGAACTGAAGCCGCATTTGATAAAGGTAACCGCTGTTTTTCCGGGGGCCGTGCTTACCGACTCGTGGGGCGGCTTCGACAACAGCCAGCGACGTATTATGGAAGCCTCCGACATTGCCGAGCTGGTGTATGCCGCCACCCGCCTGAGTCCGCAGGCCTGTGTGGAAGACATTGTGGTGCGGCCGCAACTGGGCGATTTGTAAGAATGATAGGCGGTGCGCTGCTTTGTTGCAACGGTAACGGCCTGCAGCAACAGTCTTTCTACAACAAACACACAGGGCCCGGCACGAACATTGTACTTTTGCGGTATCATGAACAAGGGGCGATTTTGGTTGCTGCTGCTGCCCATGCTGCTTGCCGTTGCCGCATCGGCACAATTGCGCCTGACGGCAATCCCCGAAAAAACCGTAGTGGACGTGAACGAACCCTTTCGCCTGCAGTTTGTGGCCGAGGGGGGCAGCCGGGTCCGCAATTTTGTGCCGCCCGAATTTCGCAACTTTGAACAGCTAGGCGATGTGGTGGAAACCCGCGACAGCAAGGTTGTTGACGGCATCCGGTACGAAACGGTGCGTTATACCTTCCGCCTGAAGGCCCTGGTGCCGGGCAAACTGCCCATCGCATCCGCTGCCGTGCGCATGAACGACCGGCTTATCATTTCCAACCCGTTTATCATCGTGGCAAAACCGCTGCTGCAACCGGCCGGGGCTACCGTAATTGACCCGTACATCGAACCGGGCGAACCGGTACTGAAAAAAATCAATGCCAATTTATACGTAACCGCACACGTAAGTAAAACCCGCTGTGTAACCGGCGAACCCATAACGGCCACCTTTAAGTTGTACACCCGGCTCGACAGTGAGTCGAAAGTATTGCGCCGTTCATCCTTCAACGGTTTTTCGGTGCTTGACCTGGAAGCTCCCGAGCGGCCCGAGTTTACGCAGGAGGTCGTAAACGGAAAACTGTTTAACGTGTATTTGATACGGCATGTGCAGCTGATTCCCCTGCAAAGCGGTACGCTTACCATTGATCCGGTGGAAGTGCAACACACCGTGCGCTTAATCCGCAGGCACGAAGTTGCTACGAGCCAACCAACCACCGCATGGCTGGATGCGGTACGGGAACAGATTCGCAGTGCCGAAAGCAACGCTGCCCATCGCATTGAAGAAACCCTGGTTACCCGTACGCCGGCACTTACCATACAGGTAACCGATCCGCCGCAGCAGGGCCGCCCGGCAAGCTTTGCCGGAGCCGTGGGCCGCTTTGCACTGCAATACGATACCGTTACTACACAGGTGCAAAAAGGCGGAAGCGGTTTGCTGCGCCTGCGCATCAGCGGTACCGGCAATTTGTCCCTGGTGCCCTTGCCCGATATTGAGGCGCCCGAGGGCATCACCGTTTTTGAAGCCACTTCGCAACTGCAACAGCCCGCCGGCGATTCGGCTTTGCGGGGCAGCAAAATTTTTGATGTGCCGTTTACGGGGGCGCCCGGTACCTACAAGTTGGGTCCGGTTACCTTTTCGTATTACAATCCCGAACAGCAACAGTATGCAACCCTGCAACTGCCGCCTGTTGCTGTTACCATAAAAAACGAAGCAGGCCCGCAGGTGCAACCGCCCGCTACCGAACACAGGCAACGCCCGGGATATTGGATGTTGCTATTGCCGCTATTGTTGGTAACGGGTGTTGTAGTGTGGGTAGGGTGGCAACGCAAACAGGTGCAACAACCTGTATCCCCAAAAACGGCAGCAACACCGTCCAATAAAATACCGAATCCGGATGCTTTTATGCAGCAACAACAACAGGCAGCGCCCCATGTTAATGAAGGCAGGGCGGCCGTGCGCCTGTTGCAACAAACGGTGCGCAAGTATGCTGCCCTGTGCCTGGGAGGTGCCGTTTTCTCGGATGCGGCAATTATGCAGGCATTAGAGGAACGGCAACAACCCTATACGCTAAAACAATATCGCACATGGACACAAATGGCCGAAGCGGCACTGTATGCTCCGCCGGGTAACCAGTTTGAGTTGCAGGAACTTTATACCGAAGCACGGCGCACCATGGAGTTGTTGCATGCAGTATTCGGTAACCGGTAGCCCATGTAAAAGCCGGGGTAAAGATTTACTCGTTTACAAAACGGTAGCCTACGCCGCGTACCGAATGGAAAAAGCGGGGATTGCGGCTGTCTTCTTCAAAATATTTTCGAAAGTTGAGAATAAAATTGTCGATGGTGCGGGTGGTAGGATATACCTGATAGCCCCACACCACCTGCAGTATTTTTTCGCGGGTAACCACCTCGTTGTTGTGTTCAAACAACAGGCGCAGCAGCATGGCTTCTTTTTTACTCAGTTCAATGTGCTGGCCTTTGTAGTTGATGGCGGTTTGCGATTTAAAGTCCACCGAATTTTTGCCGAAGCGGTACACTTCGCCGATGGTATCTTTTTCCCTGATTTTTTTGTTTTTGGCAATGAGTTTTTCAACCCGCAGTAACAGTTCTTCCAGATTAAAAGGTTTGGTAAGGTAATCATCGGCACCGGTTTTCAGGCCCAGTACGCGGTCGCTGGAAGTGTTTTTGGCGCTGAGGATGAGTATGGGAACTTCCTGGTTGCGAATGCGGATGGATTCGGTGGCGCTGATGCCATCCAGTTCGGGAAGCATCACATCCATGATAATCAGGTCAAAATATTCCTGCTCCACGGCAGCCAGTGCCGCGGCGCCATCGCTTACGGCGGTAACGGAGTAGCCTTCCAGTTCCAGATTCAACTTCAGGGCTTCCTGCAGCGGCTCTTCATCTTCTACCAGTAAAATGGAGGGCTTGTGTTCGCTCATTTTCAAAATTGAATTACAAAAATACTTCCCTGTGGTTTATTGTCGTTTACGAAAATGGCGCCGTTGTGGTCTTCTACAATTTTGCGGGTAAGGTACAAGCCCAGGCCGGTACCTTTTGCCTGCCGGGTAATTTCGTTACCGCCCCGGTAAAATTTTTCAAAAATGCGTTCTTTTTCCGCATCGGGTATGCCGGGCCCTTCATCGGCAACGCGTATTAGTATGCGGTTGCCCTGCCGGTGCAGCGTGGCATGCACGGCACTTTCTTTGGGTGAATATTTCAGTGCATTATCAATAAGGTTGCTGATGGCAATTTGCAGCAGCAATTCATCGCCCTGCAGGGTAACATCGCGATCGGCCTCCACCGTAAGGGTGCGATTGGGGAAACGGTTTTTGTAATCGGCCACAACGGCCTGCAGCAGGGCGGCCAGGTTCAGCGGCTTGTTATCGCGTTGAAAGTTTTTTTCTTCCATTTGCGATGCCAGCAAAATGTTGTTGGTAAGTATGTTCAGCCGGTTGGTTTCGGCAAGGGCGCTGCGCAGCAGTTTTTGTTGCTGTTCGGCATCCAGCGAGCGGCGCAATAAGGTTTCAATGCTCAGCCGCGTTGTGGCAATGGGCGTTTTCAGTTCGTGTGTAATGGCCATCATAAAGTTGCGCTGCAAGGCTGCCAGTTCCATTTGTCGGCGAATGGAGCGATATACAAAAACGGCACCTACCAGTATGAGGGCCAGAAAGGTTATTCCTTCGCTTACGTGTTTGGTGGTGTTGCGTTTTTTAAGTTGCTGTATGGCCTGTACCTGTGCCGCGTAATCGGGTTGGGAGGCATCGAGTTGTTGCAGGCGCAGGGTGCTCATGGTGGTGTTTTGTTTTTCGAGCGAAATGAACCACCATACCAGTGCGGCCACAACATAGGTAAGCAAAATCCAGAACCAGTTGGAAAAGCTGTGAGAGCGTTTGGATGATGTTTTATGCTGCGCCATCAGGGTTCGGCTTTTTCTACACGAATACCGGCATTCATGATATGCTCCAGCGGATTGTCCCGCATGATTTGCTGCAAGCGGATGGTATAAGTGCCCGGCTTGCGAAATCGAAGATTGGTAAACAACGGATGCCGGATTTCCCACACGTCCTGAAAGCCGGTGCCAATCCACCTGCCATCGGGCTGCTGCAGCAACAGTTCAAAGCGTTCTGTTTGAAAGGTGCTGTCGCCGGGCTGCCGTGTGGCAATGTTCAGCCAAATGTTGCGGTAGGCGTAGGCATGGGTGTGGCGCAGTATTACCCACACGTTGTAGCGTGCAGCGGTGTCGGTAATCTCAAACTGCACCTCCGGCGTAAAGTCGTACGTCCAGCGGTGATGGGGTATTTGCACCTGCTGCTCGTAGTTGTTCAGCGGCATGCATCCTTGCAGCAGTACAAGGCTTTGCAATACGAAAACGACAGAAAAAAAGGTTCGCATCATTACGGGTGTAAAGGTAGGCTGCTTTCTTTAGTTAATGATTGTACGGCGGTGCCTTACAGCACGTTCAGCACTTGTTCTTTCGCTTTTTCCAGTTCGTCTTTCATTAAAACCACCAGTTTTTGGATGCCGGCATCGTAGGCCTTGGCACCCGTGGTATTGATTTCACGCCCGATTTCCTGCAGCACAAAGCCCAGTTTTTTTCCTTTTGCCGCAGTGTCTTCTTCCCGCAGGATGCTTAAAAAATAATCGCAATGGTTGCGCAGGCGTACCTGTTCTTCGCTGATGTCAATTTTTTCGATGTAGTAAATCATCTCCTGCTCCAGGCGGTTTTCATCAATGTGCTCGCTGCCTTTGAGTTCTTCGAGTTTGCGGCGCAGTTCTTCCCGCATTTTATGCTGCCGCAGAGGTTCCAGTTCGCTGATTTTTTCCTGGTAGGCCAGTATGTTGTGAATGCGTTCCTGCAAATCGGTTGCCAGGGCTTCGCCTTCCATGCGGCGGTGGGTACGTATGGCATCAATTGCTTTTTGCAGTTGGGCAACAAACAATTCATACTCTTCTTCGCTTACCACTTCGGTATTGGGTGCCACCACATCGGGCAGGCGCAGCAATGCGGCCAGTACATACTCGCTCACTTTAATGTTCAGTTCGGCGGCAATTTCCTGCAGGGGCTCGAAGTACGCTTTGGCAATTTCTTTATTGATGGAAATGCCACCGCCGCCGCCGTTTTGCTTCAGTGAAATGGTACATTCGATGGAGCCGCGTTCGAGTTGCTCCGATAGCATATTGCGAATGGCAAATTCATACGGTTTGAGAATGGGCGTGAGTTTGAGGTTCAGTTCAAACTGTTTTCCGTTCAGCGATTTGATTTCGATAAGAAAGGTTTTGTTACCTACCGCTTCTTCCACACGCCCGAAGCCGGTCATTGATTGAATCATGCATTGAATTTTTAGCAAAGTACACAATTTCGGTAAGCAGCTGCCTGCACTTGTAAACCGAAAATCGTAGAATAAAAAAGCCCGGTTATCAACCAGGCTCTTATTATGGATGGGTTAGTAAGTACCGGGAAACAAAATTCCCTCCACAATATTAAAATTTATTTTGCCGACAAAGAAAAAAAATCGAAAAAATTTTATTCACATTTTTCACTCGTGTGTGGAAAATGGTGCAACCCGAGACATTACCATCAGTGTCGCTTGCAGCAACACGTTGCGTATGTGCTAGCGGGTACGCATACAAATGCATACGGGTTTCAGTGTACTTTTGCTGTTTAAACACATTACATGAAATTTCCTGCACCTGTTTCGGTTGAATGGATTGCCAATCTCATTGGCGCAACGGTAAAAGGCAATGCCGGCGGCATGGCAACCGGCATCAATGAAATACATAAGGTAGAACCCGGCGATTTGGTATTTGTAGATCATCCCAAGTATTACGATGCCTGTATTCGTTCGGCAGCAACCTTCATCATCATTAATCAGGAAACGGAAGTGCCCGAGGGCAAGGCGCTGCTGATATGTGAGCAACCCTTTGAAGCTTACCTGCGCATTGTAGAACATTTTCGGCCTTTTGTGCCTTCGAAGCAAATGGTAAGCGATACGGCCGTTATTGGCACCGACACCATCATCATGCCCGGCGCGTTTGTGGGCAACCATGTTACCATTGGCAACAACTGCATCATTCATCCCAACGTTACCATTTACGATCACACGGTTATTGGCAACAATGTTGTGATACATGCCGGTACGGTTATTGGCAGCGATGCGTTTTATTACAACACCAAAAAGAACCGCGATGTATGGTACAAAAAAATGACCAGCTGCGGCAGGGTGGTTATAGAAGATGACGTGGAAATTGGTGCCGGCTGTACCATTGACCGGGGCGTTACACACGATACCGTTATTGGCCGCGGTACCCGTTTTGATAATCAGGTACACATTGGGCACGATAGTGTAATTGGCAAAAACTGCCTGTTTGCGGCACAGGTGGGTGTTGCCGGCGCCGTGCATATTCAAGACGGTGTTGTTCTGTGGGGACAGGTAGGCGTAAGCAAAACGCTTACCATTGGCGAAAATGCGGTGGTGCTGGCACAGTCGGGCGTACCTTCTTCGCTCGAGGGCAACAAAACGTATTTCGGTTATCCGGCCGAAGAGGCTTCGTACAAGCGCCGCGAACTGGTTTGGATTAAACGCATTCCCGAAATGTGGGAGCAATTGAAAAAACTAACCGCGAAGTAACAGCATGGCAGGTGTACCACTTTTTCAAAACCGCAAACTGGTTATTGCTACCATGCACGGCAAAGAAGCCGTACTGGCTCCCTTGCTGCAGCAAGCTCTGGGCGTGCAAATTGTATTGCCGCAACAGCTCGATACCGATCAGTTTGGCACGTTTACCGGCGAGCGGTTGCGTACACTGTCGCCGCTGGATGCGGCTGTGGCCAAATGCAAAGCGGCCATGCAGTTAACCGGTTGCACGCTTGCCGTTGCCAACGAAGGCAGCTTTGGCGCACACCCCCTGCTGGGCTTTGTAAATGCCGATGAAGAAATTGTGGTGCTGGTAGATGAAGAACATCATTTACAGATAGCGGCCAAAGAACTGAGTACCGTTACCAACTTTAATGCTGCCACCCTACACTCCCTGGCCGATCTGGAAGCTTTTGCCAAAGCGGCTCAGTTTCCATCGCATGCACTGATTGTGCGTGCAAACCCCACCGATACCACGCAACTGGTAAAAGGCATCACCGATAAAGAGTTGCTGCACCAACTGGCATCCCGTTTGTTAAACCAGCAAGGCTCGTTGTATGTAGAAACCGACATGCGGGCCCATTACAACCCCATGCGCATGCGGGTAATTGAAGCGGCCGCCCGAAAGCTGATTGAAAAATTACAACGTTGCTGTCCGGCCTGCGGTATGCCGGGCTTTGATGTGGCCGAGGTGGTGCCGGGACTGCCGTGTAATTTATGCGGCAACGAAACCCGCAGTACCAAGTATTTTATTAAGCGGTGCCCGCAATGCGGGCACGAAGAAATCGAATGGTATCCGCATGGTAAGGAAACCGAAGACCCCATGTATTGCGATGCCTGCAACCCCTGATGGTTTTACCGCAGTATGGCTGGGCCCGGATTGTTTGTTTGCGGTTCGGCAGATTCGTCTTCGTCTTCCTCGGGCCAGTAATCGTACGGCAACTGATCGGCCAGATTTTTCCAGGCCCAGTAGCCGCTGTTAATCACTTCGGCCTGCTCGTAAAAAAATCCGTTTTCGGTAATAACAAAACCGTTGCTGATTTCAAGAGTGGATAACTGCTCTTTTGCACTCAGCGGAAACTTGTTCGCCAGTAAATAATCGCGGTGCATCGGCAACAGTTTATACACCACGCGGTATGTTCCAAAGAGGTTGATTTCTTTATCGTTCCCTTCCAGCACTACATAAATGGCTGTATCGTACGGATTTTTTATGGGCCGAAAGCGGGGCTTCTTTTTTTCGGCATCGGTGTAGGTTACTTCTTCCAGTTCAAAGCCGTTTTCGGCAAGGGTGCTGTCGTAATAACTGCGCATGAAGTGCAGGCGGGAGCCATAGTAGGCCGTGCGGCGGTTGGTGCGCCAGCGTTGTTCGTCTTCGGCCGTGCCGGTAAGGCCGGTATAAAATGCCACACCTGCATAACCGCTGAACTGCGTGTTGTAGTGATACACAAACGAGTCGAGCTGATAGCGTATTTCATACCCCAGCGCTTCGTTGCGTATCAGCAACGGTTCCTCGCTTTTTACCTTCAGTACATTGCGTTTCCGCGAAAAATAAAATTTCAGCACTTCGGGGTTCAGCAGGGCGCACTCTTTGGCAAAAGGCGTACTGCCGATAAAATACTGCAGAAACTGCATGCCGTATTTCTCCCATCCGTTGGGTACTTCGGTGGTGGCTTGTACCACTACCTCTTCAAGGTTTTTGGCTTTTTTGCGTAAACGTATTTCCAGGTTCGAGCTGCTGCTTTGGGTGCTGCCTACCCGTACTTGTTCGGATTCGTAGCCGGCGTAGGAAATTACGAGGTTGTGTCCGCCGGCAGGCAGTTCCAGTTGAAAGGTACCGTCTTTGCCGGTGATGGTGCCTTTTGTGGTGTTTTGTGCCAGTACACTGGCGCCGTCCAGTACGGTGCCGGTACTGTCGTCAACCACAGTGCCGCGAATGAAAAAAGAAGATTGTGCCGTGGTGTTACAAACGCTTGCTGCAACCAGTAGCAACGCCCATACGATGCGCATGATATCGGATTTTATATTGAAAATAATGGAAATGTTGCGCTTCTCCTAATGCGCCGCATTGCTGCCGTATGTAACATCATTTCAGTTGGTAGTATTGCTGCAGCCAGTTGCAGGTGCGTTGTATGGTTTCGGCAAGGGGGGTGTATGTAAGCTGCGGCAAAGCCTGCAGCAGTTTTTCGTTGTTGTAGCGGGTGCTGTGCAGCGAGGTGCGCACCGTTTCTTTGGTAACCAGCGGTTCGGCTCCGGTGATTGCGGCTTTTACCGCCTCGAGGCGCCAGGCTAGTTCCAGCAGCCAGGGTTTGCCCCGGCGGTGGGGCGGGCGCTTGCCAAATGCCACGGCAATTTGGCTCAGCAGTTGTTGGTAGGTTAATGTTTCGTTGCTGAGGATAAAACGTTCGGCGGTAATGTTGCTGTTCATTAAAGCAATCATGGCAGCGGCCACATCTTTTGCATCTACAAAACCGGTGGAGCCGGTGGTGTACCACGGAAATTCTTCCCAGGCTTTTTTAAACAGGGCAGCCGAACCTTGCTCCCAGCGCGCCTCGCCCAAAATGATGGTGGGGTTTACAATTACGGCATTGAGGCCTTCGCCAATACCCCGCCAAACTTCCAGCTCGGCCAGGTATTTGCTTTTGCCGTAGTGCGAGTTGTTGGTTTCTTCGCTCCATTCACTTTTTTCGGTTACCACTTCATTTTTGCGGATGCGCCCCAGCGCCGCCACCGAACTTACATGTACCAGTTTGGTGTTGCTGTTGAACAGGGCTGTATTTACCACATTGGCGGTACCTTCCACATTTATTTTGTAAAGCTGTTGGCGCCGTTTGGGATGAAACGAAACCACGGCAGCGCAGTGATATATTTGTGTACAATCGTGCATGGCCTCTTGCAACAGGCCGGTATCCAATACATCGCCCTGTATCCATTCAATACGCTGCAGTTCTTCGGGGCTGAGTAAAGCGGGCATGTGTGTGCGGTACAGAGCACGCACCTTTTCGTTACGTTGCAAAAGTTGCCGCAGCAGGGCGGCGCCCACCAGTCCGCTGCCGCCGGTTACAAATACGCGATGGTTGGAGGCGGGTTCCGTTGAGTGAATTGCTTCTGTATTGGCCATGAGCATTTATTTTAACTGTGATGCGGTACCTTGCGCTTACGAGTAAAGGTAGTAGCCTTCGCCGGTTTTACGCCCCAGTTTGCCGGCCTGTACTTTTTGTTGTTGCAGGGGCGAGGGCTGCAGGCGGCGGGGCTGCTGCAGTTGTTCGTACACGCTGCAGCTAACGGCGTAGTTCACATCATTGCCGATCAAATCCATCAGGCGGAAGGGGCCCATCTTAAAACCGGTGGCTTCCATCAGCGTGTCAATGGTGCTGTAATCGGCCACGCCTTCTTCTACCAGTCGCAACGCTTCAATGTAATACGGTCGTGCCACGCGGTTTACAATAAAGCCGGGCGCATCTTTACACACCACAGGGGTTTTGCCCAGTTGTTGTACAAAATGTACCAGTTGTGTAATAACGGCTGCTTCGGTATGCTTGCCCTGTACCACTTCTACCAGTTTCATGATGGTGGCCGGGTTAAAGAAGTGCAAACCGGCCACACGGCCTGCAGCCGGCAGTTGTTGTTGCAGCGCCGTAATGGATAACGAAGAGGTATTGCTGGCAATAATGGTGGTGGGCCCATTGAGGGTTTGCAGTTGGGCCAGTAATTGCTGTTTCACCTCCATTTGTTCCACAACGGCTTCAATAATCAAATCGGCCCGGCATGCTTCGGTTTGGGTTACATATTGCAGGCGCTTGCCGATTTCCGTTGCGGTGGCGGCATCGAGCTTGCCTTTTTGTTGCAACTGCTGCAGGTTTTGGGCAATGGCTGCCTGTGCCTTTTGCAAAGCGGCGGGTTGTACATCAAACAACAGGGTTTGAAAACCGGCCTGTGCACAGGCTTGCGCTATACCGCTGCCCATGGTGCCGGCACCGCATACGCAAATGGTTTGAAAGGTAGTTGGCTCCATATGTTAAATGGCCCCGGTAAACTGCCGTAAAAAGCGCACGTCGTTTTCGCTGAAGAGGCGGATGTCGTTGATGCCGTATTTAAGCATGGTGGGGCGTTCAATGCCCATGCCAAAGGCAAAGCCCGTGTATTTGTTACTGTCGATGCCGCAGTTTTCGAGCACTTTGGGATGCACCATGCCGCAGCCGAGAATTTCGAGCCAGCCGGTTTTTTTGCAAACGCTGCAACCTTTGCCGTCGCACAGCTGGCAGCTGATGTCCATTTCGGCGCTGGGTTCGGTAAAGGGAAAATAAGAAGGGCGGAAGCGCACTTTTACATCCGGCCCGAAAAATTCTCTTACAAAAAAGTAGAGGGTTTGCTTCAGGTCCGCAAAGCTTACTTTTTCATCAATATACAGCCCTTCAACCTGGTGAAAAAAGCAGTGGCTGCGGGCGCTGATGGTTTCGTTGCGGTACACCCGCCCCGGTATGATGATGCGGATGGGCAGCTTGCCTTTTTGCATTTCGTGTATTTGCACGTTGCTGGTATGGGTACGCAACAACCAGGCGGGGTTGGTGTTGATGTAAAAGGTATCCTGCATGTCGCGTGCCGGATGGTCTTCGGGCAAATTCAAGGCCGTAAAGTTGTACCAGTCGGTATCAATTTCAGGACCATCGGCTTCGGCAAAGCCTAATTGCTGAAAAATTTGTACAATACGGTTGCGCATGAGGCTGATGGGATGGCGGGTGCCGGGGGGCAGGGCATCGCCCGGCAGGCTTACATCGATGCCTGTTGCCGCTGCGGTGTCGTTGGCTTCGGTTTGCGCTTTCCAGGCAGCGTAGCGTTCTTCGGCAAATTGTTTGAATTCGTTCAACACTTGTCCGAAAGCTTTCCGCTGCTCGGGCGGAACGTTTTTCATTTCGCCCATCAATGCCTTCACAATACCCTTAGTGCCCAAAAAGCGAATGCGGTAGGCTTCCAACGCGGCGGCATCGGTAATATGTAGGGCTTCAATTTCCTGTTTGTAAGCAGCAATTTGCTGCAGCACCTGTTCCATGCCCGCAAAGATAGCGTTTCGGCAGCCTTGTGCCATACGCAGGAAGCTGAACGGGATTTGTTATGTTTGCTGCCGAAAAACGAAACAGAATGGACGACGCGTTGCTGATAAAAGATTTTCTGCACCCGCTTGCCCTCTCGGTTATTTTGAACGATGAAGAACTGAACGAAGCGCAGCTGGGCAATTACATCCATGCTTTCGTACACGATTTTCCCGACCTGGACGCATGCAGTATTGTACTGTTAGGCGTAACCGAAGAGCGGGGCACCGGCAACGGCGTTTCATTGAGTACCGCCCCCGATATTGTGCGCCGCAACCTGTACCGCCTGTACCATTGGCATACCGATATTAAACTGGCCGATGTGGGCAATATTAAGCCCGGCGCCTGCCTGGCCGATACCTACGCTGCCGTACGCATGGTAGTGGCCGCCCTTATCGGTGCCGGCAAAACGGTAATACTGCTGGGCGGCAGCCACGACATTACCCTGGCGCAATACGGCGCCTATGTAGAACGGAAAGAACTGATTGAGGCATCGTGTGTGGATGCATTCATCAACCTCAGTACCAACACCTCCATACGCAGCGAAAACTTTTTGATGGAGATGCTCACCGGCGATCCTAACTACATCCGCCACTACAATCACATCGCCTTTCAGAGTTATTTTGTACATCCGCAGATGTTGCAAACCATGGATAAGCTGCGCTTCGATTGCTTTCGGGTGGGGGTGGTAAAAGAAATGCCCGAAGAAATGGAGCCGGTTATTCGCAACACCAATATGCTGAGCATTGACATTGCCGCCCTGGCACACGGCGCCGCCCCCGCCAACCGCACCTCGCCCAACGGCTTGAACGGAGAAGAGATGTGTTTGCTTACCCGCTATGCCGGCATGAGCGATGCCTTAACCTCGATGGGCATTTACGGCTACAATCCGCAAAATGATGTGGACGAGCTTACGGCCATACAAATTGCCCACATGATTTGGTACTTTATTGACGGCCGCAACAAAGCCCGCTTTGAAGCGCCGCTTACCGACCGCCATGCTTTTAACGAATTTCATACCGTTTTTAACGAAGTGGATTCGCTGTTTTTGCAAAGCAAAAAAACCGGACGTTGGTGGATGCAGTTGCCCAACGAAAAATTCATTGCCTGCACGGCCCGCGATTACCAGCTGGCCATACACAATGAAATACCCGAACGCTGGCTGCGGGCTCAGGAGCGGGATGTGTGATGCCCCGAATGGCCAGGAGTTTATGAGGCTGCTGCCAGATTCAACTGCAGGTTGTTAACCGTTTGCTCGGCAAAATCGCAACCGATGTTCGATTTGTAATCGTAAATGTAATCCACTCCCTGTTTGCGGAAGGCTTCAATTTCATCGGGGTAGTGGGTGATGGCGGCAATTTTAAATTTGCGGCGTTTCAGTTTCAGTATTTCGGCCAGGGTGTTGTTGTTTGAGTTGAAATCGCTCATGGCTAACATCACCAGTTTTACCTTCGACAGCTTGGCGTAGGTCCAGAAAACCGAGTTGGTGGCATCGCCCCATTCCACATTCATGCCCTGCGATTTCAGCAGCTCAACGGTGTCGTGTTTGTAGTCAATGCCAATAACTTTTCCCGGCCATTTGGCATTGAAATATTCGTAGGCGGGGCGGCCAATGCTGCCCATGCCAATAATTACCACTTCCGCATCGCCCAGGCTGGCCGGCTCGGTATCAATATACTTTTTGCCAGTATTTAATTTCATGATTATGTATTTGTAGCGATCGAAAATTTTATGTACCCGTGCGTTTAACGGCGAGCCTATCAAAAATGAAAGGCTCATCAGCAGGGCGATGATTAAAATCCATTCCGATGGCAACAGGCCGTTTTTCATGCCAATCATGGAAATAATCAAACCAAATTCACTGAAGTTGCTGAGGCTGAGCGAGGTAAGAAAGGCAGTGCGGGCCCGCAGGTTAAAGCCGGAAAACAATACCATAAACAAGCCGCCTTTAACGAACATGAACGGCAGCAACAGCAGTGTAATTAAAAAGGTGTGGAGGGTGGGTACACCGGTAAGGCCAATGCTTACAAAAAAAGCGATGAGGAAGAAGTCTTTGTAGCTCATCATGCGGTCGTACAACTCATCGGCTTTTTTATGATTAACCAGCAACATGCCGGTTACCAGTGCGCCCAAATCGGCTTTAACGCCGGTTAAATAAAACGCCATGGCGCCGGCTACAAAGGCCGCAAAAAAACCAAAGGCGGTTAGCAGTTCGCCGTGGCCCGCGGCATCGAGCAGTCGGTAGAGAACGAAACGAATCAAATAGAGGTACAGCGGCAGTACAAGCGCCCACAACGAGGGGAGGGAGTCGGAGGTGGCGGCCAGAAATACAACCGCAAAAATGTCTTGTATAATCAAAATGCCGATGGCAATTTTGCCGTGAAACGAACTCAGTTCGCCCCGCTCTTCCAGAATTTTTGCCACAAACACCGTGCTTGAAAAGCTGAGCGCAAAACCAATAAGCAGGCACGAGGTGAATGAAAGGTTGGTAAAGTATTGCAGTCCGGAGTAGCTCAATGCAAACAAAAAGCCCCCTACTGCCAATACGGTAAGCAGTGCATGAGCGCTTGCCGTAAACCATACTTCGCGTTTGATCAGCGATTTGATTTTGATTTTGAGGCCGATGGTGAATAACAACAGCATAATGCCCAGATCCGACAGGGTAGCCAGCACTTCGTTAATGTTTCCTTCTTTTACGCCCAGTGCATTCAGTACAATGCCGGTAAGCAAAAAGCCAATCAGCGGCGGCAGGCCCAGCCGTTTGGCCAATAGCCCACTGAAAAAAGCAATGCTCAGCCACAAAGCGTCTATAATGTAAGCTTCTGCCATGGTTACCGCTAAAATTAAGCAGGATGAAAGGTTTTGCAAAACCGTAGCACCGATTCCTGTATATTTAACCCTTCGATTACAAAAGCTATAAGAGCAACAACGCAGTACATGCACCGCCGGTCTTGGCAGTGTTGGTACTATGCTTTTGATGCATACCGTGTAATGATGTTGCTGTGCGTAATCAAAAATTTTTCGGCATGCGAAATTTATTTTCCATTCAAACCGTAAAAAAATCACAGAGAGCGGTGCTGTTACTGGTTGCTGTGTTACAAGCAGCTGCATGTGCCGCACAAAAATTATCCGCCGCGCCCGAGCAACGCCTGCTGGCCGACACTGCGTTACGACATGCCTTTACCGGCATTGCGGTGTACGATGTTACCGGCAACCGCTGGCTGCACCGCCATAACAGCGAAAAATACTTTGTACCGGCCAGCAATACAAAAATTGCCACCCTGTATGCGGGCCTCAAATACCTGCCGCCGCAACTGCCCGGTATGTTATATGCCGAAGTGGGCGATACCTTGTATTTGTTGCCTACCGGCGATCCCACATTGCTGCACCCCGATTACCAACGACATCCCGTTTACGATTTTATGTGCACCACCACGAAAAAGCCCGTGTTGCTGGAGGGTAACTGGAGGTCGAAGCCGCTGGGCTTTGGCTGGGCTTGGGATGATTATGAAAGTTATTACATGACCGAACGGAGTGCGTTGCCGGTATATGGAAACTATATTACCTGGGTGCAGGAGCGGCGCGTCGAAACCCGCAACGGCAGTACCGATACCAACCTGCTGGTGTACACCATTCCCGAAGTAAATTTTAAAGTGGACTTTTCAACCGAAACGGCGCCTGCTTTTGAAGTGCAGCGGCACCGTACCGAAAACCAATATACCATTTTGCCCGGCCGCGAACGCCAACGCAAAGTGGAAATACCCTTTGTTACCAACGGCGTGACAACGGCACTTTCTTTGCTAAAAGATACGCTCTTTAAAACCATACCGGTGGTGCCCATGCCACAACAGCCCCTGGCTTTTCAAACCCTGTACTCGCAACCGGCCGATTCCATGTTGCAACCCCTCATGCACCGCAGCGATAATTTTTTTGCCGAGCAAACCCTGCTGATGGTAAGTCAGCAGTTGTTGGGTTATATGGATGAGCAGCGCCTGATTGACACATTGTTGAAAACCGATTTGAAAGACATGCCACACCGGCCCAAATGGGTAGACGGGAGCGGACTCAGCCGGTACAACCTGTTTACGCCCGAAGATTTTGTGTGGCTGTTGCTAAAAATGAAAAATGAGTTTGGCTGGGAGCGCCTGCAGCAACTGTTTCCTACCGGCAACAAGGGTACGTTGCGTAATTATTACGTGGCCGACAGCGGACGCATTTATGCCAAAACAGGTACACTTAGCAGTCATGTAGCCTTAAGCGGCTACCTCTACACCCGGCAAAACAGACTGTTGGTATTTTCGGTATTGGTTAACAACCATTACACATCGGCCACCGCCATTCGGCGGGCGGTAGAGCGCTACCTGCAGGAGCTGCGCAACCGGTACTAACGGCCAAATAATTTTTCGAGATCTTCTTTCTTCAACTCGGTATAGGTGGGCAGGCCGTTGGAGGTACTGCCGGGCTGGCGGCAGGCAAACAAATCTTCAACCAGCTGACGGCATTCTGTTGCCGACAGGGGGGTGCCGGCCTTAATGGAATGTTGGCGGGCCAGGGAACGTACCAGTTTTTCGCGCCGCGAAAATTTCAGGTCGCTGGTATAATGTTTAAACTGCTCCAGCAGCAATTCCAAAGCGTTGCTTTCGTTGCCCTGCTGTACATCGGCCGGTGTTCCCTGAATAACGAAGCTGTTGTTCCCAAACGGTTCAACATGATAGCCCAGCAGCTGCAGTTCGGGTAACAGCTCGTTCAGCAAAATGGCGTCTTGCGGCGAGAGGTGCACCGTTGCCGGAAACAAACTGCGCTGCGTGGCCATGGGTTTGCCCTCGGTGGCCTGGGTGTAGCGTTCGTACAAAATGCGCTCATGCGCATTTTGCTGATGCACCAGCAGGATACCGTTGGTGGTAGTGGCCAGTAGGTAACAGTTGTGCAGTTGTAGCACCGGCTGGTCGGTCAGCGCGGGCAGGCCCGCCGGCTGCTCCTGCTGCTGTGTAAAAGAAGATTGCTGCACCGCCGGTGGGGCAGCCTGTGCTGCTGCATCGTAAAAGGTGCGCCAGTGGTGCAGCGCTGCGGTGTTGTTGCTGGGGTCAATTTTATGGGCAACGTTGCGCTGGGTAAAGGTTTGGTACAGCCCCGATGCAGTGGCCGAAGCCTGCTGTTGGGGCGTAAAAGGTTTGCTAACGGCTTCGAGTTGCTGAATAGAGGGGTCGAGGTCAAAGTCGAGCGTAGGCGTAATGCTGAACTGGGCCAGGGCATGCTTTACGGCGGCCTGTACAAAGGCGTACACAATTTTTTCGTCTTCAAATTTTATTTCCTGCTTGGTGGGGTGCACGTTAATGTCCACTTGTGCGGGGTCCAGTTCAAGAAACAATACATATGCAGGGTGGCTGTCGGCCGGTATCAACTCCTGAAAGGCGCTGGTAACCGCGTGGTTCAGGTAAGCGCTTTTGATGAAGCGCTTGTTTACAAACAGGTACTGGTCGCCCCGGGTTTTTTTGGCGGTTTCGGGTTTGCCGATAAAACCGCTGATGTTCAGGTAATCGGTTTGTTCTTGTACCGGAACCAGTTTGGTATTGTAGGTGCTGCCCAGTAGTTGCAGAATGCGTTGTTTGAGGGTGCCTTTTTCGAGGTGAAACAGTTGTTGCCCGTTGGCGGTAAGCGAAAAAAAGCGCTCGGGGTGTGCCATGCTTACCCGGATGAACTCGTCCACAATATGCCGCATTTCGGCCGCGTTGCTCTTGAGAAAGTTGCGGCGGGCAGGTACATTGAAGAAGAGGTTTTTCATGGCAATGCTGGTGCCAACCGGTGTGGCAACGGGTTCTTGCCGGCGCACCTGGCTATTTTCAATTTCAATGTAACAACCGGTTGCATCGCCTTCGCGGCGGGTTTTTAATTCTACCTGTGCTACTGCGGCTATCGAGGCCAGCGCCTCGCCCCGGAAACCCATGGTTTTAATGCGAAACAGGTCGTCAATGTTCCGGATTTTAGAGGTGGCATGCCGTTCAAATGCCATGCGGGCATCGGTTTCGCTCATGCCGCAGCCGTTATCAATAACCTGTACCAACTGCTTGCCAGCGTCGTTTACAATCAGTTGAATGGAAGTGGCACCGGCATCCACTGCATTTTCCAGCAGTTCTTTTACGGCGCTGGCCGGTCGCTGAATTACTTCACCGGCGGCAATTTGGTTGGCAATGTGGTCGGGTAACAGTTGAATGATGTCGGGCACCTTGTGTGTTTTTGCTCAAACGGCAAATTTACGATAGTTGATTCAACCCGGGGTATCGGGTTTCGTATCTTTAAAGCATGGTAAAGAAGGTTTATTTTGTCCGGATTTGTTTTTTGGCAGGATGGATGGCTGTTGGCGGGCATGCAGCTGCCCAGCAGGCCACGGTGGCTGCACGTAACTGGGCCGATAGTGTGCTGCAAACCCTTTCGCCCGAACAGCGGATTGCCCAGCTGCTTATCATTCGTGCGCATAGCAACCTGGGGTCCGGCCATGTGCAACAGGTTAGCCACCTTATTCGTAGGTACAATGTGGGTGGGTTGTGTTTTTTTCAGGGCGGGCCGGTGCGGCAGGCACAGCTTACCAACTATTACCAGTCTATTGCCCGCACGCCTTTGCTCATTACCATTGATGCCGAGTGGGGCCTGGGTATGCAGCTCGACAGTGTGCAACCCTTGCCCCGCCAACTGATGCTGGGTGCGGCAACCGATGCGGAACTGGCCTACGCCTACGGCCGGGTACTGGGTCAGCAATGCCGCCGCATAGGGGTGCATGTAAACTTTGCGCCCGTGGCCGATGTAAACAACAATCCCAACAATCCCGTTATCAACGATCGCTCTTTGGGCGAGGACAAATACAAGGTGGCGCTTTTTGCCACGCAAATAACCCGGGGTATGCAGGATGCCGGCGTTATGGCCTGCGCCAAGCACTTCCCCGGTCATGGCGATACGGAAACCGACAGCCATTACGACCTGCCCGTCATCAATAAATCGAAAGAGCAGTTAGATACGCTCGAACTGTATCCGTTCCGCGAACTGTTTCAGGCCGGTGTGGGCAGCGTAATGGTGGCGCACCTGTACATACCCGTTATCGACAATACCGCCAATGTGGCCACCTCGCTCTCGTACAACAACGTAACCAAGCTGTTGCGGGAAGAGTTGAACTACAACGGACTGGTATTTACGGATGCACTGGAAATGCAGGGGGTTAAAAAGTTTTTCCCCGGCGGCGAGGCGGCTGTACGGGCGCTGCAGGCCGGCAACGATTTGTTGTGCCTGCCCCATGATGTGCCCCAGGCCATTGCGGCCATTCAAAAAGCTCTTCGCAAGCGGCAGCTCAGCTGGGAAACCATCAACAACCGGGTACGGCGCGTACTGGAACAAAAATACCTGTACGGCGCGGCACATCCCGAAATAATTGACATCAACAACTTGGTGGAAGACTTAAATGCGCCGCTTGCCGAACTGCAGCAGCGCATTGCCGCCGAAAGTATTACGCTGTTGCGCAATAACGCACATGTATTGCCGTTGCAGCCATCGGCCCTGGCTTTTATGCAGGCCGCAAAAAAAGAACCGCTGCGCACCGTGTATGTGGCCATTGGCACCGATGTTGAAAATACCATCATCCGCAACATGCGCAGTGGCCTCAATGCCGATGTGGTGTTTTTCAGCTACAAACAGGATGCGGGCCGGGTTCCGTCGCTGGTGGCACAGTTGCAGAAAAACTATCACCAGGTGGTTATTGGCCTGCATGGCTACAGCCGCCGCCCGGCCAACAATTTTGGCATCAGCAAACCGGCACAGCAGTTGGTACACGAATTGGTGAAGTTGCCGCGTACTTCGTTACTGCTGTTTGGCAACCCCTATGCCGCCGCCATGTTTTGCAACGCGCCGGTATTGCTGGCTTGTTACGAAGATGCGCCGTACATACAACAAAAAGCATACGAGGTAGTAACGGGTACCCTTCCTCCGCAGGGCGTTTTGCCCGTTACGGTTTGTAACGAACTGCCCTACGGTACGAGTTTGAGTTACAACCGTGCTGCAACCGTAACCTTATTGCAGCGGCAACTGTTGCCCGAAGCCTTATTTGCGCCGGTTGATTCCATTGTAACGGATGCCATTAACCGCAAAGCCTTTCCGGGTTGCGTGGTACTGGCCACCCATAAAGGTAGGGTAGTGTTTGAAAAAGCATATGGCCATTTTACTTATGAAGCAACAGAGCCGGTTACCACCGATGCCGTTTACGATTTGGCTTCGGTAACAAAAATCTGCGCTACTACCGTTGCCGTTATGAAACTGTATGAAGAAGGGAAAATTGATTTGCGCAAGCCACTGGGATATTACCTGCCCTGGGTGCGGGGCTCTAACAAAGAAGATTTGTTGCTGGAAGATATTTTGCTGCACCAGGCCGGACTAAAGGCATGGATTCCGTTTTTCCGGGAGGTGATGGATGAAAAAACCGGCATTCCTTATAGCAGTTTATTTGCCAGCGGGCCATATGATGCTTATGCTGTACCGGTAGCCAATCAGATGTTTATGCGCAGCGACTGGCTCGATACCATGTACCTCCGCATTTTGCAAAGCGAACTTTCGTCCAAAGGTGCATATGTGTACAGCGATAATGATTTCATTTTTCTGGGAAAAATTGTGGAAGCGGTAAGCGGCATGCCGTTGGATGCCTATGTAAAGCAGCATTTTTACGAGCCGCTGCACATGCACCATACGGGTTTTCTTCCTAAAAACTTTGTGCCGCTCAACCGCATTGTACCCACCGAGCGGGAACCCGTGTTTCGCCGGCAGCTGCTACGGGGCTATGTGCACGACCCCGGCGCAGCCATGTTTGGCGGCGTGGCCGGCCATGCCGGTTTGTTCGGCACGGCCTACGACCTGGCGGTACTGATGCAAATGTTGCTGAACGGAGGCCGCATGGGCGATACCCAATACCTGCAGCCCGCAACCATACAAAAGTTTACCGCCTACGGCAGCGAGCGCTCACGGCGGGGGCTGGGCTTCGACAAACCCGAAAAAGATAATGCCACCCGCAAAGAGCCCTATCCCGCTGCGCTGGTGTCGCCCGCCACTTTTGGCCATACGGGTTTTACGGGCACCTGCACCTGGGCCGACCCGGATAACGATATCGTATTTGTTTTTTTGAGCAACCGTGTACATCCCGATGCGGGCAACAATAAACTGCTTACGCTGAACGTGCGGGGCAAGGTGCACGATGCCTTGTACCGCATTATTTTGGGGCTGCAGCAACCGGGCCCGGCTGTTGGTAAATAAAAAAGGTAAAGTATGGCAGCCGCGGGTGCGCTACTGCTTGTGTTGCGATTGATAGTATTTGCAGGCGGGCTGCAACGCACAGGTGTTGCACTTAGGGTTGCGGGCCGTGCAGGTATAGCGGCCGTGTAAAATAAGCCAGTGGTGGGCTTTGTGCACCAGTTCTTTGGGTATGTGGCGTACCAGATGCTTTTCCACTGCCAACGGAGTGGTGGCCGTGGCGGGTACCAGGCCCAGGCGATGGCTCACCCGAAACACATGGGTATCTACCGCCATATTGGGCTGCGCATCAATAACCGATGTAATAACGTTGGCCGTTTTGCGGCCTACCCCGGGCAGTTTTACCAACTCTTCAACGGTTAGGGGTACTTTCCCGCCAAACTCGTTCACCAGTTGTTGCGCCATGCCTATGAGGTGTTTGGTTTTGTTGTTGGGGTACGAAATGCTGCGCACCAGGGGAAAAAGTTCTTCAAAACTTGCCTTACTGAGGCTGTGTGCGTCGGGATATTTCTCGAAAAGGGCGGGAGTGGTAAGGTTCACCCGCTTATCGGTACACTGCGCCGAAAGAATAACGGCCACCAATAGCTGAAAGGGATTGTCGTACAACAGCTCGGTCTCCGCATCGGGACTGTGCTGCTGAAAATAGTTGAGTACAAATTCGTAACGCTGCTTGCGGGTCATACGGCCTATATTACCGGCGCAAGTTACGTACAAACCCGTGCCCGGCTTAGTTCAGCTCAAACTGGGGCGCAACAGTACGGGCCGCATGGCGCAATATTTCCTGCACGCATTTGGCACCGGGTTGGTACCGAACGCGATTGAGTTCGTCGTACGCAGCCTGTAAAACGGCTAATTTTTCCCGCAGGGTCCAGTCGTGCTGCAGTGCCTCCTCAATGGCGGCTGTTTCTTCCGCACTGGTTTCTTTGTAGAGATACTGGAGCAAGTGTTCCGGCGTAAATTTTGAAATCATCAGCATTCCTTTTTTGTTACACGTTGTGGTTTTTCAAGGATGCTTTACTTCAGAAACGACCGGAAAGGCTCCTTATTGTGCCCTGTGGCATTTTTATTCGTCAAAAACAAATAAGTCTTCGCGGTCTTTTTTCATGTAGTACTTCTCACGGGCAATGCGTTCAAAGGCGGTGGGGTCGGTTTTGCGGCGTTCCAGTTCGTTTTTGGCGGCTTCAATTTTTTGGCTGTAGTATTGGCTGCTGTTTTTGAGGTCGCGAAGTTTTTGGTAGCGGTTGAGTTGGGTAAACAGGTCGTTGCGGTCGAAAAACAGCATCCACAGGGCAAAGCCGGCCGCAGCCAGCAGGTATTTGTTTTTCAGTACCGGGGGTATTTGTTGCATCAACTTCATGGTAAGGCATATAAAATTGGGGCTGCAGCCCAGTTAAACCAGCCTGCAGCCCCGGGGCTTGGGCTGGTTTATTTACCAAATTTAATACGTCCGTTTGGATAAATGGCGTTTTCGCCCAGCAATTCTTCAATGCGCAGCAGCTGGTTGTATTTGGCCATACGGTCGGTACGGCTGGCGCTGCCGGTTTTAATTTGTCCGCAGTTGAGCGCTACCGCCAGGTCGGCAATGGTGGTGTCCTCGGTTTCGCCGCTGCGGTGGCTCATAATGGTGGTGTAGCCGGCGTTTTGGGCCATTTGTACCGCGTTTATGGTTTCGGTAACGGTACCAATTTGGTTTACTTTAATCAAAATGCTGTTGGCAATGCCGTTGTCAATTCCCCGCTTCAAAATTTTGGTGTTGGTAACAAACAGGTCGTCGCCCACCAGCTGGCAGCGGTTGCCAATGGCATCGGTATGTTTTTTCCAGCCTTCCCAGTCTTCTTCGGCCATGCCGTCTTCAATGGAAATGATGGGGTATTTGTTTACCCATTCGGTCCAGTAGGCCACCATTTCGTCGCTGCTGATGACCTTATCGGGGTTGCTCTTGTAAAACTTGTATGTTTTCGTGGCATCGTCGTACATCTCGCTGCTGGCGGCGTCCATGGCAATGGCAACCTGCTCGCCGGGTTTGTAACCGGCTGCGCTGATGGCTTCCAGTACGGTTTCGATGGCTTCTTCATTGCTTTGGATGTCGGGGGCAAAACCGCCTTCATCGCCCACGTTGGTGCTGTAACCTTTTTTCTTGAGTACGCTTTTGAGGTGGTGAAACACTTCCACGCCCCAGCGCAGCCCTTCGCTGAAGCTGGGGGCGCCCACGGGCACAATCATAAATTCCTGGAAGTCGATTTTGTTATCGGCATGGGCACCGCCGTTAAGGATGTTCATCAGCGGCATGGGCAGCACGGTGCTGTTTACGCCGCCCAGGTAGCGGAACAGGGGCAGCCCGCTTTCTTCGGCGGCGGCTTTGGCTACGGCCATGCTTACGGCCAGGGTGGCGTTGGCGCCCAGGTTGCTTTTGTTTTCGGTGCCGTCTATTTTCAGCAACAGCGCATCAATATAGGTTTGGCGGGTTACGTCAATACCAATCAGTTGGTCGGCAATGATGTTGTTGACATTGTTTACCGCTTTCAGAACGCCGCGTCCCAGAAAGCGGCTTTTGTCGCCATCCCGTAGTTCTACGGCTTCGTGCTTACCGGTGCTGGCGCCGCTGGGTACGGCGGCACGGCCAACAATGCCATTCTCAGTAGTAACATCCACTTCTACGGTGGGGTTGCCGCGGCTGTCTAAAATCTGGCGGGCATGTACATCAACAATAACGCTCATAATTTATATTTTTGAGGTGAATAACTGCGGGCAGGCGGCCGCTTGTTGCGGGTGCCCAACCCGGGGGCGTAATCGCTGCAAAGAAAAGGCTTTCGGCGGGAGACGCAAAGAACCATTATCAGGCGCCGGTTACTTTTTCATCAGCAACAAACATTCGTATGTTCATACAAATTCTTAATTCCATGGCCTAGGACACAGAGTGTCTGCCGTAGCTTTCGAGTTTTATTCTTATGCTGGTGGCTAGTTTTGGAGCGTATTAAAATTGGTTTGCCCTGCCGGCTGATATGAGTTTGAAGGGAAATGTGCCGCGTTGCTATATTTTTGGCACAGCAGAAGTGGTAGAAATTACTGCGTTTTATGTTCCGTTTGTTTACAATTTGCTAATTACGATTGCTATACCTCTTGCGGTGGAGGGCACGGTATTTACTGCTTCATTTTTGCCGATTGCTGATTTGAATCCAGTGTTCAAATGATTGATAGCCATTGTTGCAGGCGTCAATGTTGCTACAACTCTGCAGGCTCGCACGGCTTTGTTGCGACTCGTTTCAACTAAAATAACAGCAGGTGCATGTAATAGTATCTTAGCTACCGGTAAATATGAATTGCCCGCTAGTGGTACGCTGTTGAGTTTTTTATTACTGATAGTAGTGGGGGTGATAACCTTAAATAAATTTTATCTGAAATCAAAAGACTCTTTTGGATGTGTTTTAAAAGTTTGCGCTATCGAAAAAACAGATAAAATATCTGTATTTATTTCTCATCTTTCAATTCCTCCTATTTGACGCAACTCTATGTTTAATTCATTAGCAAGGTTATATCGAGGAAATACCTTTTTATCGAAACTCTTTGATAGCTGAGTTCAATTAAATAATTGTTATTCTGTACAACTAAAAAAAGGCAGGTTAAATTTTGCTAATATGGTTTAATTAATTAGTTTTATTTTAAATAAAAAAATTATGAAAAACTCAGTTTTTTACATAATGCTTCTTATGATTTTGGCCTGTAAGAAAAAAGAAGAGATTCAAGGATATAAAGCTACAGTTGAAAATAACCCTTACGAAGTTATTATAAATTTTCTCGAAAAAGAGTCTTTACGTAACACTAATAAAGCTACTGTTTCATACATTGAGAGACTAAAATTAAAAATTGAAAAGAACAGTATTCAATTAGTGAACTACTACGACTCTAAAGTAATTGTAGTATCACTTTCAAAACAGGAGGCTTTAGGTGAGAACCAAACTCAAAGTAATAGAATAGCTAGTTATCACAACTTTTTCAATCGACTAGTTTTTTATTTGAATCAGGATACAATTATTAACGCAGAAATATTAGAATTTCATACTGATCAAGGTGAACAGGCCCTGCAAAATGATATGTCCGGGATAATAAATTTCAATCCTTTACAATATCAAGGTGAAATACGTTACAGACAATTAAATCATAAATTTATTTACTCTGTATTATATGATAGCGGTAAAAAAGGGTATGCCGTTGTAAAAAAGAAAAATGAAATAAACAATAATAATGCTTTTAATAGCGTGACAAACGACTGCATTGATTGGTATCTTATTACAACTTACACTTATCCAGACGGCAGTCAAACTGTTACGGAAGAATTTGTTGGAAGGACTTGTAGTGACCCTAACGGTTGTTCGCCTGATCCATATCTTGATCAGTTGCCTTCTGGGGAATGTAGTGGGGGAGGTGGCAGCCCTGGCGGAAGCGGCGGAGATTCTTTTGAAGATGTACCACGAAAAAAACTTTGCGGAAATTATAACTGGAAAATCACTGGCAGCCCTAATGGTGCAAGTAACACTGTAATAAAAAATCTTTTTGCTACATATTCGCCAAACAATAATCCAGGTGTTAGAATAACTGTTACTTTTAGTGATGCATGTGTAACCATTCCAAACTATTGCTCAACAAATCAGACAACGCTTTCAGCAATGCTAAATGATGCATTTAATAATGCAGTTTCAGTAGTTGAGGCGAGGCTATCAAACAATACTATTCCCGGTGCCGATTGGGCCATAAAAGCTGCCTTGGACGCCGCATTTAAAGCGGCTCTAATTCTTGAATGTCCAGGAAGTCATTTTGCTAATCAAGGTTGTACCCCCGATATCCCTTGGCAGTTTCCTACTTTTTGTGGTTAACTAATTTTACTTGAATTTTACATTATGATTGGTGATCAGCAACTTTTTTCTACCCTTGCAAATGACCTTTATTTGAATTTTTGGAACGACAAAATTCATCCAATCATAAGTGATTTTGTTGAAGCTGAAGCGCCTTGGATAATGAGTAAAGCTAAAACAGAATGGACTGCTTACTCAAGTGAACCTTCTTCGGCATTAACTGAAGAAATTATAAGATCAGAATATTTTTTTGATAAGCATCCCTATTTTGAGGGTCCATATCATCAAAGTTCTTTTGCAATGGATCTTCGGAAAAAGGAAGGTAAAACAATTGGCGTTATTTCAGTATCTGTTTGCTTTTTGTTTTTAGATAAAGTAAGTTGTATACATACATTTAACTTACTTTGTAATAAGTTCAGAGCCTTGGTTATAGATAAAGAAAGAAAAATAAACGAAACTTGGGTTTCGTTCTCAAATCCTAATAACTCATGGCCTTTCGAAGTTCAAATAAAATTAAATAGACAAGAAAATCGGAGTTTTCCCTACGCAATAACTTTCTTTCAAGGCCAATTATAAATATAATTTAACCAAATAATGAGATTAATTGAATTATGAATGTTGGTGACGTTTATATTGGCTGCAGTCTTACGAAGTCAATCTCTTGAATACCTCCTCGAGGTTAGTTGCTTCACTCGTAAGTGAAATAATGTTGAGATTTTTTTGTAAAGCTATTTGGAGCAAGCGTTTTTTCAACTGCTCAGGGTCATCGGTTTTAAAATTCCAGGTAGTGCTGTTAAATTTTGAGCAGTTTTCAATTTCTTCAAATATTTCCGAATTTATATTTTCTTTAAGCACCAATGTTACAAAACCGCCATGCGCTTTTTTCAGCATATTGGAAAGCATATCATCTGCTACAATGGTTCCTTTGTTGATGATAATCACCCGGTCGCACAGGGCTTCCACTTCCTGCAAAATGTGCGAAGAAAATAAAATCGTTTTTTGCTTGCCCTGCCGGCGAATTACTTCACGTATTTCCAGTATCTGGTTGGGGTCGAGGCCACTGGTGGGTTCGTCGAGTATCAGTACCTCGGGGTCGTGCAGCAGTGCTGCGGCAAGACCCACCCGTTGTTTATAGCCTTTCGACAGCTGGTGTACTTTTTTGCCTGCCTCGTTTTGCAGGCCAACGGTTGCAATGGCTTGTTCCACGGCCTGTTTGGGGCGGGCCAACCGGTGCACCCCTGCCAAAAAGCCTAAGTATTCCCGCACATACAAATCGGTGTACAGGGCATTGCTTTCGGGCAGGTACCCGATTTTGCGCCGGGTTTCCACCGCATGGGTGCTTACATCCTGTCCGCACACCCGCACCGAACCCGACGTGGCGGGCAGGTAGCCGGTAATAATTTTCATGGTGGTGCTTTTGCCGGCGCCATTGGGCCCCAGAAAGCCGGTAATGCTACCCGGCTTTACGGTAAACGATACGTCGTTCACGGCTTTTTGCGAACCATACACTTTTACCAGCTGCTGTACTTCAATAGACATGGACCAAACTTTGGCTCAAAATTAGCGGAAATGCGGTGCTGAAGGCAGGGGCGTAATAAAAAGTCCCCGCTAAAGAGCGGGGGCTGTATAACCAACCATAGAACAATGTACAAATACTGCTCATTAGACTTTAAGCTTTGCCAAAAGGCTGCATGGTTATTAAAAAAATGCAAAAGCGATAATTTTTTGCCCAGGGCACTTTCCAAAAGAAATTTTAAAAATTCATACGCACGGCAACCTGCAGGTTGCGGCCAATCAGGGGTATATCGGTAAGCGATACCGAATTGGGGTAAACATTAGTCAAAATGTACCGTTGGCGGTTGAATAGATTTTCGAGTTTGAGATCGGCGACCATTTGGAGTTAGAGGGCTGCCAGCGAAAATCGGCATCGGCAAAAAGCATCCGCTGCGGATTGTTCGTAATATCAAATTGGTACCAGGTAGTTTGTACGCCCAGTGAGGTTTGTTTGTTGATGATCCAACGGCCGTTGGCGGTTTGCCGGTAATTGACAATTGGCCGGCTCAAAGCTGCTAAAGCCGATGCAGCAGGTAAAAAATTGCGGATATTCCAAATATCAGCCTTAAAATAAAAGTTGAATTTTTTGAAATTGTCGAATGTAAGTGAGCCGCTCGCAGACAAAAACAGGTTGCTGATTTTGAGCAGCGTTGTACCTGCTGCATCCAAAAAGTATTGGTTTATAAAGGCACTTGAGTAAAAATGTGCTCTTGCTCTAAGCGCAGGCACAATTAAATTTTGATTGAACGAGTAGCCATAGCGGTCGGCACCCCGCTGCAGCAGTTTGCGTTGTTGAAATCCAAAAAACAGGTCAAAACGATTGGCTGCTACTTCATTTGCAAAAAGGCGTTCGTAAAACACTTGTGCAGAGATGGAATTACCTGTTAACGGAAACCAACTGTATCCGGCACTGATTTTAATACCGGGTATTGCCTGCAACGGAAAAAGCGTTTGCGAAAAGGTATTGTAATGCACGGGAATGGGAAAAGCGGGCATTTGTTCGGGAGTAAGCGGCTGATACCTGCCTTCTAACTGAAGGGGGATTAATTGTTTTTTGGGTAAAAACCTGTTGTATTGAAGCAAAAAATTGACATCGGGCAGCAGGCGGCCTTCGAAGCGGCCCAGGGTATCCGTCCGTTGCAGCCAGCTTGCACCTCCATAACCCTGTACGTTTACTGAATACTTACGCTTTTTTAGCTGCTGATAGGCTGTTTGATACCCGGTTTTGTAAACAACTACCCGGCCCTGTCCCGACCATTCGGGCAGGGGTATTGCTTCCCGGTCGGGCGTTTGCAGTTTGCCCAGTGCCAGGGTATTGTGTAATGCAAGGGTTGTGTTTTGCAGCACAATTTTTTGGGAAAACAGTTTGTTCGATTTTTTTCGCAGCCATTCGATTTGTCCATCGTGGTGCTGCAGGTGCGGAAGGGTTTGCAGTTGTAACTGGTTGGCATCGGCAGGGCCCGACGGAAAAATCAGCGGTAAAAGGTTATTGGTACTAAAGCCTTGCTGGCGGTTGTACCACCATTGTGCCTTGTAACTTGCCACAAATGCCCGTGCAGAGTCAATGCGGTGGGTGTATTGCCAGTCGGCCATGGCCAGCCAGCTGTTTTCGCGGGCAAACGACGGAATGCTGTCGGTAAAATTGGCCTGTTGTATAAATTGCTGCTCGGTAAACCGGTTGGCAGTACCTTCAGCGGTTAAGTGCAACCGTATGGCTTTTGTGGGGGAAAGCGACCATTCCATTTTTTGTACCAACCGTCCGCGCCGGGTGCGGGTACTTACGGCAACATTACTTTCACGTGTTAGCGTTGCCGCTGCATCTAAAAGCGTAAAACCCGAGGCGTATTTTTGCACAATTTGTTCCTGCGCATAGGAAATTTCAGTTGAGGCGGTCAGTTTTTTGCGAGGCTTGTAATGTATTACGGCCTGTTGGTTGTACAGGCGGTTGCTGAGGTAACGCGAAGCATCAAAGTTGTTGATGGTAAAAATATTGTTCAACCCTAATTGTAGCTGGTTTACCGATACTGCGGGTTGCAATTCGGGAAACAATAGTTTCAAATCGGAGCCCAGATTGTTCAGGTACCCAATAGTAGCCCACTTTAAACGGGGTTGTACACTAAAAAGTGTGGGGTTTACCGCATATCTGCGGTTGCTGGTTGCTGTTACGTTTGCGTCTCCAAAAACAGTATGGGCTTTATTTTTCAGCCGCAGGTTAATTACCGTTTGATTGTCATTAGAGAGTCCTTTCAACAGCTTATTCTTCGGGTCGTTTTCAATTGCCTCAATTTCTGAAAGTACGTGTATCGGAAACGATTCGAGCAGCAGGTTGGTACGTTCGGCAAACAGGTCTTGACCTTCGATGAGTATTTTTTCTACTTTTTTGTCTTTGAAACGAAGTTGCCCATCGGAGTCGCGGGTAAATCCGGGAAGTTTGGTGATGATGTCTTTTAACTTTCGTTCAGCTCCGGTTGCAAAACTGTCAATGGTAAAAATGGTGGTATCGCCCCGGCGCCACATGGCCGGCCGAATTACAATTTCTTTCAGCTCTTTGGCTTTGGGTAACAGTACAAATGTAAGCTGCTCTTGTTGGGGCTGTTTCTGAACAACAACCGTATGTGTTACGGTTTGGTAGCTCATGTGTTCCACCCCAATTTCAACTGTATCGCCTTTGCGCAGTTTTTGCAGTGTTATGGAAAAACGGTCGGTTTGTGCCAGTATTTCAAAGTGCAGCAGGCTGCTTTGGTGTTTCTTTTTTGCACGTACCACGCAGCCGTTAATGGGTGCGCCGGCATTATCGGTAATGGTTGCCTGTATGTGCAGCTGCGCCTGTGCATTTGTATTGCCGCAACAGGCAAACAGCAGCAAAAGAATAAATTTGGGCAGCGTTGCTGTGCGGCGATTGTTGTTTGTATTCAGGTTCATTTGGGGCTGCATCTGGTGGCACAGGCATTTGCATGTAACTACAACTGCGGCGTTAATACGAACGCCCCTGCGTTTTACGCAGGTTGCGTATCCGTTGCTGCCCCCGTAAATAATCTTCTTTGGAAAATATGTTGGCTTTGCCTCGCATATAAGCCGGAAAAACTTCTTCTTCACGCACCGGTACATTTGCCTGGTATTCCAGAAGTTTGAATTCGATATGCGGATACAACAATGTGGCTTCCACTACCAAACCCGGAACTTCATTAAAATTTTGCAGGGCAAAATAAACCGGTATATCGGGGGTAAACCATATTTCGGCTGCCGGTTCTCCGTCATCGTACCAAATTGCTTTCTGACATTGAAATGTGCCAATTTTTTTGGTTTCGGGCAATATTTTCCACTTTTGGTAGCCCCATATGATAGGGAAACGGTTTAAAATGGGACTGCCTGCACGTGGAATGCTTACGATTTGGTAGCCACTATCGGCATCGCGGTATTGCACCATTTGCAGGCTGTCTTTCAAATACGTATCAGACACGTAATAATTGGAACCGATATTATTTTTAATGGCAGTACCCGTATCCAATGGAGTGGCATAAAAAAAGTAGCGGTTATCTTTTTTTATAAAATAACCCAACATTTTTTGCTGGCTAATCAAGTGCTTAATGCCCTTTGGGTCGGTTCTAAAAGATTTTTGGGTGATGTCGTAGGTGAGTTTGAGTGTGCCCGGGGGTTGACCCGGTGCGGCCGTGTACAAAAGCAGGGCAGCCCAAATAGATACGATGTATTGCATGACGCTACATTTTTTTCATTGCGAGCTACTTCGAAAGTTGTTTTCTAAGTAAAGATACAGCACAGTAAACGTTTCTTATCAGGGATTGGTTGGTCCAAAGCATTCATCCTGTATAGCAGCAACCGCTTGCAAGACTTTTGAGTGAGCTGCAGCAGAAGCCTGCTGATAAGCTTCCAGGCAATTTCCTGCTTTTGCATTTTCTGTCACTTCAATCATAAAAATATTACCCCAGCAGTCTATACCACGTTGCGTCACAGTTACGGTAACTGTACAATTTCCCAAATTCAATGCAACATCCCGTTGCGAGTTTTCAATAAACTTTCCCGCTTTTGCGTTTGCGGATATTACAGTCATACATGTGAGCAGAAAAAAATGATTCGTTTCATACGTTTACTTTTTAAAAGGTGTAACAATTTGTTATACTGTGCTGTAAATCAAAAAAAAAAAAATAACATTTTGCCAAAAAAAGAACCGCCTTTTTTAAAGGCGGTTGCTGCTTGCAGCACAGTTCGTAGTATGACAGGTATGACCGGTTGAAAAAATTGTTGCATTTGCTGCTACATTTTCAATCCAGCGTTCCCTTCTCATAATCTTCTGCCAGCTCTTCCGAGCTTTCGGGAAGGTGGTCGTATTCGCCTTTGAGGGCGTAAAACCCAAACAGGCACATGCCTATGGCGATGGGTATGAATACCAGTATGAATACAATCCACTGAATTTTGGTATCAATGGAAGGGCTTTTTGCCATTTCCGCTATGCCGGTTTGAATCAGGTAAAATAATGCAACCGGCCCGGCCGACATCCACAAAATGCCCGACCAGCGCTTGATTTGATTGAGGGTTTGATTGCGAAGCATGATTCATTCGTTTAGTCGTTAACGTTGGGGTCAATTTTATTGCTGATGTACAGGCTGCCAATAACCAGGCAAACGGCTGCTACCAGAATGGGGTACATGAGGCCCGATAGTTTATCATCCACATAAATAGTGGTCAGCAGCGTGGCAATGAAGGGTGTAAGCCCGCCAAACACACCGTTGCCTACATGGTAGGGCAGCGACATGGAGGTGTATCGGATTTTGGTGGGAAACAGCTCCACCAAAAACGCCGCAATGGGGCCGTACACCATGGTTACATAAATCATCATGATAAACACAATGCCTACCATGTACCAGTAACTGCTGCTGCCCAGGGTTTTGCTCACTTTCACAACCGGACTTGCTGTGGTTTTGCCTGCCTGGGCATACAAGGTGTCGCGTTGGGTTTGGGTTACTACCATACCATCGTTGTAGTGCAGGGTGGTAACCGTGGTGCGTAACGAGTCGGCACTGCCGGCAATGGGCTGTACCGAAACGGTGGTGTTACGCAGTTCTGTTATTTCTGTTTTATTACCGGGGTCGGCAATACGGTAGAGTTGTGCAAACAAAGGCCGGTAGGTAATTACCGCCAATGCCATGCCTGCCATCATAAGCCATTTTCTTCCTATCGTATCGCTCCAGCTGCCAAATACAACAAAGAGCGGCGTGCCCAGCAAAAGGGCCCAAATAATGAGGGTGCGGCTTTGATCGAAATCTATTTTACAAACATTTTCAATGAACGACTGCGCATAAAACTGCCCCGTGTACCACACCACCCCCTGGCCCATGGTGGCGCCAAATAAGGCCAGCAATACCATTTTGAGGTTGGCTTTGTGTACAAAACTTTCTTTGAGCGGATTAACCGATGTTTTTCCTTCTTTTTTGAGTTGGGTAAACAGGGGCGATTCGCTCATTTTAAGGCGGATGTATATGGAAACGCCCACCAGCAAAATGGAAACCAGGAAAGGAATGCGCCAGCCCCAGTCGTTAAACTTGGCGATGGATTGTTGCAGGTCGCTGTCGAGGCTGTGCCGCGTAAGCAAAATAACACCCAGCGATACAAAGAGGCCCAGCGTGGCGGTGGTTTGAATCCACGAAGTGTAAAAGCCCCGCTTGTGGGCCGGCGCATGTTCGGCCACGTAGGTGGCGGCGCCTCCGTATTCGCCCCCCAGTGCCAGGCCCTGAAGCAGGCGCAGCACCAGCACCAGTATGGGTGCGGCATAGCCAATACGGTCGTACCCCGGTACCAGGCCAATGGCAAAAGTGGAGCCGCCCATAATAACCAGCGTAAGCAAAAACGTGTACTTGCGCCCTACCATATCGCCCAGCCGGCCAAACACCAGCGCACCAAAGGGGCGTACAATAAATCCGGCGGCAAAGGTGGCCAGTGTTGAAAGCAGCGCTGCGGTGGGATTGGTTTGCGGGAAAAACTGGTTGGCAATTACCACGGCCAGCGAGCCGAAAATGTAAAAGTCGTACCATTCGATAAGGGTGCCTACTGAAGAGGCACCGATTACTTTCCAGATACTTTGTTCTTCCTGTTTGTTTGTTTGCATATGGTTGCCTGTTTGCGTTAGAGAAAAATTTGTAGTTGCAGCAGCCATTCGCCGCGGCTCCCGTCTTTTATCCGTTGGCCGTTGCGGAGGAAATACAACGGACGGGTGCTGTACTGTGGCGTTATTTTAGCATGGTGCCCGTCAATCAAAAAATTGGCACCTACGTCAAAGTAACTGCCCGGTTCGTCAAGGTAGCGCAGCTGTTTCCAGGTATAGGCGCCAAAGGGTTGTACCCGTACCTTGTTTTTTGCGCCCTTAGGCAGCAATACACCGGCCTGCAGGTAGGCGATGTTGCCGGTGCCCACAAACATGCGGGCATCGCCGGGGCCATTGAGGGTGCGGGCCGCCGGCGGCATGGACGGGTCGAAATCGCCGGCCGTATTCATAATGCCAATGGTACGCCAGTAGTTGGGGCCAAAGTTGTAGTTGTAATAAACGCCATACACGGTAACAGCCATATTGCGGGCCTTCGTACTAATGGGCAGGTCGGCAAATACATCGGCACCCAGCAGAGTAATATCATGTTTTTCGATAATGCCGTTGCCATCCACACTTTTTGTGGCGTTGGCATTGTGATAAAAGCCCGCTCCGATATTGAACACTTTTTTGGTGCCAACGTACGTGCCCACACGAAAGGGGAGTACGTTGGATTCTTTTTCCAAAAACTGATAATCAAAATAGCCCTGCAGGGCCGCCTTTGCATCGCCGTTATTATCTACGGCCACCCGCCGCTGCTTTACCGCATCAAATACCGGTGTGTTGTTGGTGGCAAAAGGCTTGTTTACCGAAAGCGAATAATTGAGTTTGCCCAGGTGGCCTTTGGCATACACACCAAACTGGCGTACAAACTGGTCGCTTATTTCCACCAAAGGCCAGTTGATGATGGGCGCATCAATCGTCATGAAGTTGAGGGTGCTGGCGCTGCTCATGCGGCTGATGCCCCACCAGTAGTGCAGGCCGCCGCCGATATACAGGTTGTATTTGTTGCGCTTTTGGGTAACGGGATGGGTTTCGGGTATTACCGCAAACTCGTTCCACGCATCGTGAAAAAACAGCTGGGGTTTTTTGCCGGCTCCGTAGGGTCCGGTACCTCCTGTTCCGCTGCCGCCGCCGGTGGCAAAGGTTTGGTTGTTGATGCCAAAATGGGTTACAATTACGTAACGCGGACTTATTTGCGCATAAGCCAGCATGCGCAGACGGCGGGCGCCGATGTCCCAGGTGGTATTGCGCAACTCACCGTTAATAATCGTACCCGGATTATTCTGCTGGCTGCGAATCCATATCTGGTTCCAGGTTATGAAACGAATGAAACGGTTGCTGTCGGCGCTGATGTGGAGTTTGATACCCGACTGGTATTCCTGCGAACCCTGGCCCAAGGCTGTAAGCGTGCACCATAAAATGCAGAAGGCCAGTTTGTATCGCATGGTTTGTTCAATAGTTGGGAGCTTCAAAATACAACGCAATTTGAAATCGTGATTATCATCTTTTTCAATGATTTTGCAGGAAGGCCTTACAAGCAAACGATCGTTTTTTTAATTTGCTGCCACTCATACGTATTGCGCTTGGGTAATTGCAACACTGGGCGTATCTTTTGCCCTTCAAAATCATTGCTATGTCATACCCGTATCAAATACGTTCGTTTGCGCAATACAAGGAAGCCTACCGGCGCAGTGTGGAAGACCCCGAAACTTTTTGGGCCGAAATAGCCGAACATTTTCAGTGGCGTAAGAAGTGGGATAAAGTGCTGGAGTGGAATTTTAAAGAGCCCCGGGTGCGCTGGTTTGAAGGCGGCAAATTGAACATCACGGAAAATTGTATTGACCGGCACCTGGCTACTTTGGGCGATAAGCCGGCCATCATTTGGGAACCCAATGACCCCGAAGACCGGGTGCGTATTGTAACCTACAACCGCCTGCACAAGCGGGTATGCCAGGTGGCGCAAATGCTTACCAACCTGGGCGTAAAAAAGGGCGACCGGGTATGTATTTACATGGGCATGGTACCCGAACTGGCTTATGCCGTATTGGGTTGTGCCCGCATCGGCGCCATACACAGCGTAATTTTCGGCGGCTTCAGTGCGCAAAGTATAGCCGACCGCTTGTACGATGCACAAGCCGAGTACATCATTACCTGCGACGGCGCTTTTCGGGGCGAAAAAGTTATTCCGCTGAAAAGTATTATTGACGATGCGCTGATAGGCAACCGCACGGTAAAAAAAGTAATTGTATATACCCGCACCCGCACACCGGTATCCATGCTGAAAGGCCGCGATGTGTGGTGGGAAGATGAAATGGAACATGCCGAACACCAGGTGGAAAAGGAGGGCAGGGTATCGTTTCCGGCAGTGGAAATGGATGCCGAAGATCCGCTGTTTATACTGTACACATCGGGCAGTACCGGCAAGCCCAAGGGCGTTGTGCATAGCACGGCGGGGTATATGGTGTGGACCAACTACACGTTTGTGAACGTGTTTCAATACCAGCCCGGCGATGTACATTTTTGTACGGCCGACATTGGCTGGATTACCGGGCACAGTTACATTTTATACGGGCCGTTAAGCGCCGGCGCAACTTCATTGATGTTTGAAGGTATTCCCACCTGGCCCGATGCCGGCCGTTTTTGGGATATTGTTGACCGGCATAAGGTGAACATACTTTACACGGCACCCACGGCCATCCGCAGCCTCATGGGCTTTGGGCTGGAACCGCTGAAAGGAAAAGACCTCTCTACGCTCAAAGTGTTGGGTACCGTGGGCGAGCCCATCAACGAAGAAGCCTGGCACTGGTATCATAAAAATGTGGGTAAAGGCCGCTGCCCCATTGTAGATACCTGGTGGCAAACCGAAACCGGCGGATGCCTCATTAGCAACCTGGCAGGCGTTACCCCCGCAAAACCCGGCTGGGCCACGTTGCCGCTGCCCGGCGTGCAGCCCCTGCTGGTTGATGAAAAGGGCAATGAGGTAACCGAGCCCGATGAAAACGGTATTGTGAAAGGCAATTTGTGCATACGGGCACCCTGGCCGGCCACCATCCGCACCACTTACGGCGATCATGAACGGTGCCGCCAAAACTACTTCGCCACTTACGAAAACCTGTACTTTACCGGCGATGGAGCCTTACGGGATGCCGAAGGCAATTACCGCATAACGGGCCGGGTTGACGATGTGCTGAACGTAAGCGGCCACCGCCTGGGTACCGCCGAAATTGAAAATGCCATTAACATGCACGCGGGTGTGGTAGAAAGTGCCGTAGTGGGCTATCCGCACGATATAAAAGGGCAGGGCATTTACGCCTTTGTAATTTATGAGCACCACCACAGTAATGATCCCAACCTAACCCGGCAGGACATATTGCAAACCGTTACCCGTGTAATTGGCCCCATTGCCAAGCCCGATAAAATTCAGTTTGTAAGCGGCCTGCCCAAAACCCGCAGCGGAAAAATTATGCGGCGCATTTTACGAAAAATTGCGGAGGGCGACCTTTCCAATTTGGGCGATACCACCACCCTGCTCGACCCCGGTGTGGTGGACGAAATTGCCAAAGGTCGTATTGTATAATGCGCCCCTACTTTTAGGGAATAAGTGTAAAAAATAAAAAAGGGTCTTGCAACAGCAAGACCCTTTCGTTAACACAGTTGCCTGTGCTGTAACCCGTCTTAATCCAGCGGCATTTTGGCAAACCAAAGCGTTTTGCCGTTTTTGTTTTCGCCCAGAAAAACCAGTTCGTTTTTCCCAATGGGCAATAGCGGATACTTGTTATTTACGTAGTAATCGGTTTTCCCCTGTCCAAATTGTACAAAGTTGCCAATGGATGCGCTGTTGAGGTCTATTTTGGAAACGCTGGGATAAATCAGTCCTTTGAATTTGCCGGTGCCCAATTCTTTTTCCAGACGTACGCCGGCCAACTCCATGATCATCCAGTACAACTTGCTGCCGTCTTTACTGAACTCCATCATTTGCATATTGGGCATGCTGCTGCTGGTTCGGTTGTTTTCTTCGCGTATTACGCCATAGGCGGCTTTTAAGGCACCGTTACTGTTGAAGTGCATCATGATGATGTCGTTGTAAAAAGTGCCGTTTTTGTTTTTGACGAATTTTTGACCGGCAACCAGAAAATCACCGTTGGGAGCCAGTTTCATATCCTGTACGCGGAAGCGGCGGCCGTTGTATTCGGGCTTTTTCTTTTGTGCTGGAGGTGTTTTGGCTTTGGCCGCAAAGTCGGCCAAGCTGTTGAGGGTAGCATACTCCATTTTACCGCCCGAAATTTTTACAATTTGAAATCCTTTTGCAGTAAAGTTTTCTACCTGCATGCTGCGGATGGGGCCGTTTGGCGTGTAATCGGAAAATACTTCATTAAAGTAGTTTTTATCGTTGCCTCCGGTGGCGCCAATGATGTACACATCCGCACCCGAAACCAAAAACATATCGCCGTTAAAAACCGGGGCTTTCGACTGTACGCTGATGCGTTCTTTGATTGTACCATCGTAGCCCACCCGTACAAACGTGTAGTTGGTGGCAGCGGGGTCGGCAAATTTTTTGACGCCGGAGCCACCGGCCGGGGCAAACAGCAGTAGCACATCGCTTTGGGGATTCACCTCTTCGGCATCATCGGCGGCATCGCCTTCTTCTTCATCGGTTCCTACCGAGTTGATGCTCACCAGGTATTGCGGATACTCAAAATTTATTACTTCGTCGGCAAGGCGGTTCAGGTCGCGGTCGAAGCGCAGCACATGATACTCTTTATACTGCCGAAGCGGGTCTTCACGAAGAGGCCCTTTGGCGCCGGCAATAATCAGCACGGTTTCCAGTTCGTCCTGCTGCGTATGGGCTACATAGGCCATCTTATCACCGTCATCGGTTTTCGGCTTTAGTTTTTCGGCCAGTTTTATTTTCGATTCATAGCCGCCCCAAAACCAGTTCCATTTGCGGGTAATGATTTTGCGGCGCAGCACCAGTGTGCCCGTAAAGTTTGCCGCTACGGTTACCGCGTTAAGGGTGTACTCGTCGCCTTTGTACCCCTTAATTTTTTCCAGTGGCACTTCGCTTTCCTGCATGCCTTTGAAGTTGAAGTTGAGATCGAACTGATAGGTTTCAAATTTGGCTTTTCGGTTGGTGGCCTTGGTTACATACGTTAACTCCAGCAGGTTTTTGCCTTCGTCAACCACCGGTTCGTACAAGAAACCTTTGTTGGCTTTGCGTGAAATGTCGTGCGTACCTTCCCGAGACAGTTGTTGGGCGTGGCCGCCCAGTAAGAGCAGCATGCCGGCAAGGGTAAGAAGCAGTTGTTTCATGTTGGTGTGTTTGCAGGCCAAGGTATTATGCAGTGCCTGCGGGCGCAATACCCACTATTGGGTATTACGGAAAAATGGATACGGGTGTGCCAACCGGCAACAGCTCGTACAACTCCTGGGCGTATTCGCGTTTGGTGGAAATGCAGCCGTTGGTCCAGTTGTAGAAAAAGTCCACAAAACGGTCTTCGTTGCGGCGGGTGGCATGTATGCCAATACCCCCGCCCGGACGGGCGTTGGGGGGAATGATGCCGGCCTGTTTGCGTTGTTGAAATTTTTGCAGATCTGCCGGCGTAGGATAGTCGAGCAGTAAAAAATGTCCCCATTCGGGATGGATTTTCTTATGCACAATCCGGAACCTTCCTTCGGGAGTTTGCCGGTCGCCTTCCATCAGCTTGTCTTTTAGCTCGCTGCTGCCAAACACTACCGGATAGGTCATCCATAAGCCCAGCGAGTCCCACAATTCCAGTTCGTAGCGGTGTTTATAAATGCGTAACTCAAAGGGGGTAGCGTTGGTGGCTGCCCGGTAGGCTCTTTTTTGCACCACGCTGCTGGTATGCGGGGCGGTGGAGGCCAGGGTAAGTGCAGCAGCAAATACAACCAAAAAAACCAACAGGATATTGCGTTGCATACGGTTCAGAAACGAAGGGTAAAGCACTTTTTGTGTGAATGAGCTTCATCATTAACAAAACAATAAAAAACGCCTGCGGCTATAACGGCGGCAGGCGTTTTATACTTGTTGCGATTATTTTATTGTTGCAGCGTAATGGTGCCCACGTTGGTAACCTGGCCGTTGGTTACGGTTATGTTTTGCAGGGTGGTATCGCGGTAGCCGGCCGGTGCATCAATGGCAACCGCATAAGTACCGGCATCGATGCCCCGCATTAAAAACCGTCCGTTGGTGCTTTCGGGAAGCGCACTGGCTACGGTATCGGTACCGCGGAGGGCATACACCCATGCCTGTGCCGCAGCCGGTAAAACGGTGCCGGCTATGGAGCCCCCTCTTGCCTGGGTAAAGGTTTTAATTACTGGCTTCAGCAGGTATTTGCCGCTGTTGCCGGCCTTTACAACCGAGCGGCCTGCATCAAAATCAATCCACAGTTTGTAGTCTATTCCTTCTGTTAACTCCACCTGTACGTTCAGCTTCAACCCCGATTGTTGTGCCGAAGGCGTTTCCAGGATGTGGGTAACGCCTCGTTCTACTACCGTGTTTTGCGGGCCCAGCACCAGGCGTATTTGATTGATGCGGCCTGCCGGCAGTTCGGTGGTGCCCAGCAATAAGTCCATACCATTACGGAAATCAAGCAGGTTGTAAATGCCGGGTTGAATGTTCAGCTCCTTCCAGTTGTTGGGGCCATCGTTTTGATAGGTAACCAACACTTTTTGAACATCAATGTTTACGGCTTCGTAGCGGGCCGGGTCGTCGGTAAGGTAAATGGAAAGGCGGGCCTGCGGGTTTTCATTTTTGGTACATGCCCCTAAAACTATCGTAATAAGCAACAGCAGGGCTGCTGCAACAACATGCTGCTTCATATGCCATTTTTCTTCATAAAGGCAAGAAGCGTGCCAGTATTGCTGATGGGTAAAAATGCGGTTAGTGAAATACCCGGGGTTCGAGGGTGGCGGCCTGGTCAATCATTTTTTGCAGCTGTTCGGCCGAAGGTATTTTACCGGTAAGGCCAAATTTTTCGTTGGTTTCGAAAAGTTTTTGGTGCAGGTTCGCCGCGTTGCGGTGTGCCAGTTCTTTTACCGTATCCACACCGGCGGCCTCAAGCAGTTCGGCAAACTGGCCGGCAATGCCGTTGATGCGGCAAAGGTCGGCATGGTTTACCCAGGTAAGAATGAGGCTTTCGGGAATACCGGTTGCGGTGGCCAGTTGCTGGCGCCCTTTTTTGGTGCCGGCTACGTTCAGCAAATCGGTGGTGGTGTGTACACCCTGTTCTTCGAGTTTGGCAGCGTAGTTGGGTCCTATTCCTTCTATATCAATTATCTTGTAGGTCATGTGTATCGTCTTTGCAACAAAGTAACAGAATCTGCCGGTATGGCCAAGCATAAAAAAACGGACGATTCTGTTAAAATCGTCCGCTCCGGATGCGTCGCCCATGCTGCGGGTTTAGTCCAGCGCTAAAAATCGAATGCCGATGGCGTACGGTGTTTGGTCGAGGCCGCTGCGGTACATCGTGTTGAGTGCATAACTGCCGTACAGGCAAAATACGCCCATCTTCAGTTCGCCAATGGCGGCAAGTTTCCAGGGCTGCAGGTTAAAGTCGTTTTTTACCTTTTCCTTACCGCGTTCGGCGCTTCTCATTTTTTGCCGGGCGCTGTACAGGTATCCCGCACTAAGGCCTGCACTAAAGCCGTAGCTGTGTTTTTTGCGGGGGGCGAAATTAAAGTTGAGCATCACCGGCAGGGTTACATAATCGGCGGCCAGCTTGTTTTTCCGAAAGGAGGTTACATCGGGATCGCGTTCAATAAAGTCGCGGGGTTCAAAGCGGTGCCGTATGTTGCTTTGATAGCGATAGTTGTTCAGTTCCAGCCCCAGGCCGTATTTCAGGTTTACCACATGCTGAATCAGGTTGCGTTCCTGCAGAAAGACCCAGATGTTAACGTTTACTGATTTTCCGTTGCGCAAATCCATTAAGTTGGCGTTGCCGCCCGGAAAGTATCCGTTGGGTCCGCTTACACCGGGAGCGTTGTAGTTGGTGCGGTCCACCACATTGGCAAACCCCAGGTCAAAAACCCAGTAGTTGGTGGTTACATTGCGGTTTTTGTTGCTTTTTTGGGTTGTAATTTTCACATCATACTCCCGTTCTTTTTTCTCTTTCTCCGCTTCCGGTTTATTGGTGCCATCGCTTTTGCGGATGATGATCATGTTACCTACTTTCAGGGTATCGGAATGCGGTTTTCCGGTGGTGTCGGTTTGTGCCAGGGTGCTTACACATAAGGCAAGGCCCAGGCATGTACTCAGCATGCGTTTCATTCTTTCTGTTTTTTGCGTTTATTGGGTGTGTATCGTAAAAACAGCTAACCGTAGTGGTCCATCGCCGGTGGCAATGCCGGTACGGCGTTCGATGGTGCGGCGGGCTTTTTTCAAAAAGCCGATCAGGCCGCTACGGCGCTTTATGGCATCGTTCATGTCGTTCGATGGAGCATCGGTGTCATCCACGTAATTGTCCGTACCATTGCCGGTATAATAGGCAATATCGGTTGTGGCTGCTGTTGCTACCGGTGGTACGTTGCCAACTGCCGAAAGGTTACTGGCGGTGCTGTTATTTTTTTCGGTTGCGGTTTTGGTAACGGGCGTTACGGTTAAGTCTTGCGGAGCAACTGTAGAATGGTAGGTGGGAACAGCGCTTGTATTTTCCGTTGTATTTTGGAAGGTAGCGTTGTAGGCGGTTGATGATGGCCTAACCGGTGTCGTTTGGGACGGCGGTATTGCTGCGGCGGTTGCTGTTACAGCAGCAGATTTTATTTGCTTTTTTGCAGCTGCGGCAATGTGGTCGGCAGCACCGGCAGGCAGGGCATTGTTACTTGCAGGTGCCGCGGGTGTTGGATGGGATGGGAGCTTTCCTGCGAAGTTGTTACGCCGGGTGGCATCGGGTTGCAGCAACCACCAGGCCGTTAGCAGCAGTGCCATTACGGCTGCCGCAGCTGCCAGGCGTTTGTACCCGGGCTGCCAGAAGCGGTGTATCGGCGTGCGGTGGCGATATAAGGTTTCTTTATTGGGAAAAACAATTGTTGTATCGGGATGCAACTTTGTTTTTTGGAGTAGTGCCCATTGTTGGTTCAGCTTGTTATCGCTGCGTAGTGCCTGTTCGGTTTTTTCCGCATCGGCAGCAGGCAGTTCGCCATCGAGGTAAAGGAGTAATGGTTCAAGGGCTTCGGTTTCGGGTACTTCACGCAGCAGGGCGGCTTTAAAGGTGCTGTCGAGTTGCGGCGCGTCGTTGCTGCGGGTTTGCAGTAGCAACTGTAACTCTTGCTGCAGGTCGGGATGTGCTGCGGCAAAAGCTTCCACTGCTGCTGCCGTTGCGGCATCCAGCTCGCGGTCGGCATACAGCAGAAAATAGGTTTCGTAATTATGGCGATCAATAATCATGACGCTTCCCATTTTGCAGGCCGCTTTGCAGCATGCTCACTTTTTCAGAGTACGGTTTCCACACTAACCAGGTAGTTTTTCAGTTGCAGCCGCGCCCGGTGCAGATACACTTTTACCTGACTTTCGCTGAGGCCCGTTATTTGTCCGATTTCCGCATAGCTGTAACCCTCATAGTCTTTCAGCAAAACCAGGCTACGGGCGGTGTCGCTCAGTCGGCTCAGGGCTTCATCCAGCACCTTACGGAGGTTGCTGCCGCTGCGGTTTTGTACCCGCAGGTCTTCCCGGAAATCTTCCTGCAACTGCACCCGTTTGTTTTTGCGCAGGTGGTCAATCATTTGGTGATACGCAATGGTAAACAGGTACGATTTGCTGCGTGCGGCATCTACCTGTTCGCGGTTCAACCACAGTTTTTCAAATGTGCTTTGCACCACATCCCGTGCATCTTCTTCATGCCCCAGATTTTTGAGGATGAAGCGATACACATTGTCGGCATATTGCGTAACACAGTTATTGTACTCCCCTACGGTCATAAATGGCTTTGGTTACAGGTGTTTTAAACAGGCAGAATGCCTATTGTACGTACCGAAACGCTAAAAGTTACAGGGGAACGAAAAAAATCAGAGAATACCCGAAAACGAATCAATGATAAAAAAGCCGGTACCGGTTGAAGAAGGGGTGCGCTCGGTTTTTCTGTTTTCGCAACGCTGCTCATTACCATGGGCCTGCGGGTCTATTGTTGTGTTGGTAGAAGCAACAAACCACATAAGCAGGGCTACAACCAAAATGGCGGTAAAAAGCAGCAAACGTTTCATGTGTTTTGTTTGGAGTGTTACGAAGATACGAACTGTTTTGTTACACAAGCAGTTTTATAAAATACCTGCTACCGGGTTTTTGGGGATATTTGCAACCTTGCAATACCCTCCTGAAACGATACTACAACACCTCAACCGGGCAGAAGGTTGGGCTGCCGGCAGCAAATGGGGCCGCTTTTGGCACCGGCCTTTACCCTATGCGTTGGCCCTGGGTTACCGCGCCCTGCTGTACCCGTTGTTGCGGCGGCCCTGGAAGGTGCCCTGCCGCCTGGTAACCGGTCACCGGGTTTGTGTAAACCTGCCCGCCGCCACCGACCTGTACCTGCTGGGCTGCAAAACCCACCCGTCGGAACTGCGGCTTGCCCGCTTTTTGTTACGCCACCTGCAGCCCGGCAACGTGGTGTTGGATGCAGGCGCCCATGTAGGCTATTTTTCGCTGGTGGCGGCAAGCCGGGTGGGGGCGCACGGACAGGTGCTTGCCATTGAGCCGGCCCCGGAGGCATTTGCCTTGTTGCAGCAAAATATTCGGCCCTGCCCCAACATCCGGGCGTTTCAGCTGCTGCTCGACCAAAACGATGGCGAGCGCACCTTTTACCGTTTTGCGCCCCGCTATGAAGAATTTAATACTACCAACCCCGCCCAATACACTGGCGAAGCCTGGCTGCAGCGGAATTGGCCCCGGGCAATTACCCTGCCGGCCCGCAGCGGCGATAGCCTGCTGCGGCAACTGCAACAAGTACCCGGCCTGATTAAACTGGATGTAGAGGGCCACGAATACGATGTGCTGCTGGGCCTGCAACAAACACTGGCACAGCACAGCCCCGTTTTGGTGCTGGAACATGCCGCCCCCGGCACCGGTGCTTTTTTGCTGCACCGGCAGGCCGATGCCTGGCTGCAGCAACAGGGCTACCGGCCCCATGCGGCCGACGCGGCAGGCACCGCCCGGCCATTGACCCTACCGGTTGCCCAACACGTGGCGGCCACCGGCTGGCGCAGCGACAATATTATTTATATCCGATGAGGCCGAACCTGTAGCTTTGCAGGGCTCAATTTCATTGATTATGAACGAACGCTTCACACAACGCATTGCTGCCGAACTGGAAGAAATTAAAGCAGCCGGACTGTTTAAAACCGAACGCATCATTGAAAGTGCACAGGGTCCCGAAATACGGGTAAACGGCCATATAGTACTCAATTTCTGCGCCAACAACTACCTGGGCCTGTCATCACATCCCAAAGTAATTGATGCCGCCAAAAAATACATTGATCACCGCGGCTACGGGCTCAGCAGCGTGCGTTTCATCTGCGGAACGCAGGACATTCATAAAGAACTGGAGCGAAAGATTTCGGAATTTCTCGGTACGGAAGATACCATTTTATACGCCGCCGCCTTCGATGCCAACGGCGGGGTGTTTGAGCCGTTGTTTAACGAGCAGGATGCCATCATCAGCGATGCCCTCAATCATGCCAGCATTATTGACGGGGTGCGCCTGTGCAAAGCGCAGCGCTTCCGCTACGAACATAACAATATGGACGACCTGGAGCGCCAGTTGCAGGCTGCCGCCGGCGCCCGCAACCGCATTATTGTAACCGATGGCAGCTTTAGCATGGATGGTACCATTGCCCAGCTGGATAAAATTGTGGAACTGGCCGAGCGCTACGATGCCGTGGTAATGGTAGATGAATGCCACAGCACCGGCTTTATTGGCAAAACCGGCCGGGGTACCCACGAGTACCGGGGCGTTATGGGTAAAATTGACATCATTACCGGCACGCTGGGTAAGGCCCTGGGTGGCGCCAGCGGCGGCTTTACCAGCGGCCGAAAAGAGGTAATTGAAATGCTGCGCCAGCGTTCTCGCCCCTATCTTTTCAGCAATACCCTTGCCCCCAGCATTGTAGGCGCTTCCATTGCCGTAATGGACTTACTTACCGAAACCACCGAACTCCGCGACCGGCTGGAGTACAACACCCAATACTTCCGCAGAAAAATGACAGAGGCCGGCTTCGACATCAAACCTGGCGACCACCCCATTGTACCCATCATGCTGTACGATGCGGTGGTGGCGCAGAATTTTGCCGCCCGGCTGCTGCAGGAGGGTATTTACGTTATCGGCTTCTTCTATCCCGTAGTGCCCAAAGGCCAGGCCCGCATACGGGTACAGTTGAGCGCCGCCCACGAGCAGCAGCACCTCGATAAAGCCATCGCCGCCTTTATGAAAGTGGGGAAAGAGCTGGGCGTACTAAAAACCACTGCGTAATTTCCAATGCCGTTTGTACAACGTATTTGGTGGGTACTGTTGCTAACAGGGCCCTTTGCAGTACATGGCCAGGATGCCGTATCTTTTCCCGCCGCTTTTGTTGGCAAATGGCAGGGGCAATTACACTGGTATGCCGATGGAAAGGTACAACAGGTGCCCGTACAGCTGCATATTGCCGCAACCGATAGCGGCTTTTACCACGGCAGTTGCAGTACGGTACGGAAGGAAACGATGTGCGGCCGTATGCGTTGCTGCCGGTAGATGCGGCTGCCGGGCACTGGCGTATGGACGAGCGCAACTCCATTGTGCTCGACTGCTGGTGGAAGGGAAACAAACTGCACTCGGTTTTTTCGCTGAACCAGGTTACCATAATGGCCACCTACTGGCTGCAGCAGGGAAATCTGTACCTCGAATACACTTCGTTTGGGCGCAATGCCAGCACGCTTAGTGGCGGTGCAGGCATCGCTCCCGCGGTTGAAAGCTACAAGGTTTTAAGCCGGCAACATGCCGTTTTGCGAAAACAACCGTAAAACCGTTTTTTGCCCGCCGCCCTCGTGTACCTTTGCCCAAAATTTTTGCCATGCGTAACGTAATAAGTGCCGTATTGCTGCTGCTCTTGTTGGGAGGCTGCTCGGTGAACAATATAACAATAGACAATCAACTCAAAACCTTTTTCGACCGGCATAACGCTGCCGGCACCTTTGCCCTGTTCGATAACAGTCAGGCACATTTTACCCTTTACGATTCATCGTACTACCGCAAACGCTTTTCGCCGGCCGCTACCTTCAACATTGTACATGCGCTGATAGGTGTGGAAACCGGTGTGATTAATGATGAAAATATGGTCATCCCCTGGGATGGCGTGCAACGCTCCGTGCCCGAATGGAACAAAGACCTTTCCATGCAGGAAGCCTTTCGCCTGGCGGCCGAGCCCTATTTTCAGGAAGTGGCCCGCCGTATCGGCACACCCACTCTGCAACGCTGGCTCGATACGCTGGGGTATGGCAACAAAAATTGCAGCGGCGCCATTGATTCGTTCTGGTGCAATCAAACCCTGCTCATTTCGCCCGATGAACAACTGGGTTTGATAAAGCGCCTTTATTTTAACCAGTTGCCTTTTCAAAAACGTACGCAGGAGCTGGTGCGCAAGGTACTGCTGCAGGAAAGCAATACGCTGTACAAGCTCAGCTATACAACCGGCCAGGGTACCGATGCGGCCGGCAAGCCAACCGGCTGGGTGGTAGGATGGATTGAAGAAAACCGCCATCCTTACTTTTTTGTACTGCTGCTGCAAAGCAACAACCCTGCCTACAACCTGCAGGCGCATCAGCTACCCCTGCTGAAAGATATTTTGGCCCATTACGATTTTATGCAGGGCCGCAAGTAAAACCTGCTCTTACACATATCTAAGTCGGGGCCGGCCTACAACCGGCCCCGTTGTTGTTTCAGGTAAAGGGCCTGCTGCAAAGGTGCTGTTGGCTGCAGGGTTAAAAGCCGATACAAAAAAAGCACCGTAAAACAACAGGCAACATGCCAACGCTTTGCAAAATTTAATAAACGGCACCCCCATACACAAGCCAATACCTGCAGTACATTTTTTTGCCCAATGCTCCCAAACCTACCGCCTTGCTTGCTGGTAGATGACAATTTGAAGGGCATTTTTAACAAGATAGCAGCTTAAAAAAGTAACTTTACGAACAAAATAAACCGGAATAGAAAAACAATGAAATTATATACCACATTAGAGCAACAACTCAAAAAAGAAATCAACTTCGTAACCGACAACGGAGAGCTGAAAAAATGGGTGGTGCTTGATAAGGCCCGCAATTTTGATGAAGAACTTATAGAACTGCTGCTGCAAAACGACACCCTGAAAGAAAAATTTTTCCGAACCCTGCGCCTGCCCACGGGTGAAACGGTGCTGCTGTTTGACCAAAATCTTTTCATTGAATTTCTGGAGCAGAAAAACTACCTGAACGACAGCTACACCAAGTTTAAAAACAAAGTGGGCCTCACCATTGACGGCAAATACCTGAAACAACGCAACGAAGTGGCGTTGGTGTGGCCCTTTAAAGACTGTATTTTGGAAGGCGGACAAAGCCGCGAAGAACAAAAACGGGAAGAGATTTTCTTCAACGAAATTTTGGCACAGGATGAAATTACCCAGTTATTGGAGCCGAAGGTGCTTACAAACGCCAAGCGAATGGATAAGGATGGAGAACACGCTTTTGATGGTTTTAAACGTGATGCCGAACTTAACCGAAAACGCGGCTTGCCCGAAGACACCATTACCGACAACCTGATTATTAAAGGCAACAACTTGTTAGCCTTGCATACGCTGAAAGAAGAATTTGCAGGTAAAGTAAAACTGATTTACATAGACCCACCTTATAACACTGGTGGAGATTCTTTTAATTATAACGATAGATTCAATCATTCTTCCTGGTTAACTTTTATGAAGAATAGGTTAGAAATTGCAAGAGATGTTTTATCAAGTGATGGCAGTATATTGGTACAAGCCGATTGGAATGAAATACATTATCTTAAAGTATTACTTGATTCAATCTTTGAAAGGGAAAACTTTAGAAATGAAATTATTTGGGCTTATCATGGCCCTGGTTCTCCAAAAATGAAACAGTATAATAGGAAACATGATAATATTTTATGGTATTCTAAATCTAATATATGGATTTTTAATGGAGATGATGTTAGAATGAGTTCAGAAGTTCATGTGGGAGGATTCAATAATGAAATGAGTGCAGATGTAAGTAACGATTATACAGAGAAAGGAAAAATTCCTGAGGACTGGTGGGAAATGGGAAGAGATAAAGAAGAGTTTATCGAAGAATTATCCATTTTATATGATGAATATGAAAGAATACAGAATAAAGACTGGTGGAAAATGGCCGTGGCAGCTCGAATAAGAGTTGATGGGAAAAAACGTTCTGGTTATTTAACTGAAAAGCCATATAAGTTAATTGAAAGATTCATAAAAGCTCACTCAAATGAGAATGATATAATTTTAGATTTTTTTGCAGGTAGTGGTACAACAGGTTATGTGGCAAATTATCTTAATAGGCAATTTATATTAATTGAGCAATTGGACAACACAATTGAAATAATCAAAAAAAGATTTTCAGAGATTCCATACGTTTATCTCGAACTCAAAAAATACAACCAAACTTTCATAGAGCAAATCGAAGCCGCCCAAGATACCGAAACACTTTTGCAAATTTGGGAGCAAATGAAAGCCAAAAGTTTCTTTAAGTACAGCATAGACCTGCAGGCCTTTGAAGCCGAGTTGCCTACTTTTAAACAATTTACCCTGCAGATGCAAAAAGAAACCCTTGTTTCGCTGTTAGATAAAAACCAACTGTATGTAAACCTCTCATCGCTCAACGATGCCGATTTTGCCTGCACGGAAGAAGAAAAACGGATAACCCGAGATTTTTACCAAATGAAAAAGTAAAGGATATGGAGCAGGATATTCGATGGAAACAACGGTTTGAAAATTTCACCAAAGCCTACAAGCATTTGAAACAAGCCGTAGAACAAATGAAAAATCCCAGCGATTTAGAAAAGGAAGGCACCATTCAGCGGTTTGAATTTACACACGAATTGGCGTGGAAAGTGATGAAAGATTTTCTTCAGGATAAAGGAATACAAGGTATTATTGGTTCCAAAGATGCTACCCGACATGCCTTTCAAAACGAACTCATTTCCAACGGCCAGGCTTGGATGGATATGATAGAGAGCAGAAATAAAACTGTTCATACCTATATTGATGATATTTTAGAAACGGAGTATCGGCGTATCAGGGAGGTGTATTTTCCTTTACTTAGCGAATTTTACGAAAAAATGAAAACCTATCTATGAAATTCGGACTGGATGAAAATACTTTTAACAAAATCAATTCAGTATTTGAAAAATATCCTGAAATTGAGGAAGTCATCATTTATGGCTCTCGTTCCAAGGGCAATTACAGAAAAGGTAGCGATATAGACATAACCATAAAAGGGGAACATGTAACGGATAAAACACTTTCTAAAATAGCACAGGATTTAGACGATTTAAATACACCTTACCTGTTTGATATTTCAGCCTATCATAGCCTAACTTCGGAACACTTAATGCATCATATCCAACGGGTAGGTCAGGTTTTTTACCAAAAGCATAATCCGTCAACTTTTACAAAATAAGGTGAAACAGTGCGGAACGAATTTTTATTATACCAATCCGATGACGGGACGATAAAAATCAACGTCCGATTGGAGGATCATACGGTTTGGCTTACCCAGGCCGATATGGTGGTATTATTTCAAACCACCAAACAAAATATCAGTCTGCATATCAAAAACATTTTTGAAGAAGGGGAACTGGACGAAAATTCAGTTGTCAAGGAATACTTGACAACTGCCGCAGACGGAAAAAATTACCGGACTAAGCACTACAATCTGGATGTGATCATTTCCGTTGGCTACCGGGTTAAATCGCTGCGGGGCACGCAGTTTCGGATATGGGCTACCGAGCGGCTTCGGGAGTACCTCATCAAAGGCTTTACGATGAACGATGACCTGCTGAAGCAGGGCAGAGGGTATTTCGAAGAATTACTCGAACGCATCCGGGATATACGTTCATCAAAAAAAATTTTTTACCGAAAAGTATTGGAAATTTATGCCACGAGTATTGATTACAACCCGAATGCCGAAATAACGCAAAATTTCTTTCAAACCGTTCAAAATAAATTGCACTGGGCGGCACATGGCCATACCGCTGCCGAAATCATCTTTCAGCGGGCTAACGCCCAACTGCCTTTTATGGGCTTAACTTCATTCAAAGGCAAGAAACCCACCAAACAGGACATCACGGTTGCAAATAATTACCTGAATGAAGAAGAATTGGCCGTGCTCAACCGCTTGGTTTCGGCCTATCTGGATATTGCCGAAATCAACGCCATGCAGCGCAAACCCATGTATATGAAAGATTGGATTGAAGTGCTGGACGGTTTCATCAAAATGAGCCGGCAGGAAGTATTAACCCATGCCGGTAAAATATCGGCCGAATTGGCGCAACAAAAAGCCCTGGCAGAATATGAGGCTTACAAGAACAAGAAGAAATCGGAGGACGAGCTATCGGAGGTGGAAAAACAGTTTATTGCAAGCATTGAGCAGGCGAATAAAAAATTGAAAGCGTTGCAACCCAAAAATAAAAGAGATAAATAATGGCATTCCTTTATGACAAATTAGTTCAGGAATTTGGTAAAAGAGCCATAGCACAAGTTGTGGTTCCGAATCATATTACAGATAATATCAAATCAGCTTTTATTATCCGTCCTTATCAGATAGAAGCATTTCAACGTTTTATTCTATGCTACTCAGAAGACTTTGAAGGCAAACCTAAAAGGCCGCTTCACCTGCTTTACAACATGGCTACGGGCAGCGGAAAAACCTTGATAATGGCAGGTTTGATATTGCACCTTTACCAAAAAGGCTATCGCAACTTTTTGTTTTTTGTAAACAGCAACAATATCATCCGCAAAACCAAAGATAATTTTATCAACCCGCAAGCTTCCAAATACTTGTTTAACGATAAAATCGTCATTGAAGGCAAAGAAGTGTTCATCAAAGAGGTGGAAAACTTTGAGGAATCGGATAATGAAAACATCAACATCAAGTTTACCACCATTCAGCAACTTCACATTGACCTGAACAACACCAAAGAAAACAGCATAACCTACGAAGATTTTGAAAACCGAAGAATCGTTTTGATTGCCGATGAAGCCCATCACCTGAACGCAGGAACCAGAGGTGGAAATTTATTCGGCAGTTGGGAAGATACGGTTGAAAAAATTCACAAATCAAATTTCGATAACATTTTGTTGGAATTTACGGCCACGTTGGATTACGAAACACAACAAATTGTTGAGAAATATAAAGACAAAGTCATTTTCAAATACGACCTGGCAGCGTTTCGCAAAGACAAGTATTCCAAAGAAATCAACCTTATCCGCAGTTTGTATGACGAGCAGGACAGAATCATTCAGGCGTTGATTTTGAATTTGTACCGTCAGGAATTGGCCACTTCACACCATGTCAATTTGAAGCCCGTCATTCTGTTTAAAGCCAAAAAGACCATCAAAGAATCGGAGCAGAACAAAGAAAAATTTCATCAACTGATAGATGATTTTTCAGTTGCAATGGTAGAGAAAATCCAAAAGACTTCCACCGTTCCCATCGTTCAAAAAGCTTTCCGGTTTTTTGAATCCAAAGGCATTTCATACAATGAAATCGTAAAACGCATTCAGTCCAATTTCAGATTTGAAAACTGCCTTAGTGCCAACAATGACGCAGAAGCCGAGCAAAACCAAATATTGCTCAATACTTTGGAAGATGAAAACAATCCCATCCGTGCCGTATTTGCCGTTCAGAAACTGAACGAGGGCTGGGATGTTTTGAATTTGTTTGACATTGTTCGCCTGTACGAAGACCGGGACGGCAAAGACGGAAAGCCCGGTAAAACCACGCTTTCAGAAGCCCAGCTCATTGGTCGTGGTGCAAGATATTTTCCGTTTGCATTGGAAGAAGGACAAGACAGGTTTACCCGAAAATTTGATGATGATATTACCAACGATTTGAAGGTGCTGGAAGAATTGTATTACCACACCAAAGAAGACAGCCGGTATATTACGGAATTGAAGAAGGCCCTGGTGGATTCGGGTATATATGAGGATGACGAAAACCTTGTAACCAAGCCGTTGCAACTTAAAGAAAGTTTTAAAAAAACAAATTTTTACAGAGACGGACACGTTTTCTACAATAAGAAAGTGCCCAAGAATTTTGATAACATCAAATCATTTGCTGATTTAGGCGTGAGGAAAACCAATTACCGGCATACGTTATCTTCGGGGGTTGGCAAAATGTCGAGCGCCTTTTTTGAATTGGAGCCCACAAAATCCAATGATGAAGCAATCAAAACCAAAGATGTAAAGCTTACTGAAATCCCAAAAAATGTAATTCGCTTTGCATTAAGCCAAAATCCGTTTTTCTATTTCGACAGTTTATCGCATTACTTTCCAACTGTTGGTTCACTTTCCAACTTCATTGACAGTATAGACTTTTTAGCAGGTTTAGAAATCACTTTTGCAGGAACCGCAAACCGATTAAAAGAAATTAGCCATTTCGACTATTTACAAGCCTTAAACGGGCTTTTGCAAAGTATAGAAGCTGACATCAAGAGCAACTCCACACAATACGAAGGCTCAGACTATATCAAGGAACCCATTTACAAAGTTTTTAAAGACAAAGAAATCAAGGTTTATAAAGACAGCGAACGGGCAGACGGGCAGGAAAGTTTGGTAGCCAATGAACCCTGGTATGTGTACAATGCCAACTATGGAACTAGTGAGGAAAAGAAATTTGTGGAACTGTTTGCCAGACGATTTGACGACCTCAAACAAAAGTTTGATAATATTTACCTCATCCGAAACGAAAGAGAAGTAAAAATCTACGACAAACTCGGACGAGCCTTTGAGCCCGACTTTTTACTTTTCTGCAAACAGCGTAGTGGAGAACAAATGACTTATCAGGTTTTCATCGAACCCAAAGGAGAGCATTTAAAAGGGCACGACAAATGGAAAGAAGACTTTTTAAAAGAAATCAGAGCGGAACAAAAAACAATCAAAATCCACACCGACACATATCTAATAACAGCCGTACCATTTTACAATTACAATAACGAAAACGAATTTAAAACAACATTAGAAAACACATTAAACGAATAGATATGCCAACGCTATTGGTGGCACATTAGCTATGGCGCACAAGACTGCTTTAAAGCCGAGTTTTGAAAAAGAGGCACCGTACAAATGCAGGATAAACACTGCTACAAAATGAATGAAAAACAAGTGTATAAAATGTCGGTACGCATCAGCCGTATGGTGTAATGACGGGTACAGTACTTTATCTCCGTTTCTTGTCAGGCTCAAGCGAGTTTCAACGATTAAACTTTTGTTCTAAAAATCCGCCCATACGCAAAGCGGCAAAACAGTACCTACTGCCTGGCTGCGGCACGCTGTCCGAAAGCATTTCCGCCTACCAAATACCGCCCGGAACTACAAGATGCCGCAGCCGGCCCAAAATTTGAATAACTTGCCCTGTATGTTCATTGCCCTCATATCGTTTGGTCAGCCGCAATGGCTGCTGTTGGGCCTGTTGCTGCTGCCGGCTCTTGCCTGGGTGCTGCTGTACCGGCGCTGGCACCAAAAGGTACGGGAGCAGTGGAGTGCAGCGTGGTTCAGGCGGCACCTGCAGCCATACAGTGCGGCCAAAGCCACCGGCAAGCAACTCCTGTACCTGAGCGCCCTGGGTTTGGTAGTGCTGGCTGTAGCGCAACCCCGGCTTCGTACCCAAGGGGCCGCTGTGGAGGCGGGCAAGGGCCGCGATGTGGTGGTGGTGCTGGATGTAAGCAACAGCATGCTGGCGGCCGACCTGGCCCCCAACCGGCTGGAACGGGCCCGGCAGTTAGCCGAGCGTTTTGTAAATGGCCTCGACGACGACCGGGTGGCACTGGTGCTGTTTGCCGGTAATGCCTACCTGTCGATGCCCCTGACTACCGATGCCGGGGCTTTTCGGCTTTTTTTGCAGGCGGCCACGCCCGATGCGGTGCCCCTGCAAGGTACCGCCATAGGCCCTGCCCTGCAACGTGCCTGGGAAACCTTTCCGCCCAACAGCGGCCGCAACCGCTTTGTACTGCTGCTTACCGATGGCGAAGACCACGATGCGGCAGCCACCGACCAGGCGCTGCGCCTGCGGGAAGAAGGGGTGCTGTTGCTGGTGGTGGGCATTGGTACCGCCGCCGGTGCGCCGGTTCCCGATGGCCCGGGTGGCGGGATGAAAACCGATGCAGACGGACAGCCCGTCATCAGCCGGCTAAACGAAGCCCTCTTGCGGCAGCTGGCCGCCAACGGCGGGGGTATGTATGGTACGCTTACCGATACCGAAGCCATGGTAAACGATTTGTTGCAGGTGGTAAACCGTTATGAAAAAACCGTTGCCACCGGCAGCAGGGCCGGTGTGCAATACCTGCCCCTGTTCCCCTGGTTGCTGTTGCTGGCGTTAGCGTTGCTGGTGTGGGACCTGCAGCTCTCCAACCGCAAAAAGCTGAAAACTGCCATTGCATTGCTGTGCCTGTTGCCGGTGGCAGCCGGTGCCCAACAGGCCGATTTGCAAAAAGGAAACCGGGCCTATCACCGGCAACAGTATGCCCGTGCGGCCGAACATTACCGCAACGCCTTGCAAAAAGAAAAGCTGCCATCGGCGGCTTACAACCTGGGCAATGCCTTGTTTGAGCAACAGCAACTGGCCGAAGCCATACGCTGGTACACCGCAGCCGCAACCGATGCCCCCTCAACCTCCCTACGGGCGCAGGCCTTGTACAATAAGGGAGTAGCCCTGCATCAAAACAAACAATTGCCCGAAGCCATTGCGGCATACAAAGAGGCCTTGCTGCTGGCGCCTGCCGACCGTGCCATTCGCATCAACCTGCAGCTGGCCCTGCAGGAGCAACGCAGGCAACAACAGTTGCAGCAAAAACGGCAACAGCCGTCGCCGCTCCAACAAGACCGGCAAAAGCAGCAAACGCCGCCTCCCGCCAAAATCAACCGGCGCCAGGCCGAACAATACCTGCAGGCCCTGCGGGAACAGGAGCGCCTGTTGCAGGAAAAAATGCAGAAAAAACCGGCAGCTGCCGGCAAGCCCGAAAAAGACTGGTAGTACAACAGCGGACATCAGGCAGGCGCCAACCTTCCATTGGTTTCTTTGTTACTTTTGTTCCGGCAAAGCAAATCCCCTTTTCGTGCTTTGCTGCAAATACGCGTTCCATGATTTTATACGCCCCCTCGCTCACATCTTATAAACGACTGGCCACCCGCGAAGTAAAAATTGGTGATCTGCTGCTGGGTAATTTTCATCCCATACGGGTGCAAACCATGACCACCACCGATACCATGGATACCCGGGCTACGGTAGAACAGTGCATCCGTTGTATTGAAGCCGGCGCCGAACTGGTGCGTATTACGGCGCCTTCCAAAAAAGAAGCCGAAAACCTGCAAAATATTAAAAATGAACTGCGCCGGCGCGGCTATCATACCCCGCTGGTGGCCGACATTCACTTTACGCCCAATGCCGCCGAAATTGCAGCCCGCATTGTTGAAAAAGTGCGCATCAACCCCGGCAACTACATTGATAAAAAGAAGTTTGAACAAATTGAATACACCGATGCCGAGTATGCCGAAGAAATAGAGCGCATCCGCGAACGATTTACCCCGTTGGTGCGCATTTGCAAGGAATACGGAACCGCCATGCGTATTGGCACCAACCACGGCTCGTTAAGCGATCGTATCATGAGCCGGTATGGCGATACGGCCATTGGCATGGTGGAAAGTGCCATGGAATTTTTGCGCATTGCCCGCGACGAAAATTTTCACAACATCGTGCTCAGCATGAAAAGCAGCAACCCGCAGGTGATGGTGCAGGCCTATCGGCTGCTGGTAAAAACCATGTGGGAGGAGTTTGGCGATTGTTACCCCCTGCACCTGGGCGTTACCGAGGCCGGCGATGGTGAAGATGGCCGGGTAAAAAGTGCCGCGGGTATTGGCACCCTGCTCGAAGACGGCATTGGCGATACCATACGGGTAAGCTTAACCGAAGATCCCGAATTTGAAATACCGGTTTGTCGCGACTTGGTTAAGCGCTACGAGCAAGCGGCCCATCCCGGGTGCACCGCCGGCAACGTACCCTCGTTGACGAACAACCGGCTGCCGTACAGCCCCTTTGCATACAAGCGGCGCCACAGTTTTGCCGTAGGCAATATTGGCGGGCAGCACGTGCCGGTGGTAGTGGCCGACCTTAGTAACATAACGCAAATTACACCACAACACCTCGAAGCCGTGGGCTACCGCTACGATGCAGCCACCGACAAGTGGAGCATTGACGACATGGCTGCCGACTATATTTTTACCGGGCACCAGCTGCTGCCGTTTGAGTTGCCGGGTACGCTCAAAGTGCTGGTATATCCCGAAGCGTGGAAAGAAGCTGCTCTTACGGCCGCCGGCGAAGAAAAATACTATCCCTTGTTTATGGATAGCGGTTATGTAAATGCCGATTGCCGCAGCAACACGCTGAATTTTGTAATGGTGGATTGCTTTAACGATGACACACCCCTGAACGACTATACTTATTTTGATGAAATTGCCAACGACCCCACCGTGGTATTGTGCCTCAGCAGCACCAACCGCAACGCCATGCAAAGCGTGCGCCGCATGTTTGTTGCCTTAATGGAACGGGGTATCCACAACCCGGTGGTATTGATGACCGATAGTTACTGGCAAACGGCCGATGAGCACCTCATTCATTTTTCTACGGAATGCGGGGCATTACTGCTCGATGGCATGGGCGATGGTATATGCCTGGGCATGACATCGGAAAGCTACCAACATTTTAACGACCCGGCCCATCAGTTGGGCGGGCGCCGTTACCTGCAAACAACCGGAGCGGTAGAAACGGCCGAACAATTTATGAACAACACCGCGTTCAGTATTTTACAGGCCACCCGTACCCGCATTTCCAAAACCGAATACATCAGTTGTCCCAGTTGCGGGCGCACCCTTTTTGATTTGCAGGAAACTACGGCCAAAATTCGTTCGGTAACCAGTCATCTGAAAGGCGTAAAAATTGCCATCATGGGTTGTATTGTAAACGGTCCGGGCGAAATGGCCGATGCCGATTTTGGATACGTGGGCAGCGGCCCGGGAAAAATAACCCTTTACAAAGGCAAAGAAATTGTAAAGCGCAATATTGACAGTGAGGTGGCCGTGCAGGAATTGATTAATCTGCTCAAAGAAAACAACGTCTGGGTAGAACCGGCCGCAGCCCATTGAAATAACCAATGGCTTTGAACAAGCTGCCGGCCAGCTGACTGTTGTTCAGATGGCCGCTATAATTTGAATGTAATTAAACGCTAGCATGCAAACAGACTTTCTTGTGATAGGTTCCGGCATTGCCGGCCTTACGTACGCCATTAAAGTGGCAGAGGCTTGTCCGCACAAACAGGTATTGGTAGTAACCAAAACCCGGGCCGATGAAACCAATACCAAATATGCGCAGGGGGGTATTGCAGTAGTGAACGATTTGGAAAACGACAGCTTTGATAAACATATTGAAGATACGCTCATAGCCGGCGATGGGCTTTGCAATCCGGAAATTGTGGAGCTGGTGGTGAAAGAAGGCCCCGAACGGGTAGCCGAAATCATTTCGTGGGGAGCGCAGTTCGACAAGGCCGGCGATGGCGATTTTGCCCGGGGAAAAGAAGGCGGCCATAGCGAGCATCGCATCCTCCACCACAAAGATGTTACCGGTGCCGAAATGGAACGGGCCCTGCTGGAAAAGGTACACAGCCTGCCCAACATTACTTTGGTAAATCACTATTTTGTGGTGGATTTAATTACGCAACACCACCTGGGTTATTTGGTTACCAAAGCCACACCCGATATACAGTGTTACGGCGTTTATGCTTTAAACCTGCAAACCAATCGCATCGAAATTATTAAGGCCGGCATTACCCTGCTGGCTACCGGTGGTAACGGCCAGGTATATCGTACCACCACCAACCCCTCCATTGCCACCGGCGATGGTGTGGCCATGGTATATCGTGCCAAGGGGCGCATTGAAAACATGGAGTTCATCCAGTTTCATCCCACCGCCTTGTACGAGCCCGGCCAAAGAGGGCAGGCTTTTTTGATTACCGAAGCCGTACGCGGCGATGGTGGCATTTTACGCAACCACAAGGGAGAAGCTTTTATGGAGCGCTACGATGAGCGGAAAGACCTTGCCCCCCGCGATATTGTGGCCCGTGCCATTGATAATGAAATGAAGATCAACGGTACCGAACATGTGTGGCTCGATTGCAGGCACATACCGGTTGAAAAATTTCGGGCGCACTTCCCCAACATTTACGCCCGTTGTAAAAGCATGGGCATTGATGTGGCCGAAGCCATGATACCGGTTGCGCCGGCAGCGCATTACAGTTGCGGCGGCATTAAAACCGATGCCTGGGGCCGCACATCCATCCGCAACCTGTACGCGGCGGGCGAATGTGCCAGCACCGGCCTGCACGGTGCCAACCGCCTTGCCAGCAACTCACTGCTGGAGGCCATGGTGTTTGCCCACCGCAGTGCCATGGATGCTGTACAACAGTTGCCGCACGATATACCCGAGTTGCCCGAATGGAATGCACGGGGTACCAGCGAACCCCGTGAAATGATATTAATAACGCAAAGCCTTAAAGAGTTGCAGCAGGTAATGAGCGACTATGTGGGCATCGTTCGTAACAATGTTCGCTTGCAACGGGCCAGCCGCCGCCTCGATTTGTTGTGGGAAGAAACGGAGGAACTGTACCGCAGTACGGTAATATCGCCGCAAATGATGGAATTGCGCAACATGATAACCATCGGCTACCTCATTACAAAAGGCGCAGGTTTCCGGAAAGAAAGTCGTGGCCTGCATTACAATACCGATTATCCGGAAAAGAGCCGGCTGGTACAAAACATCGTTTTGTAACAGCCCGTTGTTTCTGCCTATTTTTACCGCATGTATTACGTGGTGTATTTCCTGTTGCGGGCCCTTTCGTTACTGCCGTTACGCATACTGTACCTGCTGAGCGATGTTGCATACCTCTTACTGGTATATGGGGTGGGGTATCGTAAAAAGGTGGTGCTGCAAAATCTGAAAATCGCCTTTCCGGAAAAAACCGATGCCGAGCGCACCCGCATAATGAAAGCGTTTTACCACAACCTGTGCGATACATTTATTGAAATCATCAAGCTATTGCATTGGAATAAAGAAGAACTGCTGCGCCGCATGACGGGCGATGCCGCGTTAATCAATCAATGGAAAAACAGCGACAGAAATGTGCAGGTAATTACCGGCCATTTCTTTAACTGGGAAATTGCCAACTTGTCGGTAGCGCCACGTTCAACATTGCCTTTTGTGGCTGTGTACATGCCGTTAACCAATAAAGTGATGGAGCGTATATTTTATAAGTTTCGCTCCAAAACCGGCACCATCCTGATACCTGCTACCGATTTTAAAAGTAAAGCCAGTCGGTACCTGAAGCAACAGTATGCCCTCATTTTGGTAGGCGATCAAAACCCCGGCAACCCGACCCGAGCCTGGTGGATGTACTTCTTCAGCAAGCCCGCTCCGTTTGTAACCGGGCCGGCTAAGGGGGCCATCAGCCGCAATACGGTTGTACTCTACGCCGATTTTTACAAGGTAAAGCGGGGCTACTATCACTTTGAGCTGGAGCTCATTACCGAAAACCCGCAGCAATACACCGAAGCCGAACTTACCCGCCTGTTGGTACGCCGCGTGGAGCAATCGGTACGCAGGCGGCCCGACAATTATCTCTGGAGCCACCGTCGCTGGAAACACCCCTGGAAACCCGAATATGCCGAACGCTGGATTGATGATGTACCACCGCCGGCTACCGAATGATTTTTGCGCTGCCGTATATCGGGAGGGCTTGCTGCTGTGCCGGAAATTTATGTTCGTCTGCTTGACAACTGAAGCTGAAAAGAAAACCAAAGTACAAAATATATACTACTGCTCAATAACGTTCGGTAAGGCTAGATATGTAGCCAAATAGCGATTTGCTGCCTACGGCGTATATTTCTGCCGGCATAGCAGCAAACCGCATGTTGGTGGCAGTCGTCAGCGTACTACCTTCACACTCTTTGCTATATCGTTCCCTTCATCGTTTTTGTCAATGGTAAATTCCACTTTATCCCCCACCTGTAAGTCGTTGAAGTCGGTATCAACAACACTGGAGTAATGGAAGAACAAGTTGTTAGGTGGATATTTTATGAAGCCGAAGCCATTTTTCAGGCTTAGTATTTCACTGACGTTTGCATTTCTTGTCGCTGGTTGCAACGCCACTGCCGGTCGTCGTTGTTCGGTTTGAACAAAAAGGTTATTAATTAAGGGGTCATTCTTCTTCACTCTATTGTCAATTATCTCATGCATTGCAATCGGGTAAGTTACTTCTTCGAGCAAGTCCTGAGACGTACGAGTAGTGAATTTTTGTCCTAGTTCATTGGCATATTCAAAATCCCAGCTAAGTACCATAACCCTTGTGCCTAAGGTGTTAAGCTTTCGTACAAGTGGAACATAATCCCCGTCAGATGCAATCAGTACCAACACATTGAACCGCTTGTAGAAGGCTAATTCAAACGCTTCTAAAGCAAGCCATACATCAATCCCCTTCTCCTGCTTAGTCCCATCGTGTCCAACTTTCACCGGCAGATAGTGAGTAGTAACTCCTTCTGACATTAAGATATCGTCAAAAACCCTGTCGTAGTAAAGTGTATCACCTCGCTGACTTGCTTCTGCTGCATTCAGTCGTCCCCGGAAATAGTGAGCATCAACAATTTGGCAAAGTTTAACATCACTACTTTCTTCGTCAGACACCTGATGTCTGATGAATTCGTGTAATCCTGATATACTTAAGCGTCTTTTCCTCTGATGACCATAAGCATAATAGTTGCTTACTTTGAGAAAGTAGTTACCGTCATAGAATACGCCGATGCGAATGAGTTTGTCTTGCATGTCCAAATTTTTTTGATTAAGAAATAAAACTTTGACAAACGGGGCAATGCAAGACCTGGCGGTTTTAAAATTTGTTTACCTAAGTGAATTAAGCTGCTCTCTTGATGAAGTTCACGATATTATGTAGGATAAAATTTTCAATCTTCTCTATTGTCTGTCTATCTGCTTTACCTATTATATGTATAAAGTTTTCTATAGTAACAGATGTGTACTGACACATTTTTAATTTTGAATTTTTTATGAGGTTGCACTTTCCTCTATCTATAGGTATTTCTGCAAAGTGTATGTTATTTTTATTTTCACTAATTGGTATTACCTGAACCGTATTTCCAAATTTTCTTACTACAAAGCAAGGGTGCCTGCCATTTAAGCAATATCCATTGTTCATTGGTAAGTTGACTAACCATATCTCTCCTAATTTTGGATTTTTTAATTTTTCTGGCATAAAATGTTTATTTTGTGCCTATCCTGTTACATTGTTCCCCGTTATGTCAAAGAGCTTGAGTTTTCCAACTCTTCAGCAAATGTAAATAAATTTCTCGAAAAATTTTTAGTTCGAAAAATTGCCACTGACTATTGGAATCTTCCAATTCCCGGTTATAAGAAACGAATCGAGCCACAAAGCTTTTCTTTTCGCGGCATGCGTTGTTACGGCTTCCAATTGTTGCCGCTAATCAGAGTAAGTGTAACGAACACCTGCGTCAACCGGCTTTGCAGGCGCAAGGGTCTTTGAATAATGAATGATGTTCTTTGCTTAATTCAAACCTGCTTTTTCTTTCACCGTTTCAATGCGTTGGGCACGAATGGCCTCCCAGCCGCCCCGTACATTGCGCAGGTTGTGAAAGCCCTGCCGTTTCATGAACGATGCGGCAATAACGCTGCGGTAGCCGGTGCCGCTGTGCAGGTACAAATTGTCGCTGTCTTCAATATTCGCCAGCAAGCCGGGGTCGTTAATTTCCGCCAAAGGCAGGTGAACGGCATCTTTCACATGGCCGGCTGCAAACTCGGGTTCCTGCCGTACATCCACAACAATCAGGTTGTCGTCATACGGTAGGTCCATGGCCAGTTCATCTGCTTCCACATCTATAATCATATCAATGGGTGCGCCTGCCTGCTGCCAGCTTTCAAAGCCACCGGCCAGGTACCCCATTACCTGATGCAGCCCCACTTTGGCCAGGCGGTTGATTACTTCGGTTTCGGTACCCGGTTCGCACACCAGCAGCAATGGCGTTTCGGGAGCCAGCAAGGCGCCGGCCCAGCGACAAAACCGGTTTTCAAGCCCAATAAAAATAGCGCCCGGTACAAAGCCCTGTGTAAATGCGGTTGCCGAACGTGTATCGAGTACCATGCAGTTGTTGTTTTTCAGGGCTTGCTGAAAACCGGCCACATCGTATGCCGTGGCAGCAGCCTGCAGTTGTTGTAAGGTGGGATAGCCGTTGCGGTTGTATTGCAGGTTATGCAGGCGCCCGGCAGGGTGCAGGGCGGGTTGTTGCATTACGCTGGTGGTAAAGTTTTGCAAATCGGTTTCGTGCAGGGCGGGCAGCACTTCTTTGAGTTGTGCCAGCGTTATGGGTTGTTCGCCGGCGGCGCCATGTGCGCTGCAAACGCGTACCGCATCGGGCAACTGCAGTACTTGCCGCAGCGATTGGTGCAATTGGTGCAGCAACTCGTTGGTATCAGTATTCGATTCGGTGGTGTCGGGGCGGCCAATGGCATCGGCCAGCAGGGTATCGCCGCTGAACAAATAGGCGGGCCTTCCGTCGGCAGCACGCAGCAGGTAGCAAACACTATCGGGCGTATGGCCCGGTGTATGCAGCACTTCCATATTGCAGTTGCCTACTGTAAGATGGCTGCCGTGTGCCGGTTTTTCAGCCGCAAAACGGGTGGAAACGCCGGGGCCAGTAATAATGGTAGCCCCGGTGGCTGCTGCCACTTCCAGGTGACCGCTCACAAAATCGGAATGCAGGTGGGTAAGCAGTACGTACTTGATGCGGGCATTGTTTGCGGCGGCAGCCTGCAGGTAAGGAGCAATATCGCGTTGCGGATCCACAAGGGCAGCTTCATTGCCACAAACAATCAGGTACGCGGCGGCGTTGAAGCCGGCTGTATGAAAACGTTCAACCACCATGCTGTTCATAATTTGGCGCAAAGGTACGATGCGGCGGGGCAGCTGCTATTTTATTTGAGTAAGATGCGCAAAACTTCGGCTATTTCATCGAGGCGCTGGGGCTGCACCATGTACCAAACAAATTTGCCTTCCTTACGGGTTTTTACAAAGCCGGCACGCCGCAGTATGGCCAGGTGTTGCGAGACTACCGATTGCTCCAGCAACAGCTGCTGAAATATTTCCGAAACCGTCATGGGGCCGTTTTGCAACAGCAGGTTCAGGATTTGTTGCCGCAACTTATGATTAATTGCCCGGAAAATGAGCGTGGTTTTGCGAATGGCATGCGCATCGGGCAGGGTAGAAGGTGTTGTTGCAGAAGCGGTGGCGGCCATAGTGTAATGCTGCTGAATGTATGAACCGGGCAAAATTAGGAAATTGGAGGCTCTCTCAACCATTCCCTGCGGTTGTGTAAAACGGCTTTACGTACAACGGAGCCGCATAGGCAAGGGAAGCAAATTGCTGCTGCTGCCACCCTTGTTCGGCCAGGGTACTCATATGTAAGGCCTGATACATTTCAGTAGAGAAAAGGGCGTTCGCATGTGTGCAATGCGGCTGCCATTTTGCGGCACCGCTTCCAAGGAACAATACCGGCCCGCTGGCCAGTTCAGCGGCATAGCTGTCGGTGTGCAGGATGTGCGCATGCGGAGGCTGCACCTCGTTGCCTTCCGTATCGTACACAGCCGCAAACACTTCCATACGGCGGGCATCAATCAGGGGAATGATGTGCCGGGCCTGCCGTGCCTGCTGTTGCAACACGTCGCGGCCTGCCTGTGCCCATACGGCAAGCGTGCCAATGGTGATGAGGGGTTTATTCAAAGCGTAGCACAAGCCTTTTGCCGAAGCCAGGCCCACCCGTAAGCCGGTGTAAGAACCCGGGCCGATGGTTACCGCTACGCCATCCACTTGCTGCAGGGGCCGTGCAGTTTCTTTAATGATTTCTTCAATGGCGGGTTGAACAAATGCGGCATGTTGTTTTTGGGTAGTACACCGGCGTTGTGCCAAAATGGTTCCATTTTCGGCAAGGGCCACAAAGGCCTGTTCGCCGGCGGTGTCTATATTAAGCAGTAGTGCCATGTTGTGCCAGTTGTTGCAGTTGCGGAGCCGGGGCATAGCGCAGGTCGGTAAGGGCCAGCCGCTGCAACAGCGTATGCACCCGGCCGGCTCCAATGGCATCAAGCCATTCAAAAGGCCCCTTCGGATAGTTGGTACCCAGGCGCATGGCCGTATCTATTTCGGCGGGGGTGCTTACCCCTTCGCCCCAGGCAAAGCAGGCTTCGTTAATGATGCCGGCCACAATGCGGGTGCTTACAAAGCCCACCACATCGGGTACAAGGGTAAACGGCAGGTGCAGCGCCTGCAGGCGCTCCAGCGGCAGGGAGGCATGAGCGTGGGGGAATGCCAGCTCAATCAGGTTGCGTTCGCCAAAGCCCGGCCAGTGGTTCATGCGGGCAATGGGTACTTGGGTCAGCTCCAGTTCGTGCAGGGTAAACAGTACCAAACCCAGAATAACCGGTGTTGCGGTTTGGCGATACACATCAATGCGATGGGGTTGTTCTTCCACCGTCCAGTCAATTACCAAATCGGCCGCGGCCAGTGCCCCGGCATCGGGCGATTGTTGTACCCACTGCAGCGTACTATTGCCGCGGGCTTGCAAGGATGGGGGCGGGGGTGTATTGCTTACGAACAAAACCTGCATGGCTGCAAAAATACATGCTTTCGTTGCGGGGTTCGCCGAAAAAAATTAGCTTGCGGCATGCAAAAAACAGCCATTCAAACCAACCAGGCGCCCGCTCCCATTGGGCCTTACAGCCAGGCCATCCGCTCGGGCAATTTTTTGTTTGTTTCGGGCCAGGTGGCCATCAATCCGGCTACCGGCGAACTGAACAATGCCGATGTAGTAACAGAAGCCACGCAGGTGATGCGCAACCTGCAGGCCATATTAAACGAGGCGGGCATGGATTTTTCGAATGTGGTAAAAACCACCATTTTTTTGAGCGATATGTCGTTGTTTACCACGGTTAACGAAGTGTACGGCAGTTTTTTCACCGGCACCGTATTTCCGGCGCGGGAAACCGTGGCGGTAAAAGGCCTGCCCCGCAATGTAAACGTAGAGATTAGTGTTATAGCGATGCAGTAGCGGCACCCCGATTACAGAAGGGTAAGACGTAATACATTTTTTCGGAATTAGAATATATGTCCAAATCCGAAAAAGAACTGGGAGCCTTCGCGGCTTTTAGCATAATCGAGCCGCAAAACTGTTGATTGATTCCAGTTGAGGCGGGCGCCTACACCCGGTGCCCCCACCCATCTTTTCAAATTCATGTCGCGGGGGCGATCCCACACATTACCAAAATCATAAAATGGAGTAACCCCCAGCGTAAAGTGTTGCCGCAACAAGTGAAAATCATAAAGCCGGCTCCGTAATTCAAGGTTTACCAGGGCCACGGTTGGGGCCAAAAAACGGGCTTCCCGAAATCCACGAATGGAGCGGGCTCCACCCAGCACCAAAATACCACCTGCTTCGGCCTGGCTCGATAAGTCCCACATTTCAATGAAATTTATATTGGGTCCGAAGATGTAGCCATACGCAGCCATTCCTGCAAAAGTGAGGCGTCCTTTATTATTTTTCCAGTTTTTTATTGTACGAATCCATTGGCCTTGCACCATAAATTTATTGAAATGAAAACTTGAGCCAATCCATGGTGCCGAATATTCGTGCGAATATTGCAGGAACATCCCCTTGGATGGGTCGGGCTCAAAATCGCGGGTATCGTATATCACAGCACCCGCTAACATGCTTGTAAATTTGTAGCTATCGTTGTTCGTAAAGCCGCTAAGGTTAAAACGTTCCCATGTTCCATCGGCTATTTGCTGATCAACCAGGGTTGGATTGTTGATGGCTTGTACTTTGGAACCATCGGGCAACAAGGCTTTTTCTGCAATTTTACCATTATAAGAAGAAAATGATGTAAACAGAGCTTCGTATCCGAACATCAGGCGCAATTTGCCGCCCATCAAAACGCGTTCGCCTAATACGTTATACAACTGCTCGCGTTGTTGCATGTGATTATAGTGATAATCAGTATAATAGTTGCCGTCTGTCCCCTGTTCTGCAATCACCAGATTATCTTCATATGCTGCCACACTTTTAAAGTTTCGGATTTCATTGGTTTGTTTGTCCCGAAAACGGAGTTGGCGATTAGCGGTGCTTCCTATACCCCAATATTGCGCATTCGGATCCTCCCAGCGTACGGCATCGGCCCGCAGCCGCCATTTGGAGTTAAAAATGTAAGGCGCGTCGTAATTAATAGCGTAACGTATGCGCCCATTCTGAAATACGAAAAACTCGGTATTAATGCGATGACGATACGCAGTATATTCAAAAAAAGGATCGTTTTTGGTTTGGTTAAAGAAAATAAAGGCATTCCCTCCGATGCCAAAGCCGCGTATCGGGTCAAATTCAAACCGGGGCAAGCCGGTTACAAACGTGCCTTCTTTTTTTTCGGCCAACTCAAAGTCGGGAAGCTTTTTTGAGTCGTCTATATGAAACGGCAGTACACTTTTTCTGCGTACAGAGTCTGATTCTTGTGCAAAACCTTGTAATGCACCTGTTATGCCAAAAATTAGCACCCATTTTTTCATAGCAATCCGGTTGTGGGTGCAAATGTAGCAGCAGGTATTGCTCCTCTTTGTTAGAGTAGAATTAGAATATTATTAGAATTTCATTAGAATGTGGAAGTGGGTAATGTTACACAAAAGCGTGAACCGCCCTGCCGGGCCGGTTCGTAAGATATGTTTCCTTTATGGAGTTGGATAATTTTATGTGTGAGCGACAAACCGATACCGCTGCCCGGAGCTGTATGTTTGTTGGAACCTCTGTAAAAAGGAGTAAAGAGTTTAGATATGTCTGCTTCATTAATACCAGGTCCATTATCTTCAAACGAAATTTGGACTATACTGTTGTTGGAACTCAGAAGTGCCGTACAGGTTTTGTTTTCTGAAAATTTGCATCCATTTTCAAATAAATTCGCAAAAGCTACCTGTAATAAGTACGCATTACCATGTACGGTTAAATAGGATTCTTCTTCCGGTACCTGCCTGTAGTTCAGGTGTATGGTGTAATGTGGATTTGCTTTTTGCACCTGCTGCTTCGCATCGAGCAACAATTCATCAACCCGAAGGTTTTTAAACGATATTTCCGAACGGTCGTAGCTTGCCTTAGCCAAATCAAGCAGGCTGTTAAATAACTTATTGAGTTTCCGTGCATCGCCCAAAACATTTTCAATTGTAGTGTGGTACGATGCGGCACTTCGCTTGTTTTGAGCGGCCAGTTCCAGTTCGGTTATGATTGCAGCGAGTGGTGTGCGTAATTCATGCGAAATGTTAGAAACAAACTGTTTTTGGGCATCAAAAGATTGCTCCAGCCGGTTGAGCATGTCATTAAATGTTTGCGCCAGAATAGTCAGTTCATCGCGATTATTACTTTCGGGCAGACGCAGATCAAGATTGGTGGCTGAAATGGATTTTGCTTTCTCGGTTATTATTTTCACCGGCTGCAGGGCACGCTTCGCAAAAAAGCGTCCGATAAAATAAACTGCTACCAGGGCAATCAGTGCAAGCAATATAATTGCTTTGAGCAGTTGTTCCAGTTTTGTGTATCCGTATTCGTCATACGCGGTAGCCGTAACGAGGTAGCTGTTATTGCCAATGCTATAGCGCATTCCAATGACCTGCCATTTTTGCTGGTAAAAAGTAATTAAACCCTGCTGCTGAATGCGTTGCAGCATTTCGGGGGTTTCTTTTACAATGTCAATATCCAGAGCGTCATGATATAGCAGCCGGTGCAGGGTATCATAAATGGCCGTTTCCACTTCGTATAAAACCTGCCGGTTGGTACGATAAATCTGCTGAAGTGTTTGCGCATCAACCTTAGCCTGCAGCAGCAAATTTGCTTTGGTAATGGCTTCTTTTTTCAAGAGTGCGTAAAACTCCTGTTCACGGCTGTGTTCGGCAAAATAGTATAGGGTACCTGCAAACAGCAGCAACAGTGTACCGCTAAGTGCGGTAAAAAGCAGCGAAAGTTTTGTTTTGATGGTCATTCGGCAACTAATATAAAGCCCATGCCCGTACGTGTGTGTATAAGTTTGGGTTCAAAATTTTTATCAATTTTTTTTCGCAGATAGTTTATGTACACATCAATAAAATTTGTGCCGGTGTCAAAATGCGTATCCCAAACATTTTCGGCAATTTCGCTACGCGACAAAACCCGTCCGGCGTTTTGCATCATGTAGGAAAGAAGTTTAAATTCTTTGGGTGTAAGATATATCTCCGTACCATTTCTGCGAACTGTTTTGGTATGCATGTTGAGTTCTAAATTGCTATACTGTAATATGGCGGAAGGCGGGGTAGATGTTTGTTGTCGTTTTAGCAGGGCACGGATACGTGCCAAAAGTTCCCGCATTTCAAAAGGCTTAACCAAATAATCGTCGGCACCGGCATCAAACCCTTCCACTTTGTCATCGGTAGTGCCTAATGCGGTAAGCATTATAATAGGCAGGTGAGGGTTATTTTTACGTATTTCCTTGCAAAGGGTAAGTCCGTCTGTACCCGGCAGCATGATATCGGTTATCAGCAGTTGATAGCGTATGTTGCCCACCAAATGTAAGCCTGTTGCTCCATCGGGAGCAATGGTTACTACAAAGCCTTCTTCGCTTAGGCCACGTTGTATGAGGGCTGCCATGCGGGCATCATCTTCTATCACAAGCACCTGCATGGTATCAAAATTACTCTAATTTTTCGCACGGGCTTGCACGGAGTAATATGCATTGGTTGTATATGATGCCGGTTGGAATGCTTGAAAAAACACCGGAACTTCCCGGAGTTTCTAATCATCAGTTGTTATAGAAGCTTAATTTCTTCTTCATGATCATCGAAGAAGTGGTACTCGGTAAGATGGTAATTGGTATTGCTTTTAATACGAATGTTTTGTTTGTATTTCCAGCTCCACTTCAGGCGTTTTGAAAGCAATCCTTTTTTGAGGTAAGCTTCCACAATGGGGTGAACCATCAGGGTAAGGTTGCGGTGCTTTTGCATTACCAGGTAACTGAGGTTCTTTTCAATTTCATCCTCCAGAATCAGAGTGCTCGATACTTTACCGGTGCCGTTGCAGCTGGGGCATACTTCCTGGGTGTTGATGTTTACCTCGGGGCGCATGCGTTGCCGGGTAATTTGCATCAGGCCAAATTTGCTGATGGGCAGTATGGCGTGCTTGGCGCGGTCGGGTTGCATGAATTTTTCCATCGCTTCGGCCAGCTTGCGCTTGTTTTCGGGCAACTTCATGTCAATGAAGTCCACCACAATAATGCCGCCAATATCCCGTAGGCGTAATTGCCGGGCAATTTCTTCGGCCGCCTCCAGGTTGGTTTGCAGGGCATTTTCTTCCTGGTTGGTGCTAACGCTTTTGTAGCCGCTGTTTACGTCAATCACGTGCAGGGCTTCGGTATGCTCAATAATGAGGTAGGCGCCGCTGGCCAGGTTTACCGTTTTGCCGAAGCTGGCTTTTACCTGTTTGGTAATGCCAAAGTTGTCGAAAATGGGGGTGCCGTTTTGGTAGTAAGTAACGATATCGGCTTTGTCGGGGGCAATTTTCTGAATATAGCTACGGGCATCGTTGTAAATATTTTTATCGTTTACAACAATGCGGTTGAAATCGGCATTCAGCAGGTCGCGTAAAATACTGGTGGTTTTGTCTTTTTCGCCCAAAATTTTGGCGGGTGCCGTTGCCGACTTGAGGTTGCGTTGTATTTGCTGCCAGGTGGCAACCAGGTTGTTCAAGTCGTCGTGCAACTCGGCCGTATTTTTTCCTTCGGCGGCGGTACGTACGATTACACCGAAGTTTTTGGGTTTTATGGATTCTACGATTTTCTGGAGGCGCTTGCGCTCATCGCCGGAATGTATTTTGCGGCTTACGGCAACAATATCGTTAAAGGGAGTAAGCACCACAAAGCGGCCGGGCAGCGATATTTCGCAACTGAGGCGCGGGCCTTTGGCCGCAATGGGTTCTTTCAGAATTTGCACCAGTATATTGGGTTTGCCGGCAAGTACTTCACCGATTTTGCCCGTTTTTACAATTTCGGGCTCGTTTTGAAACCGGCCGAAATCAAAAATGGAATCGGATTTGTCGGCAATGCATTGGCTGGTGAACTTAAGCAGGCTGCGAATGTAGGGGCTCAGGTCGGTATAGTGCAAAAAGCCGTCTTTTTCAAAACCTACATCCACAAAGGCGGCATTCATGCCGGGTACCAGCTTTTTTACTTTACCCAAATACAGGTCGCCAACGGTGAAATTTGCATCATGGCTTTCCTGATGCAGTTCAACCAGTTTTTTATCTTCCAGTAATGCAATCTCCACCCCGGACGGGGCGGCGTTAATGATCAGTTCCTTGTTCACATGTAGTGTATTTAAAGTAAAACCGCAGCTACCACCACCTGATCAGGAAGGAAGGCGCTTTGTACGGGAGATTTATACAAGCAACCATAAATGTTCCCGTAGCGCTGATACAAAGCGGAAGTCCCGCGGTTGAATAGCTGCGGGACTCCGTTCACACAAGAAGACTTACTTGTTCTTCTTCTTATGACGGTTTTTTCTCAGACGTTTTTTGCGCTTGTGCGTCGCAATTTTATGACGCTTTCTTTTTTTTCCGCAAGGCATAGTTCTAATACGTTTACGTTCGGTTATTGAATATGTTTTGTTTCCTTTATAATTGTTTGATGTGGTCGGCAATTTGCTGCAGCATCTGCGGATTGCTGCGGAACCTGCCTTGCTGCTCTAGCCGTTTTGCCGTTTGCAAAAAATCTTCGTAGCGCTTTTTGGCGGCAGCCTTGTTGCCGTCTTGCTCCAGTGCATCGGCCAGGCGCAGCAATACTTCCAGGTTATCGGGCTGTACCTGCAGCACCCGTTCAAAGCGTTCAACGGCTTTGGGCCACTGGCGACTGATGAAGGCTCCCAAACCCAGCATGTATTGGGCATAAACGAAGTTGCTGTCTTTTTCGGCCACTTCGCGGATGTAGCTGATTCCCTTCATGGGTGGCTCGGCGCCGCCACCTCCAAAAAAGTAGCAACCGCCCAGGCCCACTTTGGTTGAATCATTGCCGGGGTTGAGCTCCAGCGCCTTTTCAAACAACTCTTTTGCTTCGGTGGCCATCCAGGTTTGTAACGGAGGATCCGCAACCGACTGGGCTTCGGCCAACAGCAAATGGGCTGCAAAGGTGAGACTTTTCTCCGAATTTTCCAACTTGGCGGCTTCGGCCAGGTATTTGGCATAGGGTACAAAAGCGCCGATGCTGTCCATCCAAAAACGGGCCAGGGTTCGGTACACGGCTATTTGCTGCTCTTTTACGTTGCCTCGCACCACCGCGTTTTCCCACTCGGTAACCTTTGCCAGCTGTTCGGGGGTGAGGCGTTTTTTGGCCAGGCCCAACATGGTGGGAAAGTCAAGCACGGTTTGCCCGTTGCCTGTTGCGGCATTGCCATGGTTGTGCCCATCATGCTCGTTCGCATGCTTATGCGGAGTGGTGCGGCCAAAGAAAAACAAAAGAAAAACCGCTGCAAGGGCGGTTGTAACCAATAGGAGCTGTTGCCTGTTCACGTGCTAAAAAGTTGAACAGCAAAGCTACTGCATTGGAGGCTGATGGCAAGCAGCAGTACGGGCTTTAACCCGTTTTTTGCAGATGCGGCAGTTATTGATCAACTGACGCGCTGCGTTGTTCTTTTATTTCCTGCACAAACTCTTTGGACGGTTTAAAGGCAGGAATATAGTGTTCGGGAATGTGTACCGCGGTATTGCGCTTGATGTTGCGGCCGATTTTAGCCGCCCGTTTTTTGGTAATAAAACTTCCGAATCCACGGATGTAAATGTTTTCGCCCTTGCCCAGCGATTCTTTAATTTCTCTGAACATGGTTTCCAGTGTAATGAGTACATCAACCTTGGGGATGCCGGTTTTTTCAGAAATCTGGTTAACAAGATCCGCTTTTCTCATGAGTAATTGTTTGAGGGTTATCTGATGCCCGGAGCGATTGTTGTGGTTTCCGGCACAATAAAGATCAATAAAAAAATTGAAACTGCGAAAAAAAATCGTATCTAAGTAATTGAAAATGAGCATTGAACGAAAATTAGCAATTGTTCATGTAATTTGCAAGGATACTTTAACAAAAAAGTTTTCCGGGGTTTGAATGTCTATTTCTGACCAGCGTTATTTTCAACAAAAACTGCTGCTTTGGCACCGAAGGCATAATAAGCGGCACATGCCCTGGAAAGGGGAGGCCGATGTGTACCGCATTTGGCTGAGTGAAATTATTTTGCAGCAGACCCGTGTGGCGCATGGCCGGCAGTACTACGAGCGTTTTGTAGCAACATTTCCTACCGTGCATGCACTGGCACAGGCGCCGTTGGATGCGGTGTATAAACTGTGGGAGGGACTGGGGTATTACAGCCGGTGTAAAAACCTGCATGCCACAGCCCGGTACATATCGCAAGAGCGGGGCGGCGTTTTCCCGAATACATACGAGGAGTTATTGCAGCTGAAAGGAGTGGGGCCGTACACGGCAGCCGCTATTGCCAGTTTTGGTTTTGGATTGCCCTATGCGGTGGTAGATGGCAACGTGTATCGGGTGCTGAGCCGCTTTTTTGGCGATGCCACACCTACCGACAGTACAGCCGGCAAAAAACGATTTGCCACCCTGGCCCAGCAGTGCATCAGTACCCGCCGGCCGGCAGCCTACAACCAGGCCATTATGGATTTTGGAGCCACCGTATGCACCCCCGACCAACCACTGTGCGGCAGTTGCCCGCTGCGGACCCGCTGCCGGGCGTATGCGGCAGGCACGCAACATCTGTTGCCGGTAAAAGAAAAGCAGGTGCGCCAAAAAAACCGTTGGTTTGTTTACTATATCATTCAGCAACAGGGCCGCTTTGCCGTGCAACAACGCACCGGTGCCGATGTGTGGCAGCATTTGTATGAGTTTCCGCTACAGGAGTGTACCGAGGCGCAATGGAAGCAACTGCTCAGCAAGGCCCGCCGGCAGGGCCTGTCGGCTCCGCCGGCCATGCCGGGCAACTACCGCAGCCTGGGAGTAACCGCCCCTGCCGTACAAAAACTATCGCACCAAACCATACACGCATTTGCCGTTTTGTTGCAGCGCAGTGGGCGCACCGCAGGCAAATGCCAGTGGCTTACCCCCGACGAACTGGCCCAACGGCCCCTGCCCCGCATTTTGCATCGGCTGTTTAACAAAGAAGTGCGGCAATTATTTCAACAGCAGTTTTGAGCAGGTTTGCGAAAAACCGTAATTTAGAAGGCAGCGTTCAATAACCAAAACTTACACATATGCGTGGCGTTAACCGTGTAATGCTGATTGGCAATCTTGGAAAAGACCCGGACGTGCAACAACTGGAAGGGAATGTTGCCGTAGCAAAATTTCCACTGGCTACCACCGAAACATTTAAAGACCGTACCGGCAAACTGGTAAGCCAAACCGAATGGCATACTGTTGTACTGTGGCGGGGCCTGGCCGAACTGGCGCAGAAATACCTGCACAAAGGAAGCCTGGTGTATATTGAAGGGCGCCTGAAAACACGCAGTTGGGAAGATAAAGACGGCGTAAAAAAGTTTGCCACCGAGGTAGTGGGCGATAACCTGATTATGCTGGATAAAAGGGCCGATGGCAACAACCGCAGCGATGCCGCCGACAATATGGGGTACTCCGGTGATGACTTACCGCCCCTGGGCGAGCCGGCCGGAGAGTTGCCTTTTTAACAGCTGGTAAAATGTTGCCTTACGTTCGTGTAAGGTTGCTGCACGATCACCTATTTTTGCCCGGGCTGCATGCCCATCACCAAAACGCATACCTTGGACTCATTTGCGCTTAACGCTCATACACCTCTTGCTGTACAGCCCGTGCTGCTGAGCATCAACAGTCAGGGCCTTACCCTGCTGGTTGTCATATTTCTTGCACTGCTGTTTCTGTCGTTTGTAGTTAGCGGCGCCGAAGTGGCGTTTTTTTCGCTGAAGTACAAGGATATGAACATGCTCAAAACCAAAACCGACACGGCTGCCCGCCGCATTGTGCAGCTGTTGGAACAGCCCAAGGTTTTAATGGGCAGTCTCATTGCCGCCAACACCTTCTTTAACCTGGGCATTATCTTTATCGGCAACCTGTTGATTAACGAACTGTTGCAGCTCAACCATAAACACCTGTGGGCCGAAATTTCGGTAAAAACCATCGTAATCGGCTTGCTCTTGCTGCTGTTTTGCGAAATGTTGCCCAAAGTGTGGGCCTCGCAAAACAACCTGTTCTTTGTGTTTTTTGCCGCCTGGTGGATTGACGGGGTGGTATTGCCGTTATTTAAAAACCTGGGCCAGTGGCTGAGCGCCTACACCGATTCCATTGACAAACGGCTTTCCAAATTTCAGGCATCGGCCATAAAAGCCGAAGAACTTGATTACGCCATTGACCTCATGAGTGAAGATGAGGCAACCCTGGAAGAAAAAAACATACTGAAGGGTATTCAAAACTTTGGTACCATTACCGTAAAACAAATCATGCGCTCCCGGCTCGATGTAAAGGGCATTGAGGTAAATACCCCTTTTGACCAGTTACTGCAACGCATAAACGAGCTGCGCCACAGCCGCTTGCCGGTGTACCGCAATAATTTGGACGATGTGGTAGGCATCATACAAACCAAAGATTTGCTGGCCCACATTAACGATGCCCCCGATTTTAACTGGCGCCAACTGATGCGCACGCCATACTTTGTACCCGAACAGAAACTGATTGACGATTTGCTGAAAGAGTTTCAGCAAAAGCGCATCCATTTTGCCGTAGTGGTAGATGAGTTTGGCGGAACCAGCGGTATTGTTACCATGGAAGATATTCTGGAAGAAATTATTGGCGACATAAAAGATGAGTTTGACGATGATGAAAGCGTGAACCGCAAAATTGACGACCACAACTATATCTTTGAAGGCCGTACCATGATACATGATGTATGCAAAATCATGAACCTGCCTGCCGAAACCTTTGATTCCGTAAAGGGACAAAGCGAGTCGCTGGCCGGCCTGGTACTGGAAATTGCCGAACGGTTGCCGCAACCCAACGAAGAAATTGAAAGCGGCGATTTTTTGTTTACCGTACTCGAAATCAGTCGCAACCGCCTCCAAAAAATTAAAGTAACCATTAAACCCATGTACAACTGATATGGCGCCGCACCGTTTGCCGGGCATCGTTTTCGTGGCTTGTTGCTTGTTGCTGGCTGCCTGCAACTCCGATAGTTTGCCCAAGCCCAAAGGATACTTTGCAATACCCTTGCCCGAAAAAAAATATCAGGTGTTTGATGAGCCGGGGTATCCGTACACCTTCGAGTATCCCGTGTACGGACGGGTGGTGAAAGACAGCACGTTTTTTGACGATGCGCCCGAAAACCCCTGGTGGATTAATGTTGACTACCCCGAGTTTCAGGCCCGCATTCACATCAGCTACAAAGCCATCGGCGCCAAAAATAAATTTCCGGTATTGGTGGACGATGCTTTTAAAATGACGGGCAAACACAGCATCAAAGCCACCTCCATTGATGAAATACCCGTAAGCGGCGGCAAGGGGGTATCCGGTTTTATTTTTGACGTGGGCGGTAATGCAGCTACCGGAAAGCAGTTTTTCGTGACCGACAGTGTGCGGCATTTTTTGCGGGGAGCTTTGTATTTCTATGCCACCCCCAACTACGATTCCATTCAGCCGGTAGAAGCTTTTTTGTACGAAGACATGAAGCACCTGATACAAACCCTCCGCTGGCGCTAATAAAAAACGGTACCGGTGTTTGCTACCTTTGCGTAAATTTCAAATCCGGTGATAGTAATTGACGACATATATGTGAGCGATGAAGTGGTGGAGCGGCATTTTGTTTGCGACCTGGTCCGTTGCAAAGGAGGCTGCTGCGTGGAAGGCGATGCCGGCGCTCCCCTTACGGAGGAAGAGAAGCAGGAGGTGATGAACGCCTATGCCGTAGTAAAAGACCGCCTTACCGAAGAAGGCCGGCAGGCAGTGGCCGAACAGGGTTATTTTGTGCACCATCCGGAGTTTGGCTGGGTAACACCCACTATTGCCAATGGCATGTGTGCCTATGGTATGGTTGATGAACAAGGTATTGTAAAATGTTCATTTGAACAGGCGTATAACCAAGGGGAAACGGATTGGAAGAAGCCCCTTTCGTGCCACCTGTTTCCCATTAAAGTTTCCCGCAGCCGCGATGGCCAACGGCAGTATGTGAATTACGAACCCCGGCCCACGCTGTGCCGCCCTGCCTGTGCCTTGGGCGAAAAATTGCAGATACCCGTTTACGAATTTTTGAAAGAGCCGCTACAGCGGGCCTTTGGATCGGAATTTTATGAAGTGCTTTCGCAAATTGCAGAACAATACTATTCAAAACACGCAAAATAAGAGCAGCAGATGCAGGATACGCTTTCCAGATTCATAGCTAAAAGCACGGTGAAGGCTGCCGACCTGGACCACCGGCGCACCATCAATTTCAACATTGGCAGGTACAATGCCAAGGTGCCCGAAGGCAAGCAGCAATTTGCCCAACTGCTTACGGCCCGCGAACGGGCAAAAAACATCAAGTGGAGGGCGTTGGAAACCCTCGATCAGCAGCTCGAAGAGTTTGAATTGCAGTTTACCCGCCGGGGCGGAAAAGTAATTTGGGCCGAAACCGCACAACAGGCTTGCGAAGAAATTCTGGCCATTTGCCAACGCGTTCAGTGTAAAACGCTGGTGAAAAGCAAAAGCATGGTAACCGAGGAGCTGCACCTCAACGATTTTTTAACCCGGAACGGTATTGAAAGTGTGGAAACCGACCTGGGCGAATACATTCAACAACTCGATGAAGAACCGCCCTACCACATTGTAACCCCTGCCATGCACAAAAGCAAAGAGGATGTGGCGCGCCTGTTTGCCCGAAAGCTGGGAACCGACCCCCATGCCACACCCGAACAGCTCACCCGCACCGCCCGAAAACTGTTGCGGGAAAAATATGTTCAGGCCGAAGTGGGCGTTACCGGTGCCAATTTTATTTTAGCCGATGTGGGCGGCATTGCCGTAACCGAAAATGAAGGCAATGCCCGGCTTAGTTGCGCATTCCCCAAAGTGCATATTGTGGTGGTGGGAATTGAAAAAGTGTTGCCCTCGCTAAACGATTTGGGCCTGCTGTGGCCGCTGCTGGCTACCTACGGTACCGGTCAGCAGCTAACCGTTTACAACAGCGTGGTGCTGGGCCCCAAACAGCCCGGCGAACCCGACGGCCCCGAAGAAATGTATGTGATTTTGCTCGATAACGGCCGCACCAACCTGCTGGCCAACCCTGCCACCCGAGAAAGCCTCTACTGCATCCGTTGCGGAGCCTGCCTCAATGCCTGTCCGGTGTATAAAAATATCGGCGGTCACAGCTACGATACTACCTACAGCGGCCCCATTGGTAAAGTTATTACCCCGCACCTGCGTGGCTTGAAAGCGTACAAACACCTCAGTTACGCATCCTCATTATGCGGTAACTGTACCGAAGTGTGCCCCGTACGCATCAATCTGCATGAGTTGCTGCTTGAAAACCGAAAGGAATCGGTGGCGCAGGGCCTGGCACCTTTTGCCGAACGCATGGCCTGGAAGGTGTGGAAACAGGTATCGCTGAACCGGCGGTTGATGAACAGCGGGAATCACAAGCTGAAGAGCTGGATGATTCGCACCTTTGTAAAAAGCTGGTGGCAGCACCGCGATGGCCTGGATTTTCCGGCCAAAAGCTTCAATCAGCTTTGGCGTGAACAACATCCGCAAAAACCGGCCTGATGCTGTTGTATGCGCCGCATATCACCCCCCGGCTGCGGTACATGGCAGCATGGCTGGGCGAGCAGTTGCAGGTGGAGGTGCAGGTAACCGATGATGTACAATGGTACCGCAACCAGCCCACCGAAAAAATCAATTATTCACCCACCGGTATTGACGAAGCAGAGTTGCATCTGCAACCCGCCGGCCTGCTGTTTGAGCAGGGCATCGAACCCAAACATTTGCAGCTTACGGAGCGGCATGGTAAAACGGTACTGTTTCCTACACACGATGCCATGGGCTTCGACTTTTTGGCCGCCGCTTTTTATTGCCTCAGCCGCTATGAAGAATATGGTGCGTACGAGCCCGATGCATATGGGCGGTATGCACATACCAACTCGGTATTGTTTGCGGGAGCTTGCTTGCACCGGCCTGTTGTAGATGAATGGATGCAGGCCTTTCGCAACCTGCTGCGGCAGCGCTTCCCGTTATTGCAATTGCCCGAACCTGCTTTCCGGTTTATACCTACATACGATGTTGATATTGCCTGGAGTTACCGCCACAAAGCCTGGTGGCGGCTGCTGGGAGGTGTGCTGAAACAACCTGCCACCCTGCCCCAACGCATACGGGTGTGGATGGGTAAGGAAAAAGATCCCTACGATTGTTACCACTGGCTTACTGCCCTGCACCAACAGCACGCCCTGCAGCCGCTGTACTTTTTTCCGATGGCGGCACGGCGCAGCGAGCTGGATAAAAACATTGCGCCGCGCCATCCCGCCCTGCGGCGCCTGATACAATCACTGCAGCAAGCCGGTGCCGATATTGGACTGCATCCATCGGTGTACAGCAACACGGCGCCCGAAGCGCTGCTGCAGGAAAAAGCGACACTTGAACACATCGTAGGCACAACTGTTGATAAAAGCCGGCATCATTTTTTGCGCATGCATGTGCCGCACAGCTATCGGCAGTTGTTGCAGGCCGGCATTACGCACGATTATACCATGGGCTACGGTACCATAAATGGTTTTCGGGCCGGCACCTCCCGCTCGTTTTTGTGGTACGACCTGGAGCAGGAAACCACCACCCGCCTGCGGATACATCCGTTTGCGTTTATGGATGCCAACGCTTATTACGAAGCAAAACAAACGCCCCGGCAAATGTTAGACGAACTAACGGCATTGCTGCAGGCCATCAAACAGGTAGGGGGTACCTGCATCACAATTTTTCACAACCATCTGCTGGGGAACGACCCGGGGCAGCGGCCCTGGAGAGAGGCGTACCGTGCCTTTTTGGAAATGGCTGCGCAGTAGCTGCGGCTGTTGACATATTTATTTTACGGCTGCTAACGGAAAGGCATTTGCTGTAAATGCTGCAATGAAAATGCTTTGTTTTATTGCTCTGATTCTGTTTTGAGGCTTGACATAGTGGTGGATTTTAGCACAAAAGTTCAATAAAAGAACTACATTGAACCTGCTTCAAAACTTTCATACGAAGCACTGCAACCCACAATTACGCCAAACCTCTTTTTACTACCGTTTTACTTTTTGTCTTTCTATATTTTGTTTTTGGCTCACGAAAAATTTCAAGTTGTCCATCAGCGTTTTTGTATGGACGTTTCAATTTAAATTGTTCAACAATGTGTTCCGGTATTGGAAGTTTGTTAAGATTGCCCGGCTCGACTTTTATTGCTCCAGAACCGTAGCTCTTACCAACGAGTTTTAGGTTTTCTAACGTGTCAGGATGATTTAATGCTTTCCATAGATTGTCAATGTATTCTTGGTCATCATAAATAGGATAAACACAAAGAAAACCTGTTAACGGTAAAACACCGGCTTCATTTTTAATAAACCGTGTATTTCGTCTTCCGAGATAAGCAAACAACAACGGTGGAACTTTACGTTGTTCCATTTTATACCAGGGATTTCTTTGTTGAATTAAAGAACGTGAAGGAAGTCCCATTTCTTCTCCAATCTTCAAATAGTCTTTTATAGCCTTTGGGTAAGTTTCTTGACCGTTGATTGACAACAAATAGGTAGGACGGTTTTCTTTGTCTAATTTTTCAATATCATGCAGTGTCAAAATATTTTCTGTTATGTCTTTCGTTCTTCCAACGGCTCTTCTGAGGAATTCGTTTGGAATATTCAATTCTTTGACTCTTTGAGATGTTAAGAAGAAAAATTCATTTGAACCTGTCGCAATTCCTCTCATAACTTTGGCAAAATCGTTCAAATGGAATTTAAAGCCATTATGATTTTGCTCTGGTCTTGATAAACCTGTCGTCAACCCTTCTTTTAATTGGCGATTAAATATTTTTAAACTAGAAAAATTATTCAGTTGAAAATTAGAAGCAATAAATCGCAGAAGCTCATCAGAGTATGATTGATTGACTTTAACCCATTTTAATGTTGTTTGGGGGGCAGCATTTTTAATTAGGAAAATAATTGCATTGGTGTCAACATTTGGAAAAGGCGTAGCCCTTTCATCAAATGTGATTACACACTCAATACAATATTTTTCAGAAATCCATTTCCACAAATTCTTGGCAAATTTCCCTTCACAAGTGTCTGCTGGCATTATGAAAGCAAGCTTCCCATCTCGCTCTAAAAGATTTAATGCCTGAATTAAAAAATAAATATGATATCCCGCTCTTCCATCAATTAAATATCCTGTTATAGATGTTGCAATTTTCTTCAGTATCAACTTTGTGTCATCATCAATCCTGTGATGCCTTATGTATGGTGGATTTGCAACGATTGATTTAAATTTTCTGTTCGGTGGATTTTTAATAAAATCCCTTTGCTCAACAAGACAATTTTTATTACTGTAAACATTATCAGCTAAAACTTCTGGGTCAATGTCTGTACCGTAAAAGGAAATATTTTCTTTATTAAGTTTTAATAATGCTGAATAAAATGCTCCTCTTCCTGTTGCGGGGTCAAAAACTAAATCTGTATTTTCTGCAACATAGGCGACCATTGCTTCAGCAACCCAGCTCGGTGTCCAGAACTGACCTTTGTCCCGAAGGATTTCTCTTTCATCCCATTTAGTAGGCAGTTTCTGATGTGATTTTATTTTTCCCATTAGAGTTTACTTAAAATGTTAATTGCTTCATTAGAAATAGTCAGAGAACCACCATCAAACTTAACATACGGTAAAATATGTCCGTTTTTATCTTCAATGAAGGCAGGTATGAGTTGAGGACTTTCTCTTGCCACGCCAAGCTGATAGGCATAATGGTAGTAATACTTGTAGATGGCTTTTTTTGTTGTTGCACCACTAGGGGCTTGAAAAACTTGTTCAGTCGGAAGAATTAGTCCTTCTGATACCAAGCGTTGTGCTTCATCAAAAGAAAGTCCGTATGCTCTGTCAAAGAAAACGTGCCAAATGTGAATAGGAATTTTATTTTCTTCTTGCCATTTTTTTAATGGAACACAGTCTTCTTCTTTAATAATAACTGTTGGAAGAACCGCAGTTTTTGGAAGTCCTAATTTGCCTCCCAGTCGCTTTTGAGCTTTCATTGGGGTTTTGTAATCTGGCATTTTCTCTGCAATCCATAGAGAGTTTTCGCATTCTACTGCTACAATTGCCTTCTTAATAAGAGGTTGCAGTTTATCTTCAGTGATAAATGGCAGTTCCTGTTCTCCTCCAATTTTGTTTAAGAAATTCTCAACAAAATCTCTGTCAGTATTCTTAAATACAAGTAAATCAGGGCGTTTTATATTTCCCAGTCCAGCTGCTTCTAAACGTTCAAAGTATAACTCAAATGCTCTTACATCATCTGTTGGTGCTGTACCACTTGGGCCATATGCAATAGCATAAAATTTACCTGTATTGTTAACTGCGTCTATCAATCTTTTTTCACTCCACACACCTTGCGACCATCTCATCAAGAAGTCGCTTCCACGTAATTTTCTCGGATTTAGCCAAAAATCTGCCCACGTTATTTCTGTTATAGCTCTAAGTTCAAGTTCTATATCTTCTGTAGAAACCGATAAAACTCTCTCAAATGCATGCATTTCTTTCGTTATATTGAATTTACCAAAGTTACTTTTTGTTCCTTGTTTTTCATTTAGAAAACTCTTTATATTATTCAAAAAGTTTCACTGATATGCTTTCGTTTTAAAATGGCAGGTTAAGCATCGTTTTCTGCAACTGCTGCCGATTTTTTATAGGCCCTGTTTACCAAAAACACGCCGTAAAGCGTTACCAGTCCGCCTGCCATTAATACAATTGTAAGCTTTTCGTTAAAAAGCAGGGCGCCCAGCAGTACCGCTACAATGGGATTTACATAGGCATAAATACTCGCCTGTTCGGTAGGCAGGTGTTGCAATGCGTACAGGTAGGCAATAAACGAAATGAGCGACCCAAATACTACAAGGTAGGCGATGGCAAGCCAGGAGGCAGTAGGAATATTGTGCAGGGGCAGAAACTTAGGGTCGAAGGCAGAAATGCCCAGTAGCAACCCACCTGCAATTACCATTTGAAAGCCCAAACCGAAATAGGGGTTAAACCGGGCCGCCTGTTGCTTGGTGTATAAGGAACCGATAGCCCATGTCCATGTGGCAAGTAGCGACAGGGCAATACCAAAGCGGAAATCGGGTACCAGAAAATCTTCGAGGTGTTCATAAAAAATGATGCACACCCCGGCAAAGCCCAGCACCATGCCGGCAATGGCTTTGAGCGGAATACGTTCGCTGCCGCGAAACAGGCCAATTACCACAATCCATAAGGGGAAAATAGCCCCGATAATGGAGGCAAGGCCCGCACTAATGTATTTCACGCCCCAGGTGCTGAGGCCATTACTGAACACAAAGTTCAGCAGTGCCAAAACCACCAGGGGGCCCAGTTCTTTCAGGCGGGGCAGGGAGGCCCCTCTTGCGAAAAAGTAAATCAAATAAATACTGCCTCCAATCAACTGGCGCAGGCCGGCCAGTTGCAAGGCCGGCATGTGCCGCACGCCTTCTTTCGAGGCCAGCCAGGTGGTGCCCCAAAAAAAGCAAACTACACTTAAGGCAAACAAGGCTTTGGTGCGGGTGCCTTTTTGCCGCAGTGTAAGCGGATTCATCCCTTCGAGCTGCCGTTTGGCCTCGTTGCGCAGCGCCTGGTAACGCGAAGGTAGTTGCCGCCGGGTCATGCTTTCGGGGATTAGTGTTTAAAGTGGCGCATACCGGTAAGCACCAGGGCCAGGTTGTTTTCTTTACAGTAGCGAATCGAGTCTTCGTCGCGGATGGAACCCCCCGGCTGAATGAAGGCGGTGATGCCTGCTTCGTGCCCCATCTTCACACAATCGTCGAACGGAAAAAAAGCATCGCTGGCCAAAACGGCTCCCTGCAGGTTGAACGAAAACTGCTTCGCTTTTTCAATGGCATGGCGCAGGGCGTCAATACGGCTGGTTTGTCCGCACCCTTTACCCACCAGTTGCCGGTTTTTCACCAGGGCAATGGCGTTAGATTTTAAATGTTTGCACAGAATGTTAGCAAACAGCAGGTCTTCTTTTTCGGCAGCAGTAGTTTCGCGACCGCCGGTTTCTTTCCATGCGGCAACATTGCCCGCATCGGTATCCTGCACCAGTACGCCATTTAACACTGATTTTATTTGTGTTTTTCCACCGGGTTGTGCATGCAGTTGCAGTAGGATGCGGTTCTTTTTGCTTTGCAGCAGCTGCAGGGCATCGGCATCAAATGCAGGCGCAATCAGCACTTCAAAAAATATTTCGTTAATGGCTGCCGCGGTAGCTTTGTTAATAGGGCCATTGCAAGCCAATACGCCGCCGAAGGCACTCTCGGGGTCGCCGGCAAGGGCCGCCTGCCAGCTTTCGTGTACGGTTGGGCGTTGGGCAGCTCCGCAAACATTGGTATGCTTAATAATGGCAAAGGTAAACCCCTCGTTAGCCGAAGCCGGGCTTTGAAATTCTTTCATTAACTGCACTGCGGCATCCACATCCACCAGGTTGTTGTACGAAAGCTCTTTACCATGCAGTTGTGTAAACAGTTGGTTGAGGTTGCCAAAAAAGCGTGCCTGTTGGTGAGGGTTTTCGCCATAGCGCAGCACTTTTTCTTCTTTGTTGAAAGCGGTTTCGATGGTGGTACCATGAAAGTAGTTGGAGATGGCCGTGTCGTAAGCCGTACACACATCAAAGGCTTTTATGGCAAAAGCGCGCCGTTGTTCGTAGGTAGTAGCACCGTTTTGCTGCCTTAACATGTCTTCCAGCACGGCATACTCTTTTTTGGCGGCAAGCACCACCACATCGTGGTGGTTTTTGGCGGCAGCCCGTATCATGGAAGGCCCGCCGATATCAATTTTTTCAATGATTGCCGCTTCATCGCCGGTAGCGGCAACGGTTTCTTCAAAGGGGTATAAATCTACAATTACCAGGTCTATTTCAGGAATGCCGTACTGCTGCATTTCGGCGGTGTGCTGCGCATCGCTCCGTTTGCCTAGGATGCCGCCAAAAACCAGTGGGTGCAGGGTTTTTACCCGACCGCCCAAAATGGAAGGGAAGCCGGTTAGTTGCTCCACCGGTACTACCGGCACACCCAGTTGTTCAATGAAGGTTTGCGTACCCCCGGTAGAGTAAATGGTTACCCCTTGCTGGTGCAGCAGGCGTACCAAACTATCGAGCCCGTCTTTGTAAAAAACGGAAATAAGCGCTGTGCGGATTTTTTTCATGTTATAAACGATTGTTTGCTTAAAAACATCATTTCCGGCTGATACTACGCCGGGCGTCAGTCCGGTTTACCTACCGATATCGGATCTTTTAAAATATTTTGTTTTCAGTGAAGTACAAGATGTAAAGCGCCGCAAAGGTAGGCTACTCTACACGCATCACAAAAGCCCCCTGCCATTGCGTGAAAAAACTGTTCAGTTGTAGCGAGTCGCTCCAATGTTTCCACTGTTGCAGTTGCCCGGCAGGATTACTGCTGTCGAACACCACCGTGTGGCAACTGCGCAGTTGATTCAAGTCGGCCGGGTGAATGCGGGTTTGATTGGAAATGATGGCCACATCGGCTCGCAGGTGGTTGGCAGGCAGGTTCCAGTGGCCGGGCTTGTCGATGAACAGGATGGTTTTGTGGCGGGCCCGCACGATGGGCTGCCGGGGCAACAGTTGCAATTTGCTGTGGTAGGTGCCGTTGGCAATACGGGAGGGTTTGATGTGAAAGTTGCGCAGAAAACCGTCGTATAGCAGTTCGCGGCTGCCACGGTACCAAAGTTGCCGCCCCATCACCAGATCCACCGCCTGATGTTTGGGAATGTTGTAAACAACCAGCAGTTGTTGTGTTTGCCGTTGGTATTGTTGCACGGCGGCCAGGGCCAGAAAAGCTGCCACAAAGCCCAGCCCAAACACCATTGCTTTGCGGTTGCGTTGCAGCAGCCATACGGCAAATGCGGTAATGGCGGCATAGATGAGCAGGGTTTGCAGGGGATGGTGCCAAATACCGTCGCTCACCGAAAACCGAAAGCGGTCGACCCACAAAATGTATTGATGCAACCCTTGCAGCAGGTACGAAAGCAGGCTGCCTTGCAACTGCGCCAAAAAGGGTAAGGGCGATAACAGCAGCAGCAACAACGCTCCGTACAAGCTGAGGGTGCCCAGCGGTACGGCCACCAGGTTGGCAATTAAAAACAGATTGGGACTTTGGTGGAAGTGATACATGCAAAGCGGCAGGGTGAGTATTTGTGCCGAAAGAGTAACGGAGGTGAGTTTCCACAAACCTTGAAGCAACGGATTTTGTATGTACAGCAAATCATAAATGGGCTTCCTAAACAGTACAATGCTCAATACGGCCGCATAGGAAAGCCGGAAGCCCACATCCCACAACAAAAATGGATTGTAGCAGAGCAGTACAAATGCCGATGCTGCCAAACTGTTGTACACATTTCCTTTGCGTTGCAGCAAATTACCGGCTGCCACAAAGGTAAACAGCACAACAGCCCGCATTACCGATGCCGACGCGCCGGTGTACAAGCTAAAGCCCCACAAAAATGCCAAAATCAGCAGCATTTTTGGCACCCGCAGCCGCGGATAGCGATTGAGCGGCCGGAGCAGCCACAATAACAGCACGTACAGCAAACCCAGGTGCATGCCGCTGATGGCAATGATGTGTACCACACCGGTGTTGCTGAACGATTGTACCAGGTCGCGGTCGAGGTTGTCGCGGTAGCCGGCCAACAGCGCCTGCGCCACCGCTTTTTCGTGGGGGCCGCGGATGTAGGTAGCAAGGGTTTGCAGCACGTACGCCCGGGAGCGGAACAGCAGGGCCTGCAGGGCATTGCCCTTATTTTGAGGAGTAAGCAGGTATTGCCCGTTTTGCAGCAACAACTGATGGGTAATACCATTAAACAAGGCGTAGCGTTTGTAATCGAAACCGCCGGGGTTGCCTGCATTGGTGATGGGGGAGGGATGCAAACGGGTGCGTATAACGGAGCCGTATTGCAGTTGCTGCAGACTGGTGTGTTTTTGAAAATAAACGATAACCCTGCCGGAGGTATTCCATTTTTGCCGGCGGCCGTAAAGTGCCGCAACGCGGGCTGTTGCCTTTACGGTATTGCGTTTTTCGACAGGCGGCTCCAGCAGCACCAGCTCTACCACTTCGCTTGCGGCAAGGCGGTGGCCAAACCAGTTGCCGCGGTGCGGCGCCTGGTGCAGCCAGGTGAGCAGCATGCCCAGGCCGCCCAGCAGAAGGGCGCTGCCGGCGCCGCCCAGCCATGCATAGCGGTATTTGTTTTTAAGCGATAAGATGGCGGATGCCCCGAAGCTAATGATGCCGGTTGCGCCCACCGCTACGGCAGCCTGCCAGGGCAGGTGGGCATACCAGCCGATTAGTATGCCGGCAATGAGGGGCAGCAACAGCCGCAACAGAGGGATGTTTTTCCAAAGGGGTATCATGGGGCAGCCACAGGTTTAGAAAATTACAAAACCCGTGGAAATTTTCATTGCAGCGGCAAAACAGGATGCAACGAACGAGTGGCCCGGCAGCAGGTTTTTGGCCCGGTTATTTGTGGCAACAAAGCCGAAGGGCTGCCGGACAGCAGCGGATACCCCGGTGAAGGATTTGTGCAGGGCCTTTTGCGCCGGAGTAGGAGCGAATGGCCGGAACTGGTGCTGCCGGTTGCACTGCAGCCGAAAGCCCCGCGTTTAAATTTTCGTAAATACCCGTGCGTTAGCAGGAAGTTACTTGCTGAGGTACATGCTGCGGTCTTTGTACAGTTGGCGGAACCAGGGGTCTCGCAGGTCTTTGATGAAACGGATGGCCTCGCCGGTGCTTTTCATTTCGGGGCCCAGCTCTTTGTTTACGTTGGGGAATTTGTTGAAGCTGAACACCGGCTCTTTTACTGCATAACCTTTGAGTTTCTTTTCGAAGGTGAAGTCGGTTAGTTTGTTTTCGCCCAGCATGATTTTGGTGGCGATGTTGAGGTAGGGTATTTGGTATGCCTTGGCAATGAAGGGTGTGGTGCGGGAGGCGCGGGGGTTGGCTTCAATTACATACACTTTGCCGTCTTTAATGGCAAACTGAATGTTGATGAGGCCGCGGATGTCGAGCGCTTTGGCGATGCGTTTGGCGTAGTCTTCCATGGTGGAAACGATGAGGGGGCTGAGGTTGAACTCGGGCAGCACGGCATGGCTGTCGCCGCTGTGTATGCCGGCGGGTTCAATATGTTCCATTACACCCATTACATGAAAGGTTTCGCCGTCGTAAATGGCATCTATTTCGGCTTCCTGGCACCGGTCGAGAAAATGGTCGATTAAGATTTTGTTGCCGGGGATGTGCTTCAGCAGGCTGAGTACGGCTTTTTCCAGTTCTTCATCGTTAATAACAATACGCATGCGCTGCCCGCCCAGTACGTAGCTGGGGCGTACCAGTACGGGGTAGCCTACTTCTTTGGCCACTTCCAGGGCTTCGTCGGTTGTAAAGGCGGTGCCGTATTTGGGATAGGGGATGCCCAGTTCTTTGAGCAGGTCGCTAAAGCGGCCGCGGTCTTCGGCAATATCCATGTTGTCGAACGAGGTGCCGATGATGCGGATGCCTTTTTCGTGCAGGCGCTTGGCCAGTTTGAGGGCGGTTTGTCCGCCCAGTTGCACAATAACGCCGTAGGGCTGTTCCAGTTCAATAATTTCCCACAGGTGCTCCCAGTTTACGGGTTCGAAGTACAGTTTGTCGGCCATGTCAAAGTCGGTACTTACCGTTTCGGGGTTGCAGTTGACCATAATGGCCTCGTAGCCGCACTCTTTAATGGCCAGCAGGCCGTGTACGCAGCAGTAATCGAATTCGATGCCCTGTCCGATGCGGTTGGGGCCGCTGCCGAGCACAATAATTTTTTTGCGGGAAGAGGGGATGGACTCGTTGTGTTGAACTGTATTTGCCATGGCGGTGCAAAGGTAGGGCTCGGTAAAAAATTGCAAAGCAAAAAACCGGGCTTCTTACGGGGCGGGAACGAAAACGATGAAACCGTTTGCCTGCCGTTCCGGTTGCCAGCCGTGGCGGGTTTGCAGCTCGGGCAGCAACCAACGTTCGTCCGGCGCCAGTACGATGGCATCGGGCTGCAGTTGTTGCAGCAGCCGGGCTCTTTCGGCAGGGGAGGTTGTTGTTTGGAAGAAGCGCTCCACCTTTAATTCCAGCTCGGATGCATTGGGAATAAAATAGGTTGGAAAGGCCGATGCCGCCACCCGAAGCCCATAGCCGGGCAGGTATTTGTTGCAATACCTATTGGCCAGTACCATTTTGCCGGCGGGTACCTGTTGTGCCACAAAAGCCAGTTGGCGGGCCAGGGCTGCCGGTGGCAGCAATTGGGCAGCGGGTGCTGTTTCTGAAAGCTGTTTGGCGGGCGACTGCTGCAGCATCCACACCTGGCTGCCAATGGATTGTATGCAATACGGCAGGGCCAGCACCAGCGTTAGCAGCAAAATCAGGGTGCCTTTGACGCGGCTGGGTGTGCAGAGCACAAAGCGTACAATCAGTACATGTGCAACAAGGGTGGCAAAGGCAAGCATGCGGCCCCAGCCGTACTTGTGGCTGAACCAGCCGTAAAAAAATAAAACAGCGGCAACGCTTAAGGCAGCAACAAAGGGCAGTTTCTGTTTCCAGAAACTACGTGGCTGCAAGGCCATCAGCACCGCCGGCAACAGCAGGGGGTACAGTTCCAGGTAAATGTTGGAGTAGAGTTCGCGGCTATCGGCATGGAAGCGGTGGGGTACTTCGGCATATTGCAGCAACTGCCAAAACGGGTACCAGGGCCAAAGCCCTGCCAGCAAAAAAGCGGTTGCCCCTGCCAGCACCAAAAATATTACGGGTTGGGCCAGCAGCCGGCGTTGCCGCTGTTGGGCCTGTTGCAGGTACACCATCAGTACCAGCATGCATAGCAGTACAAATGTGAGCGGATGAGTGAGCAACACCACTGTACTCAACAGCGTAAAAGCAGCGAACAATACAAGTTGCTGCCGGCCGGCTGTGTTTGCCTGCAGCAACTGCTGCACCAGCCAGGCTGCCGCCACTGCCGCAACAAAACTGAATGTGGAGGGATAGGGCATCACATACAGCAAGGTGGCAAAGTGAAAAAAACTGCTGTAGTTGGGCGGATCGAAGCCCCAGCAAAAAAGGAGGGTCAGCAGCAGAATTACAAATGAATGGGCCGTATTGCGCCGGGGCAAAAACATGCGGGTCAGCAACCATACCGCACCCAGCCAGAGCAACAGGTTGGTAACTGCCATGGTGTTGAGCAGTGGTACAACCGTGGCGCCAACAGTTCGCCCGGCCAATGCCCACCCCACCAGGTACGGCGAGTAAAAGGGATGCGGCTGCTCAGAACGTACTACAGGGTGCTGCGGATGGAAGGGGTGTTGCAGCAGTTCGAGCAAAACCGCCCGGTGCTCCCAGTAATCGCCCACCCAGGGTTGGTTGATGAGAAAACCTGCCTGCAGGGTAAGGAGCATCAGGGAAAGCAGCAGCGCAACACCCGGCCAGCCGGAAAGTGAAAAATGGGTTGGTTTTGTGGGGGGAGTATTCACCAGGGATGTTCCAAATCGGCTTTCGTGAATAAATGATTACGGGTAATGAAGTTGGTGCCTGCCGCTTGCGGGTGATTTTTCCTGCGAAAAAGGCGCGACAGGCAGGCTACCGGCGTAAGTACCAAAAAAAACAATACAGTGAGGAGAATGCGGCTGTTGATGTAGCCCAGCAGGTGGGCCAGTTGCATCCAGCCGCGGTGCAGCAGGGCACCCAGGCCGGGCATGAGCAAGCCCGCAACAGCCAGGGGCAGGGGAATAAGCAGCCACCAACTGCGCCACAGCAGGTACAGCAGCCCAAAGCCGGCAATCATAACCCATAGTGAACGTTGGTGCGGTTGCAGTTTCATGCGGTTAAAAAAGCGAATAAATGAAAGGAGCCACCGCACTGCTGCTGCCAAAAATCAGCAGGGCGCCCAGCAGCAGCAAGAAAATAACCACCGGTGCCAGCCACCATTTTTTACGCACTTTGAGAAACGACCATAAATCTTTCAGAAATTCCGTCATAGAAGTGGTGTAAGCCTTTCAAAGGTACAGCATCTGCTAATTAAACTGTGCCAGTTTTTGCTTTATGAAGCATGGGATGTTGCAGTTTTTATGCGGGGTCGCAACCACTGAAACAACAGTTGGGCCAAATACCGATTAAATGCGGGTGTATAATGTGTAGCGTCGATAAACGGTACAACAGGTGCCTGTTGCAGTAAGTTGCCCCAATACAACATGTTGGGCCGTTGGTTACTCATTTGCTCCAGCCGTGGGTAGGCATATCGGAAGGCAGGGAGATCTTGCTGCGAGCAGGCAGCATCGTTTTTTTGGTTGGGATAGTTATAAAATGGTACCGGTTGTATGATAAACAGACATTGGATGTTATAAGCGTTGGCTTGTTTTTGTATAAGTTGTTGGGTGTGGCGGTAGGTTTTTAACATGGAATCAGCAGCCAATTGCGGCGGAAGGGCCGGCTCCCATTCGGGATGGGAGGGATCCATGAAGTGGGCCAGGCGGTGATAAAAAAAGTGGGTGCGTTGTGGTGCGGTTTGGGTATAGTTCAAATCGTTTAATCCATCCATAAACACAACCCATTGGGGCGTTGGTTCCTGCTCTAGCAGCTGGCAAAACAGCTGGTATTCCTGATAGGAATAAAAGTAGGGGATACCAAAATTACGTACCCGTATTGCCGTAGTTAGCGTGCTGTCGGCTGCTAATAGCTGTGCCAGGTACGAAGGCAGGGTTTCAAAGTCGGCCACGTTAAACCCAAATGTGGTGGAGCCCCCCAACAACCAGATCGTAATAGTGTCGTTTGATGTGTGTCCGGTAATTACTGGTACGGTACGCCTTTCGTATTTTTTCACGTTCAGAATGGTTCCTGCAAAATCATTGTGGCGAAAGCCTACCCAGGGGTCATATACAAAATGATTGGCTTCCAGCATTTCGTCGTAAACCCGCTGATTCCAGGCCCGGCTTGAATCCGGACGGGCTCGTTGCTGATTGGCGTAATTGGCACGCCGTTTTTTTTGTGTGGCAATATTTTGTTCCCAACTTTCTTTTGCATGCATCCATGCTTCCCGGAGCGCCAGTTTTCTTTTCCCGTACAGCCGGTAGTAATAGCGGGCCGCCAATAGTTCGGCAACGGTTGCCAGCAGCAACAAAAAAATGAATACGAACAGTATTTTTTTTATGATCGAAAATTTTTTTTCTGTTGTTGCCATGTTAGTCGTTTAACAGGTTTGCATGCCAGTTTGGATTCGGGTCCATCCAGTTCGTTTGTTCGCTTTTGTTGAAGAGGCAGTTTTCGATCACCAGGTAATCCATATCCGTTCGCATGAAACAAATGTATGCCTCTTCTGCGGTGCATACCGGCGGTTCGCCCCGCACATTAAAAGAAGTGTTGATTAAAACCGGGCAGCCGGTTTGTTGTTGAAAGGCCTGCAGTAAGGCATAAAAGCGTGGATTGGTGTTGGCATGCACGGTTTGTATGCGTGCCGAAAAATCAACATGGGTAATCGCAGGCAGTGTGCTGCGTTGCACCTTTAGTTTTTCCTGCAACGACAACTGCCGGTACTGTTCCGGCAAGGGTAACCGATGCGCATGCCGGATGGGGGCCACCAACAGCATGTATGGCGAGGGTACTTCGAGGTCGAACCATTTGTGCGCTTCTTCAGCCAATACAGCCGGCGCAAAGGGGCGAAACCCTTCGCGGAACTTAATTTTCAAATTCAGTTGGCGTTGCATATCGGGTAGCCGCGGGTCGGCTAAAATACTGCGGTTGCCCAGGGCACGGGGGCCAAATTCCATACGGCCCTGTACCCAGCCTACCACCTTGCCTTGTGCCAACAACGTGGCAACCATTTGATACAGCTCCTGATCCGATGCATACCGGTGGCAGACCGCCTGGTATGTATGGATGAGTTGCCCTAGGGCATCGGCCGTAACGGCAGGGCCGAGATATGCGCCCTGCATGCCATCGGGTTGGGGCGGAACGGTTCGGTTTTGTTCGAAGTACAGGTGCCAGGCGGCTAATGCCGCACCCGCAGCGCCGCCGGCATCGCCCGATGCGGGCTGGATGTATATTTCGTCAAAAATACCACTCCGTTGCAAACGGCCGTTGGCTACACAGTTCAGCGCCACACCCCCTGCCAGGCACAGGCGGCGGCTGCCGGTAATGGTACGGGCATGCTGCGCCAGCCGCAAAACTATTTCTTCCGTAATCTGTTGTATGGCCAAAGCCAGGTTGCAGTGCCGCTGCTCCAACGGGTCGGCTTCGTTGCGGCGGGCAAAGCCAAACAATTGATACCAGCGCCGGTTATGGGTCATACGCAATCCGCTGCGGTATTGAAAATACCGCTGGTTCAGGCGGATGGAGCCGTCGTCAAAAATTTGTACCAGTTCCTTGCGGATGGCGGTAAGAAAATTTTTTGTTTCCTCGGCTTCGGGGTTGCCGTACGGAGCCAGGCCCATCAGTTTGTATTCGCCACTATTTACCTTAAAACCCAAATAGTAGGTAAAGGCCGAGTAAAGCAGGCCTACCGAATCGGGGAAATTCATTTGTTGCAGCACTTCAATTTCATGGCCCTTTCCCCTGCAAAGGGTGGTGGTGGCCCACTCGCCCACTCCGTCTATGGTTACAATGGCGGCTTCTTCAAACGGCGAGGGGTAAAATGCCGACGCGGCGTGGCTGAGGTGGTGTTCGGGAAACAGCAGGCGCAATTTCTTTTTATCGTAAGGTGCAATTTGCCGCAGTCCGTCGCGTATGAGTTTTTTCAGGAACAACTTTTCGTTCATCCACACCGGCATGGCTTTTACAAACGAAGCAAGGCCACGGGGCGCCACTTCGTAGTAGGTTTCGAGCAGGCGTTCAAATTTCAGAAGGGGCTTATCGTAAAACGCTACGGCTTCCAGTGCATCCATGCTTATTCCGGCCTCCTGCAGGCAGTAACGTATGGCGTTTGCCGGAAAGCGGGCATCGTGTTTGCGACGGCTAAACCGTTCCTCCTGAGCGGCCGCAAGCAGTTGCCCGTTGTGAAGGAGGGCAGCGGCGGAATCGTGGTAAAATGCAGAGATGCCCAAAATGTACATGCGCCGAAAATAATTGTTTTTTGGGAGTGGCATTTTGCCTGTGCACTACAACAGGCCTTTTTGCCACAGGCAGAAGGCCTATATTTGTTTGCATGAGTATTGGCGCGTACCGCTATGTAATTGTTGGCAGTGGCTTTTTGGGCAGTGTTGTTGCCGAACGCATAGCCACACAGTTACGGCAGCCCGTATTAGTGCTGGAAAAGCGCAATCATATCGGCGGCAATTGCCATTCTGCCGTACACGCCGGTACGGGTATTGAATATCATACCTACGGCACGCATATTTTTCATACATCCAATGAAAAAGTGTGGAAGTACATCAATCAGTTTACAACCTTTAACAGCTACCGGCACCAGGTACTTACAACATGGCGGGGCAGGGTGTACCAGTTGCCGATTAACCTGGAAACCATTAACAGCTTTTATGGTATTAACCTGCGGCCTTACGAGGTTGATTCGTTTTTGCAACAGGAAGTACAAAAGAGCAATGTGCCGCCGGGTGATAGTATGGAAGCATATGCCATTAGGCTGATGGGGCGTCCTTTGTATGAGGCGTTTATAGAAGGCTATACGCAAAAACAATGGCAGGCACATCCATCTACATTGCCGGCATCGCTCATCAATCGCCTGCCCTTCCGCAAAAATTACGACGAGAGTTATTACCACTCTCGTTACCAGGGTATTCCTTTGCACGGTTACACGGCTATTTTTGAAAAAATGTTGCAACATCCGTTAATTAATGTGCGGTTGCAAACCGATTTTTTTGCGGTGCGCCAGCAGTTGCATTCCGATGCATTGATTGTTTACAGCGGGCCTGTTGACCGGCTGTTTGATTATTGTTACGGCCCTTTGCGTTGGCGCACCCTGCGCTTTGAGCAGGAGGTAGTGCCCTACGAAGACTATCAGGGCACCAGTGTAATGAACTATGCCGAGGCTGCCATACCCTATACCCGGATTCATGAGCCGCGGCACCTGCATCCCGAACGGAATTATACCCGCCAGCAAAGCCTGATTATTCGCGAATATCCGGCAACTGCCGGCGCTGCCGATGAACCTTTTTATTCCATACCCGATGCAGCCAATCAAGAACTGGTGCTGCGGTACCGTGCTCTTGCTGAACAAACGCCCAATCTGCTGGTGGCCGGCCGCCTGGGCGATTACCGGTATTATGATATGCATGAAACCATTGCCCGGGCCCTGGAATTGTTTGAAACACGCATTCTTCCGCAATACGCATGAGCCGATCTTTATATCCGCACTATCTGCTTTTTCTGCTGGTAACCCTGCTACTGAGTTTTCATTTACTGCCCGGTATTACTACCATTGGAGGCGATAAACAATTTTTTATTTATACAGGTATGGCCATCTGGAAGGGAGCCATACCCTACAAGGATTTTTTTGATCACAAGCCGCCCCTGATTTTTTTATTAATGGCGCTGGCCTGGCCGTTGAAACACTGGGGAATTTTTATTTTGGGAGCGCTTGCCAAGTGGATTGCAGCCTGTTTTATTTATCGTACCGCCCGTCACATGGAAGTGCCTTACCCCTGGGCGTTTCCCATCATGTTTTTAATTTTATTACTCACACCTTCCATATTAATGGAGGGCGTGCTTACACGTGAATATGCGGCCTGTTTTCTTGCACTATTGTATGCGCATCTTTTCTCAAAAAGGCGGGACGCCTTTTTTACAGCAGGTTTGCTGGCGGCACTGGTTTTTTACACGCAGCAGGAAGAGTTGCTGCCGGCCATTCCCTTATTGGTGTGGTATTGGTTACAGGCGCCACCGCTAACCGGAAAAACACTCTGGCAAAGCCGGTGGGAACAGGCCGTGCAGCTGGTTTCGGGTTTTCTGATGTTTTCGTTGCCTATTTTTATTTGGTTTACACTGCAAAACGCGCTTTATGCGTTTTGGCATGAGTCTATCAGTTTTAACTTATTCATTTATGGCAGCGATGCTTCGCTTGAAAATAAGGTTTCAAGTTTGCTATTTGTTTTATTTCATACCCGTTATTTATTTCTCTTATTGCCGCTTTTGGGCCTACATTTCTGGTTTGCCATTTTGAACCAACGAAGAAGCCTCCATCTGGCTTTTGTGGGTTCACTTATTATATTCTTTATAATAAAAACCACACTTGGTCGTATTGTGGATAAGCAGGCTTTTTATCATTATATGCTGCCACTAAGTGCAACCGTATCCTTTTCATTAATTGTTTTAACCCAGGAGTTCAGGAGTTTGATACGTTTCTTTAAGCCTTGGGTGGTAATAGGTATATTATCGGTTACGTTTATTGTATTTTGGAAAAATTCTGCAAGCCGGTTGGTGGCATTGTTTAAACAACGAAAACCTCATCCTGCGGAACTACTAAAAACAGAACTTATTCATTTAAAAAATCAAGATCGGCAGCTGTATGTCATGGGGCTTACAAAATACATTTATCTGTATAACGAACTTAACATTCTTTCGCCTTCGCCATGGACGTATGTATCCCAATATTCGCAAAGGCTGCCATTTGATCCCAACGCGGAAGTAATTGATGATATTATCAATTCTTTGGAAAAATATCAAACGCAGTGGATTGTGGATTACTTGCTAATTCGACCTTTGCCCCAACAATTGCATCAACAAAAATGGGAATCTTATCTTCTGAAAAATTTCGACGAAGTAAAGCGAACCGAAAACTATATTCTCTTTAAGCGTAAACCCCATGCAATACCCTGAACTGATTGTTGTAATACCGGTGTATAACGAAGGTGCCCATCTTCGGCAACTGGCAACAGATTGGCGCAGGGTGTTTCAACTATTGCAAATTCGTTTCGTCATTCGCTTTTACAATGATGCTTCAACCGACGAGGAAACAGTAACCCTGCTTAATCAATTACCGAAAGTATATCCGGATGTTGAGGTGATTCATTCCACTGTGAATCGCGGCCACGGCCCCGTGCTGCATAAAGCATATTCTGAAGCAACGCGTCATACGCAATGGGTGTTTCAAATTGATGGCGATCATGAACTGGCGTGCGACGCGTTTGCGGAAATGTGGTTGCGTCGTAATGAGTACGACTTGCTGATGGGAGTTCGGGGTGGTACTTATCATGATAACATTTTTCGCAGATTAATTACGCAACTGGCCGGTATGTTGGTGACTGTTTTTTTCGGGCGCAAATTGTCCGATGTAAATTGTCCGTACCGGCTCATGCGGACATCCTGGTTGCAACAAGCCATTACCTGCATTCCACCAAATGCCTTTGCGCCGAATGTATTGCTTGTAGCGTATGCTGTACAAAAAAATGCCCGTATGTTTTTTGCTCCCGTTTCGCATACCAGTCTCAAAAAGCCACAACGTCGCTGGCAGCCACCCTGGCGTATGCTACGGGGCAGTATTGCTGCTGCTATGGATTTGCTGCGTATTCGATTCAGGATGTAAGTAATAATACAAGTGTACAATTAAATGCAAGGTGCTAATCCGGCAAGAGGTCGGATTGCTGGGTGCGAAGTGTTGCGGGTACCTGTGGAACCGATTTTTCTGTTAGCAGTTGTAACAACAGGCGAAAGGTGTTAACCGCATACAAATCGTCGGGTATTGCTGTGTGCATTTCGGCGGGCAGGTGCCAGGCCGATAGTATGGCGTGCTTCAGCGGAGCCGGTGCACTGCCGTTGCGACCGCGGTAGCCGTGGTCGGACTGTATGATGACAATAGCAGGGCGTGTGCGGTTGGCCAAAATTGAATCGGCCAGCTCCAGCATGAATTTACGGGCAACCAGCAGGTTTTGCGCAAAGGCAGCCGTATCGCTCATTTTTTTGTTGTACTGCAGATAGGATGCAGCTGAAAGTGGTTGCATGCTGCTATCGAATAAAATGGGAAGATGCGGTACGGGAAAATGCGCATATACAAATTTCGGTTGTGCCGATGTTGAACGTGCGGCTTTCAGAATGTTGTTGCGTATTTGCAGAATATTTTCCTGCCCCGCCTGCAATCCGCTGCGAAACCTTTCGGATTGTTGCAGCAGGTGCGGAAAACGGTCGTACACGATGCCCTGTATCTGCAACACAATACGGTTTGCAAAGGTTTGATTGAGCACAATTTGTTCGATGTTGCCAAAGTGATGCTGTTTTTTTACGCCGGGCTCCGTTTCATAAATCTTATAATCGGCCGTATTGATAATGCTATACCCGTTGCGCAGCAGTACGGGTACAACAGGATTTTTTTCAAGATTGTATAATGCCAGCTGGTAGTTGGTTAACTCCACTTTTTTGTTGCGGTTTTCTTTGAAAACCGAAGTCCAGAAATTTGCTGCCAGCGAAATGGTGGTATGCGTATAGGCACTTACGGAATGGGAGCTGATGTGAAAGTTCCGGAGTTGCAATAAACTGTCGGTTGCCCGATTGTCTATGCCAAGATATTGTTTGGCTGCATGGGCAGCAACATGTTCATCAAATATCAGGTAATACACGTCGGGATGGTGCTGAAAAACAAGTCCGCTTGTATCCAGTACATGTTCGGGCTGCAGTACCGATGGGTTACGGCCGCCCCGCAACACAAAAGTGCTTACATCAAAAAATATCAATACGCCGAAAATTAGAGTCAGCAGGGTAGGCAGCCGGCTTGCCTCAAGTTGTAAGCGCCGATGAAAAAAAAATACGACTATCAGCGATAGGGCCAAAAGGCTGAGCAGTACGGAAATCTTAACCAAAAATTGCAGATAAGGGGTGTGGTACAATGCATTGTAAACCGGGCTGTAAAAAAAGAAAAACAATAAGTAAAACGCGGTAAGCAGGCCAGCGGTTTTGGTACGCTGCTTGTAGCGCCATTGCAGCAGTTGAAACAAAACGATGGGCAAAGCCAGCCACAGGGCAATCCAGCCGGCCAGGTTGCGAAAGTCAACCACATGATAATACAGCAACCCATTATGCAGAATGAAGTAAATGGGAATGAACAGCAGGTATCCTACTTTTTTGAGCGGAAAGAACGCCATGTTGTGCTGTGGTTTGTTGCCTAAAGATAAAGGGCCCGATTTTTTATCGGGCCCCTATTGTTTTTCTCATTCAAACGTACTATAGAAGTACGGTGTTTTGGCTTCAAACTCGGCGCTGCAGGTATCTACCATTTTATATACCCGGGTAATGCCCAGCGCCTTTCGTTTTTCGTACAACTCATCTTCGGTGCCGTCTTTCATGATGCGGCAAATCTGCTCATCGCCAAAGCCCATGCGTTTGGCCTGCCGCAACAAATCTTCGGGCAGACTGGCCAGGTCGTATTTGGCCAGTTCTTTTTCCATGTTCACAATATCCTGAATCTGATAAATGAACCAGCGGTCAATTTTGGTGGCTTCCACAATGGTTTTTACACTCACGCCCACCATCAGTGCATCTTTAATACGGAAAATGCGGTCCCACTTGGGTACTTTGATGTACTCAATCAACTCTTCGGCATGCTTTAGGCTTTGGCCGTAGTAGCCAAGGCCCACCGCGTTGTTTTCGAGGCTTTGACAGGCTTTTTGTACCGCTTCGGTAAAGCTGCGGCCTATGGCCATTACTTCGCCCACGCTTTTCATTTGCAGGCCCAGGCGGTCGTCGGCGCCTTTGAACTTGTCAAAGTTCCAGCGGGGAATTTTGACAATCACGTAGTCGAGTGCCGGTTCAAAGTAGGCCGATGTGGTTTGTGTAATCTGGTTTTTCAACTCATCCAGCGTATAACCGATTGCCAGTTTGGCGGCAATTTTGGCAATGGGGTAGCCGGTTGCTTTACTGGCCAGGGCGCTGGAACGGCTTACGCGGGGGTTGATTTCTACGGAAATAATTTCTTCGGTTTCGGGGTTCAGTGCAAACTGCACGTTGCAGCCGCCGGCAAAGTTGCCTAAGCTGCGCATCATTTTAATGGCCATGTTGCGCATTTTCTGAAAGGCGGAGTCGCTCAGCGTCATGGCCGGGGCTACCGTAATACTATCGCCGGTGTGCACACCCATGGGGTCAAAATTTTCCACCGTACAAATAATCACCACATTGTCGTTCTTATCCCGCAACAGTTCCAATTCAAATTCCTTCCAACCCAACAGGGCTTTTTCAACCAGCACCTCGTGTATGGGACTGGCCTGCAAACCCCGCTCCAGGGCCGCATCCAGTTCTTCTTTGGTATTTACAAAGCCGCCGCCGGTGCCTCCCAGCGTAAATGAGGGGCGTATTACCAGCGGTAGCCCGATTTGCTGGGCAAATTCCTTGCCTTCGAGCAGCGAGTTGGCTACTTTGGAAGGCGCTACCCCCACGCCAATATCCAGCATCAACTGGCGAAACTTTTCCCGGTCTTCGGCGGTATCAATGGCTTTCACATCAACCCCAATCATTCGCACGTTGTATTTTTCCCAAATGCCCAGCTCGTCCACCTCCTTACACAGGTTCAGGGCGGTTTGCCCGCCCATGGTGGGCAGCACGGCATCAATGGGGGTGCCGGCGGCCTGATTTTCTTCCAGTATCTGCTCAATGCTGTCAACGGTAAGGGGCAGCAGGTACACCCGGTCGGCCATCATGGGGTCGGTCATGATGGTTGCCGGATTGCTGTTGATCAGTACAACCCGAATGCCTTCTTCCCGAAGGCTGCGGGCCGCCTGCGAACCCGAGTAGTCGAACTCACAAGCCTGGCCAATAATGATGGGGCCGCTGCCCACAATAAGTACCGAGTTGATGGAAGTGTCGCGTGGCATGGATGCTATTTGGCTGCAAAAGTATTGGATTGAGCGTATTTGCGGGGCTAAATTTCCGTAGCAGTTGAGGGCCGGCACCGGTTGGTACCTGCCTGTACTGCCGCACTTTCACGTTTGCTTTGCGTTTTAGCGGCACGGTACCCGGGCGGCTTTCCTATTTTTGCGCCATGCGTTATGCGAACCTGTTGTTATTGGTAGTACTCGTTTTCGATTGTACAGCTCAGGAGCCGGTTTTTCCACCCCTGCATTATCCCACCAATTATTTCCGTTATCCGCTGGATATTCCGGTAAAGCTCAATGCCAATTTTGGCGAAATGCGCCCCAACCACTTTCACATGGGGTTGGACTTATTTACCGAGCGCCGCGAAAATTTGCCCGTTTACGCCGCGGCCGAAGGATATATCGCAAAAATTAAGATTGACCCCAAAGGCTTTGGTAATGCCATTTATCTGAACCATCCCAATGGCTTAACCACCTTGTATGCACACATGAACACCTTTCCGCCGCAGGTGCTCGATGCCATTGTGGAAGGCCAGTATGCCAAAGAAAAATGGAGTGGCGATGTGGCGTTTGCACCCAACCGTTTTCCGGTTAAAAAAGGGCAGTTTATTGGCTATAGTGGCAATACGGGCGCTTCGGCAGGGCCGCATGTGCATTACGAAATACGCCGTACAGCCGATGATGCCTGTTTGAATGCCCTGCTGTTTCATAAAGTGTACGACGTAACGCCACCCGATATTACTCGCCTGGCTTTGTACGACCGTAACCGCAGTACCTACGAGCAAACGCCCCGCATGCTGCAGCCCGTACGTACTGCCGATGGCTATACGCTGGCGGGCGGAACGGTTGTTACCAACAGCAACCGGGTGAGCTTTGCACTTGTGGCCACCGACCGGGTAACCGGTGTGCCCAATAATAATGGCATTTTTGAAGCGGTGGTTTACGTTGACAATGAACCCGTCAGCGGCTTTCGGCTGGATGGAATTGATTACGTACAAACCCGCTATTTAAATGCGCACATTGATTATCGCATCAAGACCGGCGGGGGTGCCTACTTGCAGCATCTTACCCCGCTGCCCGGCGACCGGTTGCCCATTTACTACACCCGGGGCGATGGGGTGATTGAGTTGCCCGATACCCTTGCCCGCCAGGTAAAAATTGTAGTGAAAGATGCCAACGGCAATGCATCGGTTTTGCGTTTTAGCCTGCGGCGCTCCGGTGCAGTACCCTCCGTTATCAGTACCGAACGCGACAGCCGCTACATGGCCCCCAATCAAATTAACGTGTTTGAACGCGATGATGTGCAGATGGTAAGCACTGAGCGGAGTTTTTACGACGGCTTCCGTTTTGTTTACAATTACAAAACCAATGCGGCAGCCGTATCAAACATGCACGTAATGCATACGCCGCTAATTCCCGTACACGATTCGCTCACGTACCGCATCCGTCCCACCAAACCCATACCCGAAAGCGCACGCAACCGGGTTATTATGGTGAAAGCCGCAAGGGGGAAAACCGTGGTAAGCCGGGCGCAACCGGTAAACGGCTGGTACGAAGCCAAATTTCGGGAGTTTGGCGAACTGTGGCTGGAAGTAGATGAAGTACCCCCCACACTCACCGTTGCCGGCGTGTATGAGGGGGCTGTGCTGGGGGCAGGTTCCGTAATTACCTGCACCGTGGCCGATAATAAAAATGAAATTCGCGATTTCAGGGCCGAGTTGAATGGCAGGTGGCTCATGTTTACGGGGTTGGGGCCGGTTTTCCGCTATAAGGTGGATCAATATTGCCCGCCCGGCGAACATGAGTTGAAACTGCGGGTGGAAGACGAGGCAGGTAATGTAACCGAACGGGTTATCCGCTTTACGCGCCGGTAACAATTACTTGCCGTGCTGCAAACTTTTTACAAATTTTACCTGTTGTATTTCCAAAACCAACTGCAATCATGGCCACCAAAAAAACTGCTGCTGCCAAATCTGCTGCATCCAAAAAGCCGGCGCCGGCAAAAAAGGCTGCTGCCGTAAAAAAGAAAGCTGCTGCCGGTACAACAACTTCAAAAACTACTGCAAGCAAGAAATCTTCATCCCAATCGGCCACCGCTAAAAAAGCGGCGTCAAAAACGGCTAAAAAAGCTGCTGCAAAAACGCCGTTTAAAAATCACGCAACCAGTCTTAATGCGGGCATGAAAGCCCCGGCATTTACCGGGGTGGATCAGGATGGAAAGACCGTTTCACTTGCCGACTACAAGGGGAAAAAGTTAGCCTTGTATTTCTATCCGCAAGATGATACGCCGGGCTGTACCGCCCAGGCCTGCAGCCTACGCGACGGGTTTGCTGCACTGAAAAAAGCCGGCATTGAAGTGCTGGGCGTAAGTGCCGATAGTGTGGCCAAACATAAGAAGTTTGAAACCAAATACCAGTTGCCTTTTCGCCTGCTTGCCGATGAAAACAAGGAAGTGATTCGGGCCTATGATGTATGGGGTCCCAAGCAGTTTATGGGCCGGGTGTTCGATGGATTGATTCGCACTACTTTTTTGATCAATGAAAAGGGGGTGATTGAACACGTAATCCATAAGCCCGATACCAAAAATCACGCCGCCGAAATTTTGCAGTTGTGGGGGGCGTAGTTCCATGAAATTTTTTGCAAGGGAGCATTAAAGTTCCATCCTAATATGCAAATGAACACCCCGCCTTTTGCGTAGGGCACGGCAGCAAAGGCATCGTGCATGTAGCATCAACCTTTCGATTGCAACGCTCCTTTTTATCTGCATGCCCGATTGGCTTCTTCTGTGCTGCAAGAAAAAAAATTGACAGAAATCACCTTCCGTAATATGCAGGCAAAGTAGTTTTGCGCCGTTAACAAGCATGCGTTATTTAACGGCATCCATATTTTTGCTGGCATTCTTTGCACATACGTTCAGTAAGGGCTTCCTGGCCGTGCATTACCTGCTTTATACCGATGTGTACTTGAAAGCTTGCGTTAACAAAGAAAAGCCCGAACTGGGCTGTAACGGTAAATGTCAGCTGGGTAAAAAAATGACGGAGCAGGAAAATGCCTCTACTCCCGTACCCATTCTGAAACACGCCGGAAAAACAGAGGTGCTATCCACCCGTTCGTATCCTCCGGTGTACAACGCCGTTTTACTATTTAAATTGATGGTGCGCCTGCCTGCCGATGATGCAGGTGCTGCGGTGCATCGCAGTTTTTCGATTTTTCACCCTCCCCGCTTCCGTCATTTGGCGTAACCCATGATGAGCCTCCTGCATGTTGTTGATGCAGGGGTGCATCCTTTTTCTTTTCAATGTCCTTAATGTTTAACAGACGCGTTCGAATTTAAAGTTCTAACGCTTTGGCCGCCTGTTGCCTGTAATCCTCTGCAGGTTGGCGGCAGCATCATGTCCAAAACTATCCAAAATGAAACTGAAGTTTATTTTCATTGTAATTAGTACGTTGCTCATACTCCATACCCACTTGCAGGCACAACCGTTGCAACTGGCAGTACGCGATGCGGAAACCGGGCTGCCCGTTGCCCATGCATCGTTTAAATACGGCACGCTGCATGGCGTGGCAGATAATAAAGGGAACATAGCAATTACATACCAGCCGGGCCTTGTTTTGCACGTAAGCCATATCAGCTATAAGGATGTAAAACTTTCGGGCAACGCCTTAAAAAACGCTTCCGGTAGTACGGTGTTGATGGAGCCGATGGTGCAGGCGCTCAGTCCGGTAACGGTGGTGGGTTTACGCGGTAAGTTGCCGCAAAAAATGCGCAAGCTCGAGCAGGCCGACCGCATACAACACGATGCCGCACAGGTATTGCAACAAGTTGCAGGCTTTTCGGCAGTACGTAAAAGCGGAACCTACGGTTGGGATCCGGTATTCCGCGGTTTTAAGCAGGAGCAGCTAAACGTTGTTAGCGATGGACTATTGAGCGCCTATGCAGCCTGCCCCAACCGCATGGACCCTCCCACCAGCCAGGTAATGATTAATCAGGCCGAGCAGATGGAGGTGTTGAAGGGGCCCCACAGTTTCCGCTATGGGCCTTCCATGGGAGCGGTCATCCATTTCAAATCGGCCGAACCGGTGTTTACGGAAAAACCGATACCGTTTGGACGGGTAAGCAGCGGTTACGAAACCAATGGATCCATTTTCCGTACCGAAGGCATGGCCGGTATTCGAACCGAAAAGTTGCAACTGCATACATTGGCATCGTATTCCAAAGGAAGCGACTATCGCGATGGGAACGATACCCTCATACCGGCGCGCTTTAACCGCGGCGCGGCAGGCATGTACCTGTATTATCAGCCCAAAGCACAACAGTTGCTATCGGCCGGCATTGTGCGCAACTTTTCAAGAAACACCTCGTTTCCTACTTTAATGATGGACTTGCTGAGCGATGATACCTGGATGTTGCAGGCAGGGTATAAAGTACGGTCAACAACCCGTTGGTACCAACAGTGGGAAACACAGGTTGCCGCTTCGCTTGTTGACCATAGTATGGGAAACCGGTTGCGCCCGGCCGCTGCCAATGTACTGTCGCATGTACATGCTACCACCCAAACCGTCAATGGCCGCACCGAATTTACCATGCGGCATAAAGGAGGGCTGTTGTATGCCGGCGCCGATTTTAAGTTTGAGGCAGCCAACGGCAACCGAACGCGTAAAATGATGACGGGACCCATGGCCGGAAAGGTGTTTACCGATACCGTGTGGCAGGATGCCCGGCAATGGCGGACGGGCGTGTTTGCCGACTGGTACGTGCAGGCCGGTGCGTATAAGTTGTCGTTTGCCGGGCGAGTTGACGCGGTGCAGGCTGATGCCAACAATGTGGCTGCCGCCTTTAACAAGTTGTACCCCGCAACAACCGCAACCGATATCAACCCCAGCTTCAGTGCGGGCATCAGCCGCCAGTTTTCTTCCCGAGTGTTTGCAGGTGCCTGGCTGGGCAGGGGCGTACGGAGCGCCAGCCTTACCGAGCGGTTTATCAATTTTTTGCCGGTGGGTTTAGATCCTTACGAAGTTGTGGGCAATCCCATGCTGCAGCCCGAAGCAAACTTGCAGCAGGATGTTACTGTTGCGTGGAACCACCCGAATGGTTCCGTTGAATTCAATGCTTACACTTCGTGGGTGCGCAACTACATTACGGCAGTCATCAATCCTGCTTTGCAGCCGCGATTTGCATCGGCGCCGGGTGTGCGCCAATTCATCAATGTAAAGCAGGCAAGGCTCCATGGCTTTGAGCTGAGCTGGACACAGCGCTGGCTGCCCGTACTGCAACAAAATGTAACGATTGCGTACACCTGGGGTAGAAACACCATAACCGGTAATCCCCTGCCCGAAATAGCACCGTTGGATGCACGCTTCCGCTGGGAGGCTCCGCTGCAAAACGGCAAGTGGCAGCCGTATGCGCTGGTGCGCTATGTAGCTGCGCAAAACCGTGTGGCTCCCGATTTTGGTGAACGACGTACAAAGGAGTTTTCAACAATTGATGTGGGAGTTACAATGCACCCGGTTAAACAACTGCAGTTGCATATTGCGGCAGCTAATTTGCTCAACAAAACCTATCGCGAACATTTGAGCCGGTATATCAATGCGCAACAGCCACTGAATGCGCCGGGCCGTTCGTTTATTGTCATGATGGTTTATCATTTCTAACACTTAAAAAATAACGTTATGTTACACTTCACAAAATCACTTGCAATTTTCGTCTTACTAACCACAGCAGCCTTGTTGGCAACAGCTCAGGAAAAAACTGCATGGCCCGCCATGCAGGAGTTTCATGCGGTTATGAGCAAAACCTACCATGCGGCCGAAAAAAACGACTTCGCTCCGCTTAAAGCGCATGCCAATCATTTGCTCATGGCCGCAAAAGCATGGCAGCAATCGCCCGTGCCCAAGGGGTACGATGCCGGAGTAACCGCGCCTTTATTGAAAAAACTGGTGCAACAATGTACGGTAGTACAAAAAGCCGTTCAGGATAAAAAACCGGATGCGGTGTTGCTGAAAGAAATTACCCGGGCGCACGACATATTTCATGAAATTACCGAGCGCTGCACGGAAGAGGCGCATCGGTAGTGCTATTCGTTGATGGATGCAACAAAAACACTTCGTTACAATAAAACAGGCTGCCTGCATTGCCAGACAGCCTGTTTTTAATTTCTTTCCGGTTCGGATAAGCTTTGCTCTTCGTAAGAACGGATTTCTTCCATGGTATCTTCCTTATAGGAGTTGCCTGGTTTTTGGTAGGATTGGGATCCGGCTTTTCTCAGATAATGGGTGGTTCGCATCAGCGGTATTGGATCCGGTTGTTCAGGATTTGGATGTGTGTTTTTCTGATATCGGATTTGACTGTGTAAAGTTATCGGAACCCTTTTGAACCACGAATTTTTGAAAGATGCAATTTGTGTATTTAGGGGTGAACTCTTATTGTTTATGCAGTAGTATTTTTAAGGCATGGCGGCTGTTCCAAATCAAAAACGGGTGCGCATTCGCGAAAATTCATGGCTGGCCCGGCTGGCTGCTTTCTTTTTGGGAAGTAAGTCGGCCGTAGCCATGGTGTGGGGTCGTAGCATACATGTGTGGGGGGCAACACGAGAACAGTTTTTACAAAACCCGGGATGGTTGCGGCACGAACTGGCCCATATTGAGCAGGTAAGCCGGTATGGATGGGTGCCTTTTGTGCTGCTGTATGCCTGGTACAGCATCCGGTTTGGTTATTACAACAATCCGTTTGAAGTGGCTGCCCGGCAAAAAGAAAAGGAGCCGGTTGAAATCGGCTCCTATGTATTTGTGTAAATGCTTTTTACTGACCCTGTGCCAGGCTGTACGCTTTTTTGCCCTGCCACATATTCAGCAATTCGGTGGAACAAATTTTAAAGTCATTAATCACCCGCTTTTGCAACTCCAGTATATCTACCTGGGTTACCGGTGCTTCGCCCACACTTTCAAAACGGCAGCGGTATTGGTTTACCAGGTTGGTAAATACGCTGCCCTTGGGCCAAACCTGCGTGCCGCGGTTGGATATGGTGATGAGGTTGAACAAATCGCCGCAATGGGCCAGCAGCTTTTCTGCCACTTCTTTGGGCTGTTCGGCGCTTTCAATAAACAGGTCAACACCCACAATAATTTCTTCTTCCATCTCCTGGGTCATGATAAGCGGGTTCTTCTCCAGCTTGAAAACGGTAGGCGTAACCGGCATATCGGGCAATTCGGGCCGGGGCTGGTTGGCCGGCAATTTGCCCAGGTTGCCGATGATGGCATCGGCAAATTCGGTTGTGTTTACCGGAGGAATGCTTTTGTCGCCAAAATCGCCGGTATGCACGCCGCTTTCCAGCGTGTACAGCAGGGCGTTTTCTATTTGGGCCGCTTTTTTCATGAGGCCCAGGTGGCGCAGCATGCCCAGGCCGCTCAACAGCAACGCGGTGGGGTTGGCAATGTTTTTGCCTGCAATATCAGGTGCCGTTCCGTGTACGGCTTCAAAAATGGAAATATGATCGCCTATGTTGGCGCTGGGGGCAAAGCCCAGGCCGCCTACCAGGCCGGCACACAAATCGCTCACAATATCGCCCTGCAGGTTGGTAAGCACCACCACATCAAACAAATCAGGACGGCTTACCAGCTTCATGCACAGGTCGTCCACAATTACATCATCGGCCTTCAGTTCGGGGTATTCTTTGGCAATTTCATAAAACACCTCCAAAAACAGCCCGTCGGTAATTTTCATGATGTTGGCCTTATGGCCGCAGGTAATGCGGCGGGCTCCTTTTTTGCGGGCCATTTCAAAGGCGTATTTGATAACCTGCATGCTGCCCGGCCGGGTAATGAAGCGGCGGCTCAGCGCCACATCATGGGTAAGCATGTGTTCAATACCGCCGTATGTGTCTTCAATATTTTCACGAACAATGGTAATGTCAATGGGTATGCCGGCTTTGCTGAAAACCGTATCTACCCCGTGCAGGGTTTGAAAAGTGCGCTTGTTGGCATAAGTATTCCAGGTTTTGCGGGCGGTAACGTTTACGCTTTTCACACCTTTGCCCTTAGGGGTTTCCATGGGGCCTTTGAACAAAATGCCCAGTTCTTCAATGGTAGCCTGCGCTTCGGGGGTCATTCCGTTCGAAAAGCCTTTGTCGAATACCCACTTGCCCATATCCACAAACTCATAATGCAGCGGTACCTCAGCCGCATTAAAAATCCGCAGTACGGCATCCATTATTTCGGGTCCTATTCCATCGCCTTTGGCAACTGCAATCCGGGTCATATACGGTTGAATTTTTAATTGGCGCAAAAGTAAGCTGCGGCCTGCCAATGCCAACGGGGCAAAAGCGAAAAAATGTTTAAATCAGCCACTCCACTTCGCCAAAAGCAAATTGATGGCCCTGCGTGGTTACCAGATAGCCGGCTGCATCCACACCTTCCACCGTGGCTTCAAAAACCCGTTGCTGCTGCCGAAGCCGAATTCGTTCGCCCCGCTTATACAACTGTTGGTTGTATGCCTGCAGGCGGTTGGCAAAGCCCTGCTGTTGCAAAAGCGCCAGTTCTTTCAAAATATGGTAGCGTATTTGCAGGGCCAGCGCTTTAGCATCGAACCGCTGTTGGGTTATTTGATACAGCGAAACCGCATGGGGCAGTGTCGCATCAAAGGTTGTTTGATTGAGGTTGATACCCACACCGGCCAGGGCCCAGTTCCAGTTATGGCTGTTCACCACGTTTTCTATTAAAATGCCGCCTGCCTTTCTGTCATTCCAGTAAAGGTCGTTGGGCCATTTAATGGCAAATGGTTTTTGGGTTGCTGCTTCCAGGCTGTGGTGTACGCCTAGAGCCACGGCCACCAGTAGCTGAAATGCCTGTGCCGGCTGCAGGGGGCGGGGTTGCAGCAGCAGTGTGAGGCTCAGGCTTTCGCCCGGGGGGCTGTACCAGGTTTTGCCGCGTTGCCCTTTGCCGTGGGTTTGTTCGTACGCCAATATGGCTTGTGCGTGTTGTGCCACTCCTGCATGTACCAGCTGCATGGCATAGTTGTTGGTGCTGTCCACACACGCAAGCTCAATAAGGGGCGAAAAGGGTTGAAACGGTTCCAATGAATTAGTGAAGTTTGACTAATTTTGAGCAAAAGTAAACCGAAAGGCCCGCCCCGGCCGGGGCTGCATCATTTATTCACTAAATTATTTCGCATTTGACTACACAATCCCTGCTGAGCCCGACGGGCACCCCCAAAAAAACGGTAGCCCGACTGAACCGTAACAGCAAATTGTTTAAAACCATTCTTAAGGCCATACAGGCAAAAAAGGGTGAAGAAATCGTAAGTCTGGACCTGCGCAAGATACCCGAAGCAGTTGCCGACTTTTTTATCATATGCCAGGCTTCCAGCAACACCCAGGTGCGGGCCATTGCCGATCATGTGGAGCAGCAGGTGAAAGAACAGTGTGGCGAGTTGCCTTACCGGCATGAAGGATTGACGGCTGCCAACTGGGTGCTGGTGGACTATGTGAACATTGTGGTACACATTTTCCAGCCCGAAACACGCCGGTTTTACCGCCTGGAAGAAATGTGGAGCGATGCCGAAATGTTAGAACATCATTAAAAAAATGCGGCAACAGTAAAACTTTCTGCCGCTCAATTGTAATATTACCGGCCGCCGCTGCGGCTTAATTTTGAAATACGATGAGTTTGAATCAAGGAAACAACATGGAACCTGGTGGCGATAGAAAAGACCCCCGTAAAGCGTTTCGCTTTAATATTTATTGGATTTACATCATTATTGCTTCCATCCTCATTGGTTTTCAGTTCATGCGGGGCTTTGCGCCCGATGCACTGCCTACCACCCGCGAAGCATTTATTGACAGCATGCTGCGCAAAGGGTATGTGAAGAACTATGTGATTGTAACCAATAAAAAACTGGTTCGGGTTACCCTTACCGAGCAGGCATTTAACGATCCTTCCATTGCCCGGCAGGTGGCCGACCCGCGCCTGCGAATCGACAAAACCCGCGGGCCGCACTTTCAGTTTAAAATACCCGATGTCAGCAACTTCGACCGGCAAATGACCGAGTTCTTTGTTGCTAATCCCGACATCCGTCGGCCCCTTTCCGACTCGGTGGAAGAAGAAAGCTGGCTTACGCCGCTTATCAGTTTGCTATTGCCCGTACTGGTACTCATTGGCCTTTGGGTGCTGCTGATGCGCAAAATGAATGCGGGCGCCGGTGCCGGCCCCGGTGGCGGCGGCATCTTCAACATCGGTAAGTCGCGTGCCCAACTGTTTGAAAAAGGTACCAAGGTAAACGTAACCTTTCAGGATGTAGCCGGCCTCGATGAAGCAAAGGTGGAGGTAATGGAAATTGTGGACTTCCTGAAAAATCCCAAAAAATACACCGCCCTGGGCGGAAAAATTCCCAAAGGAGCTTTGCTGGTAGGCCCTCCCGGCACCGGTAAAACCCTGTTGGCCAAAGCCATGGCCGGCGAAGCGCAGGTGCCCTTCTTCAGCATTTCGGGTTCCGACTTTGTGGAACTGTTTGTGGGGGTAGGTGCCAGCCGCGTACGCGACCTGTTTAAGCAGGCCCGCGAAAAAGCCCCCTGCATCATTTTTATTGATGAAATTGACGCCATTGGCCGTGCCCGGGGCCGTAATGCCATTGTTAGCAATGATGAGCGGGAAAACACCCTCAACCAGTTGCTGGTAGAAATGGATGGCTTCGGCGGCGATACGGGCATCATCATCCTGGCTGCCACCAACCGGCCCGACGTGCTCGACAGCGCCCTGCTGCGGCCCGGACGCTTCGACCGGCAGATCAGCATTGACCGCCCCGACGTGAAAGGCCGTGAGCAAATCTTTAAAGTGCATCTGAAAGCCATCAAAATTTCGGAAAACCTCGACATCCATAAGCTGGCCGAACAAACACCCGGGTTTGCCGGCGCCGATATTGCCAACGTGTGCAATGAGGCGGCCCTGATTGCCGCACGCAAAAACAAAGCTGCGGTAGATATGAGCGATTTTCAGGACGCAATTGACCGCGTTATCGGCGGCCTGGAAAAGAAAAACAAGCTCATCAGCCCCGAAGAAAAAGAAATCATTGCCTATCACGAAGCCGGCCATGCCATTTGCGGCTGGTTTTTGGAGCATGCCTACCCCTTGCTGAAGGTTACCATCGTTCCCCGCGGCACAGCGGCGCTGGGCTATGCACAGTACACGCCCAAAGAACAATACCTGTACAATACCGACCAATTGTTCGACCAGATTTGCATGACCCTGGGCGGCCGGGCCAGTGAAGACATTTTCTTCGGAAAAGTTTCCACCGGCGCACAAAACGACCTGCAGCAGATTACCAAAATCGCTTACGCCATGGTTAGCGTGTATGGTATGAACGAAAAGGTGGGCAACGTAAGCTTTTATGATCCCAACCAGGATCAGGTGTTTACCAAGCCTTACAGCGATGAAACGGCAAAGCTTATTGATGAGGAAGTGCGGAAGCTCATTGAAAAGGCCTATGCCCGTACCAAAGCCCTGTTGACCGAAAAGCGGGCCGAGGTGGAAAAACTGGCAAAAGCCCTGCTCGAAAAAGAAGTGCTGTTTCAAAGCGATGTGGAAGCGTTGATTGGCAAGCGCCCGTTTGAGCAGAAAAAAGTGCTGGAAGAAGAAACTGCGCCCCAATTGCCCGAAGCAAAAACGGAAGCGCCGGCATCCGCAACAAACGCGGAAGCACCGGCGGCAACGGAAACGGCAACAAATTCCGAAACACCGGCAACTGCAACAAAACAGGAAGCGCCTCCGGCCGAAGCCGGTAACGAGGCCCCAACGGCAACCCATAGCTGAAGCACATGAACGTTTCGCCCGCTAAAGAAAACATACTGAAAAAAATTCGACAGGCACTGAGTAACCCGGTGCCTGTGCCGTTTCCGCAAAGCGAAGGCAACCAGTCGGTTTTTCATCCGCCGGTTGAGGATGTGGCGGTGCAGTTTGCGCAGGCATTTACGGCCTTGCAGGGCAAGTTTGCCTATTGCGCCAACGAGCAGGAAACGGTGCAACAGCTGCTGCAGTTGGCTGCCCGCAATAACTGGAACAAGCTGGTGTGTAAAGATGCTGCTCTGCAGCAACTCATCCACCGCTATTATCCGGGCTTTGTGTTTTACGACCACCTGGCCGACTGCGATGTGGCCGTAACCACCTGCGAGGCGCTGGTAAGCCGCACCGGTACCGTGGTGCTGAGCAGCAACAGTGGCAGCGGCCGTACTGCCAGCGTTTATGCACCCGTACACGTGTGCATTGCCTATACGCATCAGCTGGTGTACGATGTAAAAGACGCGCTGCTGTTGCTGCGGGAGCGCTATGGCAACCAAATGCCTTCTTTCTTCACTTTTGCATCGGGCCCCAGCCGCACGGCCGATATCGAAAAAACTCTGGTAGTGGGCGTGCACGGCCCCGGCGAAGTGTATGTACTGCTTACCGAAGCCTGAATAACCTGCCGCACATTCGTAAAATTGATGCTTTCACTTTTTCATAGCGGTTTCTCATTGTACCTTTAGTGCATGGACAAACCGTTGTTGCACCTTTTTGTGTATGGCTCGCTCCGCAGCGGCTTTCAGAGCCCCTTTTTTGATTACATCAAAAACCACTTTACGTATGTGGCCGATGGCAAGGTAAAGGGCTGCCTGTACGATTTGGGCGATTACCCGGCAGCCGTACCCGGGCCCGATTGCAGGATTGTGGGCGAATTGTATGTTGCCCACTCGCCGGCCGACTTTAACTGGGCCATTTGCCAGTTGGATGATTATGAAGGCGTGCATCCCGAAGCCGGCGAACCGGCCTTATACCGGCGTGAGGTTACGATTGTTTATCATGAAGGAGGCGAAACACCGGCCTGGATTTACTGGTTTAACGGATCGGTGGAAGGAAAACCGGTGGTAGAAAGCGGCGATGTGCTGGAGTACCTGAGAAATAAAACACAACAATAGAAGCGTTGCGTATGGCTACAACCCGAACACTCCGTATCGTGTTGCGAAAGGAAGCGGATGGAAATTATACGGCCATTGTTCCCTCATTACCCGGCTGTATCACCTGGGGCGATTCGGTGGAAACCGCGTTGCAAATGGCCCGGGAAGCGATAGAAGCTTATGTGGCGGTTTTGGAAGAAGAAGGAGAGCCCATTCCGGATGACGCCGATACATTTGAGTATTCAATGCAACTTACGGCTTAATTAGCATATTTGTATGGATACAAGTGCCGGAAAGCTTATGCAATTGCTGCAAAAAAAGGGTTTTGTTTGCAAGCGTATTTCCGGTAGGCATCATATTTATTTTCATCCTGAGCTGAAAAAGATTGTGGTTGTTTCCTGTTCATGGAAACAAGGACATACCCAAGGGAACATTTTACGCCATTCTCAAACAGGCAGGAATTTCTAAAGACGAACTTTAAAACCATGCAGCTTGCACCCGGCCAGAACGTTTATTTTCTTTCCGATTTTCACCTGGGCGTACCCAATGCCGAAGAAAGTTTGCTTCGCGAAAAACGTATTGTGCAGTTTCTTGAAAGTGTCCGCAACCATGCGGCTGCCATTTTCATTGTAGGCGATTTATTTGATTTTTGGTACGAATACCGCAAAGTGGTGCCCAAAGGTTATGTGCGCATTTTGGGCAAGCTGGCCGAATTGACCGATGCCGGCATTCCCATCCATTTTTTTGTGGGCAACCACGATATGTGGATGAACGATTATTTTCAGAAAGAGCTGAACATACCCGTGTATTTTGAGCCCCGCGATTTTGCGTTCAACGGAAAACAATTTCACATTGGCCACGGCGATGGCCTGGGCCCCGGCGACCACGGCTATAAAATGCTGAAAAAAATCTTTCGCAACCCGGTATGCCAGTGGCTGTTTGGCATATTGCCCCCGGTGGTGGGCATGAGCATTGCCCAGTACAGCAGCAACCGCAGCCGGGCAGCAACCGGAAATGCCGACGATGCCTTTTTGGGCGAAGACAAAGAATGGCTCATCGCGTACTGCCGCGAGGTGCTGCAGCAGCGGTTTTATGATTATTTTATCTTCGGCCACCGCCATTTGCCCATTGATTTTCGTCTTACTCAAGAAGGTGCCACACCGGTGAGCCGTTACGTAAACCTGGGCGACTGGATTCGCTACAACACCTATGCGGTATTCGATGGTGCCGAACTGCATCTTAAAACCTGGAACGCATGAGGTTGCTGCCAATCATAATGTTGGTATTCATTGCTGCTGTGGCAGTAGGGCAGGATAGCATCCGCTTTACGCCGGCCGGCACCATGGGCGCCAACCTGGCTGATATGAACGTGGACAATCTGGGCAACTACTACCTACTTTCAAAAGATAACCGCCTGAAAAAAATCAACAACCGCGGCGATTCGATGGGGGTGTTTAACGAAGTGCGGCGCTGGGGCAAACTTTACTCGATGGATGTAACCAATCCGCTCAAATGCCTCTTGTACTACCGCAGCTTTTCAACCATTGTGGTGCTCGACCGCTTCATGAATATCGTGAACACCATTGACCTGCGCAAGCAAAATATTTTTCAGGTAAAAGCCATTGCACAGAGTTATGATAATAAAATATGGCTGTACGACGAGCAGAACAACAAACTCAAACGTATTGACGACGATGGCTCCGTACTCATGGAAACCATCGACTTTCGCCAGATTTTCGACCAGGTTCCTTCGCCCGTAAAAATTGTGGATCAGGAAGGGTTTGTGTATCTCTTCGACCCCGAAAAAGGGGTGTATGTATTTGATATTTACGGCAGCTTTAAAACCCGCCTCTCGTACACGGGTTTAACCGATTTTCATGTGTTTGGCAAAACCATTGCCGGCATCCGTGGTAACGAGCTGCTGCTGTATACCATGGGCACACTTAATGAGCGTATCGTGGCCCTGCCACCGGGTACCGAAAAGCGACAGAAAGTAGTGTTTACGCCGGGCCGCATGTATGTGCTGGTAAACGGTGTGGTGCAGGCATACACTTTTTAGCAGGGTGAATTTTTATTTCTCACTTCTCTGCAACGTCTCCTAAATTCGACGTTGCGTTTTACAAAAACTCATTGGTGCATAACCCGTGACCTATGAATTATCTCTGCCTAACATGCAGTACTCCTTTGGTCCTGTGCAACTTTTAATGCCTGTATGGTTCCTTTGCGGGTAGCAGGGTTACTTCCCCTTGTAATATTTCTCGTAGTATTGTTGCGGCGTTAGGCGTGAGGTGTCTTTTAATTTTTGGTATGAATGATAAAACCAAAAAGAAAAAGAAACAATGAGTAAGGTTGCGATACTAAGCAGTAAAATTTTTTTATTTTTTTTATCCATGGTTTACTATTTTAACATGTTTTGCAAACTACACCCTGTACACAATTATAATAGTTTTCAATTTCTTGTTGTGGTGCTGCAAATCCAGGTTTAACACATTCAAAAGCTGATTTAATTAATACGCCAACTGTTTCAAGTAAAGAGCAGTCATCCATATCAACAGTACCATCGGCTTTTCTGTGGCATTTATCATCATCAAGTAAATCAGTAAAGGTCCCATTTTGATTTTCAGCCTTATTTCCGTTTCCTTCTTTCACTAATAAATTAACATATTCTAATAGACGGTCTTTGCCATACTTGTTTTCCAAATTGCGGCTAGCTGAAATTATCATCTCTAATTCTGTATATGGAAGTGCAGCATCATTTGTGCTTAACTTCTTTTTAATTTCAAACGCGTTAATAAATATAACTTCAAGGTCTTTTTCATTACGAAAAGCAGTGTAAGAAAGATCAGTGTCTTCTTGTTTATTGCATGATGCGGAAAGTAAAAAAAATGTGCAAATCAATAAAAAATGAGATGTTCTTTCCATGTGAATTTTTTTTCAAAGATATTAGGCCGGTTATTGTTACCCCCCCCTCTCGTATTTAACATAAAATTAACTTTTTAGGACGATTAATCCTCTGTCTCACTCATTTATGGTTATGTTTTAAAAATGCCTAAAGTACATACGCATTGTGCACACGACTTTTTGTGCCAGCAAGATTGCCCGGTAAGAAAGCAGCTGAAAAGGGGATTATTTTTTCGCCGCCTGCAGTATTTCGGCCAGCTCTTTATCGTAAATGCCGTACTTGCCGTATTCCACGATGCGGCCCACTTCCTTCCCCTTTTTCATAACAAGTATCGTTGGCGCATGGGCGATACCCAGCGCTTCACTGAGGTTACCCAGTGTTTTCTTCTGCCTGTCAACTCCCACTATACTTACATGGCTCATGGGAATTTTTGCCTGGTCCAGCAACTTAAAAAGCTGCGGTATAACATTGTGCGAATCTTCGCACCAGGTGCCGGCAAAAACGATAAAATAAATACTGTCTTGCAGTTGCGGCAACAGGGCCAGGCATTCCGCATTGGGCTTGTACCAGCTGATGTCTTTCTGCATCCAGCTGAATTCGGGTTCTTGCTGCAGTACTTCCCGACTGATAATTCCCTTCAGCGTTTTTTGTCCGTTCGAGGGGTCTTTTGAGGTTTCAAAGGGCACTTGTGCAACAACCGTTGCCGAAAGAGCCAGGTACAAAGCGAGGTTGAAAATAAATTTCATGGTTCCGGTTTTATTACAAATCGGCTTGTAAAGCCAGCAGGAAATTTTTTAAACGCTGCAAACCCTGTACCAGTTCAAAACGCTGAGTGGCTTCGTTTTTGTACTTGTTCAAATATTCTTTGGCGCCTTCAATGGTGTATTTGCGCTGGCGCAGCAAAAAATAAATCAGGTGCAGCAGCTTTATGTCGGCAAACGTATAAAAGCGGTCTCCTTTACCGTTTTTGCGGGGTTTCAATTGGCGGAACTCTGTTTCCCAATAGCGCAGGGTTGAAGGGTTCAGCTGCAGCATCTGGCACACTTCAGTTATGCTGTGGTACAGTTTCAGTTGCAATACCTCATCGGGAGGCAGCTCGATAAACTTTGCTTCTTCTTCCATCTGCCGCAAGCTTTTGCGTCCCCGCCGGGTTTTGGCGGGGGCGGTGGTTCCAGTAGCGGTAGCTCCGGCATTTTCGGATATGTTGGTTTTCTCTTGGGCAGGGGTGGGCAGAGCCTGTTCGGCAGGCGCGGCCGGTTCAGGCGTTTTTGCCGCATCAAAGTCAAATGCTATTTGAACGTGTTTGGCCAAGAGCGTTGTTTGAGAACAAAAATAACTTTTGTTGGGCGGTTTGCAGAACTTGCTGCCGATTATTACAACCGGCTTATTCGTAAATGTTTTTTCTGTGTCCGATGTCTATTACTTCTACCACAAGTACGTCATCAAAAATTTCGTATATGATGCGGTAGTCGCTTACCCGTATGCGATAAGCTTCTCTTCCTTTTAGTTTTATATAACCCGATGGCCTTGGTGTGTGGGCCAGTTTGTAAATAGCTTGCTTAATTTGAGAATAATAAGGCTCATTAATTTTCTCAAGTGCTTTTATGGCACGCTTTTTTAAAAAAATTTGATAAGCCATTATTTTTTGCTGCGTTTGACCTCAATTATTTTAAAGGCTTCGTCAATGGCAATGGAGGGCTCTTTTGATTTTTTTGCCGCATCGTACATTTTTATGTCCTCTAACGCTTCCAGTTCTTCCATAATGGCATTGAAGTCTTTAATGGAAAGGATGACAGATATCTTTTTCCCTTTACTGTCGGTTATGTATTGTGGATGTACCGTTACCATATGTAGAAATATTTAGCAAAACGATAAAAAGGCTTACGTTTCTTTTTAATGGACGAAATCTACTTGTGTTTACACATTGTAATTCATGTACGTCCATTGTATGTAAACGAAGCTCTTTCAAATTTACATATTTTCAGCTGTATAAGTTCAGTTGTTTGCGTTGCGCAGAAGGTATTAATGTGTTGTTACTTAGCAAAAACAGCGACTAATCAAAAATCCTATTGCTGTTTTTGTTAATCAAAACTTTGGTTGCCCGTGGCGGCAATTTTCAGCATACGGTCAAACTGCTCGGGGGTAAGGTCGTTATAGAAAAAGTAGATGGGGTCGAGCGGCCGCCCGTTTTTATGCACTTCGTAATGCAGGTGCGGCCCCGTGCTTTTCCCGGTGCTGCCCACCCAGCCAATCACCTCGCCGCGTTTCACTTTTTGGCCCACCCGGGCCTTAATGCGGAACAGGTGCCCGTAAAGGGTTTGATAGCCATAGCCGTGGTTGATGATAACATGGTTGCCATAGCCATCGCCGGTATTGCCGGCCAGTTTTACAATGCCATCGGCAGTGGCATATACCGGCGTGCCTTGCGGAGCCGCAAAATCGAGGCCGGCATGAAACTTAGTGGTTTTGTAAATGGGGTCGATGCGGTAGCCAAAGCCCGATGCCAGGCGGTTTAAATCTTTATTGTTAACGGGTTGTATGGCGGGCGTGGCGGCCAGCAACGCTTCCTTATTTTTTACCATGGCTTCAATGGCATTGAACGAAGCGGTTTGGGCGGCCAGGCGGCTGCGCAGGTTTTTTATCTGAAAAACGATGGAACTGTTAAGCTCTTCATCGCTCAGGCTGGCAATGAGGCGGTCTTCCTGCTGTTTTTCCAGCATTTTGGAGCGGGCGCTGTCGGGTATGGGGCTGGCTTCAAAAATGGAGCGGTACACATCATTGTCGCGTTTCTCAATTTCGCGAAGCTGGCGGCTTAGCTGCTGCAGCTCTTGCTGTACCAGCGCAAACTTCTCTTGCAGGCGCTCGTTTTCCCGCATCAGGCGCTGCTCGTTGGCGCTGGGAAAATAGCGGTATGTCAGTTGCGTAAAGGCAAACCCGGTTACGGCCACAGCTGCCACAAAGCCAAATACACGCAACAATTTTACCCGAAGGGGGGTAACCAGCTTTTCGTAGCGGAGCGTTTGCGTGTTATAGAAATACTTGATTTTTTTCATACAGGCAATGCGCTGTGGGGCCAAGCAAGGCTTTCCCGTACCTTTGCCCACGCAATTTTCAGAGGTTAGCAAAGATAGGTGTACCCTTGTTAACCGCAACCCAAAACGCATTTCTATGATTTCGGCCGCACAAATACGCCAGCAGTTTCTCGATTTCTTCGCTGCCCGGCAGCATGTCATAGTTCCTTCTGCCCCCATTGTGGTGAAAAACGATCCCACCCTTTTGTTCACCAATGCGGGCATGAACCAGTTTAAAGATTATTTTCTGGGCAACAAGCCCGCCCCGTACCCCCGTGTTGCCGATACGCAGAAATGCCTGCGGGTAAGCGGCAAGCACAACGACCTGGAAGAAGTGGGCGTGGATACCTACCACCACACCATGTTTGAAATGCTGGGCAACTGGAGCTTTGGCGATCCGGCCCGTCCGGAGGGGGGGTACTTTAAAGAAGAAGCCATTGCCTGGAGCTGGGAGCTGCTTACCGAAGTGTACGGCATTAGCAAAGACCGGCTGTATGTTACGGTATTTGAAGGCGATGCCCAGGAAGGATTGCCCAAAGATGACGAGGCCTATGCCTGCTGGAAGCGGCATATTGCCGAAGACCGGATTTTGCTGGGCAGCAAAAAAGACAATTTTTGGGAAATGGGCGATACCGGCCCCTGCGGCCCCTGCACCGAAATACATGTGGATTGCCGCAGCGATGAAGAACGCAGGCGGGTAGATGGCAAAACCCTGGTCAATAAAGACCATCCGCAGGTAATTGAAATCTGGAACAACGTATTCATACAATACAATCGCCTGAAAGATGGCCGCCTGGAGCCCCTGCCCGCCAAACATGTTGATACGGGTATGGGTCTGGAGCGCCTGGTACGGGTACTGCAGGGCAAACAAAGTAACTACGATACCGATTTGTTTACCGGCACAATTGCAGCCGTAGAGCAAATTACCGGCAATCGGTACGGCAATACCGACAGCCGTTCCGACATTGCCTTCCGGGTGCTGGCCGACCACATTCGGGCTATCAGTTTCACCATTGCCGATGGGCAATTACCCTCCAACAACGGTGCTGGCTATGTGATTCGGCGCATCCTGCGCCGGGCCGTACGGTACTACTATTCCTACCTTCATTACAAGCAGCCGCTGCTGTACCAACTGGTGCCGCTACTGGCTACACAGTTTGCCCATGTGTTTCCCGAACTGAAGGCGCAGGAAGCCTTTGTACAAAAAGTGGTGAAAGAAGAGGAAGAAGCCTTTTTGCGAACACTCGATAAAGGCCTGAAACGCATTGACGATATTGTGGCCGCAGCCGCTGCCTCCAATGGCGTAATACCCGGCCGGGAGGCATTTGAGCTGTTTGATACCTACGGGTTTCCGTTAGACCTTACCCGCCTTATTGCGGCCGAACACCGGCTTACCATTGATGAGCAGGGCTTTGAAGCCGAAATGCAGCAACAGAAAAACCGCAGCCGGGCCGCCACCGCAATTGATACCGAAGACTGGGTGGTTGTGAATGAAACCGCCGGCCAGGGCTTTGTGGGCTACCACCGGCTTGCAGTGCAAACCCATGTGCAGCGGTACCGTAAAGTAAAAGCCAAGGGAAAAGAGCAGTACCAGCTGGTGCTGGCCACCACACCTTTTTATGCCGAAAGCGGCGGCCAGGCAGGCGATACCGGGGTGCTGGACTTTAACGGCGAAAAAATAACGGTTACCGATACCCGAAAAGAAAACGACCTCATCATTCATGTTACCAATCAGCTTCCCGCACAGGTGCACGCCGTGGTTACGGCAACCGTGGATGCAGACAGGCGTTTGCACACCATGTACAACCACACGGCCACACACCTGCTGCATGCCGCCTTACGCCAGGTGCTGGGTACGCACGTGGCGCAAAAGGGCTCGCTGGTAAACGATGCATACCTCCGGTTCGACTTTTCGCATTTTGCGAAAATGACCGATGAAGAAATTCGCCGGGTAGAGCAACTGGTAAATGCAAAAATTCGTGAAAACATACCGGTGGTCATTAAAGAAATGCCCAAAGAAGAAGCCTTGCAACTGGGTGCCATGGCCCTGTTTGGCGAAAAGTATGGCGATGTGGTGCGGGTGGTTATCATCGATCCTTCCTATTCGGTGGAGCTCTGCGGCGGTACCCATGTAGGCGCTACCGGCCAAATTGGCCTCTTTGCCATCCGCTCCGAATCGGCCGTAGCCGCCGGCGTACGCCGGGTGGAAGCCCTTACCGGCGAAGCAGCCTTTACCTACCTGGCCGAACAAAACGACCAGTTGCAGCAAATAGCCCAACTGCTGAAAGCAAAAGAGCCCCTGAAGGCGGTTGAAAAACTGGCACAGGAAAAAGCGGCGCTCGAAAAGAAAATCGAAAAGCTGGAGGCCGCACAACTGGCTGCCCTGCAGCAGCAATTGCTTGCCGAAACCCAGGCGGTGGGCGCTTACCAGTTTATTGGCAAAGTGCTGGAAGTGCAAAGCGCCGATGCTTTGAAAAAACTCTGTTACGACCTGCGCCAACAGGCCGATGTGGTGGTACTGGCGGCCGTAGCAGGCGAGAAAGCTGCGGTTGCCATCAGTCTATCCGATGCCGCTGCCGCTTCGCTGGATGCGGGTAAACTCATTAAAGAACAGGTGGCTCCGTTAATAAAAGGTGGTGGGGGCGGACAAAAAACGCTGGCCACTGCCGGCGGGCAGGATGCCTCGAACCTGCAACAGGTGATTGAGCAGATAAAGCGGTTACTGTGAAGAGGTGAAAATATTTTATACTCTCTATAACGCGTTGTGCTATTGAATTACCAAAATCAAAGAATGGAATCTTTGAAATTTGAGTGAAAAAGATTTTGTACCTTTTTGCTTGCCCAAAAAGGTACCCAAAAAGGGCACCCGAGATCGATTACACCCCGATCTCGGGGGCAGCCCTGATTAAGCTGTAGTACTACTGTAGTGCCCAACTTTTTGGCCCTGTTAGTATTTTCCCGATTTGGAAACCTGAATTTATTTTTACTTGTTTAATAGCACAACGCGTTCTCTATACTTTTATACAGACAAAAATTATATCATGTTTGTGAAAGTATATAGATATATCCCTTTTATTCTTGTAGTGGCATATTTATTTTTTGTTCGCTTTTTCGAACTGGTTCGTAAAGGGTATTTTGTTCCGGTAATCATAGGACTGTTTTTTCTCCTTTTACTGAACGCATATTTCAGCGTTAAGTGGAAGTTGTCTAAACCATATGTCTTTATTGTTTTTTTTGTTGCTGCCCTTTTGGTTTATTTTTTTGCTTACAAATAATCTTACCTGAAGAGTTCTTAATGTTTTCAGCCATGTCTTTTAGACGTGGCTAAAGTGCTGTTAGAAGTAGCCTTGACTGGCTCCGTGGGTTGGTGGCCAAAAAACGAAAAGGGCAGTTTTAACGTGGAAGTACAGCAAGGATGTTGATGCTGCCCGGGAGCTGCCGCATCAAAAACAGGAAAATGGAAGCCGGGTTATTAAGCAGCTGAGAGAAGACAAACCGGTGTTGCTGGGAGTGAAGTGCCCAAGTAGGCGTCAAAAGCAGATGCGCAATCTTTATTAGTTGGGTAATAGTTTGATTGTAGGCCACCACCATGCCCGCTACTTTTTTGTGACAGGGATAACCGTTCCATCACCTGAAAACAGATATTTTTGTCCGGCATGACCCCCAAAGTATCCTCAACCTACGAAGCCGTTATCGGGCTGGAGGTGCACGCCCAGTTGCAAACCCAAAGCAAACTGTTTTGTGCCGATCCGGCCGGCTTTGGCGCCGAACCCAACACCCATATCAGTGCCATTACCCTGGCATACCCGGGCACACTGCCGGTGCTGAACCAGGCCGCTGTTGAAATGGCGGTAAAACTGGGCCTTGCCTGCGGCTGCACCATTGCAACCACCAACTATTTTGCCCGCAAACATTACTTCTATCCCGATTTGCCCAAAGGCTACCAGCTTAGCCAGCATACCACCCCCATCTGCAAAGGTGGGCGGGTGAAAATCAGCACATCGGCCGGCGAGCGCTGGGTGCGGCTCAACCGTATTCATCTCGAAGAAGATGCGGGCAAAAGCATGCACGACCAGTACAACGATTTTTCGGTGGTAGATTACAATCGGGCCGGCGTACCCCTGGTGGAAATTGTAACCGAGCCCGACCTGCATACGGCCGAAGAAGCGGCCGCCTACTTTGCCGCGTTACGCCAGTTGGTGCGCACCCTGGGGGTTTGCGATGGAAATATGGAAGAAGGCAGCTTGCGCTGCGATGCCAATATTTCGGTACGCCGCAAAGGCGATAGCCAACTGGGTACCAAAGTAGAGGTGAAAAACCTTAATTCCATCCGCTTTTTGCGCAAAGCCATTGAATATGAAGTGGAGCGGATGATTCACTTGCTCGAGGCGGGGCAACCCATCCGCCAGCAAACCCGCAGTTTTGACGCAAGTACCGAAACCACCTTTGCAATACGCGACAAAGAGGAGGCAAACGATTACCGGTATATGCCCGATCCCGACCTGCCTCCCTTTATGCTAACACCCGAATACATTGAACAGGTGCGGCAAACCCTTCCCGAACTGCCCGACGAGCGTAAAGAACGCCTAATGCGGCAATATGCCCTGCCCGCCTACGATGCCACTATACTGAGCGCCGATGTGCCCCTTTGCGATTATTTTGAAGCAGCTGCCCGCATAACGCCTGCAGCCAAGCAGGTTGCCAACTGGTTGCTGGGGCCGGTAAAGTCGTATGTAAATGAGGCCGGTATGGAAATGGAAGCATTTCCGCTGCCCCCCCACCAGCTGGCCGCCATTATTGATTTGGTAGAAGCCGGCAGCGTAAGCCATACGGCAGCGGTACAAAAACTGTTTCCCGCCATGCTGCAAAACCCGGATGCAACCCCTGCCGAACGGGCGGCGCAACTTAATTTGCTGCAAGAGCGAAATGCCGACACCTTGCGGCCGCTGGTGGAAGCGGTGCTGGCTGCCATGCCCGACAAAGTACAGGAGTATAAAAAAGGAAAGAAAGGCCTGATGGGCTTGTTTGTGGGGGCGGTAATGAAGCGCTCCGGCGGTAAGGCCGATCCCCGTTTACTGAACGAAATACTGAATGAATTTTTATCGAAACCCTAAAATCTATCGCATGACCCGTTTTATTGCATTATTGCTGTTGCCCGTTTTGATGTATGCCTGCAAAGGAAACAGCAGTAAATCCTTTACCATTACCGGCGAACTGAAAAATGCGCCTACCACCCTGGTATATTTGGAGCAGATTAATTACGATAATACCCCGCCGCACATCATTGACTCCGTTACCGTACTCAACGGCAAGTTTACCTTAAAGGGTAAAACGCCCGAAGAATCGCTGCTGCAACTGCGCTTTCCCAACAGCGAAAAAGCGCCGCTTTATTTTATCATCAACGACAAGAGCAATATTCAGTTAACCGGCGATTGGAACGACATTCGGCAACTGCGCTACAAAGGCTCGCCGGCCACCGAACGCCTGCGCCTATTTGTGGATTCGCTATCAGCTACGCAGCAAAAAATCTTTGCACTCAATGCCGCCCTGCAGCAAGAAACCAACGACAGCCTGCGCCAGGCCAAAGGTGCCGAAGTGAATGCGTTGGCAGCGGCTTTTCGCAACTACGTAAAAGAAGTGGCCGAAAAAGATGCCAGTCCCATGGTTAGCATGTTTGCCACCAGCCTGGTTGCCGGGGCTGATGCCCAGGAAACCGAAACCTTGTTTAACGGCCTGGCCAAGCGCTTTCCGCGCCATGCGGGCATTCAACAGGTGGTGCAGCAGTATCGCGATGCCATGGCCAATGCCGGCAAGCAGCAACAGGCCCCGGCCGGAGCAGTAGGGGTAGGCAGCATGGCACCCGATATTACCATGCCCGATGTAAACGGCAAGCCTTTTTCGCTCAGCAGCCTCCGCGGCAAGTATGTTTTGGTTGATTTTTGGGCCAGCTGGTGCGCACCCTGCCGGGCCGAAAACCCCAATGTAGTGGCTGCTTACAATAAATTCAAAGACAAGAACTTTACCATACTGGGCGTGTCGCTCGACAAATCAAAAGAAAAATGGCTGGAAGCAATTAAAGACGATAAGCTTACCTGGTACCACATCAGCGACCTCAAGTTTTGGGACAGCGAGGCGGTTAGCCTCTATGGCTTTAACGGTATTCCGTACAACGTACTAATTGACCCCGAGGGCCGCATCATTGCCGACAATTTGCGGGGCGCTGCGCTGGAACAGAAACTGGCTGAGGTGTTGAAATAAAAAATTAAGCCCCGGTAGAAACCGGGGCCGCAACCAAAACTAACTGCTTATGAGAAAAAGTTGAATCAATTGCTGTGATACAAAGTTCTTTTTTTATTTGGGTTTGTTTGTATTTGCTCTGTTAATAATTATTAAATCCTTGTTGGAACATCAAAAATTAAGCCCCGGTAGAAACCGGGGCCGCAACCAAAACTAACTGCTTATGAGAAAATTGCTTTCAATTTGTCAGACACACTTATATGACGCTTAAAGAGCAAGAATGTTTACTTGCCGCTTGTTAAAATTTTATAAATGAGGGGTTTTGCTTATCCGGTCACCCTACTAAATCTTGAGTAATATGCGCTAGCTTAACTCTATGCGCAAAAGTTGCCCCCCAAATGGGTCAGTATGCCTTGCAAACCCACAAAAACTAAAGCTTAACTCTATGCGTAAAAGTTGTCCCCCCAAATGGGTAGCTTCTAATACTATCAGGCAAAAAGCAGCCGTTTGCAACAACTAAGATTCATCCGGGAGTTGTAAAATTACATGGGCGTACCACGCCTGTGTATATTTCCATTTAAGGGCGTACGGTCAGCCTTATACAATGCAATCTATTCACTGCTGCGTGGCCAGTTTTTCGGTGTTTTCGGCCAGTTGCAGGGCTTCTATCAGTTCATCCAGTTCGCCGTTCAATACGGCATCCAGGTTATACAGGGTTAGGCCGATGCGGTGGTCGGTTACCCTTCCCTGCGGAAAATTGTAGGTGCGTATTTTGGCACTGCGGTCGCCGGTGCTTACCAAGCTTTTGCGTTGGCGGGCAATTTCCTCCTCCTGTTTGCGCACCTGTTCTTCATACAGTTTGGTACGCAGCATTTGCATGGCTTTTTCGCGGTTGGCCAGCTGGGTGCGTTCGGTTTGGCAAACCACCACGGTGCCGGTGGGTATATGGGTTAACATTACCTTGGTTTCCACCTTGTTTACGTTTTGGCCTCCGGCGCCGCCGCTGCGGGCAGTTTCCATCTTTACATCGCTTTCTTTCAGCTCAAAGTCAATTTCTTCCGCCTCGGGCATTACCGCCACGGTGGCGGCGCTGGTATGCACACGCCCGCTGGCTTCAGTGGCGGGCACCCGTTGTACCCGGTGTACGCCGCTTTCAAATTTGAGGGTGCCATACACATCATCGCCCTGCACTTCCAGTTGCACTTCCTTATATCCGCCCACCGTACCCGGGTTTTCACTCAAAATGGCGGTTTTCCAGCCGCGGCGTTCGCAGTAGCGGGTGTACATGCGTAGCAAGTCGCCTGCAAAAAGGCTGGCTTCATCGCCGCCGGTGCCGGCCCGTATTTCAATGATGGCGTTTTTGTCGTCTTGCGGGTCTTTGGGTATCAGCAGCTGGCGCAGGTTTTTTTCCATGCTTTCCAGCTTTTCTTCCAGTGCGGGCAATTCTTCTTTTGCCAGCTCACGCAGTTCGGCATCGTTGCCTTCCAGCGCCTGCTTGTAGGCTTCAATATCGGCCAGTACCTGCAGGTAGGCTTTGCGGGCCTGTACAATTTTTTCGAGCGAACGGTATTCTTTGCTCAGTTGCGAAAACTTTTTGTTGTCGCTCACAATTTCAGGATTGGTGAGCGCTATACCAATTTCCTCAAAGCGTGCCTGTATGGCTTCCAGTTTTTCCAGCATAACCGCGTGTGCCTGCCGTACATTTGTGCGGCAAAGGGTTGCAAAATTAATTGAAATCGTTATGGCATACCGGAAAATTCGGGCCGACGCGTTGTTTGATGGCTACCGCCTGCGCACCGGCCTGGTATTGGTTACCGATACCGCAGGCAGGATAGAAGCGCTGGTGCCCGAGGCGGAGGCGGGTGCTGATGTTCAGCGGCTGCAGGGCATACTAACGCCCGGCCTCATCAACTGCCACTGCCATCTGGAGCTGAGCCACCTGAAAGGGGTAATACCCCCGCATACCGGATTGATTCAATTTTTATCGCAGGTGGTTAAGAAAAGAGGATTTCCTGACGAGGTGGTGCAGGAGGCAATAGCCCGGGCCGAAGCGGAAATGTACCGGGGGGGCATTGTAGCCGTTGGCGATATTGGCAACACCGCCGATACGGCAACGGTAAAACAAAAAAGCCGCATCCGGTGGCACAATTTTGTAGAAGTGCTGAGTTTTACCGATGACAAAGCCGTTGAAAATGTGCGGCATTACCAGCAGGTAGCCCACACGCTGCAGGCGGCTTTGGCAACAGCACCGGTACCGCATCGTACAACACTGGTGCCGCATGCCCCGTACAGCATTTCGCCCGAAACCTTCCGCCTGATTAATGCGGCAACCGAAGATGCCATCATATCGTTTCACAACCAGGAGCATCCTGCCGAAGACGAATTATACCGCACCGGCACCGGGCCCTACCTTGCGTTCTTTCGCATTTTTGGATTGGAAACCTCACCCTTTCCGGTAACGGGCCAAAGCAGCATCCGTTCGTGTTTGCCCTACTTCAACAAGCGCCAAACCGTGTTTTTGGTGCACAACACGTACATGCCCGAAGAAGACGTGCAGTGGGCCAACGCCTACGCCCATGAACACGGGCTGAAGCTGGTGTACTGTATTTGTGCCAATGCCAACCGCTACATTGAAAACCGCTTGCCGCCGGTGGAGCAACTGGTTGCTGCCGGCTGCCATGTGGTACTGGGTACCGACAGCTACAGCAGCAACTGGCAGTTGAGCATTGCCGCCGAAATGCAAACCCTGTTGCAGCACACCACGCTTACTCAGGAGCAGGTGTTGCAAATGGCAACCCGCAACGGGGCACGTGCCCTTCGGTGGGACGATTCGCTGGGTAGTTTTGAGCCGGGCAAGCAGCCGGGAGTGGTGTTGGTGGCCAACGATTTCAGTAAGGCGGAGCGAATAGTATAACTGTTTCAGCTAAGAACTTCTTTTAGTATCGGTGTAGTGCGCATGGTTCCAAATTCGGGAATATGCAACTTGTAAAATACTTCGATTACTTCCAGTAACTGCCGGCGCAGTTCCTGGTTTAGCGGTACCTGTGTCAGTTCTTCGGGTTGCATCACCCGAAGCAGTTCTTGTAACGCGTCAGCCGTTTTGCCCTGTGTGTAAAATAAATGAGCCGGAGGCTTCGTGGTAAAAAGCCCTTCTTTTAAATCCAGTATGGTGCAGGTGTTACTAACGGGCAAGCTTAGTTGAAAACCGAAAAACGAACTGAGGTGCAGTGCAAAATAAAGTGGGAAGTTTGCCGTAATATCGGGACGTGCCGCATCCAGTTGCAATAAAGCATCTTCAAAAAAAGCAAACAGGTCATCGTTGGGTTCGGGTTGTTGAACGGTTTTTTGCACCAGTTCCACCATATACAGCATTACGCTGTTTTTTACAATATCGGTAAAGAGGTGTTGGTAAAGTGTACTCCAGCGAAACTCCCGGATGCGCTGCAGGTGGTTGCGCTCGTTGTGGTACACCACCAGGTCCAGCAGGGCGCCTGCCTGAAAATAGTTGGCACGGGCAGGCGTTTTATGGGTAGCGCTGCGTACACCCTGTACCATGTACGATTGTAGGCCAAACTTTTGGGTATAGATGCTTACAATGAGGCTGGTTTCGCCGTACTTTACGGTACGTAGCACAACGCCTTTGGTTTTATGCAGAGGTTGGTTCAAGCGGTATTATTTTATGAACACAATGCGGGTGCTTGCTTTTTCAATGCCGGCATCATCGCTTATCAATACCAGGTACACACCGCTGGCAACGCGGTTGCCTTTGTAGTCGCGACCGTTCCACACGGCTTGTCCGCCCTGGGCACGGGTTTGGTACACCAGCCGGCCGTTCAGTTCGGTAATTTTTACGATGGCGTTGGCTACCACGCCCCGTATGGCAATAGTGCCGTTATATCCCGATGGTACAGGGTTCGGAAATACCAACAGGTTTTCATTTTTGGAACTGCCTTCTGTAGCAGTACCCCGGTAACTGCAAATACCATTGAAAGTGGAAAAGAATACCTCCCCGCTTACCGGGTCAATGGCAATGCGGTTGATTTCGTTGCTGAGCAGCGGGCTGTTTTCTGCAGTAAAGCGCTGTAATACCTTGCTGCCATCGGAGCTGATGAGCCAAACACCATTGCGGGTGCCCACCCATTTGCGGTTGGCACCGTCAACCGCAATGGCCCGTACATCTTCATTTTCAAACAGCAAGCCCGCAAAGTTATCTTGCTGCACCACGGGTTGCAATGCTTCGCATCCGTTGTTACTGAACACTTCGCCGGGGCATTGGATAATGCCAATACCCTTATCGGTACCCACCCATATAAATCCGTCTTTGTCTTTGGCAAGGGCATTTACGAAGCTGCCCGGTAGGTTGCCATTGCCACGGCCGGTGCGAAACCACCGCCAGCGGTCATCGCCGGTATTGTCAATGCTGCTGCCGTGGTTAAAACACAGCAAGCCAAAATTTTGCGGCACCTGAATCCACTTTTGGTTAAAATCATCAATTAAAATATTGCCCGTCATATTAAACGGAATCAAAAACGGTACCTGAAAGTTTTTCCATGTGCCGTCGGCTTTGCGTACGCCAAAAGTACTTGCCGCTCCAAAATTGCTGAACCACAGGTTGTTTTCGGCGTCAAAGGCCAGGCCGCTGATCCGGTAGTTGTTGGGGTCGCCAATGGCTTCGCCAATAGGGGAGCCTTGTTTGTAAATTTTATAATCGGTAGGGCTGCGGTATTCTACCAATCCGCCACCGAACGAGCCGGCGTAAATGGTATTGTTGCGTGGATCAACGGCGATGGTAATTACATCCAGCACCGTATCCATCCAGGGCAGGGTAAAGCGGTTGTAATCGGTCCAGGTGTTATTTTGAAACGTGAAAAAGCCGGTACCGTTGTATTGATAGTTCCAGGCGGCATTTACACTGCCCCCGGCCACGTAGAGGGTATTGTTAAAAAACTTCATTTCGCCATCGAGGGCGCCGTAGGGCGAGTTGAGTGCGATGGTTGTAAAAGTAGTACCTGCCACCCGCACCAGTCCATTTCCGTCATCGGCAATCAGCACTTCATTCCCGTTTTTGGTTGCCCGCAGCGGATAGCGGATGCGCTGGTTGTTTTCGATGATTTGCGTTACGGTGGCCGTACCGGCTTGTACCACCACCACCCGCCGCTGCTGCCAGCCGTTACGCTCCTGTGCAATAACAATGGCATCTTCGCCGGCTTCGGTACTGCGCCATTCGAATCCGTCGTTTAGCACCAGGTCCCAGTTGGTGCCGTTGCGCACGTACAGCGAATTGAAGTATTGTGCGTACAGCCTATTTTGAACAAACATAACATTGCGTACCGGACCGTTCGGCAAGCCGTTGGCGTTGCTCAGCAGGGTCCAGTTGCGGAAATCTTCGGGCAGCGGGGTATTGCGGGGGGTAGCCTTGAGCCCTTCTTCGGTGGCGGCGTAAAAAAACTGATTATCGGCGCAAAAGCCGTTTACCCGTACCTGACCGCCGTTGTTGCCAATAAACCAGGTGCCGCTGATTTCGTAACGGCGCAGGTTAACCACAATTACACCCAGCCCGGTAGCGAGGTAGGCCCGGTCGCCATCAAAATAAATATCATTGATGCGCTTATCGCCGCTGATGTTGCTGCGCCGGATGTAGGGGATGTTGATGACATCGCCGCGATACAGTACATCAATGTTGCTGTTGTTGTATGCTATCAGCAGTTTGTCAGAGGCCGGATGATACCGCATGGCCCGTATGCCTACATCATGAAGGCCATTTACTTTGGAGTAGCGTACAATCTCATTATCGGCGCGGCTTACGGTAAATATGCCGTACTTGGAAGCGGCATAGATGTGATGGGTACCGGCGCTGACCCAGGTAACCGGCCGAAATTCGAGGTGCTCTCTCCACCGGCCAATGGGTTGCAGTTGTGCTGCTGCCTGCAGCCAAAAGGTAAAGAGGAGTGCGATACACAACAGTTGTCGCATGATTCAAAAGTAAATCTTTGCGTTTGGTTTTAGGGAGGGTTCGCAGTAAATCCTTTTTCTTTGTGCCGATTTTCTTCAACAAACGCCTCTTTTATTATGTGGTATCAGTTAGGAGCCTGGGTGCTACGGCACCGGTTGGTTTTATTGATGGGTGTACTGCTCACCACGGCCGCCATGGCCTGGCAGGCATCAAAAGTGCAGCTGAGTTACGAATTTTCAAAAGCCATACCGGTTAATCATCCCAAGTATAAGGAGTATCAGGCATTTAAACAGCAGTTTGGCGAAGATGGCAACCTGCTGGTGTTGGGTTTTCAAACCGACAGTTTGTTTGAACTTTCTTTCTTTCAATCGTTTAACCGGCTGCAAAAAGAAATCCGGAATGTGCCGGGTGTGGAAGATGTGTTGAGCGTGAGCGCTGCCGTGGCACTGGAAAAAGATACCCTTACTGAAAAACTGAAAGTGGTGCCGGTGTTTACCGACAGTATAAAAACGCAGGCGGCGTTGGATGCAGCCCGTGCCCGTTTTGAATCGTTACCTTTTTATAGGGGGCTGCTATACAACCCTTCCGAAAACGTGTACATGCTGGGCGTGCGTATCAATAAAAATGTGTTGAACTCCAAGGCCCGCAACAGTGTGGTGGAGCCTATTGTTAAGCTGGGCGAAGCATTTGAAACCCTGCATGGCATTGATGTGCACATGAGCGGCCTGCCGCTGGTACGTACGGTCATGAGCACCCGCATTGCCAACGAAATGCGCTTTTTCCTGTTGGGGTCGGTATTGTTATCGGCGTTTATTCTGCTTTTGTTTTTCCGCTCGTTCAGCGCCACTTTGCTGAGCATGGCGGTGGTGGTAATGGGGGTAATCTGGAGCCTGGGTACCATGGTATTGTTTGGGTACAAGATTACGCTGCTGAATGCGCTGATTCCGCCCTTAATTGTGGTGATTGGCATTCCCAACTGCATTTACTTTCTGAACAAGTTTCATACCGAATACAAAAAGAACAGCAACAAAGAAGAGGCCTTGGTTAACATGGTGGGACGCATGGGTATTGTTACCCTGTTTTGCAATATTGCCGCCGCCATTGGCTTTGCCGTGTTTGCTTTAACCGATAGTGCCATTCTCAAAGAGTTTGGCGTGGTGGCCGGCATCAACATCATGGTGCTTTTTGTGATTTCGTTTTTGTTTATTCCGGTTGTGCTGAGCTATTTGCCGGCGCCAAAAAAGCGGCACATCCGGTATCTCGAAAATCCGCAACTTAACCGTTGGCTGCTACGTATTGAAAACTGGGTGTTTCGCCATCCCAAATACATTTACTCCATAACCGCAGTAGTAGTGGCGTTTTCGCTAGTGGGTATTTTGAAGCTGCGGAGCGTGGGATATATTGTTGATGACTTGCCCCAAAGCGACGTGATTTATACCGACCTCAAGTTTTTCGAGAAATATTTTTCGGGCGTAATGCCGCTGGAAATTGTGGTGGATACTAGGCGCAAACAGGGGGTAACCCGCCAGTTGGTCAACCTGCAGCGGATTGATTCGCTGGTACAATATTTATACAATCGGCCCGAGATGGGCAGGCCCCTGGCCATTACCGAGGGGTTGAAATTTGCCAGGCAGGCATATTACGATGGCGACAGTAGCTATTATGCCCTGCCCAACGAGTTTGACCTGGCATTTTTGGCGCCCTATCTACAGGCCAGGGGCGGGCAAGGCAATGGAAACGGCGGCAATCTCAACAAACTCTTGGGCAGTTTTATGGATAGCAGCCGCCAGCTGGCCCGCATCAGCGTTAACATGACCGATGTGGGAAGCGACAGCCTGCCCAATATACTGGCAGCCATTGAGGCCCGTACCGGCAGCCTTTTTGATACGGCAAAGTACACCGTGCAACTCACCGGCACCAGTGTTACGTTTTTGGAGGGTAGCCGATTCATAATCAATGGATTAAAAGAAAGTATCTTTTGGGCTTTTTTGCTGATTGCCCTAACCATGTTGTATTTGTTCCGCTCGTTCCGTATTCTTATTTGCTCCCTCATCCCCAACATAGTTCCCTTATTGCTCACGGCCGGCACCATGGGCTGGGTGGGGGTGCCGCTGAAGCCCAGTACCGTGTTGGTTTTCAGTGTGGCCCTGGGCATTGCCATTGACGTTACCATCCGTTTTTTGGTGAACTACAAGCAGGAACTGCCGCAATACGGCAACCGGGTGCTGCCTACCGTTAAGCAAACCATCCGCCATACGGGTATCAGCATCATTTACACCTCGCTGGTATTGGTGGCCGGTTTCATCATCTTCCTGTTTTCCAATTTCGGGGGTACGCAGGCACTGGGCTGGCTTACCTCGCTTACCCTGCTGGTGGCCATGATTACCAACCTCATTTTACTGCCGGTTTTGCTGATCAGCACCTCAGTTTACCGTTTGGGCCGCCGGGCCGGCTCAAAACTGTAACAAACTGAAATTTTTTAACACTTGCATGCAGCAGGTTTAAAAAAATGTTGTCTAAACATCAACAGTTTGTTAAGAATTCCTATTTTAGCGACCGCCCAAATCAAGTTTGGGCACTTTAAAACCAAACATGACCCGTAAACAACGCAACGACCCCGCTGGCCTGACACCCCGTGAAATTTGGAAACCATTTTTATTTTAAAACAAAAACGAGTATGAGAAAACTTGTAAGCCTGTTATCCATGCTGCTGTTGTGCACCTTGCACCTGGCCGCACAGGATAAGACCGTTACCGGTAAGGTAACCGATGAAAAGGACGGATCCCCGCTGGCGGGCGTATCTGTTACCGTAAAGGGCACGTCTATTGGTACCACCACCGGTGCCGATGGATCGTTCCGCCTCTCTGTTCCTGCCAGTGCCCGCACACTGGTGTTTTCGTTTGTAAACTATGAAAACACCGAAGTGGCTATTGGTAACCGCACCACTTTTAACGTATCGCTCAATTCTCAGGACAAAGACCTCCAAGAGGTTGTTGTTGTGGGATATCAGCAGGTGCGCAAGCGTGATGCCGGCGGTGCCATTTCTTCCGTAAAAGGTAAAGAAATAGCCAACCTCCCCAACGCGTCGGTTGACCGTGCCCTGCAGGGCCGTGCCGCCGGTGTACTGGTACAAGCCAACAACGGTATCCCCGGTGGTGCCATTAACGTACGTATTCGCGGTACCGGTTCGTACCTGTCGGGAACCCAGCCCCTCTTCATTGTGGATGGTGTGCAGATTAACAACCGCAACGATGCGTCTTTCACCCAATCGAACCCCTTGGCATTCTTGAACCCTAACGACATTGAGAGCATTGATGTGCTGAAAGATGCTGCCAGTGCCGCCATTTACGGTTCGCAGGCTGCCAACGGTGTGGTAATCATTACTACCAAAAAGGGTAAAGCAGGTAAAACCAAGTTTACCGCAAACGTATTTGCGGGTACTACACAACCCATCAAATATTTTGATGTGCTGAACACGCAAGAATATTTGAACCTGCGAGCTGAAGCCGATTTTAACCGCTATGCTCCTTTATTCAACTACAATTACACATTCCTTGAGTCGCAGGCTTGGGCCCTGGGTGGTCTTTCCAACGTAACCGGAATTACTACGGCACAGGCGCTTGGCTTTAACCAGCGCACCATGGATTCGGTGTGGAACTCCCTGCCTACCGTTGATTGGCAGCGCGCCGCTTTGCGTACCGGCCGCATCCAGAACTACGACATCAATATGTCGGGTGGTAACGACAAAACTACTTTCTATCTGGCAGGCTCTTACAGCTATCAGAGTACGATTATCAATAAAGTGGACTTTGCCCGTTACACCTTGAACTCCGACATTACACATAAAGCAACTAATAAACTTACTGTAACGCTCAAAACCAACCTCAGTACCTTTGAGCAAAAGTTGCCTTTTGCCGTAAGCGGCTCGTTCTTGGGAAACCCTGCCTTCTCTTCTCCGCTGATTCTGCCGGTTAATCCCATCCGCAACCCCGATGGTACGTATTTTGGTTTGCCGCCGCGTCAGGCTCTTGCGGGTATTCTCAACCAAAACGTAATTGCGGTAAATGAGTTTAACAGCGGTTATCAGCGTACCAACCAAATGGTAGGTCAGGCTATTTTGGATTATAAGCTGGCCGATTGGTTAAGCTTCCGTTCGTACTACGGTTTGGACTATCGCCTGGTGCAGGGTAACCTGTATCGCGACCCCCGTACCAACGACGGTTTTGGTGTACGTGGCCGTGGTACGGTTGAAAGCAACTGGAATACCAACTTCCTGACCACGCAAACTTTCAACTTCAACAAGTCGTTCGGTAAAAACCGATTCGATGGTGTAGCCGGTTACGAGTACCGCCGCGATATTCAGGAAGCCATCAGCGCTGCCGGTATCGGTTTCCCCTCATTCCAATTTAATACTATTAACGCGGCCGCTACACCGGAAAGTGTAGGCCAGTTTTGGACCGGCTTTAAGCGTAATAGTATTTTTGGACGTGTGAACTACACATTTGATGGCCGTTACGGCCTGTCGGCCACCGTTCGCCGCGATGGTTCCAGCCGCTTCGGCGAAAACTTCCCCTTTGGTATTTTCGGTGGTGTAATAGGTACCTGGAACATCGACAAAGAGAACTTTATGGCTAAGGCCGACTGGGTATCGTTGTTGCGCCTGCGTGCTTCGTACGGTACTACCGGTAACGACCAAATTGGTAACTTCCCCTCTCTGTCGCTTTTTGGCGCCGGCTCACAGTACAACGGCTTGGCCGGCATCAACTACAGCCAGTTAGGCAACCCCAACATTCGCTGGGAAAAGAACGAAACCATCAACCTCGGTATGGATTATGGTTTCTTCCAAAATCGCGTAACGGGTTCGGTAGAATTGTACCGTCGCCGCACGCTGAATATGCTGCTGCCCCGTCAGGTACCTTGGCTCACCGGTCAAAACGACTTTATTGACAATGTAGGTGTTCTGGATAACAAGGGTGTGGAAGTTGGCTTGAATGTGGAAATCCTACGGCCCAAAACCAACAATGGCCTGCGTTGGAATGCCAACTTCAACTTTGCGTTCAACTACAGCAATGTGGTAAGCCTGTATGGCGGATTTAAGTTCCTGCCCGGCGATCCCGAACTGCGTGTAGGCCGCTCGCTCAACTCTATCTTTACCATTCCTTATGCCGGTGTGAATCCTGCTACCGGCCGTCCGATGTGGATTGATACCTTCGGCAACATCACCTACCAGCCGCAGGCACGTGACCGCCGTTACATTGGCGACCGTGAGCCCGATTACTGGGGTGGCTTAACCAATACCCTCAGCTGGAAGGGCTTTAGCCTGGATGTACTGTTTACATATGAATACGGACGTTGGGCCACCGACGGTCAGGTGAACTTCATGATTGAAAACGGAAACCGTACCTTTAATACCTTGCGTTTCGCATACGAGAACCGTTGGAAAACTCCCGGCCAAATTACTTCGTATCCCCGTCCGTTTGATGGTGGAGCCGAGCAGGGTGGTTCCAACCATGCCATCGGATCCAGCCGTTTGTGGCGCCGTGCCGACTTTGTACGCTTGCGTGACATTCGCCTTTCTTACACCGTATCGCAAGATGTATTGCGTAAGTTGAAGTTGAATGCACTGAGCTTCTATGTACAGGGTCAAAACATCTTCACCTATTCGGATTACTGGGGGTATGATCCCGAATTCGTAGGTGCATCTACCGGTATCATTCCGCAAACAAAGAACTATAACGCTGGTATTACCATTGGATTCTAACAATAAAACTTAACGAAATATGATAAACAAATTATATAAGCTTGCACTGGTATTGGTATTGGGTGCACTGGCGGTTTCTTGTAAGAAGCAGCTGGAAATTTTGCCCCGCCAATCGGTACTGCTGAGGGATGCACTGAACAGCCGCGAAAACATTGAAGCGGCCATCACCGGTGTATATTCCCGCCTTAAATCGCTGCGCATGTACGGCCGCGATATGCTGGCTGTTGCAGAGGCCCTGGGCGATAATGCTGTATTTACCAATAAATCGGGTCGTTTGGTGGCTGAAAACCAAAACCAACCCGGTGCACATTTTAACAACTGGCAGGTTGCCTACTACGCCATCGCCGAAATCAACCTGATTCTGCAGGCCATTCCCAACCTGAATGTGGTTCCTGTTGTAACGCAAGCCGAACGCGATCGGTGGGAAGGACAGTTGTTTTTCTTACGAGCATTACTTTATCACGATTTGATGCGTGCCTACGCTTATGAGCCTGGTATGGGTGTACCCGGCCAGGACCGCGGTGGTGTGCCCATCATGCTTTCGACACCCACCACTGTTGAAGCTGCCGTGGCCACCTTGCCCGCCCGTGCACCCATCGACTCGGTATATGCCTTAATCATTAATGATTTGCTCCGGGCCAACGCACGATTAACCAACAACTTTGTAAGCTTTTATCCGCATACGGCTACCAAGGTTGCCGCTCAAGCATTGCTGGCACGTGTAAACTTGTACCGGGCCAACTATCCCGAAGCTATTCGTTGGTGCGACTCTGTGTTGTTAACAGCCACCATGCCCGGACGGTTAACAAATGCCGTTGGATATGTTAGTGGCTGGACCAGCGCTACGCATCCCGAGTCTATATTCGAAGTTCGCTGGGCCAATCAGGCCGAAAACCCCGGAGTAAACGAATCGCTTCAAACCTCGTACACCACACTGCTCTTCCGCGGTAATAATGCTGTGGTAGGTGGTTTTGGTGATTTGGTACCCAATGCCACCGGTATCAGCCTGCTGGGCATTAGTTTCTCCGGTTCTGCCACAGCTCCTACTGCAATAACCGGCCGTACCGATGATGCTCGCAACCTGCTATTTGAAATTGGTAGCCCGGCTCGGGGTACCGCACGTATTGAATGCACCAAGTTTATTGGTAAAAACGGTTTCCCCAACCTCGATAACGTGCCGGTTATTCGCCTGCCGGAAATTTATCTTACCCGTGCCGAAGCACGTGCGCTGCTTCCGACACCCGACCTGAATGGTGCCCGTGCCGACCTGGTAACGCTGAAGCAAAACCGCTACTCCAATTATGCGACTACGCAGCAGGCTTTTGACAACAGCTTGACCACCCAAGCTGCGTTGCTGAACGAAATTTTACGCCAGCGCCGCATTGAGTTTATGTTCGAAGGCCATCGCTGGTTCGATGAAAAGCGTCGCGGAACTACTACAAAAATTGCTTACACCGATTTCCGCATGTTGGCACGCATACCCATCCGCGAGGTGGATAACAACCCCAACCTGTTGCAGAACTTTGGTTATTAATCCTAACATTGAAATGATATGAAACGAATTTCGAGCATCGTTACCATCGCAGTGCTGGCACTGGTAGTGCTGAGCGGCTGCATCAAGAATAAAGACATAGTTTGGGAGGGGGCTGTTGTAGAATGGGACCTGGCGTCCTATCAGGCCAAGCCGGCCGGCTTGCCCTTTCCGCTGTTGAGCAATATTCCGCTGGTTTTCGGACGTGCCGTGCAGTCCGGCGACCCGACTTCCAGCCGCACCTACACCCAGGACATACGCCTGCGGGTAAACCTAGTGGGTCGGCCGCGTACCACCGACCTGCAAATACCCGTAGTGGTAAACACCACGTACACCACAGCTGTTAGCGGCGTGCATTTTCAGTTACTGGATAATGTATGCACCATCCCCCGCGACAGCAGTTTTGGTTATGTGCGCTGGCGTATCCTGAATCCCGGACCCCCCGCCCCGGGCCAAACCAACCCGCGTGTCATTTTCGAATTGAAAGGCAGCGGCGATGTAAAGCCCAGCGAAAACTTTAAGATGATTGGCTGGAACCTGATTCAGTAATGAAATTATTAACGCATTAAACGAAACACAATGAAGAAATACATTCTAAGCAGTGTAACCCTAGCGTTGCTTTTACTGTTAAGCAGTTGCGACAAACGGGGCCGCTTTGACAATGATCCGCCCGGAATAACCGACAATATTGTTAAGGTTGCGGAGAAGCAGGACGACCTGAGCGTGTTTGTAGCCGCTCTAAAAGCAACCGGTATGGATTCAACCTTCGATTATCTGGGCTTCAAAACGATTTTTGCGCCTACCAATGCTGCCTTTGCAGCCATTGGTATCAATGCCGGTAATGTGGGTACGGCACTGCCGCTGCCTACCCTGCGTGCCGTACTGCGTTACCACATGCTGAATGGAAGCTTGCCCGCTTCCAACCTGGCACCAGGCCCTAATGCTGGTTATTCCACTTTGCAGCAAGGTGAGGTTATCTACACCACCACATATGCATCGGTAAATCCCGGTACCTGGTTTAACGGGCGTGCCCGTGTTGTGGCTACCGACCTGCGTGCCAACAATGGTCTGTTGCACAAAATAAACGCCGTGTTATTGCCCCCTCCTGGTAATCTCTGGGAAACAATCAATGCCAATAGCAACCTTACGTACCTGGCAGCCGCTATTACCCGTGCCAACCTGGTAAGTTCGTTTAACTCAACTACTGTACTAAACCTGTTTGCACCCACCAACGCGGCATTTCAGGCAGCGGGATTTGCTACCATTAATGATATCAACAATGCCGACCCCGCTGTGTTGGCTGATATTTTGCGCTACCACGTAATTACCGGTACTTTCCTGAATGCTCCGGTTGGTACTACATTTGGATTGCGTGGCCGCCTGTTTTCGGTTGACCTGCGCAACGGTATGGTTATGACCACCTTGCAGGGCGGTACCATTACCGTATCTACCACCGGTGGTGCCAGCGTACGTGGTAACGGTAACCCCGCCAACTCCAACATTACATCGGCCGACTTAATTGCACGCAACGGTGTAATACACGTGATTGACCGGGTGTTGTTGCCGTAAAATTTTTATTTAAATCAGAGTTATGAAGAGCCCATGGCATTTCTGCCATGGGCTTTTTTGTGAACAGAATTTTGTCTGAAGTTATAACAATAATTTAACATTCTGCTATAATTTTGAAACGCTGATTTATTATAGAAAATAACAGGCCGGCGCCAAATTTTTAAAAACCAAATTCAACAGTATGAGAAAACTTGCAAGCTTGGTAATGCTGATTTTGCTGTTGACGCAGCAACTTGCAGCACAGGACAGGACGGTTACAGGTAAGGTAACCGATGAAAAAGACGGCTCGCCACTGGCGGGTGTTTCGGTAACCGTAAAAGGCACCCAGTTGGGTACCACTACGTTAGCCGACGGTACTTTTCGCATGAATGTTCCGGGTACTGCCCGTACGCTGGTGTTTTCGTTTGTGAACTACACAACACGGGAAGTTTCCCTTGCCGGACGTACGTATTTCGACATTCAACTCACCAGTGAAGAGAAAACCATGTCGGAAGTAGTTGTGGTAGGTTTTGGTACCGTACGCAAGAAGGATGTAACGGCTTCGGTTTCTACCATTACTGCCGACAAAATCCGCAACGTGCCGGTACAAAGTTTCGAACAGGCTCTGAGTGGTAAGGCTGCCGGTTTGAACGTTACCCTGCCTAACGGTGTATTGAACAACCCGCCCGTAATTCGTGTGCGTGGTGTAAACTCCATTCAGGGCTCGTCGTTCCCCCTGGTGGTGATTGATGGTGTACCGGTATTTACCGGAGATATTTCGACCAACCTCAGTGCCAATAACGTACTGGGCAACCTGAACCCCGCCGATATTGAAGACATTCAGGTATGAAAAGATGCCGCTGCTGCTGCTATTTACGGTAGCCGTGCTGCCAATGGTGTAATGCTCATTACCACCAAAAAAGGCAAAAGCGGTAAAGCCAAAGTTACATACGACGTATGGGGTGGCTGGACAAAACCCTTCAAGATTTTTGACGTGCTGAACGCAGTAGATTACGTTGAAATTAAAAATGAAGCGATACGCAATCTGAATGCTCCCGTATTTTCCGGCCATACACCCGGTGCTCCTTTGTTTTTCCTGGACACCATCAACGGCAAACTGGTAGATACCAAATGGGCCGACGAAGTGTATCAAACCGGTTTTCAGCACAACCATAACCTGAGCGTATCCGGCGCCAATGCGGGAACCAAGTACTTCTTCAGCGCCAACTACAGCAATCAGGAGGGTATGATTCAAACCAACACCTTCAAGCGCTACCAAATGCGCATGAATATTGAGCAAAAGGTGAATAATTGGTTGTCTGTTGGCGGTAACTTTAACTTCAGCCGCGGTGCCACCACATCGCCCAGTACAGGTTCATTGCCCGGTACGCCTTTCAATACTGCCGGTGCAGCCCGTTTGGCATTTGTAACGGCCCCCAACGTATCGCCTTACTTGCCCGATGGCCGTTACAACATCATGGGTATTGACAACCCCAGCCTGCGTAACAGCCTGAACCAAATTGGCCGGAATCGCAACCTCATCAACTCCGGTTTCTACAACCCCGTAATGATTCGTGACCTCAACAGAATTTCATCGGTATCGGATCAGTTGCAGGGAACGGTATTTGCCGATCTCAGATTAGCCAAAGGCCTCACTTTTCGCTCGCAGTATGGTGTAAACTGGACCACAACGGAAGATAAAACCTTCTACAACAGCCTGCACGGCGATGGCATTCAGAACACATCTACTTCCTCAGATGATGGTACTGCCTTTAACATAACCGGTAAATATAATGTAACCAATTTCCAAAACTACCTGACGTATAATTTCAGCATCAAAGAAAGCCACAACTTCAGCATTACGGCAGGTAGCGAAGAACAGCGCAATACCATTGACCGCTGGGGCGCTCAACGTTCGGGCTTAACCGATCAGTTCTTTAATGAGTTTCAGGGCAACTTTACCATCAACGATAACCCGCCCGGTAACCTCATTACCGAAAACTATTTGCTATCATTTTTTGGACGCGTTAACTACAACTTCAAAAACCGGTACTACCTGAGCGGTACCATTCGCCGCGATGGCTATTCTGCTTTTGCCGAGGGTAAAAAGTGGGGTAACTTCTACGGTGGTTCGGCTGCCTGGAATATTTCGGACGAGGCTTTTTGGAAAGGATCGTTTACTAAAGTGTTGAATTCGTTGCGGCTGCGTGCCAGCTATGGCCAGGTGGGTAACCTGTCGGCCGTTGGCAACTTTGCCAGCCTTTCAACCTTTGGTTCGGCCCAGTACGGCCTGGGATATCCCACCCTGTTTTTCAACCAGGCCGGCAACAGAGACCTTACCTGGGAAACCAGTACCAAATTTGATGCGGGCTTCCAGTTTGGTTTGTTTGACGACCGCCTCACCGGTGAATTTGCGTATTACAATACCAACCTCACCAACCTGATAATCAATCGCCCACTGCCTTCCAGCATGGGTATTCCGGGCAACTCCATCACAGCCAACGCGGCCAGCATGTACAACCGCGGTATTGAGTTTACCTTGAATGCCAAAGTGATTGAAAAGCGCGACTTCAGCTGGAGCGCCAGCTTTAACATTACAACGCAAAAGAACGAAGTAACCGCACTGGCTCCCGGCGTGACCGAAATTATCGGTACCACCCAGCTGGAACGCACCAACATTACACGGGTAGGTATTCCAATCGGAAGCTTTTTTGTGGTACGATCAGCAGGTGTTGACCCCGCAACCGGCCGCCGCATCTTCCTGGATGCACAGGGCCGTAAAGTTTACTTCAACTTTGCCGAGCCTGTTGCCACCCGCTGGCGTTATGAAGATGGTTCCGTTGCACCTCCCATCAGCCTGGCAGCCGATGGACAGGTTGCCGGAAGCGCGCTTCCCAAGGCATATGGTGGTTTCATCAACAACTTCTACTACAAAGGCTTCGACCTTACCATTGATGCCTTCTACAGCCTGGGTAACTACGTGTACTTCGGTTCCCGCGCCGGAATGCTGGACCAGCGCTTCTGGAACAACTTCCAGGAAGTGAAAAAACGTTGGACCAAGCCCGGTGATGTTACCAACATTCCGCGCCTTGTTTACAACGATAACATTTCAAACGGTTCGGCAATTCCCATGGACATCAACCTGTTCAAGGCCGACTTTCTCCGTATTCGCTCGCTGGCCCTGGGTTACACCATTTCCGCAAAAGCTGCTGAAAAGCTGAATTTGGGTAGCGTGCGGTTTTATGTGCAACTGCTGAACCCCATTTTGATTACCAGCTATCCCGGTGTTGACCCCGAAATCAGTGTAAACGGCAACAATGCCCTCACTCCGGGTGTGGATCGGAATACGGTAGGCCAGGCACGTACTGTAACGGTAGGTTTGAACGTAGGTTTCTAATGATTAAAACACATGATGTATGAAAAGAGTATCAAATATTTCAAAATATATTTCTGTAGTTGCCCTGAGTGCTTTGGCGCTTACGGCATGTAAGAAAGAAAATCTGAGTCCCATTCCTCAGACCAACCTTTCTGATGTAACTGCCTTTGCTACCCCGGATCGTATTCAGCAGCAGGTGATGGGTGTATATGCTGCCGTAAAAAGCGGTCAATTCCTGGGAGGCAGGGGCCTGGTGTATCAGGATGTGCGTGGCGAAGATTGGATTAACGTAACCAACAACGGTGTAACGGCCGTGGGTGTTTGGAACTTCTCCATTCTTTCCAACGACAACCAGGTGGAAAACATGTGGTCGGCCGGTTATGCGGCCATTAACCGGGCCAATGTGGTATTGGAAGGTATTGACGCCAATCCTACCGTAATTCCGGCAGCCCGTGCCAATGCCCTGAAAGCCGAAGTGCGTTTTTGCCGGGCATTGAGCTACTTCTATCTGCAAAGCCTTTACGCCCGCAGGCCGTTTAATGCCGATAACGGCGCCAGCTTAAGCGTTCCCCTTCGTTTGGTGGCCAATAAAAGTCCGGAAGGGGCCAATATGGCACGCGCCACACAAGCGCAGGTGTTTGCACAAATTCTGGAAGATTTGAATTATGCCGTAGCCAACCTGCCTGCAACCTATGGCGCGGTGGGCGACAGTAACGTAACACGTGCCCACAAAAACGCGGCCATTGCCATGAAAATGCGGGTGTTTATGCATATGAACCGGTGGGATTCCGTAATTGCAATGGGTAACCTGCTGGTAAGCACCAACGCACCGTTTCAGTCGCCTAACAACATTACCCATCGCTTAGCCCCCAGTGTACTTACACCCTTCCGGGCTCCTTACACCAATGCCGAAAACATCTTCAGCCTGCCCATGAGCAATACCAACCCTCCGGGCACGCAAAATGGTTTAGGCCAGTACTGGACAACCGAGTTTGGCCTGAATGGTACGGGTACCAGCATACTTGCCGATCCCAGCTGGTTGGCAACCGATGCCCGCAAAACAAACTTCCTGATTCCGCAGTCCGGTTCTACACCGGCCCGCTGGACCAAGTTTAATGATGATTTGAACAATTATGTTCCCATCATTCGCTATGCCGAGGTGCTACTGAACCTGGCCGAAGCGCTTGCCCGTCAGGAACCCGGTACTGCCGTTAATGCTCGTGCACTTGCCCTGCTCAACGCAGTACGCCAGCGTTCCGATGCGTCGGTAACATTTAACCCCGCTACCAAACAGGAGTTGATTGACCTGATTCTGAAAGAGCGCCGTATTGAATTACTGGGCGAAGGTTTCCGTTCGCTCGATATCATGCGCCAGGTAATTCCTTTCCCGGCAAAAGCATCCGTTAGTGCCGTGCCGCCCACGTCGCTCAGTTATGTTTGGCCCATCCCTGCAAGTGAATTGCAGTTGAACAATTTGATGGTGCCGAATAACTAATCGGCTTCTTTTTGAAACTCAAAGGGCTGTCTCGAAATTTTGAGACAGCCTTTTTTATGGAACAGATGGATGGATGTTTTTTTCGATATGCCCTAATGAAAGCGGCCTGATTTGTAACATTTTCAACGAGCATGAGGAATGGAAATATTTGAAAGCCAATTGCATGCTAACGCTCGCCTGATGTTGCCGGCTTGCCTCAGCCTGAATTCTCTAAAACATTTTCGTTTTTTACAGCTAACCTTTTTAAAAACCTCCGGTTAAAATTTGAGCGATTCCAGATTCACATTGCGGCTTGGCAATTAAATTCATGTAGGAATACTAGGGCACCTACTCGGACCACCTCAAGATACAACAAGCAACTTATTGTGTACAATCAAAATAGAAAATCCAGCGCTTCGATTCGATTTAGAAATTCTTACCACTTATCAAATTCACAGATGCAGCGTAAGTAAAAAATGCGAAATCTTTTATTTTCGTTCTCGTAAAAAATCTATACCTGTGAAATTGGCAGCATAACTGTTGCGGCCTTGGAAAGCAACTATTATTAAAAACTTTTAAAAAACTGCTTATGAGGAAAATTGTCACATTCCTTGTGATGCTGTGCTTTGCACTGCCTGCACTGGCGCAGCGTACTGTAACCGGAATCGTTACAGATGAATCCGGAAGCCCGCTTGCAGGTGTTTCCGTGCAACCCCGCGGTGCAAAAACCGGCACCTCTACCGATCAAAACGGTAAGTTTTCGCTGGTAGTGGGCGATGATGTTCGCTACCTGGTGTTTACCTCGGTGAATACCGAACGGTTAGAAGTATCCATAGCCGGCAAAAGCGTTATTGAAGTTTCGCTCAAGGCCAAGGATCTTTCCCTGGAAGAAGTAGTGGTTACGGGTTACCAAACTGTACGCAAAAAAGATGTGGCGGCCGCTATTTCCAAAATCAGCGCATCGGAAATTGACAACCTGCCCATTCCCAACTTTGCACAGGCCATTCAGGGCCGTGCAGCCGGCGTTGCCATTTCTGCTGCCAATGGTATCCCGGGTGGCTCGCTCAGCGTGTTAATTCGTGGCGTGGGCTCCATCAACGCCGGAAGCGCGCCGCTTTACATTGTTGATGGTGTGCAACTGAACACAACCAACGGTTCCATCAACACGCAGGCCAACCCGCTCAACTTTTTGAACCCCGATGATATTGAGTCGATTGAAATTTTGAAAGATGCCGCTGCCGCATCCATTTACGGTGCCCGTGCGGGTGGGGGCGTAATCATTGTTACCACCAAAAAAGGTAAGGCCGGAAAGCCGAAGTTTACCTTCAATACCTTCCATGGCCAAACCCGTCCGCTGCGCATTTTGGAATCGCTCAATACGGCCGAATGGTACAATGTGCGCTACGAGGCTTTGGTAAATGCGCTCAACAACCCCACCCCGGCTGCACTTGCCAACGCACGTACAACCGCTTTGGCCAACATGGGCCTGCCGGCCACTACCGATGTTACCAAGTTAGACACCATACCCAGTTACGACTGGCAACGCGAAGTGTTTGGTGTGGGTAAAATTTCCAACTACGAAATGTCGATGCAGGGCGGCAGCCAAAACCTGAGTTACTATTTTTCGGGCAGCTATGCTTTGCAGGAAGCGTTTATTAAGCCCACCAACTTTTCGCGGGGCTCGTTGCTGAGCAAAATCAATTACAAAATCAGCGAAAAGGTAACGTTCGAAAACTCGCTGGCGCTGGCTACCACCTTCCAGTACGCCCCCTACAGTACGGGTAATACCGGATTTGGTAACCCCGCCTATTCGGCCTCCATGATTTTGCCCACCAACCCGTTCCGCAACCCCGATGGCACGTATTTTGGTTTGCCCGGTTCGGGCCAAAACATGGCCGGTACGTTTAACCACAACATTCTGGCTGTGGGCGATTACGTGAAGTACAATACCCGTACCAACCAGCTGGTAGGCAATGCCGCCGTTTCGTACAAGGTGAATAACGATTTAACCATCCGCACCATGGTGGGCCTCGATTATCGTGTTTTGTTTGACGACCGCTACCAGGATCCGCGGGTGAACGATGGCTTTGGTGTACAGGGCCGCCTCTCGAACCAGGCCGACTTTAATACCAACTTCATTACCAACACTACGGCCAACTGGCGTAAAACCTTCCGCGATAAGCACAACGTTTCTGTGCTGTTGGGTACCGAGTTCCGTCGCGATCAAAACCAGTGGTTCCAGGCCGATGGTCAGGGTTTCCCCTCGTACCAGTTACGCCTGTTGTCATCGGCAGCTACTCCTACCTCTGTTTCCGGAAGCTGGAGCGCCAACGCCACCTTCTCGCAGTTTTTGAAGGCCGGGTATAACTTCAACAGCCGTTACATCGTAAACTTCGTGTTGCGCCGCGACGCATCGAGCCGCTTTGGTACCAACAACCAGGTGGGTTACTTCCCGGCCATGCAGCTGGCCTGGAATGCCAAGGACGAGAAATTCATGCGCAATGTTAATGCCATTAACGACCTGAAACTGCGGTATTCGTTCGGCCGTTCGGGTAACGACCAAATCGGAAACTTCGCTTTCCGCCAGTTATACGGCGCATCGCGTATCTATGGCAACGCTTCTGCCATCAATCCCACACAATTGGGTAACCCCGATTTGCGTTGGGAAACCCGCGAAGAGCATAACCTGGGCTTAGACATTACCGTGCTGAATAACCGGGTATCGCTGGTATTTGACGCTTACCGCCGCGAAAACTTCGACCTGCTGTTGAGCCGCTCGTTGTACCTCACCACCGGCTTTACCAGCATTACGCAAAACCTGGGTGCCATTGAAAACAAGGGCCTGGAATTTTTGCTGACGGTTCGTCCGTTTACCGGTAAGTTCAAGTGGAACTCTTCATTCAACATATCGTTCCAGAAAAACCAGGTGCTTCGCTTGTACGACGGGCTTACCATGCTGCCCGGCGACAATTCCATACAGGTGGGCTATCCGCTCGGCTCGCAGTTTGTTGTACCCTATGCCGGTGTAAACCCGGCAACCGGCCGCGCCATGTGGTATGATATCAACGGTAACATAACCTACAACCCCACTGCCGCCGACCGTCGCATGATGGGCAATATTTATCCAACGCATTTTGGCGGCTGGAACAACAGCTTTTCGTACAAAGGATTTTCACTAGACCTTTTCTTCCAATATGAGTATGGTCGCGAACGTGTCGATGGCCAATTGCAGCAGTTGATGCGGATGGGAGGCGCCACGGTGAATACCTGGAGAGACGGCTACTACCAGCGCTGGCAAAAGCCCGGCGATATTACCTGGGTACCACGCCCCGTTAACGGCATGGCCGAGTTTAACAGCGTAAGCTGGGCTACCGGCTCACGGTACATTTACAAAACCGATTACATCCGTTTGAAGCAATTAACGCTGGCGTACGATATTGACGCACAAACCGCCCGCAAACTGCGTATGGAAGCCATTCGCCTGTATGTGCAAGGCATGAACTTGTGGACTTATACTGAATGGCTGGGTTACGATCCTGAATTTACAGGCGACAACTTTGGTATCATTCCGCAGTCGAAGAACTATACCATTGGCTTACAAATCAAGTTTTAATCCGCAATTCAAAACAAACGAGCATGAAACATACATATAAGTCAATTTTAGCATTATCGCTCTTGGTTGCGCTGGTATTGTCATCCTGTAAAAGGCAGTTAGACATTCCGCCCCGTAACCAGCTCGATGCCGGCCAGGCACTTACCACCCGTGCGGGTATGGAAGCTGCCGTTAACTCGGTGTATTCGGTGTTGAAAGGTGTACGCCAGTACGGCCGCGATCATTTTTCGGTGCCCGATGCCATGGCGGATATCGCTTTTGCCAACGGCCGCTCCAACCGCCTGATTAACGAAAATCGGAATCAGGCCCTTGCCAACATGGCCAACTGGCAAACTTCTTACAACGCCATCAATGAAATCAATCTCAATTTAAAGGCCATTCCGAATATTCCCGATGCCTCGGATGCCGACAGGAGACGCTGGACCGGTGAGCTCAGCTTTTTGCGTGCGCTCTACTATTTCGATTTGGTTAAAAACTATGCCTACATCCCCACCTTTGTTGTGGCTTCGCAAAACAGGGGAGGTGTGGTGCTACAGCTCGAGGGTTTTGACAATGCCACTGCTGCCGTAAACTACCGGCCCAGCCGCGCCTCCATTCAGGAGTGCTATGCGCAAATAATGCGGGATATCTATACCGCTCTGGCCAACCTGAGCGTGAGCAACCGGGGCCGTAACTATGCCAGCGGCCACGCCGCATTGGCCCTGGGTTCCCGCGTGGCCCTGTACGAAGGCAACTGGGCACGTGCCGACTCGTTTGCTACCGCTGCCATTAACGCTACCGGTGGCATCGGTTCGCTTACCAACACCGGCAACTATGTGGCCGGCTGGCGCGCTGCTGACCACCCCGAAGGCATCTTCCAGGTATGGTATGCAACCCTTGCCGAAAATATTGGCGTAAACGAATCGCTGGCTGCAACCCATACCACGCTGTCGGCACCGGGCGCCTGGAACCTGCCCCGCCAGGGTCAGGGCGATTTGGTACCCAACGCGTTTTTGTTGACCAACCTGGGCATATCGGGCTTCCCTGCCGGCTTGGTTTCGGGCGCAACCCCACCACCCACCCTCACTTACAGCAACGACATACGCAACCGCTTGTTTGAATGGGGCGTAAATGCGGCCGGCCGTTACGTAGAGTGCACCAAATGGATGGGCAAAAACGGTAACCCCAACTGGGATAATACCGTGGTACTGCGTTGGGCCGAATTGTATCTGAACCGTGCCGAAGCCCGCTACCACCTCGGACAGGAATCATTAGCCTACGCCGACCTGAACGTTATTCGTGCGGCGCGCTATGTGGGCTTTACCCCGCCGGCTACGCCCGATTTTACCGGCCCCGCCCTGTTGGAAGAAATTTTGCGGCAACGCATGCTGGAGTTTGCTTTTGAAGGCCAGCGCTGGTACGACCTGAAGCGGTACGGCAGGGATATTAACAAAACCAATCCTTCTGTATCAATGCCGGCTACCGACTTCAGAATATTGCCGCGGATTCCGCTGAATGAAATTGAGGGCAACCCCAATATGCAGCAAAACTTTGGCTATTAAAATTCACTCATTACGCAAAACAAAAACAACTATGCATAAAAGATATTTGACTGTTGTTGTCGCTGCTATCGTGGTTACGATGTCATCCTGCATCAAACAAATTGAAAAAACCTTTACCGGACAACCGGTAGTGGAGTTTGATGCTGCAGTATTGAACCCGGTAACGCCGCCTTATAGCTACCCGGTATTGCTACGCATTCCGCCTTACGGACTGCCTTCTGTAACTGCTAACTCACCTATTGTTATTAACCGTAACATGACCGATACCGTAAAGCTTCGTGTAAACCTGGTGGGCGCCCATCGCAACCAGGATGAGGTAATCAGCTATCGGGTATTAACTGATGTTACGCCGGCATCGCCCAACCTACTGGCTGTTGCAGGCACCCATTTTACAACCGGCACTTCGTTTACCATACCTGCCGGCAGTAGTTTTGGCGAAGTGCGTATTATTGTAATTAACCCGGGTACCTCCAGCACCAACCCCAGAGAGGTGCATTTGGAACTTATGGGTAATAGTAATATCAGGCCCAGCGAAAACTACAAGCGCGTTGCCATTCGCATTGCACAGAACTAAAACAAGCTTTGTTGCCTGAGATACAAAAGCCGCTTCTGAAAAGAAGCGGCTTTTTATTTTCGCAATGTTCAGAAGTTTCATATGTGCAACACGTGCAAGGCTGTTTGCTAAGCGTTGCTTTTGTACAGCTTTTTTCGGATGGTAACACAAATCAGCACGCCCATGGTATTGGCTAGCGCATCCCATTTATCCCAGTCGCGGCCGGTAAATTGTTGTATCCATTCCAGCACCAATCCATATAATATGGCACTGCAAACCAGCATGGCCATTACCAGGCGGGTTAAACGCTTTTGGGCAGCGGCTGTTTGCAGCCAAATGTAGGTGAGTACATAAAACAATACTGCATGTATCAGCTTATCAAAATGCGGAATGGGAAATAATGTTTCGCTGGGCAGGTGCCGGCCGGGTAGCAGCAATGTCACGCATACAAAAGCCGGCCACAAAAGGGCCGGCCAAACCGAACGGAATATGTTTTGGGTCACAATTACAACACAATTAGCTTACCAGGGCTGCGTAAGCGGCCGCATCCATCAGTTTTTCAACATCGGCCGGATTGTTCACTTTCATTTTTACCATCCAGCCTGCGCCATAGGGGTCGGTATTCACCAACTCGGGCTGGTTATTTAATGCCTCATTTACTTCGGTAATGGTACCGGCTACGGGCAAATACAGGTCGCTAACGGTTTTTACTGCCTCAACGGTGCCAAACACTTCTTCGGCCTGCAGCGACTGGCCAACGGTATTTACATCCACGTACACGATATCACCCAGTTCGCGCTGGGCAAAGTCGGTAATGCCTATTACAGCGGTATCGCCGTCTTCCAGCCGAATCCATTCATGGTCTTTTGTGTAGCGGAGTTGTTCGGGAAAATTCATGTTCAACAGTTTTTATGATGCAGGGTGCTAAATTGGTTGTTTTGCAGCAATCAGAAAAATAAAAATTTCCGCATCAGCCGCATCTTGATGATGCGTACATCTTCTTTGGGACGGTCGTACAGGTCGCGGGGGCTGCGGGCAATGGCATCTACCACATCCATGCCTTTCAGCACTTCGCCAAAAACGGTATAGTTTTGGTCGAGGTGGGGGGCACCACCTATTTGTTTGTACACGGCCCGGTGGTGTTCGGGTATTTTACGTCCGCCCAGGCGCTGGGTTTCCGTAGCGTTCAGCGCACTATCGGTAAACAGTTTTCCCTGTACAATATAAAACTGGCAACTGCTGCTTGCCTTTTCGGGGTTGTTATCGCGGGCGGCCGCCAGCGCACCCCGCTTGTGAAACAGCGAAGTATCAAACTCGGCGGGTATGCGGTAGTTTAAACCGCCGCTGCCGTAGCGCTTGCCGGGCTCGGCCTTTTTACTTTCGGGGTCGCCGGCCTGTATCATAAACCCTTCAATAACGCGGTGAAACAAAATACTGTCGTAAAACTTTTGTTTTACCAGTTTTATGAAATTATCGCGGTGTTGCGGGGTTTTGTTGCTGAGTGCCAGTATAATGGTGCCTTTGGTGGTTACCATTTTTACTTTGCGTTCGCGACCGGGGCCGGGTACATATAACAACAGCCCCAGCAGTAGAAATGCCCAGGTTTTCATGCTAAAAATCCGGTTTGTTGAAAATACAGCAACACATGGTCTTTCAGAAAATCTTCCTGCTCCCGCAGGCTCAGGGTGGGCAGTGGCTTAAGTTGCCGGAAGTGGGGCCAGCCGTCGGCATCGGTAAAATCGTACTCAAAATAACCGCTTTGGCTCAGCAGGGTACACACGGCAATGTGCATCAGGTCTTGCTTTTGTTCTTTGGTAAATTTTTTTCGCACATCGCCCAGTACATCAATTCCAATTAAAAACAATACGGTTTCCAGGTCGGGCTTTTTGCCGAAGCGTTCCACCAGCCGCTGTTCCAACTGCATCCATCGTATAAATAAATCGTTTTGCGCATCCATGTATTGCAAAGGTAACCGCACTGTAGTAAATATTGGCATGCGGTGTTGATGGCCGCCTTATTTTGAAGCGAAAGCAAACTTCGGCCGCATTTTTGATAGGGAGGAGTGGCGCGGGCAGCAGAAAAATATTTCAACTGCATGCCCGTGCGTTGTACTTTCATAAATCCAAAAACAATCTTTTATGTTGCAAACCGGTGCCGATATTCAACAACTGAACGAACGAATTGCGCATGCGGGCGCTTTTATTCCCCGCCTGCGGGCCGAGGTAGGCAAGGTGCTGGTGGGGCAGCAATACATGCTCGACCGCCTGCTGGTGGGCTTGCTGGCAAACGGGCACATATTACTGGAAGGGGTTCCCGGCCTTGCCAAAACGCTTACCATTAAAAGCCTGGCCCGGGCGGTAAATGCACAGTTTAGCCGCATACAGTTTACACCCGACATGCTGCCCGCCGATGTAGTGGGCACCATGATTTACAACCAGCAGGAAAACCGCTTTTTTGTACGTAAAGGCCCCATTTTTGCCCATTTTGTGCTGGCCGATGAAATTAACCGTGCCCCGGCCAAAGTGCAAAGTGCCCTGTTGGAGGCCATGCAGGAGCGCCAGGTAACCATTGGCGATGAAAGCTATCCGTTGGAGGAGCCCTTTTTGGTAATGGCCACCCAAAATCCGCTGGAACAGGAGGGCACCTATCCGCTGCCCGAGGCGCAGCAAGACCGTTTTATGCTGAAGGTGGTGGTGGATTATCCCACCAAACAGGAAGAACTGGAAATCATTCGCCAGCAAACCCGCCAACTTGCAACACCCACCGTAAGCCCGGTGGTATCCATTCGTGAAATATTGGAAGCCCGCCAACTGCTGCGTTCCATTTACATGGATGAGCAGGTAGAACATTACATTATTGACCTGGTGAATGCCACCCGCCGGCCCGCCGCTTATCAGTTGCCCGGCCTGCAACCCCTCATCAGCTACGGAGGTTCGCCCCGCGCCTCCATAAACTTAGCGCTAGCCGCCAAGGCCATGGCGTTTTTGCAGCAACGGGGCTTTGTGTTGCCCGATGATGTACGCAGCATTGCCGCCGATGTGTTGCGCCACCGTATTGGACTTACCTACGAGGCTGAGGCCGAAAACATTTCGGTGGAAGAAATCATTCGCCAGGTGCTGGGAGCGGTGCATGTGCCGTGAGGAAGTGAAAGGATTGAGGTTGATAGATGGCAGATGATAGATGACAGATGACGGATGACAGTTGACAGTTGACAGATGAAAGAGATATGATGGTTGCAGTAAAAATTGATAAGGGGAAAAAATACCAGACGCTACAGTTAGCTTTGAAGGCGAAGAAAGTTTTGCAAGTTGTATATATGACTAACTACAAAAAACTTGATGTTTGGAAAAAAGCTATGGACTTGGTGAAGGATGTTTATCAACGAGTTAAAACATTTCCTCCGGAAGAACGTCATGCGTTGACATTGCAGACCAAGCGGGCTGCAATTTCTATACCCTGCAATATCGCAGAAGGCTCTGGCAGGTACCATAAAAAGGACACGCTTTAATTTCTGCATATAGCAAGAGGTTCACTATATGAGCAGGAGACTTTTCTGAACATTGCAGTAATGGTGGATGTACTGCCGGAAGTAAAGGCAGGAAGCGTAACTAATAAAATTGATTCGGGTATGAAATTACACAATGGATTTGTAAACTGTTATAAAAAGGGGAAAGCAGTTTCGTGAACCAATGTTTCTGTCATCTGTCCACAATAAGCTGTCATCTAACCCATGCTGACAACCGAAGAAATAGTTCGTAAAGTACGGCTGCTCGAAATCAAAAGCAAGCGCCTCACCAACCACATGTTTACCGGTGAGTACCACTCGGCTTTTAAAGGGCAGGGGATGCATTATAAGGAAGTGCGGCAATACCAGCCCGGCGATGATGTGCGCTTTATTGACTGGAATGTGAGTGCCCGCTACGCACAACCCTACAGCAAAGTGTTTGAAGAAGAGCGGGAATTAACCGTTTTTCTGTTGATAGATAACAGCGCCAGCATGCATACGGGCAGCGGCCCGCAACGGAAAAAAGACCTGGCAACCGAACTGGCTGCCGTACTGGGTTTTTCGGCTGTAAATAATCACGATAAAGTGGGCGCCCTTTTGTTTGCCGATACCGTACAACAGGTGGTAACACCCAAAAAAGGAAAACAAAACACGTTGTTCATCATTCGCAACCTATTGACAACCGAACCCGCCGGCACTACCACGGCCTTTGCAGAAGCCATCCGGCGCTTTAACAACCTGCAAAAGCGGCGCTGCATCTGCTTTTTCATCAGCGATTTTTTAGGAACCGGTTTTGAAACTGCCCTGCGCAGCCTTTCGGCCCGCCACGATGTAATTGGCATACGGGTGTACGACCGCCTCGATCGGGAACTGCCTGTAGCCGGCTTGTTGCATGTTGCCGATGCCGAAACCGGTGCGCCCAGGGTATTGGATACGCAAAACGCGTTGGTACGATATGAATATGAAGAAGATTTTCACCGGCATACCGCCTGGCTGCAAAATTTATTTCATAAAGCGGGGGCCGATTTGTTGCACCTGCAAACCGGAGAGGATTACGTGAAGGTATTGCAGAAGTTTTTTATTAACCGAAGCCGCTGATGTGTAAAAAACTGTTGATGATAGTACTGCTATCTTTGCCATTGGTCGCACACCCACAACCTACACCCGTTGTGGAAGCTACGGCCGATCGCATACTCATTGGCCAAACGGTGGAACTGCTGCTCGAATTGCGTGCCGTGCCCCGTACCGCCACGGTTCGATGGCTGCTGCCCGACAGTTTGCCACATTTTCAATATCTGTATATAGACTCGTCGCTGCCACTACGCCGCGTTATTAAAATTACTTCGTGGGACAGCGGCGCATGGAACATAAGCGGCATACAGGCTGCTGTGCAAACCATGCCTAAGGCTCCACCTGTAATGGTGGCCTTTCCACAACGCATCATTCGGGTAGATTATGATACAACCGGCCCGCAGGTGCTCAACTCCATAAAACCCATTATTGAAAATGAAGAAACTACCGCAAGTAATCAGTTGCTTATTGCCTTGCTGGCAGCCGTACTTTTAAGTACAGCCCTGCTGTTGTGGTTTTTTCGCCGAAAGAAAAAAGAAGTACCGCAACCTGCTGCGGAGCCGCGTAACGCATGGAATATATTTTTGCAGCAAATGCAGCAGTTGCAGCAGCAACCGGTTGCAACAGCACACGAGCGCAAGGAGTTGTTTATCGCTTTATCGCATGCCTTGTATGGATATTTTGAAAACCGAACCGGCATGCGTTTTCGCCAATACACCTCCGATGCCTGCATCGGGCACCTGCACCAGGTATTTCCCCTGCAGCAACATACGGAATTGTTGCAGCTGTTGCGGCTGACCGATGCCGTTAAATTTGCCCGTTACGACGCGGGGCCCGAAGGCTGCGCCACTGCTTTGGAAACCGCCCGCATGCTTATTCATCAAATTGATCAACAACAACCCGGCTGATGCTGTACAACTATTGGCAACAACTCAATTGGGCCTGGCCCTGGGTACTCCCCGGGCTGTTGCTGTTACCCTTATGGGTATGGTGGCGGCGGCACAAACAGCCCCGACCGGTACACCTGCCCCTGAGCGATGTTGCCTGGCGCCGACGCACCCCCGCGCTTCGGCACACCTTGCACCGATTGCCTTATTGGCTGCGCTTGGGCGCAATGGGTTTTTTACTGCTGGCGCTGGCGCAGCCCCGCCTCAAATTTGTCGAACAAAAGGCCGAAGGTGAGGGCATTGATATTATGCTGTGCATTGATGTAAGCGGCAGTATGCTGGCCGAAGATTTCTTGCCCAACCGTATGGAAGCAGCCAAAGAAGTGGCGGTACGCTTTGTGGAAGGCAGGGCTACCGATCGCATAGGGGTGGTAATTTTTGCCGGCGAACCGTTTACCCTTTGTCCGCTTACCACCGACCACGCGGTAGTATTGCAGCAGTTGTACAGCATCCGCAGCGGCTCGTTGCAGGATGGTACCGCAATAGGTTCGGGGCTGGCCACCAGTGTGGAGCGCCTGCGCAACAGCGATGCAGCCAGCAGGGTAGTGGTACTGTTAACCGATGGCGAAAACAACGGAGGCATTTTTCCGCCTTCGGTAGCCAAAGAATTGGCCAAACTGTACGGCATTAAGGTTTATACGGTGGGTGTGGGTACCGAGGGTTATGCCATGATGCCCCAGCAAACCCGGGAAGGAGTGGTGCGCAGCCGCGAAAAGGTGAATATTGACGAAGCCCTGTTGCAGGAAATTGCAACCGAAACCGGAGGCCGTTATTTCCGCGCCCGTGATAAGGCCGCCCTGCAAACCATTTATGCCGAAATTGACCGGCTCGAAAAATCCAGGGTGCAACTTATTCGTTACAACCGTTACACCGAGCTGTTTTACGTTCCTGCACTAATGGCGCTGTTGTTGCTGCTGGCCGAAGGTTGGGTGCGGTACCGTTATTTGCGTCCGTTTCCCTAAAGCATGGTAATGGATGAAAAACTGTTACTTTGTAACGCATGCAAGCACTTGTTTACAAATCAACCGGCAGTTGGTACACGGTTCGTACCGAAGCGGGCAAGCTGGTGCAGGCCCGCATGAAAGGCCGTTTTAAAGTGGGGGGGCTCACCTCCACCAACCCCATTGCCGTGGGCGATGTGGTGGAACTGGAGCCCGATAACGAGGTAGAGCAAACCTACGTGATCACCTCCATTCACGACCGTCGCAACTACATAAATCGCCAAAGTCCGCACCGCCGCCACCAGCATCACATCGTTGCGGCTAACATTGATCAAAGCGTATTGCTCATTACCCTGCGGGCGCCGCGTACATCGCAGGGCTTTATTGACCGGTTTTTGATTGCTTCAGAAGCGTACCACATACCCAGCATACTGGTTTGCAACAAGGCGGATATTTATACAAAAGAAGAGATGGAGCAGTTTGAAGAATGGCGGCAGATGTACGGTGCTATTGGGTATCCGATGTTTTTACTTTCCATGCAAACCGGCGCCGGGTTGCAGGAATTAAAAAATTTGCTGAAAGATAAAATCAGCCTTTTAAGCGGCCACTCGGGTGTGGGAAAATCTACCTGCATTAATGCGCTGATTCCCAACCTCAACCTTCGCACCCGCGAAGTGAGCGGGTGGAGCGGTAAAGGCATGCACACCACCACCTTTGCCGAAATGTTCGACCTGCCCTTTGGCGGCAAAATTATTGATACGCCGGGCGTACGGGAGTTTGGTCTTGTGGACATCAGCCGGCAGGAGTTATCGCATTATTTTCCGGAAATGCGCAAGGTGCTGCAACAGTGCCAGTTTAATAATTGTCTGCATGTGGAAGAGCCCGGCTGTTCCGTAAAAGCTGCCGTAGAGGCAGGTACCATACACCCCAACCGGTACGTCAGTTACCTGAATATACTGGACGGCATTGATGATAAAAAATACGGGTGAGTTGCTACCCACCCGTAGAAATTAAATCAGGCATAAAGTTTACTCCGGTTACGATGTTGCGGCATTTTCCGCATCGGCCTGTTCATCGGGATTGGCATCCTTCAGCAAGTCAACCAGTTCGGCAATGGCCGCATTTTCAAAATAATCGCTCTTTTCTTCCAGCGACGGAAAAATGCTGATGCCGTTGAAAATATTGAACGAAAGGGTTAGCGACGTGCCTTTGTACAGAAATTCCCAATACAACGCCTGAAAATCATCGAGCTTGCGGGTAAAGGAAATGTTCAGTTTTTCGGCAAGCAAATCGGCCCACCGGAAAAAATTGTCGTAGCTGGCATTGTCATCCAGCACCGCTTCGTTGTAGCCTACATGGCTGCGTAATGTGGGGTTCATGGCACAGGGTGTTTTTGGTAAGTAAGAAATATAATTGTCAACTTTTAAACTTCTTTGCTTTCGGCAGCTTTTCGCCGCTGAGAATTTTTTCGGCACCCACATTTTTCCCAATGGAAGGGCAACCCTCTTTGGGACGGTTCAAAACACTGCATCCAATCATTACTACAGACAAAAACAACACAAAAAATGCTGCCCGTACTTTCATGTTCTTAACAAAACGTTTATGCATAAGACATTGTTTGCGTAAAAAAGTTGCGTTACCTCGGTAAAACCTTTGTTAAACCGCGTCTTTAAACCATGCGGCATAACGGATGTAGTTGTTGGCAATGCGGTTAATTTCGCCCTGTATCAATTCCTCGCTAATGTCTTTCACTTTGCGGGCCGGTACGCCGGCATAAATACTGCCCGGCTGCACAACGGTACCTTCCAGCACCACGGCACCGGCCGCAATAATGGAGTTGCTGTGCACTACCGCGTTATCCATTACAATGGCGCCCATGCCAATCAGCACATTATCGTGCAGGGTACAGCCGTGCACAATGGCATTGTGCCCAATGCTTACGTTATTGCCAATCAGGGTTTTTGTTTTTTGGTAGGTGGCATGCAGTACGGCTCCGTCCTGAATGTTTACCTTATTGCCCAGCCGAATGCTGTTTACATCGCCCCGCACCACGGCATTAAACCATACGCTGCATGCATCGCCCATTACCACATCGCCTACAATGGTGGCATTGGGGGCCAAAAAGCAGTCGTTTCCAAACTGGGGATATACGCCTTCAACCGGTAATATCAAAGCCATTTTTTACTGTTGGTCTGTATGTATGAATCACATTTTCACTACAAATATCCTCATTTCCGTCGGGGATTTATAGCGTACTTTTACGCTTCGTTACAATGGTATTAACACATGACCCACCGGCAAATATTTCTGCAACATCTGGCGCAAACATCGCCGGCACCGCTGGCGCTTGAAATCGTGCGGGCCGAAGGCTGTCGCCTGCAGGATGTTGCCGGAAAAGAATATATTGACCTGATTGCCGGCATCAGCGTTTGCAATGTAGGGCATCGCCACCCCAGGGTGGTAGCTGCCATTCAGGAGCAACTCAACCATTACATGCACCTGCTGGTGTACGGCGAACTGGTGCAAAGTCCGCAGGTGCAGTATGCCCATTTGCTGGTGCAGCACCTGCCTCCAACGCTTAATTCGGTTTATTTTACTAATTCTGGTGCCGAGGCCACAGAGGGTGCCATGAAGCTGGCCAAACGGGTAACCGGCCGCACCCAAATGGTGGCTTTTCGCAACAGTTACCACGGCAGTACACAAGGCGCGCTCAGCCTTATGGGCGATGAGTACTGGCGGAATGCTTTCAGGCCGTTGCTTCCCGGCATACGGCAGGGGCGTTACAATCATATGGACGACCTGGAACTGATTACCGGCGATACCGCCTGCGTAGTGGCCGAAACCATACAGGCTGAAGCCGGGGTGCATGCGCCGCTGCGGCAGTGGCTGCAGGCACTGCGGCAGCGTTGTACTGAAACAGGGGCACTGCTGGTGCTGGATGAAATACAATGCGGCTTTGGGCGCAACGGTACCCTGTGGGCCTTTGAACAGTTTGGCGTGGTGCCCGATGTGCTGCTGTTGGGAAAAGCCCTGGGAGGCGGTATGCCGCTGGGAGCTTTTATTGCCGACAGGGAATTGATGCTGCAACTGACCGACCGGCCGGTGTTGGGCCATATCACCACTTTTGGGGGCCACCCTGTGTGCTGTGCGGCCGGAAAAGCAGCTTTTGAGGTACTGCTGCAGGAAAGGCTGGTGGAACAGGTGCACGAGAAAGAAATGTTGTTTCGCACCCTGCTGCAGCATCCCAACGTGCAGGCTATACGGTCAAGAGGGCTGATGATGGCGCTGGAGTTCGACAGCTATGCAACCAATAAAAAAATTATAGACGCCTGCATTGCAAAGGGGGTGCTAACCGACTGGTTTTTGTTTGCAGCGCACTGCCTGCGCATTGCGCCGCCTCTTACCATTACGGCAGATGAAATTCGTACAGCCTGCTCCGTAATTACAGAGGTGCTGGATACAATGGCATAGAACAATTATCCCGCTTACCGGCTTGATTACTTTTGATGCAGGCAATCTTCCGGGAAGAATGGAGAAATACTATTGTTTTTGTTTCTCCACTATCAGAAGTCAAATCCCAGCGATACGTGCATCTTGGGGCGTCCTTCAAAAAATCCGCTCATGGGCCATCCGGCATCAAAGCGAATGAAGTAGCCCAGCAGGGTGCTGCGGGCGCCAAAGCCGTAACTGCCCAGAAAGGGGCCGATGCCGGGGGCTTTTACCACAACCGATACGGGGCTGCCGGGCTCGCTGTACACAATTTCGGGCCGCCCGATTTTGTTGTAGCGGCCGTTCCAGGCGGTAGCCAGGTCAACAAACTGCACCAGCTGAAAGTTGCGTAAAAAGGCGTTGTTGATGGGTTTGTTGAAGAGGGTGGCAAACACGGGCAGCCGCAGTTCGCTGTTGATAACCATGTTGTTGTTGCCATTGGCGGCGTTTTGCGTAAAGCCACGCAGGTTGGGGGCAAGGGTTTCGTAAACGTAATTAACGCCCAGGGCCGGCCGGTTGGCGGTATTAAAATAGCGTTCAACCGGCACGCCGTTGCGTATTACCACGTTGTTGCCCAGCATCAGCCAGCCATCGGTTCCGCCCACGTAATAAATCATCTTGTTATCGCCCCACGAAAAATCGGCGGCGCCGCGTACGGCCCAAATGAAGTTGCGGTAAATTTTCAGGTAATGCCGTGCATCTATTCCGGCGTTAAAGGTAAGGTCGCCGTTCGCTTCGCGGCCCATGCCTTTGAAAGTGCCGCCCAGCCGGTTAAACAGTTCAAAATAAGCTTTATAGCGCAGGCCCTTCCAAATGTTGGTGGCCGGGGCAATGGTATTATCGTGCACATATTCGCCCCGTACGTTCAAAAAGTTTTCGGTGCGGGTGGGTTCGGTTAAAGAGCCGGCTACATTTTCCTGTGCACGAACAATATAACCATCGCGCCGGATGGCGGCAATAAAGCGCAGGCTTTGCACTTCGTTAAACGGATACGACAGGTTGCCCTGGTAAATATTGGTAACCTGTTTTACTGGAAAAGGTGTTCCATCCAAAAACGTAACGGTGTTTGCGTTGGCGCGGTAGTAAGTAGCGCCCCAGTCAATACGCTTGCGTAAATTATCGTAGCGCACCATCACTTCCTTGTCTTCCAGGCCAAAGTTGATGCGGAAGAGGCCGGAAATTTTCATGTCTTCCATCAGTTCCAGCGTACTGATGCGGCTCATGGCATTTACGTTGTTGTTGTTGCCCAGTTGCACGGGCCCGCTGGCAAAAGTGTAGGGCTGAAAGCGGTTAATCAGCAATACGTTGTTGGATATGAAATTGGTTGTGAGGTTATCGGCAAAAAACTTGCGGGTGTACGGAAACAGTTTCATGCGGCTCAGCACATCTTCGCGTTGGGGGCCTTTGGGGTCCATCAGGCGGCCGGGTCTGGCCCCGGAAGTGGTATCGGGCTTAAACTCCGTTTCAAAGAAGTCGAAAACCGGTTGGGGTGCGGCAACCCGGTTGCTGTCGGCATAGTCGGTACGTTGTTGTTGGCCGGCATCGGCAACCCGGTCGAGGCGGGTCATGCGCTTGATGTATTCGGTGGGCCGGGCATTTACGTTGCGGCGGCGCAGTACGTTTTCATCTACTTTCAGTTTGTATAAAAATTTAAACTCGCCCTGGCGGTTTACTTCGGTAACCTGCCCGTTATCGCCGGCAATGCGGCTTTCCAGTACGCTGCTTTGGTAGTTGGTGAGCGGAAAGGTATATGCCTTATCGTCGGTAATGCGGAAGGTGAATACCGAATCGGGTTCCGATTTGTTCCAGGCTTTCAGGGTTGAGTCGAGTTCTTTGTAATCGGGATTGCGTAAAAAGTCGTCGCCAATTACAAAAATGGTATCAATGCCGGCCGCTGTTGTGGTAAAGAAGCCTGCCCAGCGGTTGCCGATGCCGTTTTCATCGCTGATGAAGGTAAAGTGGTTGTTGTTGTATTGCGCCGGAAAGCGGGCATTGCCATAGGGAATGTTGGTGAGTTGTGATATTTGTTTGAACTCCGACTTGTTCCAGTTATCCACCAAAAAAATATTGTAGCGGTTGCGGGGCAAAACGGTATCGCCGGTGGGCGCATCGGGCCCGGGCCGGTTGCTGGCAAAAATGATTCCGGTTTTGTTGGGAAATGCTACGAACGATGCGTCGCGGTCGTCATACACATCGTTGGTAATCTGCTCTACCGTTTGGCGGTCAATCTTGTAAACAAAAATATCGCTCTGCCCTCCTTTTACGGCGCTGAACAGCAGGGTGTTGGGGTCGAGCATGTACTGCATATCGGTTACCTGCTCAAAGGGCAGAACTACATTTTTAACGGTTTTAATGCGGCGGAAGGCATCGTACACGTTCAGCAGCACTTTTCCTTTTTCCCAGGTAACCATGGCCAGGCGGGTACCTTTGGGATCCCAGGCCATCAGGGGATAGTTGGGGTCGGGCTGGTCTTCCAGGTTAAATACGCCGCTTTTCCACAGCACTTTCTGGTTTATGTAGTTTTCGTTGAGCAATACCCGGGAACGGCCTTTGTTGTATTCCACCACAGCGTAGGTAAAGCTTTTGGGGTTGGGGTTGGCCTGAAAGCGGAAGTAATCTTTCCGCTTGATTTCTTTGGGTACGGTAAGGCGGCCGCTGGGTACATTGCGGCGGGCGCGGATGTCTTTAAAGTATTTGTCCTGATTGTAGGCCATAAACTCCCGCAGCAGGTCTTTAAACTTCTTTTTGGTTATGGTTTGGCTGGCCCGGTTGATGTTTTTGTAAATGCGGCTCAGGTACAGCAGGTAGGTTACATTTTCACGCTTGTAACGTTCTTCTATGTAATACCAAAACGCGTGCCCGGCCAGGCGGGGTTGTTCGTGTGCAAAGTGGTAAAAGTTTTTGTAGTTGCCGCCCAGCATGGCGCTTTTGAGGTCGTTGTCCAGCTGCGTGCTCCAGTTTTCGGCCACGTAACTGATGTAGCCATCGGTGAGCCATTTGGGTAAATCCAGCAGTGCCTGGTTTTGCGCAAATTCGCCCAAATCGTCGCCAAACAGCAGGGTTTCTACCAGTACCCGGGCAATGCCTTCGCGTATCTGGCGGCGGAGGTCGTTGTGGTCGCCATTGTAAAAAACCACCATTTTGTTATTCACCAGCTTGGTAACGCCGCCGCTGTTGGGCCAGTCGAGCCCCATGCCTATGTTCGATTGCTTGTAATCGTTGTAATTGTTGTACAGTACAATGTTGATGCGGCGCTGGTTGGTAAATTCTACAAAGTCTTCGATGTGCGGAAGTTCTTCTTCGGCCACCTGTGTTACAAACTTCGCCAATTCCAGTCCGTTTTGGTTGAAGTGTACGTTAAAGTTGGGACTTTGGTAATACTTCCACAGAAATTTGGTATGCTGTACGCGGTTCTTTCCAAATTCCACCATGTTTACCTGGGCATTTGCAAGGGAGGCAGTAAAAAGGAGCACTCCAAACCATCCGGCTGAGCGGGCCATAATCTTCGATTGAATTCGCATAATTTCGTGTTGTAGGCAAAACCGTTTACGGCAAAAGTTTGCCAGCAAATAAAAGTACAAATTTCGCTCCATGTTCCATGTTAAAGCTTTCGTGTTCAGTCCCATTCAGGAAAATACGTATGTACTGTATAACGAAAGCGGCAAGGCAATTCTGATAGATCCCGGCTGTTATTTTTCGCACGAGCGGGAAGCGTTGCAGGCTTTCCTAACCCGGGAAAACCTGCAGCCGGCGCTGCTGTTGAATACCCATGGCCATTTGGACCACATATTTGGTAACAAATGGGCGGCCGAACAGTTTGGGCTGCAACCCCACATTCATCCCTTAGAGCAACCGGTGCTGGACCTTGCGCCGGCAAGCGGACTGATGTGGAACCTGCCCTTTGCACACTACACCGGCACATACCGCTGGCTGCACGAAGGGGAGGAGTTGCGGCTGGAGGGCGATGTGTTGCAGGTGCTGTTTGCGCCCGGCCATTCGCCCGGCCATGTATGTTACTACTGCAAGGCGCAGGGGTTTGTAATAGGGGGCGATGTGCTGTTTCGGGAAAGCATTGGACGTACCGATTTGCCCGGCGGCAACCACCAGCAGTTGCTGCAAAGCATACGGCAGCAGTTATTTACCCTGCCCGATGCAACGGTAGTGTACAGCGGCCATGGCGAGCCTACCACCATCGGACACGAAAAACAATACAATCCGTTTTTAACTTAACGAAAATAGCGCCCTACAACCGGCAGGCCTCGCAGTTCTTCTTTTTCGATGATGGCTACCCCAACTACAAAGCTGCCGGTAAGCAGCACCCCTGTTGCCAGGCGGTACCACAGTGCCGGGTACAGCGGTAGCAGCAACTGATGCAGCAGGTACAGCAGCACGGCCGCCAGCACGTACCCACTAATCCGTTTCACATTATAAGGAATGGGGTAGTGGCGTTGGCCCAGCAGGTACGAAGTTGCCATCATAAAGCCGTAGCAGGCCAGGGTAGCAAAGGCGCAGGCCATGTAACCGTAGGTGGGAATGAATAAAAAGTTGATGAGTACCGTAATGCCCGCTCCGGCCAGGGTTATCCATGCACCGGTAAGGTTGCGGTTGGTGAGTTTATACCAAACCGATAAGTTGTAGTAAACGCCCAGAAACAATTTGGCCAACATAAGTATGGGTACCACTTTCAGGCCGGTCCAGTATTCGGGGTGGGCGCGGCCCATGAAGTACTTCCAAACATCCAAAAACAGCGTAACGCCCAAAAAACACAGGCAGCAGGCCAGCACAAAAAATTTCATAACCCGGGCATAGGTTTGAGGGGCATTGGCCTGTGTGGACTGCCGAAAGAAAAACGGTTCCGCGCCCAGCCGAAATGCCTGTATAAACAGCACAATCAACACGGCCAATTTGTAGTTGGCGCTGTATATACCGCTTTGCGCATAAGCGGCATTGGTACCGCCGGGGTACAGTTTCAGCAGCATAAACCGGTCAATCATTTCATTAACCATGCCGCCAAAACCCACAATAATCAGCGGCCAGCTGTACAACAGCATTTCTTTTAAAAAAGCAGGATCCACTTTCGTGCGGAAGTCTTTCCATTCCTGCACCAGCAACAACAGCGTTAGGGCGCTAGCCGCCACATTGGCCAGCAGTACATAGCCCAGGCCAATGGCCGGGCTGTATAGCTCCTGCAGCCAGCTGCCGGCGGGCGCATTTTTACATAGCACCAAAAAAAACAGCAGCAGGGCGATGTTGGTAACAATATTCAGAATTTTAATAAACGCATACTTACGCGGACGTGCTTTATGCCGCAGGCGTGCAAAGGGTAACACGGCCAGGGTATCCAGTGCCACAATTACCACAACCCATTGAACGTATTCGGGCTTGTCGGGTATTTCCAAAAAACGGGCAATGCTGCCACTGGCCATAAATAACAGTAAGCTGAACAGGATGGTGCTGCTGATTAGCGATGTTCCGGCGGTTTGAAAAACTTTTTCCTCGGGCTCACGTGCCGCAAACCGAAAGTAGGCGGTTTCCATGCCGTAGCTGTAAATGATGTTTAGAAACGCCGCAATGGCAAACAAGGTGCTGATTTTTCCATATGCAACGGAGGCAAATAGGGTAAGCAGCAACGGTGTAAGCAGGTAGTTCAGAAACCTTCCGGCAATACTGCTAAGGCCGTACCAGATAGTTTGTCCGGCTAATTGCTTTATTCCTCCCAATACACAAAAATTTGTCAAAAATAATGAATCTTAGCTGCAGTAATGCCTGCTGTTCTGACGATAAGGTGTAACTTCCACGCAAACTAAAACGCTTCGTATGAAAAAGCTAATCCTATCAACTTTCGGCATTTTTTTGGTTGTTATAATGGCAAAAGGGCAAACTTTTGGGGAGTTGCTCTGGCAAAAAAAGAAAATTCCGGCACTTATTACAGAAGTACCGCAATCGGCAGCCACAACGCTTTCGGCTATAAGTAACAAATTGGCCCAAAAAGGGTATAAGCCTGTTTCACAACGGGGGGCATTGCAGTACAGGGGTGTTCAGTTGCCCGAAATTGGCCTCGAAAATTATGACCTGGTTATTAAGGTTGATAAAAAAGGAAGTAAGCGTAATGAAAGCAGCGTTGTACATTTTGCTATTTCTAGAGGAAACGACAATTACATAACAACAACCGATGATCCGGCACTGGTGGAGCGTATAAGGTCGTTTGGTGCATATTTTCCTATATGGGCATCTGAGCAATCTTTGGAAGAAGACATTTTGAAGCAGGAAAATACGCTCAAAGCCGCTGAAAAACGTTTGTCAGATCTGGAAAAAGAAAGCGCTGCGCTGGAAAAAAGAAAAGCCAAGCTGGAAGAAGAAATTCAGGTTAATAAGCGCAATATCGAACGGCAGCGAATAGAGGTTGATAATCAGCGAAAAGCGTTGGATACACTGCGTGCGAAGCGTATGAATTAATGCTCTTACGAGGCACAACCTTTTGATGCGAAAACCCGGCTATAATATTGCCGGGCTTTATGATTCGTTCCATTGAACGCGTTTGCGCAGTTCTTTGCGCCGGCTTTGCCGTTGCTTATTTTCCCTTCTTTTTTCCTGCGATGCCTTTGTTGGGCGGGTTGCAATGCGGGCCTTTTTGGGCGTTAGCGCCTGCTGTACCAACTTATGCATGCTGCGAATTACTTCTTCTTTGTTGGCCTGCTGGCTGCGGTGGAGCTGGCTTTTTACAAGTAACGCTCCCTCGCGGTTGATGCGGTTGGCAAGTTTTTCGAGCAGAACCTGCTTTTCCGTTTCGGTAAAGAATGCTGAGGATGCCGGCTGCCAAAAGCCCGTTACCATCGTTTCCACTTTGTTTACATGCTGCCCGCCGGCACCACCGCTGCGGGCCGTTTGAAAGCGAATTTCGCTGCTGAAATCTTTCCCCATCTTTGCAAAGGTTTCCGGTAAATTCGGAAAACACAAGTGATTGACAAAATTTACAACCTATGCGGGCGGTAATACAACGCGTATCACAGGCTTCGGTGGTTGCCGATGGGGTGCAAACGGGCGCCATTGGCACCGGTTTGCTGATATTACTGGGAATAGAAGATGCGGATACGAAAGAAGATATTGCGTGGTTGAGCGGCAAAATCGTAAACCTGCGCATTTTTGATGATGCAGCGGGTGTAATGAACCGCTCGGTATTGGATGTGGGAGGCGACATATTACTGGTCAGTCAGTTTACCCTGCACGCATCTACCAAAAAGGGAAATCGCCCTTCGTATATCCGTGCCAGTAAGCCCCCCGTGGCCATTCCTTTGTACGAACAAATGATTGCACAGTTGCAGGCCGATTTGGGGAAGCCCATCGCCACCGGCGTTTTCGGCGCTGATATGAAGGTAGCCCTGGTAAACGATGGGCCGGTAACCATTATCATTGATACCAAAAACAAAGAATAACATGCATGCCAATATAACGATACGCGATGCACAACAGCAGGTAGATGCCTGGATTAAAACCGTAGGCGTTCGATATTTTAGCGAGCTTACCAACTTGGGAATTTTGATGGAAGAGGTGGGCGAGCTGGCCCGGCTGATGGTACGTATCTACGGCGAACAATCGTTTAAAGAAAGCGACCGCAACCGCGATTTGGGCGATGAAATGGCCGATGTGCTTTGGGTGTTGCTGTGCCTGGCCAATCAAACCGGTATAGATCTTACCACAGCCTTTCAAAAAAATCTGGAGAAAAAAACGCGGCGCGACCAACAACGCCACCGGGATAATGAAAAACTTCAATAGCCCCGCGTTCGTTCCGCGCCCTGCTTACTGCCGAAAGCCTATCTTTGCAGCTATTTAACCCCCGATTTTCACCATGGCCAACGAAAATGTGTTAGCGCAGATTATTTCCCATGCAAAGGAGTACGGTTATATTTTCCCCTCGTCCGAAATTTACGATGGGCTGAGTGCAGTATATGATTACGGTCAGTACGGTGCACAGCTGAAGAAGAATATCCGCGATTTCTGGTGGAAGCACATGACCCAGCTGCACGACAATATTGTGGGCATTGATGCCGCCATTTTCATGCATCCCACCACGTGGAAAGCAAGCGGGCATGTGGACAACTTCAGCGACCCCATGATTGACAATAAAGACAGTAAAAAGCGCTACCGTGTTGACCATTTGATTGAGAGCCATGCCGAAACCCTGCCCGCTGAACAGGGAGCGGCGCTGGTAGCCAAAATGGAACAGTTGCTGGCTGCTGATGATTTTACCGGTTTAAAAACGCTGATTGAGGAAAACCATATTATTTGCCCGATAAGCGGCACCTGTAACTGGACGGATGTGCGCCAGTTTAACCTCATGTTTCAAACCGAGTTTGGCGCCGTCAGCAGCGATAATGCCGAAGACAACATTGTGTACCTGCGTCCCGAAACTGCACAAGGCATATTTGTAAACTTTTTGAACGTACAAAAAACAGGGCGCATGAAAATACCGTTTGGTATTGCGCAAACCGGCAAGGCGTTTCGCAATGAAATAGTGGCCCGCCAGTTCATTTTCCGCATGCGGGAATTTGAGCAAATGGAAATGCAGTTTTTTGTACGCCCCGGCACCGAACTGGAATGGTACAACTTTTGGAAGGAAGAACGCATGAAATGGCACCGGCAGCTGGGCATTCCGGCCGAAAAACTGAGGTACCACAACCATACCAAACTGGCACACTATGCCAACGCCGCTTTGGATATTGAGTTTGAATTCCCATTCGGCTGGAAAGAACTGGAGGGCATCCATTCCCGCACCGATTACGACCTGCGGCGCCATCAGGAATTCAGCAAAAAGAAACTGCAGTATTTCGATAACGACCTCAATCCGGAAGGAAAGCCTTACGGTAATTACATACCCTACGTGGTTGAAACTTCGGTTGGCCTCGACCGATTGGTACTTACCATCCTTAGCCTTGCCTACCGCGAAGAGGAAGTACCCACGGCCGAGGAGGGGAAAAAGGATGTGAGAACCTATTTGCGCATACCCGCCCACATTGCCCCCGTAAAACTGGCAGTTTTGCCGTTGGTTAAAAAAGACGGGTTGCCCGAAATAGGAAAAGAACTGGTGCAGGAGTGCCGCAAACACTTTATTTGCCAGTACGACGAAAAAGACAGCATCGGCAAGCGGTATCGCCGGCAGGATGCCATAGGTACGCCGTTTTGCGTAACCATTGACCATCAAACCAAAGAAGATATGACTGTAACCATACGGCACCGCGATACATTGCTGCAAGAACGTGTACCTTTGCAACAGGTGCAAAACTTTGTTGCGCAGCATATTGGATAAACCATAAAAGCTTCTTATTTTGAACCAAACATGCCAATAACTGCTAACAGTTGGCGGCAATTGAAAAATCCCGAAATATGAAATTGACAAACCTGAACCTGGAAATTCACTTTCTGCTGTTTCTGGCTTTTGCAGCCCTTGCTTTTTTGCTTGGATACCTGCTGGGGCGTCTGCAGGTAGCACGCCTGCAACGCCGGGTGCTGGAGGTGGAAGATGAAATGCTACTCAGTAACCGCGAAGTACTCAAGTACGTTGAGCAAAACAAAAAGCTTACCGAAGCCCTTGAAAAAGCAAAAATCCCCATCCCCAAACTGGGCGATGAAGAAGATGATGAAAAAGTGAAAAAACTTCCCCTCGGAAAAATCGGATAAAACATTAAAGCCTGTCCAAAAGCGGACAGGCTTTTTACCAATCGTTTACTGCAGTACCACTTTACTTCGGAATAACTCTTTACCGTTGGGATTGCTGATTTCAACCAGGTACATGCCCACTGCCTGTACACCCAACTGCAGGCTGCAGCTGCGGTACGGCAATTGGCGGCTGGCAACCAGTTGTCCCTGACTGTTAAATACCCTTACTTGCATGGCGTTAATACCTGCCTTGGCGCCTGCTTTGATAAATAGCTCGCCCCGTGCGCCGCTTGTTCCAACGGCCTCAATAAATCCGGCCGTATTACGGTCGGTTACGGCAACCGGAAACTGCACTAATCCCAAATCGGTTGCATGAATCCAGAACTCTGACAGGGCCCGCACCTTAAACTCGGCATAATAACCATTATTGAAAGGTATCACATCTACGCGGCCCGAGTCGATAAACTGATATGTTCCACCCTCACCATCGTTCAAAATACCGTTTTCATAAGCCGGGTTGCCGCTGTAGCGGGTTACGGCTGCCAGAAACGCATCACGAAAACGGGTACAACTGCCGCAAGTGGTTGCATCGAGCAGGTTTTTAACTTCCTGTTCGGTAAAATAGAAACGTATGCGAATACTATCCGTTAGCGGCTGATCCGAACGGATAACAAGGTTCCGGTCGAGGTAATACTGGTTGTTGATAAAGCGTACCCCTCCGGTATTGATATACACGCTAACTGATGTGTTGCCCAGGTTTTGCCCCTGCGGATGAATGGAGGCAATCAGGTTGCCGCCGCTGCGGAAGTGTACCCAGTTATTGCCCTGAACGGGTTGGGTTAGGTTGGTAACATCGGATCCGGTATAGATGGATTCTTTTTCAAAAATGTGGATGTCGTCAATGCCGATGCCCTGAAACTGATTCAGCAAATCGCTCGAAAACAACCAGCGGAATCGTACCGAAGGCGCATTTACCGGAATATCTATACTGGAAACATGCCAGCGGGGCAGGCTGGTATTCCAAATCTGAGCGGGCGCATCAAACCAGTTGGTGCCGCTGTTTTGCGTACCCAGGCGTTGCCAGGTTTGTCCGTTATCGGTGGTGTATTCAATTGTGTGAAAATCGAAGTTGTTTTCCTGTTGCGATATATGTGCAAAACTTAAAACCGGCTGCGTTAGTGTACTTAGGTCAAAACAGGGCGAGTACAGCCAGGAGCTTTCGTTGGGTTTATAGGTTCCGCTAAGATTCGTAAACCAGCCGCGGTTGCCGTTTGCGGCACGATTCACCACATTGCGGCTGCGGGGTTCGGTGGTTCCCCATTTCCAACTGCTGTAAGCGGGTGTTGTAAAATATCCGCCGTTGCTATCTTCAAAGCGTTCGAGGTATGGAAAAGTTGTGATGCGTGCACTGTTGTAAACGGTATATTGTAAGAGGCTGTCGTTTACGTTAAAGTTGTCGCCCGGTAAGGCCGTCCAGGCATCAAGCACATAAACACCGGGTGTATTTAGGTTTAACGGAGTAACAAAACTATAATCGGCTGTGCTGTTGGCCGGAAGCGATGCAACGCTGCCACTAACGGGTGCGCCGCCGTTAACCCGGTAAAAAACGGGAATGTTTGTAAGTGTGCTGTTGGTGGTGTTACGCAGGCGAATGCGCACGGTAGCGGTACCCGGTGCACACATAAGTGTATCTGGAGAGAGAAACTGCACCAATTCCACATCGTTGGTAGCCAGCGATAGCCGAATGTCGTCGAGGGTAAATCCGTCTTCAATATCGGGCATATCGGGATGGTACACGTTATTGTTGGCCGATGTAAAGCCGGTTTGATCAAAACGTAACTGAAATGAGCTGCTTACGGGCTGGCCGGCCGCTGCCAGTAAGCGGGCAACGTTTACCCAGGCATGTGTTACGCTGCCCAATGCAGTGCTTGTGTTGAACTGTGCAGCCGGTATCCAGGGCAGGTCGTCGCGGCCGCGGATCCATAACAACGTGTCGGGTAATTTGTATTGGCCGTGGTTGCGGTATTTAAAGTCGAGCCGGAAGGGATCTGCTGCACTGTATCCTGAAAGGTTAAAGGTGGCCGTAATCTGGTTGGTGTTTAAAACTCCTGTAAACTGCCGGCTATCCAGCGTAAGCGAACGGTTACCGTTGATGGCCATACCGGAATTTTGAAATGTGCGTACACGTCCTAAAGCACTATTTGTTGTAAAATCAAACCGCTCTGCCTGGTTTAAGGCAAAAAAGCTGTTGGTGTATTCATCGGCTCCTGTTTGCTCAAAGGTTTCGGTATGGGGTAATGTGAGGGGTGCATTGGCCGCATGCCGAATGGTAAAGGTGAGGGTATCGTTATCGGGCTGCTGATCGGCAGGGTGTTTCACCCATACCGCTATGGTATAAACACCGGTGGCCGAAAAGTCGGCTGTTGTATTAAAAGCATAATCCAGCGTGCTTCCGGCAGCTATACCGGTAGTAACGGTTTCGGTTACGGGTGTGCCGTTGTTAATTTGGTACGAAACAAGATACGAGCCGGTAGTGGCTGCATTGTCCAGATTTTTTATACGCACCCGCACGGTAGTGCTATTGCTCAACGCACTGCCGGTAAATTGCCGTCCGCTGCCGGGTGCAAGCAGGGTATCTATTTTCAGGTCGTTGTCGAAGATTGGATCCGAGCATGGCGTTGCCAGCGCAGGCACAACCGAACGGGCAGTTCCGCGGCGGCCGGCCGAATCCTGCACGCGGGGCCGCACACTAAACCAGTATTGCAGGTTTCGGTTCAACCCTTTCACTAAATAGGTAAGCTGGGTAGTGGTGGCAATTGGGGTAAGCGTACCGTTGATTAATTGAAACACTTCGTAATCGGTAGCACCCGCCACAGCATTCCAACTGAGGTTTACATAACCTTCACAAGGAACGGCTGCTGTTAGTGTGGGAATGCCCAAAATGGTAAAATTGCCGGGAGAGGTTGCCGATGCACCGCCACCGTTTCGGGTAATGCGAATTTTTGCCTGGTGCGATACTACATCGGGCACCGACCAAAAGTAGCGGAACTGCGTAGCGGGAATGTTATTGTCAATTACCGTCCAGCTGCTGCCATTATCCAGCGAATATTCTAACGTAAAGGTATTGTTGCTGTTGTCATTGGCCTCCCAGGTAATGGTTTCCTGCCGGCCCGGAGCGGTGGAAATGGTAGTGAAGCGCTCGCCACCCAGCGGATGAATCAGTCGGATACCTGCTTCAACATAATCCCAGGTAAGGGTGTATGCCTGCGGACCGTTTGCAACGGAATGGCCGGTTACCTGGATGGTAAGACTAGTGCTAGGGTTGTCTATGGTAACCTGTTCAATATTGTTCAGGCGGTCAATACCCCGCACGGCGGGTTGGTTTACCTGGCCGGGTGCCGGGTTGAGTATCCAGGGCTGATAAGTGGTGGAGCCATCGGTAACCAGCAGGTCTAAATCGTGTTGCAGGGCTTGTGTGGCATAGGGCGCACCGGCGGGGTCGTGCCAGTACAGCATCACTTTTACCTGTTTTAAGCCGGCCGGTATGGTTATGGTGTGCGTGTTGGTTTGGCTTTGCGCAACCGTTGCCATGAGGTAACGGTTTTGCTCCAATAGTTCAACCGCCCGTATGGGTTGCAGCCAGCCAAAACCGTGTGTGTAGTCGGGCCCGGGGTTGCCCCGGTCAATTGCTGAATTAACAAGAATGTTTTTCAGTAAGGCGGAGGGAACATTCGTTCCATGCAATTGCTTATACCGTTCGGCCAACAGAGCCCAGGTTCCCGTAACAAGAGGTGCGGAGGCACTGGTGCCGGTGTTATTCGTGTATCCGTTATTAATGCTGGTGCCTGCAACCGATGCGCCGGATGCAAGAATTTCCGGTTTAATGCGGCCGTCCGCAACGGGGCCCCTGCTCGAACTGGCCGCTACGCCTCCGGAAGGGAAGTTAAATATATCAACATTGCCGATGGCAAGTGCGTTTTTGGCGGTTTGGTAGCCGCTTTTAACGGTTCCAAACGAAGCAGGGTAGGGCGTACAGGTGAGCGCTCCATCGTTACCGGCAGCAAAAATGTGCATTAAGTCGCTGTGTGCATGTATCTGTTCATCGAGTAATACACTCAATTCATTGTACTCTCCATTACCCGGACAGCCGGCAAACCCACTGAAGTACGAATTGTTGGTTACCGTCATGCCATAATCGGTGCGGTACACCGATGTTTTGGAGATGATATAATCAAAATAGTCTTTGATGGCCAGCACGCCGGTGGCGGTGCCTGTCCAACGCTCTTCAATAATACCATCGCCCGTAACAACACCCGTTACATGGGTGCCGTGTGTGGAGGCGGCAATAAGCGCCGGACTGCGGTTGATGAGCCGATGCTGATTGTCGATGTGGGAAGATGCATCGGCATTATCGCCAATACCCACCGTTATTCCACTACCGCTCAGGCGCCTTCCGTTGATTTGTCCGTTCGATAAAGCCGTAAACCCGTAAATGCCCCTCTCCCGAAACATGAGCGGTTGCGGTTCGTAGCCTGCCAGGTTAATGAACTGTACGAAAGGCAAGGCGGCTACCTGATTGATGTTGCCTGCCGCAACCGTTCCCCGCAATAACCCCTGTTGGGCAAACTGCATGCTGCCCGGCCGAAAGCCGGCTGCGTGTAGTTGCAGCAGTACTGCCCCCGGTACGGTTGTTTGATCAAGCAATATGCTCACCGGCAGTTCAGTTGCTTGCTTTTGCGCTAAGGCCTGTTGCAGCAGATTGCCGATTTTTAGTGCGGGGGTAAGTTCGCCGGCAGCAATAACCGACAGATTGCGCAGCCGGGCGGCACTTACGCTGTTGCGCAGCCGTACCACAAATGCGTGTTGGTCAATACGGTACACGAAATCAATGCCCATTTGCTGCAGGGAGGTAAAATCAGCGGGTCCTGCATTCTTTGAAAAGACCAATACCACAGTCTTTTTATGCTCCCGGCCCAGCTCTGTAACCGACCGAAACGCGGCTTCGGCAGTAATGGGAGTGGCCGTAAGCGCTCCGGTTTTCAATGGCACTGTTATTTGTTGTGCAAATGACGTTTGAAATGAAAACGCAACAAGAAAAAGGCTAAGGAAATGAGGAAAAGAAGGCCTGATAGGTAGTGGGAAGTACATAGTGCGGGTAGTTGTGGTTTTACAGGATTTTGGTTAACCAAATGTAGCGCTTTCCGGCCGCAAACGCAAGCCCCGAAGCAGGTAATAATTCGGTAAGCTGTTTTATCTTTGCGCCGCGTGAATCTGGAGTGGCTGCTGGAACGATTTCGAAACGACCCCCGCCTGTTTCAACTGGCGGATCGGCTTACTTTTTCCCGCAAACAACGCATTTGGCTGCAAAACCTGCAAGGCAGTTCGGTGCAATTTGCTGCCGCAGCCGTATTCAATCATCCCACTCAGGAGCAAACCAATCATGTTTTTGTGCTGAACGATGCCGAGGAAGCAGCTTATTTTCACAACAGCCTCGAAAGCATAACCCGTGAATTAAACCTGTTTTATTTTCCCGCTTCGTTCAAGCACCCCAAAAACTTCCGGCTGCTCAATGCCAGCCATGTAATGCTGCGTACCGAGGCGCTTACCCGGTTTTCCATGCCAACGGGCCAGCGCGTGGGGGCACTGGTTACCTATGCCGATGCCCTTTTTGAAAAGGTAGTGCTGCCCAACAAGCTGCAGGGCAACATGCTGCTCATCAAAACCAACGATACCCTTGATGTGGAGGGCATGATGCGCTTTTTGGTGGACCTGGGCTTTGAACGTACCGATTTCGTTTATCAGCCGGGGCAGTTTGCGCTACGGGGTGGTATTTTTGATATTTACTCATTCGGCAATGAAAAACCCTATCGCATCGAACTGTTTGGAAACGATGTGGACAGTATCCGCATTTTCGATCCCGAAAGCCAGTTGAGCGAACGCCGGCTGGCACAGGTAAACATCATTCCCAACGTAGAAACCCAGTTTTCTACCGGTGAAAAAGTATCGTTGTTCGACTTTCTGCCCGAAAACACTGTGTATTGGGTGAAAGACTTTGATGTGGTACGGGAGCGGTTGCTAACAATGGAAGAAGATCTGGAACAGTTTCTGCTGCTGCCCCGGGTTGCCCGCGACGAAGACTTTACCGACGATGGAAAGTTGGAAAAGCCCGATTTGACGGCCGATGATTTCATTACTGCTGCCACCGTTGAAGCGCAACTACAACGGGGCCACCTTGTTGAATTTGGATATCAACCGTACTTTAAAGCTGCCGACGATTCGGATTTGTTTCAATTGCAGTTCCATACCCGTAGGCAGCCTGCCTTTAACCGGCAGTTTGAGCTGTTGATAAAAGATCTGAAAAGCTGGAAGTCCAACGGATACGAGCTGTTTATCTTTGCCGAAAACCCCAAACAGTTAGAACGGCTGCATAGCATTTTTGAAGACCTCAAAGCCGATATCGTTTTCAATCCCATCAATCTTGCCATACACGAAGGTTTTATAGATGAAGAACTGAAACTTGTTTGTTATACCGATCACGAAATTTTTCAGCGGTATCATAAATACAAGGTTAAGCAGGCATACAATAAAAGCAAGGCGCTAACCATACGTGCGTTGAAGGAATTGCAGCCCGGTGATTATGTAACCCATATTGATCATGGGGTGGGTATCTACAGCGGCCTGCAAAAAATTGAAGTAAATGGTGTAATGCAGGAGGCGGTGCGGCTTATTTACAAGGATAGCGATATCCTTTACGTGAACATTAACTCGCTGCACAAAATTTCCAAATACACCGGCAAGGAAGGCCATGTGCCAAAGATTAATAAACTCGGCAGCGATGCCTGGCAACGACTGAAAGAAAAAACCAAAACCAAGGTTAAAGAAATTGCCTTTGACCTCATTCAACTCTACGCCCAGCGAAAAGCACAGGAAGGATTTGCCCACTCGCCCGATAGTTATTTGCAAACCGAGCTGGAAGCATCCTTCATTTATGAAGATACGCCCGACCAAAGCAAAGCCACGGCCGATGTAAAGAAAGATATGGAATCGCCGGCGCCCATGGACCGCCTGGTATGTGGGGATGTGGGCTTCGGAAAAACCGAAATTGCCATTCGTGCCGCATTTAAAACGGTATGCGATGGCCGCCAGGCCGCCGTAATGGTGCCTACTACCATTCTGGCATTTCAACACTACAAAACTTTCAAAGAGCGCCTAAAGGATTTTCCGGTAACGGTTGATTACATCAACCGCTTTAAAACTGCGAAGGAAAAGAAAGAAACCCTGCAGCGCCTGCGGGAAGGAAAGATCGACATTATCGTAGGCACCCATGCCTTGCTGGGCAAAGAGGTACAATTTAAGAACCTGGGTCTGCTGATTGTTGACGAGGAGCAAAAGTTTGGAGTAGCGCATAAAGAAAAAATCAAAACACTGAAAACAAACGTGGATGCGTTAACCCTTACCGCCACTCCCATACCACGTACGCTCCAGTTTTCGCTTATGGGTGCCCGTGATCTTAGCATCATCAATACGCCGCCGCCCAACCGGCAACCCATTCAAACCGAAGTAAAAGTATTTGAAGAAGACTTTATCCGCGATGCCATTTACTTTGAAACCGAGCGGGGCGGACAGGTATTTTTCATACACAACCGTGTTGCCGGTTTGGCCGAAATGGCCGCCATTATTCAGCGGCTTTGTCCCGACCTGAGCATTGGATTTGCACACGGCCAAATGGAAGGGCATGAGTTGGAAGAGCGTATCTTGGATTTCATTGATAAAAAGTACGACGTATTGGTATGTACCAATATTGTGGAAAGCGGGGTGGATATACCCAACGTGAACACCATCATTGTTAACAATGCGCACCAGTTTGGCTTAAGCGATTTACATCAGCTGCGGGGGCGTGTGGGCCGCAGCAACAAGAAAGCATTCTGCTACCTGTTGGCACCTCCCATGAGCACCTTGCCCAACGACAGCCGCAAACGCCTGCAAACACTGGAGCAGCATAGCGAACTGGGCAGTGGTTTTCAAATTGCCATGCGGGATTTGGACATACGCGGAGCCGGCAATCTTTTGGGAGGCGAACAAAGTGGCTTTATGGCCGAAATTGGTTTTGAGATGTACCAAAAGATTCTCGACGAAGCCATCCGCGAATTGAAGCGCACCCGCTTTAAGGAGTTGTTTAAGGAGGAAATTCAGCAGCAGGATGACTATGTAAAAGATTGTGTGATTGATACCGATCTTGAAATTCTGATTCCGGACTCGTATGTGGAAAGCATACAGGAACGATTGAGCCTGTACACCCGCCTGGATAACTGTGAAACCGAAGAAGAATTGCAGGCGTTTCATGCCGAGCTGCAAGACCGCTTTGGCCCCCTACCCCAACAGGTTGAAGATTTGTTTACCACCATTCGGTGCCGCCGTTGGGCTGTGGATATTGGTTTTGAGAAGATGACACTCAAAGAGCGAACCCTCCGCTGCTATTTTGTGAGCAACCCCGACTCTCCCTACTTTGAATCGCCTCTTTTTCAGCGGCTGCTGCATTACGTGCAAACCGCCATGCACAAAGCAAAGCTAAAGCAAACGGGCAAGCTGTTTTTGCTGGTGGTGCAAGACGTTGCCGATATGGATGCCCTGCGCCGGCTGCTGGAGCGGATGCATGCGGCAGTTGTACTGCAGCAAACATCTGCCTGATGTTTGGCAGTTTTGCCCACTTATCTTATCTTACTCCAAAAATTTATGGAACCCGGTTTTACGCAAGCCACCGAAACGCAATACACCAAATATTACAAGCGAAGAAAAAACGCTGGCTATTCTCAGCCACTTATTGGGCCTGTTTTTTTCGTTCATTCCGTCTCTTGTTATTTACCTCAGTAAAAAGGAACAATCGGCTTATGTGGCCGGGCATGCCAAAGAAGCGCTCAATTTTCAACTGTCAATAATTGTGTACTACATCATCAGCGGGTTGTTGGTATTTGTAGGCATAGGGTTGCTGTTGTTACCGCTGGTATATTTGGGTGCATTGGTACTGGCAATTGTTGCCACCATTAAGGCCAATGACAATATCTTGTACCGCTATCCATTTACCATACGATTCATGCAATAAACGCATAATTTGTGCTGTTGCAACGCATTCTTTCATCTAAAATGGCAGTACGATAGGCATTGCTTATTTGCTGTTAATACTTTGGTAAAGCATTTTCCCTTTCGGATAACAGATGATGTTTGGCATTGCAGTTGATCCTTTTCCTTTGAATCAAAACCAACGTGTATGAACCGATTGTTACTCTTCCTTTCTTTTTTGATGCTGTTTACCGCATGTGCCCGGCATAGGATGATGCAACGGGTACAGCAGTATAACATCCGTACCATCGCCATTATGCCTGCCCAATTGGAGGTGGTGGGTAATTTGCCCCGTAACATGTTGCCCGAAGCTTTTCAACAGCAGGTAGAGCAAAACCGGCGTTTTATTGAACAATCTTTGTACACAGCGCTGGTACAGTTTGTTGACAGGCGTCGCCGTAACCTGTCGAACGTACAATTTCAAAGCCTCGACCGCACCCGAAACTTGTTGGCCCAGCTAAACTTTTCGGATAGTATTATCTGGCAAAAAGACCCTGCAGAAATTGCCCGACTATTAGGAGTAGATGCTGTGGTTAAAGCCCGGGTAACGCAAAATCGTATTTTGAGCGATGGCCTGGCAGCAGGAGTAGATGTAGTAGGAGGTATCATCAACCGTAACATTCCACAGGCGAACTTGCCGGTAAGCGGCACCCGAACAAGCGATATTTTTTTTAACTGCGAGCTATCAAAAGAAGGGTTTTCTGTTTGGAGCCGACAAATACGAAATGCCACCGACTGGAATTATCCGCTGCAAATGGCCATTCAAAATGTAACCAGGCGCATAGCCCGGGATTTTCCTTTATAGTTGAAGCAACCTGAAAAGCGAAGCGCCCCGTTTCATTGAAACGGGGCGCTTTTTTTGTGCCCGGTAATGCTTACCAGCCTTGTTTGGCGGTACCTGCTTTAATGGCGGCCAGGGCTTTTTCTTCACTGAGCAGCGCGGTAAGTTTGTTGCCCTTGCCATCATGGCCCTGTGCTATATAGCCACCTTTTGCGGTGCGATTGATGACAGCGTCCTGAATGGGAACATTTTTTTCTTTGGTCTTTACGTTGTACGCGGTTAATTGCATAATCATACTTTTTTAAAAAGTTCACAATAAAATTCCGCTGGGCGAAAGCGGTAAAGGTAACTGTTTCTGCCTGAAAAAAATCGTAATACACTAAACCCTTTCTTTACACGGCGGAAAAAAATAGCAGCCCTGTGGCTGCTATTAAAAGTTTTTACATGCCTGCATCACTTACACGTCAATCTTCGCATACTTGGCATGGCTTTCGATGAATTCGCGGCGCGGTGCCACTTCATCGCCCATAAGCATGCTAAACACCTGGTCGGCCTCGGCAGCGCTTTCAATGGTAACCTGTTTCAGCGAACGGGTAGCCGGGTTCATGGTGGTTTCCCATAGCTGATCGGCGTTCATTTCACCCAAACCTTTGTAGCGTTGCACGGTTACACTTTCGTCTTTACCGCCGCCCATCCGCTGCACAAGTGCTTTGCGCTCTTCTTCGTTCCAGGCATAGGCCTGCTCTTTCCCTTTTTTTACCAAATACAGCGGCGGCTGTGCAATGTACAAATAGCCTTGCTCTACCAATTCTTTCATGTACCGGAAGAAGAAGGTGAGAATGAGGGTGGCAATGTGGCTGCCATCCACATCGGCATCGGTCATAATGATGATTTTGTGATAGCGCAGTTTACTCAGGTCCAAAGCCTTGGGATCTTCGGGCGTGCCAATTTTTACGCCTAAGGCCGTAAAGATGTTACGTATTTCTTCATTGTCGTAAATCTTATGCTCCATGGCCTTTTCTACGTTCAGAATTTTACCCCGCAGGGGCAAAATGGCCTGAAAACTGCGGTCGCGGCCCTGCTTGGCGGTACCACCGGCCGAGTCGCCCTCCACCAGGTACAGTTCGCAACGTTCGGGGTCGCGGTCGCTGCAATCGGCCAGCTTTCCGGGTAGGCCGCCGCCGCTTAAAACGGTTTTGCGCTGCACCAGCTCACGGGCCTTGCGGGCTGCGGCGCGGGCCTGTGCCGCCAGTATAATTTTGGAAACGATGTTTTTGGCTTCGCGGGGATTTTCTTCGAGGTAGGCCTCCAGGGTGCGGCCTACGGTACTTTCCACAATGCCGCTCACTTCGCTGTTGCCCAGCTTGGTTTTGGTTTGGCCTTCAAATTGCGGTTCGGGAACTTTTACCGATACAATGGCGGTGAGCCCTTCGCGGAAGTCGTCGCCCTCTACATCTACCTTTGCTTTTTCAAACAAGCCTTCCCGCTTTCCGTAGGCCGTAAAAATGCGGGTGATGGCCCGCCGAAACCCGGTTACATGGGTACCCCCTTCAATGGTATTGATGTTGTTGACGTAGGAAAAAATGTGTTCGTGGAACGAGTCGTTATAAATCATGGCTACTTCCACGGCCACATTCGAATCGGCATCGTAGCCTTCCATGTACACTACGTTGGGCAGTAACGGGGTACGCTTGCCGTTTTTATCAATCAATTCCACAAACTCTACAATGCCGCCCTCGCTGTAAAAGGTTTTGCTGTAAGTGGCTCCCTGTTCATCTACCTCCCGCAGGTCGTTCAGCGTTATGCGGATGCCTTTGTTCAGAAAGGCCAGTTCCCGCAGGCGGCTTTCCAAAATTTCTTTTTTGTAGATGGTGGTGGTAAAAATGCTGCCGTCGGGCCAAAAGTGTACCCGGGTGCCGGTGGCATTGCTGGTGCCAATTTCCCGCACCGGGTATTGCGGAATGCCGGTACGGTATTCCTGCTCAAATATTTTCCCGTCGCGCTGCACGGTTACATGCAGTTTGGTGGACAGGGCGTTTACGCAACTTACGCCCACGCCGTGCAAACCGCCCGATACTTTGTAGGAACCTTTGTCGAATTTACCGCCGGCGTGCAGTACGGTCATCACCACTTCCAGGGCGCTGCGCTTTTCTTTGCTGTGCATGGCGGTGGGAATACCCCGTCCGTCGTCTTCCACACTAATGGAGTTGTCTTCGTGTATGGTTACCGTAATGTTTTTACAGTAGCCGGCCAGCGCTTCGTCGATGGAGTTGTCCACCACCTCGTAAACCAGGTGGTGCAGCCCTTTTTCGCTGATATCGCCAATATACATGGCCGGGCGTTTCCGCACGGCTTCCAATCCTTCCAGTACCTGTATGCTGTCGGCGCCGTAACCGGCGGGTTGGGTGGTGGTTTCCTGCAATTCTGTGCTCATAAACTACTTCTCAAAAAACGGGGTTGGTGACCAATTTTAAAAGCGGACAAAAGTACGGAAATCCCCCCGCTTTCCCGGGTTTAGCGGGCCATAATTAGCGGCAAATAATCCACATTTTAGCGCCGAAATCCTTTTTTTCATGCGGCCGGGAAATTGTCTGTAGTTGGGCTTTTTGCCCCGGGGCAATCCGGAAGGCGGCAAAACCCAAGCCGTATGAACAAATTGCGCTTTTGGCATGCTAAAATTCACCCCGTAATGGGTCAATATCATGTTAAAAATTAACGGGGTTCTCCTATACAAAACCGCTTCAATTGCCGTTGCAACACTATTTTTGCCGCCGTGCAGGATGTAACCGACATATTGGACCTTGCTTATCGCCAACCCCTGCTGCAACAGCAACAGGTACCCGTACATTGTTCTGAAAAGCATCTGCCCGGGGCAGTTACCTACAGCGTGTACCGCTACCCAACGCTGCAACAGCGGCAGCCCGATGAAGTGGGGGTGCTCGCTTACCGGTATCACGCCCGCCGCAGTGATGAACGGTCGATCGAATTGCGTTTTTGCATTAACGGCAACCGGTATTGCACTGCCGAAAGTTGCAACGGAACCGGCTGTCGGCAAACGGCAACTTGCAGGCCAGTTGCTACCGTAGATGTTTTGGTGTTTCGGTATCCGGCCCGTTATCTGGCGCAATTTGTAAATAAAAATGCCATCCGAACCGTTTCGGATGAGTTGCTGGCTTTTCGCCGCAAAACATCGTTCACTACCTCTGTGCAGCTGTGTGGCCGCATTCGCAGCATCCTCGACAGCATCTTACAGCATAATTACAGCAATGGCCTCGAAACTATTTTTCTCAACAGCCAGTTGCAGGCCTTGTTGCTGTACGGACTGGAGTGTTTGGCCGAAAACCGCGCCGGCGAAAGTTTTGCCTGTAAGTTTTTGAGCAATGAAACCGATCGGGAAAAAATTGTGCAGGCCCGCGACATACTGCTGCAACGCATTGGCGAACCCATTACCATTAAAGAGCTCAGCCGCAAAGTGGGTACCAATGAGTGTTATTTAAAGAAGGGTTTTAAGGAATTGTTCGGCACCACCATTTTCGATTTTTATCAAAGCCAGCGCATGGAGCATGCCCGCTACCTGCTTTACGAAAAGGGGCTGAGCGTTACCGAAGTAAGCATGCTGCTGGGTTATTCCTCCATTTCGCATTTCTCCACTGCCTTTAAAAAGCATACCGGCTTAAAGCCTTGCGAATTGCTGTTGCGCTAATTACTTCACTATTTCGAATTTGCAAATTTCCTTTTCCGTAAACCGCTTTTCCTCTTTGCGTAAGCAATACCCGGCCGTTACCCGCCAAATTTGCGCCGAAAATTTGATGCATTATGAAACAGTTTTTGACCGGATGTTTGCTTGTTTGTGCAACCTGCGTGCAGGCACAGAATCAAGCGGGAAGAGAATTGCAAACAGAAGATTCGCTCCGCAAACACACCAAATACCTTGCTGATATTACCATTGTTGGACGCAATACCCGCACTGATATTCATTTTTTGCCCGAAATCGTAGGTACACAAATCAACGCGGGAAAGAAAAATTCATTAATTGTGGTGGATAATGTGCAGGGCAATGTGGTTACCAACACCATGCGGCAGGTGATGGCTAAAGTGCCCGGCATTCAAATTTGGGAAAGCGATCCCAGCGGTATTCAGATAAGCGTGGGCGCACGTGGACTGAGCCCCAACCGCAGCTGGGAGTTTAATGTGCGCCAGAATGGCTATGACATTTCCAGCGACCCTTTTGGTTATCCCGAAGCGTACTACACACCGCAACTCAATTCGGTGCAGCGCATACAGGTGGTGCGGGGCGCGGGCAGTTTGCAGTACGGACCGCAGTTTGGCGGCCTCGTTAATTTTATCATGAAAGATGGCAGCGAAGTGAAAAAGCCGTTTCAGTTTGAAACGCAGCAAACGGCGGGCAGTTTTGGCCTGTTTAATTCGTACAATGCCATCGGCGGCTCCGGCGAAAAGCACAACTACTACGCTTTTTGGGACCGACGCACCGGTAACGGCGGCCGACAGAATGGACGCTTCGGCGTGAATACCGGCTATGGCACGGTTGCGCTAAAAGCAACTTCCAAATTAAAAGTGGCCCTGGAAGCCACACACTTTGACTACATGAGCCAGCAGCCCGGCGGCTTAACCGATGCACAGTTTGCTGCCAACCACCTGCAGAGTTTGCGCAACCGTAACTGGTTTCAGGTAGAATGGAACATACTAGCGCTGAATGTTGATTATACCATTAACGAAAAAAGTCGCATGAATGCAAAAGTGTTTGGTATGAGTGGCAATCGCAACAGTGTGGGCTTTATGCTGTCGCCCGACGTGAAAGATACCATCAACCCGGTCACCCTGCAATTCAATAACCGCCGGGTGGACATAGACCGGTACCGCAATGCCGGAGCAGAAATACGCTACATTAACGAATATAAAATAGGCGCCGTTAAAAACACCCTGGCAGGTGGTGTGCGTTACTTCAACGGCTTTACCAATCGCCTGCAAAACGGCCGGGGCGATACCGGCAGCGATTTTAACCTGAACACACTGGCACCTTTTGCTACCGATTTGCGCTTTACAACCCAAAACATAGCCGCTTTTGCGGAAAACATCATCCACTTTGGCGAAAAACTCATACTTATACCAGGTGTACGTTATGAAACGATTACCAACACCGCTAACGGCCGCCTGAGTTTTTCCGGCACCGGTACCGAAAATAAAATCAGTAACCAACTGCGGCAACGTAATTTTCTGTTGCTGGGCGTAGGAGCCGAATACCATATTGGCCGCACCGAAATTTATGCCAACTATTCACAAGCCTATCGCCCCATATTGTTCAGCGATATTACCGATAATCCGGTGATCGATTTGGTAATTGATCCCAACCTCCGCGATGCCAATGGTTACAATATCGACCTTGGTTGGCGCGGCACGGTAAGCGACTTCTTGTTTTTTGACGTAAGTGCTTATTGGCTGCAATACAATAACCGTATTGGTACCCTTACCCAGCAACGGACTGATGGCAGCTTTTTCAACCTGCGCACCAATGTGGGCAACAGCATCTCACGAGGTACCGAATGGTTGGTAGAGTTCAGTCCGGTAAAAGCCTTTCTGCCCGGCAGCCGTTTTGGAAATATTACCATTTTCTCTTCAATGGCATTTATTGACGCCCGTTATGGCGATTTCAGGGTTGTAACCCGCAATACTACAACTAATACCCTGGAAGAAACTACCCTCAAAAACCGCCGTGTTGAAAATGCGCCCCAACGTATTTTGCGCAACGGCATCACGTATGCCTACAAAAAAATTACCGTCACCCTGCAGCATAACTACACCGGCCAGGCGTTTAGCGATGCCAACAATACCATCGCCCCCACCGCCAATGGCATTAACGGCTTAATACCGGCCTATCAAATTGTGGATGTTGCCGGCACTTATAAGTTTAGTGAGCGCTTTTTTGTAAAAGCGGGCATTAACAACCTGTTTAATGAAAAGTATTTTACCCGCAGGGCGGGGGGCTATCCCGGCCCGGGCATCATGCCGGCCGAACCGCGTAATTTCTTCATTACGGTAGGAGCGAAATTCTAAGTTCAACAACAACACAATAGGATTGCTGCCCGGCTGCTGCCGGGCAGTTTTTTTCAACGACACGTATCCACCATTACTGCGATAAATAATTTTTTTTACAACCTTTGGCGCTTTTGTCATACTTCTGTCAATCTTTTTAACTGCTTTACATCCTGACAATTGCATGATAATTCTTCCCAAGCCCCAACAGAATTTTGCACCCGTATATGAAGCGGCTGTTCTGTTGTTTTTTCGGGATGTTTGCAGGTAGCGCCTTGTGGGCGCAGGCTGCTACCGATTCCGTTTTGCTGCGAGAGTTGAACGAAGTGGTAGTAACCGCTACCCGTACCGAGCGCAAGATGGGCAATGTGGCCATTCCCACCACGGTAATCGGTAGTGCGGTCATCCGCCAGTCGGGTTCGTTGCGTTTAAATGATATTTTGCAGGAACAAACCGGCTTGTTTGTAACCAGTGGTACGGGCAGCAGTGCAGTAGGTGGCGGCGTGTTTGGCAACGGCATTCAGTTGCAGGGCCTTTCGCCCGATCATACCATGATTTTGCTCGACGGCGAACCCTTGATAGGCCGGCAGGGTGGGGTAATGGATTTGTCGCGCTTTGCCGTGGGCAATATCCGCAAAATTGAAATTGTAAAAGGCCCTTCCTCCAGCCTGTACGGCAGCGAGGCCATGGGCGGTGTCATCAACATCATAACCGAACCCCTGCAGGGCCGCCAATTCCGGGCGGGCATGCGCAGTGGTTCTTTTTTCAATACCGATGTGTATGCCAGCGGCAATGCTACCGGTAAAAAAGCGGCCCTGTATTTTTTTGGCAACCGCAACAGCAGCAACGGCTACGAGTTAGACCCCGCCACACCGGAAAAAACACTCGACCCTTTTTACAACTACACCGGCCAGCTCAAATTTTCATACCGCTTTTCACCGCAAACCAGGCTGGTAGTAAACGGCCGCGGCTTTTATGGCTTGCAGCAAAGCCGTTTTGCCATTAACAGCAATACCATCAATGTAGCAGGCGATGGCACCACCACCGATTATACCATCAATCCGGTACTGTGGCACCGCTTCAACAGCAAACTTACCAGTCAGCTGCGCCTCTTGGCCAGCGATTACCGGTTTGTGCAACAGCTCGACAGCCTGAAAAACGGCGTACGCTATTATTTTGATGATTTTAAACAAGGATTCTACCGGGCCGAAAACCAAACCGACTGGCAGTTGGCCGATAACCAAACGCTTACCCTGGGCGGCGGCTATACCCTGCAAACGGTAACAACAACCCGTTACCGCGAACCCAAACAGCAGCAAATGCTGCATGCGTTTTTACAACACGAGTGGCATCCGCGTCAAGAGCTATCCGTTATCAGCGGTTTTCGTTACGATTACAATACCGATTTTGCAGCCCGCCTTAGTCCAAAACTGGCTGTTTCGTGGAAAGCCACATCGCAGTGGAAGTTTACGGCATCGTACGGCGCCGGATTTAAAGCACCGGATTTTCGGCAACTGTATCTCAGCTTTGTTAACAATGCGGCCGACGGATACAGCATATACGGTGCCAGCGAATTTTCGGTAGCGTTGCTGGAGCAGCAAAAACAGCAGGGCCTCATTGCAGCCATTTTACCCGCTGCCTATCAAATTACCGGCCTGCGGCCTGAAGTTTCCCGCGGGTTCAATGCCGGTGCGCACTACCACACGGCCGGCAAACGACTGCGAGCCGACGTAAACCTGTTTCGCAACGATGTGGATAACCTCATCAATTTTATTCCGGTAGCTACCAATGCCAACGGCACTTCGGTTTTCAGCTACATCAACATCAACCGGGCATTTACGCAGGGCATTGAGTTGAATTTGAATTATCAGTTGCTGCAAGGCCTTTCGTTGCAGGCAGGCTATCAGTACCTGCAAACGGCTGATAAAGAAGTGTTGCGGCGCGTAAAGGCCGGAGAAGTGTTTGGACGCGATGCAGTGGGCGCTCCTGCCCGCCAGATGACCCGCCGCGACTACAGTGGTTTGCTCAACCGTAGTGCCCACATGGCCAATGTGCGTTTGTTTTACGTGCATGATGCTACCGGTTGGTCGGGTTCACTGCGAATGATTTACCGCAGTCGTTTTGGCGTAATAGACCGCGATGGCAATTCTTTTGCCAACATGCCCGAGGAGTTTGCTCCCGGCATGCTGCAGGTGAACCTTGCAGCAACAAAACGTTTATCGCAGCTTTGGGAAATACAGGCCGGGGTTAACAACCTTCTTAATCAAACCAATGCCCGCTATGTGCCCAACTTGCCGGGTATCCATTATTTCGTAGCCATTCATTATTCCATAAAACATAAAAAATCAAGCGAATGAAATCCGTTACTGTAGTAGCAGCCGCCCTTTTGCTGCTGGGCGCCGTGAGTTGTAAGAAAGAAAACCAATCAGCCCCCGCACCGGTGGTATCCGGTACGTTTTTGGTAAATGGCAGTGCCACACAGGGTAGCCACAATTTCTTTAGTTTTTCTGCCGGTGGCGAAGTGCCGGTGAGCGATTCGGCAAGCACCCGCTGGGATTTTGCCATGCGCTTTGAAGCCTTTTTGGTGAACAGCGCTGCCAGTGGTCCGGGTAACGCCGGTGTGCAGGTGCTAAACCAACCTTTCGAAGCTGTTACGGTTGCGCCTGAGACCGGCTACCGATATGATACTTCTTCCACCCAACGCGCCATTCGCCCCGAAGACTGGTATGTTTACAACGCGGCCACCCGCACATTTTCGCCCATTGCCGGCCGTACGTTTGTATTTCGTACCGCCACCAACAAATACGCCAAACTCGAAATCCTGAGTGCCGACCCTGCCGATGATAACGGTAACCTGGTAGTGCCGCCAACCCGGCCCACCCGCATCAAATACAGCATCCGGTTTGCCTACCAGCCCGATGGTACCCGGAATTTCCAGTAAGGGTAAGTATTATACGACAAATTCTTAGCGTACTCAAAAAACAAAAAAAGTGAAGTAAGGCATTTCCTTGCTTCACTTTTTTATAAAATGCTGTGGAGATAACGCTATAGCTTTCGCGTCTTTACCTACTGTTTACAAAAAGTTTAATTGCCGCTATTGTTTTGTCGAGATCTTCATACGTAAGCGCATTGTTCAGGAACCAGCTTTCAAACGGTGAAGGTGGCAAATAAATTCCCTGCTCCAGCAAGAAGTGGAACATCTTACGGAAACGTTCATTATCGGCTGCTGCAGCGGTAGCAAAGTCAACAACCGGGTGTTCGCTGAAATGGACACTGATCATGGATCCCAGCCGGTTAATGGTGTGCGGTACACCGGCAGCCTCCATCGCCTCTTGGATACCCTGGTGCAGGTACGCCGTTTTTTCATGCAGCTGTAGGTAAATGGATGGATTGTTTTTAAGCTCCTGCAACAGGGTGAATCCGGCGATCATGGCAATGGGATTTCCGCTCAGGGTGCCTGCCTGGTATACATTTCCAAGCGGAGCAATGTGCTCCATGATTTCTTTTTTACCGCCAAAGGCTCCCACCGGCATACCGCCGCCGATAATTTTACCGTAAGCCACCAGGTCTGCGTCAATACCAAGCAGTTGCTGAGCGCCTCCGGGTGCAAGCCGGAAGCCTGTCATCACTTCATCAAGGATGAAGACGATACTTTCCTCATCGCACAATTCGCGTAAGCCTTCAAGAAAACCGGACTCTGGTAAAACACAACCCATGTTACCTGCAACAGGTTCTACAATTATTGCAGCAATTTCACCTTTATATTCTGCTGCTAATTTCTTTACCGCATCCAGATCGTTGTACGCAGCTGTTAATGTATCATTCGCCACACCTGCTGTAATGCCAGGTACCGTTTGAATATTAAAGGTGGCCACACCACTTCCGGCTTTTACGAGGAAAGAGTCGGCATGTCCGTGATAGTGTCCTTCGAACTTGATGATTTTATTGCGGCCGGTGTATCCCCGGGCCAGGCGGATGGCACTCATACAGGCTTCGGTTCCGCTGCTCACCATGCGTACCAGCTCCACATTGGGAACCATGCTGATGATGAGTTCAGCCATCTCTATTTCCAGTTCAGTTGGGGCGCCATAAGAAGTGGAGTCCGGCGCTTTTTGCTGTATGGCACGTACTACAGGCTCATAGGCATGTCCCAGGATCATGGGACCCCATGATGCTATGTAGTCGATATACCTGTTGCCGTCCTCATCATACAGGTAAGCCCCTTTGGCGTTACGGATAAACAGGGGCGTACCACCCACATTTTTAAATGCACGCACTGGTGAGTTTACTCCCCCGGGAATGCTGCGCTGTGCCCGCTCAAATAACTGTTTGCTTTTTTCGTACATCTTATGCTTTTTTCCTGTGGATTTATATCAAATACGCTGCTTTACTGTAGCAATGCCACGGCCTGCTTGGCGAAGTAAGTGGCTATCAGATCGGCGCCGGCCCGTTTGATGGAGGTAAGCACTTCAATGATGGCTTTGTCTTCATCAATCCATCCTCTCGCTGCTGCCGCTTTGAGCATGGCATACTCACCGCTGATGTTATAGGCGCTGACCGGAATCTGCACTTCGTTTTTAACTTCACGGATAATGTCGAGGTAACTGAGTGCAGGTTTCACCATTACAATATCGGCTCCCTCTTCCACATCCATCAGCGTTTCTTTGATGGCTTCACTTCTGTTGCGGAAATCCATCTGGTAGGTCTTTTTATCGCCGAAGCCCGGTGCTGAGCCAAGCGCATCCCTGAAAGGGCCATAAAAACAGGAGGCATACTTTGCACTGTAACTCATGATGCCAACATGATGGTACCCTGTTTCTTCCAATCCCTTTCTGATGGCGCCCACTCTTCCATCCATCATATCACTGGGCGCTACCATATCAGCTCCGGCCTCAGCGTGACTGATACTCATCTTTACAAGTGCTTCCACCGTTTCATCGTTAACAATTTGCCCGTTTCTGACAATACCATCGTGTCCGTATGAAGAATAGGGGTCCAGTGCCACATCGGTCATGACATACATTTCTGGTACCGCCTCTTTAATGGCTTTGATGCTTCGTTGCATGAGCCCCTCTTTATTCCAGGCCTCGGCACCTGTATTGTCTTTTAACTGGTCTTTGCATTTGATGAACAGCAGCACACTTTTCAGCCCCATGCTCCAGAGTTCTTTCACTTCGTTTACGGTAAGGTCAAGGGTATTACGGTAGTAGCCCGGCATGGATGCGATGGGCGTTTTGGTGGCTGTACCTTCATCAATAAATAGTGGCACAATAAAGTCGTCCGGGCTCAAACTGGTTTCTGCCACCAATGAACGGATGGAGGGTGCATGTCTCAGAATTCTGTTTCTTCGCTGCAGGTACATTGTTTATAATTTGTACATGATACAATCCGGTTTGCTTTGTTCTTACACCCAATCTATTGGCTGCAAACAAACCTGCTGCAGTTTTGCTTCCTCGCTTCCTGGTGCGGGCTGATAATTATAATCGAAACGTACCGTGGGCGGCAAGCTCATCAGAATGCTTTCAATGCGTCCGTTGGTTTTGAGACCAAACAGCGTACCCCGGTCATGAAGCAGGTTAAACTCAACGTATCTTCCCCTGCGTATTTCCTGCCAGTATTTGTTGGCCTCTGTAAATGGGATGTCTTTTCGCTTCTCAACAATCGGCAGATAGGCGGTTAAAAATGCAAAGCCGCACATGCGTGCAAAATTGATCCATGCATGTGCATCGTGTTTTTCGTCGGGACGTTTGTAATCATAAAAAATGCCGCCAATACCCCTGCGTTCCGCATTCCGGTGCCAGTTTACAAAGTAGTTGTCGCATTCCTTTTTAAAGGAATCATAGAAGCTGCTATCAAAAGCGTCGCACACTTCTTTATACTGGCGGTGAAAGTGCCGTGCATCTTCTTCAAAAAGATAGTAGGGGGTAAGATCGGTGCCGCCGCCAAACCAACGGTCTGTTATGTTGTCATCGCGGTCGTACAGTTCAAACATCCGGTAATTGCAATGAATGGTGGGAACGTATGGATTGACGGGGTGCAGTACAAGACTTAAACCGCAGGCAAACCATTTTTCGCCCCGAATATTCAAGTGTGTGCGCATGGCATCTGTTACATCGCCAAACACAACGGACGTATTTACGCCACCTTTTTCAAAAACGGCACCACCTGCAAGTACACGTGTTTTGCCGCCGCCACCTTCCGCACGGTCCCAGCGGTCTTCATGAAACTTTACGCTGCCATCTGCTGCTTCCAGGGCAGCACATATCTGGTCCTGCAACCCATGAATAAACTTCACCCAAGTTTCCCTGATACTCATTTGCTGCCGTATTCTTTTACTGCGTCAACAAAAGCCCTTGCATGGTCCACCGGTACATTTGGGGTAATGCCATGTCCAAGGTTGGCGATATAGCGTTGTGTGCCAAATGCGTCGATCATCTGCTTCACTGATTTTTTGATCTCAGTTGCAGGTGCCAGCAATTTTGCAGGATCGAAATTGCCCTGTATGGTGATGCGGTTACCGGTGAGTTTACGTGCCATCTGCGGTGTAATGCACCAGTCAATACCCACACCCGAAGCGCCGCTCTGGCTGATGGCTTCCAGTGCATACCAGGAACCTTTGGGAAACAGAATTACCGGGGCGTCTTCTCTCAGGGCATTTGCAATGCGGAACAGATAGGGCTGGGCGAACACCTCAAAATCGGTCGGACTCAGGGTGCCTGACCAACTGTCAAATACCTGTACAGCATCGGCACCTGCCTTTACCTGGTGTTTCAGGTAATCAATGGTGATGTCTGTAATACGGGTAAGCAGCATATGAGCCAGTGCCGGCTGTGTGTATGCAAACTGTTTTGCTTTGTCCCAGGTTTTGCTGCCTTTCCCTTCAATCATATAGCATAGGATGGTCCAGGGGGCACCGGCAAAACCAATCAGGGGTACACGCCCGTTCAGCTCTTTTTTTGTCGAGGCCAGCGCATCATAAACATAGCGCAGACTTTCTTCGGCGCCCGTAGTTACCAGGGCTTCAATGTCTTCGCGGCTGCGGATGGTTTTGGGTAACAAAGGCCCTTTGCCCTCCTCCATCAGCACTTCCAGTCCCATGGCCTGCGGAATAACCAGGATATCGCTGAAGATGATGGCGGCATCTACGCCTATCTGGTCAATAGGCTGCAGTGTGATTTCTGTAGCCAGCTCGGGTGTTTGCACACGGGTGAAGAAATCATATTTTTCCCGGAGTTTAATATAGTCCGGCAGATATCTTCCTGCCTGGCGCATCATCCATACCGGCGGTCGTTCCACCGGTTCACCTTTGAGGGCTTTCAGCAACAAATCATTTTTCAACTGTATCATTATTTCGGATTATCTGTTTTCATTTTTGAAAAATATGCGATGGCTTCTTTCACCAGGTTTTCTTTTCCGGGCTCCATGCTTACCACCACTTTGTGGTGGGTGTATTTACCAATGGCAGCGGCTGTGGTTGAACCAATGGCAAAAAATACAGTTCCTTCCTGCGGATTGTTGGTGCTGAAAAAGCTGTGAACGGCGCTTGGGCTGAAGAAAAGAATACCATCATAATCCGTTGTAACCCGTTGCTGCCGTTGCATGGTTTCATAAACAACGATTTCTTCAACCTTAATTTCCTGCGAACGCAACAGGTCGGGCAGTTCATCCAGACGCTGGTTACCGCAGAAAAAAACGATGGCAGATGTATTGCCGGATCGGATTATCTGTTCGGCAAGTGCCGCAGCAGAAGAAGCCGTTCCCGCCATTTGCTCCGCTCCAAAATAGGCAGCGGCTAACCTGCTGGTATTGCTGCCAACACTGTAAATGGTCCAGTGCGGCTGCCTGTCTTTTTTCAGTGCTGCAACAGCCTCTACCGCATTCATACTGGTAAAAGCCACTGTTGCCTGTTGTTGCAGGCGTTCTGCAACAGCCCTTACCACATCATCCGAAACAATCGGCTTTGTTTCAATAAAAGCACGCTCATCCAGAACAATGCCAAAAGCGGCAGCGGCTTCCACCAGCGCAGTGCCTACCGGCCTTGTGGAAAGTAGTTGGATATTATTTACTGTTCCGAATTTCATCAGCTATTGCTTGTCCACCCCGAATGAGAATTTCCTGTGCCGCTTCTTTTCCTAGTTCATTCGCTTCTGAAACGGGTGTTGTTGTTTGGTACATTACCTGTTCTTGTCCATCTGTAGAGCAGATGCTGCCGGTGAAATGAAGTAAGGTTCCGTTGATTTCGGCAAGAGCGCTGATGGGAGTGGAGCAGCCGCCCAGCAACGTACGCAGAAATTCACGTTCAATACTTGTGCAGAGAGCAGTATGAGAATCATTCAGCAGGGAACATGCTTCATATACCTTGTGATCTTCTTCTCTGCAAACCACCATAATGGCACCCTGAGCCGGTGCGGGCAGCATCCAATCCAGTTCAACTGCGTTTTCCGGACGCAAACCGATGCGTTCCAGTCCGGCAGCTGCAAAGATGGCTCCATCCCATGCTTCTTCCTGTAACTTACGGAGGCGGGTATTCACATTGCCCCGCAGGTTGTGTATCACGGAACCGGGAAACCGGTGCAACCATTGTGCTTTGCGCCGGATACTGCTGGTAGCAATATGAATCACTTGTCCGTTTTGTTCATTCCCGTTTTGTTGTTGCTGATACCATTCTCCTTTGTACACCAGTAGATCTTTCACCGGACCTCTTTTAAGTACTGCCGCTTGGATGATACCCGTTGGTAACTGGGTGGGTACATCTTTCATGGAATGAACGGCTATGTCAATGCGGTTCTTCATGAGGGCCGAATCGAGGCTGCGGGTAAACACGCCCTGTACACCCATCTCATAAAGCGGGGTCTGCAGGTCGGTATCCCCTTCACTCTTGATGTACACCAATTCACTTTCAAAGCCATGCTGTAGCAGCATTTGCTGCACAAGGGTAGCTTGCCAAACGGCCAATTGGCTCTCTCTTGTTCCTATGCGGATGCGTTGGTTCATGAATTATCAGGAGCTGGTGGTAATGAAAGTGTTGATGGCTTCGATATAATGGCATCCCTGTTGGTTGTATTCTTTCATGCGGCTAGCCGTGGAGTTGATAATCCGCTGTATTTTTTCATCAGTTCTTGTGTCTGCATACGGATGACCGTGAATGGAGGTAAAGAGCGGCGAAGAATGAATTTCCCGCAATTTTAATTTTATTGCTTTGAGTGCAGAGGCATGCCGGCGTTCCTGCAACCATGCATTGAATTCTGCGATGTGTTCGTTTATGATAGCTTTCGCCTTGGGTACCTCTGCCTTGCGGCGTGCAAGGGTATCATCTTTCATTTTTGAAAGCTCATCTACATTTACGAGATGCACTTTCGGCAAATGACGTACTGCCTCATCCACATTGTAAGGAATAGAAAGATCGATGATAATTTTCTCACCGGTGTTTTCAAAATGTTCCCGGTGGAGAATTGGCTCCGGTGAATTGGTGGCCACCAGTATAATATCTGATTCCTGTACATGCTGAACCAGCGCATCGAGGGGCGCTGCCCGGAGCCCCATTTCTGTGGCCAGTTCCGCCGCTTTGGACGCGGTACGGTTGATGAGGGTGATGTTGCGGGTTTGCAGATAATCAACCAGGTTTTTACAGGTATTACGGCCAAATTTTCCGGTACCGATTAATGTGATTTCCTTATCCTGAATGTCTGCTACTTTCTCCCGCAGAAATTGGATGGCAGCAAAAGACACCGATACGGTTCCCCCGCTTATTTGTGTGGTGGTTTTAATTTTTTTGGAACATTGGAATGCGGTGTTGGTCAGTCGTTCCAGGAACCCTCCGATTGTGCCACTTGCTTTGGCCGTTTTTACGGCTTTTTTGAGCTGGCCTAAAATTTCATAATCTCCAAGAATCTGTGAATCCAACCCTGCCGTAACCCGGAACAGATGCTGAACAGCCGCTTGTCCTTGTTTTTGATAAGCAATTTCTTCAAATTGTTCCTGGGGCCCTTCTGTATACCGGCAGAGCAAATCAATCAGTAAACGTACATTTTCAGCGACGCCATATATTTCAGTTCGGTTGCAGGTTGATATTACAAAGCAATCTTGAATGGAGCATGCAGCAGCCTGTTGGAGTAGCTGCTTGTATCGTTCGTCGTTAATAGCAAAAAGGCTTCTTATGGAAGCATCTGTTTTCCTGTAATTGATACCGGCAACAAAAAATCGGGAGCTGTCTGTTTGCACTTGATACATATAAAGTCTCAGTGGCAAAATTATGAGGGACCACTAATGAAGGTTCTTTTGCCTGTCATCCAAGTGTCAGTTAATGTACATAGTTGTGTCATTTTTTTATTGAGTGACTATGACTTTGATTTGACAAATCACTGACACTTGAAAGTAAACCTGCGGCAACATATATGGTTATGTTTGCAGATCTGAACATATGCATATAAAAAAAGCTATTCTGCTGATGAATCTGGGTTCGCCCGATTCAACAACCGTAAAAGACTTACGGCGTTATCTGAATAAATTTCTGATGGATGAGCGGGTGATAGACTACCCGTTTTTATTACGGTTATTACTGGTGAAGGGGATTATTGTTCCACTGCGTGCGCCGAAATCAGCCAAAGCCTATCGCTCAGTATGGACGGAGGATGGGTCGCCGCTGTTGGTCATTACGCGTCAGTTGCAGGCAGCTTTGCAGCAGCATGTGGAAGAACCTGTTGAAATTGCGATGCGGTATGGCAATCCCACACCCGAAGCTGCTTTTAATAGTTTGCTGCAGCAGGTGCCCGACCTGGAAGAAGTTATTACTATACCCCTGTACCCGCATTACGCTATGAGCAGCTATGAAACTGCGGTGGAATATGCTAAACACGTACACCGGGAAAAAGGATATTCTTTTCGGCTCACATTCATCAAACCTTATTACGACGAGGTGTCATATATTGATGCGTTGGCCGCCAGTATGCAGCCCTACCTGGAGCAGGATTATGATCATATTCTGTTCAGCTACCACGGTATTCCGGAGCGGCATATTCGCAAAGGCGATATTACAGGGCGTCATTGCATGAAGGTTGATAACTGCTGTGAAGTGGATTCGCCTGCCCACAGCCGCTGCTACCGGCATCAATGTTTTGTAACCACGCAACTGGTAACCCGAAAGCTGGGTATCCCTGCAGGTAAATTTAGTTTCTCCTTCCAGTCGCGACTCGGCAGGGAGGAATGGCTGAAACCCTACACCGCTAACCGATTTGAGGAAATGCCCAAAGAGGGTATCAAAAAATTACTGGTGGTATGCCCTGCTTTTGTGAGTGATTGTCTCGAAACGCTGGAAGAAATTGCAGAAGAAGGAAAAAAATCATTTGTGCATGCCGGGGGCCAATCATTTACGATGATTCCCTGCCTTAACATACATCCGCTGTGGGTGAATACACTTTCGTCATATATTGCCGCCATAAAGGAAGGTTCTGACCAAATGGTATTAACGTAAAGGCATGACTTATTTATACGTCAAAGCGCTGCACATTATCTTCATAGTTACCTGGTTTGCGGGCTTGTTTTACATGCCCAGGTTATTAATTTACAATACAGAGGCCAATCTCAAGCCGAATGATGAGCGCAGGGTTTTACAGGAACAATTTGGTATAATGATGCGGCGCTTATGGTTTGGAATTACATGGCCATCTGCAATTTTAACCCTCATTTTTGGCCTATGGGTGCTACTGGAAAGTAACCTGTACCGGGTTTTGACCGATACTGGAGGAAGATGGTTGTTGCTTAAACTGATTTTTGTTTTTTTTCTGTATCTCTATCATTTTTCGCTGCAACGGCTCTTACGTCAGCAAATCCGGGGCGTTTTCCGGTATACTTCCATGCAACTCCGCTTATGGAACGAGGTGGCTACCATTTTTTTGGTGGCTGTTGTGCTGCTGGTGGTGGTGCGTCAGAATATGAGTGTGGTTTGGGGGGTTCTGGGTCTTTTCTTCCTGGTGCTGCTATTTATGCTGGCAATCCGGATATATAAAGTTTTGCGAATGCGAAAGTCCTGATTGGCTGTTAAATCGCTTTACTGAATAAAGTTTTTTGCTGCTGTAATCTTTTCCCTCTTTGTAAATAAAGATCAAAAGCGGCACAGATGTTCCGGATAAAGTGTAGTCCGCTTTCGCTCACACGAACCTCTCTTTCATTCCATACAACCAGCCCGTCGTTTGCCAGATCTTGTAACACAGGAAATGTGAATTCAGAAAGTAAAGCTGCGTCTACTTTTCGAAATTCCGTATACCCTCTGCAACTGATATCATGTATATAATTACGGAAGGAGCGGTCTTCTTCGTTCAGAAAATATCCCTTGAAAACGGGTAAACTATCTTCCTCCAGCATTTGGTAGTACTCGTGAATCGATTTCCTGTTTTGTGCGAATGCACTGCCGGTATCACTGATTGCCGATACGCCAATGCCCAAAAGAAGGGCCGTATTACGGGTGGTGTAACCCATGAAGTTACGGTGCAGTGTGCCGTTCTGCCGTGCTAACCACAGCGCTTCTCCCGGTAAGGCGAAATGATCCATGCCTATATCTGTATATCCTTTCTCTGTCAGGATTTGCTTACCGGTACGGTAAAGTTGCAGCTTTGCTGCAGGTTCCGGCAGGTCGTTTTCGTCGAACAAGCGTTGCCCCTTACTGGTCCATGGTACATGTGCGTAGCTGTAAAAAGCTATGCGGTCGGGCTCTAAAGCCAGCACATCGCTCATTGTGTTCCGAAGCCGCTGCAGGTTTTGTTTGGGCAACCCGTATATCAAGTCAAAGTTGACCGATGCAAAGCCGGTTTTCCGTGCATTTTCAATAGCCTGTTGCACTTTTTCCATGGGTTGTATACGGTTGATGATCCGTTGCACTTCCGGATCTGTATCCTGTACCCCGTAGCTAACCCTTCGGAAGCCTAAGTTGTAAAGTGTTGACAGGTGAGCTTGCGTGGTATTGTTCGGGTGCCCCTCAAAGCTAAATTCGTGGTCGGCATGAAACAGGGTGTGTTTTTGCAAAAACCGCATCAGTCGTTCCAGGTTCTTTGGGGCAAAAAATGTAGGAGTACCACCCCCGAGGTGCAACTCACGAATAACCGGCTTCGTATTAAAAAGTCGTGTGTAAAGCGCAAATTCCTTTTCTAAAGCCTTCAGGTAAGGTTCCTCCACCCCGTGGTTTGTTGTGATTTTTTTGTTGCAGCCGCAATAGGTACATAATGATTCACAAAAAGGCAAGTGTACATACAGGCTCATCCCCGTATGGCTGTTATGCACGTTGAACTGTTCAGCCACTTCATTTTTCCACTGCTTAAGGTCAATCAGATCGGGCCATACGGGCACAGTTGGATAGCTGGTATAGCGGGGTACCGGCTGGTTATACTTCTGAATGAGATCTGCGTTTGTGGGGGGAAGCATGCCTGCAAAATTGCTGTTGAATCAGCCTGCACCTACTGATACAAATGGAGTTCTGCCATGATTTCTGTCATCGGAGTGACCTGTGGCATAAAATAGGCATAGAGCAGCGTATCTTTTGTACCTTTGCCGACCAAAAAACCGACCGGCACAGCATCGTATGGCAAATAAGTACCACGAATATTCCCAACTCAATCTTCCTGCCCTGGAGCAGGAGCTTCTTGCCCGCTGGGACGCAGAGCAGGCTTTTGAACAAAGTGTTACCCTGCGCAAGGGCGCTAAGCCCTTTGTTTTTTACGAAGGTCCGCCCAGCGCCAACGGCATGCCCGGTATTCACCACGTAATTTCCCGTACGCTGAAAGACCTGGTTTGCCGTTACAAAACCATGAAGGGTTTTCAGGTAAACCGCAAGGGCGGTTGGGATACCCACGGTTTGCCGATTGAACTGGGTGTGGAAAAAGAACTGGGCATTACCAAAGAAGATATTGGTGTAAAAATTTCTGTTGAAGAGTACAACCGCAAGTGCCGTGAAGCGGTGCTGCGCTTCAAAGACAAGTGGGACGACATAACCCGCAAAATGGGGTATTGGGTAGATTTGAACAACCCCTATATCACCTTCACCAATGAATACATCGAAACGCTGTGGTGGCTGTTGCAGCAGTTGTACAACAAGGGCCTGCTGTACCAAAGCGTAAGCATACAGCCTTACTCGCCGGCGGCCGGTACCGGTTTAAGTTCGCACGAACTGAACCAGCCCGGCACCTACAAAGATGTTAAAGATACCAGCGCCACCGTAATGTTTCGGGCCCTGCAAAACGATGCAAGCCGCTTTTTGCACGACCCCGTACACGGCGCCGAAGTGTTCTTTTTGGCATGGACTACTACGCCCTGGACGCTGCCCAGCAACCTGGGCTTAACCGTAGGGCCTGATATTGAGTATGTGCTGGTGCAAACCTTCAACCCCTACACGCATCTTCCCATTAATGTAGTACTGGCTAAAGACCTGCTGCACAAATACTTAAAGCCCGAGGGCGAAAACGGCGATTTTGAAGGCTACAACGGCAGCCAAAAACTGCTGCCCTGGAAAATTGTGGCATCGTTCCGGGGAGCACAACTGGAGGGTATTGGCTACGAACAACTGCTTCCCTTTGAAGCAAACAGCATTGACGAGATTAAGAAAATAACGCCCGATGCCAGCCCTTTCCGCATTTTGCTGGGCGATTTTGTTACCACCGAAGATGGAACGGGTATTGTACACACCGCGCCGGCCTTTGGTGCCGACGACTTTAAGGTGGGCAAAAAATACAACATCGGTATTTTAACACTGGTTGACCGCGAGGGTAAGTTTGTGGAAGGCCTGGGCGAGTTCAGCCACCGGTATGTAAAAAACTATAAAGACGACCCCAATTATGCAGATGTGAATGTGGACATCTGCGTAAAACTGAAAAAAGAAAACCGGGCCTTTAAGGTAGAAAAATATGAACACAGCTACCCGCACTGCTGGCGTACCGACAAGCCTATTTTATACTATCCGCTCGATGCCTGGTTCATCAAAACCACCGCGTTGAAAGACCGGCTGGTGGCGCTGAATAAAACCATCAACTGGAAACCCCGGTCAACCGGCGAAGGCCGTTTCGGAAACTGGCTCGAAAACTTGGTTGACTGGAACCTCAGCCGCAGCCGCTTTTGGGGAACACCGCTGCCCATTTGGCGTACCGAAGATGGTACAGAAGAAAAATGCATCGGCACACTGGAAGAGTTGCGAACCGAAGCGCTGAAGGCCGATGCGAAACTGGGTACCCAAAATGCCCAGCGCTTAACTGATAATTTCGATTTACACAAACCTTACGTAGATGAAATTATCCTCGTGTCTGAAAGCGGCAAGCCCATGCGCCGCGTGCCCGATTTGATTGACGTTTGGTTTGATAGCGGGGCAATGCCCTATGCCCAGTGGGGCCTGGATTATGAAAAGGTAAAGGCCGGAGAGAAATTTCCTTTTAAACTACCTGCCGGCGTAGAGCGGTTTGAAGACCTCTTTCCCGCCAGTTTTATTGCCGAGGGAGTTGACCAAACACGGGGATGGTTTTACACCCTGCATGCCATTGCCACCCTTGTGTACGATTCGGTTGCTTACAAAACGGTGGTAAGCAACGGCCTGGTATTGGATAAAAACGGCAACAAAATGAGCAAGCGCCTGGGTAATGTGGTTGACCCCTTTGATACCATTGCCAAATACGGCGCCGATGCCACCCGGTGGTACCTGGTAACCAATGCCAGCCCCTGGGACAATATGAAGTTTGATATTGAAGGTATTAAAGAAGTACAACGCAAGTTTTTTGGCACCCTGTACAACACTTATCAGTTTTTTGCGCTGTATGCCAATGTAGATGGCTTTGCCTACCGCGAACCGGAAGTACCCTTGCACGAGCGGCCCGAAATTGACCGCTGGATTCTTTCGGCCCTGCATTCGCTGGTACAAAAAGTGAATGCCGAAATGGATGATTACGAGCCCACACAGGCAGGCCGGTTGATTGAAACCTTTGTTAATGAGCAGCTGAGTAACTGGTATGTGCGCCTCTGCCGCCGTCGTTTTTGGAAGGGCGAATACGAAACTGATAAAATCAGCGCCTACCAAACCCTGTACGAGTGCCTCGAAACGGTAGTGCGGCTAATGGCTCCGGTATCGCCCTTTTTCAGCGATGCGCTGTTCCGCAACCTCAATTCGGTAACCCGGCGTTTCGAAGTGCAATCGGTACATCATGCCGATTTTCCGGTGGCCGATACCGCCAAAATGGATGTGGCGCTGGAAGAGCGCATGCAGCTGGCGCAGGATGTGTCGTCGCTGGTGCTTTCGCTCCGCAAAAAGCAAAACATCAAAGTGCGGCAGCCGCTCCAAAAAATTCTGATACCGGTGTTAAATCCGGCCATGCAACAGCAACTGCAGCGGGTTGAAGATTTGGTGAAAAGCGAGGTGAACGTTAAAGAAGTGGAGTACCTCACCCCCGACAATAGCTTTATAAAGAAAAAGGTAAAGCCCAACTTTCAGGTATTGGGCAAAAAGCTGGGCCCCAAAATGAAAGCGGTGGCTGCTGCCCTGGCAGCATTCAGCCAGGAGCAAATTGCCCTGCTCGAACGGGAAACTGTTTATAACCTGTTGATAGATAATGAACTGATTCCCATACATTTGTCAGACGTTGAACTGGTAAGTGAAGATGTGCCGGGCTGGCTGGTGGCCGGAAACGGCCGGGTAACCGTGGCCTTAGATGTTACGGTAACACCGCAGCTGGTGCATGAAGGAAATGCCCGTGAATTGGTAAACCGGATTCAGAAAGTGCGGAAGGAATGCGACCTGGAGCTGACCGACCGCATTGATGTGCAGCTAGCCGGTGCTGAAAACCTGGCGGCCTCCATCACTGAATTTAAATCCTATATTTGCGCCGAAATTTTAGCCGATAGCCTGGAACTGGTACCGCATCTGGACGAAGGATTTGATGCGGAAGTCAATGATTCTCAAATTAAAATTAAAGTAGCCAAAAAAGGAGGATAGCATGCCAACGAAAAAGAAAGCTACCCAGCCGGCGGCCAAAAAAGCTGCCAAGCCGGCAGCAAAAGCCGCTCCAGCAAAAGCAAAAACCGCTTCCAAGGCAGCCAAAACGGCCAGCAAACCTGTGAAAGCAGCCACCGCCGCAAAAAAAGCCGAGAAGCCGGCAGCAAAGGCAACCGCTACGAAAGCGGCAGCAACCAAAACAGCCACCAAAACGGCAACCAAAGCCGCTGCCACAAAAGCGGCGTCCGCAAAAGCTGCCACACCGGCTGCAAAGCCGGCCGCAAAAACGGCGGTAAAGGAAACTGCCAAAACAACCGCTACCGCCACAGTTGCAAAACCCGCAACCAAGGCTGCCGCAAAAGCCGAAGCCAAGCCTGCCGAAAAAGCGGAAACTGCAATAAAGCCTACGGTTAAAAAGGCCATTCAGGAGCTGAAAAAAGAAGCAAAGCAAAAGCCTGCTGCTGAGGTAAAGCCCATCAAAACCACGGTTTCCACTTCGGTGCGCTACCAGCCCGACTTTACAAAGTCGGTTTTAGATACCAGGCCCGAAGAGCAGCAACCCCAGGCTCCGTTAGTACGCTACAGCGATGCCGAGTTGCAGGAGTTTAAAGAACTCATTCAGCGCAAACTGGATGCGGCTAAAAAAGAACTTGTTTACCTGCAGGGCCTCATTACCCGTAAAGATGATATGGGGGGCGATGACGGCGATGGCCGCTACATGACTATGGAAGATGGCAGCATTAGCATGGAGCGGGAGCAACTGAGCCAAATGGCCAGCCGCCAAATTACCTATATCGACCACCTGGAAAAAGCCCTGATGCGCATCGAAAACAAAACCTACGGCATTTGCCGCGTTACCGGCAAATTAATCGACAAGGCCCGCCTGCGTGCCGTGCCCCACGCTACGTTAAGCATCGAGGCAAAAATGGGTCAGGTAAAAGGTCCGCAAAACAGTTCGGAATAAGAAATAACCAAAACCGATAGTGTTGCAAGAGGGTGCTAATGGCACCCTCTTTTTTTTGATTCTTTCAAAGGGAATTTGCTTTTCGCATGTATGCACCCTGCCTGTATGCGACAGCAGCTACGGTTCATCACCTGTTGCATAAATGCGGCTACAAAGGTTTGGAGGGAGAAGAACAGCGGGCAGCCGGGATGGCAAAGCACGAAAAAACCCCGTTGCAGCCAACGGGGTTCAGTATAGTACACATAGATAGCAGTGAGATTAATAATCGCGATTGTAACCGCCACCGCCGCGGTAACCGCCGCTGCCTCCTTTTCGGAAGCCGCCGCCACCGCCGCCGCGGTAACCGCCACCGCCTCCTTTGCGGAAGCCACCCCCGCCTTCGGGCTTGGGTTGTGCTTCGTTAACCACAATGCGGCGGCCTTGCACTTCGGTATCGTTCAACCCGCTGATGGCCGCATTGGCCTCATCGGAGTTGTCCATTTCCACAAAGCCAAAGCCTTTGCTGCGGCCGGAAAATTTGTCGGTTAAAATTTTGGCAGAGCTTACACTGCCGTACTGCTCAAACAATGCAGATAAGTCCTCATTGGTCATCGACCAGGACAAATTGCCAACGTAAATGTTCACGAGAAAAAAAATTAAGAACCAAAAATCATGAACCAAAATAAGCGCCTGAAAACCGGGAGAAACTTACCTGTAGGAGAAGCATCGGAGGTTCAGAAAGCCGCCTCTGAATTCATATTAACATAGTAAAGATAAACATTTTCCGAAAAAGCCGCAAGGTTTCGGTCGAATTAACGAATGCTTAAAAAGGCAGGCTATTTCACTTCCTGCATTTCCACCAGCCGTTTGTAAAAGCCATTTTTCCGTATCAGTTCATCGTGGGTGCCTCTTTCAATAATGTGGCCCTGCTGCAGCACCACAATTTCATCGGCATGGCGTACGGTAGAAAGGCGGTGGGCAATAACCAGGCTGGTGCGGTCTTGCATCAGATGATTAATGGCATCCTGTACCAGGCGCTCGCTTTCGGTATCCAATGATGAAGTTGCCTCGTCAAGAATCAGAATGGGCGGGTTTTTTAGTACCGCCCGGGCAATGGTAATCCGTTGTTTTTCGCCGCCGCTGAGTTTGCTGCCCCGGTCGCCTACGTTTGTGGCATAGCCGTTTTCCTTCTTCATAATAAACTCGTGGGCATTGGCAATACGGGCAGCAGCTTCAATTTCGGCAGCAGTTGCGTTGGGTTTACCCAATGCTATGTTTGCGGCAATGGTGTCGTTAAACAAAATGGGTTCCTGGGTTACAATGCCCATCAACGAGCGCAAATCGTGCAGGCGAAAGTTTTTGATGTTTACGCCATCCAGCAAAATTTCACCTGCGGTTACATCGTGAAAGCGGGGCACCAAATCGGCCAGGGTTGATTTGCCCGATCCGCTGGAACCCACCAGCGCAACGGTTTTGCCTTTTTGCAGCACCAGGTTAATGTTGTGCAGCACCGGCACATCGTTGTACGAAAACGAAACGTTGCGAAACTCAATACGGTCGCGAAAGGAGGAAAGTGGCTGCGGATGGGCCGGCTCTTCCACAACCAGGGGCGCCTTTAGTATGGCTTCAATACGGGCAATGGCGGCGCTACCCCTGCGCATGTTGTAAAAGGCCGACGAAAGCGATTTGGAAGGATTGATGATTTGGGTAAAAAATAAGATATATGTAATAAAACCATCGGCATCCAGCCCGTTTCCCTGCTGCGTTAAAACCAGCCTTCCGCCAAACCAAAGAATGCCGCACAATACGGCCACGCCCAACACTTCGGAAAGGGGCGAGGCAAGGTCGCGCCGGAAATTGATGCGGTTACGCAGGTGGTTCAGTTCGCGGTTTACCCGGTGAAACCGTCCGGCCAGCAACGGCTCGGCCGTGAACGCTTTGATTACACGGATGCCGCCCAGCGTTTCATCTAAAATGGATATGGCCGTACCGGTTACTACCTGCGCCTCGTTCGACTGGCGTTTGAGTTTACGGCTTACCCGCCCTATGATGAAGGCCGAAACCGGCAGAAAAATGAGCAAAAACAGCGATAACTGGGGGCTGATGAACACCATCAGCGTTAGATAAAAAATGATGTTCAGCGGTTCGCGAATCAACGCTTCCATGGTACTCATTACGCTCCATTCAATTTCATTGGCATCGTTACTCATGCGGCTGATGAGGTCGCCCTTGCGTTGTTCGGTAAAATATCCCACCGGCAGTTGCAGCACCTTGTCGTACAAATCGCCCCGCAACCGTGTCATAACACCGTTCCGCATGGGGGCTAAAAAGCGGTAGGAGAGATACAAAAAAAGGTTTTTGAAAAAAATGGTACTGATGATAACGCCGCAAATAAAAGCCAGTGCCATCAGCGGTCCTTTTTGTGCTATGATGCCCGAAATGGTGTACCGCACCATCTGTAAAATGCCTTCGGCCGAAAACGACCACTCGGGGCGCACCGTTATGGCCTGCTCTTTTCCAAACAGTATTTGCAGAAAAGGCGCCAGCATTGAAAGCGAAACCATTGAAAACAGTACCGACAGCAGAATGCAAACGAAATACAGAATGAGGTTGAGTTTGTAAGCGCTTAAATAATGCAGAATGCGGGTGTATTGTTTCATGTTTCAACGTGGCGGTATGTGTGTAGGGCAGCCCGGCTTTGTAAACATGTACCGCCGGCATGCGTATTCAATTGCAGAACGTGGCAAAGTAACTAATTTTGTAACGCTTCAAATTGAAAATTATGCACGAAGGGAAACGGCAAAAGCAAGTGGCAGGAGTAATTCATGAAGAACTGACCTCCATCTTTTTGAAAATGGGCCTCAACATCATTGATGGCGCCCTTGTTTCAATAGCATCGGTAAAAGTTACGCCCGATTTGCTGGAGGCCAGGGTATATCTGAGTATTTTTCATGCGCCCGATACCGGTAAGGTAGTGCACCGTATTGAAGAGGCGGCTCATGAAATAAAACGCGAACTCGCCAACCGCATCAAGCATCAATTGCGCCGCATCCCTGAAATCAAATATTTTTTGGACGATACGCTGGACCATGTATTTAAAATGGAAGAGTTGTTCAAAAAAATTGATGCGGAACGCAAGACCGGAAATGAAAACGAAGGCGCATAGGCGCAGCATCTAACAAATCTTTAAATTCAAACGTTGCAGTTTTTATTCGCCTGGCGGTATTTCAAATCCAAAAAATCCACAAACGCCATTAACATAATTGCGTGGATTACGGTTGCTGCCATGGCCGTAGGCACGGCTGCACTGATAGTTGTACTTAGCATCTTTAACGGATTTGAAGGGTTGGTGAAAGACCTCTACGCGTCATTTTACCCCGATGTGCGTATAACCGCCCGAACCGGCAACCGCCTGCTGGCCGACAGTGCCACCTTGCAGCGCCTGGAAAGGGTGCCCGGTATTGCGGCCTTCAGTTGTGTGGCCGAAACCAATGCCCACCTGCAATACAACAACTTTCGGGTAAACGCCGTGTTAAAGGCCGTGGACGACCGGTATGCACAAGTAACCGGCGTTGGCCAATACATGGGGCGCGGCACTTTTGAAGTGGGTACGGCCGAAGCGCCGGCCCTGGTACTGGGCATGGGCATTGAAAATGCCCTTAACCTGCTGAGCGACCGTGCCATTGACCCCGTCATTGTTTATTTGCCCCGCAGGGGAGCCGCACTCAGTGCCAATCCCATGGAAGCAATCAGCACCTTCCCGTTTCAGCCACGGGGTGCTTTTTCCATTCAGCAGGATTTTGATAACAAATATGTGTTAACCCACATTGATGCCCTGCGGCAACTGGCCGGCTGGGAGCCCCATGCCGTAACGGCCATTGAAATAAAACTACTGCCGGGCGCAAACGAAAAGACCGTGCGGGAGGCACTTACACAAATGGGGGGCGGTAACTGGCTGGTAGAAAACCGTTATCAGCAAAACCGCTCGCTTTTTGCGGTAATGCAAACCGAAAAATGGGCGATTTATGCCATTTTAAGTCTTATTTTAATCATTGCGGCCTTTAACATGATTGGCGCCCTTACCATGCTGGTGCTTGAAAAAGAGCAGGACATTCAGATACTAAAGGCTCTGGGCGCCACCAATGGGCTGATTCGCCGCATTTTTCTTGCCGAAGGGGTACTGTTGGCGGTGGCAGGAAGCATTATTGGTACAACCGTGGCTTTGTTGTTTTGCTATTTACAGGTGCGCCTGAAACTTATACCGTTGCAGGGCTCCTTTGTAATTGATTATTACCCGGTGCAGGTGCTGGTTACCGACCTATTGCTGGTAGCGGCTACTGTTTTGTTGATAGCGCTGCTGGCATCGTGGGTGCCGGCCGGAAAGGCAGCCTTGCGCCCCATAGCCCTTAAAGCTCAGTAATCGCCCAGGCTGGTGGTACCCAATTGCTCCAGGGCCCGCGCCAGTTGTTCGTCGTTGGGGGCAATGCCATGCCATTCGTGGCTGCCTTCCATAAAGTCAACGCCTTTGCCCATGGCCGTTTTCATCAGGTTTACGATGGGTTTGCCATTGCCGGTAGCTGCTTTGGCACGCTCCAGCCCGGCTACTACCGAATCCATATCATTTCCATCTTCAATTACATAGGTTTCCCAGCCAAAAGCTTCGAATTTAGCCTTCAGGTCGCCCAGGTCCATCACTTTTTTGGTAGGCCCGTCAATTTGCTGCCCGTTCCAGTCAACCGTTGCAATCAGGTTATCTACTTTGTGGTGCGCTGCAAACATTACAGCTTCCCAAATTTGTCCTTCCTGCAACTCGCCATCGCCGTGTAGCGAAAACACGATGTTTTTTTCGCCGTTCATGCGTTTGGTTAAGGCTGCGCCAATGGCCACGCTAAGGCCCTGCCCCAGCGAACCGGCGGCTATGCGTACGCCCGGAAGGTGTTCGTGTGTGGCGGGGTGCCCCTGCAAACGTGAGTTGATGCGGCGGAAAGTAGCCAATTCTGCCACATCAAAATAGCCGCTGCGGGCAAGAGTGGCATAGTAAACCGGACTGATGTGCCCATTGGAAAGAATGAAAACATCTTCGCCCGGTGCATCCATTACAAATGCAGGGTTGTGCTGCATTACTTTAAAGTACAGTGCCGTAAAAAACTCGGTACAACCCAGCGAACCACCGGGATGACCGCTTTGGCAGGCATGTACCATACGAACAATATCGCGACGGATTTGGCGGGCAATTTCTTTCAATTCGGGCATAACGGTTGCATTTTTCGGGGCAAAACTAAATGAAAATGGATTGAAAAGCCGGTTTTTCTGCCTCAATATGAACAGTTGGTAAAATCTATCAATATTAGGGCGTGTCGTTTTGAATGTCGCTTTTATTGATTAGCTTTGAAACTGTAAACACCACCAAAAACTGTATGGATCACCTTCTGACTGCAACGGGCTTATCATTTGTCATCACATACATGGCCATTCCTGTCATAATCAGGGTGGCTCGCATGAAAAAATTGTATGATTTGCCCGATGATGAGCGTAAGGTGCACCAACAGCCCATACCTTCTTTAGGCGGCATTGGCATTTTTGCAGGATTGATTGTTGCCTGGCTGATGACGGCTCCCGAGGGTATCCCCCACTTTCAGTATATCCTGGCGGCACTGATGGTCATCTTTTTCGTGGGATTGAAAGATGATATTGTGGTGCTTACGCCCCTTAAAAAATTTTTGGGGCAATTGCTGGCCGCCGGCATTCTGGTTTTCAAAGGCGATATCGTTATAACAGGCATGCATGGCTTTATGGGCATTGAGCAAATGCCGCATTACGTGAGTTTGTTGTTTACTTTCCTTACCATTATTGTTATCACCAACTCGTTTAACCTTATTGATGGTGTGGATGGCCTGGCGGCGACATTAGGCGTTTTTTCGTCGCTTGCTTTTGGTGTTTATTTTTTGTTGGCAAACCAACCCGGTCATGCCAGCCTTGCCTTTAGCCTTACCGGTGCGCTCCTTGCTTTTTTAATTTTCAACTCATCGCCCGCCCGCATTTTTATGGGCGATACGGGCTCGCTGCTGGTTGGTATCGTAAATGCGATTTTGGTGATACGGTTCATTGAGTCTTCGGCAGTGCCGGGCGGGGCCATTTCGTTTGAGGCGGCTCCGGCAATCGGTTTTGCCGTGTTGTTTGTGCCCTTGTTTGACACCCTGCGCATTTTTACCTATCGCATTTTAAACCGGCGGTCGCCCTTCAGCCCCGATCGCAAACATGTACACCACCTGCTGCTCGATAAGGGTTGCTCGCACAACCAGGTGGTATTGTGTGCGGTTGGCTTTAACATGGCCATTGCGGCTTTAACCTATGGTTTACGTAACCTTAATAATACCGTGCTGTTGCTGGGTTTGGTTGCCATTGGCTTTTTAACCATTGGTATTTTGATATATACCAACCGTGGCAAGCGTAAAGAATTTTATAAATATGCCTTCGGCGGCACCCTAACGGATACCGATACCAAGGTGATTTCTATTACTCGTGATTCCCGCACCACCAAAAAAGGTGAGCTCGTGCGCTGAATTTTGGCACGGATATAACCCCGAACTACGAATTTCAGTAGGTTTGCAGCGAAAAATTTATACTTATGTCTGATGTAGCTGGTCAGTTAGATCTGATTTTAGACGATGCAGAAGTGCACATGAAAAAAGCCATTCAGCATCTGGAAGCCGAACTGGTAAAAATTCGTGCCGGCCGGGCAAACCCCAATATGCTGGATGGGATTGTGGTTGACTATTATGGCTCGCCCACGCCCATTAACCAGGTAGGTAATATTTCCGTTGCCGATGCCCGCACCATTACCATTCAGCCCTGGGAAAAAAACATGCTGCAGCCTATTGAACGGGCTATTATTAACTCCAACATTGGGCTTACCCCTCAAAACGATGGCAGCATCATCCGCCTTTTTCTGCCACCGCTTACGGAAGAGCGCCGCAAAGAACTGGTAAAGCGGGTAAATGCCGAAGGCGAGCACTGCAAAGTAGCCATTCGCAACATCCGCCGCGATGCCATTGAGCATATCAAAAAGTTGCAGAAAGAGGGGTTGAGTGAAGATGTAGCGAAGGATTCCGAAAAAGACGTACAGGTAATGACCGACCGCTATATTGCGCAGGTGGACAAACACCTCGAGGCCAAGGATAAAGAGATTATGAGCGTGTAAACTGTCGTTTCAAAAAAATGAGGGAGGCATGGCCTCCCTTTTTTATTTTCAGTTAAGCGCATCCCGCAAACAAGAAGATGCATAATGGCAATTCCTGGCAAAAAAATAGGCCAACCCTGAAAAGAGTCGGCCGTTGCTAACCTATGAAAAACACCTATATGCAAATGTATAAGTATTTGTTTTGCATTTCCAACTAATTCCGCATTCGACGTTGCAACATTGGCCTGTTTGGTTGATTTTTTAGCCGATTTAATAACACGCCTCTGAATTCCTGCTCGGCCTGAAAGAACTGGTTCATTCGCGGCGGGCCAATGATGGCCGAAAAGCGATCGCGGTATTTTTTGCGTATGTCCAGCATTTTTTGTTCCTGATCTACAACATCCCGGTCGGGGTTGGTGCGCTGTTGCTGCATCAGCTGTTGCATGTCGCGTTTGTATTCGTTGTAAACCGGCCAAAACTTTTGCGCTTCCTCCGTAGATAATTGCAGTTTGCGGCTAATGAAGGCAACTTCCAGGGCCTTAATCCGTTCTTCCTGCTGCGGGTTGGGCCGCTGCGGGTCCTGTGCAGGCAGCAAACCGGGCAATGCCAGCAGTAGAACCGCCAACAGGCTTCGGAACATATCTTTCGGTTTCATAGTAAAAATTTTATTAGTTAAGTGTTTCTGTTTGATTAATGTTGTTCAGATAGTTTTCCAAAAAATCTTCGTCCAGTAAATCGGCTTCTGCGGGCAAATCATCCCATGCTGTGGCGTTCAGCAGGTTTTCGGAATCAGGTGTGGCAGTAATCGGTGTAGTGTGTTTCAGGTAATCCACAACGGAGGCGGCATCCAGCTTTTCCAGTTCTTTTTCAAACTGCTCCTCGGTTTGTATTTGCAACCCTTTTGCAATGGGGTTGCTGCTGTTTTGCTGCCGCAGCAGGTACAGCACACCGGTGCTTATGAGCAGTACTACCACCACAGCCGCTGCCAGCCGCATCAGCATGCTTCGCTCCCATATAGAAACCACCCGGGCCTCCGGTTGTACTTTTTGCAGTACCGCTTGCGGTAAACGTTCAAAGTAACCATCGGGAACCCGGAATACGCTCTTTTGGCGTAAATCTGCCTGTAATAGGGAGGTGGGCACTTCCTCGGGCCTGTAAACCGATTGCAGGCGCTCTTCCAATGATTCCCAATAACCGTCGGGCACCCGGTACGGCATTTTATTGCCAATGCCGGCCAGTAAAGGGCTTAATTGCTGTAATTCCTGTATCACTTCTTTTTCTTTCATGCCTTTATACGATAGATGGAACCGGGCTAATGAGGTTTAATGATTGCGAATGTATTCTTCAATTTTTTTAACGGCATGGTGGTAGCTAGCCTTCAGCGCACCTTCGCTGGTTTCCAGTATTTCGCTCATTTGCTGGTAGGGCATCTCATCAAAGTACCGCATATTGAATACAATGCGTTGTTTTTCAGGAAGTTGCTGAATAGCCAGTTGTAGCTTCCACTCAAGTTTGGTACTGTCAAAATCGCGATCGGCTTTTAAGGTGGCAATTTGTTCCGAAGCCTCACCTTCCAGGGGCCGGGAGGCCCGGCGTTTTTGTTGTTCCAGAAAACTGAGGCTTTCGTTGGTGGCAATGCGGTACAGCCAGGTAAACAACTTACTATCCTCCCGAAAATGCTCCAGATTCTTCCACACCTTAATGAAGAGGTTTTGCAGCACATCGTTGGCGTCTTCATGGTTTACCACCAGGCGGCGTATGTGCCAGTAAAGTTTTTCCTGATATTGCCGCATGAGTGCCGTAAAAGCCTTTTCGCGGGTGGCCGGGTTGCGAAACGCGGCAAGCAATTCCTGGTCGGGTAGGGAAGTCATGTAGGTTTTACTGCGAGTCATAAAAATAAGAAAACCCGTGTGTACGACGGGTTTTCCAACAAAGCGTTTAATGCAGGTATCATTTTTTCCGCGAAATGGCGCGTTCGGCGGCTGCTACAATATCTTCGGGCATGAGGCCGTATTTTTTGAGCAGTTCAACCGGTTTGCCGCTTTCGCCAAAGCTATCGCGTACGCCCACCATTTCAAGGGGAGCCGGCAGCAGGGTAGCCAGTACGCCGGCGATGCTTTCGCCCAGCCCGCCAATGATGTTGTGTTCTTCACAGCAAACAGCGCATCCGGTTTTTGCAACGGAACGGATGATGGCGTCTTTATCGAGCGGTTTAATGGTGTGTATGTTAATTACTTCGGCACTGATACCCTTTTCCTGCAACTGCAGGCCGGCTTGTACAGCGTGCCATACCATATGGCCGCAGGCAAATATCGAAACATCGGTGCCTTCGCTCAGTTGTTGGGCCTTGCCAATTACAAAATCTTCTTCTTTGGTAAAAATGGGCCATACCGGGCGGCCAAACCGCAGGTACACCGGGCCCCAATGGTTGGCAATGGCCTTGGTGGCCGCCTTGGTTTGGTTATAGTCGGCCGGCACAATTACCGTCATGCCCGGCAGCATTTTCATCATGCCAATATCTTCCAGTATCTGGTGGGTGGCGCCATCTTCGCCCAGGGTAAGGCCGGCGTGGCTGGCACAGATTTTTACATTTTTTTCGCTGTAGGCTACTGACTGGCGTATTTGATCGTACACCCGGCCCGTGCTAAAATTGGCAAAGGTGGTGGTGTAAGGAATTTTTCCGCCAATGGTTAAGCCGGCAGCAATGCCAATCATGTTGGCTTCGGCAATACCGCACTGGATAAAACGCTCCGGAAATTCTTTAATAAACTGGTTCAGTTTGAGCGATCCGGCAAGGTCGGCTGTAAGTGCCACGATATTGGGGTTGGAGCGTGCCGCTTCCACAATGCCGTCGCCAAAACCGCTGCGGGTATCTTTATTGCCGGAAACCTGAATGTCTTGTAATGCCATGCCTGCGAGGTTAAGTGGTTGAAAATAGTTTTCTGAAATGCGCTGCAAAGAAAACACAAAGTTTTCAGTTGAACGGACTTCTTACGGCCAAATATCAGCCTTCGGGGTAATAGGCTTCAATTCAAATCGGGCTGAGCGGTGTTAAACAACGATTCGTCGCGTTTCAGGTTTTGTTCCCATTGCCAGGCCGTACGCATCATATCTTCCAGCGTATAACGGGGTTCCCAGCCCAGGTAGCGGCGGGCTTTGTCGTTGTTGGCGTAAATGGCCACCACATCGCCGGGGCGTCGGGGCCCGATGCGGTAGTTCAGGCGCACGCCGCTTACGCTTTCAAATGCCCGGATGGCTTCCAGTACGGTATAGCCGTTTCCGGTACCCAGGTTAAATACTTCGCAGGCGCTGAAATTTTTGCGCTCCAGCAGGTAGTTCAGCGCCAGGGTATGCGCATGCGCCAGGTCGCACACGTGTATGAAATCGCGAATACAGGATCCGTCGCGGGTATCGTAATCATTACCATATACCGTTAGCTGCGGCAGTTTGCCGATGGCGGTTTGCGTAATGGCGGGTACCAGGTTTTGGGGCCGGCCAATGGGCAGTTCGCCAATCAGGCCGCTGGGGTGTGCGCCAACGGGGTTGAAGTAACGCAGCAGTATTGCTGTAGTTGCCAAACTTTTTATGGTTTCGCTTACGATTTGCTCTCCCATTTGTTTGGTGTACCCGTAGGGGCTTTCTGCAGGTTTGGGAACGGTTTCTTCGGTTACGGGTAGTACATCGGGATTGCCATATACTGTGCACGACGATGAAAATACGAAATGTGGCACCTGAAACTCGGCAACGCATTTCAGCAGGTTGATGAGCGAAATGAGGTTGTTTTCGAAATACAGCAGGGGTTTTTCCACGCTTTCGCCCACGGCTTTGTACGCGGCAAAGTGAATAACGCCGGAAATATCGGGGTGTTCCTGAAAAACGGCATAGGTTTCTTCAAAGTTGCACAAGTCCACCACATAGGTTTTTACCTGCCTGCCGGTTATATGTTCCACACCTTCCAAAATGCGGATGCTGGAACGCGACAGGTTATCAATGTTCACCACGTCATATCCGTTTTCAATCAGGTCAACTATGGTATGCGAGCCTATGTAGCCGCAGCCGCCTGTAACAAGTATTTTTTTCATGGCCGTTGGGTGTTTGGTTGTAAGTGTCAGGCTTCGAGCAGGTTCATCAGGTACTGGCCGTACCCGCTTTTGAGCAAGGGCTGGGCCAGTGCCTGCAGTTGGGCATCATCAATAAAGCCCATGCGCCAGGCAATTTCTTCAATGCATGCTATTTTGATGCCCTGCCGTTGTTCAATTACCTGCACAAATTGCGAAGCCTGCATCAGGCTGTCAAAAGTACCGGTATCGAGCCAGGCCGTTCCCCGGTCGAGAATGGAAACCTTGAGTTTGCCGCGCTTCAGGTATTCTTTATTTACGTCGGTAATTTCATACTCGCCGCGGGCGCTGGGTTGCAGGTTGCGGGCAATATCCACTACGCTGTTATCGTAAAAGTACAGGCCGGGCACCGCGTACCTGCTTTTGGGTTTGGCCGGTTTTTCTTCGATACTGATAGCGTTAAAGTCTTTGTCAAACTCCACTACGCCATAGCGTTCGGGGTCGCTTACCTGATAGGCGTAAATGATGCCGCCATCGGGTTCGGTATTTTGGCGCAGCAGCCGGCCCAGTCCGGCGCCGTAAAAAATATTGTCGCCCAGCACCAGTGCCACTTTATCGGTACCAATAAAATCGGCGCCAATTACAAAAGCCTGTGCCAGTCCGTTGGGTACGGGCTGCTCGGCATAGCTGAAGCGGATACCCAGGCTGGTACCGTCGCCCAGCAGGCGCTTAAAGTTGGGTAAATCGTGCGGGGTGGAAATGATGAGTATGTCGCGGATGCCGGCCATCATCAAAATGCTGAGCGGGTAGTAGATCATGGGTTTGTCGTATATGGGCATGATCTGTTTGCTGATGGCAAAGGTGATGGGGTGCAGGCGTGTGCCGCTGCCGCCGGCCAAAATAATTCCCTTCATGGTTTGGTTGGTTTGAACAAAGATGAAAAATTCAGGTCAAAAAGCCAGCTGTTCCGCAACGTATCAGAATACCAGATGGTAGATGTAGTAACATATGGCGGCCAGGGTACCACTTACGGGAATGGTGAGAATCCAGGCCCATAACAGGTTAACGGTAACCCCCCACCTCACGGCGCTGAGGCGCTTGGTGGCACCTACCCCTATTATGGAGCCGGTTATGGTGTGCGTGGTGCTAACGGGCGCACCCAGGTTGGCGGCGGTAAACAGGGTTATGGCGCCGGCGGTTTCGGCACAAACCCCTTCCAACGGGGTAACCTTGGTAATTTTGGTACCCATGGTTTTCACAATTTTCCAGCCGCCGCTCATGGTACCCAGACCAATGGCGGTATAGCAGGCCAGCGGCACCCAGCCGGGCATTTGCTCAAAGGTTTCAATATGGCCGCCGGCAATAAGGGCCGCGGTAATAATGCCCATAACCTTTTGCGCATCGTTGCCGCCGTGGCCAATGCTGAACGCCGCCGACGATACCAGCTGCAGTTGCTTGTACATGTTAGCGGTGCGGTAAGCCGTTTCGCCTTTGATGTAATTGTAAAAGTAAGAGCCCACAAACACCACTCCAATGAAAATAAGGGCCCAGCGTTCAAAATCCTTATCGGGCGGAAAGGGAATAAACAGCACACAGGCCGTAACCAGGGCAATAATGAAAATGATTTTGGGCCAGAATCGTTTTTGTATGGTTACAATGGTAATGAACATCGAAATGACCATACCAATCAGCGGGGCCAACAGTATAAAAAACAGGGTTTTAAAAATCATGGTTTGGTCAATGCTGTTAAAACCTGCATGGGCAATGGCGGCACCGGCAAAGCCGCCGATGAGCGTATGCGACGAAGACGAGGGTATGCCATACCACCAGGTGAGCAGGTTCCATAAAATGGCCGCTATTATGCCGCACAGCACCACCGGCAGGGTAATAAACTCCTGGTGTACGGTTTTGGCAATGGTGTTGGCTACTTTGTGGTCGCTGAAGATAAAGTAGGCGATGAAGTTGAAAAAGGCCGCCCACAGTACTGCCTGAAAGGGGGTAAGTACTTTGGTGGATACGATGGTTGCGATTGAATTGGCCGCGTCGTGAAAACCATTGATGTAATCAAACACCAGGGCCAACACAATAATCACAATTACTAAACTCATACGGATGGCAGGTTGGTTGGGATAAATCAGGCGTATTTCACGATGATTGACTCAATTACGTTGGCGGCATCTTCGCATTTATCGGTGGCAATTTCCATAACGGTGAAGATTTCCCGCTTTTTGATGATTTCCCGGGCGTCGGATTCGGTAGCAAAAAGGTGTAAAATGGCCGTATCAAATTCATCATCGGCCTGGTTTTCAATGCTGTTAATGCGCACCAGCGAGTCGGTAATCTGGCGCATGTTTTTCATATTGCGCAATTCAAAAATGGCATTTTTGATATTTTCGGCACCCATGGCAATCAGGTCGGCCATTTTGCGAAAGTTGCCTTCCATGGGGTCAACGCGGTAGAAGTTGATTTTTTTGGCGGAAGCGAAAATATAGTCTGCAATATCATCCAGTGCCGAGGCCAGGTAGTGGATATCCTCGCGGTCGAAGGGCGTAATGAAGTTGCGGCTCAGTTCGGTAAAGATTTTGTGGGTGAGGTCGTCGTTTTTATGTTCCAGGTCTTCAATTTGGGCAATCAATTGTTCGCGAAGATCAAACGAGGGCTCATTTACCAGTTTTTTCAGGAGCTGTGCCATATCTACCACGGTTGCCGAAACCTCTTCAAATAATGTGTAAAACACCCGGTCTTTGGGCAAAAACAGCTTCATAATATTATTAAATGCGCTCATGTGCTCTGAATTTTTGCAAAAATAGAGGCTCGCCATGCCCCCCCATCCGATTTAATTGACTTAATAATTTCTTAACATTGGCAGCCGTTGCCGCCGGTACAGCATCTGTAAGCTAATAAAAAATGCAACTAGAATGGGGTTTAAAGAATAGTTTCCTTTAAAATACACTCCTGAGGAAACTTTGATTGTGTAGCATCTATCATTCATTATCATTCATTCTGGTAACATTTACTTAACACCGCTTTCATTTTGGCTTAACATGCCGGCAATTCCTTTGCGACACAATTTTTCAATATGTGCCGTAAAGCAGCATTACAATCTTTTCTTTCTCTTGCATTTTTAGTCCTCTATTTTATCGGTTCGGCGCAAACAATACGGTTTAATGGCCGTGTACTGAACCAAAAGAATGAGCCGGTATCGGGTGCTTCCATTAACATATCGGGTACCGACCGGCCGGTAGCCGCCGATGTGGAAGGCCGTTTTATTCTTAACCTACAACCGGGGAAAAAATATACCCTCACCGTAACAGCGGTAGGATACCAACCCAAAGAAGTTGCCGATGTTGAAGTGGGTGCAGGTCTTGAAAACTTCATTACCATCGTAATGGAAGTAGCAGCCAAAGAAGTGGGCGAGGTGGTAATACGCAGTACTGCACGCAAAGAAAATACTTCGGGCTTATTGAATTTTCAAAAGAACAACGTTTCGCTTTCGAGTGGCATTGCTGCTGATTTTATACGTCGCACCCCCGACCGCAATACCAGCGATGTGCTGAAGCGGGTGAGTGGTACCAGTATTCAGGATAACAAGTTCGTAATCGTGCGGGGCCTTAGCGACCGGTACAACCAGGCTTATCTTAACAATGCCATGATGCCGAGTTCGGAACCCGATAAAAAGGCATTCTCCTTTGATGTGATACCCTCCATAATGATTGACAACATTATTACTAATAAAACCGCAACACCCGACCTGACGGGTGAATTTGCAGGAGGGTTGGTGCAGGTGAATACCCGTGATGTGCCGGTACGTAATGTGCTTCAGGTAGGAGTTTCATTTGGCTACAATACTCAAACTACCTTTCGTGAATTTGTAACACAACGCCGTAGCGCAACCGATTGGTTTGGTTTTGACGATGGTAAGCGTAGTCTGCCGGGCATCCCCAATACCGTTAATTACCGTGCATTGCCTATTAACCAAAAAGTAGAGGCATCTAAGCTGTTCCCGGATGATGTGTTTTTGGAGCAGCGTACTACCGCCATGCCCATCTCAACCTTCAACCTTGCATGGGCCAACACCAAAAACCTGAAGAATAATGCCCGCTTTGGTACCATCATCGCATTGTACCACCGCCAAAGTCAGATTGCTTTTGCCGATGTTGAACGGAACCGTTTTGAAAATCCGGCAAGCCGTCCTCCCATTTTTACGGGCTTTGAAGTACAAAACCGTTACACAGTAACTGCCGGTGCAATGGCCAACTTTACCTATTTGCACAAAAACACAAAAATTTCTTTCAAGAATTTGGTGAATCAGCTGTACGACGATTCATACGTAAACCGCCTTGTGAATAATACCGGCCGTTTCCAGGAAGTTTCGTTGCGGTCTTCTTTCCTCAACCAGCGTCTTTTATACAGCAGCCAGTTGGAGTTTGACCAAAAACTTACCCGCTCCGGCGCACGCCTGAACCTGAATGGCAGTTTTGCCTATAACAATAAAATGCAACCCGATTTTCGTACAGCGCAGTATGTACGCTCTACCTTGAGCAGTGGAAGCGTATTTCAGTTGGATGACGATGACTCCCGCCGCTTCTTCTCTACCCTTTACGACTATTCGGCAGGTGTAAACGGTTTTGTAACGGTACCCTTTATGTTATTTGGCGAAAAGCAAACCTTTAAAGCAGGGGGCTCTACACTTGTGCGCTTCCGCCAGTTCAACGCCCGCAACTTTGTGTACCGGCCTACCACCACGCAAACCGACCTTTCAAAGCCGTACACCGAAATGTTTTTACGCAGCAACCTTACCATGAACGATGGTTTGTATTTAGATGAACAAACGCAGAACACGGACTTCTATTTTGGCGTATCGGCTCTGAATGGTGGTTTTGTGATGTTTGATAACAAGCTGGGAGAAAAGTTCAGGGCAATATGGGGCTTGCGTGCCGAATTATTCCAGCAAGTGCTATCAACCCGCGACCTCTCGCTGAAGCGTATAATTGTAAATACCGAAAAATGGGATTTCCTGCCCTCATTAAACCTCACTTATTCGCTGAAAGCACAGCAGCAGTTGCGTTTTGCTGTTGCAAGAACGGTAGCACGTCCTGAGTTTCGTGAAATTGCTCCATTCCAGTTTTTTGATTATGAAGCCATTTGGGGTATCAGTGGAACACCCGAACTCCGCCGCACTTCCATCATGAATTTTGATTTACGCTATGAGTATTATCCGAAAAGCGGCGAAATGCTCTCCGTAGGCTTGTTGGCCAAGCGCTTTAACGATCCCATCGAACTGCGCATGGACCCCGGCAGCAACAGCGACCGCTGGTTGTTTAAATATACCAATGCCGACAATGCCTTGCTGTACGGTGGCGAAATTGAAGTACGCAAAGGACTTGACTTTGTAAGTGAGAAACTGAAACAATTTACGTTCCTTGGAAACTTTACGTACCTGTTTTCGCAAGTAGGCCTCACCACCGAACAGGCAGGTGGCGTAACCACAACACAAAACCGTCCGTTGTTTGGCCAGTCGCCTTACCTGATCAACGCCGGCTTGCAATATGCAACTGCAGACGGTATTTGGAACGCAACCCTGCTGTACAATCGAATTGGCCCGCGTTTGGATCTGGTAGGTGATCCTTTGGGTGCCGGTTTCTTCGATATCTACGAAAATCCGCGTAATCTGCTGGACCTACAGGTAGCCAAACGTATTCTGAAGGGTAATGGCGAACTTAAATTTACCGTTTCTGATATTTTCAACAACCGCTTCGTATTCTACGACAATCCTACGGCCGACCGCAGGCTCAACAAAGCCGCCGGCGATCGCATCAACTATGCTTACCGGCCGGGTACAACTTATACAATTGGCTTTACATACGATTTTAAACTGGGTAAATAAAAATTTTCAAATCGCATAAAAACAAGTATATGAATACCATCAGGCAGCTCACACTTTTTGCAGCAGCGCTTATTTTTCTCGGCTCTTGTATTAAAGTGAACATCGAAGACAATACCGGCGGAACCGGTGGCGGCTCAAACAACCAGGACGATCCGAATGTTACCCGGATTCTTCAGGGTTCGTACGAACGTAACATTACATTAACCGGTGGAAAGTACACGCTGAAAGGTTATGTTTACTTTCAGTCCGGTACCACACTTCGCATTCCCGAAGGAACCATTATTGTAAGTGATATTGCACAAAAGGGTGCTCTTATTATTGAACGGGGCGCTCGTATTGAAGCTTTGGGTTCTGCTACCCGTCCTATTGTGTTCACGTCCGGCAAATCTCCCGGAAGCCGCTTGCGGGGCGACTGGGGTGGTGTTATTTTGTTGGGGAATGCTCCTACCAACCGTCCGCTTTCGCCGGCTCCGTTGATTGAAGGTGGTGTGGATCGCCGCTATGGTGGTACCAACCCCGATGATAACAGTGGCATCATGCGCTATGTGCGTATTGAGTTTGCAGGTATTGCTGCTGAACCCGGTTCTGAGATTAATGGTCTTACTACGGGTGGCGTTGGCCGTGGTACGGTGCTGGAGTACATTCAAACTTCGTATGCCAACGATGACGCCTACGAGTTTTTTGGCGGTAATCACAATGCAAAATACCTGGTATCTTATGCTACTTCCGATGATGACCTTGACTTTGACTTCGGTTACAATGGTAATATTCAATTTGCTGTAATACAACGTCGTCCTGAAATTGCCGATACCGATGCCGGTAATGGAGTGGAAAGCGATAACGATGGAACCGGTACTTTCGCTTCGCCGCGTACCCGTCCCGTTCTTTCGAACATCACATGGGTTGGTCCCAATGGTGCTCCCAACACCGAACCCAATATCAACTTTGCCAACCGTTGGCGCCGCAACTCTCAGTTTGTGGTGCGCAACAGCATCATGATGGGCTTCCCGAAGGCTGGTTTCTCCATCGAGAGCGAACGCAGTGCCATTGCTTATAATACCGACTCTTCCATATTTGCCAACAACCTGGTGCATGCGCTTAACGACCCCTACCGTTCGTCCGACGCAGGTGCTCAAAGCGTGTTAACCAGTGCACAAATTCGTGTAAAGGCCGAGGCAAATGGTTGCATTACCTATACCGATCCGAATGCCATCGGGCTGGCGGCTCCCTTTAACTTTGATAATCCGAACTTCTTACCCAACCCGGGCTCACCTGCTTTATCAGGTGCTGTATTCACTGGCCTGCCTTCATTTTTTGAGGTGGTTAGCTTCCGCGGCGCATTTGGAACCAATAACTGGATGGCCGGCTGGGTAAGCTTTACTCCGCAGACCAACGTTTATTAATTGTTTTGCCCAATACATGCAAAGGCCACAACATGTTGTGGCCTTTGTTTTATTGTAAACATTCATTTCGTGCATAATTTTGAATCATGCGTTTTGTTTTAATAGTAACATTATTTGGTTTTTTGTTAGCGTGCAACAGTCAGCAGCAACAAAAAAACGCAGCTGATGCCGATATGCAAATACGTGTACCATCGGGGCTTGATGTATATCCGGCCTTTCAGCAGGCCAATAGCGTGCAGGTGCTTTTCTATAAAGATCCGTTTGGGGCCGACTCGTTACGTTACTACCGGTTTTTTACTTACTTGGCCCTGGCCGATACAAACGTGCTTACAAACATTAAGCAGGCGCTCGCCGCACCGATAACCGGTATGGAGCAAAAAAATTGCCGTTCTGAAGGTAAAATGTACCTGCTGCGTGGCGATGAGATTGTGAAAACCGTTTATTTTAATTTGCAACCGGGCAATTGCAATCATTTATACTTCATAAAAGACGGCAACTTTTACTATCTGCCCGTATCCGATACGCTTACCCACATGTTGCGGCAACTGAAGTTGCAGGCAAAAGAACCGCCATCGGAACTGAAAAATCCGGAATAATTAACCTTTTATATACATAAACGTTACAATTTGTTTACAACGAAGTGGCATTTTAGCAATAGTCAAAATCATTTCCTTAAGCAAGTATCCTTTATCACGGCTCCCCGTTCCCGGGGAGCTTCGTTTTACCAGAGAATCGTACCTTGTTTTACCCGCAGTTGAATGTTGTAAACGGTATTGAAATTGATGAGCGGATTTTCGGCTACCACCAAAAAACTGGCTTCGTAACCATCCTGCAGCCTTGCTATTTTACGCTGGGGGAAAATTGCCAAAGGGGTATTGATGCACCACATTCGCAACAACTCGTGGTTGCTGAAAACATGCAGTTGTTGCAGGTATTGCATTTCGGTTTGAGCGGTTTTATTGTAGCTGTCGCACCCAATGGTTAGGGGAATACGATGCCGCCGCAAGCGTTGCAGGTTGCGTATGTGCAGGCGTTTGCGGGCAGCATATCGAAGGGAGTCGGGTTCAAGTAACTCGGTTTCGGCAAGCGAGTAGGTGGGGTCGGCGTGAACGCGGGCCCGCTTCATACGGCGTAATAAAGCATGCGATAACAAATAATAATCTTCTTCGTAGCCCTCCTTCCAACGTACCTGATAGCCGGGTAGGTGATTTATTTCCTGCACGCCGGCCTTTATGGCATTTCGTAAATCGGCAGGTGTTTCAACATGGCAACTTACGCTTAACCCTGCCTCCTTTGCTTTTTTCACAATGAGGGGAAGCAGTTTGGGGTTGAGCCCTTTTTTCCCATTATATGATGTGTCGTCTTTTCTTTGTTCATATTCTTCACTGTAAAGCAGGTAAGCTTTAATAAAGGCGGGCTTGTCTGCCAGTATAAAGGGCCATTTTTTTTCAAGCTCTTCGGCATGGTTAATAAGGTAGTAGGCTTGCCCCTCCATACTACGTTCGGTCCAGCCCGGTATGGTGGTGCGGTAGATGGTTGTGAGCAGGTAATTATAGAGCACAACGGGATGCCCGCCATTGGCTGTAAGCCCTCCATTGGCATACACTACATCAACACTACGGGGTTGATTAATACGGGTACGAATTTTATTGGTGGTGAAAGGAATGCTGTTGGGGTTTTTAACGTAAAAAATACCATCGGCCAGGTAACGCTCATTAATGAGGTCAAAGTCAAGTTCCACATCTGGTGCGTGATTGTGTGCTTCGCCAAACGGGGGGATTACAAACTGTTCTTTTAAATCAATAATACTGTCAATATGTTCGGGGCGATGGGTTGTAAGTAATCCGTTTACAGTAAAAAAAGTTGTTTTCCGAAATCCGGAACCATCATACCAATATCCGTTTTTCCACTCAATGGTTGATTGTGCCGTTGCGGTTGCAAGTGGCAGAAGCCACAGCAAACCGAAAAGGATGTAGCGAAACATACCGGCATGCATAATACCAAAATAACAAAAACAATGGCTGCAGCAGTTATGTGCTGCTATTTTTTGCAGCAAGCGTAAAGCCAAACGTACTGCCCACACCCACAGTGCTACGTACGTGCATTTGCTGGTTGTGTGCCTCAATAATGTGCTTGCAAATGGCAAGCCCTAAACCACTGCCGCCTTCTTTACGGCTGCGAGCTAAATCGGTACGATAAAAACGTTCGAAAATGCGGGAGAGGTGTTCTTCGGCAATACCATAGCCATCGTCACTTATTTCCACCAAAACCCTGCCGTCGTCGGTTTTGTAACAGCTGAAAATTATGTTACCCCCCTGTTTGCCGTATTTAATGGCGTTTTCAACCAGGTTGTACAACACCATGCGTATTTTTTCTTTGTCGGCATACACGGTTACGGGCGACTCGCATCCTTTTTTTATGCTGGTTTTTATGTTGCGTTCGCTGCAGCGGAGCGAAAGGGCTTCAAAAACTTCCTGTATCAGTGTTTGTATAACAAAGTTTTCGGGAAAGAGACGCTGCTCGCCGCTTTCCAGTTTGGAAATTTCATCAAGGTCGGCCACCAGGCTAACCAGCCGTTCAACGTTGCGGGATGTGTTGTTGAGAAACTTTTTGGCCAGTTCTTCTTTATGCATGGCACCGCTCAGTAGTGTATCTACATAACCTTGTATCGCAAAAATGGGGGTCTTCAGTTCGTGGCTCAGGTTTTGCAAAAATTCTTTACGGTATTGCTCGTTTTGTTTCAGCCGTTCCACTTCGGCTTTCTTCTGTTCGGCCCACTGTTCCACTTCCTGGCTTACTTCTTCCAGGCTTTTTTCGGGTAGAACGGATTTGTAGAAAAACGCTTCCCGCGGGGTGGCTTTTGTTTGCGAAATAAACTTGTAAATGAGTTTGATGCGCCGGTAAATAAACCGCTCGGTAAAATAGCTGATCAGCAGGTAGCTGATGATAAAAAGTACAGCAAAGCTGATAGCGCCAATAACGATACTTTTCTCAAAATAATAAAGTGCAATGCCTACCAGCAGTGATATGGAAAATGCATTGATGGCGGCTACCTGGCGTGGGGTAAGGTTGCGGTTGCTGAACATGAATACGATTGTGCGGCTCAAAAATGCCGCTGCATTGCAAAGTTACTGCATACATCAGCTGGCAGCTTCAAATTTATAGCCTACGCCTTTAACGGTTTTAATGCAGTCGATTCCCATTTTTTGGCGAATCTTACGGATATGTACATCAATGGTGCGGTCGCCCACAATCACATCCGACCCCCAAACCTGATTCAGAATTTCGTGCCGTAAAAATACCCGTCCCGGCCGCGATGCCAGTAAAGCCAAAAGTTCAAATTCTTTTTTGGCCAGTATTATTTCCTTGTCTTTGTACTTTACCACAAACTGTACTTTATCTATCAACACATCACCCACCCGTATTACCGCTTCATCGGCACGGTGGGTACGGCGGAACAGTGCATTTACCCGGCTCAGAAACACTTTGGGGCTGATGGGTTTGGTTACATAGTCGTCGGCTCCCATTTCCAGTCCCTTTACATGCGTGGTTTCATCGCTGAGAGCGGTAAGGATGATGATTAACGTATCGGAAAATTCGGGCTGGTTGCGTAAAATCTGGCATACTTCAATACCGTTTTTCCGCGGCATCATTACATCCAGCACAATCATGTCGGGCTTTTCTTTACGGGCCTTTTCAAGCGCTTCGTCTCCGTCTTTTGCCTTGATTACGGTATAGCCTTCGGCAGTGAGGTTGTATTCCAGAATTTCCAGAATATCGGGCTCATCGTCGGCAATCAGTATCCGTTTGCTCTTATTGGCTTCCATTGTATGCAGTTGCTGCAAATTTATAGGGCCCTGCAACAGGCAGCGCAGCGGCAATATTATATAATTATTAACGAGCAGCGATGGCAAAAAATACCAACTTGTACCGGCGCTTCGCGTCTTGTACACGTGCAAGCCCATTTGCCACTAATTTTGCATATATGGTGCGATTCCTGATTTTCAGTTGCTTACTGCTTTTGTCGCGTTGGGTGGCGGCCCAGGGCCTGGCTGCTTTTGATACCGTAAAAGTGGCGGTGCCCATGAACCGGGTGTTGTGGCATGAAAACCTGGATAAGGAGCAGAAGCGTACCGATAAGCTGGATGGCAAAATTGACAACTTCATTCGCCTGAGCGCCAATGAAGATTTGAACCTGCAAATAACCGATGCCTTTTTACGCCGCATTGACGAACTGCAATATCAGGTAGAACGTGCCGGTACCGATCACAACTTCAAAATCGGCTACCTGCGTGGGCTGCGGGAACTGTTGCAGGATTACAACCAACGGGTACGTACCCAAAAAGAGGTAGTGCCCCTTGCGCCGGTATTGCTGCAAAGTTTTGAGGCGTGCATGGAGCGGATGGCGGCCAATCAGCCCATTGAGCCGGTTTTTCGACGGTTGCCCTACCTGGCCGGAGAAATACTGGCCCCGCTGTTTATCCAAAGCAAAGAAATTGCCGGCATTAAAGCAGCGATTTATTTGAAGAAGTGCGCCTTTGATGCAAAAGCCATATTAAAAGAACTGCCGGTTTATGCCGATGCGGTACCGGTTGACAGTTTGCTGTCGGTTGCTGCCATAAAAGTGCCGCTGGATGTTTATACCTATGCCCAGGCCATTCGTACCGAACAAAGCAAACTCATTCGCCAGTCGAAAGACCCGCGGGTGCAAACCATTGTGCGGTTGAGCGAAATTTCGAACGGCACGCTATTTCTGCCGTTTTTGGATGAGCTGGTACGTGGCAACATTAGTATGGAAGAAGTGCGGGCCATTGCCGGCAACGACCTGCAGTACTACCGGCTCCTGGTTAAAACACAAATTCGTTACCACGAGCGCATGATTGCCGGCGATACGCCGCTGCTGGCCAATACCCTGGCCGATATGCTGCAGCGTAAAGCCACCGATGTGTTTGTAAATGTGATGAACGACCTGCACGATTCGCCCGAAGCAGTACGCTTTCGCATTGCCGAACCCCTTACTCCGCAGGAAATTTATTACCTCATTGTTACTACCGAAGATGTAATTTATACCAGTACCTACACCAATCTGTACAAGCGGATGATGGAACGCACACCCGGGCGCCGCAGCGACTCGTTGCTGATGAGCGTGCACCTCGACCGCTTCAAAAAGTTCATTAAAATGGCGGCCAACTACAACCGCCTCGATGATTTTTTGAATGCCATGCCCGAGTTGCGCAGCAACCAGCTGATGTACGCATTTATCAACGGCCTGCAAAAAACCAACTCGCTGGAAGATGCCGTGGATGTGGCCGACAGCTACGGCAGCATACAAAACCCCCGGCTTAAAAATTTTCTGAAAGAAGAAGCGCGCCGCAATATTGAAAAAAGCATTCAAAACAACGACCGCCGGGGCGAAAGTATTTACAGCATTTTGCACACGTTGTTCCGCTCTTCCGAAGACTCCACCATTAACCTAACGGCCGCCTTAGGCATACCGCCGGTTTACCGGGTTGATTACAACAGCATTGCCGACGAAAAAGGACAGGTGGTGCAGCAGGTGTTTTTCTATGGCGATGAAGACGGTGTTATATCGTTCCGCAACTTCATGAGCATGTTTACCAACAAGCCCGAGTGGAAAGTGCAGATGGGTAAAGAATGGGTAACCATCACTTCCACACAGGGAAAGCCCTATACCATTTACGCCAACCTGCCCCTCGATTACAAAAAAGACCTGGATCAGAAAGCGCAGGAAAACCTCATTGCTTATTTAACCGAAAACAACATCAACCCCACCATTGTGGTGCACCGGGGCCACAGTTACCACCTGCCGCATACGCTTAAGCAAATGATGCCTTCCTCCCGCATTGTGATGCTGGGCTCCTGCGGCGGATATCAAAACCTGGCAAAAATTCTGAATGTAAACGAAGATGCACATATTATCTCCACTAAACAGGTGGGCAGCTATTCGGTAAACGAGCCCATTTTGCGAACCCTCAACGAAGCGGTACGTAATGGACGCAACATTGAGTGGATTCCGCTGTGGCAGCAAATTACTTCATCCGTTCGCAACGACCCCAAAGCCAGTGAGCTAATAAAGGATTATGTACCCCCGCATAAAAATCTGGGTGCCATTTTCATAAAAGCGTATCGCCGCCGTACCGGCGAAAGTTGAGCAGCGACCGGCCGGATTGTGCTATCTTAGAACCGTTGTGCTGCCATCTCTTACCTCGCACCCCAACCGAAGCCGTTTTTGGCTTACGCTGCAACTGGCGGTTGCATCGTTTTGTACGTACGCTTCCATTTTTGCTTTTCGCAAGCCGTTTACCGTTGCCTTGTACGAAGGTATAGCGGTGGCGGGGCTGCCTTATCAAACCGTGCTCATCATCAGCCAGGTGATAGGGTACATGCTCAGTAAATTTTATGGTATTCGTTTTATTGCCGAACTGCAGCGCCGGGGGCGCTGGCGTACCAGCCTGTACCTGCTTGCAGCTGCCTGGTGCAGCCTGTTGCTGTTTGCATGGGTGCCGCCTCCGTGGGGCGCTTTGTGTATGTTGGCCAATGGTTTTGTACTGGGCTTTATGTGGGGCATTGTTTTTAGCTACGTAGAGGGGCGTAAGGCAACCGACCTGCTGGGTGTGGTGCTGGCCGTAAGCTTCATTTTTGCCGGTGGCTTTAGCCGCAGTGCCGGCCGCTGGCTGCTGGAAGTGTGGCAGGTGCCGGCACCCTGGATGCCGGTGCTTACCGCCACTATGTTTATACCTCCCCTGGTGCTGTTTTACTATCTGATGGAGCGGGTGCCGCCCCCCGATGCGGCCGATGAAGCCGAACGTACCGTACGCCGGCCCATGCAGCGGCACGAACGCAGGGCCTTTTGGCGCAGCTATACGGCCGGCATTGTGGCTTTTGTGCTTATTTACCTTTTGCTCACCATTTTACGCGACCTGCGGGATAACTACATGGCCAACCTGTGGAACGAGCTGGGCTACACCGGTAATGTGCAGGTGTTTGCCCGTACCGAAACGCTTATTTCGCTGGTGGTACTGGCCGTGGTAGGCTTGCTGGTGCTGGTGCGCAACAACTGGCGGGCGTTTGGGCTGATACATCTGTTGCTTTTTCTGGGGTTTGGTTGTGCGGCGGCAGGCTCGTGGTTGTTTCAGTACGGGCTAACAAGCGGAAAACTGTGGATGTTTACCAGCGGCCTGGGCCTGTATTTATCGTACGTGTTATTTAACAGCGTATATTTTGAGCGGCTGCTGGCAACCTTTCGCATTGCCGGCAATGTGGGCTTTTTAATTTACGTGGCCGATGCCTGGGGGTACCTGGGCAGCATTGGCATTATGTTGGCAAAGCAGCTGGGCATGCAGCAAACCAGTTGGGTGCGCTTCTATTCCGGTCTGTCGCTGGGGCTTTCCCTGGCGGGCCTGCTGTTGTCGCTTTTTTCGTACTTCTATTTCCGGCGTAAGTTTTTGCACATGTCGCAGCAGGTACCGGCAGCGCTAGCCGGATGAACGGTGTCGGCTCGGCTTTGAAACGTAGTACCTTTGCCCACCAAATTCTTCGCTTGAGTAAAACAACATCCATTCGTTCCTTCTTCAATTTGCAGCAGCTGCGGCGGGTGTTGCAGTATGCCACGCCTTACAAAGGGCGTTATTACGGGGCTGTGGTGCTGGCCGTGGTGCTGGCCCTCATGGCGCCGGTGCGGCCCTGGCTCATCAATTACACCGTAAACGAATACATCCGCCACAATATGGCGGAAATGCTCATTCGCATCACCCTGTTTCAAATTGCGTTCATTGTTATCGAAACCGTATTCCGGTTTTTATTTTCATACTACACCGCCTGGTTGGGCCAGCGGGTGGTGAAAGACCTGCGGGTGCAGGTATTTGATAAGGTGTTGCACTACAACCTACGCCAGTTCGACCATACCCAGGTGGGTACCTTAACCACCCGTACCATCAACGATATTGAAACCATCAGCGACATTTTTGCCGAAGGCTTCATTCCCATACTGGCCGATTTGCTGACCATTGTTGCCGTTTTGTTTACCATGTTTTACCTCAACTGGCAGCTTACGCTGGTATGCCTCATACCTTTTCCGCTGCTGCTTGTTGGTACCTACTACTTTAAAGAAAGCGTCAATAAGTCGTTTCGGCGGGTACGCAACGCCGTTGCCGCGTTAAACGCTTTTGTGCAGGAGCACATTCAGGGTATGCAGGTGGTGCAGGCCTTTGCGGCCGAAGACCGGGAATTTGAAAAATTCCGGGCCATCAATAAGGAACACCGCAATGCCAATATCAAAGCCATATTTGCGTACTCGGTATTTTTTCCCTTTGTGGAAATTATTCTGGCCATTTGTCTGGGGTTGTTGGTTTGGTATGGCGCCGGCCAGGCCTTGCAGGCGCCCGGCAGTCGCGGCGCCGAACTGGCCGGGCAGGTGATGGCTTTTATTTTATTGCTGAACATGCTGTTTCGTCCGTTGCGGTTTATTGCCGATAAGTTTAATGTGCTGCAAATGGGCATGGTGGCCAGTGAGCGGGTTTTTGCCGTGCTGGATAATACCGACACCTTGCAGCCGCCGCCCGGCGGGTATCGTACCGATGCTGCGGTTACCCGGGGGGCCGTGGAGTTTAACCATGTTTGGTTTGCTTACGAAAAGGAAGCCTGGGTGCTGCGAGACATTAGTTTTTCGATTGCCCCCGGCGAAACGGTGGCCCTGGTGGGTGCCACGGGCAGCGGTAAAACCACCATCAGCGCATTGCTCAACCGCATGTACACGGTGCAAAAGGGCAGCATCAGCATTGATGGGGTGAACGTAAACTTGTACCCGCCCGAACAGCTGCGCCGCCGCATTGGCTATGTGTTGCAGGATGTGTTTTTGTTTTCGGGCAGCATACACGACAATGTTACGCTCCGCAACCCCGCCATCAGCCGGCAGCAGGTAGAGGAGGCAGCCCGGCTGATAGGTTTGCACGACTTTATCGTGCGCCTGCCCGGCGGATACGATTATAATGTGATGGAGCGGGGGGCAACCCTCAGCCAGGGCCAGCGGCAATTGCTGAGTTTTTTACGGGCCCTGTTGTACAACCCGGCCATACTGGTGCTGGATGAAGCAACTGCGGCTGTGGATACCGAATCGGAGCAGCTGATTCAGCATGCCATTGATACCCTCATTCAGGGCCGTACATCGGTGGTAATTGCCCACCGCCTTTCCACTATTCGCAAGGCGCATAAAATAATTGTGCTCGAAAAAGGGCAAATTGTTGAAACCGGCACCCACGAGCAGTTGTTGCAACAGGGGGGTGCCTACGCCCGCTTGCATGCCCTGCAGTTTGCGGAAGCATAGATGAAACAGCAAGTCGAAAAAAATCCGCTTACTGAAATAGAGCTGCAGCCCTTTGGGCGAGTCACCCCGGCCCCAACGTATAACCTGTGGTTGAGCGGAACGAAAAAAAAGCCGCTGCTTTTTAGAATCTTTTAAGGTTTTCTGCACCGCCTTCCTATCTTTGCGCCAAATTTTACGAGACGAATGGCGTTCAGAAGCTTCAAATCCTTACTGGCAGCGGTTTTCAGCGGAATTTTCCTGTTTTTTTCGGCCCCGGTCCTTGCCGGCGGCGGCGCGGGTAATGAAAAACTCGACCCCGCCAAAGTGATTATGGAGCACATAAAAGATGCCCATGAGTTTCATTTCTTTACCATAAAAAAAGCCGACGGCACCGAATTTCATGCCACCATACCCCTGCCCGTTATTTTGTATTCGCCCCAACGCGGCTGGGATGTATTTCTTTCATCCAAATTTCACCATGGGCACAGCGCCTACAAGGGATACATGTTGCATGAAGGAAAAATTCATGCCGTAAACGAAGCCGGCGAACCCCTGCACGACGTACAGGTGTACGACCTGTCCATCACCAAAAACGTGGTGCAAATGTTTTTGGCCCTGGTAGTGTTGGTGGTATTATTAATTGGTATAGCCAATCGTTATAAAAAAGGTGAGGGGGTAACTTCTGCCCCCAAGGGCTGGCAAAATGCCCTGGAGCCGGTAATCACCTTCGTACGCGATGAGGTGGCCAAGCCTAACCTGGGTCATAATTATAATAAGTATCTGCCTTATCTGCTTACCGTTTTCTTTTTCATACTCATCAACAACCTGTTTGGGTTGTTGCCCGGTGCGGCCAATGTAACCGGCAACATCGCCTTTACCATTGTAATGGGTGTGATTTCGTTTTTTGTAATACTGTTCAGCACCAACAAGCATTTTTGGGGCCATATTTTCTGGTACCCGGGTGTGCCGGTTCCGGTACGTTTGTTTATTATGCTGCCGGTAGAGTTGCTGGGTGTATTTACCAAGCCCTTTGCCCTCATTGTCCGTTTGTTTGCCAACATGGTGGCCGGGCACATCATCATCCTCAGTTTTGTAACGTTGATTTTCATCTTCGGGTCCATGAGCGCTGTGGCCGGATGGGGCTTTTCGCCGCTATCCATTGCCTTTGCCGTTTTCATTAACCTGATTGAGATATTGGTGGCTTTCATTCAGGCCTTCATCTTCACCAACCTTACCGCGGTATTCATTGGTCAGGCACGTGAAGGCGAGCATGCCGAAGGGCACCATTAAAACGCTTTTTTTCATTTTTAAAAACCAAGTATCATGAATTTGATGTCTTTCTTGCTTGAAGTTCAGCCCGGTTTGTCGCACATTGGTGGTGCCATCGGTGCAGGTTTGGCAGCCATTGGTGCCGGCATTGGTATCGGTCAAATTGGTAAGGGTGCTGTTGAAAGCATCGCCCGCCAGCCGGAAGCTTCAAACGACATTCGTGCAAACATGATCCTTACTGCCGCTTTCGTTGAGGGTGTTGCCCTGTTTGCGGTAATTGCAGGATTGCTGGCTGTACTGAAATAAGCCGTGCACCAAAACGAACACTGCATCCAAAGCACAGGGCGGCGGATGCAGTTATTTTAAAAGTATTTCAATTTTACCCATATGGATTTGTTGTTACCCGGCATCGGTTTATTGTTTTGGACCTTACTGGCATTTGCCATCGTGTTTTTCATTCTGAAAAAATTTGCCTGGAAGCCCATACTTGCTTCGTTGCACGAGCGGGAAAAAGGCATTGCCGACTCGCTGGAAGCTGCGCAGAAGATGAAGGCCGAAATGGCGCAACTGAAAAATGAAAATGAAGCCATGATGGCCAAGGCACGTGAAGAACGGGCACAATTGCTTAAGGAAGCCCGCGAAACCCGTGATAAAATCATTAACGAAGCCAAAGAACAGGCGAAGGCTGAAGCCAACAAAATTATTTTGGATGCCCAGGCTGCCATTAACCAGCAAAAAATGACGGCATTAACCGAAGTAAAAAATCAGGTGGGCAACCTGGTAATTGAAGTGGCTGAAAAAGTATTGCGGCGCGAACTGGCTGCCCGCCACGAGCAGGAAGCCTACGTGCAGCAACTGGCTTCTGAAATTAAGCTGAATTAAGAGTGGCAACAATAGTTGCCCACACCCGATAACCGTTCAATCGTAAAATATACATGCCCAATAATCGTCTTGCAGGTCGTTATGCCAAATCGCTGGTGGTACTGGCACAGGAGCAACAGCAACTCGAAGCGGTTTGTGCCGATATGAAGTATTTGGCCGAGTTGTGCCGGAAAAGTGCCGATTTTCGTAACCTGCTGCGCAGCCCCATTATTAAAGCCGATAAAAAAGAGGCCATTGTAAAACAGGTGGTTGATGCCAACATTAGTAAACTGTCGGCCGCTTTTATTCATTTGCTCATAGCAAAAGGCCGCGAAGCACACCTGCCCGAAATTGCCTCAGCGGTAATAGAGCAGTACAATGAAATTAAAGGCATTCACCACGTAAAGCTTACTACGGCCGTACCCGTGAGCGATGCGGTGAAAGAAGCAATCATTGCTAAACTCAAAGCCGAAGCCGGCCTGCAGCAGGTAGAGCTGGAAAACGAGGTGAAAGATGAAATCATTGGCGGCTTTCAGCTGGAGTTTAAAGGCAACTTGTTGGATGCCAGTATTGCCAGGGACCTGCGTGACATACAAAAGCAGTTTCAAAAGAACGTTTACGTATCAGATATTCGTTAACCCAATTTTTTAAATAACAATTCGCCTCTGTGGGCGGAGAAAAAAATAAACGGTCATGCCAGAAATTAAACCAGATGAGATTTCAGCGATACTTCGCCAGCAATTGAGCAACTTCAATGTTGGAGCTGATTTGGAAGAAGTAGGAACCGTATTACAGGTGGGTGATGGTATTGCCCGCGTTTACGGACTGAACAACGTACGCTACGGCGAACTTGTGGAATTTGAAAACGGCGTACGGGCCATTGCACTCAACCTCGAAGAAGATAACGTGGGTGTGGTATTGATGGGAGAGGGAACCGACATTAAAGAAGGTTCGAAAGTACGGCGCACCAACAAAATTGCTTCCATTAAAGTGGGCGAGGGCTTGGTGGGCCGTGTAATTGACGTGTTGGGCGAACCCATCGACGGGAAAGGTCCCATTACCGGCGATTTGTATGAAATGCCTCTGGAGCGTAAAGCACCCGGCGTTATTTTCCGCGAGCCGGTAAAAGAACCGCTGCAAACCGGTATAAAGGCTATTGACGCCATGATTCCCATTGGCCGTGGCCAGCGGGAACTGATTATTGGCGACCGCCAAACCGGTAAAACCGCTATAGCCATTGATACCATCATCAACCAAAAAGAGTTTTACGAAGCCGGCAACCCGGTTTATTGCATTTACGTAGCCATCGGCCAAAAGGCTTCTACCATTGCCGGGGTAATGAAAACCCTCGAAGATTACGGGGCCATGCGCTACACCACCATCGTTGCCGCTTCGGCCAGCGACCCGGCTCCGCAGCAGTTCTTTGCCCCTTACGCCGGTGCCGCTATTGGTGAATTTTTCCGCGATACCGGACGGCCGGCCCTGATTATTTACGACGATCTGTCGAAGCAGGCCGTGGCTTACCGCGAAGTTTCGCTGCTGCTGCGTCGTCCCCCCGGCCGCGAAGCCTACCCCGGCGACGTATTTTATCTCCACAGCCGTTTGCTGGAACGTGCCGCCAAAATCATTGGTGACGACAACGTAGCCCGTAACATGAACGATGTGCCGGAGAGCATTAAGCACATGGTAAAAGGTGGCGGCTCGCTTACCGCTTTGCCCATTATTGAAACCCAGGCCGGCGACGTTTCGGCTTATATCCCCACCAACGTAATTTCAATTACCGACGGACAGATCTTCCTCGAGAGCAACCTGTTCAACGCCGGTATTCGTCCGGCCATTAACGTGGGTATTTCGGTAAGTCGCGTGGGGGGGAATGCCCAAATCAAATCCATGAAAAAAGTGGCCGGTACGCTCAAACTCGACCAGGCGCTGTACCGCGAACTGGAGGCCTTCGCCAAATTTGGAGGCGATATGGACGCTGCCACCAAAGCGGTAATTGACAAGGGCAGCCGCAATGTGGAAATTTTGAAGCAGCCCCAGTACACCCCCTACAGCGTGGAAAAACAAATTGCCATAATTTACCTGGGTACCAATGGCCTGCTGAATGAAATTCCGGTACGTCGTGTGAAAGAGTTTGAAGAGCACTTTTTGCAGGAAATGGAAACCAAAATGCCCGATTTGCTGGCCGAGTTCAAAAAGGGTGCGCTTCCTGAAGAAGGCCTCAAAAAAATGGTGGAACTGGCAAAAGGCCTCATTCCGCAATACAAAGTGTAACAGGCATTATACAATTATTAAAGACACACCCCGGTGTAAAAACCGGGGTTTTTTTGTTTACAAAGTTGCTTAGGAAGCCGGCCGCATTCAATGCCGGGGCAGCCCCTGTTTTATTTCAGCATTTTGTACATTTTGTAATGCGGAATGGAAACCTCCGTAAACTCATCTCCTTCTATGCGGTAGCCCTGTTTTTCGTAAAAACCAACGGCGGCTTTACGGGCATGCATGATGAGTTTTCGGTAGCCACGGTCGCGGGCTATGTTTTCGGCCATGGTCATAAGCGAAGCGCCAATGCCCTTGCCCTGTTGGTTGTTTTGTACCGCCATTTGGCGCAGGCGAACCGTTTCGGCATCAATGCGGGTAAGGATGCAGCATCCCAAAATTTGATCGTCTTCAAAAGCAGCAATCAAAATATCGTTCTTTTCTTTTGCCAGCTCTTCTTCCGTAAACTCCAGTCCTAATGGCTTGCGTAAAATTTCGTAGCGCAGTTGTACCATTTTCCGGTATTCGGGCGAGCCATAAGTAATTTCTTTCAGTGCCATAAGCAATCGTACGTGGGCGAACAAGATACAACCTTTTCTTTTTCAACCATCATGCCGCAGCACGTAAAATACAATCCCAAACAAGCTGTTGCGCACGAAAGCATACAGGCTTTTATTGTTACAATTTTGCAACGAAATTTTCGGCAGTCCGGATGCGGGAACGATTGTAGCTAACGTATTGAAAAGCAATTGCTAATACGCATAATTTGCGGCCGGGGCATGTGGGTTTTTCCACTTTTTCGGCAGACCCCTTGCGAATTGATTAAAAACTCTATTTTTGCAACCTGTAACCAAACTTATACGACAATGTCAGACATCGCAGCACGAGTAAAAAAGATCATCGTTGACAAATTGGGAGTTGAAGAATCAGAAGTGAATCCGGAAGCTTCCTTTACCAACGATCTGGGAGCTGACTCCCTCGACACCGTTGAACTGATCATGGAATTTGAAAAAGAGTTCAACATTTCCATCCCCGATGAGCAGGCCGAAACCATTACCACCGTTGGCCAGGCAATCACGTATTTAGAAGAACACGCAAAATAATTGTGCCGCCGGTTGCCACAACCGGCGTTCAATTTTTCTCTCCAGGCAACGTATGCAACTAAGGCGCGTAGTAGTTACCGGTATTGGTGCCATAACACCATTGGGCAAAACTCTTGATACCTATTGGGAGGGTTTGGTCAATGGTGTTTCCGGTGCCGACTTTATTACACAATTTGATTGCAGCAAGTTTAAAACACGATTTGCCTGCGAGGTGAAAGATTTTGACCCTACGCAGTACCTCGACCGGAAAGAGGCCCGCAAAATTGACCGCTTTACGCAGTTTGCGTTAATAGTAAGCGACCAGGCCATGCAGGATGCGGGCCTGAGCCGCGAAACGATAAACCCCGACCGCGCCGGCGTAATTTTTGCAAGCGGTATCGGAGGCCTGATTACGTTTCAGGAAGAAGTTTCGGCCTTTGCGCTGGGCGATGGTACACCCCGCTTCAATCCGTTTTTCATCCCCAAAATGATATTGGATATTGCCGCCGGGCAAATATCCATGCGGCATGGCTTACGCGGCCCCAACTACGCCGTTGTTTCGGCTTGTGCCAGCAGCACCAATGCCATTATTGATGCCTGCGATGTAATTCGCCTGGGTAAAGCCGATATCATTCTTGCCGGCGGAAGTGAAGCCGTAATCAGTGCGGCCGGGGTAGGTGGCTTCAATGCCATGAAAGCGCTGAGCGAGCGCAACGATGATCCCAAAACAGCCAGTCGTCCGTTCGACAAAGACCGCGATGGGTTTGTAATGGGCGAAGGGGCCGGCATACTGGTGCTGGAAGAACTGGAACATGCACTGGCTCGCGGCGCAAAAATTTACTGCGAAGTGGCCGGCGGTGGCGCCACTGCCGATGCGCATCACATCACCGCCCCGCACCCCGAAGGATTAGGCGCTACCAATGTAATGCGTGCCGCCCTTGCCGATGCCGGTATGCAACCTACCGATATTGATTACATCAACGTACACGGCACTTCTACACCCTTGGGCGATATTGCCGAAACAAAAGCCATTTTGAACGTTTTTGGCGAACACGCCTACAACCTCAACATCAGCTCCACCAAATCCATGACCGGCCACTGCCTGGGCGCAGCCGGCGCCTTGGAAGCCATTGCCAGCATCATGGCGGTGAAGCACGATATTGTGCCGCCTACCATCAACCACTTTACCGACGATCCCGAACTGGATCCGCGCCTGAACTTTACCTTCAATCAGGCACAAAAGCGTGTGGTGCGTGCAGCACTCAGCAACACGTTTGGATTTGGCGGGCACAACGCATCCCTGATTGTAAAGAAATATGCCTGATTTGGCATAGCTTTGTTTTGCTTTCGTGTGTAAAATTTTATACACGTGAAAGCAACACCCTTATATGCGCAACCTGGTTCGGAACATATTCTCCCGCCGCAACAATTTTGAAACACAACTTCGCAACATTCTGGGCTACACACCGGGCGATTTACAGTTGTACAAAACGGCGCTCAGCCACCGCAGTGTAAAAGAAGGGAATGACCAAAACAATGAACGCCTCGAATTTTTGGGCGACGCTGTTTTAAGCGCCATTGTTGCCGATTACCTGTTCAAAAAATATCCGTATAAAGGCGAAGGCTTTTTGACCGAAATGCGCAGTAAGATGGTGAACCGGGCCACCCTGAACGATATTGCCCTGAAAATGGGCCTCAAAAAAATTACCATCTACAACAAAGGCGACAACTCCCTGAAAATTTCACAAATCTTCGGCAACACCCTGGAAGCCCTGCTGGGAGCCATTTACCTCGATTTGGGTTATAAAAAAACCAAAAAGTGGGTGAACAAGAATATCATCATACCACACCTTTTCCTGGACGACCTTGAGGCTTTGGAAATTAATCACAAAAACAAACTTTACGGCTGGGCCAATAAAAACGGTAAAACCCTTGAGTTTGAAACGCTGGACGAACGAATCGAAAACGGCCGCCGCCTTTTTACCGTTGGCGCCGTTATTGACGGAAAAATTGTTGCGGAAGGGAAGGCCTACAATAAAAAAGACGCCAGCCAAATTGCGGCACAAGCTGCCGTTGAAAAACTGGGTATCGCATAACTTTTGCTTCTTAGAAAAAGCGCTTCCTTAAAAAAGCCCCGGCAAAAGTGGGGCTATATTTTTTGTAGCAACCGGTTGGGCAAAGCCAATTCTGCAATCGGCACCGGGACTGTAAGCGTCCCGGCCCTTGATGCGTTGGGAAAAAGAACTTAAAGTAGTAGCGGAGACGAAGGGATTCGAATGCCGACGCTATCGGTCGGCACCGGGACCGTAAGCGTCCCGGCCCTTGATACATTCGGAAAAAAGAATTTAAAAAATTAGCGGAGACGAAGGGATTCGAATGCCGACGCTATCGGTCGGCACCGGGACTGTAAGCGTCCCGGCCCTTGATGCGTTGGGAAAAAGAACTTAAAGTAGTAGCGGAGACGAAGGGATTCGAACCCTTGATACCCTTTAGGGGTATACACACTTTCCAGGCGTGCTCCTTCAACCACTCGGACACGTCTCCAGTAAAGAAATGGGGTGTAAAATTACTTGATTTGCTTTAGCTGCCGAACAATTTTCTGGCATTTGTTGTGGTGGCGGCGGCAACCGTTTCCGCACTGCAGTTTTTAGCCTCGGCAATGGCCCTGCAAACGTAAGGTAGATAGGCAGGCTCATTGCGTTTGCCCCGGTGCGGTACCGGTGTAAGGTACGGGGCATCGGTTTCCAGTACCAGATGCTCCAGCGGAATTTGTTGGATAACAGCGGCAAGGCCCGATTTTTTATAGGTTATCACGCCTCCAATACCCAACAAAAAGCCCAGGTCAATTATTTGTTTTGCTTCTTCCATGGTTCCGCCAAAGCAGTGGAAAATGCCCCGCAACGTACCGTTCTGGAGGCGCCGAACGGTTGCAATGCAGTCGGCCATGGAATTGCGGCTGTGAATAACAATGGGCAAATTGTATTCGAGGGCCCAGTGTATTTGTTTTTCAAAAGCCTGTTGTTGTTGCGTAGCATGGGTAGTATCCCAGTAATAATCCAGGCCAATTTCGCCAATGGCAGCAAAGGATCTTTGTTGCAGCCAGGTTTCCACTACCTGCAGTTCTGCGGCAACATTCTCGTTTACATGGCAGGGGTGCAGGCCCATCATGGCATGGCATTTTTCCGGAAATGCGGCTTCCAGTTGCAGCATATCCTCAACGGAGGTACTGTCAATATTGGGCAAATAAAAGGCTTCCACGCCGGCAGCCATGGCCCGCTCCATTACTGCATTTCTATCATTCCGAAATTCAGGCAGGTATAAGTGGGTATGGGTATCAATCAGGTGCATGCCGGCAAAGGTACTGCCAAGCCGCTAGCTGTGTGCCAACGGCAAAAACGGCTTTTGACAGGTATTTTCATTTTGCTTCCGCTAAAAGTTACGCCCTATTTAAACCCTGGCATCTATTACACGTCTATTGCTATGTTACTGCCCTTATTCATCACTAAAAAATGTACAACATGAAAACCATGCGTATTTTTTCAACTGCTACACTTGCCCTGCTGCTTGCCACAGCGGTAACCTTTACTGCCTGTAAAAAAGAGGCAATGGATAAAGAAACCGAACAGGCCACTGTTGAAAGCACCATCAATGATACGGAAGCCGATGTGGCTTTTGACGATGTGTTTAATGCGTCAATGGGCATAGGAGCCGAAACCGGCGAAGACCTGGGCCTTACCTCCGGCATCGGAATATTTGCCCGCACAGACGGTAACCTGGGAGGCCGCACGCAACGTTGCTTTACCATTACGGTGGCACCCCAAACTCCGGGTGCATTTCCCAAAACCGTAACCATCAACTTCGGCGATGGCTGCCTGGGGCCCGATGGTAAAGTGCGGCGGGGAAGAATTATTACTGTTTACACCGGACCGATGCGTGTGCCGGGAAGCAAAGCCACAACCACTTTTGAAAACTATAAAGTGGACAGTATGCGGGTAGAAGGAACGCATGAGGTAACCAATACCAGCAGCAGTAACAACCGGATTTTGAGCGTACGGGTTATTGGCGCCAAACTTACCTGGGACAGCGGCCGCTGGGTACGCTGGAGCACTACCCGCACCATAACGCAAACCGAAGGAAACGGTACCCCGAACTTTCCGATGGATGATATTTTCCAGATTACCGGTGCGGGCAGAGGCGAAAACAGCCGGGGCATCAGCTGGGCCCATGAAATTACCGAGCCTCTAGTAAAACGCTTTACCTGCCGCTGGATTTCGAAAGGAATTGTGCGCATACGCTACAATAATGCGGTGGGAACACTCGACTTTGGCGATGGCCGTTGCGACAACAAAGCTACCCTTACGATTAATGGAAATTCACGTGAAATAACACTCCGGTAAGAAAAAACACTTGGAGGTTTCTAAAAACTTATTGTACCTTTATTCCAGTTTTCATAGGGTACGGATTAAAAACGGGCCAGGGTTTCTACCCCGGCCCTCCTTTTTTATGCCATTTTTACACCAAAGGCTTGAATTGATAGCCCGCATTGCTAAAAAAAGCAAGCGTTTTACGAAGGGCGCCTTCCATGCGGGGGAGCGCTTTTTCACTATCGTGAAACACAATGATGGAGCCGGGCCGGGCATGCCGGCGAATGTGAGCGAAACATTGGTCATCATTATTGCGCCTGTCAAAATCGGCACTTAATACACTCCACATAACAATGCGAAAAGCAGAAGGCCCCTGTTGCAGCATGCGGGCCTGAAATGGCGTTATTCTGCCATAGGGCGGCCGAAACAGGTCGGAATCAATCCATTTTGCCGCTTCGGCCACATTGGCAAGCCAATCTTTGTCCGCAGTTTTCCATCCGTTTAAATGGTTATGTGTGTGGTTACCCACGCGGTGCCCCTGATCCAACAGGGAGCGATAGATGTGGGGATATTTTTCTACATTATTGCCAATGCAAAAAAAAGTGGCTTTTGCACCGTAAGCTGCCAGCAATTCCAATGCCGTGGGTGTTGCTTCGGGGTGCGGCCCGTCATCAAAGGTGAGGTACAGTACTTTTTCGTTGGGGGGGAGTTGCCAAATAAGCTTGCGTGGGTACAGCGCCCGCATCCACCACGGGCTGGTTACCAAATAGGGTTGCCGGTGCAGCAGTTGTTTCATTCAAAACCGGTTATTTGCAACAATACACCTTTAAAATACAATCGTTTTCCTTTTTTTCGTAAAAATGCTTCCTGGGTAGTGGGCTGCAGCATTTGCTGCGCATAGGCATGTATTTGCATGTTGTTGCGTTGTGGAGGCGCACCGTTTTGCAAGGCAGCGGCCATAAATTTTTCAAGTAATTGCGGCAGTACCTGGTAAAAAAGCGATTCGCTGATGAGTACATCGGCTCCTAACACGCGGTTACCGGTAACGGCAAGCAGTCCGGCGTAGCTACTGTCGGTGCCCGTGAGCCGCTGCTGAAAAAAACGCACACAGCGGTTTAAGGTATCGGCTACCCGTTTGTTTTGCTGCCAAAAGCTGTATGAGGTTTGCGACTTACTGTTTTGCTGGTGCAGCAGCTTGCGTATTTCATTCCACAGCAGGGTTTGATGGGGCTGGTACTGCAGCAATGCCTGCAAGCCGGCGCTTACGGTACCGCCATAAGCGAACGGTTTTTCGCGGCTGCTCCACCGGCCTTCTTCAATGCAAAACACCGGTAGGGTTTGCGGCCCAGCCCCCGGCTGCAGCAGGGTGTCGCGGGCCGTTACCCGGTCTTGCCGGCCCCCCAGCAACACTTCGCCGGCATGAATCATAAGGGGGTGGTAGCCGCGGTACCGCAACTGCAGCGCATGAATATTATCGAGCATGTAAGCGCCCCGTTCGCTGAAGGTTACCAGCCCTTTGCGCATTGCTTCGCGTAGGGTAACGATGCTGTCGTTGTCTGTTTTTTCGGGGGTCGCTTCGCCAATCGGCTGCCTGCGGACGGGCACGATCTGCAAGGGGCCACACGTACAGGCACTATCGTACAGTACCTGCAAACGGGGTAAGGTAAACGCAGCCTCTTGTGCGTTTACCTTCCAACAAATACATAACAGCAATAACAACAGCAGCCGCCGCATGTATGTAAAATTAAGCGAATGGCAGCCGGCAATGGCCCGCTTTGCTGATTGTTCGTTTTTGGGTGGGTTTGCGGTTATCTTTGCGCCATGAGTGTACGAGTACGATTTGCACCCAGCCCTACCGGCGGCCTGCACCTGGGCGGCGTGCGCACGGTTTTATATAATTATTTGTTTGCCCGCCACAACGGAGGGGCGTTTGTGTTGCGCATAGAAGATACCGATCAAAACCGGTATGTGGAAGGAGCGGAGCAGTATATTTATGATTGTTTGCGCTGGTGCGGACTGGAGCCGGATGAAAGCCCCTTGCACGGAGGGCCTTTTGCACCCTACCGGCAAAGCGAGCGCAAAGAGCTGTACCGCCAGTATGCCGAGCAACTGGTGGCCAACGGCTACGCCTACTACGCTTTTGATACCCCCGAGGAATTAGAAGCCATGCGGGAGCAGTATAAAACCGAAACCAATCCCAACCCGCAATACGACCACACCCTCCGAAAAAAAATGCGCAACAGCCTTTCCCTTACCGAGGCTGAGGTGCAGGCATTGCTGGAGGCTAAAACGCCCTACGTCATCCGCATTAAAATGCCCGAAAATGAAGTGGTAACGTTTACGGATATGATACGGGGTGATATATCGTTTGAAACCGGATTGGTGGATGATAAAGTATTGCTGAAAGCCGATGGTATGCCCACTTATCACCTGGCCGTGGTGGTAGATGATTACCTGATGCAAATTACGCACGTTTACCGCGGCGAAGAGTGGCTGCCCAGCGCCCCCGTGCATTTGTTGCTGTGGAAATACCTGGGCTGGGAAAACAGCATGCCCCGCTGGGCACACCTGCCCCTGATTTTGGGCCCCAGCGGCAAATTGAGCAAGCGGGATGGTGCTCAGCATGGTTTTCCGGTTTATGCTATGAACTGGACCGACCCCCGCACCGGCGAGTTGACGGAAGGCTTTAAAGAGAAAGGTTTTTTGCCCCAGGCGTTCGTAAACCTGCTGGCCTTACTGGGCTGGAACGATGGTACCGAAAAAGAAATTTTTTCGCTGGAAGAACTGGTAGCCGCATTTGATTTGGAGCGGGTGCACAAAAGCGGGGCCCGTTTTGATTATGAAAAAGCGAAGTGGTTCAACCACGAATGGATCAAAAAACTGCCCGCCGCAGAACTGGCCCCCTACGTGCAGCCTATATTGCAACAGGCCGGGCTGGATGCCGCCGATGATGCTTACCTGAAAGTGGTAATTGACCTGGTGAAAGAACGGTGCACCCTGCTGACCGATTTTGTACAACAAGCATCGTTTTTTTACCGCGACCCCGAACAGGTAGAACTGGATGCGATACGCCCCAAATGGACCGATGCAAAGAAGGCCTTTTTTGAGACATGGATGCAACAACTGGAGCAACTGGAGGTTTGGGATATGGCCGCCATAGAACAGCAGTTTAAAGAGCTGGCTGCCGCACATAACATAAAACCCGGAGAGTTACTACTGCCCCTGCGCATTATGCTGGTAGGCGGAAAATACGGGCCGGCCGTATTTCAAATTGCAGCCTGTATTGGCCGCGATGCCACGTTGCGGCGCATACGTACATCGTTGGCACAGCTTTAACCCAGTGCCCGTATTTGTTGCATGAGCGGAACAAAAGCGGTACGCCCCAGCGATTCAATCAGTTGCCGGTCGGCGGTATCTAATTGAAAAAGCCCTTCGGTGTTCAGTGCCACCTGCTCCGGCGTACGAATGCCGGGTATAACGGTGCTAACGCCCTCATAGCTCAGGATGTAACTTAAAGCCAGTTGCGTTTTACTGCATTGATATTTGTGGCACAACTCCCATACGGGCGCAAGTGCATTGCGTGTGGCGTTTATCAATTCCGGAGGCAGGCGTTTTTTGCGATGATCGTTTTCCGCAAAATGCACGCCGGCATCAAACTTTCCGGTAAGCAGTCCAAACTGCAGGGGCATACGGGCAATAACGCCATAGCCCCGGGTTGCGGCTTCGGCAATGAGCGGTAATGCGGTTTGGTTGATGATGTTTAACACCAGTTGAAAACCATGGCCCAGTTGCTGTTGCATCAGGTAGCGGGCATCGGCCTCGGGCTCAAAGGTGTTGAGCGAAAGGCCCCAATACCGGATTTTTCCCTGCTGCTGCAGTTGCTGCATGGCTTCTATGCATTCGCCCTGCTGCAGCTGGGCCAGCCGGGCCGTGTGCAATTGGTAATAGTCAATACGCTCCCGTTGTAGCCGCCGCAGCGATGCTTCGCAGGCTTGTAGTATATAGTCTTTTGAATAATCGGTGGTAAACTGTTGGTTGCGGGCAACGTTGCCTACCTTGGTGGCAACCACTACATCGCTGCGGTTACCAATGATGCGGCCAATCAGTTCTTCCGAGTGCCCCAGGCCGTAAATATCGGCGGTATCAAAAAACGTAATGCCCGCATCGAATGCGGCATGAATGGCTTGTTCGGAGGTGGTATCATCGGCATCGCCCCAGCCAATAGCCGTATTGCCAATCATGGCACCGCCGCCAATGGCCCAGGCTCCAAACCCTATTTCGCTTACGGTTAAATCGGTATGACCAAATTTTCGGTACTGCATGATGGAAATTACACCACACTTGCGGTATTCCGCTTATTTTAGCGCCACAATTTTGCATATGAAACGTCCCATTCGTGTTTTGGTGGCCAAGGTTGGTTTGGATGGTCACGACCGGGGTGCAAAAGTTATTGCTACCGCCCTGCGGGATGCCGGCATGGAAGTGATTTACACCGGCCTGCGCCAAACACCCGAAATGGTGGTAAATGCGGCCCTGCAGGAAGACGTGGATGCCATTGGCATCAGCATCCTCAGCGGCGCACACATGACGGTTTTTCCCAAAGTGCTGGAGCTGATGAAGGAAAAGGGCATGAACGATGTGTTGCTTACCGGAGGTGGTATCATTCCCGACGAAGACATACAAAAACTGGAACAGATGGGAGTGGGCAGGCTGTTTCATCCCGGCACCAATACCCACGAAATTGCCGAATACATTACCGACTGGGTAAAGCGGCATCGGAACTTCTGATTGCAGTTACGCTCCCCAATCATGCACGCTATCTGCTGCGCATCGCACGGTTTGCTTTTCAACGAACGGCAACAGGCATGCTTCTTTTTTGGCAAACAACGCAACCCAATCGGGTGGGGCGAATTACAGCAGGCTGTGTAACAACTGCCCCTGTATCTTTGTCCCAAAAATTGCCATGCCATTTCAAACCCTGCTCACCGCCCTGGAAGAGGGCATTTACACCCTTACCATCAACCGGCCCGATAAAATGAATGCGCTTAACCGGCAGGTTTTTGATGAACTAAACCTTGCTTTGGATGAAGTGTATGCCAACGATGCCATCCGCTCGGTTATCATTACCGGTGCGGGCGCCAAGGCTTTTGTGGCCGGTGCCGATATTTCGGAGTTTGCCAATCTGGACGCGGCAGGTGCCCGTGCATTGGCGCAACGCGGCCAGGATACGTTTTTTCGCATTGAAAACTGTCCCAAACCCATTGTGGCAGCCGTTAACGGTTTTGCCCTTGGCGGCGGCTGCGAACTGGCCATGAGCTGTCATTTTCGGGTGGCGGCACCCAATGCCCGTTTTGGGCAGCCCGAAGTAAATCTGGGGCTCATACCCGGTTACGGCGGCACCCAGCGCCTGACACAGCTGGTAGGTAAAGGCCGTGCCCTCGAACTGTTGCTTACCGGAAATATGATTGATGCCGAAGCGGCCCATCGCATGGGATTGGTGAACCATATTTTTGCCGCGGAAGAATTACTGGCACAAACACGGCAGTTGCTGCAAACCATCAACAGCAAAGCGCCGCTGGCCCTGGCAGGCTGCATAAAAGCGGTACAGGCAGGGGTATCGGGCAGCAGGGGCTATGCCGTGGAGGTGGAAGAATTTGGAAATGCCTTTGATACAGAAGACCGGGTAGAAGGCACCACCGCTTTTTTGGAAAAGCGTAATCCGGTTTTCAAAGGAAAGTAACAGGTGTTACTGCACAGCCCTTTGCGTAAGGGCTTGTATCGTGCACACATTCATCACAAAAAATAAACAGCAAATGGAGTACAGAATTGAAAAAGATACCATGGGCGAAGTGCGGGTGCCTGTGGATGCCTATTACGGTGCGCAAACCCAGCGCAGCATTGATAATTTTAAAATTGCGCAAGACATCAACCGCATGCCCATTGAAATCATACGGGCATTCGCATACCTGAAAAAGGCGGCCGCCCTAACCAATTACGAAGCCGGCGTACTGTCGAAAGAAAAATGCGATTTGATTGGCCGGGTGTGCGATGAAATTTTGGAAGGCAAACTGGATGCCTATTTTCCGTTGGTGGTATGGCAAACCGGCAGTGGCACGCAAAGCAACATGAACGTAAACGAAGTAATTGCCTACCGCGGCCATGTGCTTCATGGCGGAAAGCTGGAAGATAAAGAGAAGTTTCTGCACCCCAACGATGATGTGAACAAATCACAGTCGAGCAACGATACCTTCCCCACCGCCATGCATATAGCAGCTTACAAAATGCTGGTGGAGGTAACCATACCCGGTATTGAAAAACTGCGCAACACCCTTGCCGAAAAGAGCAAGGCCTTTATGCACATCGTAAAAATTGGGCGCACCCACTTTATGGATGCCACACCGCTTACGCTGGGCCAGGAGTTCAGCGGCTATGTATCGCAGCTCGATCATGGCTTGCGGGCCATACGCAACACGTTGCCGCACCTGAGCGAGCTGGCCCTGGGCGGTACTGCCGTGGGCACCGGCATTAATACCCCCGAAGGGTATGCCGAAAATGTGGCCCGGCACATTGCGGCGCTAACCGGCCTGCCCTTTGTAACGGCCGAAAACAAGTTTGAAGCCCTTGCCGCACACGATGCCATTGTAGAAGCGCACGGCGCCCTAAAAACCGTAGCCGTTAGTTTGATGAAAATTGCCAACGACATCCGCATGCTTTCAAGCGGTCCACGCAGTGGTATTGGTGAAATATTTATTCCCGATAACGAACCCGGCTCGTCCATCATGCCCGGAAAGGTAAACCCCACGCAGTGCGAAGCCTTAACCATGATTGCGGCACAGGTGTTGGGCAATGATGTGGCCATTAATGTGGGCGGCGCAACCGGACATTTTGAACTGAATGTGTTTAAGCCGTTAATGATTTATAACTTTTTGCACAGCGCCCGCCTCATTGGCGATGGCTGCGTTAGCTTTAACGATAAGTGCGCCGTTGGTATTGAACCCATTGAAGCCAACATTAAAAAACACGTAGAAAATTCCCTGATGCTGGTAACGGCCCTCAATACAAAAATTGGTTATTACAAAGCCGCCGAAATTGCCCAAAAGGCACACAAGCAAGGCACCACGCTAAAAGAAATGGCGGTGCAACTGGGTTACGTTACGCCTGAGCAGTTTGATGAATGGGTGCGGCCCGAAAAAATGGTAGGTAAAATTTGAGTGCAGGATGAAGAAAAACACAAAAAGCCGTTGCAGTACTGCAACGGCTTTTTTTATGGCCGGCGATGTTTGTAGCTATTCGTAACTGCTGAAATAGTCGGGCTCGTTGGGTGGCGGCAAGATCGGTTGTTGGTGCCGTTGCTGCAGCGTTTCCTGCGTGCCAAACAAAAAGGCAAACAGGCGTGAGGCGCCCACATACGGCAGGGCCGGTTGCTCCTGTACCACATACAAATAATTTTCAGTGCGGATGGTAGCAGCGCCGGGCAAAGCGGTTGCCAAAAAACTGGCGCTGGTAATGGCTGTGTTCATAGGAGAGGTTTTTAGCGTTTGATGAGTTTTATTTTTTGGCTGAAGTCTTTTGATGTAATGTCTATGTAATATAAACCGGGTTGCAGCCATGCTGTTTCAAGCTGCTGTTGGTTTATGCCTTTTACCAGGCTGATGCTGCGGTGCAGCACCACACGGCCCGTATTGTCAACAATACGCAGCGTGGCCACTGCATCGGCAGGCGCCTGTATGCGCAGGGTGGCAACATCGCCGACCGGGTTGGGGAAGAGGTTGATCGTAACCGGCAACGCGGTAAAGCTTACACGCACCACGCTGCTGTACTGGTAATTGCCTTCTTTGTTTTGCACTTTCAGGCGGTAGAACAGGGTATTTGCGTAGGTGGCGGCGGCCGCGTCGGTATAATGGTAGGTACTGCGAGCGTTACCGCCGTTACGGCTGTTTATAATTGCGATGGTGCCAAAGTTGCGGTTATCGGTACTCCGTTCCAGCTCGTATGCCTGTATTCCTTCTTCTTCGGTTACCACCCAATGCAGGCGTGCATCATCGCCCCGTGCAATACCCGTAAACTCCAAGAGGCGGAACGGAAGGATGATGTTGGCGTTGGCAAAATAAAATGTGGAGAAGCCGGTGGTGTTTGCTTGCAATACGTAGCCAAAACTGCCTTGTGTGTAGCGGATGTGCACTACCAACGGTGTGGCATTGATGCCATTGTATGTGCCACTGCAACCCTGGTCGGTTTTAATGATTGAAAGGTCGTTTACCGACGTAACCGCGGGGTCGGCTGCTTGTAAATTACTGAGTTCGGCCGCGGTAAAATACAGACGCACACTTACCGGCGTAGTGGGTTGTTGTTGCGGCGTAATAGTAATGTTTCGGTTCAGGTAGGGCTTGCCATTGGTGGTGCGTGCCGGGCCGGTTTTTACAAAAAAACTGCTGGTAACCGTACCCAGGTTATTGCCATTTGCATTGATTTCGGCAACAATATTTCCATCGGGCCCGGTAATGGGTACCCACAGGTTGTTGTTATTGTTGGCTGCATTAATGGTAACCGGGGTGCCCTCGGCACAGCTGTTGGCGGTGCCGTTGTCAATAGGTATGCCGGTGGGGATGGTGCTGGTAGTACCGTTGTGATTGTAGCCGAGAAAGGTAAATTTCAAAATACAGCCTGCGCAGGCACTTGAAACCGGATTGTCGGAAGTGGGTCCGGAAGTATTTCCGCTACGGTCAATAATCGTGAAAATGGTTCTTCCGTTTGGATGGATTGCCAGATCACGAAAACGATTTTGTGTGTTAAACAAAACAGCCGTATCCGCACCTGCAATACTTTCTACTCCGGTACCGGCTGCGTTGGGCTTAATGCGCATGACAAAACCTTTTTTCAGCGAAGCAAGCAGTAAGCTATTTTTCCAGCCCGGAATAGCTGTATGCGTGTAAGCTTCCATACCCGACGGAGCGATGGAGGCCCAAAACTGATTTTGGTTTTGTGCAGAAGATACATTATTGTAAATGTATTGAATGCTCCATGGGGTAGAAGTATTACCCGCAGGTGCAGGGTAGAAGGAAAATATGGGGTCGCGATAACCGGGAAGATTATTCGCATTGGTTGCTTCGTTGCCAATGAGCGGCAGAGAGCTGGATATGGGCCCGGCTTTGGCATTATTGTAGTTGCCATCGCTGCTGTAACCGATAACAAGCGGGTGGCCGTAGTTGCGGCCGGCTTCCACCACGTCAACCTCGTCGTCACTAAAAGGGCCATGCGATGATGCGTACAAAGTATTTCCAATGAGTGATAAGCCTTGTACATTTCGATGTCCGATGTTGTAAACGGCACTCTGGCCAACCACCGGGGCCACGTTGTTATAGGGATTATCGTTAGGTATCCACTGGTTATAACTCACCGGGCTTTGTGCCGGGTCCGAATCGGGTTCGAGATTAAAACGAAGAATTTTTCCTTCATACGATTGAATGTTTTGCGACTTAATGGTACGATTGATGTTGGCAAACTGTCCGGCACCCATATCGCCCGAAGCATAAAACAAAAAATAGGTGCCATTGACCGGTGCTATAATCATCCGTCCGCTATTATGGTCGTTGCTGCCGCGTAACGTATCGCAAAGCACAACCGGATTTTCTAACTGTTCGGTTATGGGATTATATGTAAACCGTACCAGGTTGTTTAAGAAGAGGTGTCCATTAACGGTTTCACCGTTGTAAGTTTGGTTAAGCCCCAGGTATTGCCGTACGTACGCCACATAAACAAATCGTTTGGCGGGATTGGTTTGAAATTCCGGATGAATGGCAAGACCCATTAGTCCTCCCTGCGGGTCGGGTGTAGCGGTTCCATTCACCACGGCGCCCACGGTATAATTGCGCCGTATGCCAACGGGCCAGGTGGTGCTGGTAAGGTCCAGCACAATGGTAGATGCAGGCGGTGGATTAAGATACGAAGAGGCTGGGTTCAAACGGCGTACTAAAAAGTTTTTTGATTCGGTAATCCACAAATGATCATCGGGGCCATAGGTAATTTCCCAGGGGCTGTTGAGGCCCGCGGCATTATTGGCTACAATTTCGTCCCGAAAAACTTCACGCAGGCGTGTAGGGGCCGGGTGTGTAACACAAATTTCAAACGTGTTGCTGTTGTTGGTGTTGGAATAAACCCGAATGAGATACAGTGTGCCCGGCGTTAGGCCCGAAAAAGCAGCGGAAGGGCCGGAACTGCAGAAAAGGGATGCGGGAGTGCCACAGGTATTTGAATATATCTGAAAGCGGGCATCGGCCAGTGCCCCCGAAATGTTTACGGTAGCCTGCGTTGCGTGTGCGGTAAAACGGTACCATACATCATTGCGATTACCGCTGCTGGCTCCACAAGCACCGGTTGTAGTTGTATAAGTAGCATTTACCAGGCTGCCCGAAGTTGTTGTACAACTTGGTGCCGAAACAAGCGTTATGGCGTTGGAACACAAATCATTAGCAGGAGCCTGTGCTATTGCAAATACTTGTAAAGCAAGATTCGCATATAGCAGACAGAAGATTTTGGGCATGGTTTTTCGGATTTGGATGGTTGAAATTATGTTTTCCTGTTGGCGCATGCAATAGTAGAAAGCCCTTATACAACCGTAAAAACTGCAGTTTTTTTGTAAGGGATTTCTTCTATTGTAATTGGGGCGGGCAATGGTTAATTTTGTATCTGTCCGATCTCTATGAAACGTAGCCGGTGTGGCATTGCTTGGCTTTCACCTGTTTTCTCCGCTTCATATTGATCTGATGCACTTTCACACCATTGTGTGAAACAAATTAATCCATATCCAATGAACCATGTTTAAAGCTGTACCCATATGCTCCACTCTTTGTCTGCGTAGAATAAAGTTGCTAATGGCAGCTTTGGGTTGCGCTGCCTCAGTTACGGCACAAACTTTTTTTGCAGCTACATCGGCTCCTGGCGATAATGGTTCTCAAACAGGTGCTACGGTTACAATTACACCACCGGGCGGCATGGCTACCGGCGATTTGGTAGTACTGTTTGCACAATACCGGTCAACGGCCGGAACGCTGAGCATTGCCCAGGCGGGGGGGCAAAACTGGATTGCGGAAGATGCGTACACAGGTTCAACACAAAATACCCGTATTTTCTGGTGCCGGTATAACGGAACATGGAGTGCCAGTCCGCAAGTAACCGCGGGGGCCGGCAACACGCAGGCGTTAACGGTTGTAATGTATGTGTTTCGTCCGGCCAATGCCAACAGCCAATGGGCCATTGGCGCACCACCAATCAACTCTACCTCCAGTACCAATCCCAACACCATCAACGGCATAACTACCGATATGCCCAATGCCGTAGTACTGGCATTTTGGAGCAGTGCGCAGGCAACCACGTGGGGTTCACTTAGCGGAACGGGCTGGAGCAAATCCGGCCTTGCGGCCCAGGTACGCAATACCGCAACATCGGGCCAGTCGCACACGGCGGCGTACAGGATCATGACATCGGCCGGCACCGTTGTCAATGTTGCGCAAACGCAATCAACGGCGGTAAATACGTTACGGAGTTTGCTCGTATTTTATGAAGTGCGACCTGCCAACATGCTTTTAGGAAAAAGCTTCATCAATATCTCAAAACCCAACGGAGGTACGGTTACTCCTGGCGATGAACTGGAAATTCGGGTTTCGATGTATTTAACCAATTCAGTTGGCACCAATAACCGTTTGTATCGCATGCGGTTTAACGATACCGTACCTACGGGGTTAACCTATGTGCCCAATTCAATGCGCTTGTTGACGAACGAAGCAAAAATTACTGCAACCTATACGGATGCCCCGGGCGATGATTTTGGATTTTTTAACAGCAGTAACCGCACTTTGCGTATCAATTTAGGACGCGATACCATTCAGGCACCTCTCAACATGCCGGTTGGTTTTGTAAGCAGTACTACTACCGATACCACGGAAGGAGGCGGATACTACAATGCCAGTACTCACCGTCCCAGAGCCGGTGGAGGAGTCTTGATTATTATCGCCTATCGCGTAACTGTTGATGCGGTTCCGTTTAACACCATCATCAATTACGGACCGGGTGCCGTTCGCTTTCGTACGCTTCCCACCGCATATAAGGCAAACGACCAAACGCGGTCTCCAAACAGTTTGTCGTTTATTGTTTATCCCAACTATGGCTTGTGCAACAATGCAACCGGTAGTAACAGCATTAGCCCGGGCAATGGGAATTTCGGCTCCGGAACGGATCACAACGGACCGAGCCCCGGCCCCGCCGTGCCGGGTTATAATTTTGTTTCAATTGCCACCGGTAATCCGGGCGATGGAAATTATTCGGTTGTAAAAAATTTAAGTCCCAGCCAAAATACCAACATGTTCATGCCACGGCCCCAATCGCCCAACGTAGATCGGGTTTTTGGGGTGTGGGACATTATTGGAGATCATACAGGAGCAGCCGATCCGCTTGCCGGCAATCCACCTCCCGGCCCGGGGCAGCCCGGTGGGTACATGCTGGCAGTTAATGCTGCCTATCAGTTAAGTATTGCCAATAACCAAACCATAACGGGTTTGTGCGAGAATACGTTTTACGAATTTTCGGCCTGGTTTCGCAATGTGTGCAAACGCTGTGGCATTGACAGTATGGGCAACGGCGCTTCGGGAGTTACCGTGTCGGCAAATTACATTCCTACCAAACCGGGCGATTCTTCGGGTGTAAAGCCCAACCTCACGTTCATGATTGATGGTGTGGATTATTACAACTCGGGCGAGCTGGATTACATCGGCCAGTGGGGCCAGTGGGTAAAAAAAGGATTTGTGTTCAAAACCGGGCCCGGCCAAACCTCACTTACCATTTCCATCAAAAACAACGCGCCGGGCGGTGGGGGTAACGACTGGGTGATGGATGATATTTCGTTTGCAACCTGTTTGCCCGAACTGCAGTTCTTCCCAACGGCAGCCAATGAAATTTGTCAAAATGCACAGGTGTTTGTTTCATCAATCGTAAATACATTTTTCGATAACTATCTGTACTTCCAATGGGAGCGCAGTACCGATGGCGGGGCTACCTGGCACCCCGCACCGTTAAAACCCGACGTGGATAGTTTTACCTATGTATTTAACGGAAGCAGTTATGTTGACACGGTTTACTATCCCACCTTTATTGCCACCCCTTTGAATAACGGCCACCAGTTTCGGTTACGCGTTGCAACCAGTATCCCCAATCTTAGCAATGGAAATTGCAACATTTATCAGGCTACAGAAATCGTTACTTTAAATGTAGGCGTCTGCAATGTTTTGGCTGCAACTGTAACGGAGTTAAAAGGGCAAATACGTGAAAACAATTTTGCGCAACTGCGCTGGGAAACAACACAGGAACAAAATAATGCCTGGTTTGAAGTGGAGCGCAGTACCGATGGCCGCAATTTTACGTTTGCCGGTAAAGTGTATTCCGCCAACGGAAACAGCAACGTATCGCAATACTATCAGTTTAACGATCCTATTGCGCTGCAACTGCCTACGCATTACCGCCTTAAAATTGTAGGTGAAGATGGCCGTTTTGGTTACAGCAAAACCATATTGTTGCAGCCTCAGTCTGCAAACTTTGCTCTTCAGGCAGTAGTGAATCCGGTAAAAGACCGAATGCAGTTTGTTGTACAGGCTCCCCGCACTGAAATGGTAACCCTGCAACTGGTAGATTTTATGGGGCGGAAAGTAAAAGAAGAACAACGGCGGGTGCAAACCGGAAGTAATCCGGTGCAGTGGCAACTTGCAGGCGATTTGCAGAGCGGTAATTACATTATGCTGCTTCGCACATCAACGGGCGTTTTGCAACAGATTATCCAAAAATTATAGTTGGGTTTACCTACATAAACAAACCCCGCCGTGGATGGCGGGGTGTTTTATTTAAAGTACTTCGGTTTTATCATTCACGCCGGCACTGGTTTCAACAGTAGTGGCATTTTGCGGCTTGGATGTTTCAGAAAAAAAACGCTTCTGAAAAATAAGTATGGTTATGATACCCACCGAAATGGCTGCATCGGCAATATTAAAAATGGGCTGAAAAAACGTAAAGGGCTTGCCGCCGATAAACGGCATCCACGAAGGCATGATTTTATTGTCAATAATGGGGAAGTACAACATATCTACCACATGGCCGTGTAAAAAGCCGGCATAACCTTTTTCGGGAAACAGAGTGGCCAGGGGGGCGCCCACCTCGCTACCCGTGAAAATCATGCCGTAAAACATACTGTCAATCAGGTTGCCGGCAGCGCCTGCGTATATCAAAGCGGCGCAAAAAATAAAGCCGGGGTGGTATTTCTGCTCAACGATGCGTTTCAGGTACCAGGTGCCAAAGAGTACGGCCACCAGCCGAAACAGGGTAAGTATCAACTTGCCCCATTCGCCGCCAAATTTCCAGCCATATGCCATCCCTTCATTTTCAATGAAATACAAACGAAACCAGTTGCCCAGTATGTAGCGCTCTTCATGATAAAACATGTTGGTTTTTACCCAAATTTTAAGCGCCTGGTCGGCAATGAGCACTGTAAGTACTATGAGGATGACGGTTCGTAGTTTCACGTACGTTTAATTTGAATTGCAAATATAGCTGATTGGGGTGCAGTACCGGCACCTGCTATTCTTCGTAATACACCCGCTTCACCCGTGGCGCCACACCCGTCATAATTTCGTAAGGGATGGTGCCCGCCTGTTGTGCCAGGGTTTCCAGCGGTAAGGCCTGGCCAAATACCAGTACCCTGTCTCCTTCCTGTACACCGGCAATATCGGTAACATCCAGCATGCACATATCCATGCAAACGGTTCCCATAACGGGGGCTTTTTGGCCTTTTACAAGCATATACCCCTTTCCGTTGCTCAGGTTGCGGGGGTAGCCATCGGCATAACCCATACGTACCGTGGCTATTCGTGAGGGCCGCTGTACCACGCCCTTGCGGTTGTACCCTACCGTATCGCCGGGCTGTAAGTGCTTTAGTTGGGCAATGGTGGTGTACAGGCTCAGTACCGGTTCGCCGCCGGTAAGGCCTATGCCATACAGGCCAATGCCCGAACGAACCATTTCGTACTGCAAATGCGGGTGCCGCTGCAGGCCGGCCGAATTGGCCAGGTGGCGCAAAAACGGATAGGGGGTGGCTTGTTGCAGCAGGGTGCATCCCTCTTCAAACAGGGATGCCTGCTGCCGGGTAAAGGCATCGGCTGCCGCATCTTCGGCCGAAGTGAGGTGGCTGAATACCGATGCAATGCGCACATCTGTTGCGCCGCTGAGTGCCGCGGCAAGTTGCGGTACTTCGTGCGGCATAAAGCCCAGCCGGTGCATGCCGGTATCGAGTTTCAGGTGTACGGGCCAGGCCTCAAGCCCCTGTTGTTGCACATGCTGCCTGAAAAGCTGTAATAAGCGAAAGGAATATATTTCCGGCTCCAGGCTCCAGGTGGTGAGTGCGTCAAAGCCACTGGGTTCGGGGTTCATAACCATAATGGGCAGGGTAATGCCTGCCTTGCGCAGCTCTATGCCTTCGTCGGTAAAAGCAACGGCCAGGTAATCAACGCCCTGGTATTGCAGCCGGCTGGCAATTTCGTAGCTGCCGCTTCCGTACGAGAAAGCTTTTACCACCGCCATCAGTTTTACGCCGGGCCGCAATTGCCGCCGAATGGTAGCTATGTTGTGATTGAGTGCCGTGAGGTTGATTTCAAGCACCGTTTCGTGTACCTGCTGCTCCAGTAGCGGTAACAGGCGTTCCAACTCAAAACTGCGGGCGCCTTTAATGAGAAGGGCCTCGTTGTGCAACTCCCATGTGGGCAGTTGCTGCAGCAATTCTTCTACCTGTAAAAAGGGCAGTACTTCAAATTGACGGTGCGATGCTGTGGCAAAAGCACGTGCTGCCCGGGTGCCCACACATACAACCCGATGCACCCGGTGCGCTTCAAAAAGCACAGCCAACCGCTCATAGCTTTCGGCTTCTTTTTCTGCAGGTACGGGCAGGTCGCTCATGATAACGGTACGGTGTTGGTGCTGCGTTTGCTGCTGCAACAGGCCCAAGGCAGCTTCAAACGAGTGTAAGTCCGAACTGTAGCTGTCGTTCAACAGTGTACATCCGTTTTTTCCTTTTTTCAGCTCTAACCGTAGCGAAACCGGTCGCAGCCGTTGCAACCTGCCCGATAATACTGCCGGCTGCATGCCCAAAACCAGGCAGGTAAGCATGCAGCAGAGCGCATTTTGAAGCGAGGCTTCGTCGGTAAAAGGAAGGGAGGCATCAAAATACTGTTTTTTCCAACGCAACTCTAGGTGCGTTACACTGCCAGTTTTATTTGCTTGCAGCAGCTGCAGGGTAGCGGCCGCATCGGTACCCCACGTATAAATTGCAGTTCCGGCAGGTGCGGGTATGAGGCCTCCGCATAGTTGCGGACTGTAAATAATTGTTTGTGCGGTTGCAAACAGGCGGCACTTTTCCTGCAGTTTCTCGTGGCGGCTGGCAAATCCTTCGTCGTGTGCATCGCCAATATTGGTAAGTATGCCCATGGTAGGGCGGATGATTTGTTGCAGGGCTTCCATTTCGCCACGTTGCGATATGCCGGCTTCAAACAAGGCAAGGTTGTGCTCGGGCCGCATTTCCCAAACACTCAGGGGCACACCCAATTGCGAGTTGTAGCTTTTAGGGCTGCGTACAATACGGTAATCTTCGTGCAGCAGTTGGTACAACCACTCCTTTACAATGGTTTTTCCGTTGCTGCCGGTAATGCCAATTACCTGCGTGGTTGCCGGCATTTGGTGCCGGTGCCAGGCGGCCAGTTGTTGCAGGGCTGTTAAGGTATTGCCAACCTGCACAATATTGGCTTCGGGTAGTTGTTCGGTTGCAACCGCTTCGTGTACAATAAAGTTGCGAATGCCTTTTTGATAGGCAATGTACACAAAGGCGTGTCCGTTGCGCTGCGGCGTTTGCAAGGCAAAAAACAAGCCGTTTTCGGGGTGCAGCATGCGGCGGCTATCAGTATAAAGATGCACAATGGCCGCATCGGGCTGCGGCATTTGCACAATCGTACCGTTGAGGGTTGCAGCAATAGTATGAAAGGGGTAGCTGTACATTGGCAAACCTGTTAGTCTCGTACTTCTTTCGGCAATCCTTTTTTGTTGTGGTAGATGGAGTAAAGAATGCTACCGCTGATGCACGATACAATCACCACCAGCGAGATGGTTACCTGCTGCTGCTTGTTAACAACCGTGCTAATGAGTCCTTCGCCCAACATTTTAAGACCAATAAACACCAATACAATGGAAATGCCCTGCTGCAGGTAGTCGAATTTGCTGACGGCGCCCCGTAACAGAAAAAAGAGCGAACGAAGGCCCAGCACGGCAAAAATGTTGGAGGTATAAATAACCAGTACGTTGCGGCTGATGCCCATTACCGCCGGTATGCTGTCGAGGGCAAATACGATATCGGTAGTAGCCAGCATTACCACCACCACAAACAGCGAGGTATATACGGGGCGGCCGCGGTACCGTACAAAATAACGGCCGTTGCCATCGCTCATGCTAATGGGCAGGTAGCGTTTCAAAAAGCGGTACACCTTACTGTCGGCCGGGTTAAATTCTTCATCCTGGTTACTATTAAACATTTTGAATCCGGTGTACACCAGAAAAATGCCAAACACATACAGCAGCCAGTGAAAGCGATTTACCAGCTCAACGCCCACGGTTATGAACACCACCCGAAACACGATGGCCATTAAAATACCGATGAGCAAGGCTCTGGGGATAAACGCTTCCCGAACTTTGAAATAGCTGAAGATGAGCACAAATACAAAAATGTTATCAATACTCAGGCTCCACTCCATCAGGTAGGCGCTGATGTATTCCAGCGCGGTTGTTTTCCCTTCTTCATACCACATGAAAACGCCAAAGCCCAGGCCCAAAGTAACCCAAAACAAGGTTTGTAAAAGCGCCTGCCGAATGCTGAGTGTTCTGCTTTTTTTGCTGAGCAGGCCCAGGTCGAGGGCAATGGCCAACAGTAATACGATGCCGAATACGAGGTAGGAAATTTGCGTGTGTGTCATGTTATTGCGGGCTGTAAAGATACGTACCGGCCGGGGCCTTATATGCCCTTGTAAGTTTGTTTGCGCCAAAAGTTAAACGCCAGGCCTCCCAGCAGCAGTACTACCAGCGGCACCAAAATATTAATAAGTTGCCAGCGCACACGTTGCTGTTCCACTTTTGCTTTATTGAGCAGGCGAACGGTAACGTCTTTATTGCGCAGGGCAACAATGCCGGCATTACCGGTCATGTATTGCAACGTGTTTTCCAAAAAACTGCGGTTGGCAAAACTGCGTTCCTGCGAGCGGCTGTAGCCCATGGGAAAAGGTTCGCGGGGGGTGTAGGCGTTCAGTACCAGGTCGCCGTCGCCCGCTACCAATTGCATGCCGGTTGCGGGGCTTTTGGTTTGGAACGAGCCGTACAGTTGGCTGAAGGTGTTGCGCACCGCTGCCGAAGCCCTGTTGGCATACAGGCTGGTAAAACTCCCTTCGAGCAAAACGGCAGCAGGCAGGGAGCGGCGGTTGTACAGCTCGGTACGTTCAATGGTTTTCAGTTGCTCCAAACTAATAATGGCAGGTGTGCTCACCACTTTTGCGTTTTCGGATGAGGTAAGTAAAATGGTTTTCTTTACGCCCCCGGCTTTTACCGTATCGAGGGTGTTGACAAACTGGCCCAGCACCGGCTCCAGATTTTTGGTGATGGGGTGCTGCTGCGAGGGGGTGAGCAGGGGGTAGTAATTAAATGGCACATCGGCCAGCTGCGGTTTTCCGCCCGCCACACCCACTACCAGTTTGCTGAGGTCGCAATTCAGGTCTTGCAGTAAATCGCGGTTGATGCGCACGCCGTAGCGAAACAGCAGGTCATCCAGGTTCAATCCCCGGTCGAAGGCAAGGGTTTGCGCCGTAAAGGCCAGACTGTCTTTTTCGGCATACAGCATATCCAAAAACCACAGCACCTTGCCGCCCTGCATGATGTACTGGTCTATCTTCAATTTTGCCGAATCGCTGAAGGGCCGTGTGGGTTTTACTACCAGCAGGGCATCAAAGTCGGTGGGGATGGCCGGAAACTGGTTGGGGTCAATAATGGAGAGCCGGTAATCGGCCTCCAGCGTTTGTACCAGGTCGTAGGTTTCTGGGCCTACGGGCTGTCCGTTGCCAACCAGGTATCCGATGAGCGGCTTTTGGGTGCGGCTGATTTTTTCGATGGCATCGGCAAACTTAAACTCGAGCAAGGCTTCGGCGTTGCCGATGCTGCGGGCTTCATCGAGTTGCAGGCGGCCGGTGAGCGGATCGCGGCTGTATTCGGTTTTTCCGCTTAGCAGGTCAACAGCCCGGATGCGGTTGCCCTGCCGAACAAGGGCTGCCGGAAAAATGAGCCGCTGGCTGCTTTCGTTGGCCTTTTGCTGCACTTGCAGGGTGTACGGCAATACGCCTAAGTTTTTGAGCGAATCGGCCACCAGTTGTTGCAGGGCTTCGGTACGAAAGCCGGGGTTGGAGCGTTCAATACTATCCACATCGGCACCCAGGCTGCGTAAGCTGTCGGTAAACTGTTTGTACAGCAGTTCCTGCTGTTGCGGTGGTATAAATGCTTCGGCCCGGGTAAAGCGTACCACAAGGTTGGGGCCGGCATAGGCTTTCATTTCGGCAAGCAGATCGGCCGTACTTTGCTGCAGGCGTTTGAAAACAGCCGGAAATTCGCCGGTTAATAAGATATCCACCGTAACCGGTTCGTTCAGTTGTTTCAGCAGCGAGCGGGTGGCCGGGCCCAGCGAAAAACGTTGTTCCCTTGTAAGGTCAATACGAACGGGAAAAAACGTGACGGCCACATTTGCCAATACCAGTACCAGTAAAAGGTAGAGCCAGGAAAAACGGGTGTTGAGCGGTAGTTTCATGGCGGGCATCAGGGTTTGGTACGCAGGCGTTGCATGGTTATAAACAGAAAGAATACCAGCAGGCTGGCAAAATACACCAGGTCGCGGCTGTCTACTACCCCCCGTGCAATGGAGCGGTAGTGCCAGTCGAGTCCCAATTGTTGTATGTAGTAGTCGGCACCGTTTTGCAGCCAGGGCAGGCTGCTTATGGCCTGAGGGCCGCTGTAAAGAGCCAGGCAGGCAAATGCGCCCAGTAGAAAGGCAACAATGGCATTTTGGGTATAACTGCTTACCGCCAGCGTAATTGCGGTAAAGCAGGCCCCCAGTAATACCAGTCCCAGGTACGAACCAAGGGTGCCGCCGGCATCGGGCGGGGTACCTGTCTCGGCCAGCAGGCGCATGCTGATGTAGTACACCAGGGTGGGCACCAGCGCCATAAGTACCACCAGCAGGGCAGCCAGGTATTTGCCCAAAACAATTTGGCGGGTGGTCAGCGGCCGGGTTTGCAGCACTTCCATGGTGCCGCTGCGCCATTCATCGGGCAGCAGCCGCATGGTAACAGCGGGTATGAGCACCAGCAGCACAAAGGGGGCCAGGTTAAAGAAGTTGTCGAGGGAGGCATAGCCGTAATCCAGAATGTTGAAGTTTGAAAAAACAAACAACAACAAACCATTCAACAGCAGAAACACGGCAATGGCCAAATAGCCGGTAAGATTGCTGAAATACTGGCGAAATTCTTTTTTGCAAAGGGCCCACATGGGGCAAAAGTACAATTTGGCACTCGTTTAAGCGCACTCCATTATTTGACAAGACAGAGCGGAATGCGTAATGATGCTTAAAAAACTAACACTTATTTTCCTCTGATTTTTTAACTTAGTCATCGTTAGGTTTTTTAGTTTAACGTTTCTATAGAAAAGCTGTCCTTTATCCAATACCTGTTGCAAAACGAACTGCCTTTACAACACCTGCCATAATCGTGTTTGCCTGAGGGAATCCAACTGTCCCAACACAATATGAAAAAGCTATTGATTATTACGCTGCTTGCAGTGCAGGATGCTGCTGCGCAACCCACTATTGATGGTATTATTACGCCGGCTGACGGATATGTGCTGATTTATCAGAATTTATCCTCCAATCTGGGTTTTGGTGTTGGTAATCGCCTGGGTGCGCTCTATTATGCGTATCGTTCGTTACCCTCGCCTACCATGTACATTGGCATTACAGGTAGCATTAACGATGCCAACAACATCGTTTTATTTCTCGATTTTAATTCGTACAGCGGACGCGGTACGGGCACCATGGCGGGGGGTACCTCCAGTTCGCTGGGGGTATTTACTACAAATTCCACATCTTCCTGCGGATCAACAGGCGGTGTGGCCGGCGCCCGCATGAGCAGCGGCTTTGATGCCGATTATATTTTCGCGTTTAACCGCGGCTGGGGTAATGCCACCATTTTCGCCGATGTGATGCGGCTTTCTACCAATGCGCCTCCCATAAACGGTTACATGGAGCATGCCAACGTTAACGTGAGTGGATTGCCGAATCAAAGCGGTACGCCTCAAAATCTGAATCTGCCTTTTACCGCGTTGCCCTGTGTAAATCCGCCCGCTGTGATGCGCCTGGCATTTCGCAACGATTATGACCCGGTTACCAACCCCAATGTAGGTATTGAGTTTGCGTTGTCGGTAAATGGGATGTGTGGTATTGCCGAGGGCGATTTTGTACGCTTTTTTGTTGCCATAACCAATCATCATGGTTTTTTTTCAAATGTAACCTTACCGGCTCTTCCGAATGGGGAGCCCAACCTGGGCTGCAATCCCAACCTGAGCGGGTATGAGAATCTTTATACGTCTCTGTTTTTGCTGCCCTTTCAATTTTCGAATGAAGAGGCGCGTGCCGAGGGCGATGCGGTGCGTCTTCGTTGGAATCTTACGGGAAATACGCACGTAAAAAAAATGGAAGTGCAGCACAGCCGTGATGGTGTACGTTTTACAACTATCGGCACGGTACAACCGGTGAATACAGAAGGCGATGCTGCCTATAGTTTTCTGCATGAAACTGCGGTGTCCGGAAAAAATTACTATCGCGTACGAGCCATAGATGCTAATGGAAAAGCTGCGCTTTCCCGGGTTGCAGGAGTTGTAAGGAAAGGTAGTAGTACAGGCATTGTAATAACCCCCAATCCCGTTACCGGCAGCGAAATACGTTTACAAACAACAAATCTGGTGAAGGGGGTTTATCAGGTAAAGGTATTGGCTGCCGATGGTAGGGAAATGTTGCGCAGGCAGGTGGTACACGATGGGGTACTGCCATATTGGCTGATACATATGAATCAAAACCTGCCTTCAGGTTTGTATTGGCTGCATGTTTCTGATGCTAACGGGCACGCACAGCATCAGTTGAAATTTGTTAAACAATAGAGAATTACGCAACGGATAATTTTTTATGCTGCAGGCAGCATAATTTGTCATAGTATTGTCTAATATTCAAATGTTGCTATTGATTATTGCTACATCGTATGTAACGCCCCAAAACCAACTGCTGAAGCCCCTCTAAACGGAGGGGCTTTTTTTGCACAAAAAAGCCGGAACAATGTCCCGGCCCTGCATTCTTTCAATTTATACGGCAAAACTTTCGCCGCAGCCGCAGGTACGGCTGGCGTTGGGATTGTTGAAGTGAAACCCTTTGCCGTTCAGCCCATCGCTGAAGTCGAGTGTGGTGTCACACAGGTATAAAAAACTCTTCAGGTCGGTTACCACCTTAATACCGTTGTTTTCAAAAACCTGATCGTTGGGTTTCAGTTCGTTATCAAAATCGAGTTTATAGCTGAGGCCGCTGCAGCCGCCACCCACCACCGACACCCGCAAAAAATAGGAGGGGTCGTTGGCAATGGAAGCCTGCTGCATAAGGCTGCTAACTTTTTCTTTTGCTTTATCACTCACGTAAATCATAAACGGCTGCCTTTTATACTGCAAAGTTATTGAATCCCTTCATAAACAACTTTTGTAGTGTCAGGGTTTACGGGTGCTGCGTCAATAGCAGAGGGTGTAACATACCTGCTATATGCTGCCTCTTTCGTAGCTTTCCGGTAAATATCAGTTTATGCTAAAAGTTGAGCACATTGGCATTGCCGTTAAAGAACTCTCTGTTGCAATACCCTTGTTTGAAGCCTTGTTACAAACGCCCTGTTACAAAACCGAGTTGGTTGCAAGCGAACATGTAAATACCGCTTTTTTTCAAAAGGGGGAAACTAAAATTGAATTGCTCGAGAGCACCTCGCCCGAGGGGGTGATTGCCCGTTACATTGAAAAAAAAGGGGAGGGGCTGCATCATATTGCATTTGATGTGGCCGATATTGAAGCAGAGATGAAACGACTGAAAGAGGCCGGCTTTGTTTTGCTGAGCGAAACACCGCGGCAGGGTGCCGATAACAAGCTGGTGTGCTTTTTACATCCCAAAAGCACCAACGGTGTACTTGTAGAACTGTGCCAGGAGCGCCAATAATGCTGTTAAGTTGGCAGTAAAAAAGGCTGTCGGTACACGACAGCCTTATTATTCTAACACGAAAATTTTAATTACTGCTTAAGAAAACTTGTTTGCTCTACTACTTTCCCGTCTTCCAACACTCTGATAAGGTAAAGGCCGGGTTTGAGGCCTTCCATATTCAGTTGCAACAGGTTGCCGTTTTTCACCGATACCGAACGTACTAAAGCGCCCGTGCCGTTGAAAAGTTGTACCGACTGGTTGGAACGGGCTCCTTCGCCCAATACAATATTAGCCATAGAAATCACCGGATTGGGGTACACAAAGAGGCGGTTTACAGCACTGCTGCCTACCCGGGCAATTCCCGAAAAACTGATCTTGCCATCTTCATCAATTTGCCGGATGCGATAGAAATTGTTACCGTTCAGTGGGTTCGCGTCTGTGAAGTTGTAATGCATACGGCTGTTGCTGTTACCGGCGGCAGGCACGCTGCCGATGGCATTCCAGTTGCCGGCATCGCTGCTGCGCTCAATCGTAAACTGTTTGCTGTTGATTTCCTGTACCGTTGACCATTCCAGGCGCACTACATTATTTTGCCGGTTTGCCCGAAACAAATCCATTACTACAGGCAACGGACCGGGCAATATACCCCCAATGTTAATGGTGGCAGGGCCATTAATCTCATCATTGGTGATTGGCCCGTTGCAGCCCCAAACTTCGTTGGGGCCTATACTAATGCGAAGGCTGCAGTTTCGGGTCGTTGAAAAGATGCGTGCGCCGGGAGCCAGAAATAAAACGCTGGCGCATCCCAGGTTCAAACGTCCGGAAGGTTCAAAAGCCAGGCTGCCAAATACATTTACAATAAGCTGGGGGGGGTGGCACCGTTTGACGGACAACTGCTGGCTAGGGTGTAGTTGCTGTTTTTTACGTTAACGGTCATGCCGGATGGGATCGTAACAATGTCTCCATCGGCAGGTATACGGTTCAAGTTCCAGGTTGCGGGGTCGCTCCAGCGGCCGCCGTTAACTACCGGCTCCAATATGGACGGTTGTGATGATGCTGCCAAAGCCCATGACAGCAGTGACAAAACGGCTAGGGTAAAATTTTTCATGACAAACTGTTTTGGTTTTGTAAAATGGTAAAGGGTAACAGGTGTTTTGCAGGGCCAAAACTAAAGGCTTGTCAGAGGTATGGATGAAACGGGTTAAATGGGAATATTTGGAAGTGTGCAGGTTCCTCTACATGAGGTTATGTGTGTTTTCTGGTTATGTGTGGTATTTTAGGACGTGGATATTGAGAACTTTAAAATAATATTCATTTATGAATTATGCAACCCTGCAAAAAAAAGCGGAGTGTGGCATACATTCTGTTTAACAAACTATATGTTACAATGGAGGCATTATTGTTTCAGCATACGCATTTGCGAAACAAGCAGCCCGTTATCAACTACGCGTATGGTATAAATACCGGGCCTGAGTTGTTCTACAGGTATGCTGATCGTGTTCCCGGTTCGTCCTGCAACGGTTTGTACCAGGTTACCTCTCACTCCGAAAATTTGTATGGATTGATTGCTCTTGAAGCCATTGGCCGCATATAATGTGGCTACGTTGGCAACCGGATTGGGATACAATTGGATGTTGCTTAGGGGTGTAATTGCAATGCGCAGTACATCGGAAAAGAAGAAGCGGCCATCTGCATCTACCTGGCGTAGGCGATAGAAAACCGTACCTGCAGGTGCCTGCATATCGCTAAAGCGATAGGTAACCTTCGACGGGCTTTGACCCTTTGCGGCAACAGTACCAATTTGCTGCCAGTTGGTACCATCCTGGCTGCGCTCGGCAACAAAATGTAAAGCATTTATTTCAGTAAAGGTGAACCATTCAAGATCTACCTGCCGGGGCCCGCGTTGCCGGATGGTAAAGGCTCCAAATTCTACAGGCAGTACGCCGGCACCCTGACAACCCAAAGGGTTTGTGCCACAGCCGTCGCTAAAATAGTAAGGCCCATTAATGTCGATATTATCTTTTCCCCAAACTTCTTTTGTTCCAATACGTATCAGATCTGAGTTACCTTGTGCTGCCAATATTCTGCCTGTTGGAGCATAAATCTGAATAGTACTTAAACAGCCTAGATGCAATTTTCCGCCTGCTTTAAAATCGAGCGTGCCGCATATAAAAATAAAAAGACGCGGTGTATTGTTAGTATCGGCGGCCGGAACCGGGCAAATACTAGTTGCAGAATATGTTGGATTGGTAACTTGAACTGTAACCCCTTCAGGAATGCAAACTATATCCATGTTTCGTGGCAGGGTTCCATCATTCCAAGTAGCAGGGTTATGCCATGCACCATTATTTACCACAGGCCATTTAGTACACGTATTATTTGAAGGAACAGTTACCGGCGATGGTGCCGAAGGCATGGTGGAACATACCGGTTTTACCAAATTGGGGAAAGGCCAGGAAGGAAACTGGGCAAAAAGTTTTCCTGTAGTAATAAAAAATAATATTGTAACAGCAGAAAGGGTACGAAGTAAAGTTTTCGCCATATACAAACCAATTGTTAGTTTTTGTAACGGATTAGGAACGATTGGTTCGTTTCAGAGGAATGGGAAAACAGATTGTAGAGATATTGGAAAGTGTGGTTTTGAAAGGATTAGGAATCCTTTAGGTTCTATAAAGATATATATGTTTCCCACTATTTTGCAAGAAGGGCTTCCATTATTTGCTCCATTTGGGTGCTGCGGGAGCCTTTTATAAGCAGGTAACAATTTTTTAAAGGATTGCTTTTCAGCCAGTTGGCCGCTTCAAGGCTGCTGGAGAATTGCAGAAACGGGTGTTTGATTTTGGCAAATGCATCGCCAACCAACACTACCAAATGCCAGGGATAGTGTTGTAATGTATCAATTAGTGCCTTATGTTCTTGCTCGCTTTCAGCTCCTAGTTCGGCCATGGCACCCAAAAACAAAACTTTTTGTGGTGCATGGAGGCGGGCAAAGTTTTCAATGGCCAGTTTCATGCTGCTGGGGTTGGCATTATATGCATCGAGAATTACATGATTGCTGCCTATTTCCAGCAGCTGGCTGCGGCTGTTTGTGGGGGTATAACTTTCAATGGCATTTCGGATATCGGCTTCCGCAACACCAAAATACACACCCACCGCAACGGCAGCCAGTACATTGGGTACATTGTAATCGCCCACCAAACGGGTGCGTATTGCACCGATGCCGGGGTGGCTTTTTATTTGTACTTGTAAAAAGGGTTCGCTTTCAACCCGTTCGCCGGTAACGGCACCCTCCCGGGTTCCGTACGTAAACTTGTTGGCTATACCCCGGCTCATTTCCTGCAAATACAACGTATCGGTATTCAGAAATATCGTTCCCCCCGCTTTTCGGATATAGTCAAACAACTCGCCTTTTCCCTTTTTTACGCCTTCAATGCCGCCAAAACCTTCCAGGTGGGCCTTACCTACATTGGTGATTAATCCGTGTGTGGGCCGGGTGTACCGGCAATATCCCGCAATTTCCTGCTGGTGGTTTGCACCCATTTCAATTACCGCCATTTCGGCGTCGGGCCGAACTTTTAAAATTGTTAGCGGTATGCCGATATGGTTGTTGAGGTTGCCTTCGGTGGTATAAGTGCGGTATTTTTTGCTGAGTACTGCATGTATCAGCTCTTTGGTGGTGGTTTTTCCGTTGCTGCCGGTTATGGCAAGAAAAGGGATGGAAAACTGCCGGCGATGATATCCGGCAAGATCTTGTAAAGTGGTTAACACATCGGGCACCTGAATAATGCGCTCGTTGCCGTTGCCTACCGGCTCATCCACAAAGGCGGCAGCGGCTCCCCGTTGCAGGGCTTCCAAAGCAAATAAATTCCCGTTAAAGTGAGCTCCCTTAAGCGCAAAAAACAACTCCCCCTCCCTGATTTTTCGGGTATCGGTTTGTACATATGGATGTTGCAGGTAAAGTTGATAAAGCGCTTCAATTGTCATGCTTCAAAGATAAGAGCGGCCATAAAAAAAGCTGTCCGTTTTTTGCCGGACAGCTTTTGCAATACGATGGTGAAATTATTAGCGTTTGCGGCTGTTTTGTTTGCGTTGCTGAAACCAGTTGCCGGTTTTAAAGCCATTGCCTTCCTGACTGCCGTAGCGGGTCATGGCGCAACGGAAGCCAATGGTCGAACTGCTTTGGTCTTCTTCCAGAAAGCGGCGGGTACCCGGGCTAAGCCAGTAAGCCATGTCGTTCCAGCTGCCTCCTTTGTACACACGGCTTTTATCGCTGATTAGGGTGGTAATACCATATCCGTATTGTACACCGCTGAGCGAATCGCCATCCAAATAATCAATTACATATCCTTTTTGGTAGTTGCGACGCTTTTTCACCTCATCCTCTGTTTCAGCACGATATTTGATACGGCCCAGCGAATCGCGTTCGGGCTTACCGGTACTGAGGTCAATGCGCTTAAATTCGTTACCGCGGAAGTAGTTAAAGTCGTCGCCATCGGTGGGTGTAAGCGGGCGGTACACATCGGCAACCCATTCGCTTACGTTACCTGCCATATTGTACAGACCAAATCCGTTGGGGTAATATGCCTTGATGGGGCCGGGTATGGCCGAACGGTCGTTCAAACCTCCGGCAACACCCATGTTATCGCCGGCGCCCCGCTTAAAGTTGGCTAAAAACTGGCCTTGCCAGGTGCTGTTTTTGGCATCGCGAAGTCCGTTTACGTTTTGCGCCCAGGGATATACCTGTTTGTTGGCAATCAATTCTTCACCACGCCGTTTTTCGCTGCGGCGGGGGTTGGGGTTTTGTGCCACATAGCCGTAGGCGGCATATTCCCACTCGGCTTCGGTGGGCAAACGGTAATCGGGTAAAATAATGCCTTCTTCAAAACTGATGCTGGTGGGCACCTGTTTGGTAACCGGATCTTTATAGTTGTTGATGCCTTTACCGGGGGTAGCCTGGTATTCGCCCAGCAAATAGGCTTTGGTGTTGAAGTTGTCCTGTCCGCCGCCCTGCATTTGCTTTTGCAATTCGGCTTTTTTGTTGGTGATGCCTTTTTGCCACAAGATATTTTCATTTACCCGGTCGGTACGCCACAGGCAATAATCATGCGCCTGCTTCCACGACACGCCTACTACGGGATAATAGTTGTAAGAGGGATGGCGGAAATAGTATTCCACATAGGGCTCGTTATAGGCCAGTTCGCTGCGCCAGCACAGGGTATCGGGCAGGGCGCGGTTCAATATGGCAGTGTCCTGAAAAACACGATCGAGCCAAAACAGGTATTCGCGGTAGTGTACGTTGGCCACTTCGGTTTCGTCCATATAAAACGAAGCAACTGTTACACGGCGGGGAATGTTGTTCCAGTCACGCATTACATCTTCTTCGGTAGCGCCCATGGTAAACGTACCGCCTTGAACAAATACCAGGCCCGGGCCTGCGGCCTGCTCTTTTTCTTTGGCAACACGGAATCCGCTACCGGAGGGGTCATTGTAAGTCCACCCCGTATTGGTAGATACTTCAGGTTTCTTTTTAAAAAGTCCTTTGCCTTTACAGGAAGCAAGAAAAGCGGCGGCCATCAGCAGGATAACGGTGGTTCTCGACCGGAAAAGGTTTTTCATCTTTTCGTTTTGTTGTTTAACGAGTGAGGATCAAAAATATTGTATTGGATTTTAAAGCCCAAAATTGCTTTGGGCAGTACAAACATAGTAATTTACTGCACAAAACAAAAGCGCGCCTTCAAAATCAAGTACTTTTGGTACCTGCCTCTATGTGGAAAATACTGATTTTGGGTACAATGGTTACCGCGGTATCGGCCCTTGGTCAACGCAGTTACCGCGATAATTCAATTTTGGCTACCGGCAACTGGTATAAACTTGCGGTGCGGCAATCGGGTGTGCACCGGGTAGATATGGCTACCTTGCAAGCCCTGGGCATTAATACGCAAAACCTCAGCAGTGCTTCCATCCGGCTTTTCGGAAACGGAGGCGGCATGCTGCCCGAAGCCAACTCCATTGCCCGGCCCGACGACTTGCAGGAAAATGCCATTTGGGTTTCCGATGGCGGCGATGGTATCTTTAACGGAAACGATTATTTTCTGTTTTATGCCCAGGGTCCCGACCAGTGGGAGAAGGATTCTCTAAACCAGCGCTTTCGCTTTAAAAAGAATCTCTACAGCGATGAGGCGTATTATTTTTTAACCATAGGCGGAACCGGTTTGCGGGTTACCGGCCAGCAAACAATTCCTGTTCCCAATCGGGTACAAACCACCTTTCGCGACCGGTATGCCTATGAACTGGATACCGTAAACCTGTTGCGCAGCGGCAAGCAATGGTATGGCGAAGAGTTTGGCAATGCGCCCGGCCGGGTGCTTACCCGCAACTTTACCGTAAACCTGCCCCACCTAGTTCCGGGTACGCAGGTAACCTTGCTCTCGCATGTGATAGCCCGCAGTACGGGGGCATCCAGCAGTTTTGCGGTACGGGCCAATAACAATACAGTGCTTACCCATGTGCTGCCTGCCGTAGGTACCGGTACATACGACCTGGTGGCAACATCCAGTGAGTTGTTTACCGGTTTTCAACTTACGCAAAATACCCTTTCACTACAATATCAGTACCAGCCCATTAGTGTAAATGCGCAGGGATGGCTCAACTGGTTTCAATTGTTTGTGGTACGCCAACTCAACCTTGCCGGGTTGGAACAGCTGGCTTTCCGCGACTGGGAAACGGTAGGGCCGGGTAATATCACCGAGTTTCGCATACAAAATGCCGGTTCAGCCACACAGGTTTGGGATGTAACGGAGCCGGCAATGCCAGTGGCGCTGCAGCCTAACTTGTTGGGGAATGAGATGCGGGTGGTGCAAACAACAAGCCGGTTGCGTGAATTTATAGCCTTCAATCCGCAAAACCTGCCGCGCCCCCAGCCGGCCGGCACGGTACCCAATCAAAACCTGCATGCCCTTACGGCCCGCGATTATGTGGTGGTAACGCATCCCTCTTTGCTGACCGAAGCACAGCGGCTGGCCAATTTTCACCAACAGCGGGGATTACGCACCGTTGTTGTTACAATCGAACAGGTGTATAACGAATTTGCATCGGGCACGCCCGACCCCGGCGCCATACGCGACTTCGTGAAGATGTTGTACGACAAGGCCGGAAGCGTTACAACCAATCGCCCCCGCTATTTGCTGCTGATGGGCGATGCCTCGTTCGATTATAAAAACCGCACGCCGGGTAATACCAACCTGGTACCCTCGTGGCAAAACGATGTGTCGCTCGATCCGCTAGCCACCTATGTTTCGGACGATTTTTTTGGGTTTTTGGATGATAATGACGATGTGAACCGCTTTTTCCCGCCGCCCCTGCTGGATGTGGGCATCGGCCGCATACCGGCCCGTACCCTGCAGGAAGCCCGGCAAGTAGTAGATAAAATACTGCGCTACCACGAGCCCGCCTCTTTGGGGCCCTGGCGCCGCGAAATTTGCCTGGTGGCCGATGATGAAGATAACAATCTGCATTTCGATGATGCCGAATTCCATGCCGCTACCATTGCGCAAAATCCGCTGTTTCAATTGCAGAAAATTTATTTGGATGCGTATCGGCAGGTTAGCGGCAGCGGCGGCCAGCGCTATCCTGAAGTAAACCAGGCCATCAATAACCGCATTTTCAGCGGCACGCTTATTTGGAACTACAGCGGCCACGGCGGCTTCAGGCGGCTTGCCGAAGAAGTAATACTGGATCAGGATATGGTAAATACCTGGACCAACGTAAACAAATTACCGTTGTTTGTTACTGCCACCTGTGATTTTGCCCCCTTCGACAATCCCTCCATATACTCTTTGGGTGAAGATATCCTACTGCGGGAACGAACCGGTGCCATTGCCCTGCTCACCACTACCCGGGTGGTATTTGCCTTTAGCAATCGCATCATCAACAACGCTTTCTTTCGCGAAGCATTGCGCCCCGATGCCGAAGGGAATTTTCCTACGTTGGGTGCATCGCTGCAGCAATGCAAAAATGTTACCTACCAAAGTTTTGGCGATGTGGTCAACAACCGGAAGTTTGCACTGTTGGGCGATCCGGCCCTCCGGCTGGGCTTTCCCAAGCATCGGGTGCGAACATTATCTATCAACAATAACACACCCGGTACCGATACCCTGCGGGCCACCAACCGCTATACCATTACCGGCGAGGTTACCGATGTGCAAGGCAACCGCCTGCAGGGCTTTAACGGGTATGCGTACCCGATTCTTTACGACAAAGAGCAAACCCTGCGCACACTGGGTAACGACCCCGGCAGCATACCTGCCGACTTTCGGGTGCAAAACAACATCATTTTCAGAGGGAAGGCCCGGGTAGTAAACGGAACTTTTTCGTACACGTTTGTAGTGCCGCGTACCATCAATTACCAGTTCGGCAACGCAAAAATTGCCTACTACGCCGAAAATGGAGAAACCGATGCCATGGGCTCAGAGTCGAATGTTGTTATAGGCGGTGTAGGGGCGGGAGGTATTACCGATAATACCGGTCCTGAAATAAAAGCCTACCTTAATGACGAGCGTTTTGTAAACGGTGGTATTACCAACGAAACGCCCGTTTTGCTGGTACGCTTGTTCGACTCGAGCGGTATCAACACGGCCGGAACAGGCATTGGACAGGACATTACCGCTACGCTGAACGATGACAACAACCGTTACTTTATACTCAATGAGTTCTATGAAGCCGATGCCGACAGCTATCAGCGTGGCACCGTACGGTTTCAAATGCCCCGCCTCGAAGAAGGCAATCACAGACTACGCATAAAGGCGTGGGACGTAATGAATAACAGCAGCGAATACGTTTTGGATTTTCGGGTGGTAAAAGATGCCGACCTTAAACTGGAACGGGTGTATAATTATCCCAACCCTTTTACCACACGTACCACCTTTATGTTTGAGCATAACCGGCCGGGCGATGTGCTGCAGGTAGGCATTCGCATCTTTACTGTATCGGGTAAACTGGTTAATTCGTTGCAGCGTACAATAAATGCAACCGGTAATCGTTCTTTTGAAATTGAATGGGATGGTACCGATGCGTTTGGGCGGAAAGTGGGCCGGGGGGTATATATTTATCGCCTCGAAGTGAAGGATTCGAATGGAAAACGGCAATCGGTCATCCAAAAACTTGTGATTCTGTAACATTGCAAACCAAAACGTCCCCATCCGGATACCTTACATTAACCCAAAATCATGAATCGAATGCGACAACTTATTTCGGCAGCACTGATCTTTAGTACGGTATTTTCTTCAATCAATCTCCACGCACAAACCGACAGTATTAATGTAGTTACCACGGCGGTACCGATGTTGCGGATATCGCCCGATGCCCGTGCGGGCGGCATGGGCGATTTGGGCATTGCCACTTCGGCCGATGCCAGCGCTTCGTTTTGGAACCAGGCGAAAATACCTTTTGCCACGCAGCGCAGCGCCATTGGCATTAACTACACGCCGTGGTTGCGGGATATTGGTTTGAACGATGTGTATATCATCACCGCCTCGGGGTATCATCAGTTTACCGAAGGGCAGGCCCTATCGGCATCGCTGCGCTACTTCAACCTGGGTAATATTCAGTTTACCGATTTTGCGGGCAACGACCTGCAGCAGTTTCGCCCGCGGGAATGGTCTATTGATGCGGGCTACAGCCGCAGCCTGAGCGATAAGCTGGGGGTGGGCGTGGCCATGCGGTTTATTTATTCCAACCTGGGCAACGGCACGTTTAACGGTGCGCCGCTGAAGCCGGGCACGGCCGTAGCGGGCGACCTGTCGTTGTTTTACAACGGCGTAAACGAAGAAGGCAAGGGCGTAACCGCGGGTTTTGTGCTGAGCAACCTGGGCAGCAAAATCGCCTACACCAACGATGCCCGCGGAAGGGATTACATACCCGCCAACCTGGGCATTGGGGCCATGTACCATGCGGTGCTGGATGAAACCAGCAAGCTGAGTTTTGGTGTGGACATTAACAAGCTGATGGTGCCCACGCCTCCGGGCCGGCTGAGCACGCCCGAAGAAATAGAGGCGTACCGCAACAAGAGCGTGATCAGCAGCTGGTTCAGCTCGTTTGGCGATGCGCCGGGCGGTTTCCGCGAAGAGCTGCAGGAGTTCCAGATATCAACGGGAGCCGAGTATAACTACAGCGACCTGTTTTTTGCCCGTGCGGGTTACTTCCACGAATCCCGCAACAAGGGCAACCGTCGCTTTTTCAGCGCGGGGCTGGGCATTAAGTACAACAAGCTGAACTTCAACTTTTCGTACCTGGTACCCACGGGGCAGGGCATCAACCGCAACCCGCTGAGCAATACCACCCGCTTCAGCATCCTGTTTGACCTGGGCGGCGAAAAGTAAGGGGTTTCAAAACTTTTTGTTACCGGGCGAAGGTGCGTTACCTTCGCCTTTTTTGTTGATAACGGTATAATTTTATCGGCACTTGTAAATACAAGGATTAATTTATGGGTTTGAGAGTAGGCTCGGGAATTGATGTACACCAGCTGGTAGAAGGCCGCAAGCTGGTTTTGGGCGGGGTAGAAATTCCGCATACCAAGGGCGCTTTGGGCCATAGCGATGCTGATGTGCTGCTGCACGCCATTTGCGACGCCTTGCTGGGGGCTTGTGCCCTGGGCGACATTGGGGTGCATTTTCCCAACACCGATGAACGCTTTAAGGATATTGACAGTAAGGTGTTGCTGCGCCTTACGTTCGACATGATCCGCGAAAGGGGCTATCGGGTTGTGAATGTGGATAGTACCCTGCTGCTGGAGCGGCCTAAAATAAAACCCTACATTCCGCAGATGCAGGAAGTAATTGCGTCAATTCTGGAACTGGAGCGGGAAGACGTATCCATTAAAGCCACCACAACCGAAACCATGGGCTATGTAGGCCGCCAGGAGGGCGTACTGGCTTATGCAACCGTGTTAATAGAGAAATAAACCATGTTGCAGGTAAAAATCGTAAACCGTTCAAATAACCCTTTGCCCGCTTATGCCACGGCAGGTGCCAGCGGAATGGATTTACGGGCAAATTTGCCGGAGCCGCTAATGATGCAGCCGTTGGAACGGGTATTAATACCAACCGGATTGTTTATAGAATTGCCTCAAGGTTACGAAGCACAAGTGCGGCCCCGAAGCGGGCTGGCATTGAAGCATGGAATTACTTGCCTGAACACCCCCGGTACCATTGATGCCGATTACCGGGGCGAGATAAAGGTTATACTGATCAATCTGAGCAATGAAACACATGTGATTCAGCCCGGCGACCGCATAGCGCAAATGGTAGTGCAACAAGTGGCGCAGGTTGCATGGCAACCTGTACAGCAGCTGGCCGAAACACAACGCAATACAGGAGGGTTTGGAAGTACCGGTAAATAAGATTTTACATGAAATTGTTACACCTTTCTATTTTTCTGGTGCTGCTAACGCTGGCAGCTTGTCGTTCTACCAAAAACATTCAGCAGGCGATTATAAAAAAAGACACGGTTACCGTTGTTACAGTACTCAATCCTACACACGACGACACGTTGCGCCTGATTAATGAGTTGTGGGACAGTGTGCAGAAGCGTCAGTTCAGCTATGAGTGGCAAACCATGTCGGCCAAATTGAAGGTGAGCTATACCAATCAAAAAGGTAAGCAGCCCGACTTTATTGCCAACGTGCGAATGAAACGCGACAGCATCATTTGGATTTCGATTAGTAACGATATTGGTATTGAAGGCATTCGCATTTTAATTACGCCCGACAGTATTCTGGTGCTGGATAAACTGGCCAATACCTACCAGCATCGTCCGCTCAACTCCATACAAGCGGTAAGTCAAATACCCTTTACGTTTATGGACTTGCAGAATTTGCTTACCGGACAGCCACTGTTTTTTAATATTGCGGGTATTTTGGCATACAGCAATCGACCCAATGGTTATACGTTGCTGAGTGCCGATTCGTTATTTCGCAACCTGCTTAGCATTAACAGTGATTATACCATTGAAAAAAGTAAACTGGATGATGTGGATCCGCTGTTGAACCGAACGGCCGATTTGTTTTATCGCGATTATGAAGAAAAAGCAGGATTTCCATTTTCAACCTATCGGGAAATTTTCTTATCGCAGCAAAATAAGTTAAGCGTGCAACTGAAATTCCGCGATTATCGCTTCAATGAACCGGTAACGTTTCCTTTTGCGATTCCTAAAAAATTCAAAAGAATTGAATAGGCACATTCGCAAATGGCTAACCGGGCGTTAGCATCCCAGTATTGATAACGTATTTTTGTTACAATTAACCCGGCTTATGCGTGTTTTTGTTTTTATACTCAGTAGCTTTTTATTGATTCAGACTGTTGGAGCCCAAACCAACGAACGTGCCGAGCTGGAAAAAAAGCGCCGGCAAACCCAGCAGGAGATTGATGCGCTCAATCGCCAGTTTGAAGAGCTGAAGCGCAACAAAAAGCAAAGTCTGGGTCAGCTTACGCTGATACAAAACAAAATACGCCTGCGTAATCAGATGATACAGGACATTAACAAGCAGCTGCGTATGATTGATGGAGAAATCAATAATTCGTACCGCGAAATGCGCCGCTTGCAAAAAGACCTTGATACGCTAAAGATGGAATACGCCAAAAATGTGGTGTATGCCTATAAAAACAGAAGTAATTACGACCTGCTGAATTTTCTTTTTTCGGCCACCAACTTTAACGATGCCATCCGCCGGGTGGCTTATATGCGGGCTTACCGCAGCTACCGCTTGCAGCAAGTAGAAGCAATTACTAAAACAGAGGCATTGTACAAACAAAAAATTGCCGAGCTCACGAACAACCGCAAACAAAAAAGTGCGGTGCTTGAAGACCAGACTAAAGTAATGAACGACCTTGTTAAAGATAAAAAGCAGCAGGATGAAGTAGTGAATGAAATAAAAAAGAAGGAGCGGGAAATAAACAGCATACTTGCCGCCAAGCGTAAGCAGGCCAGTCAGCTGGAGTCGGCCATTAAAGCCGTGGTGCAGCGTGAAATAGCAGCCGCCCGCAAGGAAGCTGAGCGGAAAGCCCGTGAAGAAAAAGAAGCCCGCGAACGGGCAGAAAAAGAGCGCCTGGCCAAACAAAAAGAAGCTGCTGAAAGCAATACGTCAACTGCAACAACTCCGGCAACACCGGCACCGGCTGCCACAACCACTCCGGCCTCTGCCGCTACGCCCAAAAAAGAAGAACCCAAACGCCAGGCCAGTTATCTGGAGTATAACAAAGAAGATTTGGCGCTGGGTACCAGTTTTGAAAGCAACCGCGGCCGATTGCCTTTTCCGGTTGATAACGGTTATATATCCATTCCTTTTGGCCCTTACACTGTACCGGGTACCAACCTCAAAGGCAATCAGGATTTCATTACCATTTCATCGCCGGTAGGGCAGGTGGTGAAAGCGGTATTCGATGGCGAGGTGGTAAGCGTTTTTGATGTTGGCGGCAACAGCGCCGTGATGTTGCGGCATGGCAAATACTTTACTTCTTACAGCAACCTGTCTTCCGTAAGCGTAACCAAAGGCCAACAGGTTAAAGTGGGCCAACCTTTAGGAAAAGTTGGAGCCAACCTGGAAGGTGAGGGCGAAATAGAGTTTGTATTGAGCCGCGAAGCACAGATGTTAAACCCCCAACTGTGGCTTCGGGGCCGCTAAGGCCGGAACAAATCGCTTGTACAAAGCTTCGTACAGTGGTACAATATTGTGAATGTCGAAACGATGCGCATGCTCCCGGGCCTGCTTTTTCAGGGTGTTGAGGAGTGGTTCGTTCTGCAACAAATGGCTTCCCAGTTCAATCATTTGCCGGGTGTCGCCCACGGGTGCCATAAAGCCGGTGGTGCCGTGCAGGTTAATTTCCGGCAAGCCCCCTGCGTTGCTCGAAAGTACGGGAACGCCCGAAGCCATTGCCTCCAGCGCCGATAATCCAAAGCTCTCGTATTCCGAGGGCAGCAGAAACAGGTCGGATATGGCAAGTATCTCTTCCATCTCCTGTTGCTTGCCCAGGAAGCGTACATCATCGCAAATCTGCAGCTTGCGGCAATATTCTTCGGCATCGGGCCGGTCGGGTCCATCGCCCACCATCAGCAGTTTGGAGGGCACTTGTTTGTGAATGCCCGCAAACACTTCTATCACATCATGTATGCGCTTTACTTTTCGAAAGTTGGAGGCATGGGTAATGATTTTTTCGCCGTTGGGCGCCAGCACTTTGCGAAACGCATCGAGCGGCTTTTTGGAAAAACGAATGGTATCAACAAAGTTGTAAATAACCTCGATGTCTTTTTCAATTTGAAACGAGTGGTGGGTTTCTTTGCGCAGGTTTTCCGAAACGGCGGTAATGGCGTCGCTTTCGTTTATCGAAAATGCCACTACCGGTTCAAAGGTTTTGTCTTTGCCCACCAGCGTAATGTCGGTGCCGTGCAGCGTGGTAATAACCGGAATTTCTTTGCCTTTTTTGCGTAAAATTTGTTTGGCCATATAGGCGGCCGAAGCGTGCGGAATGGCATAATGCACGTGCAGCAAATCCAACTGGTTGTTCAATACCACATCCACCATGGTACTGGCCAGCGTGGTTTCGTAAGGCGGGTAGTCAAACAGCGGGTAATGCGGCACCCGTACTTCGTGGTAAAAAATGTTGGTATAAAAGCCGCTCAGGCGTACCGGTTGCTGATAGGTAATAAAGTGTACCAAATGTCCTTTTTCGGCCAGGGCCTTTCCCAGTTCCGTTGCCAAAACACCGCTTCCGCCGAAGGTGGGGTAACAAACAATACCAATTTTCATACACATCCAGGTTATTGCGAAGGTACTACTATTCAACCGTAGGCTTTATGAATGGTTTTGCCGTTGATTGCTGTTTTGGTACGTTTGTACCAATCAACCCAATAGCATGCGTTTCTTCTTTTTGTTATTCGGGGTTGCCTTGCATGCAACTACCGCTTTGTTTGCCAATGATTCGTTACTGTTTCGCCGCATGGCCGATGTGGTGCTTACCGAGGGCAAAGCCTACGAAAACCTGCGTTACCTGTGTAAAGAAGTGGGGCATCGCCTCAGCGGATCGCCCGGCGCCGCCAAGGCGGTAAAAGCCACTTTTGATATGATGAAGGCCATGGGGGCCGATACCGTTTACCTGCAGGAAGTTATGGTGCCGCAGTGGGTACGGGGCGAAAAAGAAGTTGCCCGCCTGGTAGGTAAAGGAAAGCAACCCGTAACCTTAAACGTGTGTGCTCTGGGCAACAGTGTGGGTACCGGCAAAAATGGCATTCAGGCCCCGGTGGTTGAAGTGCGTTCGTTTGCCGAGCTCGATTCGTTGGGCCGAAAGGGCGTAGAAGGGCGCATCGTGTTTTTTAATGTGCCCATGAACCCCACTTATATTGAAACCTTTCGGGCATACGGCGAGGCAGGACAATACCGCAGCCGCGGCCCTGCCCTGGCAGCCAAATACGGGGCCGTTGGGGTAATGGTGCGCTCGCTGGCAAGTAATATTGACGATTTTCCGCATACCGGTGCCACCAACTACAACGATTCTTTTCCGAAAATTCCGGCCATTGCGGTTTCAACCCGCCATGCCGAACTGGTAAGCCGCCTGTTACGGCAGCAGCCCGGCTGGGAACTTTACTTTCGTACCACCTGCGAAATGCTGCCCGATGTGCTGAGCCATAATGTAATTGGCGAAATACGCGGTTCCGAATTTCCGGATGAAATCATTACGGTGGGGGGCCACCTCGATTCGTGGGACCTGGGCGAAGGTGCGCACGACGATGGTGCCGGCTGTGTGCAAAGCATGGAACTGATTCATGTGTTTAAAAAATTGGGAATCCGTCCCCGCCGTACCATTCGGGTGGTTATGTTTATGAATGAAGAAAACGGATTGCGGGGCGGACGCAAGTATGCCGAAATTGCCGCAACCGAAAACAAACGCTTTGTATTTGCCCTGGAAAGCGATGCGGGTGGTTTTACACCCCGCAGTTTTGGTTTTTCGCAGGGTGGGGCGGTGCTCGATAAACTGCGGCAATACCTGCCCTTGTTTGTACCCTACGGCATTACGGCCTTTACCGAGGGCGGCGGCGGAGCCGATATCAATCCGCTGCGTCCGCTGGGAACCCTGCTGTGTGGCCTGCGGCCCGACTCGCAACGGTATTTCGACCACCACCATGCCGCCAACGATACCTTTGAATGGGTGAGTAAACGCGAACTGGAACTGGGCGCACTGGTAATGATGCAGCTGGTGTATATTGTGGACCGTTACGGACTTTGAGGCTGCGGCCTGCATTCCTGGTTGAGCACGTCCACCACTTTGTTGTAAAAGGCACGAGCCCGTTCGGGAGTACTGCCAATGCTTACTAAGCCAAGCTTGCCAAATTGCGATAGTGCACTGATTAAATGGAACACCACCCCTTCTTCGGTGGCGCCGTTGTAATGCAGCCCGTTGCACATGGCAATATCAATAAGGTCGTGCGGGGTAAGGCCTTTAAAGCAATCGCTTTGCAAATTATCGGTAGCAAAATAAAACCGCTCTTTGTTGTCGTGCATGCGGTAGGTGCCGCTGGCAACATCGTACCGGCCATCAGTAAGAAACTGCAACATCAAATACGGGTGCGTGGTGCCTCCCTTTCGCAGGTTAATTTCAATGGCGTAGTGCTTCCAGCCATCCTTTTCTTTTACACTTACCAGGTCAATGCCAAAACGGCCCAGCGCGCCGTGGCGCCTGAGCGCTTCGCCTACCTTTAAACCAATGGCACCCAGTTCTCCGGCATATTCGCGGTTGGCCGGAAATGTGGCCCCCAAAAAAATTTGTCCGCTTTCGCTATCCAGCACCTGGTCGTGTGTGCTCAGTACATCTACCTGGCCCAGCGGATTAATACGGCATTGAATGGAAGGCGATGCCTTTTCGCTGCCTTCGATAAACGCTTCTACAACGCCCCCCATGCGTTCCAGCTTGTCAAAAAAAGTATCGTAATGCAGGCGTTCGGCCACAATGGCCAGCCGCAGCGGCAGGTGGGCGCTGATCCACTCCTGCAGGCGATCGCCTTCGGGGGCATCTTCGTACGAAAAAACAGCATTGCCTTCGCCGGAAAAACCATCGTTGAGTTTTACTACGGCGCGCCGGAGTGTGGGGTTGCGTTGTTTAAGCAGGGTGAGGTACTGTATTACTTCGCTTTCGTTTTTTACGTGTTCAAAGCCATCGGGCATGGCAACGCCACAGGCCTTGAAGATGGTGCGGCTGCCGCTTTTTGAGCCCAGGTAATTCAGGTCGGGGTTGGTACCATAAATGGGTAAGCCCAGCTGTACGGCCAGTGCACGTTCGTGTTCGGTTATGTTAAAAAAGGCGATATGTGCCGGATGGCCGGGAGGGATGCTGCTGCGGATGCGTTCAATAAGGCGGGGCCGTTCCAGCACTTTTTCGGTAAGCGATTTGGGCGAACCATCGAAGCAACTGAGCAGGGTTAAGCGTTGCCGGGCATGGTAACCGGTGATGCCCGGTAGCAGGTGCAGGTAGTAGTCAACAATTACCGGGTCAATGGGCATGCTGCTTACAAAAGTGATGTGGGTGCGGGGCATTTGCAGCAACATCAGCAGGCACAGCATCCGCTCTTCGTAATAAAAATGCCCTTTTACCCGCTTTAAAATTTCACGGTCGAGCGTAAGGCTGGGAATAATTACCACACAGCGGGGCGCCATTTTATCGTGAAAAATCTGGCGGTATTGCGATGCAAAGCTGTTTTGCAGCCGGTGAAAGGCACGCACTTCCTCATCCACCGCTTTGTGTGTTGAAAGAAAGGATTTCTGCAATTCTAAATGCAATTCGTGGGGCAAGGGCAACCGAAATTTTTCATGTGTAAGTTACTTCGGCTGCAAGGCCTTTGTGCTGACAGGCATCAGCCCAAAAAATGATTTCACCATTCCTGGCCCATCCATATGGCGCCCCCTACACTGCTGCGCCGTGCGCCGGTTACCGTATGCAATACATTGGTTTCTTCGCGCCAGCGCAAAACGGCCATCAGGGCCATAATCATTGCTTCTTTGTACTGCACCAGTGCAGCATCGGGTATTACAACTGTAACCTGTGGCAGCAAGGCTTGTATGCGCTCTACCAAAAACGTATTGAAGGCGCCGCCGCCGGTAATCAGCATTTGGGGTTTGCTGCCAGTTGCGGCAGGTGCATGCAGGGTTACGGCTTTTTGTATTTGCTGAGCAATGTGTTCCACCATGGTACGCAGTGCATCGGCCGTACTAATGCCTACCTGTTGTATTAGGGGGTACACGGTATGGGTACCAAATTCATTGGCCAGCGATTTGGGGTAGGGCTGAGCGTAGTAGGGCAAGGCGTTCAGTTGCTGCAGCAAAGGTTCGTAAACGGTACCCTGACGGGCCAGTGCGCCGCCGGCATCGTAGGCGGCACCGGTTGCTTGTGCCAGCAGGTTTAACACCCGGTTGGCCGGACAAACATCGTAAGCGCAGTAAACATCCTGCTTTACTGAAATGTTGGCAATGCCTCCCAGGTTCAGAAAAAACCGATATTCCGGAAACAGTAGTTTTTCGCCAATGGGCACAATGGGAGCGCCCTGCCCGCCCAGTGCCACATCAACGGCACGCAGGTCGCTTACAACATGTATGCCCGTTGTGGCTGCCAGGGCCGCGCCGTCGCCCAACTGGTGGGTCATGCGGGTGCCGGGCGCATGAAAGGTGGTGTGGCCATGCGACCCAATGAGTTGCACTTTATAGGCCAGCTCGTGTGCCGCTATAAACTGTTGTACCATTTGGCCCAGCAGGTGTCCGTAATCGGCATGCAGTTGCATGTAATCGCGGGCCGAAAGTGAGGGTGCTTGTTGCAGCCGTTGCATCCATTCTTCGTTGTAGGCATAGCAGTCGGCAGCCACAATGCGGTAATTCCAGTTGGCGCCCAGCACTTCAAATTCGGCAAAGCATACGTCCAGTCCATCCAGCGAGCTGCCGCTCATTAATCCCAATGCACGGTAAAGCATAAGAAAACAGTTTTTGCCCTTGGGGGCAGGGTAGTACCCATTAATCAATTAGTTTTGTAAAAGTAATGCATGCAGCAATAGGCGGGGCCTGTACAGTTGTAGCTGTTGTTGCCGGTACGTTTGCACAGGTGCATGCAAAATTGTTTGGGATATGGTAATCAACTTAAGTGAGCAACATTCGCTGGTAAGCAACTGGATGGCAGAAATCAGAGACGTAACGGTACAAACCGACCGCATGCGCTTTCGGCGCAACCTGGAGCGTGTGGGCGAAGTGGCGGCGTACGAAATCAGTAAAACACTGGCATGGGTTGAACAGGAGGTAACCACGCCTTTAGGCACATCGGTTTGCCGGGTATTGCAGCATCAGCCTGTTTTGGCAACCATTTTGCGTGCCGGCCTGCCCCTGCACCAGGGCCTGCTCAATTATTTTGATAAAGCCGATAACGCGTTTATCTCGGCCTATCGCAAACACCACCGCGATGGCAGTTTTGAAATCAGCCTCGATTATGTGAGTTGTCCCACCCTTGAAAACCGCGTGGTTATTATTGCCGACCCCATGCTGGCCACCGGCAGTTCGCTGGTAAAAACCATTCAGTACCTGCGGGATGAAGGCCTGCCCAGCCAAGTACATATTGTTTGCGCCATTGCCTGCACGGTGGGTATTGAAGCGGTGCACCGCAACCAGCCCGATGTTAAAATCTGGTGCGGCGCCATTGATGATGAACTTACGGCCAAGGGGTACATTGTGCCGGGCTTGGGCGATGCGGGCGACCTGGCCTACGGAACCAAGGTGCAGATGTAATAACAAAAAGGGCCAGACAACGTTTCTACTAAATAAACACCTTACCATTTGATATGAAATACTGCCTGGCCATACTGCTTTGTTTTTTGATTACCGGGGGCGCGCTTGCACAAGACCCCAATTTTTCGCAATTTTTTGCATCGCCCCTTACGCTGAACCCGGCCCTTACCGGCAAGTTTAACGGCATGGTGCGGGTAGCCGGTAATTACCGCAACCAATGGCCTACCATTAACAACGCTTTCCGAACGGCTACCGTTTCGGTAGATGGGAGCATTCTGCAAAACCGCATACCCGAAATGGACCGGTTTGGGGTAGGACTGATGGGGATGTACGATATGAATGGCGATGGCGTAATGAAAAACAATTACCTCCATGCATTGCTGGCATACCACAAATCGCTTGACGACGTGGGCTATCATTCGCTGGGGGTGGGTTTCAGCGGTGCGTATGCCCAGCGCCGGCTGGATGTGAGTAAGCTCAATTTTGAAGACGAACTAACCTCCCTAGGCTTTACCGGTAATACCGCCGAAATATTTGGCAGCAATGGCTTTTTGAATATCAATTACGCCGATGTGAATGCCGGTGTACTTTATTCCGGCGCCACCAGCGACTACAATAACTTTTACGTTGGCGCTTCGGTATATCACATCAACCGCCCCAAAGTAAGTTTTCAGGGGGCTGATTTTTTACTGAATCCGCGTTTTTCGGTACATGGTGGCGGCTATTTTCCCGTGGCACCGGCCACCACATTGTTTGTGAGTGGCCATCATCAGATGCAGGCTGCCGCAACGGAAACCATTTTTGGCGCGGCGCTGGGTTTTACCGTTAACGGCGATTACGACAACGCCGTAGAGTTATACGCCGGCAGCTGGGTGCGCCTGCGAGATGCCATTATACCCTACCTGGGCCTGGAGTTTGGCAGTTGGCGCCTGGGTGTGAGCTATGATGTAAACACCTCGCGGCTGGCCGCTGCATCGCGCCGGCAGGGTGGCATGGAGGTGTCACTTATTTATATTCAGCCGCATGCCGACCCCAACCGTAAAAAACTGAGCTGCCCGCGGTTTTAGTGTATTTGTTGCAGTTCTTCATCGGTAAGCCTGCGGTTTACCAGTAATTTATCACGCTTCCACTCACCCGCTTTTTTTATTTTGCCGCCGCGCCCGTAAATGACGCCAACACCTTCCCGCATATCTTCCTGCCAAAATCCTTTGTAGTAATCGCCCGATTTAAAATAATAGGTGCCTTTGCCACTACGTTTGTTGTTTTCAAAGTTGCCTTCATATTTTTCGCCGTTGGCAAAATAGTAGGTGCCCCTACCATGCTTAATGTTATTTTTCCATTGCCCTTCATATTTGTGTCCGTTTTCCCAAATGCCCATACCAAAGCCGGTTGCTGCATCGTTTTTTATTTCTCCTACGTATTGTATGGAAATGCCACTGGGACTTTTCAGGTACAGTATGCCCGTTTGTGAAGCATTGTTTGTTAAAAGGTGTAAAAGCGAGTCGCTTGTCTTACGAAAGGCTTGCATCTGTTCCTGAGCAATTGTTTTTTCCATTTCAAGCAGTACCTTAATTTTTTGTAGTGAGTCCTCCAGTCTTCGGGCATCTGATCCTGCATTCTGTTTGCTTGTTTTTGCAGCAAGCTCAGTAGACAAAGTTTCTTTTGTGGTACGGGCTGGGCCTGTATTTTCAGCACTGGCAGGCTGCTGCCAGTTGTTCAGTACTTGTAAAAGCAAGGAGTCTTTATGTTGCAAGGCATACTTGTATAAAAGCTGATACAAGCTGTCATTTTCAATTTCTTTCCCTGCGTAAGCCAGTCGTTGTTGCAGCAGTAAAAAGTTTTTAAATGCCTGTTGTTGCTGTACGAACTGCCGATCACTGTTGCGGGCATTGCGAGTTGCCCATATTGCATATATTGTAGCCGTAAGTACAATGAGTATAATTAATATAGTTTGCAGCCGCATAAGGTTATGTGTTAATCGGTAAATTGAATTTTGTAGGCATCCTGTTTGCCCAATCCTTTCAACTGATCAATGTAAAGCGTTAGCATCAATCCTCTTCCATGGTCAAACTCAAAGCCTGTTGCACCCCGAGTTCGGATACGATTAACATAGCGTACCTCTGCACGTACCGTATTTAAAAAGCGATACCCGATTCCTGCATAAAACCGGTTTTGATTAAACGTATTAAACGTAACATTTTTGCCAAAATTTAGTCCTATTTCATTGGATACCATGGCGTAAATGTTATTGTTTTCATAAAAATCAGATCCTTTTAAGGTGTAACGTAAGCGATATCGAATTCGAAAGCGATTGATAAAACGCCAGGTATCCTGCAAGGGTACTTCCTGCCAGCGCATTTCATAGCGGTACCGCCAGGTATGCATAAAGCGGGGGTTCCCCGGTTTGTAATGATGAAAATATTGAAGCGTGGTGCGCCATTCGGTATTGGGCGGGCGCAGTAAATCTTCGGGTTTGGCTAAATACTCATGGTTGCGTACATAGCCAATGGGACTCAAGGATAGACGGGCGTTGGGCGAAAACTGATAATGTACCCATGGCCGAACACTGAAACGTAAAGGCACATGAAACATGCTTTTGTCTTCCAAACCCGATTTGCGCCGGTACACCACATCGGCCCCCCAGCCCCACTGGTAGTTTTTGTCGAGTTGGGTTATTTCAGTCTTTGACCAAAATACATTGTGCGGATACACAACTTTTTGTGCTGAAAGCTTTGATCCGCACATGAACAGCAAGTTTGACAAAATAGTCAAGTATCGAATGTAAAAATTTTTCATCAGCCCTTCTTAAAACAAAAATAATGCCTGCATGCCGTGAAATTTCTTTTTTAAAGCAATGCAATCGTATGCATTGGTTTCATTTGCTGCGGATGCATACGAAAAAAAATTACCATAGACACAAGGTTTAAAAGGCATACTGTTTTGGCAAACCTTTATTGCGGGCCTATTTTAAAAACCCGTGTAAATCCAGCAATTTTGCAGCATGAACAAAACAGTCGAAATTGCTATCAGGAATTACACCTACGAACTGCCGGACCACCGTATAGCGGCCTATCCGCTGCCCGAACGCGATTGCAGCAAGTTGCTGGTTTATAAAAACGGCGCCATCAGCGAAACCGTTTACCGCTATTTGGACGAAGTGCTGCGGCCGGAAACGCTGCTGTTATTCAACAACACCAAGGTGGTGGAAGCCCGCTTGTTTTTTAAAAAAGATACCGGGGGTGTTATTGAAATATTTTGTTTGGAGCCCGCTGCCCATACCGAAGTGGGGCTAGGCATGATGCAAACCGGAAAAGTATTGTGGAACTGCCTGGTAGGCGGCGTTTCTAAATGGAAGCAGCCGGTGTTGGAACGTGTTATTGAAACGGAAAAAGGCCAGTTTCGTTTGTATGCCCGCATTGCCGAGCGCCAGCGCGATGTATTTGTAATTGAATTTTCATGGTTTCCGGCACAACTTACGTTTGGCGAAGTACTGCATGCCGCCGGAGTAATTCCGCTGCCGCCTTATCTGCACCGCGATGCCGAACAATCGGATTACGAGCGGTATCAAACCGTGTATGCGAAAAAAGAGGGTAGTGTGGCGGCTCCTACGGCAGGGTTGCACTTTACCAACGAGCTGTTGCAGCGCCTTACCAACAAGGGAATCATTACCGATTATGTAACGCTGCATGTGGGTGCAGGTACGTTTATCCCCGTAAAGTCCGAAACCATTGGTGCGCATACCATGCACCGTGAGTGGATTCAGGTACACCTCGAAACTATCGAACACATCCTCAATCTGCATCCCTACGATGTAATACCGGTAGGTACCACCTCGCTGCGAACGGTAGAAAGTTTGTACTGGATGGGCGTAAAAGCAGCCCGTAACCCCGCGGCCACCCTGGAAGAACTGGAAGTGCAGCAGTGGGATGCTTACCAACTGGCTGCCGATGCATTGCCGGCAGAACAGGCGTTGCAGGCTTTAATTGGCTGGTTGCACGACCGCGGCCTGCAGGAATTGGTTTGTACCACACAATTGCTAATAGCACCGGGCTACCAGGTACGTATTGCCGATGCGTTAATTACCAACTTTCACCAACCCAACTCCACCCTGCTGCTGCTGGTAGCCGCCCTTATTGGAGAAGACTGGCGGCAGGTGTACCAGTATGCACTGGATCACGATTATCGCTTCCTCAGCTATGGCGACGGAAGTTTGCTATGGGCAAACAAAAATTAACTGTGCCTGCAAACAACTGTTCGTACACGCCCGGCCCGGCTGCCACAACAGGTTATTGCAAATTTGTATGCAAACCATACCTTTGACCCCGTAAGCAACCGACTGACTGGCTGTTGCCGCGAAAACAATTGACGTGGGAAAGCAAACCTCTACAGTAACTCCTGCCGGCCTATTGATTGCCCTGGGCATTATTTATGGCGATATTGGAACATCACCTTTATACGTGTTTAATGCCATTGTGGGGCAACGGGTGGTTTCCGAAACGTTAATAATCGGTACCCTGTCGCTCATATTATGGACGCTTACTTTGCAAACTACCCTCAAGTATGTAACCTTGGTTTTGCGGGCCGATAACCGGGGCGAGGGGGGGACGTTTGCTTTGTACGCATTGGTGCGCCGCCGCCGCAAGTGGCTGGTATTGCCCGCCATGATTGGCGGGGCCTCACAACTGGCCGATGGCATCATAACGCCACCTATATCCATTACCTCAGCCATTGAAGGCTTGAAAGTGTTGCCGCAGCTGCGGGATATGCATGGCGACACCATTGTGCTGATTGTGTTAACCATCCTCAGTTTATTCTTCTTTGCCCAGCAGTTTGGTACCGGTTCCATCGGGGTTTGGTTTGGGCCCATCATGTTTGTTTGGTTCAGCATGTTGGCCGTGCTGGGGGCCCTGCACATTTTTGACGACCTGAACATATTAAAGGCGCTGAGCCCCCACTATGCCATCGAATTTTTGCGAACCTATCCAAAAGGCTTTTGGCTATTGGGGGCGGTGTTTTTGTGTACCACCGGCGCCGAGGCCCTGTATAGCGATTTGGGGCACTGCGGCCGCGATAACATCCGGGTATCCTGGGTGTTTGTTAAAATAGCCCTGCTGATTAATTACTTCGGGCAGGGGGCCTCGTTAATAAGTCGTTACAACGGCCAGCTTATTGACGATGCATTTCGGGCCAAAACAGGTATTCATGCCTTTTACGACCTGATGCCCCACTGGTTTATCATACCGGGCGTACTTATTGCAACCATTGCTGCCATTATTGCCAGCCAGGCCATGATTGCCGGCGCATTTACCCTCATTAGCGAAGCCATGCGCCTGAACCTGTGGCCGCGGTTGCGCATCATGTATCCTTCAGAAGAAAGAGGCCAGCTCTTTATTCCATTCATGAACCTGTTCATGTTTGCGGGTTGTGCCTTTGTAGTTATTTACTTCCGCGAATCATCGAAAATGGAGGCGGCTTACGGCCTGGCCATCATCGTAACGATGATAATGACAACAATTTTGTACGCCAACTACCTGGTGCTGCAACGTGTAAAACCCGTGCTCATATACATCTTTCTCATATTTTACCTGGTTATTGAGTTTGCTTACCTTATTGTGTTGCTCGATAAGTTTATGCACGGCGGCTACATAACCCTCATTATCGGCCTGCTGATGTTTGTGGTAATGTACGTGTGGTACCGGGCACGTAAAATCAAAAACCGTTATGTGGAGTTTGTGCGCCTGGAACATTACCTGCCTTTGTTGCAGGAGCTGAGCAACGACATGTCGGTACAGAAATACGCCACCCACCTTGTTTATCTTACCAGCGCCAATAACCCGAATGAAATTGAGCATAAAATCATTTACTCCATTCTCAACCGCAAGCCCAAGCGGGCCGATATTTACTGGTTTGTGCATGTAGATACGCTGGATGATCCGTACACCTGCGAGTATGAAGTAACCACCATTATTCCTAACGAAATAATACGGGTAGAGTTTCGCCTGGGCTTTCGGATACAGCCCCGCATTAATCTGATGTTCCGCAAAGTAGTAGAGGAGCTGGTGGCCAACAAAGAGGTAAACATAACCAGCCGGTACGAAAGTTTGCAGCGCAATAATGTGGTGGGCGATTTTCAGTTTGTGGTAATGGAAAAGTTCCTCAGCCAGGATAACGAGCTGCCCCTGTTTGAACGCATCGTTATGCGTTTGTACTTCCTCATCAAAAAGGCGGCTTTAAGTGAGGAAAAAGGCTTTGGCCTCGATCAAAGCAACGTGTTCATCGAAAAGTTTCCGCTGATTGTATCGCCGGTAACTAACCTCAAGTTAACCCGTGTTTATCGGGATGAAGAAGAAACAGAAGGCCCTGCTGTTTGAAAACTGCCGGAGGTACACTAACTTGTTGTTTTGAAGTGTCCCTTGGAAGTTGTACTGTACATCATACTGGCATACCTTGTTATTGCGTTGCTGGCTTATTTGGTTCAGGAGCGCTTTATTTTTAAGCCCGAAAAACTTCCGCCCGATTTTGAGTTTCGATACGAAGCTCCGTTTAAAGAAATCAGTTTTACGCCCGAGCCGGGTGTAACCATCAGCGGCATTCATTTTCAGGTACCTCGGCCTTTGGGTGTTCTTTTATACTTTCACGGAAACACCCGCAGCATCAAAGGGTGGGGAAAGTATGCCCGCGACTTTTACCGCTTTGGATACGATGTGGTATTGGTAGATTATCGGGGCTTTGGCAAAAGCACCGGTAAACGCAGCGAGCGGGCCATGCTGCAGGATATGCAGTTTGTGTACGACCGGCTGGTGCTGCAATACCCCGAAGATCACATTATTGTTTACGGCCGCAGTATGGGTAGTGGCTTTGCCACCAAACTGGCCGCCGACAACAGGCCCCGCTATTTGATACTGGATGCACCCTATTACAGCTTTCGGAAAGTGGCCGAACGGTTTCTGCCGTTTTTACCCATGCGCTTTTTATTGCGCTACCATCTGAGAACCGACCAATGGATTGGAAAGGTGCAATGCCATACCTACATTTTACACGGCACCCGCGACTGGCTGATACCCATTCGTCACAGCGAGCGGCTGCAGGCCATAAACCCCACCCGCATAACTTTGATACGCATTAAGGGCGGCGGGCACAACAATTTGCCTTCCTTTGCAGAGTACCATAATTTTTTACGCGATATTCTTAAAGTTTAACATGGCATCATTGTTCAGGTGCAAGTGGTTTCGTTGGGTGCAGGTTGTATTTGCCGTGTACGCGGTAACCGGTATTGTGTTATGGCATTTACAGGAACGATTGCTTTTTCATCCCATACCACTGGCAGCATCCTACAAATACCGGTTTTCGCTTCCGCATCACGAGGTTGTCATTCGTTTAAATGAAACCGACCAACTCCACATGGTTCAGTTTTATCCGCCCGATCGTTCGCGGAAAAAGGGAATCGTGCTTTATTTTCATGGCAACCGCGGCAACATTAACCGGTATGCCTCTTTCGTTCCCTTGTTTACGCAGCAGGGATATGAAGTGTGGATGCCTGATTACCCCGGCTACGGAAAAACCACGGGGTTGCGTACCGAGCAGCGCATGTACAGTGATGCGGCCCTGGTTTATAAAATGGCTGTAAAAAAAGTAAGCAGCGATAGCATTGTTATTTACGGAAAATCGTTGGGAACGGGTGTTGCCACCGAACTGGCAAGCCACAGTCACTGCAAGTTGTTGCTATTGGAAACGCCCTACTACAGTATTCCCGATTTGGCCCGGCATCATTTTCCCATTTATCCAACCCATCGTATGAGCAGGTATTTGTTTCCCAATTATGAATACTTGCCCAACGTAAAGGCTCCCGTTGTAATTTTTCAGGGCACCCGCGACCGGTTGGTGCCTTACCGGCATGCCCGGCAGCTTGCGCCATTGTTAAAACCCGGCGATGTGTTTGTTACCATTACGGGAGGCGGACACAACAATCTTTCTGAATTTGAAATGTATCGTGAAAAATTAAAGGCGGCGTTGCTGTGATGTTGTTTATTGAACCAGCACCTGCAGGTCGAAGTTGATAACAATTAAATCGTCGATGCGCACCATGTTAAACGGCGTGCGGGGTTTCACGTTAAAATCGCTCATAAGAATGTCTTTGCTGGCCAGCAACCGGTAACGGTTGCCTGCCTGGCGGGATAATTGCAAAACAAACTGAACGGGCTTGCTGATACCTGCAATGGTTAAAACGGTGTTGGCTTTATAAGTGTACCACACATTCGTTTCAATAGGGTGCCCTTGTTGCACCGGCAGGGCATTGAGTAACTCGAGGCGGATGTATGGATACTGCTCGGCTTTTAGGGCTTTATGCAGGTCTTTGTTCATCAGTTTGTTTTTACAGCTGATGAGCGTGGTGGTTAGTTGCAGGGAAGCCTGATGAAAATTGATGACACCGGTTTTGTCATCGAGCGTACCCGAAAGGCGTGCCGGCTGAAACACATCGGTACAAAAGCATTGAAAGGTGTTGATGTTGGTGGAACCGTTCAGGAACAGCCGGCTTTTGGGTTCAATATGGTAGGTAACCGTAAAGTTGGGCGGCGCATCGGCTGCCAGCGTAACAAGCATCGGCAAATAAAGAAACCCTTTCATGGTGCACGCATACGAAGTAAAAACAAAGCCCTGTAAATGTACAGGGCTTTGCTACGTAAATTATGTTATTTAGAAACCAACTACTGCCTGAATTACATATCCTCCGAATTGTCCGCCCCGGAACAGGTTTCCGGTAGGATAGCCATCGTATGTTTGGTTTACAATTTCGCCCTTCAGCAAAATGTTGCGGGTAAGAAACCATCCGGCGCCGGCTGCAACACGTGTAACGGTTTGTTCCGTTGTGGCGTTGATGAAGTTGCCTTGTGCACGGTTGTACCGTACGCCCAAATACACATTTTCTTTTTCGCCAAACCGGTACAGGCCGTCAACGGCAATTTGATTGAATTTGCGCTTGGGGGTGTTGCTTACCACTTCGGCACGGGTGCGGCCATTACCGCCTTCGTAGGTGCCAAAGAATTCAAAACCATACGCTTTAAAGAAGCCATTGAATTGATAAGCGGTAATTTGGTTGGCGTTGGCTATGGGGTTAATGCGGCCACTGGTAAAGTTGGCAACAGCGGTTGCGCTGGCGGGTTCCATTACCAGTACATAGTTACTACCGGTACGGTCGCCGCCAAACAGGGTGCTGCGGCCCGAGCTGCTGTTGGTGTACAGCGAAGCAGCGCCACGGAAGCGAATTTTTTCATCAATACGCTTGTCGTACGCGGCTTTGAAGTAATAAGAAGGATTGCGTTTGTACGTGTTGGTTGTACTATTGGGCTCGAGGGGGCGCTGTACGTTGCCGTTAATAAGGCCGTTGGTAATACCCACCATACCCATCAGGCCGTTTTTCTGAACATAAATTTCACCGCCAATTTCGGTGGTAAAACCGTCAATGATGTAGTTTTCAATAAAGGGGTTCCACAAGGTTTGGCCACCATCGGAACGGCGGAAGTGTGCATCGCCGTAGTTAATTTCCATATGGCCCAGTTTGATGGTGGTAACTTTCATAATGTCTTCCCAAATTTTTCCCTTGAAAGGAAGTTTGTCAAATTGGATATAACCGCCCTTAACCCATGCTTCGTTGTGGTGGCGCGATGCAAGGTAGGTAACCAGGTTCAGGGCAATGCCATCAGCCAGTTGTACATCAATGTTCAGGTTGGCAGCGGCCAAGTTAAAACCGGGGGCAAGGCGGGGATACAAAGCGGGCGAACCGGCCTCGTTTTTATTGGTAAGGCCCTGAAAGCCTTGCGTAAAGCCGCCACCTACCCGTACCTTAAAACCTTCGTATTTAACGGTGTCGTCTTGTTTGGGTGTTTCAAATACATTAATACCACGCTGGTCGTAGTAACGGAAGTACTGAATTTGCGCCTGTACGGTTTGGAACAGGCCTGCCAGCAATAATGCCAGGGCAGCAGTTTTGAGCATTTGCGTTTTCATATACTGTTGTTTAAGTGTGTAAAAAATGGTTAAGGGTTATGTGTGAACAAGAAAGATGAATTATTTTTTCTGCAGTACTACCTGAAAGTCGAGCTTTACTTCATCGCCCACCTTCAGCGCCCCCATCATGAAAACGGGTGGTTTAATGCCATGGTCGGTCATCTTAATTTTGCGGCTGCCGCTGATTTCAACATCGCCATTGGCCAGCACTTTTGATTTTAAGATTAAATCGGTAGGCTTACTTACACCGGCAATGGTAAGGTTGCCCGTAACCGTTATTGTTGCCTCGTTACCGCTGCGCTGTACGTTGGTAACGCGTACGTTGTTGTACGTAATGTTGGGAAACTTATCGGCCTTCAGGGTTTCATGCGTACGGCTGTCCATCAAACCGGAATTTTTGTTGCTTTTGATCGATTTGGCAGGCACCGTAACCGTGGCCGCATTGATTTTTTCCAAAATGCCGTTGGCTACTTCCAGATCGGCCTGCACGGTTACCTGCGTGGCGGTCGACGTCCAGTCGTGCATGGTAGAAGTGCCTTCTATGGTAAGTTTGTAGGATTTTGTGCTATACGTTTGTGCGAAGGCACTCAGCGAAAAAATGAAAACGAAAAGGGCTGTCAGCGTTTGTGCAATGCGTTTCATGATAAAACAATTGGTGATTGGTTGTGCAAAAATTGGCAGGTTTCGGTTCCCCAAAAATGACCGTGGGTTGATGATTGAGTGATATAAATCACACAATGGTTTGATGCAACTCAAGGTTGCAACACCAAATACCGGCGAGTACCGATGCCGGTTGTTTCTTGTTTGCGAAATATAGCTTTTGATTTTAAGAAGGCTGCGTTAAGTAAACGCCCGTTTCGGTAACCGAAAGGGTGCAGTGGGTACCGCAGGGCAACGCGTAGTTTTCACGGGCATGGCTTACCGGAAAACCAAAGCATACGGGGTAAGTATAGCCGGCAATATGCTCTTGTATAATTTGATAAGCCGTTTTTCCATAAGGCCGGGTAGTGTCTTTTACATCGGTAAAACCTCCTACAATGAGGCCGGCAAGCTGCCGGAGTTTTCCGGCTCTTTTGAGTTGCAGCATCATGCGGTCAATGTTATACAGGTACTCGCCTACGTCTTCAATAAACAGAATGCGGTTTTTGGTGTCCGGCGCGTCGGGTGTGCCGCATACATGTGCCAGCAAGGCCAGGTTGCCTCCCACTAAAATTCCTTCGACTTCGCCTGTTTTGTTGTAGCGATGGGGTTTGCACTTGTACCGGATGGGCTGCCCGGTTAGTACATGCCGCAACGATTGTACATATTTGCTTTTACTGCCGCCCCCGGCAAAGGCTGCCGCCATGGGGCCGTGTATGCTGGCAATTTTATGCTGTTGCAACAGGTGGGTATGCAGCACCGTTATATCGCTGAAACCTATAATCCATTTCGGATTTTTCCGAAAACGGGTAAAATCGAGGCTGTCAATAATGCGGCTCATTCCGTAACCGCCGCGGCCGCACAATATGGCTTTTATTTCCGGTGCATCCAGCATGGCCTGTAACTCATCGCGCCGTTCTTCATCGGTTCCGCTGAAGTAGTTTTTGGAGGCGCTGCCCAGGGTACGCCCCACCCACACCTCAAAGCCCCAGCGTTGTAAGGTGGCAATGCAGTCGGCTGCCTGTTGGTATTCCATGTAACCGGCAGGGCAGGTGATGCCAATAGTATCGCCGGGTTGTAAGGCGGGTGGGATGCGAATCATATCAAATTTCTTTTAATACAACGCCCGAAGCGGTAACGCTAAGGTGGTGGCGTACGCCGCACTTCAGGGCAAAATTGCTTTTTTGATGGCCAACCGGAAAGTTAAAGCAAACCGGGTAGTTGCAGCCCTCTGTTTTTTCCAGTACAATATCCCGCAACTGCATGCCAAACTCGTCGTTGGGGTCATCGGTTCGTTTGATGTTAAAGCCGCCGATGAGCAAGCCGGCCAGTTCATCCAACTTGCCGCTGCGCTTCAGGTTCCAGAACATGCGGTCGATGCTGTACAGGTATTCTCCGGTATCTTCCAAAAACAATATTTTTCCTTTTGTTGGTATATCGCTACGGGTACCGGCCAGGGTTTCCAGCGTGCGCAGGTTGCCGCCCACCAGCACGCCGCTGGCTTCACCGGTTCGGTTGTAGGTGTGGGGTGGTAGTTCAAACCGGGAGGGAAGGCCCATTAACGCGTCGCGAATGCTGCGCAGGGTGGCCTGTTGCACCGCGTCGGCAAGTGCCCAGTTTTCGGGAAAACCATTGCTCATTTTGGCATGCAGCGTGGCCACACCGCAATGCCGGTGTATGTGGCAGTGCAGCAGGGTAATATCGCTAAAGCCAATCAGCCATTTGGGGCGACGGCACAGCAGCGAAAAATCAACCTTATCAACAATGCGTACAGCCCCATACCCCCCTCGTGCACACAAAATGGCTTTAACCTCGTTTGCGGCAAGCAGTTGCTGCAGGTCGGCGGCTCGTTCGGCATCGGTGCCGCTGAAGGTGCCGAAGCGCTTCCCTACGGTATTGCCCAACCGAACGGTAAAGCCCCAGCTTTCGAGCACCCGTTGGGCCGCTTCCACCTCCTGCCGGGTGGCATAGCCTGCCGGTGCGGTAATGGCAAGGGTATCGCCGGGTTGCAACGGCTGTGGTTGTACCCATTCGCTGCCCGTTGAGGCAGTACCCAGGGCCCAGGGCCGGAGCGGAAGCAGGGTGGTTGCGGCAAGCGTTGTCAGAAACTGTGAGCGTTTCATGCCATAAAAGTATCATTCTCGCCGCGTATGGCAGCACGCAAATTTCCGTTCCGCTGCAACCGAAAGGCTTCGCGGAAGGAATATAAAACCATAGACATGGCGTTGCTTCAGGGGCACGGGCAGTACTGCCGTTATACGTTGCAGGATAGGGCGGGAAATACCCGTTTTGGGCTGTGCAGGCGTTTGCGGTACCTTTGCGCCGCATTGCCGGGCCGTTTTGCCGGGCAATAATACAATTAACATGCATCCGAAACGATATTTGATTACATCGGCCCTGCCGTATGCCAATGGCCTCAAACATATTGGCCACCTGGCGGGGGCGTACATACCTGCCGATATTTACGTGCGCTACCTGCGGGCACAAAAACGCGATGTGGTGTTTGTGTGCGGTAGCGATGAACACGGTACGGCCATACCCATACAGGCGGCAAAAGAGGGTACTACTCCGCGTGCCATTATTGACAAATACCACGAAGCGATGAAGCAGGATTTTGAAGACCTCTCCATCAGCTTCGATATTTACCACCGTACCAGTGAGCCGCTGCATCACGAAACGGCACAGGAGTTTTTTGCCTACCTTAATGAACGGGGCGAACTGGAAACGAAGGAAACCGAACAGTACTTTGACGAGCAGGCGAACACTTTTTTGGCCGATCGCTACATTAAAGGTACCTGCCCCAAATGCGGCAGCGACCGCGCCTTTGGCGACCAGTGCGAAACCTGCGGCACCGCATTGAGCCCCGATGAACTCATCAATCCCGTCAGTACCCTCAGCGGCCATCCGCCCGTAAAACGGAAAACCACCCACTGGTACCTGCCACTGGGCAAACACGAAGCCTTTTTGCGCCGGTGGATACTGGAAGAGCATAAAGACGACTGGCGTGCCAACGTGCTGGGCCAATGCAAAAGCTGGATTGACGGCGGACTGCAATCCCGTGCCGTTACCCGCGACCTCGACTGGGGTATTCCCGTACCCGCACCCGGTGCCGAAGGCAAAGTGCTGTATGTGTGGTTTGATGCCCCCATCGGCTACATCAGCGCCACCAAAGAATGGGCCCGACAAAAAGGGGTTGACTGGAGGCCCTATTGGTACGATAACGATACCAAACTGGTGCACTTCATCGGGAAAGACAACATCGTATTCCACTGCATCATTTTTCCGGTAATGCTGCGCCTGCACGGCAACATTTTGCCGGCCAACGTTCCCGCCAACGAGTTTCTGAATCTGGAGGGTGATAAGATGAGCACCAGCCGCAACTGGAAACTGGATATGCGGGATTACATCAACGACTTTGTGAAGCAGGAAAACGGCGGGGGCCAGTGTGTGGACATGTTGCGGTACTACTTAACTCAAATTGCGCCCGAAACAAAAGACAGCGAATTTACCTGGAAAGGTTTTCAGGATGCAGTGAACAATGAACTGGTGAGCATTTTCGGCAATTACATCAATCGCACCTGGGTGCTGATGCACAAGCTGTGCAACGGCAAGGTACCACCGCTGCACAACGAGTTACTGACCGAAGTTGATAAAGAACTCATTCACGAAATCGGCGCTGCCAAACAGCGGGTAGAAAACTTGCTGGAGCAATTCAGGTTTCGGGAAGCGCTGTTTGAGGTAATGGACCTAGCCCGTAAAGGAAATCAGTACATGCAGCGCAAAGAACCCTGGATGGATGCCAGGCAGGTTGCCACCGACCCCGCAGCACAGCAACGCATCAACAACACCATGCACCTGTGTTTGCAGCTGAGTGCCAACCTGGCCATTCTCATCAACCCCTTCCTGCCCAATACCGCCCGTAAAATGCTGTACATGATGAAGGTGGTAGAGCGCATGCTTGATTGGGAACATGCCGGAAAACTGAAACTGTTGAGCGTAGGCTACAGCCTGCGTGCGCCCGAACTGCTGTTCCGCAAAATTGAAGACAGTGAAATAGAACGCCAGATTGAAAAATTAAAAAACGGACAAACACAACCCGCAATCATGCCAACCGAACCCGCAACTGCCCCGAACGCTCCCGCTCCCGTGAAGCCCGAAATTGTGTACGACGATTTTGCGAAAATTGACCTGAAAGTAGGCACCATTACCGCCGCCGAAAAAGTGGAAAAAGCCGATAAGCTGCTAAAGCTTACGGTGGACCTGGGTTTTGAAACCCGCACCATTGTGAGCGGCATCGCCTTACACTATCAACCCGAAGCCGTTGTAGGCAGGCAGGTAGTGGTAGTGGCCAATTTGGCACCGCGTAAAATGCGGGGCATTGAAAGCAACGGCATGATTTTAATGGCCGAAGACGCAGCGGGAAAGTTGCATTTTGTGCGTCCGGAAACGGTCATCAACCCCGGTGCGGGCGTTAGCTGATAGCAGCCCTGTTAAGAAATTTCAAATGCCTCCAATTTTGGAGGCATTTTTTGTGCACCGAAACGGAAAACTCCTAACTTCGATGCAAATAGTTGCATAACTAACTAATTTTCCGGAAGCCTGCCGGATGTTCAAATGATAGTCATATGAAAAAACGAATCATCAAAAAAGTTGCCGTATTGGGTTCGGGTGTCATGGGCTCCCGTATTGCCTGCCACTTTGCAGGAGCCGGAGTGCCCGTATTGTTGCTGGATATGCCTGCACCCGATACACAGCCGGGCGATGCCAACCGCAATAAAATGGTGAACGATTCATTGGCGGCAGCCATCAAAAGCAATCCTTCGCCTGTTTTTACCAAAGATGTGGCCAGGCGCATAACCACCGGCAATTTTGAAGATGACATGAAGGGAATTGCCGGTTGCGACTGGGTTATTGAAGTGGTGGTGGAGCGCCTCGACATCAAACAAAAAATATTTGCCCAGGTTGAGCAGTACCGCAAGCCCGGTACGTTGGTAACCTCCAATACCTCCGGCATTCCCATTCACATGATGGCCGAAGGGCGCAGCGATGATTTCAAAAAGCATTTTTGCGGCACTCACTTTTTCAATCCGCCCCGGTACCTGCGCCTGCTCGAAATTATTCCCACCCCCTATACCGACCCCGCCGTGGTGGACTTTCTGATGCATTACGGCGATGTGGTGCTGGGTAAAACAACGGTGCTGTGTAAAGACACACCGGCCTTTATAGCCAACCGCATTGGCGTATTCAGCATCATGAACATCTTTCACCTGATGCAGCAGCAAGGCCTTACCGTTGATGAAGTGGATGCGCTTACCGGTCCGCTCATTGGCCGCCCCAAATCGGCCACCTTCCGTACGGCCGATGTGGTGGGTATTGATACGCTCGTAAAAGTGGCAAAAGGCGTGGCCGATAATTGTCCGGCCGATGAAGCCCGCGACCGCTTTACCATACCTGCCTGGCTGGACCAGATGGTTGCCAACAACTGGCTGGGTGATAAAAGCGGACAGGGCTTTTTCAAAAAAATTAAAACCGCCGATGGAAAGAAAGAGATTCTCACACTCAATCTTTCCACCATGGAATACCAGCCGCGCCAAAAACCCAAATTTGCCAGCGTTGATGCCGCCAAGCCGATTGACGACTTGCACAAACGCATCCAAATGCTGGTGGCTGCGCCCGATAAAGCGGGTACCTTTTACCGTGAGTTTCACTACGGCCTTTTCGCATACATCTCGCACCGCATACCCGAAATCAGCGATGAGCTATACCGGGTTGACGATGCCATGATGGCGGGATTTGGCTGGGAAATCGGCGCTTTTGAAACCTGGGATTTGCTGGGTGTGGCAAAAACGGTTGCTGCCATGAAAGAGGCCGGTTACCGGGTAGCTCCCTGGATAGAGGAAATGCTGGCATCGGGTGCCACCTCGTTTTACAAAGTGGAACACGGAAAGCGTTTCTGTTACGACCCTGCCACCCGTACCTATCAACCGTTACCGGGCGGCGATGCGTTTTTGGTGATGAAGCATTTTGAGGGCCAAACGGTTTGGAAAAACAGTTCGTGCCGCGTTTATCACCTGGGCGATGAAGTGCTGGGGCTGGAGTGGAGTACCAAAATGAACAGCATTGGTGCCGATGTGCTCGAAGGCATCAACAAGGCGGTTGCGTTGGCCGAGGAGAACTACAAAGGCCTGGTGATCGCCAATGAAGGCGCCAACTTCAGCGCCGGAGCCAACGTGGGCATGATTTTCATGTTTGCCGTGGAGCAGGAGTACGACGAGCTGGACCTTGCCATCCGCATGTTTCAGAACGCCATGATGCGGGTGCGCTATTCGGCCGTACCGGTAGTTACCGCGCCGCACGGTCTTACCCTGGGCGGCGGTTGCGAACTGAATTTGCACGCCGATAAATGTTGTGCCGCTGCCGAAACCTATATTGGTTTGGTGGAGCTGGGTGTGGGCTTAATACCCGGTGGTGGTGGCACCAAGGAGTTTGTGTTGCGTGCGGCCGATGAAATGCATGAAGATGAGCCCGAAACCATTACCCTCAAAAACCGCTTTCTGAGCATTGCCACCGCCAAAGTGGCCACCTCGGCACACGAAGGTTTTGAAATAGGCGTATTTCGCAAAGGATTGGATGAAGTGGTGATGAACCAGGCCCGTCGTATTGCGGAGGCCAAACGCAGCGTGCTGGAGTTGTTTGAAAGCGGTTATGTTATGCCCGTGCAACGTACCGATGTAAAAGTGCTGGGCCGTTCGGCTTTGGGGGCTTTGTACGCCGGTATTAACGGTATGTGGCGGGCCGGCTATGCCACCGACCACGATGCGCTGGTTGCCCGTAAACTGGCGTATGTAATGTGTGGCGGCGATTTGAGTGCGCCTACGCTTGTAAGCGAACAATACCTGTTAGACCTGGAGCGGGAAGCCTTTTTGAGTTTGTGTGGCGAAAAGAAAACGCTGGAGCGCATTCAAAGCGTGCTTACCAGCGGTCGCCCCATCCGCAACTAACAAAGCCCCGCCGTACGAAAGCGGTACGTTGCACCAGAAACCGATAACCACAACATGCACATTTTATCCATAAACAACCTTACCAAATCGTACGGAAGGGTGCAGGCACTGAAAGGCGTAAGTTTTCAGGTGCCCGAAGGGGCCGTGTTTGGCATATTGGGCCCCAACGGTAGCGGTAAAACCACGCTGCTCAGCATTGTGCTGGATGTACTGCGTGCCGACGGCGGCAGTTTCGAATGGATGGGGCAGCCAGCCTCGGCCGATTTGCGCAAACGCATCGGCTCTTTGCTGGAAACTCCCAACTTTTACCATTACCTGTCGGCGGTAAACAACCTGCGCATCACCCAAAGCATCAGCGGGCGGGGCGATGCTGCTGCCATTGATTCTGTTTTACAAAAAGTGGGTCTGTACGAGCGACGCAACAGCCGCTTCAGCAGTTTTAGCCTGGGTATGAAGCAGCGGCTGGCCATTGCCGCGGCCCTGCTGGGCGATCCGGCTATTTTGGTGCTGGACGAGCCTACCAACGGCCTCGACCCGGTAGGTATTGCCGAAATACGGGAACTGATTATCGAGCTCAGTCGCAAAGGCCATACCGTTATCATGGCCAGCCACCTGCTGGATGAAGTGGAGCGGGTGTGCACCCATGTGGCCATTTTAAAAAGCGGCAACCTGGTGGCCGCCGGCCCCGTGCACGATGTAATGGCAAATGAAGATATAGTAGAAGTGGCGGCAGCCGATGCAGCCGGCCTTTATGCCGCATTGCAACATTACCCCGGCGCACAGCAGGTACTGCACGCCGGCAAGTATGTGCAGCTGCATTTTCCGAAGGGTACCGCTCAACTGGATGTCATTAACCGCTATTGTTTTGAAAAAGGATTGGTGTTGCAGCACTTGCTGCTAAAGCGCAAGCGGCTTGAAGAAAAGTTCTTCGAGCTTACCCATCCTTCCTGAAAATATATAAGCAACACACATGATGCATTTGCTCCGCACCGAATGGCTGAAAATACGCAACTACCCCGGTTTTTGGTGGGTTATGGTGGTTACCCTGCTATCGTACCCCGGCATAAACGGACTGCTCTATTTGCTGTACCGGCAACAGCTCAACAACAAAGACATGGCAGCCCAGTTGCTGAAAATGCTGGTGGGCAATCCCTTTACGTTTCCGGAGGTGTTTCGTACGGTGGCATACGCGTCGTCGGTTTTCGTGTTCATTCCGGCCATTCTCATCATCATGCTCATCAGCAACGAATACGCGTTTAAAACCAACCGACAGAATATTATTGACGGGTGGAGCCGGAATGAATTTTTGCTGGCAAAGTTTCTGAACGTGGTACTCATTACCCTGCTGGTAACGGTGTTGAACCTGGCTGTTACGCTCCTGATCGGTTTTTACAATACTACCGGGGTAAATGCCGATTCATGGAAACTGGCTTATTACGCCGGCTTGTTTGGGTTGCAGGTATTTTCGCAGTTATCGTTTGCCTTTTTGCTGGGCATGCTCATCCGCAGGGCGTTTATTGCTTTGGGCATTTTTATTTTTTACATGCTGATACTTGAAAACATCATCATGGGTATCTTGAAAAAGTATGCCAACGATGCCGGGCGCTTTTTGCCGCTGGAAGTGTCGGACCGTTTAACGCCCGTGCCCGCCTTTTTGGGAAGGCTGAATGAAGAAGTGTATCAGCGGAGTTTAAGTTTGGTGCAGCAGCACGTGTGGTTCACCCTTTTATATACCGCGGTATTTTGGGGCCTCTGCTATTGGATTTACAAAAAACGCGACCTCTGAGGTAAAGCATGCAGCGCGTCTTCTGCCTCGGATTGTTCTACGGCTGTATGGATGCATTGCCTGCCTCGATATAATCGAAAAAACAGATACCAATTTTTGAGAAAGCCGCAAATTTTTTCAGTAACTATAGTTTTTTGCCGGTTTCCGTAATTAGTTCATGCACGGCAGCGTGCAGGGTAGGGTACACAAACTGAAAGCCGGCTGCACTGATTTTTTGGCTGCTCACCGTACAGCTTTTCAGCACTTCCACACTCATTTCGCCCATCAGCAAACGTAAGGCAAATGCGGGCACGGGCACCGGTATGTAGGCTTTGCCCCGTAGTTGTTGCGCCAAATCAAGCATGAATTCTTTGTTGCTTACCGGGTGCGGGGCAACAGCGTTGAACACGCCGCTCAGTGCCGGCTGTTCCATTGCAAAAACAAACATGCGGCAAAGGTCGTGCACATGTATCCAGCTGATCATTTGCTCGCCGCTTCCCAAAATGGGGGCAATGCCCATGCGCAGCGGATTGCGGAAAGCCGGGAAAGCACCGCCTTCGTTACTCAGCACAATACCGATGCGCAAGCGCACCAGTCGAATACCCATTTCGGCCACCGGTGCAATGCTGTTTTCCCACAACGAGCAGGTGGTTCCCAAAAAATCGGTGGCGGCGGGGGCATCTTCCGTAAAAGCAGTGCCGTTGTCGGGGCCATACCATCCAATAGCCGAGGCGCTCACTACCGCCTGTACCTTGTTGGGGATGGTACGCAACGCCTGCACCAGGGTTTCGCTGCCGCGGGTGCGGCTTTCGCGGATTTCAATTTTACGTTTGCGGGTCCAACGCTTATCGGCAACGCCGGCACCCGCCAGGTGCACAATAAAATCGGCTTCCGTAATGGCATCGGCTGCAACCGTGCCCGTGGCAGGATCCCAATGGCGGTAGCCAATGCCGTTGCGCTCTGTACTGCCGGGGGTACGGGTAAGTACCAGTACGCGATAACCCTGTTGTAATAAAAAACGGCTCAAGTGGCGCCCCACCATGCCGGTACCTCCTGTAATGCAAACTGTTGCCATGCTTTTATTGTTATGTTGTTGCAAGTTAATTTTTAACGGGCTGTTTGGCAGCAAATGCCGGCTTTGCTTGTAACTTTAATTTCAAAAGTTTGAACATCAACATGAAATCACATACACATATTCTGTTAACATTTTTGTTATTGCAGTTGTTGGCGGCTGTGCCTCTTACTGCACAACGCATTTTTTATTCCGAACCCGACCGCGACGACAGCCGCAACATACAATTCGAAATTCTTGGTAAGTACAACAACAACTATCTGGTTTACAAAAATTACCGCAATCGCCATTACATTTCGATTTATACGGCGGAGATGAAGCAGAAAGACAAAGTATTGCTCGATTTCATTCCCGAACGGGTGAGCAGCGTGGATGTGTTCAGCAATCCCGAAAATGTGGTGGTTATTTATCAGTACTCCCGTAAAAACACAGTGTATTGTATGGGGGTACGTATTGACGGTAACGGTAAAACCATTGGCGAACCGGTACAATTGGATACCACCCAGTTAAATGCCGGCAGCGACAGTAAAATTTATACCGCCCTTGCCAGCGACGACCGGCAGAAGTTTATGGTGTTTAAAATGCGCAACCGCTACCGCGATGAGTTTCAGTTTCAAACCCTATTGCTGAGCAATAATTTGTTGCCCATTCGTAAAGCAGCCTTTACCTACCAGATTGAAAACAATAAAGATGCCATTGCCGATTTTTATCTGGACAACGAAGGCAACTTCTTGTTCACGCACGTAATGCGGCAGGGGCAGAAGGAGTACATCAGCAGAGCGCGCCTGTGCGTGCTGCGCACCTACGAAGACTCTGTAAAGGTGTATCCCCTGCGGCTAACCAGCTATCAGCGCAGCGTGGTTCGTACCGATGGGCGGGGTACGGCTCCCACAACCGTAACCGTAAATATTGAAGCCGAAGAAAAAGCAATGCAAAATGGAGAAACCTTTGGCCTTTTTTTGGATGAATTGCGCATTAAGGTTGACAATACCAACGGCCGCTATATACTTGCCTCATTTTACTCCAAGTCGCGTAGAGGCAATATTGACGGGCTGTTTTTGGCCGTAGTGAATAAAGATCTGGAAACGCCCGATATTGAGCGGGTTTTTGAGTTTGACGAAGATTTGCGCAAAGCAGCCCGTGGCGAAAGCAGGGGCTCTGTGGCGCTGAACGACTTTTACATTAAGCATTTTATTGTAAAGCGCGACGGAGGGGTATTGATGACGGCCGAAAGTGCTTACTCCAGCAGCCAGGGTAATAACTTTAACCGCTGGGATAATCCCTGGTTGTGGGGGCAGCCGTGGGGCGGTGGTTTTTGGGGCTGGAACAGTCCGTGGATGTGGAACAGCCCCTGGGGGTGGGGAAGCCCCTGGATGTGGAATACGCCCTGGGGTTGGAATAGTTTTGGGGGAAGGCAACAGGTGCGGTACTATGCCGATAACATCATTGTTCTGTCGTTCGACAAAGACGCGATGCTCGACTGGACCAGTATAGTAGCCAAGCAGCAATTTGATGATAATTCGGACATTCTGCTGTCGTACCAAATAATGAACTCCGGCGCCGAACTGTTGTTCCTGTATAACGAATGGAACCGGCGGAACCCGCTGCTGTCGGCCCAGTCGCTCGACCCCACCGGAAAAGTAAAACGGGAACAGCCGCTGCGCAGTCTCGACAGGGGCTATCAGTTCATGATTCGCTTTGGCAAGCAGGTGTCGGCCCGTGAAATGCTGGTGCCGGTAGTGTACCGTAATACGTACTGTTTCGCACGCATTGAATTTTGAGGTGGCAGGAGTGGCACCGGCTTGAAAATTAGATCTGCATTTTCAACGCTTGGGTAATAACATTGTTATACCTGCATGAAGTGTTGGGCAATTACCGTTGGGTTGCTGTTATGGGCAGGCCGGCCGGCTGCTCAGGCCATCATTTATGCGCCCGATGCCATTATGGCAAAAGCCTATACCGACTTTGAAGTGATTGGCAAATCAGGCGAACAGTATGTGCTATACCGCAAAGGTGTTGGCAACGATTACCTGTTGTATTGCAACGAACAACTGCAGGTGCAACAACGGGTGCCGCTTTTTTCGCAGAAAAAACAGGCCCGGCCCATTGCTTTTCTTGCCCATCCCTCTGGCGTGCATCTGTTTGCAACATACCCTCACAACAATTGGCAGTACATTACCGCCGCCTTTGTAAACAACCGCAATTTTACCGTATCGGAAGCACAGGTGCTCGATTCATTTCCGTTGCTGCGTACGGGCGCTTCGCGTTTTTACCCGGTAAAATCGAAACTGGGCGATCAGTTGGCCCTATTTCGGGTAAACCGGGGTACCCGTTCGGGCTTGCTGTATCTGGATTTGATTTTTTTTGATGCCACCCGTCAGGCTGCCCGAAGCGTACGCCTGCGTTTTCCATCCTTTGCTGCCAGCAATAACATAGAGGCAGTTGAACTGGCCGATAACGGTAATTTATTTTTTGTAGTAGCCGGCCGTTCGCGGCAGGGAGGGTATATTGAGCAGTTGGTTTTTTATGAATTGCCGGCCGGCAGTAGCACCTTGCACGTAAAGCGTGTACCCCTTTTCGCCCTCTACCCCGAACGGGTGCTGCTACATGTAAACAACCGGCAGCAAACCTGTACGTTGGTAGCTTTTGCATCGGCCCACATCAAAGGAAATGTGGATGCGCTGTTTACGGCGGCAGTAAAAATGGGTGCCGATGGCGCGGTTACCACGGCGGCTTATCGGTTTAGCGACAGGGAGCGCCAGTTGGCCAACAGCAAGGTAAGTACGGAAATTGCTTTTAACGACTATTACATTACCGACGTGGTTGCCAAAGCCGACGGCGGCTTACTGGTGGTTGCCGAAAGTTTAAATACCGCCGCACGGGAAACCAATATCAACCGCTGGCAGCGCCCTTTCCCCGACGGATGGAATAATACCTTATCGGGCCCGTTGAACTTTTCGGAACAGGAACAAAAAAAGAGTGTTGCCTACGGCGCTATCGAATCGGATTATACCCCCACCATATTTATGAACCGTACCGATGCCGGCGAGCGGTATTTCAATGCCGAAAACCTGCTGCTGGTAAGCCTCAATGAGGCAGCCGCAATCAACGAAGTGAAGTTTTTCAATAAAGTACAGCAGTCGAACATTGCCGCCGAAGTATCGTTTGCGGCCTTGCGGCGCAACGATGCTTTACTGCTTTTTTACAACGAGTGGGTACCGGGTACGGGTGTTGTGCCCCAGGGCGTGCTCATAAAGTCGAACCTGGCTATGGAGCGGCTGCCGGTAATCAGGGGCCTGCAGCCCGGTTATCGCCTGCTGTACCGGCTGGCCGTTCAGGTAAGCAATCATGAGTTGCTGCTGCCGGCTGTTTATAAAAACCGGTATGTATTGGCGATGTTACGCTATTGAGCAAAGGCCGAATTAATTTGGCGGTTTGCCGATCTTTCAAAAAGTTTGCATCTCAACAACGATAGTACGTGATACGCCTGTTTTCCGGTAATAATCCGCTAAACGTACTGCTGCTGTTTTTTCTGGGCATTTTGCTAAAGTTGCCTTATTTTTTGCAGCCGGCAGTACCGCAGTACGCCCCCAGCGATGGGTTTTTGTATGTATCGCTGCTGCAATCGTTGCGGCCGGTGGGTGCGTTGTTCCCCTGGTTGTACCCCATTTTCAGCTTTTTGTTACTGTTTTTACAGGCGGTTACGTTTAACGGACTCATCAATACGCAAAAACTTTTTCCGCAACCCAACCTGTTGCCGGCTTTCTCGTTTTTGTTGATTACTAGCCTGGTACCCGATTGGAATGTGCTTTCGCCGGGCCTTATCATCAATACCGTTTTGGTTTGGGCCTGGCCCCGCATGGTAGGTCTGTATCACAACAGCCATCCCAAAGAAAATCTTTTTAATTTGGGTTTTGGATTTGGAATTTGCTCGTTTATCTATTTCCCTTCGGTGTATTACCTGCTGCTGCTTATTGTGGCACTGGCTATATACCGCCCCTTCTATATATCTGAATGGCTGGTTGCCCTGGTAGGGCTGCTTACTCCTTTTTATTTTGTGCTGGTGTATTTTTTTGTTTGGGATAAGTGGTACCTGGTTGATACGCTGGTGCCGGCCCAACGCATGCGGCTGCCGGATATTCCCTTCAATTCCGACTTTTGGATTACCCTTAGCCTTGTTATACTTCCTTTACTGCTGGGCATTGTACTCAGCCGCCGTTTTGTGGTACGCATGCTGGTGCATGCCCGCAAAAGCTGGAGTTTTATGCTGGTATATCTCATCATCTGCCTGGTGCTGCCGTTCATCAACAGTTACGGAGGCCTTACCCACTATGTGCTGGCCGCGGTGCCCATCAGCTTTTTTCATGCCGGCTTTTATACCGCTCCTCGCAGTAAAAAGCTGCCCGAAGTGGTGGTGTGGCTGAGCATTGCCTGGGTGGTAATCAATTATTTCACCGCGCCGGTGTAAGCCCATTGCCTTACCTTTGGCTTTTCTTGCAGTTATGAAATTTGGTATTGTAGTTTTCCCGGGGTCTAATTGCGATCGCGACATGCAGCATGCCCTGGAGCACGATTTGAACCAGGAAGTAATCATGCTTTGGCATAAGAACAAAGACCTGAGCATGTTTTCCACCGATGATTGCATTGTGCTGCCCGGAGGATTTTCGTATGGCGATTACCTGCGCTGCGGGGCCATTGCCCGCTTCAGCCCCATGATGCAAAGTGTTATTGATTTTGCCAACAGGGGCGGCAAGGTATTGGGCGTTTGCAATGGGTTTCAGATTTTGTGCGAATCGCACCTGCTGCCCGGCGTATTGCTGCGCAACGCCAATCAAAAGTTTATTTGCAAAAATGTGTACATCACCGGTGCCGATGGCAAAGCTCTGAAAATTCCCATTGCGCATGGCGAAGGACGTTACTATGCCGACGCGGCCACGCTGGATGAGCTGGAGGCAAATGGCCAGATTCGTTACCGCTACTGCGATGCCGCAGGTAATGTAACCGAAGCGGCCAATCCTAACGGGTCGTTGCGCAACATTGCCGGCATTTGCAACAAAGCGGGCAATGTGCTGGGCATGATGCCGCACCCCGAGCGGGCCACCAGTACCCTGCTGGGTAATACCGACGGGGTGGAAATTCTCAAAACTTTGTTAACTATGCCCGGCGTGGTGGCCTGATGCTGTCCGTTTGTACCTGTTAAAATCTGCATCATCAATTAATTGTAACTTTTGCAACAATTGTGGTGCAAATTTGGCCGTAACTTTGCACCGGGTTTTAAAACAACAGCTATGAAACCTTTACTTTCATTTTTTGTGGCCGTAGTGGTAACCTCCGTTTCTTATGCCCAAAGCGGCACAAAAGTAAAATGGACGTACACCGCCAAAAAACTGGCTGCCAACAAATATGAAGTACGTATGGTGGCCACCATCGATAAGGGCTGGCACCTGTACAGCCAAAAACAAAGCGAAGATGCCATTGCCTTGCCCACTACCATCCGGTTTAACAAAAATCCGCTGGTAACACTGCAAGGCGAAATCAAAGAAGTGGGGAAGTTGTACGATCAATATGATAAGGCAACCGCTTCGCGGTCGCGGTTTTACTCCGATAAGGTAGAGTTTGTGCAGGTAGTTACCACCAAGGGAGCCGTGAAAACTGCATTGAGTGGCGAGATTGAGTTTATGGTTTGCGATGATAAGCAATGCCTCCCCCCCGATAAAGTAAAATTTTCTGTAAGTCTGTAACTGCACGCCGCCCTGCACCGCAGGGCGGATGTGTTCAATAGCCCTGCTTATGCGCTTATTGCTTTCGCCGCTGTTGGTATTTATTTCCGGTCTTATTGTTGCGTCGCATGTACACGCTCAGGGTGTGCCAGTCGTAAATTGGAGTGTAACCAGTAAAAAGGTTACTGCACAGGAATACGACCTGTTGATAAAAGGCAAGCCGGCTGCCGGTAAGTTCATCTACCTGTTTTCGGGAGTTGCCGAAGGCCTCGATTCTATTACCGTTGTTTTTTCAGACAGTTCCATTGTGCGTACCGAAGCCATTCAGGTACTAAAAGGTGGCACCGACCATACCGATCCGGTTTTTGACGGAGCAACAGTGGTGGTAGCCAAGAATGAAGTGGAGCTGCGGCAACGCATCCGTATTGACGGCGTGGTGCCGGCGCAACTTCGCGGAACGCTGGTTTATACCACGGGAGGTTCCGATGAGTTTTTGCCGGCGCAGGAATTTGCATTTGAGGTACCGCTGGAAGGCGGTGTATCTCAAAAAGACCGCATTAAAATTGAAAGCATTGACGTAAACAATCCGGTAACAGCCTGTGGCGATGAAGGTACGGAAGGCAAAAGCCTGTGGTCCATTTTTCTGCTGGGCCTCATTGGCGGCCTTATTGCGCTGCTTACGCCCTGTGTGTTTCCCTTAATTCCGCTTACGGTTTCGTTTTTTACCAAGCGCAGCGGTACCCGCTCGCAGGCCATTGGACGTGCCATGCTATATGGCTTTTTTATTTTCCTGATTTATCTGTTGCTGAGTATTCCGTTTCATTTGTTAGATCAAACCAATCCTGAAATTCTGAATAACATCTCCACCAATGTGTGGCTCAACCTGGTGTTCTTTGTAATTTTTGTGGTGTTTGCCATTTCGTTTTTTGGCTACTTTGAAATTACACTACCCGGCAGTTTATCCAGCACTACCGATTCCAAGGCAAGCATCAGCAGTTTGAGCGGTATTTTCTTTATGGCGCTTACCCTTGCCATTGTTTCGTTTAGTTGCACCGGCCCCATTTTAGGTTCGTTGCTGGCGGGTGCGCTTACCAAAGACGGTGGTGCCTGGCAATTAACTTTCGGCATGGGAGGTTTTGGTTTGGGACTGGCACTGCCCTTTGCCATATTTGCCCTGTTTCCGCACTGGTTGCAATCGTTACCCAAAAGCGGTGGCTGGCTCAATACTGTTAAAGTGGTGCTGGGCTTTTTGGAGCTGGCCATGGCGGTTAAGTTTTTGAGCAATGCCGACCTGGTAGAGCAGTGGGGTCTGCTGAAGCGGGAAACTTTCTTTGCCATTTGGATTGTTATCGGCATTGCCATTGTGTTGTATCTGCTGGGCGTTATCCGCTTTCCGCACGACGATAAAAAGATTACGATTGGCAAAACCCGTTGGGCCTTTATAGCTTTGTTTGCGGCGGCCACCTTGTACCTTACCCCCGGAGTTACCAATACCAAAGCAGCCAACCTCAGCTGGATCAGCGGTTTTCCGCCGCCTTTGTGCTACAGCCTGTATAAAAATCCGGTGAACTGCGAACATGCGCTGGAGCCCCTGCGGGACTATGAAGAAGCCCTAAAGCGGGCACGCGCCGAAAACAAACCCCTGCTGATTGATTTTACCGGCTGGGCCTGCGTAAACTGCCGGCGCATGGAAGAAAACGTGTGGACCAACCCGGAAGTAAAAGCCCTGATGCAAAATAAATTTGTGGTGGTGAGTTTGTATGTAGATGAACGCCGGGTGCTGCCGGCCGCCCGCCAGCAAACATTCATTACCAAAACCGGCGCCGAAAAACAAATAGTAACCGTAGGTGATTTGTGGGCCACTTTCCAGAGCGAAAACTTCAATGCCGTGGCGCAACCGCAATATGCCATTCTCGATTTGCAGGAGCGGGCGCTCACCCGCACCAAAGGATATACGCCCAGTGCCGCCGAGTTTAAAACATGGTTAGAATGTGGACTGGAGGCGTTTGAAGCGGTTAATAAATAACCCTTAAACTGCTTTTCTGTTGTTTTACAATCAAACGGATTGGGGCTCCATTGTTAGGACAATAGCTACTGCATCACCAACGGCAACACAAACCAGCAGAAGAGGGTTATCAGCACAATGCTGATGAGGTTCATTATCAGTCCGGCTTTCAGCATTTCCCGCAACGGAATGCGGCCGCTGCCAAATACAATGGCATTGGGCGGCGTGCCCATGGGTAGCATGGCTGCGGCGCTGGCGGCAAGGGTCATGGGTAAGCCCAGCAACAGGGGGCTGAGGTGCAGCGCATCGGCAAGGGCGGCCAGCACCGGCGCAAATACAATTACCTGTGCCACATTGCTCATTACCTCACTCAAAAAAATAGAAACCACCGTTATTAGCAGCACCAATACAATACCGTTAATGGCACCGCCGCCGGCAAGTGTGTTGCCAATCATGCTCATAATGCCGTTTTTCTCCAACGCATTTGCCAGCGCAATGCCGCCCCCAAAAAGCAGCAGTATGCCCCAGGCCAGCCGGGAGGTATCGCTCCATTGCAATAAAAACCGGCTTGTGTGTTGGTCGGCTTTTGCGGCAGGTGTGGCAAACAGCGCTACCGCGCCCAGTACGGCAATCATGTTATCATCCAGCGCAACGCCGGCATAACGGTTCAGTAACGAACGGCTCATCCATAACAACGCGGTGGCTGCAAATACAACAAGTACCCGTTTTTCGGTGCTGGTGATGGGGCCCAGGGCTTCCAGCTCGGAGCGGATGTAGGCATTGGCGGCCGTACAGTTACGGATACCCGAAGGGTACAGCCAGCGTGCCAATATCCAGTACAGTGCTGCCAGCAGCAGCCCGGCAAGGGGCAAACACAGCAGCATCCAGCTAAAAAAACTGATGCTGTAACCGTATTTCTTTTCAATAAATGCAACAAAAGCCACATTGGGCGGTGTGCCAATGATGGTTGCCATGCCGCCCATATTGCTGGCCCAGGCAATAATGAGCAGCAGTGCCAGCGCAAAGTTGCGGGGGTTGCTGCCGGGTTGCGGATGTTCTTCCAGCACGGCAATAACGCTGAGTGCGATGGGAAAAAGCATCATGGTGGTGGCGGTATTGCTGAGCCACATGCTCAAAAAGCCGGTTGCCAGGGTAAAACCCAGCAAAATGCGGTTGCCGCTGGTTCCGGTTTTCAGTACAATCAATAAGGCAATGCGTTTGTGCAGGTTCCATTTTTCAATGGCAACGGCAATCAGAAAACCTCCCATGAACAAAAATATCACCGGGTTGCTGTAGGCCTGTGCCGTGGCGTCGATGGTTTCAATGCTCAGCAGCGGAAACAGCAGCAGGGGCAGCAATGCCACGGCCGGCATGGGCAACACTTCGGCAATCCACCACGTTATCATCAATATCCCCACCGCCAGTGCACGGGCGCCGCCCGCTTGCAATTGCAACGGGTTCCACCACAGGGTAAGGACAGCCAGCAACAGCCCGGCGGCAAAGCCCGTAACATAGCGTTTGATAGGGGTAGTGTTCATAACAACAGTATCGCTTCTTTATTAATGGGGTGGGGGGTAACATGCGGGTGCTCCGGTAGGAAAAACCGGTATAGCCAGTTGGCGGCAGTTCCGGCATACTCTACGCCAATGCGGCGGCTTACCGCAATGGCGGTGGGCCGAAAGCCATCATCGGCAATATAAACCGATTGCTGCAGCAAGCTCATACCGTTGTGTTGCCGGTTCAGTTGCAGCAAGCGGGTTACCAGGCCGGGTCCGGAGCCCGGCAGGCGTGTGCCGGGTTTGTGTTGCAACGGCACTTCCCACAGCGGCGCTACGGCGCGTATCAAAACCGCATCGGGTACGCCTTCGGCATTGGTTACCACATTAAACAGTTGATGTATGCCGTAGCATTGGTACACGTATGCAGTACCTCCGGCGGCATACATGGTTTGGGTACGCTGTGTGCGCCTGCCGCCCCAGGCATGCGAAGCCCGGTCGTGTATGCCGGCGTATGCTTCCGTTTCAACAATGCGGGCTGCCAACAGTTGGTTGTTGTATTGATGCACCAATACTTTACCCAGCAGCTGTTGGGCCACGGCTGCCACATCGCTCTGCAGGTAAAAATCAGCTGTTAGCTGCTGCATTTTTTTGTATTTTGCCGCATGGGCCTGTGAAACACTATTTGTTAACCCTACAAATTCGTACGATTGCTGAAAGAACTGGTCATAGCAATACAGGCCTACTTTAGGGCACATGCGTTTATCAATCGCCACAAGTTATGGAAATGGATTGTAATACCCGGCATGCTGTATGCGGTAATGTTTGGTGCGGGCATGTGGCTGTTTTGGAACTCATCGGGCGGCTTTTTAGACTGGCTGTTTGAAGTACTGCACATCAAGTCGTGGCTCGATGCCATGCAACTCGACTGGCTGAATTTTCTGTTCATCACGGGTTCCATCATCTTTCGGTTGATTCTGCTCTTTTTCTATTTTTCGCTGTTCAAGTATCTTTTCTTAATTGTGGGGGCACCGCTGTTTGCTTACCTGAGCGAAAAAACGGAAAGTATCATAGAGGGCGTTGCCTATCCGTTCAGCCTTCCGCAGTTTTTGAAAGATATCGGGCGCTCGGTTACAATAGCCTTGCGCAACAGCTTGTGGCAAACGGTTTACCTCGTTGCCATATTATTGTTCTCATTAGTGCCGGTGGTGGGTTGGGTGAGCCCGCTTATTGCCTTTATGGTGGAGTGTTATTATTATGGTTTTTCTATGCTCGATTACAGTGCCGAACGGCATCGGCTTACGCCTGCGCAAAGCATTGCCTTTATTGGTAGCCAAAAAGGGCTGGCCATTGGCAACGGTATGGTGTTTTACCTGATGCACCTATTGCCGTTTGTGGGCTGGGTGCTGGCGCCTGCTTACGCCGTTGTGGCCGCTACCCTTAGCTTGTACCATCAAAACGAAACGCCCTGATGCCTGTGGTGTACCTGATACCGGCCCCTTTGCACGAAGGCGTGCTGCCCGCCAATGCGCCTGGCCTGTTAGCTGCGGTGCGCCAATGCCGGGCCTTGTTTGTGGAAAATGAGCGCAGCGCCCGCCGGTATTTGAAATTGCTGGACCGTACGATTGACATAAACACGTTTGAGTGGCATACCATCCATAAAGCGGAAGCAGCCGTGCAGCAGCAACTGGCGCAGCTGCTGCAGGCCGGAAAGCATATTGGCATCATTAGCGAGGCCGGTTGCCCAGCCGTGGCCGACCCTGGCCAATTACTGGTGCGTGTGGCGCACGACCTTGGGGCCGATGTGCGGCCTTTACAAGGGCCTAACGCCCTGCTGTTGGCGTTAATGGCCAGCGGTTGTAACGGCCAGCAGTTTGCCTTTCACGGCTACCTGCCCATTGACGCCGGGCAGCGGGTACGGCGTATCAAACAACTCGAAGAACAATCGGCCCGCACCAATACCACCCAGTTATTCATTGAAACGCCGTATCGCAACCATCAGTTACTGGAAGCCCTGCTTACCCATTGCCGGCCCGATACCCGGCTTTGCGTGGCGGCCGATATTACCGCGGCAACGGAGTGGATTTGCAGCAAGCCGGTTGCCGCCTGGAAATCGGTACAGGTAAACTTGCACAAGCGGCCGGCTGTTTTTGTGTTATATGCAGGTGAGGGAAAATAAAGATCCGGCAAATTTTAGCTTTGCTACTTGTCTTGCATGTCAATAATACCGTACACTATGTATTTGCTGTATCCCCGCCAGGGCAGGGCGCCCATGTATTCTTTGTAGCGCAGTTCAAACACTTTCCCGCTGTTGAGCATCAGAATATTGGCAATACTGTCATCCACCACACTAAACTCAAATTCATAACTGGCAATAGAGCCCGGAGTTTTGGAACGGAAGCCGGTTTGTATGAGTTTGCCTTCGTAGGTTTTAAAGATGTATCCTTTTTTCACCAAATAGTTCAGCTCTCCGGATTTTACTCCTTCACCAAAAACATAGAAGTACCGCCAATATATGAAACCCGATACAACAATCAGTACCACCAGCAGGAAGTAAAGCAGAAATTTGCGCATACGTGAAGTTTGATGGTTAAATATAACGCTTCGTACGTAAATGCCGGGTATGCATACACCAGCCCGGGTAAATTTTATACCAAACGGAACGCATCGCCATCAAACAAGCCCAGGTCGCTCAATTTGAGGTGTGGTATTACCAGCAACGCCATAAACGAAAGCGTCATAAACGGAGCACGCAAGCGGCTGCCCAGCTGTTTGCTGTAAGCGTCGAGGGTACTGTAGGCTTTGGCTACTTCATACCCATCGTCGGCGCTCATCAGTCCGCCAACTGGCAGTGGCAGCAACAGTTCTGCATCGCCCACGGCGCTAATACCGCCCCGGGCGCCAATTACCAGGTTAACCGCCCGGCACAGCGAGGCGGTGTCGGCCCCAACGGCAATGATGTTGTGGCTGTCGTGCGCAACCGATGAGGCAATGGCGCCTTTTTTGAGGCCAAAGTTTTTTACGAAGCACTTGGCCACCGGCGCATCGTGGTAACGGTTTACCACCACCATGTACAGCAAGTCGGCTTCGGGGTTGGCGTAAATGCGGCCGTCTTTCACGGCAAACGAACTGAGCGGTTCAATATGCTTGCGGGTGATGAGTTGCCCGTCCAGCGCTTCAATTACATACACCTGCTCAATGTTTTCCGCATCGGTTTCGCCAAACTTTAAATGATGAAATGCCAGGTCGGCTTCGGTTTTGGGGCTGCAGCCGAAATGATTGATAACCGGTACCTCGGTTTTTTCGATGCGGCTTTCGCCGTTTTCTGCAACCAGCCGGCCATTAATCCAGGTTTTCAGCGGCCGAAATTCCTGCAGGTTGTTCACCATAATAAAGTCGGCCGGGTCGCCTTCCTGCAGCAGTCCTACCTCCAGGTTGTAATGCAATACGGGGTTTACGCAGGCGGCCTGCAGCACATGAAACACATCAATGCCTTTGGCCACGGCCCGGGCGCACAGTTGGTTGATGTGGCCTTCCACCAGGCTGTCGGGGTGCTTATCATCGCTGCAAAACATCATATGGTCGGGGTACTGTTGCAACAGCTCAATCAGTGCCTCAAAGTTTTGGGCGGCGCTGCCTTCCCGTATCAAAATCTTCATGCCGTATTGCAGCTTTTCAAAGGCTTCTTCCCGGGTAAAGCATTCATGATCGGTGCTGATGCCGGCGTTGATGTACTGCCGAACGGCATCGCCCCGCAGGCCGGGGGCATGCCCATCTACCGGTTTCCCTTCGGCATGGGCGGCCTGCAGTTTCAGCATTACCTCTTCCTCGCCGTTGAGCACGCCTGGGAAGTTCATCATTTCGCTGAGGTATTTAATTTCGGGGCGTTGCAGCAACTCTTTTACTGCTGCGGCATCTACCACGGCGCCCGCTGTTTCAAAACTTGTGGCAGGTACGCAGCTGGGCGCGCCAAAAAAGAATTTAAACGGTACCTGTTTGCCGTTTTCAATCATGTATTCCACACCATCAACCCCACATACGTTGGCAATTTCGTGGGGATCGCTAATGGTGGCTACGGTGCCGTGCACTACCGCCAGCCGGGCAAATGCCGATGGTACCAGCATGGAGCTTTCAATGTGCACGTGGCTGTCAATAAATCCGGGCAGCAAATAAGGTAAATCGGGGTCAACCTGCCCGCCGGTAACTTCAATGTGGCGGATGCGGCCATCGGCAACATGTACCGTGCCAACAACAATTTGCTTTTTGAGGATGTTTACTATATTGCCTGCAATGGAAAAATGGTTCATAGCGTCTTCACACCGTTTTGTGCGGAAAGCCGCCAATTTACGCCATTGCGGCCGATCCTGTACAATACCGGTATTTAATTTTATAGGATGCAAATTGCAACTCGTATGAAAATAAAGTTTACAAGCCTGATGGCTGCCCTTTTTTGCATGGGTGTTACCACGGCCATGGCACAAACCGCCTCCGAAATTATTGACCAGCACCTGAACGCCCTGGGCGGTAAAGAAAAGCTGCGTACCCTAAAATCGTTGTACATGGAGGGGACCAGCGTGCTGCAAAACGGCGCTGAAATCACGCAAAAAATCTGGAAGGTTGACGGGAAACTGATGCGACAGGAAATTGAATCGGCCATGTTTAACATGACCACCGTGGTTACCGATAAAGAAGGCTGGCGTAAAAATCCCCGTACGGGTCAGTTTGAAGCCATGCCGGCCGAAGCTTTTACTCAAATGCAAAGCGAACTGGATTGCGCTGGCCCCCTGCTCGATTATGCGCAAAAAGGCCATCAGGCCGAATTGCTGGGTAAAGAAGATGTGGATGGGGTGCCTTGCTGGAAGGTGAAGCTCACTCTCAAATCGGGCCGGGAAATCACCTACTTCATTGATGCCACTACCCACTACATTGTACGTACTGCCGGCCCGGGTGGATGGGGCGGCGGCGGTGGTGGCGGCCGTGGCGGAAACCGCGAAGCCATTACCGATTTTGCCGACTATCGCAAAAATGAAGACGGGTTTGTTTTCCCCTACAAGGTTACCATTGTGGGAGGTATGGGCGGCAGCCTGTTTTATGAAACCATCCGGGCCAATCAGCCGGTGGATGCCAAAGCCTATCAGCCCAAAGACCTGTAACAAGTGTTTTCAATCTTCAACTTATATACATCACAAAAACAAAACACATGAAACCGATGCGCATTTTTGCCCTTTTGCTTGTTACCGCCTTTGGCTTTGTGCAGGCACAGGCCCAAACCGCCGATGAAATTGTTTCGAAATACCTTGCCGCAATTGGAGGTGCCGATAACTGGAAGAAAGTGAACAGTATGGTGCAAACCGGCAGCATGAACGTGCAGGGTGCCGACATTCAGGTTACCATGACCACCCTGCACAACCAGGGTACCCGCCAGGATATATCGCTGATGGGCATGAGCGGCTACCAAATTGTAACGCCTACCGAAGGCTGGTCGTTTATGCCTTTTCAGGGCCAGGCTGCTCCCGAAGCCATGAGTGCCGATGAGGTAAAAGACGGTCAAGACGGATTGGATGCGCAGGGCCCCCTGGTTGATTATGCCGCCAAAGGCCACAAAGTGGAATACCTGGGTAAAGAAAATGTGGAGGGTACCGAATGCCACAAACTGAAACTCACCTACAAATGGGGAAAAGTTGAAACGATGTACTTTCATCCCCAAACGTTTTATCTGGTACAAACGGTTTCGGTACGTAAGGTCAACGGCCAGGAGTTTGAGTTGAGCACCGGCTACAGCAATCACACCAAACTTCCGGAAGGTATTGTTGTGCCGATGAATATTTCCATACCGTTGGGCCCGGGCTTTAATGCCGATATGACCATCGAAAAAGTGGAAATCAATAAACCGGTTGATGCATCGGTATTCAAACCGGCAAAGTAAACATCTTAGCGAATCAATAAGATAACCCCGGCTGCAGCCGGGGTTTTTATTTACGTGCCGACGGGTTGTTTTTGCACCCACGCTGCTACGAAAAAAAGAACTGAGTAACGAGTTTTGCTTCCGGTTGCAAACGGCACTACAAGCACGGGGCCCGCAACTTACCAGCCATCATATTTTTTGAGCAGGCCCCACCGGGTTTCGTTGCGGTTTAGTACTTTACAAGCAATAAAATTGTTTGCTATGTACTGGAAAAACGGTTTGTTTTTATCAATACTGCTGTTCTGCAACAGCATGGTTGGGGCGCAAAAAAAGGCGGCAGCCCCGGCGGCGCCGGCCTGGTATCAGTGGGAGCAGTTGTACCATACACTGCAGTACCGCTCCATTGGGCCCTACCGCGGCGGACGCAGCGCGGCGGTGGCCGGCAGCTATAAAAACCGAACTACTTTTTACATGGGCGCTACCGGAGGCGGTGTTTGGAAAACCACCGACGGCGGCAATAACTGGAAGAACATCAGCGACGGCTTTTTTGGCGGCAGTATTGGCGCCGTTGCGGTTGCCCCATCCGACGAAAGTGTGATTTATGTGGGCGAAGGCGAGCATACGGTACGGGGTAATGTAAGCGAGGGCTTAGGCGGCATGTGGCGCAGCGATGACGGCGGACGCACCTGGCGCAATATTGGCTTGAAAGATGGACGGCATATCGTACGCATACTTGTGCACCCCCGCAATGCCGATGTGGTTTGGGTGGCAGTACTGGGCCACTTGTTTGGCCCCAATACCGAGCGGGGCGTTTATAAAACCACCGATGGCGGTAAAACCTGGAAGCGCACGCTGTTTGTAAACAATCAAACCGGAGCGGCGGAAATTACCATAGACCCCGACAATCCCAATACGTTGTATGCCGGTATGTGGCGGGTTATTCGCACCCCCTATAGCCTCGAAAGTGGCGGCGAAGGCAGTGGCCTGTACAAAAGCACCGATGGCGGCGAAACCTGGACCAATATCTCGGCCCGAAAAGGATTGCCCAAAGGCATTTGGGGCATTGTGGGCGTAGCCATCGCTCCCAGCAACAGCGACCGTGTATATGCCCTCATTGAAAATGCCAACGGCGGCCTGTACCGCAGCGATGATGCCGGCGAAACCTGGCAGCTGATGAGCAACGACAACAACATTCGCCAGCGTGCCTGGTACTATACCAAAGTGTTTGTTGACCCCAAAAATCCCGACGTGGTGTACTGCCCCAATGTGGGTTTTATGCGCAGTCGCGACGGCGGCCGCACCTTTCAGGCCATTCGTACACCGCATGGCGATCACCACGATTTGTGGATTGACCCCCAGGATCCCAATCGCATGATTGTTGCCGACGACGGCGGCGCCCAGATCAGCTTTGACGGTGGCAATAACTGGAGTACGTACATGAACCAGCCCACGGCTCAGTTTTACCGGGTTAGTACCGATAACAGTGTGCCTTACCGCATTTTGGGAGCACAGCAGGATAATTCTACCATCCGCATTAAAAGCCGTACCAACGGTGCCGGCATTACGGAGCAAGACTGGGAGCCCACAGCCGGCAGCGAAAGTGGCTATGTGGTGGCCGATCCCACCAACCCCGATATTGTGTACGGCGGTAATTACGGCGGCTACCTGTCGCGCCTCAATCACCGTACCGGCGAAAACCGGGCCATCAACGTTTGGCCCGATAATCCGATGGGAGCGGGGGCCGATGTGCTGAAGTACCGCTTTCAGTGGAACTTTCCCATCTTTTTCTCGCCGCACAATCCCAAGCGCCTGTATGCTGCCGGCAACGTATTGTTTGTAACCGAAAATGAAGGGCAAAGCTGGACGGCCCTCAGCGGCGACCTTACTACCAACGACAAGTCAAAACAGGGACCCAGTGGTGGACCCATTACCAAAGACAATACCAGTGTAGAATATTACTGCACCATTTTCACCGCAACGGAGTCGGCTTTGGAAAAAGATTTGCTTTGGACCGGCAGCGATGACGGCCTCATTCACGTAAGCCGCGATGGCGGAAAAAATTGGGAGAACGTAACCCCCAAAGACGCGCCGCAATGGATGATGTGGAACTGCGTGGAAACCGATCCGTTTAAAAAAGGCGCCGCCTATTTTGTGGGCACCCGCTACAAGCTGAACGATTATACGCCCTACATCTACAAAACCGAAGATTACGGTAAAACCTGGAAGCGCATTACCAACGGCATCAATGCCATGCACTTTACCCGTGCCCTGCGGGCCGATCCGGTACGGCCGGGCCTGTTATATGCCGGTACGGAATATGGCATGTATATATCGTTTGACGATGGCGCCAACTGGCGGCCCTTTCAGCTGAACCTGCCCATTGTACCCATAACCGACCTTGCCATCAAGGAAAATGACTTAATTGTTGCCACGCAGGGCCGCAGTTTTTGGGTGTTAGACGATTTGAGCGTACTGCAGCAAGCGGGTTCCGATATTTTGGGCAAACGCCTGCATGTATTTAACGTGCGCCCCACCTGGCGCATGCAGGTGAGCGAGCGTGCCGGCCGCATGGGCCCGCCCCGAAATGCCGGTGCCAATCCGCCGGCCGGTGCGGTTCTCTTTTACTATGTGCAGCAGGTTACCGATTCTACCAAAGCAGCCATAACCATTCTCGATAAAAACAAAAAGCCCATCCGTACCTACAGTACCACCGGAAAAGACAAACTGGAAGTACGGAACGGACTGAACCAGTTTGCCTGGAACCTGCAATACCCTGCATCAGAACCCGCCGAAGGTATGGTGTTGTGGAACGGCGTACCCGGCGCCATCACCGCTCCGCCCGGTACGTACTACGCACGTGTGGTGGTTGGTACCGATTCGGCCGAAGTAGCTTTTGAAGTAAAGGCCGACCCCAACTACACCATTTCGCAGGCCGATTATGAAGCACAGTTTAACCTGCTGCTGCAAATACAGCAAAAGTTCAACGAAGTGCAAAAAGCCATCAAAGATATCCGCAGCCTGCGCAACCAGGTGAAAGAGTTTGTGGAGCGCCAGGGCAAGTATGTGCCAAAAGAAATTACGGAGCTGGCACAAAGCATTACCGGCACGTTAACCTCTATTGAAGAAGCCTTGTATCAAACCAAAGCCCGCAGCAGTCAGGATGTGTTGAACTATCCCATCCGCCTGAACGATAAACTCAGCGGCTTATTTGATGTGGTGAACAGCGGCGTAAATGCCCCCACCCGGCAGTCGTACGAAGTGTTTGCCGACCTGCGTGCACAGGCCGATGCGCAACTGGAACGCTTCCGTAAACTAACGGCCGACGACATTCCCCGCCTTAACAAACTCATCCGCGAAAAAGAACTGCCGATTATTGGTTTATAAAAATCTCCTGTTGCAATGCAGAAGGGCTTGCCGCAAGGCAGGCCCTTTTTCTTATTTTCACCCCATGAAGCTGTCGAAAGTTGCTTTACTGCTGAGCTGTGCACTGGTGTTGGGCACCGGGGTGCTGTATTATCCCAAATGGCAACAGCGCGGCACCGAGGCCACCCTTAGTTGGGATGTGTTGGGTTATTATTTGTATTTGCCCGCCGTGTTTATTTACGGCGATGTAAAACAACTTGCTTTTCGCGATAAGGTGCTGCAGCGCTACCAGCCCACACCCGATTTTCAGCAGGCTTTCCGGCACGCATCGGGCAATTATGTAATCAAATATCCGGCAGGGCAGGCGCTTTTGTACAGTCCGTTTTTTTTCGCCGGGCATTTTATTGCCAAAAAAACCAAATACTACAACGATGGATTTTCTTACCCCTACCAAATGAGCATAGGGGTGGGCATGTTGCTGATAGCCTGCCTGGGATTATGGGTATTGCGAAAAATTTTGCTGTACTATTTTTCGGATGCCGCCACCGCACTAACGCTGCTGGTGATTGCAGCGGCTACCAATTACCTCAACTATGCTGCCATAGACGGGGCCATGACGCATAACACCCTGTTTACCCTTTATGCCGTGTTGCTATGGCAAACCATTTCTTTTTATAAAAAGCCCTCCGTATTACGTGCGGCGTTCATTGGCTTGTTGGCGGGATTGATGGCATTAACCCGCCCCACGGAAATTTTGGCGTGCCTGCTGTTTGTGGGGTGGGGTGTGGCCGGATGGCCGGACTTGAAAAGCAGGCTGCGCTTTTTTTTGCACAACCTGCGCTATGGCGTAACATTTGTGTTGGTGCTGCTGGCTGTTGGCTCCATCCAGCTGTTTTACTGGAAGTACGTGGCAAATGAATGGGTGGTGTATAGTTATGAAGAAGGGTTCGACTGGCTGCATCCGCACTGGTGGAACAGCTGGTTCAGCGCCAAGGGGGGATGGTTGTTGTATTCGCCTGTTCTGCTGCTCATTTTTCCGGGCTTTGTTATGCTGTACCGACAATTGCCCTCCATTTTTTGGCCGGCGCTTACATTCTTTTTACTGTTTGCGTACCTGTGCATGGCCTGGCAAAACTGGTGGTATGGCGGTAGCCTGGGCATACGTGCCATGGTACAGGCCTATCCGGTACTGGCCTTTCCCCTGGCCGCTTTTTTTCAGCAGGCCACGCGGTGGCGATACAATTTAAAAATGGCGATTGCCGGTTTTCTGTTGTTGGGTGTGGTGTATAACCTTTGGCTTACGCATCAGGCGCATAAGGGTGGTTTATTACGCCCCGGCGAAATGACGGGCGCCTACTTAAAAGCCATTTTCTTACGCAACCGGGTGCCGCCCGAAACGGTGTTGCTGCTCGATAACGAACAACAGCAAGTAACACCACCCCGGCAGGCACAACTTGTTTATGAAAATAATTTTGATACCAATACTACAGCGGCAACTGCTGTTTTTGAAAACAATCGCCGGATGTATGTTTCTGCAGGCGTGCAGTTTACTCCTGAAATCAATTTTCAGTTTCCTTTCGGAACAAAAGGCGTGTTGCGGGCCAGTGCCTTATTTTACGCACCCCAAAAAGAGTGGAATACCTGGCGCATGTGCCAGTTTATCATCAAATTTTACAACGGCAATGCGGTGGTGCAAAGCAATATGATACGGGTATTTCGTTTGTTGCAGGCAGGCGAAGAAAAGCGGATGTATGTAGATGCCCGTTTGCCCGGTGAACGCTTTGACCGGGTAGCCGTTTATTTATGGAATGCCGATAGCGAGGCAACGGTTTACATGGACGATTTACGGGTGTACTGGTTACGGTATTGATGGCGCTTATGATAGCTTGTATTGTTACAACGAAAATGGATCTTTCATTAAAAACGCACACTGTACCGCAATAAAACTTCAAGCGGCCTAAGTTGATAAGCCGTTTGTAAGATTATATTTTGAAAAGCCTGTAAGTTGTAAAAAGTTTTGCTGTTATTAAGGTTGGTAGCGGCAAGTTCAAAAGTTTGTTTTTTGGCAAAATAGCTTACCGTTACATTGGGCTGATAATAAAATGCGGTGCTTTGTCCGCTAATTTGTACGGTACGATGCGAGTTTTCAATAGCCCATTTCCGCTTCTTTAAAAATACCGTAATGGAGAGATTACCCGAGTGGATGGTTGAATTTTTTTGAAGTTGTAAACCTTTTTGTGCCGTGTATATGTTTTGCAGCTCGGTATTAGCAGTTAGTACAGTATTTTTTATTTTACGTACCGAAAGGTTGAACGAACCTCCGGCCTGCGCAATTCTGAACTGTGTATTGATAAAATTTTGGATTTGCACAAATCTGAAATCGGAAAGCTGCATCTTGAATTTTAAGGTTGTTTGCCAGTTGGTTAAAATTTTCATGGATTGCAAATCGGCTTTTTGCTGCCAAGCCCGGTTGGAAGCGGCAACCGTATGGGTGGTTTGTAGAAGTTCGCTAAAACTGAAAGCTGTATTGTAATTCAGGTGTTGCCAGGAAGAGCTGTAGTTGAGCCGCAGGTTAAAATCTTCCATAAGGCTGGTGTACGAGTAACCTGTTTCGGCAATGAGGTTTTTTTCTTGCGGCAGCAGAGAGTCAATGCCGGCAGAAACCGAACGAAAATTATTCAGCAGTAAAAAAGGTACACGGGAAAAGAAGCCGCCAAAATCGTTTTCATATTTAATGCTTACGCTAAAATAGTTTTGCTTATTTAACTTATAACCAACTGTTGCATTGGGTTCGGGAAAATATTGGTTAAATAGCTGCTTCCTGTTTACATTACGAAATTGATTGCGTAAGTATGAAAGGGGAGTTTGCATTTCAAAAAACCATTTTTTTATCTGAATTTTCCATTCGGGGGTAAATGTTAGTTTGCTCTGAAGCATTTGAGCGCTGTTGGGATTAAAGTTCGGCGCCTGTTGCAGTGCGGTATCGGTGGTTATTTGACCTATTCTTGACAATCGGTGCTGCTGGGTTACATTGGTTAAACTGGCTGTAAACTCAGATTTTCCTAATTTTCTTTTGGCGGTAAGAATGCTTTTTGAAATAAGGGTTGCATAGTTTACATAATAGTCAAAATTTGAGTAGGGCTTACCCTGGTTAAAGTAATCGGGAAACATACCGGGAGTAACTACCAAATTCGATTGTACGTTGTTAGTTACAAATAAAGTGCCTCCGTTTAAAATCCATTTTTTTATTGTTTTGTAAGCGTTCAGTTTTATTTGCAATTCGTTTTCGGGGGCGCTTAAGGCCTGGCGGTTTTCAAAAGAACCATCGGTTTCGGCCCATTTGTTCGCAGCAAGTCTGCCGGTATAAGTGGCCTCGGCGGTATAATAAAGCCTGGGTGCATTGTACGTATAATTGGCACCCAACTTCACGGCATGTAATTGATTACGGAGGCGATTGATTTCAATAATATGCAAGGTGTCGGCTCCCGTAAATAGGGTTGTAGCCAGTGCCGTTTGTTGCCGGTTGTGCTCGTACACATATCCGCTATTCCATTTTAAGGTTCCGTATTCACTTGTTTTTTTTATTACATGCACATCGGTTGCGGCGCTGTGGTTAAATGAAAAAACCCGGCTGCCCAAAGGAGGCATTAAGGCTTCGGTAACCGTTACGGGATTGTTCCACCCGCTAAAATGCTGTAAGAAGAAATTTCCTGCCAGTACCACTCCGTTCAACTCTTCTTCCTTTAGCGTGCCAATATTGTTATAGTGGGCGTTTGAAAGCGCCTGAAATTTTTTGGAAAAGTAGGTCAGCAAAAAATTAAGTTCACCCAGCGGCCCAAGGGTATTGGCACCGGTAGCGCTGCGTAGTGAGGGTAGTAATTTGCCTTTTGCATTTTCTTTTAACTTCAGGTTAATGGCCACGTTGTTAGGTTTTATAAGAGAATCCAGCATTCGTATGGGCTGATGCCGTAAAAACACCTGAATTTGCGATACCATTTCTTTTGGCAGCTGCCGGTTGGCTAATGGATACCGGCCGCCCAGCAGGTCGAGGTTTTCGATGTAGTAATTGCTGAGGGGTTTTCCCTGATAGGTTATTGCGCCATTACTGCCGGTTTCAAAGCCCGGTATGTTATTTATAACATCACCAATACTGCGCAGGTTTTTCTGATCGTAAGCGCTTACGTTAAATGTAATGGTATCGCCCTGCCGGGTATAGGGCTTTTGCTGTATAATAACGGTGGGCAGCTCAATGGTTTTTTGTGGCAGCAGGGTAACGGTATCCTGTTGTTTCCATTCTTTCACCGGTATTATTGTTTTGGCAAATTGTATGTGCGAAAAAACAAGGCAGAGGCTGTCTGCAGGTAGCGTTACTCTTAAATCAAAAAAACCTTTTTTGTCAGAAATTGCAAAGTGACGGATTATTTCCTGGCGGCAAATTACCGCTTGTACCGATACTCCTTCCAGAATTTTTCCATCGCTGCTTTTAATATAACCTTGAATGGATTGCGTGAAACTGTGAAGTGGTAACGTAACGAGAATCAATAACGAAAACCCAAACAGTATTTTCATTCTAGAATTAATTCTTGTGGATTGTAACGTTTAGGTGCTTGCTTATAGTTTATTCCAATATACAAACCATTCATCTCATTATATGCCTGTCTGTCTTCAAAAGCAAGTTTCATGCGTTTCTGTATGTTTTGCTTGCTGGTTTTTTGGGCATCTTCAGGTACATAATAATAATCACTATTATCGGTAAAGGTCTCCATCCTCACGAAATCGTAACTAAATTGAAGTTTTGTATCATACGCCTTTACAATCATACCGGGCAGTCCATGAAATTTCCAGGGGCCGGTTGTTACATTGTACTTGGGGGCAAACCATACAATGTATTCTCTGCCGCTATAAGTAGTGATTGCTTTTTGGCAAAATATTCCGGTTTTCGATGTTCCTGTATCGGGTAAAATAGTCCACGTTTGGCGGGGCAAATTTTCCTGGTAATAAGCGTAGGTATCACAATAAAACGATAGAAGTTTGGTGTTAAAATCTTTTTTTATGATTTCTGTTAAACCATACGAAATATACTTTTCATACGCATCTCCATCAATGAGGCCTGAGTATAGCATTGGTCGGCGTTGTTCACTTTCTTTATGCATAAGTACTTTTTTTTCCACAGTAGTCTTTGCTGTAAAAAAAAGCTGAATCTTGATAAATATCAAGGTGTAAGGTATCTTGTAAAATTTCTTTTTTACCGGTAGTATCAAGAGTTCCTCTGTAAACATAAACAATGCGTAGGTTTTCTTTAGAACTCGTTGCAGCTGTTGGCTGTTGAAAAAGAGTTTGCAGTAACAGTTGTAGCAATAAAATTGTAGGCATATTAATTGTATTTAATTAAAAAAGGGCATTTTGCATATATAACAAAAATGCCCTTTATTTAGAAGTTCCTATTAAAAATCAGGCGAAACAGCTTCTACTGTTTCAAGAGAGGCACCACTTTTACATAGTTCTTTTTTCGTTTGTGCAATAGCTTCATCAATTTGTTTTTGCGTTGGTTCTCCTTTAGTAAACATGCACATAGCAGTTGTTTGTCCGCATGCAGTAACTGTAGTGCAATAAATGCCTGCATCGTTGTTCTGTTGCCTGTCGGCTGCCAGCGCCGTAAGCCCGGCAAAGGAAAGGGCAAGCCCCATAACAGTTGATTTTATGAATTTTTAATTTTTTGCTACGAATTGGTTTTCGAAAGTGTTCGGATTTTAAAATAGATACTCCCTGGTATTAACGAGTATTTAATATTCTCAAAAGGCTTTTTATTGGCCTCAATGCTGTACTAAAACTACGTTAGCCAGAATATTTCATTGTTTTTCCTCCTATGTGTAAAGAAGTAATCTCAAAATTACTTACGTAAGCGGTATAGCCGCTAAGAGACTTTTAAAAATTATAACTCCAGCTTCAATCCCATGTCAGCTCCTGCGGATTGTAACGTTTGGCCGGTTTATTGTCTTTAATTCCGGTGGTAATGCCATGCATTTCATCATAGGCCTTTGCGTTTTCAAAAGAAAGTTTCATGCGTTGCTGCACGCTTTGTTTAGTCGTTTTTTTCGGGGCCTCGGGTAAGTAATAATAATCGGAATTACCAGTAAATGTTTCCATGCGTATAAAATCGTAGCCAAATTGCAGGCGGGTATCATAAGCTTTTACAACCATGCCCGGCAGTCCGTGAAACTTCCAGGGGCCTGTACTTACATTAAATTTAGGCGAAAACCATACCACATACTCCCGGCCAGCAAAAGTTGTTGTTGCTTTCTGGCAGAATATGCCGTTTTTTAAGGTTAGCGTGTCTGGGTGTATAATCCACTTTTGTACGGGTAATGTTTCCGTGTAATAAACGTAAATATCGAAGAAAAATTTAAGCGTATTGGCGCCGTAATCTTTTACAACAATTTCTTCTAATCCAAATGAGTTGTATTTCAACATTTCGTTACCATCTACCATGCCTGAAAAAAGCATGGGCATAAGGCGGTCGCTGTCTTTTCGTAGCAGTAATTTTTTTTCGCAATAATCTTTACTGTAAAAAAAAGCCGAATCGGGATAAATGTCGAGGTGCATGGTATCAATAATCATTTCCTTTTGCCCGGTCGTATCGCGTATGGCTCTATACAGGTAAACAAGCCGCAGGTTTTCTTTTTGTGGAAGTTGGCTTGCAGATGAAAATTGCAGTAAGTGTGCAAGCAAAAGAAAGACTAACTCAATAAGCATAAAAATGAAAAGTTTTTAAAAAGACCACTTTTGTGCGTAGCAATTAAAAAAAGTGGTCTTATGTACAAAGCTAAAGTTATTGTGCGGGTTCGATTTCTTGGTACTGTTGCATAAACTGTGTCAGTTTTGATTTTTGCACGCATCGTCAAATCATGTTTTTTCTGATGCAGCTGACCCGTATTACGGGCGATGCAAAAAATATGATTTGACGATGCGGG
>JBKBIL010000003.1:0-156186 GCA_046297415.1 Lacibacter sp.
TTAATCAGGGCTGCCCCCGAGATCGGGGTTGCCTGTCCGCCGGAAATTTATGAAGGCGGATAATCGATCTCGGGTGCCCTTTTTGGGCACGCAAAAAGGTACAAAATCTTTTTTCATTCTAGTTTCAAAGATTCCATTCTTTGATTTTGGTAATTCAATAGCACAACGCGTTATAAATAGTTCAACAAAACGTTTCACTTCCCCGCCTGCGCGGAAGCAGTAATGAAATGGCGCAGCCTACTGTTGTTGCAATTGCTGCGCACTATAACCCGGACAGCTGATTTGGGTTAGTTTTCAACAGTGATACTCCCGCTACATTTGTACCCTATGAAAGATTGGCTCTACCACCTGTTATCGTACCAAAGCATTCCGCAAACCATCATTGTATATGGCCTGGTGATTGCCCTGGGTATTTGGCTGGGACGCATCAAGTTTTTGGGAGTTTCGTTGGGAGTAACCTGGGTGCTGTTTATGGGGCTGGCTTTGTCGGCCCTGGGCATTCGGGTAAACGAAGGAACCGAGCATTTTGTGAAGGAGTTTGGCCTCATTCTTTTTGTATATGCCGTTGGCTTGCAGGTGGGGCCGGGCTTCTTTTCATCGCTCAAAAAAAACGCCGCCATTACCAATGGCCTGGCTGCCGCGGTAGTAGGCCTTGGCGTTTTGGTAACCATTTTGCTTTATTTCGTTTTTCACGAAAAAATTACGGTGTTGGCGGGCATCATGAGCGGCGCCGTCACCAATACCCCCGGGTTGGGTGCGGCACAGGCCGCAGCCCGCGACCTGCATATACCCGAAAATCAGGTGTCGTTTATTACACTGGCCTATGCCCTCGTATATCCGTTTGGCGTATTTGGAATCATTGGCTCCTTATTGATTTTGCGTCGCGTTTTTGGAGTGAACCTGGAAAAAGAGCGGGAGCTGCACCGTAAACTGCAGGTTTTGCAAAGCAACCGTCCCGTTTCGGTACATCTGCAACTCGAAAACAAACAGCTGATCGGAAAGCCGCTGCGTACACTTTTTGATTTACTGAAAGAGCCCATTGTGGTATCGCGGATGTATCACAACGGCGAAATCATTACCCCCAAGCCGCAAACCAAAATGGCCGAAGGCGATGTAATGCTGGTGGTGGCCCGCAAAGAACAAATACCCTTACTGAAGCTCATCATTGGTAAAGAGAGCACCATGAACCTGAAAGAGGCGTCGCAAAGCGAACTGCAAAGCCGCATTGTGGTGGTAACGCAGCCCTATGTAACCCACCGCCGCCTGGGCGATTATGCCGAGTTGCACAGCAACGATTTTACGCTTACCCGGCTGAGCCGCGCCGGAGTGGAAATGGTGCCGCACGGCGACCTGGTACTGCAACTGGGCGACCATGTAAAAGTGGTAGGCACTGCCGAAGGCGTGCAACATGTTATACAAACCCTGGGCAATGAAATGAAGCGCCTGGATGTGCCCGATATTGCCCCCATTTTTGTGGGCATTGTGCTGGGCGTGCTGCTGGGCAGCATACCGTTTTACATCTTCGACATGCCCATACCGGTAAAAATAGGGTTGGCGGGCGGCCCGCTCATCATTGCTTTGCTGCTCAGCCGCTATGGCAGTAAAATTTACCTCAACCAATACACAACCTACAGTGCCAACCTGATGTTACGGGAGCTGGGCATCGGGTTGTTTTTGGCCAGTGTGGGCCTGAGTAGCGGCCATTACCTGCCCGATGCGTTTGCCGGCGGTGCCGCCTGGACCTGGATTGCCATGGGCCTGGCCATTACGCTGATACCCCTGCTTACGGTTGGCATCATTGCCCACTACTACTTCCGCAAAACGTATTTTGAAGTGTGCGGCCTGCTATCGGGCGCCAGTACCGATCCGCCGGCGCTCGCCTTTTCCAACCAAATGGCACAAAACGAGGTGGCCAATGTAACCTATGCAACGGTGTATCCGTTGACGATGATATTGCGCATTATTGCGGCGCAGTTGCTGATTCTGTTATTTACGTAAATGCTGCATAGTTGTCCGGTTGTTTGCAAGTTCAGAAAATACAACTGTTGAGAAAGAAGAAAAAGAGCTTACACAGCGTGGATGCAAGCACGTATGCCGCTAAAGTTGTTTTACTCCATTTGCAAAATTCTCAGTGCAGGCTGCAAGGGGAAAGCCGAAAAGACGGTTAGGCGCAAAGTATGTATAACCAGTATTGCCCTGGCACTGCAATGTATTCGGTTTTTAGTTTTGGGTAGTGCCATCATTTGTAAACTAAAACCCCGTGCCTCTCATAAGGAGTGCACGGGGTTCTTACTATGCGTTATTACATTTTTTCTTAACGCTCCGGAATATTCAGGGGTAAATCCCGCTTCATCATATTGGGGCGGTTGGCCGCGTTCCAGGTGAGGTAAAACACCAGGCGGGTGCGCTTCTCCAACAGGTCGTAGTTTATTTTATCGGGCGTGTCGGTAGGGCGGTGGTAATCTTTGTGAATGCCATCGAAGAAAAACACGATGGGTACGCCTTTGCGGGCAAAGTTGTAATGGTCGCTGCGGAAGTACAGGCGGTTGGGGTCTTTGGGATCGTTGTACTTACGGTCAAGAATAAGTTTCGTGTACAGATTGTTGATACTGTCAACAAAGCGGGGCAGGTCGCTGCTGAGCTTGTCGTCGCCAATGAGGTACACGTGGTTGTTGCTGTCGAGCGAGCCGAGCTTATCGTCTTTGCGGCCAATCATATCAATGTTGATGTTGATCGAAGTTTTTTCGAGCGGATACACAGGATTGTTACTGTAATATTCACTTCCCCACAAACCTTTTTCTTCGCCGCTAACGGCCATAAACAATATGCTGCGGCGGGGTCCTTTACCGGCGGCTTTGGCCTGCGCAAAAGCTTCGGCCAGTTCCAGCAGGCCCACGGTACCACTGCCATCGTCATCGGCTCCGGGGTGTAATTGTCCGCGTATTATGCCCACGTGGTCGTAGTGAGCGGTAACTACTACCCACTCATCTTTTTTATCGCTGCCTTCTACCACGGCCAGTATGTTCGATACCTGTGTGCAACGTACATCTTTTTCAAAATCCAGCACCAGTTGGGTGGGATAGGTTTTGGTGGCGAAAGATTGCTCTTTTGCCTGGGCATAGTCTGCTTTTACGAGCGCTTCGGCCATTTTTTCGGAGATGCGAATGTACAGAGGCGTTTGGCGGGCCCGGAAGGCCGATTTGTAAAAGTTACCCGAACGCAGGTTGGGTTCTTTTTCAATGCCGGGTTGCGCAAACAAAATGGCGGCCGGCTGGCGCTGACTGATTTTTTGCAGCTGATTCATAGCCGGCTGTCGGCCGGCCAGCAGTACCACTTTGCCGGCAATATCAGTGGTAGTATCGTTCCGGTCGAGCAGTACTACTTCTGAGGCATACAGCCGGGTGGTGTTGATGCTATTAAGGGCGGCCGTGAAATCGGTTCCAAACACAAAGGGGGTACCGTTAATGGTGATGGCGGCATGCAGCAGGGTATCGCGGTAAATGGGGTAAAACTGTTCGTACGAGCCGTTGTTGCCGGGCAGGGTGCCTGCTTTGCGGAATTGTTCAATCAAATAATCGGCGGCTTTGCGCAGGCCGGGCATGCCGGTTTCGCGGCCCTCCATATCGGGGGCAGCAATAATGTAGAGGTGCCGGCTTAAATCGGCCTGGGTAATGGTGGCGGCAAAACGTTGCGCCGTTTTATCGGGGCGTTGTGCCAACAACGAGCCGGCGCTTACAAGAGCCAGCATCAACAACAGTGAACGAAACATAGTCATATGTGTTTTTATCGGGGTCGAATATAAACGAAAAAACCCGGCATGCCGGGTTAATGGGATAAGTGGCAGAAATTTTTTATTATCCGCCGCAGGCAATTTTTTTCACCCGGTTGCTGTGGCGGCCACCTTCAAAAAAAGTGGTCATAAAGGTGTGCACCATTTTTTCCGCATCGCTTTCCCGCACAAAACGGGCAGGTATGCAAATAATGTTGGCATCGTTATGCAGGCGGGCCAGCTGCGCCAGTTCCACTCCCCAACAAATGGCGGCGCGGATGCCCTGGTGTTTGTTGGCAGTTATGGCCACACCGTTGGCACTGCCGCACAACAGAATACCAAAAGCTGCCTGTCCGCTTTCAACGGCGTTGGCTACAGGATGGGCAAAGTCGGGGTAATCAACGCTTTCTGCCGAGTGAGTACCAAAGTCGGTATAGGAAATCCCCTTTCCTTCCAAAAACGAAATGAGGTATTCTTTATATTCAAAGCCCGCATGGTCGGCCCCAATGGCTACGGGTTTGGTTAAATCAAAAGCTACGTTCATACGGTGGTTGGGTTGATTTAAGGCAATAAAGGTAGCAAAATAGCGTTTGTACTCCGAAAACGCAGGATTATTCCCACTCGTGGTCGGTTTGCTGCATCTGGCGGCGGTGTATGCGCATGCTGAGGCTGATGCTGAACTCGTATAAAAGATACAAGGGCATGGTAACCAGCATGAGGCTGAACGGATCGGTGGAGGGGGTAATGATGGCTGCGGCAATCAAAATCACCACAAAAGCGTATTTGCGAACGCTTTTGAGGGTGTTGGGGGTAAGAATGCCCACACGGGTAAGCAGCATCACCACTACCGGCAGCTGAAACAGCAGGCCCACGCCAACTGTTAGGTACACCAGGTTTTCAAAATAATCGCTGATGGTGGGTTTGAATTCGATGAGCGGGCTTAGCGAATAGTTGCTGTAAAAGTTCACCATAAAGGGGGTGAGTATGAGGTAGCCAAAGGCAACACCCATGAAAAACAGTATCGAAACCCACGCAATGGCGCCCCTGGTTCCCTTCAGTTCTTTGGGGCTGAGGGCCGGCCGCACAAAACGCCACATTTCCCAAAACACGTACGGAAACGCCAGCACAAAGCCTCCGGTAAAGGCAATGGTAAACGTCATTAAAAATTGTTCGGTCATGGCATTGCTCAAAAACTGCAGCTTGAAATCCTGCAGGCACAGTTCGTTGGTGTGCAACTTTTGGCCCAGGGCGCACAGCCATTTGTAGGTGATGAAGTCGTTGTGGATGGGGCCCATTAAAATCCGGTCAACCACATATTCCACTTTAGCAAAAACCACGATGGCACCCAGTACCACACCAATGAGGGAGCGAATGATATGCCACCGCAGTTCTTCGAGATGGTCAATAAAACTCATTTCGGCCTGTGGATTTTCAGGCTTTTTTTTCCGGAATCGTTTCAGCAACCTGGGTTTATGGGGGGCGGTTTCAGACACGGGTTTTAAAATTGCTGCAAAGGTACCGGTTCTGTGCTAATGGGGTGCGTACTGTTTAGCGTAATACCTTCAGTTTTACGGTTTCGATGCGGGTTTCATTTACGTTAATGATGTCGAACTCAAGGTTGCCGATGATGATGCGCTCTTTAATGGTGGGTATGGTTTCGTGGTGTTCCACAATGTAGCCCGAAAGGGTTTCGGCTTCGGAGTTTTGATCAAATTCCAACCCGTATTTTTCCTGCAGGTAATCAATTTCAAGCCTTCCGCTGAAGATGAATTCATCGTCGGAAAGTTGCTTCTCTACAAATTCTTCGGTATCGTACTCGTCTTGTATTTCTCCGAAAATTTCTTCCAGCAGGTCTTCCATGGTTACAATGCCGCTGGTGCCTCCAAACTCATCTACCACCCAGGCCATGCTTTTGCGCTGTTTGGTAAGCAGGTTCATCAAATCGGTTACGCCCATGCTTTCGGGTACAGCGGGTATGGGGTGCAGTATTTCGTGCAGTTGGGAGGGTTTGCGAAAGAGGTCGAGCTGATGAATATAGCCGATGATGTTGTCAATGTTTTCTTCGTACACCACCAGTTTGCTGAGCTTGGTTTCCACAAATTTTTCACGAATGGCATCCATGCCGGTACCGGCTTCCACGCCTACAATTTCTTTGCGGGGTACCAGGCATTCCCGCACTTTAACGCCGGGTAACGACAGGGCATTTTCGAAGAGTTCGGTATTCAGTTCAGGCGCATCGTCGTTGGTGTCGCGGCTTTGTTGGATAAAATGTTCAATATCAATACGGTTAAACGCTTCGCGTTTGTCGTTGATGCGTACATCGAACAGGTACTTGAGTATCCATTGCGAAAGGTTGGTTACCGCAGCGGCAACAGGGGCAAACATGCTGTAAAACAAGTGAATGAGGCGGGCAAAAAAGCTGAGCAGGGCCGTGCTGCGGGCTTTGAAAATACCCATGAATAAAAATACCACCAGTAAAACCAGCAGCGAGGTAAGAAAGATTTCCAAAAACAGCCGCAACAACGAGCGCTGTAAAATATCGGGCAACTGCTTCCACAGCGGGTCAATAAAGCGGTTCACCAGTAAGCCGTACAATACCAGCGAAAAGGTGATGCCCACCAGTGTGGAGCCGATAAAACGGGCGGGATGTTCCACAAAACCGCTTAGAATGCGGCCGCTGATTAAACCCTGCTTCTTTTTCAGCTCAACCGAAAAGCGGTTCATGGTGGCATATGCGGTTTCGAGGCCGGTAAAAAAACCTACCAGAATCAGTGTAAGGCCGATGCCGCCAAGTAAATACCAGTTGATCATGGTTTAAAACTACTGCTTTTCCGCGGGTGTGCCAACCGGGGGCGTGCCCAAAAACTGCTGTACGGCTGCCGTTGCAGCGGCACAGGCAAGGGGCAGTTGGTCGTTCACAATTACCCGGTCGAATTGATTTTGAAAACTCATTTCAAAAGCCGCTTTTTCCAACCGTGCCTGCAGGCTTTCAGGTGTTTCGGTGCCGCGGTGGCGCAGCCGTTGTTCCAGCACTTCAAGCGAGGGGGGCGCTATGAACAGCGAAAGGGTTTGCCCGGGGTATAGCTGCTGCACCCGCATGGCGCCTTTAACATCAATATCCAGCAACGGCACCTGCTTGTTTTGCCATATGCGTTGCAGTTCTGATTTGAGCGTGCCGTAGTATTTGCCGGGGTACACCATTTCCCATTCCAAAAATGCGTCGGCATTAATTTTTTCACGAAAGGCCTCTTCCGACATGAAATAATAATCTACTCCGTGTTGCTCATTGGGCCGGGGTGCACGGGTGGCTGCCGATACGGAAAAAGCAAGCAGGGGGTATTGCTGCATTAAATGGCGGGTAATGGTGGTTTTGCCCGCGCCGGAAGGGGCGGTTATGATAATAATGGGATGCTGCGGAGGCTGTTTCATGCCGCCGCAAAATACTACATCGTGCGGGAATGCGGGTGTGGCTGTGGCTACACGTGCAGGCGGGCACAGATGAGGCCGGCAATTGTGGCTTGCAAAAAGCCATACAAAATCCAGGTGCCAATGACATGCAGCGTTACGTCAATGGCGCTGTAGGTAAGAATCATGGCCGGTACCGTGGCAATTACCAGGTAAATCAGGCCCATTTCGAGCCCCTGAAAAAACCAGTTGCCGGTAAGTTGTTGTTTAAAGCGGCTCCAAAACCACGAAAGGCCAAATGCCAGCACCACCGGTTGTACGTAATACCAGGCGTTGCGTGCCGGGTCGTTCACAAAGGCGGGGTTGTAATATTCTTCGGCGATTTGCGGCAGTAGCATGGGCATCATCCACAAACACAAAAAGGCAAAAACTAACAGTACGGCGCTGAGCAGAACGCCCGGAACCAAAATTTTTTTCATGTTCTTGGCATTTTCGGTGGTCGAAAGTAAGCGGCTGTTGCCACCTGCGCCATGATGCAAATCAGGGTTGGGGCAGCGGTTTGTCAGGCCTTAATGCGCCGTATGGAAGCACCCAGGGCTTGCAGGCGGGTATCTATGTGCTGATAGCCCCGGTCTATTTGCTCAATGTTATGAATGATGCTGGTGCCATCGGCGCTGAGCGCGGCAATGAGCAGGGCTACACCGGCGCGAATGTCCGGACTGCTCATGGTAATGCCGCGGAGTTGTTGCTGCCGCTCCAGGCCAATTACTACTGCCCGGTGCGGATCGCACAGGATAATTTGAGCCCCCATATCAATCAGCTTATCCACAAAAAAGAGGCGGCTTTCAAACATTTTTTGATGAATGAGCACGCTGCCTTTTGCCTGAATGGCGGTAACCAGCATGATGCTGATGAGGTCGGGGGTAAAGCCCGGCCAGGGATGGTCGTAAATGGTGAGCACACCCCCATCGAAATACCGCTGTACTTCATAAATTTCCTGCGCCGGAATGCGAATGTCATCGCCCTGCATTTGCAGTTCAATGCCCAGTTGCCTGAACTTATCGGGAATGATGCCCAGGTGTTCTACTCCGGCATTTTTGATGGTAATATCGCTTTGGGTCATGGCGGCCAGGCCAATGAACGAGCCCACTTCAATCATATCGGGCAGCAGGGCATGGGTGGTGCCGCCCAGTTGGGGCACCCCTTCAATGTGCAGCAGGTTGCTGCCAATGCCGTTGATGCGGGCGCCCATGGCATTGAGCATGCGGCACAGTTGCTGTACGTAGGGTTCGCAGGCGGCGTTGTAAAGGGTGGTAGTGCCTTTCGCCAGGCAGGCTGCCATGATGATGTTTGCCGTTCCGGTTACGGAAGGCTCGTCCAGCATAATACGGGTACCCTGCAGCCGGGTGGCGTACAGGTGAAAAAATCCGTCTTCGGGGTGGTAGTCGAACCGGGCACCCAGCTGCGCAAAGCCTAGAATGTGGGTATCGAGGCGGCGCCGGCCAATTTTATCGCCTCCGGGCCGGGGTATAAAGGCCCGGCCAAAGCGGGCCAGTAACGGGCCGGCCAGCATTACCGAGCCCCGAAGCCGGCCGCTTTTTTGATGAAAGGCGGCACTGTGCAGGTAATCCATATCAATACGGTCAGCGGTAAAGCGGCATACATTGCTGCTGAGGCGCTCTACCTGTACCCCCATATCGGCCAGCAGTTCAATAAGCAGGTTTACATCCAAAATATCGGGTAGGTTGGTTATGGTTACCGGCTCGGAGGTAAGCAATACGGCGCTGATTACCTGCAGGGCTTCATTTTTGGCGCCCTGGGGCTGTATGTGGCCTTGTAGTTTTTTGCCTCCTGTAACTTCAAATGCGTTCATGTGTTTACAGATTGGGTTTACAACAGCATGTATGCAAAGAGGGGGCCATTACGGGTGTATGAAAAAGGTTGAGAAGCGGAGTGCTCTTCAACCTTTTCAACCAGTTGTATGACGAAGTGCTCAGTAGCGTTTTTTGTATTTGCCGCCGTTGCGGTTATCGCGTCCGCCACCCTGGCGCCCGCCGCCCCTTTGTTGAAAGTGCTTATGGCGTTTTTGTCCGCCCCTTGCCTCCCGAAAGTCATCGCTGGGCCGGTAGTGCCGCACATAGGGCTTGTTGGTAAACTCCAACTCGCCATTGGTAATGGCAGCCAGTTCGCTTTGTATGGCGTCGTCGTGTACGTTTTCTTTGTGCCAGTTGCTGTACGCCAGCTTCATGTAGTAGGCAATGGTATTGGCAAATCCCTGCTTTTTTTCGGGGTTTTCTTCTTTCAGGGCCTTTTCAATTACCGCTTCAATGTTTTTGCCCAAATGGTTGTATTTGGGATAGCGCTTGGGGTAGGGCAGGCGTTCGGGTTTGGCCTTTAGGGTTTCCCGGGTGGGTTTGGGATAGGGGCTGTCCACATCCAGCTTAAAGTCTGAAATCAAAAACAGGTGGTCCCACAGTTTGTGGCGGAAATCCTCAACGTTTTTCAGGTGTGGGTTTAAAAAACCCATCAACTCTATCACAATTTGCGCCTGCTCCTGCCGCTTGGCACGGTCTTCAATGGTGAGCAGGTGGTTTACCATGCGTTGTATGTGGCGGCCATACTCACGTATAACCAGGGGCTCACGGGTAGTATTGTATTCCATAATCAGTGGACAAATGTACGCATCCCATGCAGAAAAAAAAGAAACTGCCCCCTTTCGGAGGCAGTTCTGGTATCAAACGTAAGCAAAAGCAGAGGTAGCAGGTGTTGTTTTCATTGGGTTGATGTGCAGAATTACCGGCGAATGATTTTTTCCGTGGTAATCTCGGTGCCGTCAATCACCTGCAGCAGATAAGTGCCGCTGCTCAGGTTGTTCATTGCTATGTGATTCATGCCGGCTGTTGTTTTGCCGTTTTTCAATAACCTGCCGTTCATATCTACCAATCGCCAGTCGTAGATTCCGGTACTGCTCAGAGCCAGGCTTCCGCTGCTCACATCATTCGTAACAAGCTTAAATTTCTTGGAACTATTTCCGCCCCCGCCTCCTCCTTTACTATCTCGCAACTGAATAATATTCGAATAGTAAGTAAGCTGCGAAGCAGTTACCACAAACAGGCGGTAATGTAAACTGGTTGTACCGGATGGGGGTTGGTAGCTGTACTGGCGGGTGGTACCGGAAACATCGGTCAGGCGGCTGAAACTGCGACCGTCTTTGGAAATCTCAATTGTAATTTTATCAATGGGCTCATCCGCAACAATACTCCAATTGAGTTCATGCTGTCCGTTATTGACTCTGCCGCTGAGTTGCAGGCTGTAAATCGGCAGCGTGCTGTTGGGTACAAAACTACCCTGCATGATGTAGTTGCCCAGCATGCCATAGTTGGTGGTGTTTACATTCGAAACGTTTTCTACCCGAATAAAATAGGTGCCTGCGTTCAATGTGGTATCGGCTATGGCCATTACCGAGGCCGAAGGGTTGTACACGGCAAGGGTACCACCGGTAGAATTGAGCAGGGTAACACGCAGGTCAATATTGGCAGAGCTTAAACCGCCGCCAACGTTAAACGGAGTACCATTAAGGATAAAGCGGCCGGCAGCAGGAAATTGCATTCGAAATACATCCTGGTCGGTAGTAGAGTTTATGAAACCATCAATTACGTAATTGTTGCCATTCATCATTACAGGAGTGGCATTGGTAATGGTGTTGCCTACGTCATCAGGGCGGTAGCCAAAACCATTTTGCGAAGAAGCAATAATGGCCAGTTCATTTTGTGTGGAGGTGGCGCCCCAGTTGGTGGGGCCGTTGTGCCACAAAGTAAGGTTACGGCTGTATGAGTTACCCATTATAGGGGCCCAGCTGATTTCGCCGCTGCCCACACCGGGGTTGTATTCCATAAGGTAATTGCCATTGGCGTCGTATAACGACTGGTGGTACAGGCCTAAAGTATGGCCGGCCTCATGCGAAGCGGCTTCAGATACCATTTTGGCATTGTTGTTCAAAAGATTACTGAATACAAAGCAGGGTATTTCAAGTCCCCAGCGGAATGATTCAATGTAGGCTACGCCACCTGCGTTGCCATACCAGCTGCTCGATGAAGTGATGATTACCCGCATGCGGCGGTTTATCGGAGCTGCAAAGTAACGTGTGGAGTCGGTGGTGATATTGATGTTAAATGGGCGATAATCTTCGGCTACCTGGTTGAAAATGCGTTCCATTTGAGCGGTGGTAAGTGCCGGCGGGGCACACTCAAAGCGCTGGCCTCCGTTCCAGTAGGGGGTATGCACGGTTTGACCGTCAAAATCAAGATAAATAGTGGCGCTTGCTGAAGGGAAACTGTTCAGGTTGTAAGGTACCTGGGCTGAAACCGTTGTTGTGGCTGCCAACAGCAACGCACACAAGGCTGCGTTTGCTATACGTTTCATGGGATTGGATTTTGCGTTTACGTTTGTTTTCTTAGGGGGATACGGATAAAAACGGGCTCAGTCGGGAATCATATGGGCTACACTTTTTTTGTTCCAGTTATAACTGCCGGTAACGGCGTCTTTTTCCAGCATCAGCATGTCGCTGTGTTGGGGGCTCATTACAACTCCGCGGTACTGAATACCTTCGCCGGGTATTTGGACCCGCGAAACCGAGAACACCATGCCGGGTACAGTAGTGCTGTGAATGATAACAGTATGCAAACCCGGGGCATCATTGGTTTTGGCAGACACGGTTCCGGTAACGGTAAAATTGGGAGTTACGTTTATGGTTACCTGCTGTCCAACACGGAATGAAACAATTTGCTCCAATTGTTGCACCGCAGCACCGTTTTTCTGCGAAACTTTTGAAAACAATTGGGGTTTGTTACCGTGTTTTTCTTTGCCGGAGGGGAAAGTCGGTCCCGAAGAATGATTGGGATTGTTTTGTGCAAAGCTGATGCTTTGGAGAGATAACATCAGAAGCACGAGTAAGGACTTCTTCATGGCTTTTGGTTTTACGTTGGATACTAGATTAACATTACAAATATACAACACCATCATACTGAAACCAACGTATTTTCCCGCATTTTTAACCGAAAAAACCCCGTTAGAAAACGGGGTTGTTACCCAAAATCCACATTGTAAATCGGGCAATCGGATGTTGCCTTTTTTACAACAGATGTTACGAGATGATTGCTATAACAAATTGCAGGCCAAACTTTTATATCAAGGTCAGTCGAGTCTTTTTTCTTTTTCGGGTTTGGGGTTTCAATGAATTTCTGCCGACGGTTTTGCTAAAAAAAATTGGTTTTTTTTGTTTGAAAAAAGTTTGATTTGTACATACATCCCTTTAGCATACGCTGAAGAATTTTTTGGATAGGGTTTGTAAACAAAATCTTTACAGCGGCTTCGCTTTCAAAAATAAACTGGCCATTTCAGGCCTGCAATCGTAAAAATTTTGTTTCTTTTCGTAGAAAATTTCGCAAACCGGCAGCTGTTTCTGTGTCCGTTATTCCATTAAAGCCGGCTCCAGTACTTTTGCAGCCGCATGCGCCTGGTAGTTCATTCCGATTTTTTGCATACTCCCTGCTTTCCATACGAAGCGGAAGCCTGGGTTGAACTGTTGCAGCAGGTAACGGCCGGTCATCCTACCCTTGCCGAAGTGTTGCTGCTGCAAAAGCAGCCTCCTTTGGTACAGGGTGGCACGAGTGTGCGTTATGAGCCCGTAAAAAGGCCGGGTGCAAATCCGCTAATGTGGCGGTTGTTTTATAATTGGCAACTGGCATCTGTGGTGCGCAGGAGCAGGCCCGATGTGTTTCTTTCCTTATCGGCAACCCCCCTGCCCCTTAAAGGAATAACCCAATGGTTGTTTTTGCCCGACGGAACTTGTTCTTCCGGCTGCATCCAACACTACCTGCAGCGGGCCCTGCGCCATTCCGGTGTCAACAACCTGCACTTGTTAAGCGCCGCACCATCCGTGGCCGAAGCAAGCGGCATACAAACATTGTTGCCCTATGTACCCGCTATTTTTAGACCGGTTTCGGCTGCAGAAAAAGATGCCGTAAAAGAGCGGTACACCGGTGGATTCGAGTATTTTTTATACCTCGGCCCTATTTGTACGCAGGCCAACCTTATGAACTTGCTGCGTGCCTTTTCGCAGTTTAAAAAATGGCAAGCCAGCAGTTTTAAACTGGTAGTATGCGGTGCGAACCTTTGGCAGAAGAATGGGTTTCACGCACTACTGGCTACTTACAAACACCGCCACGATGTGGTAGTTACGGGTGCCGTGGAACTTGCCGAAGCCGCCCTGCTTACGGCAAGCGCTTATGCGCTGGTACAACCTTTTGCAGGCAATGGGTATGCCACATCGGCCCTGGCAGCCATGCAGGCCGGCGTGCCGGCCATTGTGTTGCGTACGCCCGCCCACGAGGCCGTTGGCGGAGCCGCTTTTTTATATGCCGAAAATGAAAGTGCTCAGGAGCTGGGAGCCAAAATGATGTTGTTGTACAAAGACGAAACGCTGCGGACGCAGTTAATACGTAATGGCCAGCAACTTAAGCAACAAATCCGCGATGCGGCCATTGCCCAGTTTTTGGCGTTGCTGCAGCACCACACCTGACAAATGAAATGTACCTTTGCCGTCAATTTTTCGCATGAAACACAAAAGCAATATTTCAATTGATGTGGTGCTCGATGAAAACAGAATGCCCGAAGACATAATCTGGAAGGCCTCCGACAGCACCGCCGATATGGATCAGCGTGCCCGTGCCATGATGCTGGCATTTTGGGATGCGGCCGATAAAAGTGCCCTACGCATTGATTTGTGGACCAAGGACATGATGGTGGATGAAATGGCCGAATTTTATTATCAGGTATTCATGACCATGGCCGATACCTTTACAAGGGCAACCCGAATGCCGACGCTTAGTGAAGAAATGAAAGATTTCGCCCGCAACTTTATGCGGCGTTTTCGGGACGAGCAAAATAAGTAACACCCAAATATTATGGATATGAGCCTGGAGCAAGCGGTAATGGCCCGCATGAAAGAGGCCATGAAAGCAAAAGATGAACCCACCCTCAGGGGCTTACGTGCCATTAAAGCAGCCCTGTTGTTGCTGAAAACATCGGGCGAGGCAACCGTTACTGCCGATGCCGAAATAAAAATGCTGCAAAAACTGGTGAAGCAGCGCAAAGACGCAATGGCCATTTACGAGCAACAGAACCGGGCCGATTTGGCACAAAAAGAAGCGGAAGAAATTGCGGTAATCGAACAGTTTTTGCCGCAGCCGCTGAGCGAGGCCGAACTGCGTGCAGCGTTGCAATCCATTATTGCCGAAACCGGTGCCACCTCTGCTGCCGACTTGGGCAAAGTAATGGCGGCAGCCAGCAGGCAATTGGCCGGTAAAGCCGATGGGAAAACCATGAATGCACTGGTTCGTGAACTGCTGGGAGCCGGTTAATTCCTGTTATGTTTCTGGATGTAATTTGCGGCGCCACGCTGTTGCTGGCCCTGATAAAAGGGTGGCGTAAAGGTTTGATTGTAGCCTTGTTTGCCACGCTTGCCTGGTTAGTGGGGGCGCTTGCCGCACTGCGGTTCAGTGCAGCGGTTGCTGCCTGGATACAGCAACAAAATGGCGGTGCCGCCCGTTATGCGCCCTTGCTGGCTTTTTTGCTGGTGTTTGCCAGCGTGGTATTGCTGGTGCGTTTGGCAGCCCGCCTGCTGCAAGAAGTTGCCGAACTGCTTTGGCTGGATTGGGCCAATCGTACGGCAGGGGCTGTACTGTATGCCATGCTGTATCTTTTTTTGTTGAGCTTGTTATTGTTTTATGCGGTTGCCCTGTCGCTCATTACTGCTGAAGCACTGCACAACTCGGTAACGGCACCGTGGTTGCAGCAACTGGCGCCCACGGTGTTGCAACTGCTGGCAAAACTGTTGCCTGCAGTAAGCGGCTGGTTGCAGCAATTGCAGCAATTCTTTCAATCGGAATCAATGCCCGTTACCGTTACGCTGCTGCCGCCTTGTACCGTTTGCTGTATTTTCGGCTAAAACTATTACTTTAGCACCCAACAACACTGTAGAGCCTGTTGCAATGAATTACGAGCTGAAGCAATTAGATAAATTTCGGTATATCGAAGAAGGATCGGGCGAGCCGCTGGTGCTGCTGCACGGGCTGTTTGGAGCACTCAGTAATTTTCGTGACCTGATTGAATATTTTCGCCACCACAATACCGTGGTGGTGCCCATGCTGCCCTTGTTTGAGTTGGATTTGCTGCATACCACGGTGGGCGGTCTGGAAAAGTTTGTACACAAGTTTATTGAGGCCCGCGATTATAAAAATGTACACCTGCTGGGCAATTCACTGGGTGGCCATGTGGCCCTGGTGCATGCATTGAAACATCCGCAGCGCCTCAAATCGCTCATTTTAACCGGCAGTTCGGGTTTGTTTGAAAACGGTATGGGCGATACCTATCCCAAACGCGGCGATTACGAGTACATTAAACGCAAAACCGAATTAACGTTTTACGACCCTGCCGTTGCCACCAAAGAACTGGTGGACGAAGTGTATGATATCGTAAACCAACGCAGCAAAGTCATTAAAATTATCGCGCTGGCCAAAAGTGCCATCCGCAACAACCTGGGCGATGAGCTGCAAAGTATAAAACTGCCCACCTTACTTATTTGGGGTAATAATGATACCATTACACCTCCCTTTGTAGGTAAGGAATTTCACCGGTTGATTCCCAATTCCGAACTGCATTTTATTGACCGGTGCGGGCATGCCCCCATGATGGAGCGCCCGGCAGAGTTTAACGAAATCTTACACCGGTTTCTTGCTAAACTCAATCAACCTTTACCCGTCTCATAAAAAACGAAAACCATGACAGCAGCCGAAATTCTCACCAACGACATCCCGGTTTTACAACTGAACGAGACGGCTGCCACCGCCCTCGACCGCATGGCCCAGGCCCATTTAAACTGCCTGCCGCTGCTGGATGGGAGCAAATATGTGGGAGTTATTCGTGAAGAGGATTTACTGGAAGCAGATGAACGACGGCTGCTTTCCGAATTAACCGGCATGTGCGATCCGGTTGCGGCCCTGCCCACCGATTTTTTTCTGCTGCCGCTGAAGCTGATGCACCTGCGCAAGTGCAGCCTGGTGCCGGTGGTAAATGCCCAACAGGAGTACCTGGGTGCCATTTGTGCCGAAGACTTGCTGCATGTGGCAGCCCGGTACAACGCGGCAGATGAACCGGGCGGCATCATCCTGTTTCAAATAAAGCCCCTAAACTTTTCGATATCGGAAATCGGTCGCATTGTGGAATCCAATGATGCAAAAATCATTCATATCAACACCTGGAATGATACCGTAGCCGGTATGCTAATGGTGGCCGTAAAAATCAACAAAACCGATATCCATGACATTCTTGCTTCGTTCGAACGATATGAATACGAAGTGGTACAATACTTTGGAGAAAACCTTTCCGAGGCCGAGCTACGCGATAACTACCGACATCTGATGAACTATCTCAATATCTGATTTGCACAAACAGCTGTTGCAAAGGCATTTCGTATTACATTTAAAGTTGCATATCAGTCATATGCCCTACTTCTTACGCATAGGTTTACTGGCTGCAACGATTTGCATGGCAACGCTTGCAGGGGCGCAGCCATCGGTGCTGTACGATGCGGCCAAAGAACAAAACCGCCAAAAAATTGCGCTGATGCCGCCTGATGCCCAATTGCAGGTGGCACCCGTTACCATAACCGGCAACAAAATTACCAAGGCCTATATCATTATGCGGGAACTGCCCTTCCGGCCCGGCGAACACATAGTGGTAAGCCAGTTGGAACAATTGCTGGATGCGGCCCGCGAAAACGTAATGAATACCCAGGTATTTCTGGAAGTAGTGCCTACCATCGAGGCCTGGGATGCAGAAACCATCCATATTAAAATTGATGTAAAGGAGCGCTGGTATATTTTTCCGCTTCCGTATTTCAAGCTCATTGACCGCAATCCCAACCAGTGGCTTGTAGAACAGAATGCCAGTTTAGACCGGGTGAATTACGGCCTTAAATTCATGTGGGAAAACGTATCGGGCCGGCGCGATAAGTTGAATATCAACATCATTAACGGCTATACCCGCCAGTTCGGCTTGTATTATGAACAACCCTATGCCGATAAAAAACTGGAACAAGGATTTTTGGGGGGCATGTACTTTGCCCAGTCGCGCCAAATGAGTTTTGCCACCGATAGCAACAAGCAGGTTTTTTACCCCGCCGCCAATAACCAAATGAACGATTTTGTACGCAGTACCTTTCGTGCCGAAGCGGGATACAGCATTCGTAAGGGCATCAGCCACCGCCATGCCTGGCGCCTGGCCTATGTAAGCGAGCGCATACCCGACACGGTAAACCGTATCATCGAAAGCAATGCACAGAAAGGCTACCTGCCTTATTTCAACAACAATGCCACCCACCAGCGGTTTGCCGAGTTGCAATATACCTATCAGTACTTTAAAGTAAACAACATTCCCTACCCATGGAGGGGTACGGCCTTCAGCGGCATGTTTCTGCAACGGGGCCTGGGTATGCCGGGCATGAACCTGTGGCAGGTGCAGGGAAAATTGGGCAGATACTTTCCGATTGGCGAGCACACCTCGGTTGCGTTAATGGGCCTGGGAATGCTGAAGTTGCCGTTTCGCCAGCCGCAGTATAACCTGCAGGCCTTGGGCTACCTCGATTTTTACATGCGGGGGCTGGAATACTATGTTATTGATGGCGTAATGGCCGGCATTGCCAAAGCCACGCTGCGCCGCGAAATACTGGAACTGCGGGTGCCCACCCTGTTTCTGAAAAGTGAAAAGTATCGGAAAATTCCCTTTAAAATCATAGCCAAAATTTATGGCGATGCCGGCGGCGTGCACACACCGTATTTCAATAACAGCATCCTGGCCAATCGCTTGTTGTACACCTGGGGCGGCGGCATTGATGTGCTGAGCTACTACGATTTTGTGGCCCGCTTCGAGTACTCGTTCAACCAGTTGGGCGAAAAGGGCTTATTTTTACACTTGCGCCGGGATTTTTAAAAAAGTATGTACGTCAATACCCCGTAGTTGTATAAGGGCCCGCCGATTCAATTTTCTTAAAACCACACCACGTGAAAGTAGCAATTTACAGCCGCGTTTTTGAGCAGGAGCAGCGCGATGATATTCAAACACTGCTGCGGCGGCTTATCGAAAATAATATTACCCCCGTGCTGTACCGGGGGTTTTACGAGCAGATAAAAGATGTGATACCGCTAGAGCAGCCCCGGTTGTTTGAAGACCCGAAAGGGTTAGACGACAGTTTTGAATGCATGATATCGCTCGGCGGCGATGGTACCCTGCTGGATACCGTAACCCTGGTGCAAGACCGCAACATTCCGCTGCTGGGCATCAACTTCGGCAGGTTGGGCTTTTTGGCCAGTATTGGGCGGGAAGAGTTGGAATCGGCCGTGGCATCGCTGGTAAACCACACCTACGTACGCGATACCCGCACGTTGCTGCACCTCGACAGTAACTACCCCCTCTTTGGCGATACGCCCTATGCGCTGAATGAGGTAGCCATCCACAAACTCGATACCTCTTCCATGATTCGTATTCATACCTACCTTAACGGCGAGTTCTTGAACACCTATTGGGCAGACGGGCTTATTGTAGCCACGCCTACCGGCTCTACCGGTTATTCGCTCAGTTGTAACGGTCCCGTGGTGTTTCCCGACTCGGGCAGCTTTGTCATTACACCGGTAGCGCCGCACAACCTGAACGTGCGGCCCATCGTTGTGCCCGACGATAACGTTATTTCCTTTGAAGTGGAAGGCCGTACCGATAGCTTCTTGTGTACGCTCGACAGTCGTAAGGAAATTGTACAAAAAGATGTGCAACTGGCCGTGCAAAAAGAGCGGTTTACGGTTGACCTGGTACGTCTTAACGAAAATAACTTTCTTAAAACCCTGCGCAACAAACTCTCGTGGGGGCTCGACCGCCGCAACTGATGGCTGTTTTTTTTATTGCAGGTACATGAAAACCTGTTTTTTTGCGTTATAGCACGTGTTTACCTTGAACTGCAACATTTTGCACATATCGCTTCGCATTGTATTGTGTTTTGCCGCCTTGCTGCCGGTTGGGGCTGCCTGGGCGCAATACGAAAGTTATGAGCATGTGGGTGAATTTGGATTCCATCTGGGGGCGGCCCACTACTTTGGCGACCTGAACACGCAAACCGGCCTGCAGCAACCCGGTTTGGCAGCCGGCGTGTTTTACCGCATGCAGCTGAATAATTACGTAGCGGTACGCCTTTCGGCTAATTTTGCCCGGCTGGGGTATTCGGACCGCAAGCAACCTTCCAATGAATTTCAGCGCCTCCGAAACCTCGATTTCCGCACCAATGTATGGGAAGGTGTGGTACAGGGCGATTTTAATTTCTTCCGCTTTAACCCCATCAATCCGGCCGAGCGGGTTACGCCGTACCTTACCCTGGGCGCCGGGGTATTGTTTTATGATCCTTATACCTATTTAGAGGGCCGGCGGCACTACCTGCGGGGGCTGGGCACCGAGGGGCAAACCGCTTGGGGCTATTATCCCGAAAAAAAGCCCTACGGCAACACGGCACTGGTAGTACCATTTGGGCTGGGCGTAAAATGGGCCCTGAATGCCGGTACCACCTTAAACTTTGAAGTAGCCTATCGTTTCACCGGCACCGATTATCTGGATGATGTAAGCACCACCTATGCCGGACTGTTTGCATTTGACCCCAATACGCCGGCTTATTTCCTGCAAGACCGCAGTTATGAATTTGGCCCCCGCATAGGTACGGTTGGGCGCCAGCGCGGTTTCAGCGGGCTGAAAGACCAGTACATTTTTGCCACCATCGGCCTTACCTGGAATATTACTTCGTACCGCTGCCCTACCGGCAATTAAACTTTTTGCATGGCTGCAGCGCCGGCTATTTAAAAATTTGGACAAAATTTTGATTGATTATCAATTTTTTGTGAGGGTGCTTTCAAAAAAATAGCCCAAAACACTTGTAATTCGGCCCAAGGCTGCCTACCTTTGCGGCCCGCTACACAGCGGCATTTATTCATTAACACCACGGGATGGCGTGGTAAAAACAAAAAATAATGAGCAAACTACATTTCACTACCAAACATGCGAACGCGGCTACCGTACAGCGTAACTGGTACGTTGTTGACGGCACCAATCAAACCGTGGGACGCATGTGTTCCAAAATTGCCGCCATATTACGGGGCAAAAACAAGGCTTACTACACTCCGCATGTTGATTGCGGCGATTATGTTATTGTGATTAACGCCGATAAGGTGGTGTTTACCGGTAACAAGCTGGAAGAAAAAGAATATCAAAACTTCAGCGGTTACCCCGGCGGTCAGAAAATTGAACTGGCAAAAGACCTGTTGAAGCGTCGGCCCGAAGCCGTGGTAGAGCGTGCCGTAAAGGGAATGCTCCCCAAAAACCGGCTGGGTCGTAAAATGTTCAAAAAGTTGTTCGTTTATGCCGGTGCCGAACATCCGCATGCGGCACAACAACCCAAGGAACTTAAATTCTGATTGGAGCCCGCTGCCGCTGCATAACCGGCAGCAGCCAACCACAACACACAATTCTCAAAAAAATTAAAATGGAAAAGCAAAAAAATGCAGTAGGTCGCCGGAAAGAAGCGGTTACCCGTGTGTTCATCAGCAAGGGCAACGGCACCATTACCGTAAACGACAAGGATTATAAAGAATACTTCACCCTCGTATACCTGCAAAATCAATTGGAAGCGCCCCTGAAAGTGGTGGATGCGCTGGATAAGTTTGACGTGAAAATCAACGCTACCGGCGGTGGCATTAAAGGCCAGGCCGAAGCCGCCAAGCTGGGCATTGCCCGTGCGTTGCTGGAAGTGAACGCCGAGTATCGTCCGGCGCTGAAAGCTGCAGGCCTGCTGAAGCGGGATCCCCGGGTGGTGGAACGCAAGAAGTTCGGTAAAAAGAAAGCCCGCCGCAGCTTCCAGTTCTCGAAACGTTAATCGCCCGCTGCCGGCTGATCGTACTACGGTGGCCGGTGGCTGTTTGTCAACCGTTCAATCGCAAATTTTCAAAACATACAAATGGAAAATAATACTTCCTTACAGCAGCAGTTACTCGAAGCCGGCGTACACTTCGGCCACCTCAAAAAGAAGTGGAACCCCAAAATGCTGCCGTACATCTTTGCCGAAAAGAAAGGCATTCACATCATTGATCTCAACAAAACCGTTGAAGGCCTGCAGGAAACTGCAGCCGCTCTGAAACAAATTGCCAAAAGCGGCCGTAAGATCATGTTTGTGGCCACCAAAAAGCAGGCGAAGGAAATTGTTACCGAGTGCGCCAAAAGAGTAAACATGCCCTACGTAACCGACCGTTGGCTGGGGGGCATGCTTACCAACTTCAACACCGTGCGTAAAAGCGTGAAAAAGATGCAGAGCATCGAAAAAATGCTGAGCGACGGAAGCCTTGACAGCATCACCAAAAAAGAGCGCCTGCAACTTACCCGCGACAAAGAAAAAATGGAAAAGGTGCTGGGTGGTATCGCCAACATGACCCGCCTGCCGGCAGCTCTTTTTATTGTGGACATCGGCCACGAACACATTGCCCTGGCTGAAGCCCGCCGCCTGGGTATTACCACCTTTGGTTTGGTAGATACCAACTGCGATCCCAATAAAGTGGACTTCTTCATACCCGGTAACGATGATGCTACCAAATCCATAGCCATCATTACCGAATACATTACCGCTGCCATTGCCGAAGGACTGGCCGAACGCCAAAGCGAAAAAGTGGAAGAGGAAGAAGCCGAAGAAACAACGGAAAAAAGTCCCCGCTTTGACGATACGGTAGAAGAAGCCGGTGAGCGTGGCAGTCGCCGTGGCGGCCGCGGTGCTGCCGGAACCGGAGCCCCCAAGCGCCGGGTACCCAGCACCCAAAAGCGTACTTCGACCCGCTCTTAAAAAGTGTGAAGGAACGGTGTGTGTTGCAACAAGCAACAGCATCGCCATTGTGAAACGAAAACAAACTAATCTTATGTCATCAGTAACCATTACTGCCCAGGATATTAATAAACTGCGCCAGGCAACCGGTGCAGGTATGATGGATTGCCGCAAGGCCCTTACCGAAACCAACGGCGATTTTGAAGCTGCCATTGACTGGTTGCGCAAACAGGGCCAGAAAGTGGCCGCCAAGCGCAGCGACCGCGAAGCCAAAGAAGGTGTGGTAATTGCCCAAACCAATGCCAACAATACCGTTGGCTATGTGGTATGCATTAGCTGCGAAACCGACTTTGTTTCGAAAAACGAAGACTTTGTGGCTTTCGCCAAGTCTATTGCCGATGCCGCCGTAGCAAACGACGTTAAAAGTGTGGAAGAACTGAACGAAGCAACGGTTAACGGCGTAAAAGTGGCCGACCTCATCAACGACAAATTGGCTGCCATAGGCGAAAAAATTGCCATCAGCAAGTTTGAACGCATTGAGGCCCCCTTTGTAGCTTCTTACATCCACGGTGCATACCGCATGGGCGTACTCGTGGGCTTAAATAAAGAAGCTGCCGAAGCCGGTAAAGATGTGGCCATGCAAATTGCCGCCATGAACCCCGTTGCCGTTGATGCCGCCAGCGTGCCTGCCGAAATTGTGGCCCGTGAAAAAGACATCATCATGGAACTGATGAAGCAAGATCCCAAAATGGCCGGTAAACCCGAAGAAATGGTAGCAAAAATTGCAGAAGGCAAACTCAACGCCTTCTTCAAAGAGCATACCCTGCTGGCACAAGCCTTTGTAAAAGACAGCAGCAAAAGCGTTGGCGACTACCTGAAAAGCGCCGGCGATGTACAGGTTACCGGTTTCCGCCGCGTGGCACTTGGCTAAGCTTTTCTGTTTGAATTTTCAATAACTCCATCCCGTGCACGTGCTGCACGGGATTTTTTATTGCAGTAACGGATGTGCATCGGTTAAAGCAGCTGTTTTTGGAAGTACATTTGTGCAAAACGATTGTGCCATATGCATGTGCTTACCAACTATGTAACCGGCTCCTGGATACGCGGCGAAGGCGAAGGACAAATTTTGTACAACGCCGTTACAGGAGAACCGATTGCAGCTGCAACCACCAAAGGACTCGACTTTGCAGCCATTACCCGCTATGCCCGTGAAGTGGGCAATCCGGCCCTGCGGAAAATGACCTTTCATCAACGGGGCGCCATGCTAAAGGCGCTGGCCCTGCACCTGCGCAACCACCTGCCCCGCTTTTATGAAATCAGTTACCAAACCGGCGCCACCAAGGCCGATAGCTGGATTGATATTGAAGGCGGCATCGGCAACCTTTTTGCCAACGCTTCGCTGCGGCGGCGCTTTCCTGACCAAACCTACTTTGTAGATGGCGAAACCCACAACCTCAGCAAAAACAATACATTCATGGGTACCCATATTATGGTGCCCAAAGAAGGTGTGGCCATACACATCAACGCCTACAATTTTCCCGTTTGGGGCATGCTCGAAAAAATTGCGGTGAACCTGCTGGCCGGCGTGCCTGCCATCGTAAAGCCCGCAACCGTTACATCGTACCTTACACATGCGGTGGTGCAGGAAATCATCGCTTCGGGCATTTTGCCCGAAGGAGCGCTGCAGCTCATTTGCGGTTCGGCCGGCGATTTGCTGAACCATGTAACCAGTCAGGATGTGGTAACCTTTACCGGCAGTGCCCACACAGGCATGCAGTTGCGTTCGCACCCCGTACTGCTGCGGGAAAATGTGCCGTTTAATATGGAGGCCGATTCGCTGAACTGTATTGTGCTGGGCGAAGATGTGGAACCCGGCATGCCCGAATGGGATTTGTTTGTGAAAGAAGTGCGTAAGGAAATGACGGTAAAAGCCGGGCAAAAATGTACGGCCATACGCCGGGCCTTTGTTCCGGCCAATAAACTGGAGGCCATGCAGGAGGCGCTGCGTACCGCCCTGGCCCAAACCACCATCGGAAATCCGCTGAACGAACAGGTACGTATGGGTGCCCTTGCCGGTATGACCCAGCGTACCGAAGTAAAGCAGCAGGTGCAGCAACTGCTGGCCGTATCGCAACTGATTTATGGCAGTTTAGACAGTGTGGAGTTGATTGATGCCGATGCCACCAAAGGTGCGTTTCTTTCGCCCTTGCTGCTGTGTAATACATCGCCCCTAGCCACCGCAGCCGTGCATGAGATAGAAGCTTTTGGCCCCGTTAGTACGCTGATGCCCTACAATGGCATGGATGAGGCCATTGTATTGAGCAAAATGGGCAAAGGCAGTTTGTGCTCGTCCATTGTTACCGCAAACGATAAACTGGCCAGCGACTATGTGCTGGGCGCTGCCTCACACCACGGGCGCATACTGGTGCTAAACCGGCATTGCGCCAAAGAAAGTACCGGCCACGGCTCCCCCTTGCCGTTGTTGGTACACGGCGGCCCGGGGCGGGCCGGCGGCGGCGAAGAAATGGGCGGCATACGGGGCGTAAAGCATTACCTGCAGCGTACGGCCGTGCAGGGGTCGCCCACCACGCTTACTGAAATTACACAGGTGTACCAGCCGTATGCGCAGGGCAAAGACCCCGGCGTGCACCCCTTCCGCAAATATTTTGAAGAGCTGGAAATTGGCGACCAGCTGATAACGGAAAAAAGGCTGATCACCGCTGATGATATCAACCGGTTTTCCGACCTCAGCGGCGATCATTTTTATGCGCATAAAACCGATACCGATTTTACCGGCACCATGTTTGAAAGCCAGGTGGCGCACGGCTATTTTATCATGAGTGCCGCAGCCGGTTTGTTTGTTGACGGAAGCGAAAAGGGCCCCGTACTGCTCAACTATGGTATTGACGAACTGCGCTTTACCAAACCTGTGTACCCCGGTACCGGCATTTATGTACGCTTTACCTGTAAAGAAAAAGTGCCGCAAGAGCAACGCGAAGCCGGCGAAATCAAACGCGGTATTGTAAAATGGTATGTAGAAATACTGGACGATCAGAACGAACACGTAGGCATTGCCACCATATTAACGATGGTAGCTTGTCGTTATTGATTCATCATTCAAAAACCCAAAACCATGATTCAAAATATTGAAGGCGGTTACGTGAAAACCGAATTTCATAACGGCGTTACCACCATCGAATTTTACCATCCGCAAAGCAACTCGTTGCCGGCCAAAATTCTGGAACAACTGGCTACGGCCATACACGGGGCCGGTAATGATGACGAAACAAAGGTGGTGGTATTGCGTTCGCACGGCGATAAGGTGTTTTGCGCCGGCGCATCGTTTGATGAGTTAACGGCCATTCGCAATGAAGCCGAGGGCCTGCGTTTTTTCAGCGGTTTTGCCCATGTAATTAACGCCATGCGCACCTGCCCAAAGTTTATTGTGGGCCGCATACAGGGTAAGTGCGTGGGCGGCGGGGTAGGCCTGGCTGCCGCCTGCGATTATGCCATTGCTACCGATCATGCATCCGTAAAACTCAGCGAACTGGCGGTAGGTATTGGCGCCTTTGTGGTGGGCCCCGTGGTGGAACGCAAAATTGGCAATGCGGCGTTTACGCAACTGGCAATTGATGCGGCCAACTGGCGTACAGCCGAATGGGCGCACAAAAAGGGCTTGTTTGCCGAAGTGCACCACAGTATCGAAACCTTTGACGAAGCTGTGGAACAACTGGTAAGTTCGCTGCTCAAGGCCAACCCCGAGGCCATGCGCCTGCTGAAAAAAACGTTTTGGGCCGGCACCGAACATTGGGATACCCTACTGGCCGAGCGGGCCGCCATAAGCGGCAAACTGGTGTTGAGCGATTTTACCCGTGCCGCCATTGAGCGCTTTAAGGCCCGAAAAGCATAGTGGCACCGTGCACCGGAAAAAATGCGGGCTTGTGCCAGCAGAAGAGTAGCTTTGCGGCCACAACGGAATGAATACCGACATACTGATACACAACCTTACCAATCCCACCTTGCTGTTCTTTTTATTGGGAGTGGTTGCCGCATGGGTGAAGAGCGATTTGGAAATTCCGCCCCAGTCGGTAAAGTTCATTTCCTTGTACCTGCTGTTTGCCATTGGGTTTAAGGGAGGGCAGGAGCTTTCGCACAGCGGTGTTACGTCGGAAATACTTGTTACCCTGGCACTGTCCTTATTACTGGCAGCCTTTGTGCCCCTATACAGTTTTTTCATTTTGCGCCGCAAACTGAATGTACATGACGCGGGTGCGGTTGCTGCCACCTATGGCAGCGTAAGCGCCGTAACTTTTGTGGCCGCTTCGGCTTTTTTGGAAGGCGAGCAGGTGCATTACGGCGGGCATATGGTAGCAGCCATGGCGCTGATGGAGGCGCCTGCCATTATCATTGGCGTAATGCTCATCCGCCGTTTTGATGCGCATACGCAGGGTGGCGCCCGGTTGCGTTACATTGTGCACGATGCGTTAACCAACGGTAGTGTATTGATGATAATGGGTAGTTTGGTTATTGGCATTGTGGCCGATGCCAAACAGGCCGAAGGGATTCGCCCCTTTACATCGGATATTTTTAAGGGCTTTTTGGCGGTGTTTTTGCTGGATATGGGTATGGTGGCGGCCCGACGTTTCCGGGCATTTCGCAGCTATGGCTGGTTTGTTACGATGTTTGGTTTGCTGGTGCCTCCCGTTAATGCCCTACTGGCAATTTTTTTCAGCTCGTTTTTTGAGATAGAAGCCGGCAACCGCTTTTTGCTGGCCATACTTGCGGCCAGCGCCTCCTATATTGCCGTACCCGCTGCCATGCGGCTGGCGGCGCCCAAGGCCGATCCCGGCTTGTACATACCCATGGCGCTGGGGGTTACCTTTCCGCTGAATATTACCATTGGCATACCGCTGTATTGGTGGCTGGTGCAAAATTTTTAATGAAAACCGGGGCTATTTACCTGCTTGTAGCTGCCGGGCCAATGTAAAGCGTATGCAGTAAAAATGCCCCCGGTACCGGGGGCATTCCTATTTCGGTTGCACCACTTTTCTTTTAGATGTTCAACCCACCGCAAACGCTGATGGTTTGGCCGGTGATGTAGTTACTGAGGTCGCTTGCCAAAAACAGCGTAACGTTGGCAATGTCTTCGGCGCTGGCAAAGCGGCCCAGCGGAATGCCGGCCTTGTATTTTTCGGCGCCTTCTCCTTCTTTCAGGTAGGCGGTCATGTCGGTTTCAACAAAGCCGGGCGCAATGGCGTTGCAGCGGATGTTACGGCTGCCCAGCTCCTTGGCTACACTTTTGGTAAAGCCAATTACGCCGGCCTTGCTGGCTGCATAGCTGCTTTGACCGGCATTGCCCATTTCGCCAATAACGGAGCTCATGTTAATAATGCTGCCGCTTTTGGCCTTCATCATGGGGCGTATTACCTGCTTGGTCATGTTAAATACGCTGTTGAGGTTCACCTGCATTACTTCGTTCCACTGCTCGGGACTCATGCGCAGCAGCAGGTTGTCTTTGGATATACCGGCGTTGTTAACACAAACGTCAATCGTGCCAAATTCCTGCAGTACTTCATTTACAAAGCTTTCGCAGGCGGCATAGTCGCCGGCATTGCTTTGCCAGGCTTTGGCTTTAACGCCCATTGCCTGCAGTTTGGCCGCAAGAGCAGCAGCCCGCTCGGCACTGCTGTTGCTAACATAGGTAAAAGCCACATGGGCGCCGTGTTCGGCAAATTTCAGTGCCACGGCTTCGCCGATGCCCCGGGCGGCTCCGGTTACGATGGCTACTTTTCCTTCGAGTAATTTCATTTGTTTGTTTTTAAAAATTTACCCCTTTGGGGATGCCTGTTTTTGTGATAGGCTCCTGTTGTTGGCAAGGGTTAACGATTCGCTTACCCCAAAAAGGGACGAACAAGTTACGGGCGTGAAAATAATGTTTTTCTTTTTAGGGCTGTGTTTCCGCATTTTTGTAAACAGCGGCAACTGCATCGGCTACGGCTTGGGCCAAAACACGATATCCGTTTTCTGAAGGATGGCAGGCATCGGTAAACTCTAATGATGCCGCATGGATATTTGTTAGGCTTACATGCCCCGGCAAGCTCTTGCTGCCTTTTTCAAACTGATAATACAGTTGTGCCAGAACTTCTGGTGCCACATCTTTCTCGTTTATGCGGTGATACATACTATCGCCCGTTCGGTAAAAGCGCACCGGTTGCAATAAATCTACATAGCGTATGTCATTGGCATCGCAAAACCGCCTGATTTCACCGATATTTTGCAAATAGGCATTCGTGTAGCGTTGTAATGTTTCGGCTGTAACCTTGCTGTAGTCTTCATAGGCATACCGCTTTAACCCGAGGCTGCGAATGATGAAATGGTAGGCTTTACGAATGTAACGGGTATAAGCTTCCCAAACGCCTTTGAGCGTGTATGTGTTTTTATAAGCCTGCACGGCTTGTAAGGCAGGCGAAAACTCATCGCCGGCATAAAAAATGGGAGATGGTAAAAAGCGAGGTACATCTGCATTATGGTTTACCCGAAAACTTTCTGCATCATTAAAGCCATGCAGCGCCACTACACAATCGGGCTGGTACTTGCGCAGCTGCAGCTGCAAAGCAATGAGCTCTTGCGCTGAAACATATGCAGGCAATGCACCATTGAGCAACTGAAGGTTCGTGATTCGCAACTGCTGCTGCAGCAATTTTTGCAGCAAGGGGGTACCGTTGCTTTCTTTAACTTGTGCCAGTGCGTAAGCTACGCTGCCTCCCAAAAGCAAAACGCGAAACTCGCCGTTTCGTTTTTGTAATGGTATCGTGTCGGGAATGGCAAATCCGCTGGAGGTACCGCTTTGCTGGTAATAAACATAAGGAGCATCCACATAATCATTACCCAGGTGGTTACGGTTGCGGTTCCATGCGGTAAACATAATGCCTAATACCAGGTTCAGCACTCCAACGGCACCCAGCAGCAATAGAATTATTGCAGTACCATGTGCCAGAATACGATTTAATGGCATGTATCTGAAATTTTGGATTGAATCATTTGCTGTCAGAGTAGCGAGCGGATTTCTTCGAGCGTGGTGCGCTCATTACTCAGCCGCGGCACTTTGTGCTGCCCGCCCAGTTTGCCTTTTTGCTGCAGCCAGCGGTGGAAGGTGCCTTTGGGTACGGCGTGTACAATGGGCATGCGCAAGGCAATGTTTTTATGGCGCTTGGCCTCATAATCGCTGTTCAGGTTTTTTAAGGCGCTGTCCAGCTCATAAATAAAACCGTTCAGGTCGGCCGGTTCTTTTTCAAATTCAATCAGCCATTCATGCGCACCATTTTCGCTGTCCGAAAAGTACACCGGGGCGGCGGTATATTCGTTTACCACGGTGCCGGTTTGCTCGCAGGCGTGTGCAATGGCTTTATCGGCATTATCTACAATCAGTTCTTCGCCAAATGCGTTGATGAAGTGCTTCAGCCGCCCGGTTACCTTAATGCGGTACGGCCGTACCGATGTAAACTGGATGGTATCGCCCACCAAATACCGCCACAGGCCGCCATTGGTGCTGATGACGATTGCGTAGTTTTTCCCCGGTTCTACTTTTTGCAGGCCTACCGTTTCGGGATGGGGCTTGCCGTATTCTTCAACCGGCATAAACTCGTAAAAAATGCCATGGTCGGTAAACAGCAGCATGCCATCGGAGCCGGGCTTGTCTTGCGCCGCAAAAAAACCTTCGCTGGCATTGTACATTTCCAGATAGTTAATGGGGCGGCCCACAATGGCTTCAAACTGTTCGCGGTAGGGCACAAACGATACGCCACCGTGCATATATACCTCCAGGTCGGGCCACACTTCGCCAATGGTCTTTTTTCCGGTAATTTCCAAGATGCGCCGAAACAAAACCAGGGTCCAGGTAGGCACTCCCGAAACCGAAGTGATGCGTTCGTGAATGGTGCTTTCGGCCAGCCGTTCAATTTTCTGCTCCCACTCGTCCATCAGCGCAATACTCAGGTCGGGTCTGCGAATCCAGTTGCTCCAGAAAGGAGCATTTTGCATGAGCACGGCACTGAGGTCGCCATACTGTATGGCTTCGTTCATTTGGTGAATGGTATGGCTGCCGCCAATAATCAGGGCTTTTCCGGTTAACAGTTCCGAATGGGGAAAGTTTTCGTAGTACAAACTCAACACATCTTTGGCGGCTTTATAGTGACCGTCGTGCAAACTTTCATCGCTAACCGGAATGAACTTACTTTTATCGCTGGTGGTGCCGCTGCTTTTGGCAAACCAGGTTACCGGGGTAGGCCACAGCACATTTTCTTCGCCCTGCATCATGCGTTCTATCCAGGGTTTCAGTTCGGGGTACTCCCGTACCGGTACGGCGTTTTTGAAGTCGGAAATGGAAAAAAGTTTGTCAAACCGGTGCTGTTGTCCAAACTGGGTGTACTGCGCCGTGGTTACCAAATCTTGCAAAACCTCCCGCTGGGCAGCGGCAGGGTGCTGCATCCAGGCTTCAATGCGCCACATGCGCAGGCGGGCGAGGCGGGATATGGCAGGGAGCAGCAATTTCATAACTGGCAAGATAAAAAAGGTTCCTGATTTTTAATATGCCCGATAGCTTCTGTGTTGGATATCTATGGTACATGCCCGGGCAGTTCTTGTTGGGTAATCATGAATCAGGGTGTGAGGCGCTGCTGTTTCTGCTAAAGGTTTGCTTTGCAGCGGTGCTGTTTGAAAAAATTAATCGCTCAGCGACTTATCAAATAGGCTGCAAAGCAAAGTCCAAGATTCGTAAAAAAAAACAAAAAATTATGATGGTGTATGTGCAATTAACGGCGGCTCAGCCCGAGGCGCGCCTGCTGGTGAACAGCGGTACTATTTCCTGTGCCCTGATGCGCTCCGCCGGTACGCCAGGCCGTGTAACGATGGCCTTGCGCCCCGTTGACGCGGGTACCGATGTGGCGCAAACTTTTGTGTGCAGTACGGGAGCCGATTATACCGTTTCTGCGTTTGCAGCCCTGCCGGTACATCCGGCCACGCGCCTGTACCTCAGCCGCCTGCAGCAAAAGCACTTTCAGGAACTGCGGTTAGGTGTATATGCAGGCGCGTTGCAGCCGGATGCAACTATCGGGTTGCTGATATCTATTGATGACGGTTTGCAGTAATAATGTGTTACTGCGTAGGGCAAGCGTCAAAAATTGTAGCTTCGCTTCTCACTTGTTAGTTATGCAAATTACAGCTACTCTGCGGCAACTGCTGCCGCTGCAAACCGGAACCGGTAAAAACGGTACCTGGAAAAAACAGGACATTATTGTTGAAACAGAAGGAAATTTTCCCAAAAAAATCTGCATATCTATTTGGGGCGATAAAATTGATGCGCAAAAGCTGCAGCCCGGCAATAAACTGGTAATTGATTTTGACATTGAAAGCCGCGAATACAATGGCCGGTGGTACACCGATGTAAAGGCATGGCGAATTGAGCCGGCTCATGACGGAAGCGGAACCGAAACGGTTGATCCTTTTCCGCCGCCGCCTGTTGATAACGAGCCCTTGCCTTTTTAAGCGGTCAACCTGTTTACGATAATAATGCTTAATACCGGCGATGTACTGCTGTTAGGAATGTCTTTGAAAGTTTTACATACTTTTCTTCAAACGGTTTCCAATTTAATTACGGCTTACTCCGCATCTTCAAGTCCGGCCTGTTGCACCAGGGCATCGGGCAGCCGGTTCCGGGTGCTGGCGCCCATTTGCTTCAGTTCTTCGGCCCGGCGCACCAGGTTGCCCCGCCCGGTATAGAGATGTTTGTAAGCGTGTTGATAGGCGGCATCGGCCTCGCTTAACTTTTTTCCAATTTGCTCCAGGTTGTCAACAAATTTTACAAACTTGTCGTACAGGTCGCCGGCTTTTTGCGCAATGCGTATCGCATGTGCGTTTTGCTGCTCAATGCGCCAGAGGTCGGCAATAATTTTGAGTACGGCCAGCAGGTTGGTGGGGCTGGTAAGCAAAATGCGCTGGTTGTAGGCATCTTTCCACAGCTGGGTGTCTTCTTTCATGGCTTCGAGAAAGGCCGCTTCAATGGGAATAAACATGATTACCGCTTCCAGGGCCTGTGCATACCGGCCGTAGTTTTTTTTGCTCAGCCCCTGTACGTGTTGCCGTATGGAGCGAATGTGCTCCCGCAGGGCTTCGCGTTGGGCGGCTGCATCGGTGGCGTTTACATAGCGCTCCCAGGCCAGCAATGAAACCTTGGCATCAACAATTACTTTGCGCTGGTCGGGATACAAAATGATAACATCGGGCTGCAGCGATTGGCCGTTTTCATCTTTAATGATGTTGCCGGCACTGTCGCGTATGTATTCCTGCAGCAGGTATTCGCGGCCGCGGGTTAAACCGCTGTGTTCAAGAATGCTTTCCAGCAGCAACTCGCCCCAGTTGCCCTGTTGTTTCACATTGCCTTTGAGCGCCGAACTGAGGTTATTGGCCTCCTGGCTTACCAGGTTGGTGGTTTCAATGAGGCGCTGTACTTCGCGGCTGAGGCTGAAACGTTCTTTGCTTTCTTTATCGTAGGTTTCTTCTACTTTTTTTCTGAAGTTTTGCAGCTCTTCGCGAAAAGGTTGCAGCAGGGTTTGCAGTTCGTGCTGGTTGGCTTCTTTAAAGGTTTTGGATTTTTCATCCAGAATGCTTTGCGCTGTTATGCGAAACTGCTGCTCCAGCTGTTGTGCCACCTGTTGCAGGTTTTGCTGTTGCAGTTGCACTTGTTCACGAGCGGCCAGCAGTTGTTGCTGCAGGGCAGCCTGTTCGGCCTGTAGCCGGCTGTAGCGTTGTTGCAACTCTTGTAATTCTTCGGTTGCCGTTTGCAGCACTTCCAGCCGGCCCCGTGCCTGTTGCCAGCCGCTAAGGTATTCATCGCGCTGCTGTTGCAGTTGTTGCAGGCGGTTTTCCAGTTCTTGCCGGTGTTGCTGCAGTTGCTGCAATTGCAATTGCCGGCTGCGGTTTTTTATGCCGGCCAGCAGCCAGCCCAGGGCGGTACCGGCCAATAATGCCAGTAAGGCGGTAAGAAACAGTTCAGGCGTCATGCCAAAAATTTTTGGTAAAAATCGGGCGCCACTTTGCAAGGTATTTGCAAAGTAAATCTATCAGAAAAACGGAATCCGACCGGCTCTGTACTTTGGTAATGGGCAACTAAAAAGCAGCGGGGATGGATGCTGCTTTTAAGACTTTTTGCGCTGTCTTTGCGGTGCGCATCGGGCATGAATCGGGCTTACATGCCGTACTCACTTAAAAACTTGATGCGCATGATTTTCAATTGCTCCCAGGTGTAATTCCCTTCTTCCAGTTCCTGCTGGGCTACCTTCAGGTCGCTGGTGGTGCAGTTTTTAAAGTAGTCCATAATTTCTTCCTGTTCGTATTCGTCCAGCCACTCATCCACGGCATAATCCAGTTTCAGTTTGGTGCCGCTTGCCGCAATGCTTTCCATTTCTTCGAGCATTTCATCCATGCGCCATCCTTTGTTTTTGGCAATGGTTTCTAACGGTATGCGCTTGTCGATATTTTGAATGAGGTACACCTTATTGCCGCTTTTGTTGACCACGCTTTTCATTACAAACTCTTCGGGCTTTACGATGTCGTGTTCTTCTACATAGCGGGCAATCAGTTCAATAAAGGGCTTGCCATAGCGCAGGGCTTTGCCTTTGCTGACGCCCTGGCATTTTTCCAGTTCTTCCAGCGTGGTGGGATACAGGGTGGCCATATCCTGCAGGGAGTTTTCCAGGAAAATTACAAACGGCGGCAGTCCTTTCTTTTTCGCCTCTTTTTGGCGCAGTTCTTTCAGCATTTCAAACAACTGCTCATCGGTGGCGGCTCCGCTGCCGGCATGATCGCTGCCCTCGTCATCATCGGCATTGGCGTCTTCAAACAAGTTGTTCAGCACAATTTTAAACGAGGCGGGCTTTTTCAAAAACTTCTCTCCTTCTTTCGTTAGCTTCAACAGGCCGTATTCTTCAATATCCTTTTTCAGCAGGCCCAGCAACAGCATCTGCCGTATGAGCGAGTTCCAGAAATGTTCGGGTTGGTCTTTGCCGGCACCAAATACCGGTAATGCTTCGTGCCGGTACATTTTGATTTGCGGCGTGAGGCGACCGGTAAGCAGCGCTACCACATATTCGGTGGGGAAACGTTCGTCGAGCGCTTTCACCGCCTTTAGTACGGTAACGGCCTCGTTTTTGGCTTCAATTTTTTCTTTGGGATGTAAGCAGTTATCGCAGTTGCCGCAGTTTTCGGCTTCAAATTGTTCGCCAAAATAATGCAGCAAAATTTTACGGCGGCACACGCTGCTTTCGGCAAAGGCTACGGTTTCCTGTATCAGCTGGGCCCCTACTTCGCGTTCGCTGAGGGGCTTATCCCGCATCAGGTGCTCCAGCTTGCTTACATCTTTGTGCGAGTAGTACAAAATGCATTTGCCTTCCATGCCATCGCGGCCGGCGCGGCCCGTTTCCTGGTAGTAGTTTTCAATGCTTTTGGGAATGTTGTAGTGAATAACAAACCGGATGTCGGGCTTATCAATTCCCATACCAAAGGCAATGGTGGCTACAATTACCTGTACTTCTTCGTTCAAAAACAGGTCTTGCCGCTGAGCCCGCAACTTACTGTCGAGCCCCGCATGGTAGGCTACGGCTTTAATGCCGTTGGCCATCAGTAAATCGGCCAGCTCTTCGGTGGTTTTGCGGTTAAGGGTATAAATAATGCCGCTTTTGCCCTTGTGTTGTGTAATGAATTTAACGATGCTTTTAACCGTTTGTTCCTTCTTGATTTTAGGCTGTATTTCGTAATACAGGTTGCTGCGGTTAAAAGACGAGATGAAGATTTCGGGGTTTCGCAGGCCCAGGTTTTTCACTATATCGCTTTGTACCTTGGGTGTTGCCGTGGCGGTGAGGGCAATTACGGGAACGTTGGGGTTAATTTGATCCATCATTTCTCGCAGGCGGCGGTATTCGGGTCGGAAATCGTGCCCCCATTCCGAAATACAATGCGCTTCATCCACAGCAAAAAACGATATGGTAAGGTCTGAAAAGAACTCGATGTTTTCTTCTTTGGTAAGGGTTTCGGGGGCCACATACAGCATTTTGGTGCGTCCGCTCAGCAAATCGTCGTGTACTTCTTTAATCTCTTTTTTGGTGAGGGTAGAGTTCAGAAAATGCGCTACATCATCTTTGCTGCTGTAACTCCGTACCAGATCTACCTGGTTTTTCATCAGCGCAATGAGCGGACTTACGATAATGGCCACACCTTCGCTTACCAGTGCCGGCAGCTGGTAGCACAAACTTTTTCCGCCGCCGGTGGGCATAATCACAAACGTATCTTTACCACTGAGCAGGCTTTTGATTACGGCTTCCTGCGGGCCTTTAAACTGGTCGAAACCAAAATGCTCCTGCAGTGCCGCGTGCAAGGTACCGTTACCCGGTGCCTTTTTGGCAATACCGTTTGATTTGGCAGAAACTTTTTTTGATGTAGACTTAGCCGTCGAAACGGCTGTTGCTGCTGTTGCAGCTTTTTTGTTTACTGTACGCATCTCCTTAATTCCTTCTCTGCTTTGGCTTTTGAAAATTGGATGCTTTCAGCGCTATTTTGGCTGCGTGTTTGCCTGTGTAAACAGGTAAACAGGTTTCGGTTGCTGAAAGGGAAGCGAAGGTACTTCATTTTACCCTTTACTGCTTCACCAAAATGTCAAAATCGTGCTAAATGCAATCCTTGCAGAAGATAACCACTATTTTCCGTTTCTGCCAGTTTTTGCGTTGAAATTTGACAAACGGCAATTGCCGAAATCGTGCGAATTGCAGTAGGTTTGCCGCCGATGAATAACCCTGTTGATGCCCTGGAAGCGGCACGCCGCACCATACTTACTGAGGCTGAGGCTATTAGGCAAATGGCCGACCGCTTAACGCCGCAGTTTGCTCAGGTGGTGGAAGCGGTGCTGCAGGCCCCCGGCCGTTTGATTGTAAGCGGTATTGGCAAAAGTGCCCTGGTGGCACAAAAAATTGTGGCCACGCTTAATTCAACCGGTACGCCGGCCGTTTTTTTGCACGCCGCTGATGCCATACATGGCGATTTGGGGATGATTTTAAGCCACGATGTGGTGATGATTATCAGCAAAAGCGGCGATACGCCCGAAATAAAAGTACTGGCCCAACTGGTGCGCAGTTTCGGTAATCCGCTCATTGCCATGGTAGGCAACACCGGTTCGTACCTGGCCCTGCAGGCGCAGTACGTGTTGAATACTACCGTAAGCCAGGAGGCATGCCCCAATAACCTGGCTCCCACCAGCAGCACCACCGCCCAAATGGTAATGGGCGATGCGCTGGCGGTGGCCCTGATGGAACGGCGGGGCTTTACTAGTGCCGACTTTGCCAAGTTTCATCCCGGCGGCTCGCTGGGTAAAAAACTGTACCTGCGGGTGGCCGATTTGTACATTCAAAACGAAAAACCGGCGGTGCAACTGCAAACGCCGCTGCGGGAGGTGATTGTTGAAATTTCGCAAAAGCGGCTGGGTATTACCGCTGTGCTGGATGCACAGGGCCGCCTGGCCGGCGTAATTACCGATGGCGACTTGCGCCGCATGCTGCAACGTACCAACACCCTGGATACGGTTACCGCCGAAGCCATTATGACGGCCAATCCCAAAACCATCGCTGCCGATGCGCTTGCCATTGATGCCATGGAACTGATGCGAAACCACAACATTACGCAATTGCCGGTACTGCAGGATGGACAATATGTGGGCGTGATACATTTGCACGACCTGATTAAAGAAGGATTAATTTGAACCGTAAGCGTTTCCTTCTCATAAACAAACAACATGAACAGCAATCATTACGTAGCAATTATGGCGGGAGGTATCGGCAGCCGCTTTTGGCCCATGAGTCGCACTGCCTTTCCCAAACAGTTTCTCGATATTCTCAATACGGGCAAAACGCTTATACAGGCAACCTATGACCGCTATGCCCATTTTATACCTGCCGAAAACATTTTTGTGGTTACAGCTGCCGAATACACCCCCATTGTGCAGCAGCAGCTGCCCCAGCTGCCTGCGGCCAACATTTTAAGCGAGCCGTACCGCAAAAACACGGCACCCTGTATTGCTTACGTGGCACATAAGATAATACAACACAATCCGCAGGCATTGCTCATTTGCGCTCCGGCCGATCATCTGATACTGGACACGCCTGCCTTTACAAAGGTGTGCCTCGACGCATTTGAGTTTGTTAATCATATAAACGCCCTACTGACGCTGGGTATTAAGCCCACCTATCCCAACACCGGTTACGGCTACATACAGCACGAGCCCCTGCCCGTGGCCGATCAGATATATAAGGTGAAAACCTTTACCGAAAAGCCCAATCTGGAATTGGCACGTACCTTTCTTGCCAGCGGCGATTTTTTATGGAACTCCGGCATTTTTGTGTGGAAAGTAACCACCCTGCTGAAAGCCTTTGAAGTGTATTTGCCCGAGATGAACGAACTCTTTGTTGCCGAACAGCAATGGCTCAATACACCTGCCGAGGCCGAAGCGCTGGAACGCATCTATCCGCAGTGTACCAACATTTCCATTGACTACGGCATTATGGAAAAAGCCGATAACGTGTATGTGTTGCCGTCGAGCTTCGGGTGGAGCGATTTGGGCACCTGGAACAGCGCTTGGGAAAACATGGAAAAAGATTATTTCGGCAACGCCGTGGCCGGCCGCAATGTAATGGTAATTGATGCCACCAAAAACGTGGTACACGTACCGCACGAAAAGTTGGTGTTGCTGCAGGGGCTCGATGATTTTATTGTGGTAGATACACCCGATGTGCTGCTCATTTGCAAAAAGGAAAAAGAGCAGGAAATTAAAGACTATGTTGCTGAAGTGAAGCGCAATAAAGGCGACCGGTATTTGTAAACGCAATGCACTTACACCCGGGGGCTACCCGGCTGTTTAAGCCGGTGTTGCTGCAAGTTGGCCGACGGGCACCGATAAACGTGTGTGAAGCGCCCCCTCAAAAAAAATCTGCAAGGATACCATCGTCAGTGAGTTCTTGAATCATCATGAACTGATTATTGAGCGGCCCACAGGGCCGCTTCACTTATTCGGCGTACGGCCGCCGCTTATTACCTTATTACACTGTGGTTCGTTTCGCTGCGGTTGCGTTGCAGGTAACGCTGCAACAAGCACGGTTGCCCGATAAAAAAGTACACAGCCCGAATTTCTAAAAGTTTAATCGCAACAGTTCCTTATACGCCTTACGCTTTCCTGCTCAAAATTCTGCTCCGGGCTGATCTTCGTCAGTTTGTGATTTCGCACACAAGTATCATTTTTGGGGCATTGTACTTTGGTACCAAATAAAACAAATGCATATGAAAACGCATCATCAAATACTGGTTGTGGGTGGCGGTAATGCCGGCGTTTCTCTTACTGCACAGCTGTTGCGGGCCAATAAAAAATTGGATATTGCTATTATTGAACCCGGCGATAAACATTACTATATGCCTGCCTGGACGCTGGTGGGAGGCGGTGTGTTTGACATGAAGGCCACCATCCGCGACGAAAAAGACGTGATACCCAAGGACAGCACCTGGATACAAGATGCCGTTACAACCTTCGATCCCATTTCCAATCAGGTACATCTCAAAAGCGGCCAAACCCTCAGTTACGATGTATTGGTAGTGGCTGCCGGCATTCAAATGAACTGGCACCTGGTGAAAGGCCTGCCCGAAACACTGGGAAAAAACGGTGTTACCAGCAATTATCATAAAGACTATGCACCCTACACCTGGGAGTGCCTGCAGTCGTTACAGGATGGCGATACTGCTCTGTTTACTGCTCCGTCAACACCCACACGTTGTGGTGGCGCTCCGCAAAAAATCATGTACCTCGCCGGCGATTATGTTCGCCGCCGTAAATTGAATGTGAAGATTGAATTTGTTTCGGGCGGATCGGTAATTTTTGGCATAAAAAAGTATGCCGATGAATTGATGAAGCTGGTGGATAAATACCATATTGACCTGCACTTCAAGCACGATTTGGTAGAGGTGGATGGCCCCAACCGCGTGGCTACTTTCCGGGTAACAGCGGCCGACGGCAGCACTTCCGAAATCAAAAAAACCTTTAAGATGTTGCACGTGGTACCCCCGCAAAGTGCCCCCGACTTTATAGCGGCCAGCCCGCTGGCCGATGCCAAAGGCTGGGTAGATGTGGATAAATACACCCTGCAGCACACCAAATACCCCAATGTGTTTGCCCTGGGCGATGTTACCAACACGCCCAATGCCAAAACGGGTGCCGCCATACGCAAGCAGGCTCCGGTATTGGTGAAGAATATATTATCGTTTCTGAATAAGCAACCACTTACAGCCCAATACAGCGGTTATGGAAGCTGCCCGCTGGTAGCCGGCTACGGCAAACTTATTTTGGCTGAATTTGGCTACGATAACAAGGTGATGGAAACCTTCCCCTTTGACCAAAGCAAACCCAGGTGGTCCATGTACCTGCTTAAAAAGTACATACTGCCCTGGCTGTACTGGCACAAAATTTTGAAAGGACAAATGTAACACCAGGGGCCTGCAAACAGGCCCCTGATGATGCGTAAGACGGCTGCTTGTTTTTATGCACATGCATGAGAAGCGGCCGTTCTTTTTTTACAAGCGGTTCAGTAACAACTAAAAAAGCTAAACTTGCAAAAAAGCATGTCGCAAGCGTCTAACATCAATAAAGACCTCATTTTACGAGAAAAACTGGCCATACAGCGTACCATCATGGCCAACCAGTCCACCTTTCTTGCGTTTTTACGCACGGCCCTTTATTTTATGGTTGCGGGCCTCAGTATTCAAAGCCTGCTCAAAATAAAACAGGGCTACTGGCTGGAGTGGTTGTTTTTTACCGCCGCAATTGTGATTTTTATCACAGGAGTTATCAACTACCTGCGGCATCGCAAAAAAATCCGCATCAGCGAAAAACATATCGGCGATTTTAAAATGGAATATCTGAGTGAACTCGACTTGTGAGTTTTTGTGTTGACGATTTTGTAGAGTTTTTCCTCCCCGCACATACATCTGCTGTACATCAGTACCCATGGATGCAGCCGCTTGCTGTACCTTTGCACCTGTTATGCAAAGCAATACCCTCCGTTCCGATACCGCCGTGGCCAACTGGCTGCTGTTGGGCGTTTTTATGATTGTGGTACAAATACTGCTGGGCGGTATTACCCGCCTCAGCGGCTCGGGCCTTTCCATTACCGAGTGGGAAGTGGTAACCGGCACCCTGCCTCCGTTATCGGAAGCGCAGTGGCTGCAGGAGTTTGACAAATACAAAGCCACACCGCAGTACCGGCTGCTCAACTTCGACTTTACCCTCAGCGATTTTAAGTTCATCTACTTTTGGGAATGGTTTCATCGGCTATGGGCACGCCTGCTGGGCGTGGTATTTGCAATTGGCTTTGTGTATTTTCTCAGCCGGGGGTATTTCCGTAAGGCAATGGTACGACCGCTTATCATCTTGTTTTTACTGGGCGGCCTGCAGGGTGCCGTGGGCTGGATTATGGTGGCCAGCGGCCTTACCGGCGATGCGGTTTACGTAAAGCCCACTCGGTTGGCGCTGCATTTCATTCTTGCAATGGGCCTGTTGTGGTACACCTTTTGGTTTGCCTTGCAGCTGAAGGTGTCTGAAGCCGGTCGCGTGGTGGCGCCGGCGTTGCGCCGGTTTACCTGGCTGTTAATTGGCTTGCTGTTGGTACAATTATTGTTTGGGGCCCTCATGGCCGGCCACAAAGCGGCCCCCGCAGCCGGCACCTGGCCGTTGATACAAGGCCGCTGGATACCGGCAACCATTTGGCAGGAATCGCCGCTGTGGCGCAACTTTATTGAAAACAAACTCACCATTCATTTTGTACACCGCAACTTGGCCTTTTTATTGGCTGTGCTGTTGGTGGTATGGTACGTACGGGCCGGAGCAGTAAAAGATGCTACCCTGTTACAGGCTACCCGTTTTGTACCGCTGGCCCTTGTGGGCCTGCAGGCCCTGCTGGGTATTGTTACCGTGCTTACAGCCCGCCACATTATTCCCAACCGCTGGGGTATTTATGAATGGGTGGCACAGTTGCACCAGCTGGGAGGCATGTGCCTGCTGCTGAGCCTGGTGTGGGCGCTGTACCTGTTGCGCCCTAAGCCGGCCGTTGCCTGATGCAAATAGTTTTCAGCACCTTTCACGGGTTTTTAACAGCCATCTGAAAAAATGCTGGTAATTTCAGGGAGCTGAACCCCGTTTTCTTATGAAGCAATACCTGCAGGGAATCTGGTATTCGTTTCCGGTACAACTACTGTTTCTGCATTTCCGCAAGTATCAGTTGCTGCTGCTGTTCTGGTTTTTGCTGAGCAGCGCCATTAGCGGCGGTTTCATGAGCCATTACGGCGCCAACTCGTTGTTTCTGGCGCCGGAGTACATGGGCCGGGTTAGTTTTGTTAGCGCTTTTTTCACCGGTGCTGCCTACGGCGCTTTTATCATGAGCTGGAACATTACCACCTTTATTCTATTTAGCCCTTACTTTAAGTTTTTAGCCACCACCACCAAGCCGTTTTTGAAATATTGCCTCAACAATAGCTTGTTACCGCTCATATTTCTTGTAAACTATTTTGTGCAGTTGGTGCGGTTCGACAAGTTTCGGGAGCTGATGCAAACCACCGAAATCATTTGGATTGCTGCCGGCTTCGTAACCGGGCTGGTGCTTTTTATCCTGTTTGCCTTCTTCTACTTTTACGGAAGCGAGCGGGCCATTTTGCGCACCCTGCAGCCGGTGCTCAGCAACCCCCGGCAGTTTCTGCAACAATACAGGCCTGTACCCGGCACTCCATCGGAACCGGTAATACGCGTTGATTACTTTTTAAGCGGTTTTTTTAGTGTTCGAAAAGCACGCAGCGTTAGCCACTACAGTCAAAACTTTCTCGATCTTATTTTCAAGCGCCACAATTTTGCCGCAGTTATGGCCATTGTGCTGGCCTTTTTGTTTTTGATGGTGTACGGCTTTTTTCTCGATACTCCGTATTTACAACTGCCGGCCGCTGCTAGTATTTTTGTGTTCTTCTCCATTTTAATTGCTGCTTCGGGCGCATTGGCTTACTGGCTCAACACCTGGAGCATACCGGTTGCCCTTTTGCTGTTGCTGGTGTTTCACTGGCTGTTTCGGTACGAAATAATTGACATTCGCAATAAGGCCTTTGGCCTGAACTATGAAAACAAGGCCGACCGCCCCCGGTACTCGCTGCAACAATTGCTGCAGCTGAGTACGGCTGCGCAAATCAGGACCGACAGTTTACACATGATAGGTGTACTCAACCGCTGGAAGCAACAACAGGCAGCAGCCCGGCCATATTTGTACATCATAAATGTGAGCGGAGGAGGCAATCGATCGGCTACCTTCACCTTCAGCACCCTGTGTGCCCTCGATAGTGCGTTGGGCGGACAACTGATGCGCAAAACCCTGTTGTACTCCGGCGCATCGGGGGGCATGCTGGCCGCAACCTATTTTCGGGAGCTGTACCGCCGGGCCCGGCAGGGCGATACGGCAGCTGCAACACCCCGCCGTTATATTGGCCATATTTCCCGCGACCTGCTGAACCCCATTTTTTCAGCCTATGTTACCCGCGACCTGATAACCCCGGTGCAGAAATTTGAGGTAGGCCCCTACCGCTATGTAAAAGACCGTGGCTATGCTTTTGAACAGCAACTGCTGCGCAATACAGGTGGTATTTTAGGCGACTGCCTGCAGGATTATGTGGCCGAAGAAACAGCGGCCCAACTGCCCATTGGCTTATTCAACTCCACGGTTTCGCAAGATGGGAGGCGCCTCATGATATGCACACAGCCCATCAGCTACCTCATGCGCCCCCGGCACGATAGCGCCCGCGGTATAACGGCCGAACCCGATGCCATTGATTATGCCGCCTTCTTCCGAAAACTCAACCCATACAACATTCGGCTGCTTACGGCCTTGCGCATGAACGCCACCTTTCCGTATGTGCTGCCCAACGTATGGCTGCCCACACAACCCATTGTAGATGTGATGGATGCCGGCCTGCGGGATAACTACGGGCAGGAAGCCACCCTGCGCTTTTTGCACGTATTTGCCGACTGGATTCGCCAAAACACAGCCGGCGTTGTTTATATTCAGATTCGCGACCGGAAAAAGGGCGAATGGAAAGAAGATTTTACCGAACCCGGTATTGGCGATATTTTATATAAACCCGTAAGCACCCTGCAAACCAACTTTTATAAGGTGCAGGATTATATGCAGGAAAGCAGCATCAGTTTTTCCAAAACCCAAATACCGCTGCAGCGCTTTGTATTTATTTACGAGCCGGCGCCCACCCGAAAAGCGGCCGCACTGAGTTTTCATTTAACCGAGCGGGAAAAGAAAGATATTACCGAAGCTGTGTACAACCTCCGCAACCGCAGCCTATTGCAACAACTGGTGCGGCTGGAACAGGCAAACCAACCCTGAATTGAGTTACGGTACCAACAGCCGGTAAGCGCCGGGCAGTACTTCGCACGGCAGCGTTAAAGCCGTGGGCTTACCATCGCCATCAACATGCAACGGGGCCCCTTCTGTATTTTCAATCAATATGCGCCTGCATTGAAAGTAATGAATGCCCTGCACCGCTTTGTTAAAAGGGCCGGGCCGCCCCAGGAATAATTGCCGCAGCACCCGAACCAAAAATTGCAGGCGATTGCCATGTAGTAATACCACCACATCCATTTTGCCATCGGTAAGTTGCGCACGGGGCGCAATGGTAAAGTGGTTGCCAAACTGGTTGGCGGTGGCTACGCAAACCATCAGGGCAGTAACGCGTAATGGTCCTTCGTCGGTTTGCAGCGTTACCCGGTACGGCCGCATGTGCCAGAAATGCCGGAAGGTGAGTTGCGCATATTTCCAAAAGCCGCGGCGCTGCTGCCGGTCGAACAAATGTGCCACCTGTGCATCAAAGCCCAGGCCCGTAAGCATGCAGCTGAAATAACCGTTTACTTGCACAGCATCGGCTGCGATGGTGTGGTTACGAAAAATGATGTCGAGTGCCTTTCGGCTGTTTCGGGGTATCCCTGCCGCAAGGGCAAGCCCATTGCCCGATCCCAGCGGTATAATGCCAAAATACACGGGCAGGTGCCGCAGGGCGCTTACCGCGGCGCTGATAGTACCATCGCCGCCGCAAACAATAACGTGGGTAATGTCTGTAGCCGTTATGGCAGCAGCTATGGGTTGGTAATTGCCATCGGCCGGGGTATCCTGTATATGAAACGATATGCCGCGGCGGCTACAATACCGGGTAATAATGCCGGCAAGCCTGCCACCTTGCCGGTTTCCGGCTTGGGGATTTATGAGAAAAAGGTATTGCGGCATGTGCCGCAAAACTAAAGTAGTACCGTGTTACCAAAAGGTTACCTTTTAGCGGTTTGTTACAGTCATCTTCTTTTTTGTTTTTTTATAACAGCCACCGCTTCCATTTCAATCAGTACATCCGGATGAAACAAGGCCTGTACCCCCACGAGGGTGCTGGCCGGTGGATTTTCGGCCGGCAGGTAGGCGCTACGTACTTCCCGAATCAGCGCAACCTGTTCGGGTTGATAGTTTACCACGTAGTAATTCATCTTCACCACATCGGCAAAAGTGGCGCCCGCAGCGGCCAGCACTATTTTCAGATTTTCAAAGCATTGCCGTGTTTGCGCCCGCAAATCGCCTTTGCCAACAATAGTGCCCTGTACATCATCGGCCACAATACCCGAGGTTACCACCCACCGGCCGCCCCGCACTTTTACTACCTGCGAATAGGTTTTAGGCTTATTAACGCCATCGGGATTAATATGAATCTTATGTTGTGCAGATGCAGTAACGGTAGCTGTTAAACCTATCAGCAAAAGCCAGTTCTTAAGCATGGCGGCAGTTTGTTATTTGTGAGGTCGCGGTTGGGCACAACCGATACGAAAATTTTACAGGTGCTGTTTCAACGCAATAAAATTTTTCAAACATCGGGGATCCTCGTAAGAAGACCGTGATGAAACGATAGCATCCGTCCGTAGCCTCTTTTTTACCACCCTGCCAACAGCTCCTTTTTTATCGCGGTTGAGTTTGGTACTCGGTATCAATTGCACAAGCCGCGGTAACATGATCATACATAAAATCTGCAGCCCACTGCCCCCCTGCGTAAACCTCTTTTTCTCCCTTCTCTGCGGTTGGTAAGGATTCAATCAAAGTAACAACAAATGTTGTTGTTGCATTTTTATACACCAATCCCCAATTCCTCTCATTACCACCGCAGCAACGCACTGGCCCAGGTAAAGCCGCTGCCAAAGGCGGCCAGGCAAACGAGGTCGCCTTGCTGCACATGGCCCAGCTCCCAGGCTTCGCACAGCGCAATGGGTATGCTGGCGGCGGTGGTGTTGCCGTATTTTTGGATGTTGTTAAACACCTGGTCGTCTCGCAACTTCAGTTTTTGCTGCACAAACTGCGAAATGCGCAGGTTTGCCTGGTGGGGTACCAGTAACTTTAAATCGGCCGGGGTAAGTCCGTTGTGGTGAAGCGCTTCGAGTATTACCTCCGGAAACCTTACCACGGCGGTTTTAAACACAGCCGGACCATCCATGTACGGAAAAATCTGCGCCTTGTCAATCATTTCGTGGCTCATAAACATGTCGCCCAGCTCGGCATCATTAAAACTGGCCAGCCCTTCCTTCCAGTAGTTGGCATGGGTGCCGGGGTTGTACATGGCCAGTATTTCGGCTTCGGTGCCGTCGCTGTGCAGGTGGGTGCTCAAAATACCGCGGTTGGCATCGTCCGTCGGCTGCAGCACCACGGCGCCGGCGCCATCGCCAAAAATTACGCTCACGTTGCGCCCGCGGGTGGTAAAATCGAGTCCGAACGAGTGCTTTTCGGCGCCCACTACCAGTATGTTTTTGTACATGCCGGTGCGTATAAACTGGTCGGCCACGCTCAGCGCATATACAAAGCCACTGCACTGATTGCGTACATCCAGCGCGCCAATCGGGCGCATGCCCATGGCCCGCTGCAGCAGCACGCCGCAGCCGGGAAAGTAGTAATCGGGGCTGAGGGTGGCAAAAACAATAAAGTCCACATCCTGTGGGGTAATGCCCGCTCGTTGCAGGGCTATTTTACTGGCTTCCACCCCCATGGTGGTGGTGGTTTCGTTGGTGCGGTGGGCATAGCGCCGCTCTTTAATGCCGGTGCGCTCCTGAATCCATTCGTCGCTGGTATCCATATAGCGGGTAAGGTCGTTGTTGGTAACCACCTGGGCCGGAACGTACATGCCAATACCGGCAATTTTACTACGCGTCATATAACAAGCATTGAGGCCGAAAATTACGGAATTGCTGCAACCGTTGCATCTGAAATAGTTGCAAAAAAACAGAGGGCGCCGGGCCCTCTGAAAAAAAACAAATGAAAACAAAACTTATTTAATTTCCCACACTTCGTTGCCCCGCAGCAGTTTGTCGAGGCTGCCTTTGCCTTTTGCGGCCATTACCTCTTCTATCTGCAATTGCATCATTTCTTCGTAGCAGGGGCGTTCGGTTTCGTAAAATACGCCAAAGGGGCGGGGCAGGTGGCCTTCGTGCCGCGGGTCGTCAAACATGCGCACCAGTATCTGGGCTTTGTAAAAATCCTTTTCATCGTGCACCCACAAATCGTCTTTGCTGTACCCTTCGTCCAGGTTTACCACCACGGGTTTAAAGCCATTCAGTTTGATTCCTTTGTTTTGTTGGGCCCCAAAAACCAACGGTTGGCCTTGCTGTAAAAACAGGGTTTCGTCGGGCTTGGTGGATTTTTCGGTGAAAATTTCAAAAGCGCCGTCGTTAAAAATGTTGCAGTTCTGATAAATTTCCAGAAACGATGCGCCTTTGTGCGCATGGGCCCGCACCAGCATTTCCTGCAGGTGTTTGGGGTCGCGGTCCATGCTGCGGGCAATAAAGGTGCCGTCGGCCCCCATCGCCAAGGCCAGGGGGTTAAAGGGGTGGTCAATGCTGCCAAAAGGCGTGCTTTTGGTAATCTTATGTTCTTCCGATGTGGGCGAGTACTGCCCTTTGGTAAGTCCGTAAATCTGGTTGTTAAACAGCAAAATGTTTACATCAAAGTTGCGGCGCAGCAGGTGTATGGTATGGTTGCCGCCAATGCTCAGGCCGTCGCCGTCGCCGGTAACAATCCATACGCTCAGGTCGGGCCGAGCGGCTTTCAGTCCGCTGGCAATGGCCGTAGCCCGCCCGTGAATGGAGTGCATGCCGTACGTGTTCATGTAATACGGAAAGCGGCTGCTGCAGCCAATACCGCTGATGATGGCAATGTTTTCGCGGGGGATGCCCAGGGTAGGCATAATCTTTTGCACCTGTGCCAAAATGGAGTAGTCGCCACAACCGGGGCACCAGCGTACCTCCTGGTCGGTTTGAAAGTCTTTGGCGGTAAGGGGTGCTGCTATCGTTTCGCTCATGTGTAAAATGTTGTTTCCAAAAATACTGAAAAAGCCTTCGTTTTGGGTGCCTGCCGGTACATGATATGGGTCATGTAAGGGGCTGGGGGCTGTTAGCTGCAGTGCCGGTGGCAACGGCAGTTCCGCGCCCTCCGGCTGCGGTACGTCGCTGCGCTCCGTACTTCCCTGCGGGCCGCGGCAGCCCGTGGGCCGTTGTAGCGTTATTCGGCAGCGGGTGCCTGCAGTGCTTCCCAGTATTCGGCCGCCCGGCGGGTATGGGGTATAACAATGGTGCCGCCCACGATGTTGGCCACGGCAAAAATTTCATACACCTGCTCGGTAGTAACACCCAGCTCGTAACACTTGCCCAGGTGGTACTTAATGCAATCGTCGCAGCGCAGCACCATGCTGGCTACCAGGCCCAGCATTTCTTTGGTTTGGGTGCTCAGGGCGCCTTCGGCATAGGTATTGGTATCGAGGTTCCAGAGGCGTTTTATTACCAGGTTGTCTTTGCTCAGAATCACCTCGTTCATGCGGCTGCGGTAATCGTTAAATTCCTGTACCAGGGGATGCATAAATTTTTTTGGCAAAGATAGGTGGGGTGGCCGAGAGGTGGGGCGTGTAGCGGGAATTGGGGATTGGGAATGGGGGCTGCCGGCCGGCAAAGGCAGGCGGTAGGTTCAGCCTTAAACGGATTAAACCGCCAAAACACGAAGGCACCCAGGTACACAAAGGGTTGCTGCGAGGTAGATTTTTTTCAGTTGCACGGTGTACCAACGATGCAGTGTGCGACGCAACCGCAGTTGCCCTGCCGTACTGCAGCCGGTACCCCCATAAATAAAAAAACCACCGCGGAGCGATGGTTTTTCCAAAAGTTATGCGGCAGCGGCTTACCAGCGGCTGTAGCTTTTGTTACCATAAGAGCGGTTGTTGTTGCTGCGCTCTTCACGGGGGCGGGCTTCGTTTACCCGAATGGCACGGCCTTCTACCATGCCGCCATCCAGTTCGGCAATGGCGGTACGGGCGGCGCTGTCGTCGCTCATTTCCACAAATCCGAAACCACGGCTACGGCCGGTAAGTTTGTCGGTAATTACTTTGGCGCTGGTAACTTCGCCATAGGTTTCAAAAAAACCACGCAGGTCATCGTCCTGAACGTTAAAGCTCAGATTCGATACATAAATGTTCATGTTGCTTTTTATTAAGCATTGAAAAATAGCTGAGGAAATACGGGCGGAAGACGAATAGCGGCTACGAATGGCAGCGAACAAAAATTCAGATCAAAAACGCTGTATTACTCAAATTAACCCTGCAAAGATAGGCTTTTTTTTCCACATGTATCGTTTTTTCTTTTGGCACCTGGTGCCAACGGTTTATTGCTGTGCCAGCCATTGCTGCAACCCCTTTACCACCGCTGCCGCCAGTTGTTTGCGAAAAGCGGGGTCGAGCACTTTGGCTTCTTCTTCGGGGTTGCTGACAAAAAGGGTTTCAATGAGCGCATTCGGAAATTCGGTAAAACCGTTCAGGATAAAATTAAAACCACCTACCAGTGCATACTCCGGCAAGCCGGCACCGTTAACAATGTGTTGCAGCAGCGTTGCCGAAAGCGAGCGGAAGCCCGGGTGCCGGTAAAACAGGCCAATGCCTTTGGTGCCAACGGGGTCGGCACTGCTGTTGAGGTGTACGCTCAGCAGCAGGTCGGGGTCGCGGTCGCGGAACAGCACGTAGCGGTCGTGGTTGTTATAGGTAGTGTCGGTGGTGCGGGTCATAATTACGGTGGCGCCTGCCGCCTGCAATTGTTGCTGCAGTTCTTTGGCCAGCAGCAGGGTCATGTTTTTTTCCAGCACGCCGGTAATGCCTGCGGCGCCGGTATTGCTGCCGCCGTGGCCTGCATCCACACCAATTACCAGTTTGTTCAGCTGCAGTACCGGCGGCTGGCGTTTGATGCGTACAATCAGGTTGGTGCCGCTGTAATACAGCCGGTAGCCCCAGTGTTGCTTGTCGGCTAAATCAATCTGCACTTGCAGTACGCCTTCGGCTGCCTGGCGGTAGTACACATTTTGAATGTTGCGGTACCCGCTTTGCTGTATAATCCAGTTGGTGTTGGCGGTGGCACCGTACACATCTACTACAATACGGGTGGGTTGTATTTCCTGCCGGCTGCTGTAGGGTAGGCGTTGCCCCACGGCCAGTGCTACATAGTCGTACGTACTATCGCCCCATACCCGCATGTTACCGGTAATGCTGCCCGGTGTGGGTGTGCCGGGGGGCATGGGTTGTACATGCTCTTCTTCAATCCAGGCCTGCTGGCCGGGCGCCAGTTGTATGCGGTATTTGTTGCCCACTTTGCCGGTGGCCCGCAGCAGCACCAGCGAGTCGAGGTAGCCCAGTTTGGTACCGCCCAGCCGGTCTTCGCCCAGGCCGGTAAGCAGGTAGGGCAGCCGGCCCCTGGTTTGCAGTACCACCGTTTCGACCGGAAACCAGGCGTATTTGCTGCGGGAGGTGGCCTGCAGTTCCTGCCCATCGGGCAGGGTAATGGTGGCCGTTAGGGGAGCGGGTGTCGTGCCAAACAGTTCGTCGTTTTCTTTTACAACGTACTCGCCTTTGTAAATGCCGCGTATGCCGGCGGGGCCTGCCGGGGGCTGTTCGGTAAGCTGCCAGCCGTTGGCCAGTTGCACGGTGCTGCCGGGCCGGGTTTTGAGGGTCATGGCAATACGGTCGCCGGGGCGTACCCACAAATCGCCGGCCGGTTCGTGGCGCCAGTAGGCCACGGTAGTGCCGGTTACTTCGCGTTCGGGTTCGGGCAGCTGGTAGCGGAACACCAGCGTTTGGGTGCTTTTGGCACCGCGGGCATCGGTGGCCACCAGGCGCAGGGTAGTATCGCCGGGGCGCAGGGTAATGGCGGCGGCAAAAGCGCCTGTGGGCCAAACGGTAAGGGCGCTATCCTGCAGGATTACGCTGCAGCCTTTGCAGGTGGTGCCCGTAATGTACTGCCGGGCAGTGGTAACGGTATTGGTGTTTTTGGTGGGTTGCACCAGTTTGAGGAATACCTGCTGGGCAGACAAGCCGTTGCTGCACAGCAGCAAACCAATGAGGAGGATAGCTATTCGGAACATAAAAAAATCCCTTGCAAGGTATGCAAAGGATTTTTTTGAAAGGAGTAATTCCCTCCTTACAGCGGATATTTTCCCGTAGCCCGCAGGTGTGCCACAATACGGCGGCGGGCTGCCTTGCTGTTAAAGGGTTCTACCTTGGTAAACCGTTTGAGGCCCAGCAGCATAAAGCGGTGCTCATCGCCTTCGGCAAAAGCGTTGATGGCATCTTTGCCAAACTTGTGGATGCGGTCGGCGGCATCATACAGGTAAATGCGCATCATATCCAGCTCGTTCTGGCAGGCGGCTTCGCCTTTTTCTTCGGCCAGGCGGGCGGCCCGCAGCAGGGCGCTTTCGGCATTAAAGGTTTGAATGGCCATGTCGGCAATATTCATCAGTATTTCCTGCTCATGTTCAATCTGCATCATCAGTTTTTGCACGGCGGCGCCGGCCGTCATTAAGATGGCTTTTTTAAAGTTGGCAATGGCCTTAAACTCTTTGGCAAAGGGCGTGTCGTCATCGCTGCCAAAATCGGGTATGCTCATCAGTTCTTTTTGAACGGCCATGGCCGGACCCATCAGGTCCAGCCGGCCTTTGAGGGCCCGCTTCAGCACCATATCCACCGTAAGCAGGCGGTTAATTTCGTTGGTGCCTTCGTAAATGCGGTTTATGCGGCTGTCGCGGTAGGCCCGTGAAATTTCGTATTCATCGCTAAAGCCGTTGCCGCCAAAAATTTGCACGCCTTCATCCACGGTAAAGTCCAGCACTTCGCTGCCATCTACCTTCAGCATGGCGCATTCAATGGCGTATTCTTCGGCGGCACCCAGCAGGGCTTCGTTAAAGGGCTTGCCGGCGCCCAGCAGTTCCTGTTCTTTTTCGTCAATCCACTTGCTGGTGCGGTACAGGGCGCTTTCGAGCACCCAAATGCGGGTGGCCATTTCGGCAAGCTTGTGCTGTATGGCGCCAAAGTTGATGATGGGTTGCTTAAACTGCTCACGGGTTTGGGCATATTCCAGCGCCAGGTTCAGCGTGCGTTTGGAACCGCCCAGGGCAGCGGCGGCCAGTTTCAGGCGGCCGATGTTTAGAATGTTAAAGGCAATCACGTGGCCTTTGCCAATTTCGCCCAGCACGTTTTCAACCGGTACTTTGCAGTCCTGAAAATACAGTTGTACGGTGGAAGATCCTTTGATGCCCATCTTGTGCTCTTCGGGCCCTTGGGTAAAGCCCTCCATGCCGCGTTCTACAATAAAGGCGGTAAAGTCTTTGCCGTCAATCTTCGCAAATACGGTGTAGATATCGGCAAAGCCGCCGTTGGTAATCCAGCATTTTTGTCCGTTTAAAATGTAGTATTTGCCATCCTCGCTCAGTTTGGCGGTTGTTTTGGCACTCAGGGCATCGCTGCCGCTGTTGGGTTCGGTAAGGCCGTAGGCGCCTTTCCACTGCCCGCTGGCCAGTTTGGGGATGTATTTCTGTTTTTGTTCGGGCGTGCCAAAGTACAATATGGGCAGGGTACCGATGCCGGTATGGGCCGCAATGGCAACCGAAAACGAGTGGCCACCGCCCAGCGCTTCGTTTACCAGGGTTGAGGTAATAAAGTCTTTGCCCATGCCGCCGTATTCTTCAGGTGCCGAGGTGCCCAACAGGCCCAGTTCGCCGGCTTTGTCCATCAGGGCGGGCATCAGGCCTTCTTCCATTTTATCAATGCGGGCAACCAGCGGCAGCACTTCGGTTTCCAGAAAGCTGGCGCACATGTCTTTTACCATCCGTTGTTCTTCACTGAAGTGTTCGGGTATAAAGGTTTTCTGCGGGGTGGCAGCTTTTACCAGCCATTCGCCGCCTTTGGTAATAGCCGGGGTTTGTGTTGCGGTACTCATGGTGCAATCGGTTTTAAATGTGATGAATGCGGGGGTTGAATTATTTCAAGTTATCGTACACAATTTGCAGCACCTCTTTGGCAATCTCAATCTTTTCGTTGCTAACGCCCACCAGTGCCTCGTTCAGGGTATCGTTGGCCAGCTTCATGGTACGCTCTTCCAGTTCCTTCCCCAAATCGGTTAAAAACACCTGGTTAATGCGACGGTCGCTTTTGCTGGCCACCCGCTTTACCAGTTTCAGTTTTTCCAGATTGTCCACTAGCCGGGTAATGCTGGGCTTGTCGCGAAACGTGGCATTGCACAAATCCTGCTGGCTCAGTCCGTCCTGCTTCCACAAATGGTACAGCACACTCCATTGCTCCACGGTAATATCAACGCCGGCCTGCTTGAAATTTTTCTGCAGCCGCCGGGCAATGGCCGTGCTGGCCTTACCGGTCATAAAACTGTAGAGCTCGCCTTTCTTAAATTGGTTGTTTGGCATATAGTTGTTTATGCAACTAATCAAAGTTAGGGTTTCTTTGCCGCAGCAGCAACAGTTGCGGCAAGAAAATTTTGTTAAGCCGCCGTTGCAAACAAAAAAAAGGGGCAAGCCCCGGGGCGCTTATCTTTGGCACATGGGTCAACTGCATTGGAACGACACCCGCAATTTGCTTCGCAAACTCACCTGGCGCCGTGCCCTCAACGCCTGGCAGGTATGGAGCAGCTACCGCCTCAGCCGCCTGCTCAACCGGCCCATACAATGGGGCTACCCCATTTCGCTTTCGTTTGAACCTACCACCAGTTGCAACCTGCGCTGTCCCGAGTGCCCCAGCGGCTTGCGGGCTTTTACCCGCCCCACGGGCATGCTGCAAAAAAGCTTTTTTGAAAAAACCATTGATGAAGTGCACCGCGAACTGCTGTACCTCATTTTTTACTTCCAGGGCGAACCCTACCTCAACCCCGATTTTTTGAAGATGGTGCGCTATGCGGCCGCTAAAAAAATTTACACGGCCACCTCTACCAACGCCCACTACCTTACCGATGAAAAAGCGAAAGAAACAGTAGAAAGCGGACTCGACCGCCTCATCATTTCCATTGATGGCACCACGCAGGAGGTGTATGAGCAGTACCGTGTGGGCGGCAAACTCGAAAAAGTGCTGGCCGGCGCCCGCAACATCGTAAAGTGGAAAAAGCAACTGCGCAGCAAAACGCCCTTTGTTGTGTTTCAGTTTTTGGTGGTGCGGCCCAACGAGCATCAGATTGCCGAAGTAAAACGCCTAGCCCGCGAAATTGGTGTTGACGATGTGTGGCTCAAAACCGCACAGGTGTACGATTACCAAAACGATCCCAACCAACTCATCCCCACCATTGGCAAATACAGCCGCTACCGCAAAAATGCCGATGGCACGTACACCCCCAAAAACAAATTGCGCAACCATTGCTGGAAGCTGTGGCATGCCAACGTTATTACCTGGGATGGCCTGGTGGTGCCCTGCTGTTTTGATAAAGATGCCCAACACCGCCTGGGCAACCTGCACACACAATCGTTCAAACAGGTGTGGCGCAACGAAAACTACCGCCACTTCCGCAGCGAACTGATGAAGAGCCGCAAAAATATCGACATCTGCTCCAACTGCAGCGAAGGCTTAAAAGTGTGGGAAGATTAAGCCCATGTGTATGGGTAAATTTATTTGTGGGGCTGTGGTCGTGGGTGCCCGCTTCAGCCGCGGTTCCTGCTGCTCCTGCCTTCGGTACCGCCCTTGCGGTGCGGTACTGCGCATCCGCATCAGGCAGCCCGTGTGTGGCAGCAAATTGTATGGGCAGGTTTTGTACGGTACGTATTATGTGTAACGCTTCCATGCGCCGTTTCAGTTTCCTTTGTATTTTCATTTTATGGCAACGTTTTCAAACCGGCTGCGACAGGTTATTTTGTTGATTGCGCTGCTGGCACTGGGCTACTTACTGGTGCAGCAACTTTACGTTTTTTTACCCGGCTTTTTGGGGGCCGTAACCTTGTACATTTTAAGCAGGGGCTGGTATAAACGCCTTACCACCCATTGGGGATGGAACAAAAACCTGGCGGCAACGCTTTTTTTATTGGGCTTTTTGGTTGTGGTAGGCTTGCCGGTGTATTGGATTGTGCAACTGATGACGCCCAAGATAAACATGGTGTTCAGCCACTCGCAAGAGTTGATGCAGGGGCTGCGCTCCGTTTCGGCACAAATCAAAGAATGGACCGGCCAGGAACTGCTTTCGCCCGAAAACATCGGCGAAATTCAAAAACGTATTGCCAATTTTTTCCCCGCTTTTCTCAACAGTACGGCCATAATACTCAGCAACCTGGCCATGATGCTCTTTTTGTACTTTTTTATGCTAACCGGTGGCCGCCAAATGGAGGCGGCGGTAACCCGCTTCCTTCCGCTACGCGAAGAAAATATTGACATTTTGAGTACCGAAACCATCAATATGGTACGGGCCAACGCCATCGGCATTCCGCTCATATCGCTGGTACAGGGCCTGTTTGCCTTAATCGGCTACTGGATTTTTGGCGTGAACGAATTTGTTTTGTGGGGCTTTTTAACCGGTATATTCGCTTTTTTCCCCATCATCGGCACTACTATTATTTGGCTGCCTATTGTAGTGTATTTGTTTTCGCAGGGGCAAAACGCACAAGGCATCGGGCTTACCATATGGAGCCTGCTCATAACCGGTAATGTGGATTACCTGGCCCGTGTAACCCTTATGAAAAAACTGGGCGATGTGCATCCGCTGGTAACCGTGCTGGGCGTAATTGTAGGGCTGAATTTGTTTGGCTTCTGGGGTTTCATTTTCGGGCCCCTGCTCATCAGTTATTTTTTGTTGCTGTTTAAAATTTATGCAAGCGAATTTGGCCCCTTGCACGCTACCGACAATCCGCACCAGCATGGCAGTTGAACGTTATTTTTCATACATAACCCGCAACCATGAGTATTGAAAAAGACATTCATCAAATCCGCAAATTTCGCAACGAGCACCACAAGCTGGTGGTAAACCTCATCTATACCGGCAACAAGTTAACCGAAGGCGTGCGGGATATTGTGAAGCCGTATGACATAACGTCGCAGCAGTTTAACGTGTTGCGCATTTTGCGGGGAAGCGACCGGCCGCTTACCACCCTGCAAATACGCGAACGGATGCTGGATAAGATGAGCGATACCAGCCGCATTGTAGAGCGGCTGCTCGTAAAGGGCTTGGTTTCAAAGACGGTAAACCCACACGATAAACGGTTGGTGGATGTTACCATTACGGCTGCCGGACTGCGCCTGTCGAAGAAACTCGATAAACTGGATGAAGCTATTGAAGCCCTGGCGGCCAATCTTACGGTTAAAGAAGCTAAGCTGCTGAATGCGTTGCTAGATAAATTGCGGGGTTAAACTGTAGATGACTACGGACACCTATAAGCGAAAATGCATCCGCCGGGCTTTTTTGATGCCTTGTGCTCTGGAACCATATCCGCAAAGAGTTTCCCCACCGCTTGTAACCTGCAACGTTGTACCTTTAACGATGCTACGAATTTTTTTGTTTCTGCTGCTGTTGCCCCTGTTGGTGCATAGTCAGGCGCCGGCTGAGTTTCGGGCGGCATGGATTGCCACTGTTGATAACATAGACTGGCCGAGCCGAAAGGGCCTGCCGGTAGATTCGCAAAAAGCGGAGTTCATCCGCATGCTCGAGGAGCACAAGCGCAATGGCCTCAACGCCGTAATAGTACAGGTGCGGCCTGCCACCGATGCATTTTATCCATCGCCGTACGAGCCCTGGAGCGAGTGGCTCAACGGTGTGCAGGGCAAACCGCCCACCCCTTATTACGACCCGCTGGCATTTATGCTGGCCGAAACCAAAAAACGCGGCATGGCCTTTCATGCATGGTGCAACCCGTACCGTGCCGATTTTAAAATAGGAACCGCATCCATTGCACCCGCACACATTACCCGCATTTACCCGCATTGGTTTTTGCCTTATGGCGATAAGCTGTACTTCGACCCCGGACTGCCGGCCGTACAGGATTATGTGGTAGCGGTAATTCGTGATTTGCTGCGCCGCTACCCGGTTGATGCCATTCATTTCGACGATTATTTTTATCCTTACCGTATTGCCGGAAAAGAATTTCCCGATTCGGTTAGTTATGCCCGTTATGGCAAGGGCATGCGCAAAGACGACTGGCGCCGCAGCAATGTAGATTCCATCATTGTAAAACTCCATCGTGCCATACGTGCCACCCGCCCGGGGGTGCAGTTTGGCATCAGTCCGTTTGGCGTGTGGCGCAACAGCAGTAAAGACCCACGGGGCAGCAATACCCGGGCCGGACAAACCAATTACGACGATTTGTATGCCGACATATTGCTGTGGTTGCAAAAGGGGTGGATTGATTATGTGGCACCCCAGTTATACTGGGAGTTTGGCCACAGCGCGGCTGCTTTTGAAACCCTGCTGGAGTGGTGGAGCCGCAATACCTATGGCCGGCATTGCTATATTGGGCTGGGCATTTACCGGGCCGGCAGCAACGCGGCCTGGCAAGACCCTACCCAGCTGCCCCGGCAAATACGTGCCATTCGTAATACGCCCAATATGCACGGCATGATTTTCTTTAGTGGTAAAACGTTTTACAAAAATCCCAACGGATGGAACGACAGTTTGCAGCAAAATTATTTCCGCCAGCCGGCACCGTTACCCGCCATGCCCTGGCTGCCTGATGTTTCTGGTAAGTAACGGCCCGGCCAATGTGCAGCTGCAATAAGTCATGCCTTCTTATGGTTGCGTCAGTACTTTGCCGGGGTGGTATTACGCCAACAGTTCGTTGGTAAAAAGTTGCTGTTGTAAAATGCCGGCATGCTCTAACCCATGTGCTGTTAGCCATTCCAAAAATGCCCATACCCGGCTGGTTTGCAAACGACCGCAGGTAGTTTCGGTACCAAAATGGGGTGCGGTTGCAGCCATGGCTTTTTCCAAATCAATATTGCGGCGTTCGGCTTCGGTGAGGTGCCGCCTGAGCAGGGAAACGGCTTCGGCGGGGTGGGCAACCGCATACAGGTAGCCTTCGCGGGTGGCTGCAGCAAAACGGCGGTAGGCATCGGCCTGTTTTTCGATGTTGCTTTTGCGGGTAAGCAATATGGGCGAATAGCCGTAGGGAATGCCGTAATCCCGCAAATAAAATTTATGCAGCGCCACATGTTTCCCCGCCGCTTCCACACCTTCCCAATTATCAAAAACCCAGGTGGCATCGGCTTTACCTTCGAGCAGGGTATTCCAAATACCCAGCTTTTCGGGATAGCAAAATTGCAGGTTGCCGCTGCCGCCATCGTTTTTCACCAGCTCCTGCACAATACGGTCTTCGTAGCGAGCTTTGTAAGAGGCGTACAACCTGCCATCGAGCAAGGACGGCCGTGTTATGCCTGAACCCTGCAGGGTTACAATGCAACTCAAATCTTCCTGTAAAAGGGCAAAGATGGCAATGGCATCAACGGTATGGGCCTTGTTGTTCAGGCTGATAACCGTTTCAAATGGCGCAACAGCTACATCGGCAAGGCCTAGTTCCAGTTTTTTTCCGGGAGTCAATTCATACCCATCGGCAAGCGGACTGATGATGATGGGTTCAATGTTGTACTTCAGGTAAATTTCTTTTTCCTGTGCGGTAAAAATACCGATGTGGTTGATGTTGGGCGTCCAGTCGAGCGCTATTTTTAAAACCTGTATCATGTTTGTGGCGGCAGCAACAAATTAATGTCAATAAAACGGAACACTTGTTCGTACGTCCAAAAATAAAGCCTTTGCATCCTGTTGGCGGCTTTGCCGGTGTAATTAACAGGTTGTTAGCCGATAATGTTTACGGGTTCTACGACTGTACGAAGCCTTGAAAACAGGCAAAACAACATATGCCTGCAGCTGAATTGCGTATGTGAGAAAAAGGCTGCTGTGTTGTGCAGCAAAATATGCCCGGCCCTGTTGCAACAGGGTAGTTTGTTGCTGTACAAGGCTTTTTTACCTGGAGCGCAGCAACTGCTGTAAAACGGCTTCATCTACTTTTACCGGGTACTTTTTACGCAGCGTGTTCAGCCAGTGTTCTTCCAGCACATTCTGATAGTCGTTAATTACCATGCCTCTTGCTTCATTAAAACTGCGGGGTTCTCCGCCGGGAAATTTTTTGATGATGTAGCAAAACGAAGCCGAGCCATCGTTTTCGTTCACTTCAATGGGCGTAAACTGTGCTTCTTGCAATGCGCCGGTTGTTTTTACCGGCAGTTGCTCGTATTCAAACCGGCCACTGTCGGCCAGGGCGTATCCGCTCATTTGCTCAATGTAATCTTCCCAGCGGGTAGGGTCTTGTTGCATAAGGGCCAGGGTGCGGTTGGCAACGCCGGTATCGGCACAGTTGAAAATGATGGCATTTACGCCGGGCTTCCACACATATTTATCGCGGTTTTTCTGAAAGTGTTCCAGCAGGCCGGCGCTATCGGCAGGCGCCACACTCCACACTTGTTTTTCCATCACTTCAAACAGCAGGCTGCCTTCGGTAAATTCCTGAATCTGGTAACGGAAGTCATCGTTCATACGCTCCAGCCGGTCTTTATAATACTGCTCAATGGTTTCATCGGTAAACTGCTGCAGCAAGCGGGGGTAGTTGTCTTTTGCAGTGCCGGCCTGAATATTATTGCGGGCATAGCGCAACCATTCGGCTACGCTTACGGTTTTTTCTTTCAGTTGAAACAGCGGGCGTTGCTGTTGCGAGCGGTAAAGGGCGGTGTAATTTTTTGCATTGATGACGGAGTCGGTTAACTGCCACAGTTGCGCTTCATTCAGCGCAACGGGTTTGTAGCCGCTTGCCTTTCGCATTTCGGCCAGTTGCCGTTGGCGCACTACGTTAATGCGGTCGTCGCTGCGCACCCGTTCTTCCCAGCGCAAATAGGTAGCTGCATCGGTAAGGTCAACGGTTGCCGGGCGCCATGCAATGCGCCGGATGATGTGCCAGCCCCAGGCGGTGCGTACGGGTGCACTAATGGCATCATCTTTTTCCAGGGCAAAAGCGGCTTTGCTGAATGCCGGGTCGTACGTGCCGTAGGTAAACTCCGGCAATACGCCGCCCGACATGTAGGTAAGCTTATCGTTGCTGAACTGTTCTGCCGCCAGGCGGAAGTTCAGGCCCTGCAACAGGCGCCGGTACACGGAGTCGGCCCGGCGTTCAATGGCAGCCAGCTCTTCCTGCGAAGCTCCTTCGGGGGCGGCAAACAAAATATGTGCGGCCTGCAGTACGCCGGAAGAGGGCCGCTTGCGCAGCACCTTTAAAATATGCCAGCCGTTCGGACCGGCCAACGGCGCCGAATAGCTGCCGGGCGTTAGCCGGTAGAGTTCGTTTTCCAAATCATAGGGCAGCGAAAAAACGGTTACATAACCCAAATATCCATCCGTTGCACGTACGTACGCGTCGGTTGAATAGGTGCGTGCCATTTCGGAAAAATCGGCCCCTGCCTGCAGCGCCTTGTAGGCTTCTTCGGCTTTGCGGCGGGCGGCGGCGCTATCGCTGCCGTAGGCAATGAAAATGTGCGCTGCTTCAATTTCGGTTTCGTGGCGGCGGGCGGCTTCGGTTACCAGTTCTTTCACCAGGTGTTGCTGCTGCAAAAACTGCTCGGCCATTTGTGCCCGAAAGGCTGCCACATCGGTAATGATGCCGGGCAGGGTATCCATGCGCAGGTCGCGGGCGGCTTGCACCTTCAGCTTAAACTTGATGTACAGGTCTAAATATTCCCGTACCGACGCTTCGGTAACGGGGGCATTGTTGTTGCGGGCATATGCTTTCCAAAATTCGGTTTTGGAAACCTTGTACGGGCCGTACGAAAATAAGGTTTGGGCACTTGCTGCAACTACGGTGCAGGTGTATAGCAATACCAATAGCGTGCGTGCAATCATGGGTGCTTGCGTTGTTGGTGTAAGGAAGTTAGCAGTTCATCCAACTGCTCCGGACCGATTTTTTTAGCTACGATGCGCTTGTCCTTATCCAGCAAATATATAGTGGGGGTTTGATACACATCGTAATTCTGCCGGAAGCCGGGCTTGCGGTTGCGGATTTCGGCCTGCCGCATTTCAAAGGGCTGGTACAGGTGTATCCAGCCATTCAGCCGGTGCTTTTGTATGAATTGCACCCAGTTGGCTTTTACCTGCGGCCCGGCAGCCGGGCTGCTGCGCAGGGTATCAACCAGCACGCCCACCAGCTGCACGCCCATTTGTTTCCAGCGGGTGCGGTGCAGGCTGTCAATAACGGGCACCTGTTCGCGGCAATGGCCGCAGTCGGGGTCCCAAAATACCAGTACCGTGTAGGGGGCCGGCAGGTTGTACAGGCGTACGGGCTTATCGTTAGGGTTGAGCAGTTCCAGTTCGGCTGCGGGTTCGCCCACAATGTTGCCCATCAGGCTGTAGGCGCGGTTGTACACCAAATCGCGGTTCTTTTCGTCCAGCCAGTCAACCTGGTGGGTGAGGTAATATTTTTCAAACAGGTGCAGAAAAACAACATCCAGCCCCATGTATTTGGGGTTCATGTATTCGTTGGTAAAGCGGGTGATGTAGTAGCGAAACATGGTTTGGTTGCTGCGGCTGGGCAAAATAAAGCGGTCCACCTCCCGCTTCAGGCTGTCGGGGTGGCGCACCACCACCTGCTCAAAATACCGGGTGAGGCGTTGTTCAAACATGGGGGTACGCAACAGGCGCTCGTCGTTTAGGGCAATGTTTTCCCAAAATTGTTGTTTGTAGCGGTAATAGGCCGCCAGCGAATCGGCATGTGTTTTTGCCTGCCCGGCATCGTACACCGGTTCTTTGAGCAGGCGAAAAAGCAGGGCCAGGTAGCTATCGGGTTGTGCCGTAATAAAGCTGTCGCGCCATTGCTGTGCGCTGCGGTACGCAGCTTGTATTTTTTCTTCAATCCGGCTACTGTCGGCACGGTTGCGGGCCGTTGCCAGTTGTTGCTGCAGGGCCGGCACATCGCGAAAGATATGCTGCGTAGCCTTTTGATAGGCATCGAGTTGCGCATTTTCTGTTGAGCCGGTAATGCCCGCAAGGGTAAAGTGGGCGGTATCTATTTGCAGGGAAAACTGCTGCTCGCGGTCTATCAGCACATCAAAATATTGCTGCTTTTGCGGATCCACAATGATGTAAAGCCCTCCCGTAAGCGGGGTATCGCCTGCAAAAACGGCACTACCATCGGCCTGCAGCCGGGCGCTGTCGTGCAAATATTTTTTGTCGCCATAATAAAACCCCAGATAGAGGTAGCCGTTGGGTAGCGGCTTGTAGCGGGCCGTAATACGGTAACCCTGTGCGGCCACGCCCAGGGCCAGGCAGCTAACTGCCCAAAATACGAGAGCCTGTTTCATAAGCCTTGTAAAGTTAATCGAAAACGCCGGCGCCGTTGTTAATGTTTTGCCAAGCCCCGCCCTACCTTTGCGCCGTGCGAAAGAAACAGCAACCACAGATACTGAACAACATTTTGGTAGCAGATTACGCCGCCGAAGGCCGCTCGCTGGCGCGGGTAAACGGCAAAGTGGTGTTTATTGAAGGGGCCGTACCCGGCGATGTGGTGGATGTACTGTTAACCAAAAACAAGAAAGACTGGGCCGAAGGAAAGGCGGTACGCATTGTAACACCGGCCGCCAACCGGGTTGAGCCCTTTTGCGAACATTTCGGCTTATGCGGCGGATGCAAATGGCAAATGCTTCCGTACGAAAAGCAATTGCAGTACAAGCAGCGGGAGGTAGAGCAAAACCTGCGCCGCATTGGCCATATTGATTTGCCGCGCCTGCTGCCCATTGCCGGTGCCGATGCCACACGTTACTACCGCAACAAACTGGAGTTTACGTTTAGCACCAAACGCTACCGCACCCGCGAAGAACTGGAAGCGCTGGATGCCGGTGTTCAACAGCCTGCACCCGAACCCGGTGCCCTGGGCTTTCATGTGCCCCGCATATTTGACAAGGTAATTGACATTCATACCTGCTACCTGATGGAGGAGCCGGCCAACGCCATTCGCAACTTCATCCGCCGGCTGGCGCATGAAAAAGGCTATCCGTTTTACGACATTAAGGCCCATACCGGCTGGCTGCGTACCCTCATCATCCGCCGCACTACCCTGGACCAATTAATGGTGCACCTGACCTTCGGGTACGACGACGCGCCGCTGCGCCGCGAACTGTTTGATGCCCTGCTGCAGGCTTTTCCGCAAATAACCACCCTTGTTTATACCATCAACCCCAAATGGAACGACAGCCTGCACGACCTGCAGCCGCAGGTGTACCACGGGCCGGGCTATATTATAGAGCAACTCGAAGACTACCGCTTTAAAATCGGCCCCAAATCGTTCTTTCAAACCAATACCCGGCAGGCCGAAAAACTGTATGCCATTACCCGCAACTTTGCCAGCCTCAGCGGCACCGAAGTGCTGTACGATTTGTATTGCGGTACCGGCAGCATTGGCCTGTTTTGCAGCCGCGGTGCCCGGCGGGTAATAGGAGTAGAAGTGGTGGCCGAAGCCATTGCCGACGCCCGGGAAAACGCCCGGCTCAACGGAGTGGAACACGCCCGCTTTTTTGCCGGCGATGTGGTGGATGTGTGTACCGATGCCTTTTTTGCCGAACACGGCCGCCCCGATGTGCTGATAACCGACCCGCCCCGGGCCGGTATGCACGAAAAACTGGTGCGGAAAATTCTGGAAATGGAAGCGCCCCGGGTGGTGTATGTAAGTTGCAACACCGCCACCCAGGCCCGCGATTTGCAACTGCTTAGCGAAAAATACATTGTGGAGCGCCTGCAACCGGTAGATCTGTTTCCGCAAACACACCATATTGAAAATGTGGCCGCATTAACCCTGCGGCGGTAGAAATGCTGTACAAGCCGGCGGAATGTGCACGGGTATTCCGACATTTGCGGTTCATTTTAAACCCCAATCCGAAGTGAGTTTTCAGCAAGTTCGGCCGGGAGGCTTTTCGGTACTGCCCCCTGTCATCAAAAACCTAATCATCATCAACGCCCTGGTGTTGCTGGCGCAGCAAACCAGCGAAGTATGGGGGCTGCAACAGTGGGTGATAGACACTTTTGCCCTGCACAATGTGCAGTCGCCGTTGTTTAAGCCGCATCAGCTGGTAACCCACCTGTTTATGCACGGCGGCTTTTTTCATTTGTTCTTCAACATGTTTGTGTTGTGGATGTTTGGCAACATACTCGAAAATTATTGGGGCCCCAAACGCTTTCTGATTTTTTATTTTTTGTGCGGACTGGGAGCGGCCGCCCTGCATTTGGCCACCCTCTCACTTGAGTTTAACAGCCTGCACCACGATGTGCTGGCCTTCTTGAACCACAGCACACCCACCGAACTGGCGGTGTTTTTGCAGGAAAATCCCGGTGTGTACCGCATTTGGAACGGAGCCAACATCAGCAGCCTGCTGGCAAACTGGACCCTCGACCCCTCGAACCTAAACTATATCGATCAGGCCCAAACCCTGGTACGGGAGTATGCCGCCATCAGCCTCAACCGGCCTACCGTGGGCGCTTCCGGAGCCGTGTTTGGGGTACTGGCCGCATACGGATTTTTGTTTCCCAACACCTACATTTACATCTACTTCTTCTTTCCCATTAAAGCCAAATGGTTTGTACTGCTGTATGCGGGTGTGGAACTGTGGATGGGGCTGAGCAACAGCGGGGGCAACGTAGCGCATTTTGCCCACCTGGGTGGCGCACTCATTGGCTTTCTTCTGGTTTTGTACTGGAACAAAACCAACCGACGTACGTTTTATTGATGTAAAATTGTGGTTATGAGCTACCTGCAGGCACAACGCAGCACCAATAAACGGTTTATTGAAGATGGCAACCCCGTTTTGATGCTCATCTTCATCAACGTGTTTTTCTTCATTTTGCTCAACTTCATTCAAATAACCTACGTACTCAGCAATGCCGAACCGGGCAGTTTTGAGCGGCAGGTATTGCGGTGGTTTGTTTTACCCGGCTCGGCCGAAATTTTGCTGAGCCGCCCGTGGACGCTTCTATCGCACATGTTCAGCCAAATCAGCCTGTGGCACATGATTGGCAACATGTTTTTTTTATGGGCTTTTGGCTACCTGCTGCAGGATATTACCGGCCGCAGCCATGTAACCCCGCTTTATTTATACGGTGCCGTGGTGGGGGCCGTTTTCTTTTTGCTGAGCGTAAACCTGATACCCCGCTTTGCCGCAATGGCCAATGTGCTTGTATATACGGGTGCGGCGGCCGCCGTAATGTGCATTGCCGTGGCGGCTACGGTACTGGCCCCCGACTACCGGGTGTTTCCGATGATTAACGGGGGCATACCGCTGTGGATCATTACCGTTATCTACATCATCATTGATTTTGCCGGCCTGGCCAGCGCCGCCTTTCCGCACCACCTGGCGCATCTTGCAGGGGCGGTTATGGGCTTTGTGTACATACGGGCTTTGCAGCGCGGAGCCGACTGGGGTGCCTGGATGCACCGGCTGTACGACGGGTTTTTGAACCTGTTTCAACCCAAACCTAAAAAACAAAAGCCCACATTGAAGAAAGCCGTATTTTACAATACCAAAGGCAGCACCCCTTACAGGAAAACTCCCAAAATTACGCAGGAACGCATTGATGCCCTGCTCGATAAAATTGGCCAGGAAGGATACGACTCCCTTACCGCCGAAGAAAAAGAGTTTCTCAAGCGGGCCAGTGATGCCGGTTCATAACAGGCGTGCATGAAGGGTATTCTTCGTTTTTTAACCAAACAGTTTTTCATCACTACCAACTTGCTGGTAAGCATACCCATGCTGCTGCTGTATGCATTGCCCTACAGCAACCAGCAGTACTTCTGGATGCTGAACCTGTTTGCCTTGTTGTTTCCATACCTGTGCCTGGTGCAGGTGGCGTTTCTGCTGTTTTGGCTGCTGGCCAAGCCCCGGTTATCGCTCATACCGTTGGCCACGCTGGTGGTGTGCTACCCGCTCATGCGCAACGTGGTGGGCCTGCATACCCCCGAAAAACAAATACCCGCTGCAGCGGGCAGTTTTCGGGTGGCCACCTGGAACGTGCATTTGTTTGATTTTTATGAAAACCGCGGCAACCTCGATCCCCAAATGCTGCAAAAGGCACGGGAACTGAGTGCCGATATTTTGTGCATACAGGAGTTGGTGTTTTCTACCGACAGTACCTCCAACATGTCGCTCGACCAGGTACGCAAACGCCTGGGGTTCAACTATGTTGTAGCCGGTAACGACCGGGCCTTTGGCGTACACACCAACATCAACACCCAAAACGAAAAGTATTTTCCCTTTTGCGTAGCCATCCTTTCCAAACACCCCATTGTTCGCTGGCAAAAAGTGCAGAGTTTGCCCGAGTACAACCATACTTTTTTGTGGGCCGACATTGCGTTGGGGAACGATACCCTGCGGGTATTTAACGTGCACCTGCAAAGCATGCACTTTGTAAAAAAGGATTACGATTTTATTGAAAACATTGACCGGCAGGAGATGGAAGAAGTAAAACGGCAGGGGCGCAACATCATACGCAAAATAAAGGCGGCCAACCTGCTGCGGGCACAACAAATTGACGATGTGCGGAACGAGGTACTGAAAAGTCCGTACCCCGTAATTCTTACCGGCGACTTTAATGACGTGCCCAATTCGTATGCCTACCAAACCATGCGCCGCCATTTGCAGGATGTGTTTGTACAAAAAGGCTGGGGCCTGGGCCGTACGTTTCAACTGCTGGCGCCCACCCTGCGTATTGATTATATTTTTCATGCGCCCGAGTTGCAGTTGCAGCAGTTTCGCATGTACAACTGGGGAGAAAGCGATCATAAGCCGCTGGTGGCCGTTTTTGCCCGGCCGCAGTAAACCTGCGCCGAGACCCTTATCTTTGTTGCATGAGGAATGCATTTGTTTTCACCTGCTGTTGCGGCGGTTGTTGCTGCTGAGCCGTTCTGTTATTTGTTTACCCGCTTCCTCACGTTTCAATTACCTACTTTCCATGTCGCAGTTAAAATTGTACAATTCGCTTACCCGCCAAAAAGAAGTGTTTGAACCCCTGGTGCCCGGCCATGTGGGTATGTACGTGTGTGGCCCCACCGTAAGCGGCGAAAGCCATTTGGGGCATGCCCGCCCCTACATTACGTTTGATGTGTTGTACCGGTACTTGCTGCATTTGGGATACAAAGTGCGTTATGTACGCAACATTACCGATGCCGGCCATTTTGAAGAAGAAGGGCGTGAGGCCGAAGATAAGATCGCCAAAAAAGCGGTGCTGGAAAAACTGGAGCCGATGGAATTGGTGCAAAAGTACACCAACCTGTTTCACTGGGCTATGGAACAGTTTAATACCCTGCCGCCATCCATAGAGCCTACCGCCACCGGCCATATTGTGGAGCAGCAGGTAATGATTCAGAAAATTATTGATGCCGGCTATGCCTACGTGGTAAATGGCTCGGTTTATTTTGACGTGAAGAAATACGCTGCGGGCCACGATTACGGCAAACTGAGCGGCCGGGTGCTGGAAGAGTTGTTTGAAACCACCCGTGAGCTGGAAGGCCAGGAAGAAAAACGCGATAAGGCCGACTTCGCCTTGTGGAAGAAAGCGGCACCCGGCCACATCATGCGCTGGCAAAGCCCCTGGGGCGAAGGCTATCCCGGCTGGCATATTGAATGCTCGGCCATGGCCACCAAATACCTGGGGGCACAGTTTGATATCCATGGCGGAGGAATGGACCTTCAGTTTCCGCACCACGAAAGTGAAATTGCACAAAGCACCATTTGCAACCATACGGCACCGGTGCGCTATTGGGTGCACAACAACATGATTACCATCAACGGCCGTAAAATGGGCAAAAGCTATAACAACGTTATCAAGCTGACCGAACTGTTTACCGGTTCGCACCCGTTGTTGGAAAAAGCCTATTCGCCCATGACGATACGGTTTTTTATTCTGCAAACGCAGTACCGCAGCACGCTCGATTTCAGTAACGAAGCCCTGCAGGCCGCCGAAAAAGGCTTCCGCCGGCTGTGGGAAGCTTACGACTGGCTGCAGCGTTGGAACCTGGCAACCGCCAACTGGCCGGCCACCGACGCCGAACTGGATGCCCGTGTGCGGGAACAGGTGCTGGGCTTTGCGGATGCCATGAACGACGATTTGAACACCGCCCGGGCCCTTGCCCTGATGTTTGAACTGGTGCCGGTAATCAACAGTATAAAAGACAAGCACCTGGCTGCCGAAGCCATAAGCGCCGATACCCTGCAACTGCTGCAACAACAAATGAAATTGTATGTGGAAGATATTTTTGGCCTGAAGGCCGAAACCGCTGCCGGCAACGAAAAACTGGCCGGCGTGCTGCAGTTGTTGATTGAGCTGCGCAAAGAAGCCAAAAGCAGGAAAGATTTTGTTACCAGCGACCGCATTCGCAACCGCCTGCAGGAACTCGGCATTTTACTGAAAGATGAAAAAGGCGGTGAAACAAGCTATACCCTGGCCTAAGCGCAAACAATCAATGGCTGCCGGAAGGCAGCGTATTGTGCGGATGCTGTGGTGTTTGGCAGCGTAGGCAGCTGCTCATGCAGGTAAGCCGTACGCAAGGCTGGATTGTTTGCCCGGTGCCGATATTTTTTTCAGAAGTTGAGAATTAAACGCCGCTTACAAATAAACGAACGGATGGCGTACGTTACAACGTAAACGCCTCACCGTTGTTACAAGGCATTCCCTTCCGGTAAGGCACCCGTAACAGAGTTTTCCGGCGAAATGGAAAATCCTTTGCTGTCAGGCTTTTCTTTCTTTTTATTCGTTCCATACCCGGCGGCTTCAACCGTTTGCAGCAGCAGGGGGGTAGCCTGGTGTACCCATTGCTGAAAACTGCTTTGCCGGTTTTGGTGATGGGGCAGGTATTGGAGCAGCACGTCTAAATCGAAACGGTCGGCGTAGGTACCGGCGCCAGCTTTTGCACCGTCGCGGGCATTGCACCATTGTTCAAAATGGCCCTCAACGGGCACCATCAATACGGGTTTGCCCATATACATGGCTTCGCACACGCTTTCAAAGCCGGCAGTGGTTACCAGGGCCCGGGCGTTGGCCATGTAGCGTAAAAACTTCTGATCGTCCAGCGAATGGAAGTACAGGTTTTCGCTATGCTGCCACTTGCCTTTTACAGTGGGGCTGTCGGTAAAACAATGCAACTCTACCTGCGGGTGTTGCCGGTGCCAGGCAATTACATCCTGCATATAACCGGCATTCAGCAGGTACACCAGTATGTGATTGCCGTTGAAGCACTCCTGTTCGGCCACTTCTTTACGCAGCAGCGGGGGACTAATGATGACCCGCTTGTGCCGTTGCTGCGACAGTGGATAGAATGAAAGTGCCAGCAAACTGTTAGAGCCTGCGGCTGTAAGGCGGGTAAAAGTGCGTATAGCCCATTTGTCTTTTTGCGGCGCTCCTTTCGGAAACTGAAACCGCGGGTGCAGGTAAATGTACTGGTGCGCAATGGAAACCACCGGCACCGGCAGTTTGCGAAACAGGTTGCAAAAGCCGGTAAGTGGTTCAAAAAAGTTGAGCAGTACATCGGGGCGTTCTACAGCAACCATTTTTCGAATCAACCGCATGCTGCGGCGGTAATGGCCCGTGTGCAGCAGGGCATGACAAATGCTTTTGCCCAGTTGAATGGATTTATTGTTGTGGTCGGTAACAAAATTGGGACTGGGGAAACTGTAAACAGGTGCTTTAATACGGTTGCGTACAAAGGCGGGTAACTCACGGCGGTGGCTGCTGCCTACCAATACGGCCACTACCTGGTGCCCGTGGGCAACCAACAGTTCATAGGTAGCAATTGCCTGCGTAAGGTGGCCCCGGCCTTCGCCCTGTACGGTAAACATGAAGCGCAGCGGTGTCATGGTGTTTAAATTTCAGGTATGAGGTGTTGCAATGCGGTATGATACGCGTTTGGTTCCGAAACAAAAGTGTGCGCTGCAGCGGTTGGTTGTTGCTGTTGCAGCCAGTCGGCATAGTAAATAACCTGCCACTGGCCCTCATGCGTTTCTACCAGGGCGCTCATGGTTTCTACCCAGTCGCCACTGTTGAGGTAATGAATGTTGTTGATGTATTTATTGGCCGCCTGGTGAATGTGGCCGCAAATAACGCCATCGCATTGCTGCGCCCGTGCTACTTCGCATAATTGTTCTTCGTAATCAGAAATAAACGATACGGCCGATTTTACTTTTGCCTTTACCACCTGCGAGAGTGAGTAGTAGGCCAGCCCCCGCCGCAGCCGCCACCGGTTGTAATGGCGGTTGAGCCACAGTAAAAAGGTGTAGCCCACATCGCCCAGCTTGGCCAGCCATTTGAGGTTGGTGGTAATGCTGTCGAAAATATCGCCGTGCACAACATAGTATTTTTTGTTGCCGCTTTGCAAAATGTGATGGCGTTTAATTACAAAAGGCCCGAACGAAAAGGGCAGAATTTCTTCGAGAAAATCATCGTGGTTGCCCCGCAGGTAAATGATTTTTGTATTGTGTTTATGCATGTACTTCATCAGCTGGCGAAAAAACAGCGTGTGTTTCTTCTTCCACTCGCCCGACTTTTTTAATTGCCAGCCATCAATAATGTCTCCGTTCAGTATCAACGTATCGCAGCGGTGCGCCCTAAGGAATTCGGTAACCTCCTTTACCCGGGAGTTCCGGATGCCCAAATGGATATCGGACAGGATGATGGTTTTGTAATACGGTTTCACGTTGCAGGGGTTTTTCAAAGTTGAAACCTTCGTATTACCACTGCATTGCCATTCTGTTAAGGTGCTGTAAACAAATCGTGAACCGGCGGTTAAGTCTGGTTGCGGGTAATGGCAAAATCCGTAACTTGCCCAAAACACAATGGCAATATGAGTCTGTTTCAATCAGGTAATCCCACACTTTCGGAAAAGCAATTTGAAAAAAGCCTTGCGCTGCCCGGCCAGAAAGTAATGACGGTGCGGGGCACCATGAACAAGTTCGGCTTTCTGATGCTGATGTTGCTGGCCGGTGCCAGTTATGCCTGGAAGTGGCATGCCGATGGAAAGAATATGATGCCATTGATGTTGGGCGGCGCGTTGGGCGGACTGGTAGTAGCCCTAGTAATTGTGTTTAAAAAGCATTGGAGCGGGTACCTGGCTCCGGCCTACGGATTGCTGCAGGGGCTTTTTATTGGCAGCATCAGCGCTTATTTCAACTATGTGTTCCAGGAAAAATATCCCGATATTATCATGCATGCCGTATTTCTTACCCTGGCGGTAGCGGCCAGTATGTACTTGTTGTATACGCTTCGGGTTATTCGGGTAACCGATAAACTGCGTTCGATTATTTTTATTGCCACGGCCAGTATTGCCGTATTTTATCTGCTCAGCTGGATTCTTTCCTTTTTTGGCATTCACTTCGCCTTTCTTACCACCGGTTCCACTTTTGGCATCGTGTTTTCGCTGGCAGTAATTGCCATTGCAGCCCTGAACCTGCTGCTCGATTTTGACATGATTGAGCGGGGCAGCGCCATGGGAGCGCCGAAGTACATGGAATGGTTTGGCGCCTTTGGCTTGCTGGTTACCCTGGTGTGGTTGTACCTCGAAATTTTACGCCTGCTGACAAAATTGAACGGCCGCAAGTAAGGCAGGGCCTTGTTAATTGATTGATATTTGGTTCACGGATGATTATGCCGTACACTGTGTATATGCAAGCAGCCTTACATTGGGATTACTGCAGGTACATACACAGGGCACTTACCAAAGCACGAACTGCAATATCAGCTTGTTTCAACTTTTTTGTTTGATGAATCAATAGCTGCCGCAAGCTTTCATTTGCAGCCTCAGAATTTGAAGGTATTGAATATGCGGTTAGCGGTGGTTTCAAGAGCATCCCGCTCGTCGGCTTTGCTAATGTAGGTAAGTACGTATGCTTTATTGTTGGCAATGCTAAACAATTGTCGCACCTGAATATCGTACTCCATACTGCCGTACCGCCCTTTGTAAACCACCTCATAAGCACGGATGCCGTTGCGGTTAAAAAACATGGATGACACTTCTGTGTACCCTTTTACCAAGTCTTTCACACCTTCCATATTGGTGCGTACGTATTCATCGAGGCTGGTGCTTTTACCGCTCATGTCTTCAATCTGCAGGTTGAGGTTTTGCCGAAAATCATCGTCATCATTTTCCTTGGGCGATGTAAGCTGCAGAATGGACGATTCCGATTTGTCATTAAGAATCCAACTGCCCGGATAGCTGATGGTAAAACGGCCCAAAGGGTCGCTGTATTTGATGAGTTCGTTTCCCGAACCGGTCCCGCCGCCAGTGGTATTTGTCTTTGTATTGGTGGTGGGAGGGTTGTTGGGCTTGGTGTTGGTAGTAGGGGGGGCTTCTTTTATGGGCACACGGGCCGGCTGTGCCCAACTACAATAGGCTGCAGTAACAAATAAGAAAGTAATGGCAATAGATTTCATGTGGGGCGTTTTACGTTCCGGAGACGAACGATGACGTTTTAAAATTACAAACTAATTATACCAAAGGCAATTACTTTCGAGGGCTTTTGTAAAAAAATACCCTCTCTGCGGTAATTCTGTAGCAAAAGACTATCATCTTGCACAAGGTGCTTATTTGCAGCCAAAAGTTGCATCAGCCCATAGTTCCGCGTATTACACCGCCATCTACACTAATGGTTTGGCCCGTCAGGTAGCGGCTTGGGGCACTCAGCAGCCACAGGGCAAGGCCCGCAAAATCTTCGGCGGCCCCCAAAAAGCCCACCGGGGTTTTACTGATGTATTGCAGCATGGCCTCTTCCATACTAATGCCGCTTTGTTCGGATTTTTTGCGAAACAGGCGGTCCATGGCGCCGGTAGCATGATAGCCCGGTGCCAGTACGTTAAGGGTAATACCTTGGTGGGCTACTTCCTGGCTGAGGGTTTTTACAAAGCCTACCACCGCCAGCCGCAGGGCATTGCTGAGAACCAGGTTTTCCATGGGCTGCTTTACGCTGGCGCTTTCGATGTACACCACTCGGCCATAGTTGTGTGCTGCCAGCAGGGGTATGAGGCGCAACGTAAAATCTACCTTCCAGCGCAGCACGCTGTGGTAAGCCGCATCCCAGTCGGCAAGGGTGGTTTCCATTGCTTTCAGGGCCGGCGGACCGCCGGCATTTACCAGCGCCCCTTCAATGCGCCGGTTGCCGATGCGTTCAAACAACGCATCCAGCGTTTCGGGCAGGGTAATGTCGCCTGGAACGATTTCTACCTGAAAGGGATGTGATTTTTGCAGTTGCTGCAGTTTGTCGGCCGAGCGGGCTACGGCAATAATACGGGCGCCTTCCCGCAGCAGGCCTTCCGCTACCGCTTTGCCAAATCCGGAAGTTGCGCCGCCAACGATAAATAACTGATTGGTGAGTTGCAGGTCCATACACATTGAATTTACCGAAAGATACCACCTGCCGTGCAGTAGTACCAAGAGTTGTAATCATTGTTTTGTTTCAGATGCAGGCTTTGGTGGCAATGTGCCTAATTTGCAGGGGTATAACTCATAAGGCATGCAGTATCCGCTCTACTTCGATTACAACGCCACCACGCCATGCGACCCGCAGGTAATAACGGCCATGCTGCCCTATTTTGGATCCCATTTTGGTAATGCGGCCAGCAAGGCGCATGCTTACGGTTGGGTGGCCGAAGAAGCGGTAAACATGGCCCGTGAACAGGTGGCGGCGCTGGTGGGCGCCGTTCCGCAGGAAATTGTGTTCACTTCCGGAGCTACCGAGGCCGTAAATCTGGCCATACGGGGTGTGGCCGAGGCTTATGCCCAAAAAGGAAACCACATCATCACCTTTGCCACCGAGCATAAAGCCGTGCTGGATGTGTGCCAATACCTTGCCGACAAACAAGGTAAGGATCTAACCGTGTTACCGGTGCGACCCGACGGCCAACCCGATTTGCAACAACTGGAAGCCGCTGTGCGGCCAACCACCCTTCTTATTGCGGCGATGTATGCCAATAATGAAACCGGCGTAATTTTTCCGGTGCAGCAAATTGCAGCCATAGCCCGCCGGAACAATGTGTTGTTTTTTTGCGATGCCACACAGGCGGTGGGAAAAATTCCGGTGGATGTGCGCAATGATGGTATGGCGCTGATGGCTTTTTCGGCACACAAGATGTATGGCCCCAAAGGGGTGGGCGCCCTGTATGTGCGTCGTAAAAACCCCCGCGTTACAATAACACCGCAGCTGTACGGCGGCGGGCACGAGCGCAACCTGCGCAGCGGCACCCTGAACGTGCCGGGCATTGTGGGGTTGGGTAAGGCGGCGGAACTGTGCCGGCAAAGCATGCACGAGGAAGCGCAGCGGCTGCGGGTGCTACGCGACCGACTGGTGCAGGGTATCATGGATGCGCCGGGCGTTGTACAAAACGGCGATACAAGCAACCGGCTGCCGCATGTGGCCAACATACGTTTTGGTTTTGCAGGCGGCGAGGGCATGTTGCGGGCCATTACCCGGCAACTGGCGGTTTCGGCCGGTTCGGCCTGCACTTCGGCTTCGCCCCGCCCTTCGCATGTGCTGCAGGCGATGCAGCTTTCCGATAAAGAGGTGGCCGCTTCCATCCGTTTCAGCCTGGGGCGTTTTACCACCGAAGCCGAGGTGCAGCAGGCTATTTCCATTGTACATGCGGCAGCAAAGCAGCTGCTGCTATAACCGGGTAGAAAAAGCGAAGCCGCTCTTTAGCTGCGGTACGGCATCCCACTTTTAATACACTACTAGCTGAAAGGCGGCTGCGTTAGCTAATGTATTTGCTGCGCAGTAGCCGGGCGTACGCTACAGCGTTTTCATATCCAGCACAAACCGGTACCGCACATCGTTACGCAGCATCCGTTCGTAGGCTTCGTTGATGTACGAAACCGGCACCACTTCCACATCGCTTACAATATTTTTTTCGGCGCAGTAGTCCAGCATTTCCTGGGTTTCTACCGTACCGCCAATCATGGAGCCGGTGATGCTGCGGCGGTTTTTGATGAGGGCAAACGGACTTACTGCGGGGTCTTCGGCCGGCAGGCCCACCACCAGCATGGTGCCGTTGAGGGCCAGCAGGTTAAGGTAGGGCTCGTAGTTGTGCTTTGCCGAAACGCAGTTGAGCAACACATCAAATCGGGAGGCGTAGGCCTTCATGGCACCCGCATCGGTGCTGAGCAAAAAATCGTGAGCGCCCAGTCGTTCGGCATCGGCCTGTTTGGAAGGAGAGGTGCTGATGAGGGTAACATCGGCCCCAAACGAAACGGCAAACTTTACACCCATGTGCCCCAGGCCACCCAGGCCAATGATGCCCACCTTCATGCCGGGGCCCACTTTAGCATAGCGCAAAGGAGAGTACGTTGTAATGCCGGCGCACAGCAACGGGGCGGCTGCCGCGGCATTTAGTTGTTCCGACAGGCGATACACCCAGCGTTCGTTGGTAACAATATCCGACGAATAGCCGCCCTGCGTAATCGTTTTCCCATCGCGTTCATAGCTGTTGTAAGTACCGGTCATGCCTTCCGCACAATATTGCTCCTGGTATTGCCGGCAGGCGGGGCAGGTGCGGCAACTGTCAACCATTACGCCAACGGCCGCAAGGTCGCCGGGTTTAAATTTTGTAACCGCTGAACCTACGGCCACCACGCGCCCTACAATTTCGTGCCCCGGTACCATGGGGTAGAGAGAGCCGCCCCATTCGTTACGTACCTGGTGCAAATCGCTATGGCAAACGCCGCAGTATAAGATTTCAATATGTACATCATCGGGCCGTAATGCACGCCGCTCAAAGGTGTAGGGCCGCAGTGGCGAGGAGGCATCGTAAGCGGCATAAGCTTTTGGGAATCATAACCCGTAACGTTTTGCGCTAAAAGTATCGTACAAAAAACGGGTATCCGGTATACGACTTGTAAAAAACGGCAACTGTTAAGTATGGACGGGAAGGGTAGTTCATTCTGAACCAAAAAAAAGCAACCCTGCATGATGCACGGAAGTACAACTATTGCAATACAATTGCATGCAGGCTTTTTGCAGGCCTTTTTAAACGAGAGAATGCTTTTAAATAAGCCCGACTTGCAGCAACAACTCTAAATTTTTTGGATGGGGATGCAGCCCGAAAATTTCAAAAAAGTTATGCTGGTAATTTCAGTTGCTTCAGATGATGAGGCAGCAGTTGTACATTGGCACAATTGAGCTGTTCCATTACCTGTTTCAGTTGCGTTTGCAGCAAACCGATGGTATGGGCGCCACCGGCTTTACCCAGGGCGGCAACGCCGTACATGAAGGTGCGGCCCAGAAATACGAATTCGGCACCTGCCGCCAGTGCCCGTGCAATGTCGGGACCAGAGCGGAGGCCACTATCCATCATTATACTGAGCTTTCCTTTGAATTGCGCTGCAATAGGAAGCAGCGATTGAATGGATGACTCGCCAGCATCGAGCTGGCGGCCGCCGTGGTTTGATACAATTACGCCGTCGAGCCCCAGCCGGTGTGCCGTTTCGGTATCTTCAACGGTGACCACTCCTTTCAGCACCAGCTTTCCTTTCCAGCGGTCTCGCAGCTTTGCAATTTTTTGTTCGTCCAGTCTGCCCGAGAAGGTACGGTTCATGAACAGCCCCAGCTGCTTCATGCTCATGCCCTTGGGCATGTACGGCTTCATGGTTGCAAACTGCGGCGTTCCGTTTAAGAGGGTACGGATGGCCCAATTGGGTTTGGTAAGAATTTGCAGGATGTTACTGAGGGTCATTTTGGGTGGCATGGCCAGGCCGTTGCGGATGTCCCGCGGGCGGAAGCCAAAAGAAGGCACATCGCACAGCAATACCAGTACGTTAATGCCTGCCGCTTCCAAACGCTGTAAAATGTTTTCGGTAATGGCGGCCTCAGCGGGGTGGTATAGTTGATACCAGCATTTTCCCGAAGTAATCTGGGCAATTTCTTCAATGGAGGTGGTGGTTACGGTACTCAGAATAAAGGGGATATTAGCCTCCGCCGCTGCCCGTGCCAATATTTGCGGCGCCTGGGGCCAAATAAGGCCCTGCAGTCCGATGGGGGCAATGCCAAAAGGTGCACTGTAGGTTTGGCCCAGCAGTTGGGTTTGCATACTTATTCCGTTGAAGGGACGGATGTAGTAAGGCTTCAATTCAATATCTCGCAATTCCCGGGTGTTTTTTTCAAGATTCACATCTTCGTTACAGCCTCCGTCTAAATACTTAAATGCAAACCGCGGAATGCGCTTGCGTGCTTTGTTCCGAAGGTCATCAATCGCAGGATACGTGGTATTGAATACAGGAGGTTTCATGCTTTAGTCAGCTTTTTCAAGAAGGCAGGTAGATCAGCAGCCGGTAAACCAACCTGCCCTGCCGGTATGTTTTATATTTTTTCTCGGGTGTACGTGCCGTTTACAAGGCGCATTATTTGCAGGGGATTATGGTTTTGCAAGGCCTCGGGCAGCAGCTCGGCAGGATAATCCTGAAAGCACACCGGACGCGTAAAGCGGTAAATGGCCTGTGTGCCTACGGAAGTGGAGCGGCTGTCGGTAGTTGCCGGAAACGGCCCCCCGTGCATCATGGCATGGGTAACTTCTACCCCAGTGGGAAACCCGTTGATGATGATGCGCCCTGCTTTTTGCTGCAGTATTTTCAAAAGACTTTCAAAATTTTTCAAATCGTTACCGGTGCCGTGTACGGTGGCGGTTAACTGCCCTTTTAAACCGTTTGCAAAGGCTTCCATTTCAGAGGGACTGTTGGCAAACACGCCCACGCTGCAGGGCCCAAAAATTTCTTCGGTTATATGGGGGGTTTGTAAGGTGGCACCAACGGCCGTGGTAAATAAGTGGGGTTTTACAGTCGATTCGTCAACGCCAGTTAACGGGTGCACCGCTGCCGTAGCGGCCAGGTGTTTCACGCCTTTGATATACTGTTGCTCAATGGAAGTGGTCAGCAACGGCCCTACCTGTGTGGTAGTCAGCTTTTGTTGCAACAGCGCCACAAACGAATGGCCGGCCGCGTTGTTTATTAACGCAAACACACCGGGGTTGGTACAAAACTGGCCGCTGCCTAACGTAATGGAGGCGGCAAACTTTTCTGCCAGTTCGGCGGCCCGCTGTTCAAGCACTTCGGGCAGAAAGAACACGGGGTTAACGCTTCCCATTTCGGCATATACCGGAATGGGTTCGGGCCGTTTGGCCGCAATGTCAAATAAGGCTTTGCCGCCGGCAAACGAGCCGGTAAAACCCACGGCTTTTATGGCAGGGTGTTGTACCAGCCGGCTGCCCACTTCGTTACTTACACCATGTACCATTGCAAATACGCCGGGGGGGAGGCCTTGTTGCGCAACGGCTTTTTTTATGGATCCGGCCACCAGTTCGCAGGTGCCGGGGTGTGCCGGATGTGCTTTGAATACCACGGGGCAGGCGGCCGCAAGTGCGCTGGCCGTATCGCCTCCGGCTACGGAAAATGCAAGGGGAAAATTGCTGGCTCCAAATACGGCTACCGGTCCCAGGGGCACCTGCATTTGCCGTACATCGGGTTTGGGAAGCGGCTGGCGCTCAGGTAATGCGGTATCAATAATGGCACGTACCCAGCTGCCCTCTTGCACCCATTGCGCAAACAATTGCAATTGTGCCACGGTGCGCCCCCGTTCGCCCTGCAGGCGGGCAATGGGCAGGCCGGTTTCGCGGTGGGCCATCTCCGTAAGGCTGTCGCCCAGCTTTAGTATTTCTTCGGCAATGGCAGTAAGCAAATTGGCCCGGGCTGCGCCACTCGTTTTGCCAAAGTGTACAAATGCTTCGGCTGCGGCCGCACAGGCGTTGTCAATTTCTTCGGGTAACGATTCGGTATAAACCGGCTCCAGCAACGCTCCGGTAAGTGGGTTGCGGGCCCTGTATGTTTTTTTTGTTTCCATGATGCGTACTTGCTTAGGGTGCTACAAAATTTTTCAGTTCGCCTATCTCGTCAATTTGAATGGTGATTTCATCGCCGGGCAGCAGTGTAAATTCATGGGGCGGTACCGACATTGAGCCCTGGATGAGTCCACAGGCGTTGAGCGCACTTGAGAAGCACAAACCTAAATTGGAAAAGCTGCAGCAAATTGGTGAGCCCGATGCATATGATGCCCGTTGGCAACAGTTGCAAAAGCAATGGAACGATACATTGGAAAACTTTGATGCCGGTTTGCTGCAAAAATGGTACGAGCCCGGCGCCAACTATAACGGTTGGAATACGATTAATGCTCCGGGCGTTTGGGACCGCTTAGGATACAAAGGCGAAGGCGTTGGCTGGTTTGTGCGCAAGGTGCACCTCTCGGCAGATGCGGCGCAAAAACCTGCATTGATTGCGCTGAGGCCTGTACACAACCGGAGCATTGTGTATGTAAACGGTACAAAATTAGACCCGCCCCGCCGCATCGGCGAGCGTATTATTTTTTTGGTACCTGCTGCTTTATTGCGGGAGGGAGATAATGTGCTGGCCGTACGGGTGTACAAGTTTTGGACCTTTGGCGGCTTCATTGGCAAGCCGGCCGACATGTTTTTGTCCACCGCCACCGGAAATCTTTCTTTGGCCGGAACCTGGCATTTCAAACCCGGCTATTTCAGTCGAAATCCCGTTTTAACCGGAGGCCCTAATGCGTATATCGCGTCGTTGTACCAGGCCATGGTGCATCCGTTCCACCTAATGCCGGTTAAGGGCTTCATTTGGTATCAGGGCGAAAACAATGTTTCCCGCTCCGGCGACTATGGCTGGCACCTACAACAGCTTATTGCCGACTGGCGGCGTACCTGGGCCGATACAACCTTGCCGTTTTTGATTGTACAATTGCCCAACTTTAAAAACAATGATTCTCACGAGGCCAACTTTGCCCGTTTGCGGGCGCAACAACAAGCGGCCACCGTTGTACCGGGTGCCCATCTGGCGGTTACCATTGATGTGGGCGATTCTACCGACATCCATCCCAAAAACAAATTACCGGTAGGTTATCGCCTGCACCTGCTGGCGCGTAAGTACGCCTATGGCGAAGCCGCCTTGGTTGCCGAAGGGCCAACCCCTCAAAGTGCCCGCCGCAATGGCAATACGGTACAAATTACGTTTATGCATACCGGTTCCGGGCTGCAGGCCAATAATGCACATGGGTATTTATATGGGTTTGAACTGGCAGGCGCCGATGATGTGTTTCATCCTGCTTTTGCCTACATCAACAATAATACCGTGGTGTTGCACAGCAATAAAGTGACCCGGCCGGTAAAAGTGCGTTACGCCTGGGCCGATAACCCCCCGGTGAGCCTGTTTAACGCGGAAGGTTTGCCCGCAGGCCCCTTTGTCATGAATGTTTCTCCTGAATAAATCAAATCTGCAAATATGAAATTGCCTTACACCATTCTCCTTACTCTTTTCCTTGTGCTGCATAGTGCCGTTTGGGCAAGTGAAATGGCTCGTTTGCAATCGCCCGATAAAAACATAACGGTAGAGGTGTTACATCACGACAAACTTTATTACCGCGTGGCCTACAAAGGCGCTTACCTCATGCAGGCTTCGCCCCTGAGCCTTACCATTAACGGCACACAACGTACCTATGTTGCTGCGCCCAACAGCGTGCGCATGGGTAGTGTAGATACCATGCTAACAACTGTTTGGGGCACCGATAAACACATTCGGGATCAGTACAATTTTTTAGACATCCGTATTGACCGGGAGTTAACCCTCCAGTTTCGTGCGTACGATAATGGTGTGGCCTACCGGTTTCTGCTGCAGGCGCCCGGAAAGGAATATGTGATTGATAACGAAGAGGTAGCATATCGCTTCAACTTCAACACATCGGTATGGATGCTCAACGGCGCTTCGTACGAAAGCAACTATGTACAGCGAAAGCTGGATGTGCAATCCATCACCGATTTCCGGAATGCGATGAGTAAAATTTTCCTGCCCATGATTGTGCAGGCAACGCCTGATGTAAAAATTGCCATTACCGAAGCCGGCCTTTACAACTATCCCTCCCTGTTTCTGGATAGGGGGAATGATTACGAAAACTTTCTGAACGGAACCTTCGAAAAATACTCTTTGGTTAATAAAGTTGGAGGATTTAGCAATTATCAGGAAGTTTCCACTTCGCAGGCGAACTATATTGCTAAGGTTCCGGGGAAATTTGAATTTCCCTGGCGCCTGATGATTGTTGCGCCCAATGATGCCGTTTTGGCCAATTGTAGTTTGGTGTACCAATTAGCAAAGCCATCCGTACTTACAAATACCGATTGGATTAAGCCGGGCAAAGTGGCATGGGACTGGTGGCACGACTATATGGTGAAGGGTCAGCCCTTTAAAGGCGGTGTTAATGCCAATACGTATATGTATCATATTGATTTTGCTGCTAAAAAAGGCCTGGAGTACATTATTGTTGACTGGTTGTGGACGGATAAGTACGATTTAACGCTGGTAAATCCGGACGTGAATATCCGCAAGGTGATTGCTTATGCCAAAGAACGTAATGTAGGTGTTATCCTCTGGTGCCCGGACCATACACTGTACCGGCAGTTGAACAAAGCGCTCGACTTGTTTCAATCAATTGGCGCTGCCGGTATCAAAGCCGACTTTTTTGGACGAGAAGACCAAACCGGTATCTATATGTACGAAGAAATTGCCGCAGCTGCGGCCCAACGCCAGTTGTTGGTAGATTTTCATGGTTGCACCAAGCCAACGGGGTTGTCGCGTACATATCCCAACGTAATTAATTATGAAGCCGTGCTGGGCAATGAGTACAATAAACTGAACTTGGAAGGAAAGTGTACGGTGGATCATAAAGTAATGCTGGCCTTTACCCGTGCCTTGCAGGGACCTATGGACTTTACCCCCGGTGGCATGCGCAACACACACCCTTCGAATTACGCCATATTTTTCAATCAGCCGCTGGTAGCAGGTACACGGGCCAATGAATTGGCGATGTATATACTGTACCACGAACCGCTGAAAATGCTCTGCGATGCCCCTTCGGCCTACGAAATGGAACCCGATGTGCTGAACTTTATTAAAGACATACCTACCAGCTGGGATGAAAGCCGCGTGTTACTTGCCGCGTTTGGCGAATACATTGCCGTGGCACGGCGTAAAGGAACCAACTGGTATGTGGCCGGTATTACCAACAGTAAGGCACGCACCCTTGCTGTACATTTTGATTTTTTGAACAACGGTACTTACAAACTGGAAATGATGACGGATGGCGCCATTGCCGACCCGGTAGCTACCGATTACCTCATTCGTACAAAAAATATCGGAAAGGGCCATGTGGAGGAGGTGCACCTGGTACGCGGCGGAGGCTTTTTGATGCGCTTAAAACAATTGTAGTTGTAAGGCCAAAGAGGCACTCACATAAAAATAAAAAAGGGATGCATATGTACAGAAGCAATTTACACAAAACGGCTACCGGTAATTTGCCGGTACATTGTGTTTCGCATTTGTGCGGCAGCCCGTTCATAAATGCAAGGGCGCCCAATACGCCAACTCTTGCGCCGCAGGCATTTTGTTTTACACACGTATGACTGTACGTAAAACGCTACGTAAAACAGGTAAACAACTTCATCATTACGTTTTCAACTATTGTAACTGCAAAAACCAACTGCAATGCAATGCGTTACATTTATCAATCGATTGCTGGTAAGCTTGTACTTGCTCAGTGTTTGTGCATACAGCGTACGGGGCCAGTTGCCCTCGTACAACTATGCCGACCTTACCCAAAAGGCCTTGTATTTTTTTGAAGTTCAGCGTTCGGGCAAGTTGCCTCCCTATGGCCAATGACCCAACAACAACCGGGTTTGGTGGCGGGGCGATGCGCATTTGAACGATGGCGATGCCATTGGTGTTGACCTAACCGGCGGATGGTATGATGCCGGCGATGCGGTAAAATGGAACTTATCCATTGCGCACGCGGTGCTTACCATGTCGATGAGCGGTATTGAATACCGCGACGGTTGTGTAAAATCGGGGCAGTTGCCGTACCTCATCTCCAACATACGCTGGGGAACCGATTTTATGCTCAAGTGCTTTAAGTACACCGATATTAACGACCCGGCTACGTACAAAATATTTACGGAGGTTGGTGCCAACTTTACATATACCCGCAGTATAGTCCGCGGGAAATGCATGAGCGTATTAATAAAATCATCTACGGAAGCCGCAATGTGGGTTATGCCGACCGCTTTGCACCCAATGCCGACGTGGTAAGTACCATGGCGGCTGCCATGGGCTACGCATCGGTTTTCTTCAGGCAGAATGGCGAGCCTGCTTATGCCGACCAGCTGTTAACCGTTGCCGAAAAACTGGAGCTGTTTGCCAGCCGCTACCCCGTACCTGCAATGATTCGCGATGAAAAAGGCAACCTCATGCCCCCGGTTGGTTATCCCGACCCCAATACCTTTGCCTTGCAGGATAATTTGTGCATAGCTGCCTTGGCGGTACACCGGGCTAATGTGGCCAAAGACCCAGCCTACAGCAACACGGCCTATCTAACAAAAGCCATTAACCTGGGCAAAAGTTTTGCCGAGTGGTTCGACTCGCCCCGCGGCGACTATTATCACACCCTCAATACATACAACCCGCTGTGCTATAATGAGCTTATTAAGCTGTTGCCCATCAGTGAAACCCAGCTGTTTCGTACCAAGCTGTAGCGTCGTTTCATCGAAATGGCTTCGCCCAACCGCACGCCGGCCATGATTGATCCCTCACCGGCGTTGGGTAATCGCAGTTCTTCTTCATCCGTAGCACCCGTAGGGGGCGGGCCCTTTTTGGCGCAAACCTTCAACCCCGCTTCTTATCCCAACACTTCATATCGCAACACGGCTGCTGCTTCGGGCGCTGTTTTAACCACCGGTAGCGATGATCCGTATTTCCCCAACTTTACATCGCATGGAGGTGGGTTGCCCCGCATTAATGATACCTATTTTCCTTTAGGGGCGCAGCACATGCATACCTTTAGCGTTTTTCTGTATGCCGACTGGCTGAAGCAACACCCGGAAATTAACCCGGTTGCGATTGATTTTTTGAGTGGCGCCGAAATAGAAATCAGCAATGCCGACGGCACCAATACCCCGCCGTTAGGCACAACGCTTACCCCGCTTACCATACCGGCGCCGGGCGTTACACTGGCCGATAAGCTCATTAGCTGGGGAAAACGCATCGTTGATTTTACCTGCGGCTCTAACCCCGATAACCGCAGTTATGTGGTGGGCTTCCGGCCGCCCGGTAAAGATGTGGTGCTTGCCATACACCACCAGTTGGCCAGCGGCTTCTGGTCTATCAATACCGTGGCCAATAACCGCCATGTGGCCTACGGCACCCTCATCAGCCCCTCTTCCATACCTTCGCATCCGGCCGATAAAGGATATTTCCGACACGTGGAGCCGGTAATTTACTCCAACAGCGCCCTGCTGGCCAATGCGGCACGTATGGTAGCCCAGCCCGAGTATAATGCTTCCGACCCCAACTTCAGTTCCATACCGGCCAGTCAGTTTCCCCCAACGCTGGTATTGTTGGAACGGAACAATGTTACCAACCTCACCTTTCAGGACATACGGGCCGAGTACGAAACCACCCGTAACATGGCATACGGCCGTACCTCGCCCAACCTTAATGTCAACAGCACCTTCAACTGGGTAGGTAACCCTACCGACCTGGAGTATTTTGCGGAAGCTGCTGAAAATACTAACTCGACTAACTCGTATCGGGTAGAAATAAATGTAAACAATCGCAGCCGTTGGCCGGCAACGGTAACCAACAATTTATCGGTACGCTATTATTTTACGTAGGATGCCGGAGAAGTAGATGCATTACAGCTGCGGGTAACACTGGTTGACGCCAATAACCTTGGCTATGCGGCTGCGATGGGGCTATCAACCAATCCCGAAAATCCTTTGCAGCCTAAACTGGTGCGCCGCAATGCTACCAGTAATGAATATTATGTAGAGTTTGGCTTCCCCAATACCCCCATTTATCCGGGGGGAGCCGGTGGTATTTTCGGAAATTTGAATGAGCAGTGGTCGTATATCCGCAGGGCCGTACTGTTGTTTGAGTGGACGGGCGGTTCGGCCATTACCAGCGGGCCCAACCGCAGCAACCGCTGGGATCATACCAACGATCCCTCTTTTGGTGCCAACGATCCTGCCTTTCAAATTTCTCCAACCGGAACCACTTCTGCGTTGATTAGTTCCTCCGCCGATGGCGACTGGCGTAAACTTCGTGTAGATTTTATTGCCAAAAAAATTCCCGTATTTAACAACGGCCAATTGCTGTGGGGCGATGCGCCGTGGGAGGCAGAATTTGCCGGTACACCCAGTTTGGAGGTTACACCCGCAATGCATCAAGTAGGTTTTAATGCCACAACCGCAACGGTACAGGTTACGTCCAACATTCCTTATAATATTTATTCCGATGCTCGCTGGATTACAACCTCCGTAGGCATCGAAGAAGGCAATAAAACCCTAACCTTCCAAATTGCCAAAAATACCGAAACCTTGCCCCGTAAAGGCGAGGTAGTGATTACCGGCGGTGGTATTGTGCGGAAAATTACTTTTGCGCAGGATGTTGACCCGTCGCAAATTCCGGCACTTTCGCCCCCGCTGGTAGGTTGTACCACACCCCCTTGTACTACCGGTTCGGCTACTACCGACCCCTGCGACGACAATACCCCACCGGTACTGGTATCCATGTCGCCGGCGCCGGGTGCACGCAACGTAAGTGTTGAAACCGAAATTGTAATGGTATTTTCCGAGCCTGTTTTCCCTGTGGTTCCCGGCCCTAATTTTGGCAGAATTAATATTCGCCGGCTACGGAATAATGGAATAGAGGGCGGAACAAATGGTGACAACGGTTACAGCCGGGCTACCAATTACAGCAGTTTTATTACCGGTATTGGTACCAATACCATACGCATTAAGCCTGCTGCACGTCTTTCGTTCGATAACGATTTCTATGTAGAAATTCAGCCAAACACATTCCAGGATGCTGCCGGAAACAAGTTTGAAGGCATTAATGGTATTTCCGATGCCGATTATCCGGCCAATCCCAAATGGAAATTCACTACCGTGGCGTTGCCGGCATCGCCCTGTAATCGTACCGACAACTCCGGATTCCGCTACTTGCCCACCTGTCCGGAAATGTCGTTTTCGCCCGCAAACGGTGCCGCTAACGTACCGCTGAACACCAATTTAGTGTTTAACGTTGGCAGAGAGGTGGTACTCTCGGGCGGTAAGTTTCATCTGTACCGTGCTGATAACAATAGTTTGATACAAAGCTTTGGCCCCGAAGACGTGGCTACGGGCAAACTGCAACTTACTACCATTAACGGACGCAGTACCATTACGCTGGATCCCGACCAGGATTTGTTGCCCAACATGGAGTACTATGTTTTGATTGATGGTACCAACCTGAACGGAAGCTTTCCCGTACCGGCTTTGACTGACCTCAGCGGGTTGAAGTTTAGCGGCTTACGTAACGCAAGCGGTACCGAAGCCTGGCGGTTTACCACGGCGGCCTCTTCGTGGACGCGTCAGGCAGCAGCGGCAACCGCTTTGAAAATTCAAAGCATTACCCTGCTCGATGCAAGCGGTAACAACCCCAGCCCCTTTACGAACGGCGATGTGGTACCGCCTTCGCACTACAACGGGTCCATCCGCTTTGTTTTCAACCGGCCCGTGCGCCGCTTTACACCCGATGATCGCAATGCAATACCCAACTGTAACTTTGGCGGCGATCCGGTAATTTTGCGGCGTCTCTCCGATAACTCAGTCAAGGGCCAGCAGATACAGTGGAATGTTAGTGAAGTAATGCCCCATGCTTCGTGGACCTTTACGGAACCTTTCACTTGTCCGCAACCTGCCCGTTGCAACCCGTCAACGCCCCGCGGTTGCCCCTTGCCGGCAAATGCCACCACCAATGCGCCCACCAATGTTGTAACCATCCGGTTTGCCGGCCTCATTGGCGCACTTTCAGCTGCTGATCAGGGGTATTCGCTTGAAATAGGCGCCAATGCGTTTATTGACGTTACCACCGGAGGACAGTTTACCAATATTGTTATGGAAGGCTCCAATGCGCCGGTTACATTCGGATCTAACGGATTTATTATCCGCACCGTTCCTGCCGCCGGCCCGCAGCCCCCTGCCATTACCACGCTTAATCCGGCCAATAACGCAACAGGCGTTGCCAACACCACCAACCTCACTATTACCTTTAACCGTGCGGTGCGGCGTGTAGCCAATACAACCGGCAACATTACCATTCGCCGCAACAGCGATAATGCGGTAATAGCTGTTATTCCGGTTTCGCATCCCGAGGTGGCGGTGAACAATACCACGGTAACCATACCCAACTCGTTGTTTGGAATATTGGCCAACTCGGCAACGGTAACTTCGAGCTATCATGTTTTGATTGATGCCAATGCGCTTGAAAGTTTTGAAGGGGTGTCGTTTGCCGGTATTACTTCCAATACCACTTGGTCGTTTACAACTACTGTTGATAACACGGCGCCGGTAATTTCTACGAGTAGTGCCCGAGAGCCGATTTTTGTTCCGTCCAACGGCTTTACGGGCGCCGGCTTAAAACCCACCTTGCTAATGACCTTTACCGAGCCTGTGCAAAAGGGTAGTGGCAACATTGTGCTGCGTGTTTTCTCCACTAATGCGGTGGTTGCTACCATACCGGTAACGTCTCCGCTTGTTACCATACGCAACAGCCGCCTGGGGCCCAGCACGCAGGTAGAAATTGCAGCCGATGCCATACCTCAACTGCAGCAAAACACCCGTTATTATGTAACGGTAGATGCCGGATCGTTCCGGGATCGAAGCAATAACAACTTTGCCGGCTTTACAAACAACAGCACCTGGTCGTTTACAACGGCCGCAATGTTGCCGCGTATCGTTTCGTACACCGCGCCGCCTGCCGGTCCGTACAGCTTTACGTTTGATGTACCGGTATCGTTGATTACGGCTTCAACAACTTCGTTTGCCATTTACCGCAAACGCGACAACTCGATTTTTGAAGAGTTCCGGCCTACTTCGGGTAAAATAGTGATCTCGGGCAATGTGGTTACCCTCAATAACGAGAATCCGTTTGAGCCCGGCGAAACCTATTATGTGAATATTGGCCCCAATATGCTGTTTAGCACAGCAGCTGGTACTAACGTACGCTTCCTGGGCTGGTCGGGGGCATGTTCCGGCGTTGCCGAAATACCCCGCCTGCAGCAGCAAATCCATTTCGATTCCATACCCGATAAAGTGTACGGCGATGCCCCGTTTACTTTAAGCGCAACAGCAACTTCCGGCTTGCCGGTAAGCTTTACGCTGGTCAGCGGGCCGGTAACGCTGCAGGGTAATACCGTAACCATTTTGGGTACCGGGGAGGTAACCATACGGGCTTCTCAGGAAGGAAATATCACATACGAACCCGCCGCAGATGTTGTGCGTACATTCCGTGTGTTAAAGAAAACGCTTACCGTGCGTGCAAACAACCTGGAGCGGCCCTACTTGCAGCCCAATCCGCCCCTTACTTTCACGTACGAAGGTTTTGTGTTGGGCGAAAATGCACAGGTTTTGGATGAGCAACCGCAGGCAGTAACAACTGCCACCCAAACTTCGGATGCGGGTGTGTATCCCATCACCTTTACGGGTGGCCAGGATGATAATTATCAGTTTTCGTTTGTGCCGGGAACGTTAACCATACGCCCCATACCGCAAACGATAACCATGGCGCCCATTGCTGATGTAATATATCAGCCCTGGCCCTTCCTGAGTTTCCCGCTGCAGGCAACAGCTTCGTCCGGCCTACCGGTAAGCTTTACCGTGAGTGGACCGGCCACCATTTCGGCCAATAATATACTTACGGTTACCGGTGTTGGCACTATAACGGTGCACGCATCGCAGCCGGGTACTATCAACTATTTACCGACAACAACAACCGTAACCTTTAATTCCGTGTTGGGTGATAAGGCCAAGGCGCTTGTTGTAAAGGCATCGCCCAATCCCACCAACGGTATTGTTTATCTGAATATATCCAATCCGTTGCAGGAACCGCTGCGCATGCTCATTACCAGTCCGCAAGGCATTGTAATTCGCGAAGTGCAATTAGGCGCTAATGCATTCTTCAATTTTGAATTAGACCTCAGCACCTTCCCGAATGGCATGTATAATTTGCAGATAATAGGTGTTACTACCCGACAAAATGTTAGAGTAGTACGAGCAAACAACCGATGATGCCACCCTGGTGAAAATGTAAGTGCCGGCAGATAATGCCGGCACTTTTTTTGCCGTTTGCCATCTTTTTAAAAAGCCTTGCAATTCGGCCCTGCTTTATTTTTCGTTTGTGCTATAGTTCATGAATGTTCAGGTTGTGGTAATTTTCAATGAAGCGGACAACATTTGGGAAACAATGAAATTCATGTTTTTCGTGTGTGCTAGTAATTACTACCGCCCTCATGCCGGCAGCCGCCGCCGCTTCAACGCCTTTGGGCGCATCTTCAAAAACGATGCAGGCTTCGGGGGGCACACCCAGTTTTTCGGCACATTTGATAAATGTTTCCGGATGTGGTTTGCTGTAGCTTACATCATCTGAGCTCACAATGGCATCAATGTACTGCCTGATGTGGAGCCCGTCTAAAACAAAATCTATATTAAACATGATGGCAGCCGAACCGATGGCGATAGGGATGTTGGCCGCTTTCGCTTTTTTCAGAAAACTGTCCAGTTCATCAATTAGTTGCAACCGTGGCTGAAATGTTTTTTGGTAGTTTTTCTCCTTTTCAATACTCAGTTTGTTTTTTTCTTCCGGGCTGAAACGGCCCGGAAATATACGCTCGAGTAACTCGTGGTTTTTTCCAAAGCACTGTTGTTTGGTTTCTTCGTAACTCAGGTTGGCCCCCAGCTCATTCAGAATGGAATGCCATGCACGTATATGATATTCCATGTCATCAATCATGGTTCCATTAAGGTCAAATACAAACGCTTTTTGCATCAAAGCAGGGCTTTTAAAAGGCTTTATTGTTTAGCCTTGTAATGAACTTTAGTAATTGCACTAAACCGTTTACCAGAATTTCGCATATAGGGCCGCAAGAATGAGTATAATAATTACAATCATTGCAAGTATTTCGCGGCTCACCTGAAACATATGTTTGTCCAGTACAAATGCCTTGGGATTCACCTTTGGTCCCAACAGACTTATTGCGATCATAATCGCCATGGTAAAGAAAAACGTCCATCCCATGTTGATGAGAAACGGAATTTCATAAATGCCATTGCTGTTTTTATAGGCCGTGTACAGTAATGTTTCGGGGCCAAATACCGAAACGGCAAAGTTGTTGAAGAATATGGCCAGGACAAACCCTGCAATGAGGCCGGCCACTGCCGCGGTACCGGTGGTACGTTTCCAAAACATGCCCAATAAAAACATGGCAAACACGCCGGGGCTGATAAATCCGGTATATTTCTGAATAAACGTAAAGCCGCCTTCGCCCCCAATACCCAGCACATCTTCCCATACAAAAAGTAACGATATGGCAATGGATACAACGATTGCAATTTTTCCCACCCATACCATATTCTTTTCGGCATCCGCTCCGTTTGCTGCTTTTGAACTGCGCCTGAAATATTTAAAATGAATATCGAGCGCATAAATTGTTGCAATGCTGTTGAGCTTGCCTGCCAATGATGCAATGATGGAAGCGGTTAATGCCGCCACGGACAGGCCTTTTAAGCCGGCGGGTAAAAACCCGAGGATGGACGAATAAGCGTCGTCCATGCCTCTTAATCCCTGCAGGTGGCCGGTTTTATGTAACACATAGGCTGCAATGCCGGGCAGCATTACAATAATTGGCATCAGCAGTTTTAAAAAAGCTGCAAATAAAATGCCCTTACGAGCGGTATCAAGGTCGGCCCCCAACGCACGTTGCGTAATATATTGATTGCAACCCCAGTAGTTGAGGTTTACAATCCACTGTCCGGCAAAATACATGGCAATACCGGGCAAAATCAGGTATTTGTCAATTTCTTCCTGCGGTGAGGTTGGTGTTGGTTTTTTTAAAATCATATGAAAATGATCGGGAGCCTGTTGCAACAGCGTTTTAAAACCCGCAATGGCATTGCGTCCCACACCCAGTTTTTCGCCCACCAGCATAAGCGCAAAATAAATGGTTGCCAGGCCGCCAATGATGAGCACGGCAACCTGAATTACATCGGTATAGCCGATTACCTTCATGCCGCCCAGCGTAATGATTAAAGCGCAGAGCGCCAAAACAAGCATCACCGTGTGCAAATATTCGGGCCCGATTAAACCGCTGATGGCGATGGCGCCGAGATAAAGTATGGAAGTAAGGTTTACAAAAACATACAGCAGCAACCAAAATAGGGCCATTATAAGCGAAACGCTTTCGTTGTACCTTGTTTTCAGAAATTGCGGCATGGTGTAAATCTTGTTTTTAAGATATACCGGCATAAACCACACCGCAATAATGATTAAGGCCAGCGCCGCAACCCATTCGTAGGCGGCAACCGCAATGCCTACAAAATAGCCATTGCCACTCATGCCAATGAACTGTTCGGCCGAAATGTTTGAGGCTATCAGCGAAGCGCCTATCGCCCACCAGGTAAGGGAACCCTCGGCCAGAAAATAATCATGCGAAGCGGATACGGATTCTTTTTTCTTTTTGGAGTAAATGAAATATCCGTACGACGATACGATGGCAAAGTAGATGAGAAATACGATGATATCAATGGGTTGTAATGCGCTCATTGTTTCGTTTATTTATTTTTTCGTAATATACCTCACTCCAGCGAAGTTGATTTTTAAAAGCTGGCTTTATTTCATAACGGTATATCAGGCAGAAAGCTACGGATAAAAATGCTGAAGTAATTTCTCTAATCTTTGATATGCTGGAGAAGGAGGTACCAAAAATTACCTGTCACTAAAATTTATCACTTCATAATAGGCTTTTTTGCGTTGCAGATTTCTGTCAAATAGCAGGGGATAATCTTTTCGACCACGTACGGGGAAGAAGTCGAGCCAGCTAAAACGGTCAGAAATATTCCAGAAGGTTACGCTGCTAATGTGCTGCCTGTACTTACGGAAGTAGGCAAAACAGCGTTTGTATTGTTCGGCTTGTGCCGCTTCCCTTTCGGGTGTAAAAAGCGTGTCGTAATCAGAAGGCCTTCTTTCCCGGGCATTGTGTTCTTTGGGATAAACCGAAATATCCAGTTCGGTAATGTGCAGTTTTAACCCCAGTTCGCTGAATTCGCGGAGTGTGGCATCAAGTTGCGTTTCCGTTGGTTCGCTGATAGCCCAGTGTGCCTGCAAACCTACGCCGTGTATGGGTACACCCCTGGCCTGTAAATCGCGAATCATGCGTATAATTTTACTGCGTTTTACCGGATTAATTTCATTGTAATCATTATAAAACAGCAATGCGTTGGGGTCGGCTTCATGCGCAAATTCAAATGCTTTGGCGATATAATCCTCGCCAATGATGCGCAGGAAAGGAGTGGGGCGATAAAATTCGTTGGGGTTGTCGCTAATAGCCTCATTTACGACATCCCATGCGTAAATCACATCTTTATAGCGCTGCATTACGGTGGTGATATGATCTTTCATTCGTTGCAATAAAACTTCCCGGCTAACCGTATCGCCATTGGCATGCGTAAACAGCCAGGCGGGCGTTTGTATGTGCCATACCAGGCAATGGCCCCGCATTTTCATGTTGTGGCGACGGGCAAAGGCAGCAATGCTGTCGGCTCCCTGCCAGTTGTATTCGTTTTCTCGTGGATGTATAGGCCCCATCTTCATGGCGTTCTCGGCGGTAAGACTGTTAAATTCACGAAGAATCAAATCCGCCTCATCCGTTTTCAGCGCCATGGGCGTAACGGCCACACCAATGGGGAAATAATTGGCGTAATAATCTTTTAACCCTTTTGTGTGCGTTATGTTATCTTTTGTTTTTTGTTGTGTGGCTTTACATCCCACAAAACCAACGGCTATTGTTGTGGCAAGAAGTAATGATTTCATATTATTTATGCCTTCATTTTATTCGGTTGTAAAAGGAGAGGCGGGTAACCCTTCGCGGTTGCAAAGGTTGGCACCTTTTGGGTTATCGGCCCACGCGTAGCGAACGTAAACGGGTTGTGGCACTTCATGGCTCCAAACTTCGAGCGTATTGCGGCGAATGGTGGCCTGTGCCCAAACAAATTTTTTATCGGCACCTGCAATGGCGATATGCTGCAAGGCTTTGCCGTCGCAGGTACTGAGCCCGCTACCGGTTTCTTTAAAATGCAATATTATTTTGTTGCCGCTTATGTGAGCACGTTCCAGCAAAGGCCCGCTTGCCACAAGCTTCCGCTCGCCATATACCATGCGGCGTGCCTGTAACGCAAGCCGCAAGCCAACGGTGTGTTTGTCTTCTGGATGAATATCGTTCCATTCTCCTACATCAATGGCAACGGCCATACCGGTATAGGGCAGTTGCAGGGTTTGCAATTGTTGTTGCCTTAGTTGCGCCCAGCTGCTTTCACGTGGTTCTGCCCAAGCCTCCATAAAATTAGCCAGCTGCACCTGTAAGAAGGGTAATTGGGGAAGTGCCCATTTGGAGCGCCAGTCGGTAATCAGCATTTTCATTAGTTCCCGGTAATCGTTGGGCCTGCCTGCATTACTTTCGCCCTGGTACCATAAAACACCTTTTATCGCATATTGAGTTAGTGGCGCAATCATGGCGTTAAAGAGTCCCATCGGCTTCCAGCGGATAAATGTTTGTGATGGTAACGGAACTGCCTTTATGCCTATGCGAAAGTTCCAGAATCCGATAAGGTTAATGGTATCGGTTGCCGTTGTTAGTTCGTAACGCTTATCGGGTACAAAGCCACCTTTCCCACTATTATTAACAACGCGTATAACAATATGGTTTGTACCGGGGCGCAGCAATCCGGCCGGCAATTCATACCGGCGGGGTGGATATTGGTAGCTGGTCCATCCCACATAAGTTCCATTAATGAAAACCGAATCGGCATCTACAATACGGCCCAGTTCGAGTTTAGCCGGTTGACCGGCCATTCGTTCGGGTACTTCAATGGTTTTTTGTAGCCAGGCTACGCCATTAAAAAAGCCAATATCACTCTCGGCCCAGTAGCCGGGTATTTTCAATTGCTGCCAGCCAGCTTCGTTACCGGTGGCGTGCCTCCAGTTATTAGTGTATCCTGCATCAAACGTATTGATGTAATTGTACCAGGCATTGCTGACACGTTGATCGTGGGCCTCAATGGCTTTGATTAGCGAATCGTTGCGGAAGCGATATGCCTCCTGCAGGTAGCCGGGAAAATGTTGTAAGCCGTCTTCGCTGATCCAGGCTTCGGCAGGAGATCCCCCCAGGGCTGCATTCAGTAAACCAATAGGAATACCATAACGGCGGTGGATGTCGCGTGCAAAGAAAAAACCTACGGCGCTAAAGGCGCCTACGGTTTCGGGCGAGCAGGGCACCCAGTTCCCGCCGGTGAGGTCATCCTGCGGGGCTTTGAAGTCAAACTTATCGGGTACCGTAAACTGCCGGATCATCGGGAAATCGGCCACTGCAATATCTGCCGCGTAACGGTATTTGAGCCGGCTCATTTCCAGTTCCATATTCGACTGCCCGCTGCAAAGCCACACGTCACCAAAAACCACATTTTGCAGCACGATTTGATTATTGCCGCTAATGTGAAGAGTATAGGGGCCGCCTGCCTGTTGGCGGGGTAGCTGTATCAGCCATTTGCCTTCCGTATTTGTAACGGTTTGGTATTGCAGATTTTTTAAATGCAGGGTTACTTTCTCTCCGGGGGTGGCCCAGCCCCAAATTTTTACCGGTACATCGCGTTGCAATACCATTCCATCGCTAATGAGGCGGGGCAGGCGTACGTTGGCTTGCGCTTGTAGCAATCCAAAACTGCTCAACAGCAGGATGCAGAATTTTTTCATCGGATGCTGATATTTTGCTGTATCGTATTACTGGTGGTAAATAGATGTACACCGGGCTGTCCGCCACCCACACTAATGCTGTAAGTACCTGCAGGTTGGTACAGTTTCCCGTCGCCATCGGCAACCGATAATTGCGCAGGGCTGAGCGTAAATCGGATTGTTTTGGTTTCTCCTGCCTTCAGGAAAACACGCTGAAAGCCCCGCAGTTCGCGGATGGGCATGCCTTCAACCGGCGGACGTGTAACATACAGCTGTACCACTTCTTCGCCGTCGCGGCCGCCGCTGTTGGTAACCTGTACGCTAATTACTAATTCCTTATTACGAGCAAGGCTTTTAGGCATTAAAAGATTTTTATATGTGAAGCGGGAATAGCTGAGCCCATAGCCAAAAGGATACAACGGTGTTCCCTTGAAGTAACGATAGGTTCGGTTCGTCATGTCGTAGCTGGTGAACGCCGGCAAATCGGCATCGCTCCGGTAAAAGGTAACCGGTAGCCGGCCGGCCGGATTGTAATCGCCAAACAGCACATCGGCAATGGCTGTGCCGGCACTTTGCCCGCCGTACCAGCAATTGAGTATGGCAGGCAGATTTTCGTGTTCCCATGGAATGGCAATGGCGCTGCCTGTCATCAGTACAAATACCACCGGCTTGCCGGTTGCGTGCAAGGCCTTCAGCAATTGGGTTTGAACGGCAGGTAAAAGAATGCTGGTACGGTCGCCCCCGTTGAAACCGGGTGCGTTTACGGGCATTTCTTCTCCTTCCAGTTGCGGCGAAATGCCACCTGCAAAAATGATGGCATCTACATTCCGCAAACGGTTGGCAAGTGCTGTAAAGTCGGTTTTTACATATTGGCCCGATTTGAGACGAATGGCGGCATTACCTTCCGTTTGATACATTTCTACAACAATCTTATACGACTGCCCTTTTTTGACCGGTAATGAAAACTGCCTGGTACCCCAGCGGTTGCGCAGCCAGGCGTCCACTACTTTTTTATCATCTATAAAAATGCGGTAGCCATCATCGCCCTCGGCTTCAAAATGCAATACTTCATCCTGCTCGGCGGTTAGATAAGTGGTGTAGCGGGCCGAATAGTGAATAGTACCAATGCCCGGTGCAGGTGTTTGGCCTTCGGCCCAATAAAAGTCAATATCATCTTCGTAACGTATTGCGGCAGGCGGGCCGGATATGTTGGTATTGTTGAAGTATTCTGCTTTTACGCCTTTACGTCCGTCAATACGGTACAAACGACTAATGTCGTTGTACAGCAACAGGGTATCATTGGTAAAGTTGATGGCCTTTTCATAGATTACTTCCACACCTGCACCCAGTTTTTCACGAATACCATCTACCACGGTTACAATGCGGGAAGGAATGCCATTGTAATTACCCAGTACGGAAATACGATTATCGGCATTGGGCCCAACCACGGCAATGCGCCGGATGTTTTTTGAAAGCGGAAGAGTATTGTTGCTGTTTTTCAGCAGCACAATTGACTGCCGTGCCATTTGCAAAGCATGTGCCTTATGTTCGGGGGCTTCCAGCACGGTTTCGGGCGTTTGTGCAAAGGGTACCAGTTCGGGTGGGTCAAACATGCCCAGGCGGAAACGAATTGTAAAAAGGCGTCGCAGCGAAATATTTATTTGTTCTTCCGGTATCAGGCCTTTTTTTACGGCATCCAACAATTTTACGTACACATAATTGCCGCATTCTATATCCGTGCCATGCAGCAGGGCATCAACGGCGGCACTGAGGGTATCGGGATGGGTTTTGTGGTATTTGTAAAAATCGTCAAGTGCCCAGCAGTCGCTGGTTACGTAGCCGGTAAATTGCCAGCGTTTCCGTAAAATTTCATTCATCAACAGGTCGTTGGCACAGCAGGGTTGGGTGTTTACTGCATTATAGGCACACATCACGCCGGCCACTTTCGCATGTACAATCAGTTCCCGAAAGGCGGGTAGGTAGGTGTTCCAAAGATCAGTGGGTTTAGGATTAAAATTGTCTATATGCCGGCTGGGTTCCGGACCGCTATGCACGGCATAATGCTTGGCACATGCTGCCGCTTTCAGATAAAAGGGATGTTCGCCCTGCAGGCCCCGCACAAAGGCTTTGCCCAGCATGGCTGTAAGGAAGGGGTCTTCGCCGTAGGTTTCCTGTCCGCGGCCCCAGCGCGGATCGCGGAATATGTTGATGTTGGGCGTCCAATAGGTGAGCCCCAGGTACCGTTCATTGTTGCGTCCTAACGCAGTGGCCTTGTTGAAAACTGCCCGGCCTTCCAGAGCCGAATAATGAGCCATCAGATGGAGTGCGTTTGTATCCCAGGTAGCGGCCATGCCAATGGCCTGTGGAAATACGGTGGTATGAAAGGGGGTACGGGCTACGCCGTGCAGCACCTCATTCCACCAGTCGTAGGCCGGTATGCCCAGGCGCGGTATGGCCGGGGTATTATTCAGCATTTGCGCCACTTTTTCTTCCAGTGTAAGCCGGCTTATTACATCATTTACCCGTTGTTCCACCGGTAGCCGGTGGTTCCACATGGGATAACTTTTAAAATCCTGCGCTGTTGCAGTTTGGTAAAGTAACCAGCCCAGTACTACAAACAATTGTTTCATTTTAATTTGCTTTAAAGGGGTCAATGGTTTGAATGGTGCCATCAGCGTTATAGGTAAGCTCGGTAACTTTGATATTCCGCAGGTGGGTTTTGCCGCTTAACTGTACATCGTGGTAAAAGAGATACCATTTGCCGTTGTGTTGTACAATAGAATGGTGGTTAGTCCATCCTTGCACGGGCTTTAAAAGCACGCCCTGGTAAACGAATGGGCCATAAGGACTGTCTCCAATGGCGTAGCAAATGTTATGTGTATCGCCGGTAGAATACGAGAAGTAGTATTTGCCATTGTGCTTGTGTACCCAGGATGCTTCAAAAAAGCGTTTGTCGTTATCTCCTTCGGTAAAAAGATTGCCGTTAGCATCTACCAACCGTATTTCCCGCATGGGTTCGGCCAGTTCTTTCATGTTGGGTTTGAGTTTGGCCACACGGGGTAAGATGGCTGTTTCGTTTTTATTGCGTAATCGGGCGTTGGGATTGTAACGGTTGTTATCCCAGTGCTGCAGTTGTCCGCCCCAAATACCACCAACATACAGGTAAAAACTGCCATCATCATCCTTAAAAACGGCGGGGTCAATACTATATGCGCCCTTTATGGGTGCAGGCTCCGGTTTGAAGGGCCCCTCGGGCTTATCACTTACGGCAACGCCTATTCGAAAAATATCCTTCTTGTCTTTTACGGGAAAATACAGGTAATATTTGCCGTTGGCGAAAGCCGCATCGGGCGCCCACAGTTGTCGGCCCGCCCAGGGGATATCTTTAATGTGCAGCGCCACCCCATGATCGGTTACAGGCGCGCCAACAGAATCCATTGAAAACACATGATAGTCCATCATGTTAAAATGGCTGCCCATATCATCTTCGGGTGTTCCGGTGGCAGTATCATGAGAGGGATAGATGTACAAGCGTCCGTTAAACACATGGGCCGAAGGGTCGGCAGTATAGATGTGGCTTATTAAGGGTTGCGAAAGATAGGATTTTTCTTTTCGGGTTGTGTCGTTGTTGGTTGTGGCATTTGTTTTCTGCTCGCCAGAGTGGCCGCAGGCTATGAATGCGCAACCCGAAAACAGTACGGGCAATAACATGCGATGTAATGGTTGGCTCATATTTATAGTCATTTGTTTACAATGGTTGCTGGTGGGCCCAGGTAGCTGGGCTGCAAACCGCCCAGATTTACAATCAACTGCTGCAATACTACGCCGTTGTGCACCCGCCAGAATTTTAATACTTGTTTCCCCGGCTGTGCCAGCTCATGTTCCGTTGTTTTGATGATGCAGTTTTCAGCTACCCACTTGTTCCAGATTCCGGAAATGTTGGTTTTATCTTCATTGTTCAGGCTTACAATTTGTATGGGTCCGTCGTTTACCGAAATGCCATATTGCAAACCGGTTTCAGTACCGTATATATTGAGTGTGGGTGAAAACAGGGCCTGAATGGTAATTTTACCGCTGCTATATGTGTAAAATTCATACTCTGCTATTGGTGCATCAATGCCCGGTATGGTGGCAGGCGCCGTTACCGGAAAGCTGGTAATCGCATCGCCGATACGGCCATGGTCGGGCAGCACTTCAAAGCGTACATTTTTGATAGCGGTTGTACGGGTAAAAGCTGCTGCCGGAATGGATACTACGCCATCCTGTTCAAAAAATGCCGGACGAGCGGCTGTAGCCGGCACTCCGGCCCGAACCGGCTTGTGTGCAACCGGTGCCGGTTCCGGAATTCCTGTTACCGAATCGGGTAGCAGGTACAGCCGGGGCATGATGTTGTGGGGAGGCTGTTGCCAGGAGGTGTAGCCAATATGCGTTTGGCTCATCATGTGGTTCCACTTGCCATTTTTGAGGCGGTGGTATTCCTGTGTAATAAGCGAGTCTTGCACGAAAAGCGTTTGTACCTGCCGGGCATAGAAATGAGTGGTGTTCCATTCATTTTCGTATGCCCTTTTATTAAGCGCAGCGTTGTAATAAAGGACGTAAAGATTTGCGCAGGCTTTTATTGGGTGCAACACCAGTTGAAAATACGCATCCTGATAGCGTTCGGGTAATAATCGTTTTACCGAATCGGCTTTTTGCCACAGGCGATGGTATTCATCACGTACCCGCTTCCATTCATCATAGTGAAACGAAAATGTATTGGCATCCAACAGTTCGGGCTTGCGGCGGCTGTTAATTTTGGCATAGGCGGCAAGCATTTCAGCAATTACTTTTGAATATTGCCCGCCAAATTGTGCAGCTGCCCATTTTTGCGTATAGGCCTGCACCTGGTTATGTGCAATGCGGGTGGGATTCCAGGCAAAATCGAGGAAAAACGAAACAGGCAACTCCATGGGCTTGATGTCGCCCACGTTCACAATCCAAATTTTATGAACCTCGTGTTGCCAGGCCAGGTGCATTTGTTCCCAAATACGGGGCAGGTGGTTGGTATTGAGCCACTTGTAGTTACGGGGGCCGCCCACATAATCAAAGTGGTAATAAATGCCGTAACCGCCTTTGTGGAGGGCCTGGCCGGGTGGCGGAAGCCGGCGCAGGTTGCCCCAGTTATCGTCGCAAAGCAGCAAAATAACGTCATCGGGTACCCGCATGCCCTTATCGTAATATTCCTGCACTTCTTTGTACAACGCCCAGAGTTGCGGTGTTTCATGTGCTGGCTTACCGGTAACCTGCTCTATTAGCCTGCGTTGGGTAGCAACAATACGCTGCAGCAGGTCAATTGCGGTTTCTTCGGTCATGGGTTCATCGCCATCGCCCCGCATACCAATGGTTACAATTTTTTCGTTGGTGGCCCGCTCGAGGCCTTTTTTCCAGAATTGCTCCAATGCAACCGCGTTGCTGTCATAATTCCATTTTCCTGTTCCGTAACGCCTCCATTCATCATGTGCCCGCATCAGCGGTTCGTGGTGCGAAGTGCCGATGACAATGCCGTAGGAATCGGCCAAATCACGATTGCGGGGATCATCATCGTAAAATGCATTACCCCACATGGCGGGCCAGAGATAGTTGGCCTTAAGCCGCAGCATCAGTTCAAACACTTTTTCATAAAAGCGATGGTTAAAACCGCCAAACTTTTCGCGGCTCCAGTTGCTGAGGGCAGGGGCTTCGTCGTTGATAAAAATGCCACGGTATTGCACCAGGGGCCGGTCGTACACGTTCAGATGCCGGTTGATGTATATGCCGCTTTTCTTTTCTACAGGCACATCGGCCCACCAGTACCAGGGCGAAACACCCATTTGCCGCGTCAGTTCCATAACGGCCCAGGCCGTACCGCGCCGGTCGCTGCCGGTTAGCACCAGGCCGTGCCGCACACCGGGTAGGGGATTTTGAACATGCTGTACCTGATAAGCTTCCCATTGATTGTTCAGTGCCACGGTATTGATGCGTTTTTGCCGTGCCATTTTCCCTATCAGTTCGGATTGCGTAGCTGTTCCGATGAATACAACCAGCGAGTCGTTTTTTTGGAGGTGATGCCGGATGGCGGGTGTGCGGCCGGTAACCTGCTGTATGTCGTGCTGCAGCAAATGCGCCACACGTTGCACCAATGCCACCTCGTTGCTGTCAACATAAATTACGGCACGACTGATGTCAAAACCGTTTGCAGGTGCTTGCGCCAGCCAGTTTTGTGCATGTGTGGCCGTTGCAGCACAAAGTAAAACAACGAGTATGAACAGGGTGCAGCGCATGAGATCTCTATTTGTTCTTCTTTTCCTCTATGGTCGCTGTAGTAAATATTTTGGTTGAAATTTCAGAAACCAATGCTGTTGCCTCCATCCACCGGCAACACCACGCCCGTAATGTATTTTGCAGCGTCGCTTGCCAAAAAACCGGCAGCAGCGCCAATGTCTTCGGGTTGGCCCATATGGCCCATGGGTGTTCGTCCTAAAACTTTGGCCTTTCTTTCAGGGTCTGTGTCGAGCGCCTTGGCCGTCATGGCCGAATAGATAAAGCCGGGCGCAATGGCGTTTACCCGAATGCCATGGGGCGAAAGTTCAACCGCCATGGCACGGGTGATGCCGTCAATTGCGGTTTTGCTGGCACTGTAAGCAATTACTTTGGGGATGCCGTACCGGGCAGCCATGGAGCTGATGTTGATAATGCAGCCCCTTTTACGCGGCAGCATGTGTTTCACCACTTCGCGACTTAACGAAAAAACGGCGCAAAGATTGGTGGTAATTACGCGCTGAAACTCTTCATCGGTAACTTCAGTAAATTCTTTTTTGTGATTAATGCCGGCATTGTTTACCAAAATATCTATGTGGCCAAATTCTTCAATCAAATTTTTTACAAAGCCGGGCAAGGAAGGTAGGTCTGCTACGTCGCAACTGCGTGAAATACAAAGGGGGCCCAGTTGTTGTTGCGCTTCCTGCAGTTTTGCCGTATCTCTTCCACAAATAATGGTAGTTATACCATCTTTTACAAATTGAGCAGCAATGGCCAGGCCCAGCCCGCTGCCGCCGCCGGTTACCAACGCTACTTTTTTAGGAATGGCTTGGTTCATATGCGTACATTAATTACCGGGTGCATAAACAATCCGGATGTTTTTATAATAATCAAGATTATGCCTGGGTTGTTCGTACCGTGAGGGTATTGGCTGTCGGGAAAACGTTTGAAAATACAGCAGGCACGCATCGCGCCACCAGATAGCATCGTGCAACTGCAACTGTAGCAGTTGCTGTACATGGCGGTAGCGTTCTGCGTCTACCAGTCCTTCCAATCGCTGCCATTGTTGTATGAACGATCGAATGGTGTCAACCCCTTCATTGTACTTGTGGCACATTTCTTCCCACAGCGTTCGGCCGCTTTGCATGGTATGCGTCCAGGGCACCCGATGAAACCAGAGCAGATATGCATCGGGGCAATGTTGTACGTTGCCAAAAACTTGTTGAACAGCTGGTGCATATTGTGCCAGTGCGTTGGAGCCTGTTGCCGTACGGTTGAAGCCGATACCTGCCGTATCGGCCCGGTGGTAATAAACCGGATTCCAGTCGGGCCGGCTGAGTGTATTGCCCCATGGCATGGGGCCGTAATGGTGCCCGTTGTACATGATGTGCGTCAGGCCAATAGGGGTCATGTAATTCACAACCGCTTCGTGCGATTGCAATAACATATTGCTGATTGTATTGACTACGGTGGCATTATTGGAAAAGGTTTGGCGCACCCACTCGTTAGCGATGGCAGCAGCAGAAAGTTCATGATCCCAGGCAAGGCGGCCAAACGCATACCAGTTGGCTTGCGCCAGCGGGTGCCCGGTCCAGTTGATGTCACTTCCAATATTACTAACCCCGGCCATACCGGTGCGGGGGTAGTGGTGCAGCGTACCATCAATAATCCGGGCAACGGTTGATCCTTTTCCTTTTACATAAGTATCGGCTTCCAGTACTTCTTTGAACAGTGGTGCCAGGTAGCACAGGTTGGTGCCCTGCCCGGTATATTCCTGCGTAATTTGAAATTCCATGAGCAGCGGTGTTTGGGGCATGGCGCCAAATAAAGGTGAGAAAGGTTCCCTTGGCTGAAAATCAATGGGCCCGTTTTTTACCTGCACCATAACATTTTCACGAAAGCGTCCGTCAAGGGGATGAAACTCTTCATACGCCTGTTTAAAACGGTCATCGCTGTTAGGGTCATATACAAAGGCCCGCCACATTACAATGCCGTTGTACGGAGCCACGGCATCGGCCAACATATTGGCTCCATCGGCGTGGGTACGCTTATAATCTTGCGGGCCGGGCTGCCCTTCGCTGTTTGCTTTTACCAGAAAGCCCCCAAAGTCGGGGATGAGGCTGTAAATTTCGGCCGCCTTTTCTTTCCACCATTGTTGTACTTGAGGGTCTAACGGATCGGCCGTACGCAGTTTGCCAATTTCAATAGGAGCGCTGAAGCGTGCAGTGAGGTACACTTTTATGCCATAGGGGCGAAATAAATCGGCCAGGGCTTTTACCTTGAGCAGATATGGGTGTGTGAGTACGGTAGCGTTGGCATTCACATTCGTCAATACGGTGCCGTTAATTCCAATTGAGGCGTTCGCACGGGCATAGTCGGTATAGCGTTGCTCTAAAATGTGTGGCAGCGTATGCCAGTTCCAGATGGAGCACCCGGCGTATCCCCGCTCCACATGTCGGTCGAGATTATCCCAGTGGTTGAGCATGCGTAATTGCAGGCGTGGCACCGACACAATATTCAGTTGCTGTACCGGCAGGTGTTGCTGCAGCAATCGCAACAGGTGAAACGTTCCATAGAGTAATCCGGTTTCGGATGCTGCGGTAATGATGGTGGTATTTTTTCCATACAACGCGGTGGTTTTGATGCAAAAGCCCCCGGCATACTTAGGCTGCAATAAACTGTCGGGAAGCAGTTGCCGAAGTGCGGGCAGGGTGGTGGGAGTTGCAATAACAAGGGTGTTAGCAGCAGCCCGGTTGCTGAACTTAATTTGTTTACCGAACATCGAAGGGAGCGCAGTTTGTAATTCGGTACGAATGATGCCGGAAGTGGCATCTGTGCCCGGAATAAAAACGGCGGAAAATTGCCGGAGGTATTGTTGTCGTACGGCGTCGTTGTCAATCACACGGTAGCGAAGCCAGAGTTCATACCCCGATTCGGCAGCAGCGATGATGGAATGGCCCGCCAGCAATAGCAGGCACAAAATTCGTTTCGTCATACCTGTGTTACAGTTTGCATTGCGGAAAAGCGTCACTCTTGCTCTTGCTTGCGGAGTGAAGATTTCCGTACGATGAGGTCGGAACGTACCACAATCGTATTGGTTGTTTTAATACTGGATAATCCTTTGAGATGATTTATCAGGCTGCGGGCTGCAATTTCTCCCAGGTCCATGCCCGGATAGTCAATGGTGGTGAGTTGCGGCTCCACAATTTTTCCGATGGCGTCATTATTAAAGCCAACAATGGCAATGTCTTCTGGTATGCGTACGCCGTGTTCTTTCAACGTTTGCATGCATACGGCTGCTGAAAAGTCGTTGGTTATAAATGCGCCGTCGGGCAGGGGTTTCATTTTAAGTATTTCATGGGCGGCTTCACGGCCACATTGTTCACTCAGGTCTTTAATGAGCACCAGTTTTTTGTCGAAGGGTAAATTGTTGTCGTACAACGCATCTTTATACCCTCTGAAGCGTTGCGCATACACGTTACGCTTCAGATTGGCCGTAACCAGTACAATTTTTTTGCACCCCTGTTCAATCAGGTGTTTGGTGGCCAAATACCCGCTTTTATAATTATCGATAATTACTTTCGTGCTTTCGGCATTTTCTTCTACGCGGTCAAAAAATACTACGGGTATGCCCTTGTCTTCAAAGGGTTTAAAGTGATCGAGATTTTCCGTGTCAAAAGCAAGCGAGGCGATGAGCCCGTCAACCCGCTTGTGAAACAGGTTTTTGGTGTTGGCTTTTTCTTTTTTGAAACTCTCGGAAGAGTGGGCGATGATGAGGTCGTAGCCTGCTTCGGTGGTTACTTTTTCAATACCTGCCAGTACGGATGTAATGAAGTTGGAGTTAAGTTCGTGCACAATTACGCCAATGGTATTGGTTTTTTGTTTGCGCAGGTTGCTGGCAAAATTATTTTGGCGGTATCCCATCTCCTCCGCCTTCTCGTGTATGCGTTTGATGGTGTCTTTATTGATGCTTTTGCTGTGTTTCAGGCCGCGGCTGATGGTAGCGGGCGATAAATTGAGTGCACGGGCAAGGTCATATATGGTTACGTCTTTTTGCATATGGAAGCAAAGCTGCGGCTTTTTTGAGTACGCTAAAATAAGAAAAAAAATTTTTTATGCAATCGGTTGCATTAATCAAAAAAGTTTCTATACATTAGCAAAGCCAAATTTTTGGAACGGATTTTCTTTGCGTTTTTGATGGGTTGCTGTGTTGGAACATAGGTAAAATAAGCATTTTCGCTTTGCGGGTGCCACTCCTGTTCCGCACATGCTCTCGTGCCAGGTTGCTGTGTGCATTCATAAAATTTAACATGTACACAGTTTTTTTAGGCAAAAGTGTGCAACCGATTGCATAACGCAAGGCAAAAGTTCCTCATAATCGAATTGCTTTGCTATGATGCCAAAAAACTGCTGTAAAGCGTATTGGAATGTCAGGGTTGCTTTGCCGGCATTTCCCTTAACTGCAAATTATCCTGCCACTCTCGAAGATGCGGCGCCACCCTGAATGCGCATGCAGAGGTCGGCTCTGACGCACATATGTGTCAGAAGTAAGCCTTGAAAATCCAAACACATTGCTTCACTCAAACCTTATTTTTATGCAAAACAAAAAAACAGGCTTGTTCAAACTGCCGATGTTCCGAATATATGCGGCAGTATTTACGCTGAGCATGATGCTGCAACTCGTGCTTAGCGTGCCGGCTTTTGCGCAAGAACGCCTCTTGCGGGGCAGAATTACCGGCGAAGGAGGTGCGCCGCTGGCGGGTGCATCGGTTACCATTAAAGGTTCAAACAAGGGTACCACATCGGATAACTCCGGTACTTTTTCGTTAACGGTAACGCAGGGTACGGTGTTGGTCATTTCGGCGGTAGGCTATACTACCCGTGAGGTTACGGTGGGTGCCGATAACGATATTACAATAGCGCTTGCCACTGCTGAAAAAACTATGAGCGAAGTGGTAATCATTGGTTATGGTACTGCCCGTAAGCGGGACGTTACCGGTTCGGTAGTATCGGTGGGCGAGAAAGAATTACGTGAAATACCGGTAGCCAATTTGCAACAGGCATTACAGGGACGTGCCGCGGGTCTCGAAATTCAGCGTACGGGCAATCAGCCCGGTGCCGGCGGGCAAATACGCATCCGGGGCATTCGCTCGATCAGTGGTTCTAACGATCCCCTGTTTGTAGTAGATGGCATACCCTGGGAGGGTTCGCTAAATGATATTAACCCCGATGATGTTGCCTCAATTGACATATTAAAAGACGCGTCTGCCACCGCAATATACGGTTCGCGGGGTGCCAACGGAGTAATTCTGGTAACCACTAAAAAAGGACGCAGCGGCGAAACGCGTATTTCTTATAATGGTTATTATGGTATTGGCGAGGTGGCCAACCCCTATCCGGTATTTAATGCGCAGGAATACATGGCCATGCGTAATCTTTCCACCTGGAGCCAGGGGTATATGCCCGATGAAATCATAGGTATGCAGAAGGGAACCAATACCAACTGGCAGAAAGTGATGTACCAAAACTCCATTCGAACCGATCATAATATTAGTATATCAGGTGGTAGTGCGGGCAACACCTTCTCGCTCGGAGGGGGGTATTTCCGTGAAACTACCGTTATGCCGGGCGAAGACTTTACACGGGGTACCCTGCGAGCAGCCATTGACAGCCGTATTGGACGTAAGATAAAAGTGGGAGGCACAACGCAAAACACAATCAGCATTGCCAATGGCTCGCAGTTTGTTTCCGGTTCTGCCATGTTCCGCCTGCTGGCTATGAGTCCGTTGCTTTCGCCGTACGATTCGTTAGGAAATATTAATGTTACGCCCTGGGGAAATATAGATGACATTAACGGCAATGGGCGTTACAGCCCCTTGTTCTTGCGCAAAAACAATAATCACTGGGTTGATCGGGTACGCCGGTTACGCACGTTTAACAGCCTTTATGCCGAGTATGAATTTATGAAGGGCCTGAAATACCGTGCCAATATAGGTTTGAACTATGATCAGCAACACGGAGCACAATTCCGTGCCGGCGATTTGCCTAATAATCCCAGTTTCTTCCGCGCCGGCTTGGGCAACATTGCCCGGGTAGATAATGGTGAAACCTGGGGATACACAATTGAAAATCTGTTGTTTTACGACAAAACATTTAAAGAAAAGCACAAGGTCAATTTTACCGGGCTTTATAGTATTCAGGAAAACCAGGGGTACAGCAACTTTGTGCAGAAGGATTCTATTGACGATAATTTTGTTCGGTTTTATAATCTGGCTTTGTCAACCCCGCCCAACTCGGCCAACACGCAGCTGGGCGGAGGCGAAAGTCGCTGGGCCTTGCTTTCTTACATGGCACGGATTAACTACGCCTTTAACGACAAGTACTTGCTGACTTTCACGTTCCGTCGCGATGGTTCGTCGCGCCTGGCGCCCGGTAATCAGTGGTTTAACTATCCGGCTGTTTCTGCAGGTTGGGTAATGACCGATGAGCCTTTTCTGCAAAACGTTAAAGCGCTCACTACCTTAAAACTGCGTGCCGGCTGGGGGCAAACTTCCAATCAGGCCATCAACCCCTATCAGTCGCTCGGCCTGGTTAACAACTCCAACGGGTTGCCGGCCGGTGATTTTGGCGGGAATATCATTCGTTACAACTTTGGACCTACCATTGTAACGGGTTACAATGTGGTTACACTGCCCAATCCCAATCTTTCTTGGGAGTTTACCAGCGTTGCCAACGTGGGGGTTGATTTCAACTTTTTGAATGGGAATATAACTGGTTCGCTGGAGTATTATAATGCGCAAACCAACCGCATCCTTTATACGGTTAACCTGCCGGTTACATCGGGTGTTGCCGGTTCATACCTGACCAATATCGGCGAAATGTCGAATAAGGGTATGGAGTTCACATTGTCAACCGTAAATTATCGTTCGAAAAGCGGCTTTGTGTGGACCAGTGATTACAACCTATTCTTCAACCGAAACAAATTGTTGAAGTTAAACGGCGATGTGAAGCAGGTTATCGGCAGTCAGTTGTTTGTGGGCTATCCCATGTCGGCCATTTTTGACTTCAAAAAGCTGGGCATCTGGCAAATCAGCGAGGCTGAAGAAGCTGCCCGCTTTGGTGCCATACCGGGCCAGTTAAAGTTAAAAGACCATAGTGGACCGGATGGGAAACCTGATGGCCGCATTGATGATTTTGACCGTCATATCATTGGCGATGGCGATGCACGCCTACAGGGCGGTATGACGCACCGCTTTGCATACAAAGGTTTTGATGTTTCCATGGTGTTTTATGCACGGTTTGGTGGGTTGCTTATCAGCCAGATTCATCAACCCAACGCCGGCTTTCTTACCACGCTCGACGGTCGACGCAATGGGTTGAAGGTAGATTACTGGACACCTACCAACCCCACTAACTGGTTCCCTCAACCGCAGGCCCAAATCAGTAACATGAGTTCGGCCTGGAGTACCTTGGGTTATTATAGCGGAACTTTTGTGAAGTTGCGTAGCGTAAACTTTGGCTACACCCTGCAAAAAGAAATGTTGAAGCGCTTTGGGGTGCAGTCGCTCCGCGCCTATTTCAATGTGGATAATGCAGCTATTCTGTTTTCGCCCTTCTTCAATCAAACCGGAATTGATCCGGAAGGAACCGGTGTGGGCAATCAGGGTGTAAGTAACCCCGGAAACATTCGTGGCGGTGCCAACGGAACGGTAACCATTGGCCTAAGTACGCCGCCCCGTCGTACCTATACTTTTGGCCTGAACCTGACCATTTAATCGAAAAAACTTTATAACAATGAAACGATCGAATATATATTTAGCGGCATTGGTACCGGTTCTGTTGCTGGTGTTTGCCGGTTGTAACAAAAAGCTGCAGGAAAAGCCCTTTACGGTGTTTTCTGTGGACTATTTTCGAACACCCACCGGGTTTCAAAATGGTATTCATGCGTTGTATTCGGGCTTGCGCTTTTTGTATGGGCCCGAAGGTGCGGTAGCCATAGGTACGGTAGGTACCGATGAATGGACGTATGCCGAGCAACCGCGTACCGGTGCCGGCGGTACCGGCGATGTACTTACCTTGGGTAATTATTTGGTTGACCCTGCTAACGGAGCCCTCTTGACGCCCTGGAACCGCAGTTTTAATAACATCAATCTGGCAAACGGCCTGATTGAATTTGCGCCTCAGGTACCCATCAGCGATGCCCAGCGTAATGTGTCTTTGGGAGAAATTCGGTATTTACGGGCACTGTACTACCTAAATCTGGTTCAGTACTTTGGTGCCGTTCCGGTTGATTTGGGTAGCGGCGACCTCCGCTTCAACCAAAGACCCTACCAGGGCTTCAACCGGCTGCCCGTTGATTCGGTATTGTGGAAGAACTATCATGCCATTATTGAAGATCTGAAATTTGCCGCACAAAATTTACCCGACCGTAGACCGGCAAATGCCTTCCGCCTGTCAAAGGCAGCAGCCTATCATTTGCTTGCCAAGGCATATATCCACAGGGCGTATAGCTCTATTACTCCTCCCGGCGGCCGAGTGCCTTATTTTGATAGTGCTTATGCAGCGGCAATGGAGGTGATTAATAATCAGTCGCGCTACGGGGTAGCCTTGCAGCAGTTTTATGCCGATGTGCATCGCCCCGGTAATGATTACAATTCAGAAATTCTCTTCAGTGTGGAGCGTTTAGTGGGCAACTTTTCCATCAATGAGGTGGGCAACCCCATGGGTATTGGTGGCGGTAAAGGTGTAGATGCTGCCAACACCTTTGTTGGCGACTATACGGCCGTGCGTGCTCCTCTGAATACTTCCAGCACTGTACCCGTAAGCCAGCGTACGACCACATACGGTCGCCCCATCCGCCGTTTTTGTCCAACCCCCTGGTTGTATAATGTGGCATTTGCCGATAAGTTTAACGATAGCCGCTACGAGGGCACCTTCCGTACGGTTTATATTGCATCCGTAACCGGAGGCGGTTTTACCGCCAATCAGGATACGGCATTTGTACTGGCATTAACCAACCAAATTGCCGATTCGCTCAACGGTATTTTACCTATGGGGCCCCGGCTGAAGAATTATCGTGTTATAGCTCCCCGTGAATTTTATTTCATAGGCGGTACAACCGATGCCGGGGTTACCCGCAACATGTATCCCAGCCTCAGCAAATATGAAGATCCCAATAAGATTGATCCCAACTTCCCCGGAACTCGTCCGTTCCCGGTTTCCAAGCTCAGCGAAACCTATTTGCTGGCGGCTGAAGCTGCATTGGGCAGAGGAAACGCTGTTGAAGCAATGAACCTCATCAATGTGCTGAAGCGGCGTGCGGTAAACCGTCCGGGACTGACCACCGCTCAGGCCGAAGCCCGTTACAATGTAATACGGGTAACCGATCCTTCGCAAATAACACTCGACTTTATTTTGGATGAGCGTACTCGTGAATTGTGCGGCGAAAGTACGCGCTGGCCTGATTTGGCGGTACGCGGTAAACTGGTAGAACGAGTTCGGTTGTATAATACCGATGCGGCGCCCCGTATTCAAAACTTCCACATGCTGCGCCCCATACCCCGTAGTCAGTTGGATAACACCAATGATCCGGATAAGCCGAAATACCAAAATCCCGGCTATTGATCACTTAAAAATGAAATGATATGAAACTCCAAAATATTATGTATTTGCTTCCGCTGGTGTTGCTGGCGGCATGTACCCGGGATCCTAAGACGGGTATCCTGAATACAGGAGATTTTGGCAACAATGCCACTCCGTTAAAAGATGCGGCCGACTTTTATATTGGTACCGCAATCAATTCAGCCCCGTGGTTTAACGAGCCCCAATACGCAACAACAGCCCGCCGCGATTTTGACGGGGTAACCTTTGAGTGGCTTATGAAGCATGGAGCTATTGTTCGCGATAACGGGCAACTCAACTTCACCAATACCGATGCGTTGGTGAATGCGGTTGGCGATATGCAGATTTACGGGCACACCCTGGCCTGGCATCAAAATCAAAATGCCACGTACCTGAAGAATTATGCCGGCATTACCATTCCTGCCGCAGCCGAACTGCTCAGCAATCCCGGTTTTGAAGGGGGGCTAAGCGGTTGGAACATTTTCAACAGCGGTAACCCGGCCGGAACATCTACTCTTACCCATACTACTACACCCGGTGAGTTTCGCTCCGGTTCGGGTGGCCTGCGGGTAGTAAACCCGGTAGGGTATCCGGGCAGCCAGTGGCGGGTACAGTTGGCCAGCAACATTGTAACCGTGGTGCCCGGCCGCCGGTATATCTTATCATACTGGGTACGGGCTGCCAGCCCCAATGGCTCCATCCGTCTTTCCACACAATATGGCGATGGAGGATCGCCGCAATATCAGGGCGACCAAACCATTGGAACCACCTGGCAACAAATTAACTGGACCATTACTGCCAATTCTTCGCAACTGCGCATGGTGTTTGATATGGGCCAGGCCGCCAATACGTATTTTATTGATGACGCCAGTGTGAAGGAAGTAATAAACCCGCCCAGTGGCCCCCAAATTGCACAGAAACTCGATACGGCATTACGCACCTTTATTCACGGCGTTGTAAACCGTTACAAAAACAAAGTGCGTGCCTGGGATGTGGTGAATGAGTTATTTGCCGATAACCCGGCGGGTGCCATTCGTAACAACCTCAACACCAGCACCGAAGCAAACGATGTACTGGTATGGTCGCATTACATGGGCCGCGATTTTGCCTTCCTCGCCTTTAAATACGCCCAGGAAGCAGACCCCACGGCCGAATTGTACATTAACGATTACAACCTTGAATCGAATCCCCGCAAGCTCGACTCCCTGATTGCCTTTGTTGCCGAGCTTAAAAACCGGGGTGCCAAGGTAGATGGCATCGGTACCCAAATGCACATCACCCGCAATACCAGCTACGCGGGCATTGACCAGATGATGCAAAAACTGGCGGCTACCGGCCTGAAAATCCGCATTACGGAACTAGACGTACGTACGGTGCTCAATAGTGCCGCCGGCAGGCCAACACCTGAATTGTTAGCCTACCAGGCGGTCATGTACCGTTATGTAGTAACTTCATATCTCAAACACATTCCGCCCGCACAGCGCGCCGGCATTACGGTGTGGGGCATTAACGATGCCAACAGTTGGTTGTATCGCAACGGAACCGAGTTTCCCTTGCTGTACGATAACAACTACAACAAAAAGCCTGCATACGGCGCTTTTTTGCAGGGCTTACAAAATAAGTAGAGCAAGCAATAATCAATAGTGAAACGGAGGGATGATTCTTCATCCTTCCCTTTTTTTAAAAACCGGCCCCTGGGCAAAACAAGAAAAAGATGTTATTACTGGGTATTGACTTAGGCACGTCTTCGGTAAAAGTTTCGGTAGTAGATGCGCACACGCAGCAGTGCGTTGCCACGGCACAGTATCCCGAAACGGAGGCAGAAATCATTGCCCTGCATCCCGGCTGGGCCGAACAGAGTCCCGACCAATGGTGGGAACTGGTGAAGCAGGCCATTCTGAAATGCCACGCAACTGGGCTGTATCAGCCCCACGACATAGCGGCCATAGGTATTGCCTACCAAATGCATGGCCTGGTTTTGGTAGATAGCCAACAGCACGTGCTACGCAACGCCATTATTTGGTGCGACAGCCGGGCGGTTGAAACCGGCAACCGTGCCTTTGAAGAAATTGGCCCGCAACGCTGCCTCAGTCATTTGCTGAACGCCCCCGGCAACTTTACGGCCAGTAAACTGGGATGGGTAAAACAGCACGAGCCCGCCGTTTACGAAAAAGTGCATCAGGTACTGCTGCCCGGCGATTTTATTGCGCTTAAAATGACGGGCACCGCCACCACCACCATATCCGCACTGTCCGAAGGCATTTTTTGGGATTTTAAAGCCCAAACACTTTCGGAGGACGTGCTGGCTCATTTTGGCTTTTCCCGCTCTTTTTTTCCCGACATACATCCGGTTTTTGGCGTACACGGCACCCTACGCGATACCGTTGCCGACCGCCTGCAATTGCGTAAAGGCATACCCGTTACCTATAAGGCCGGCGACCAGCCCAATAACGCGTTGGCGCTGCAGGTACTCCACCCCGGCGAAGTAGCGGCCACAGCAGGCACCTCGGGCGTTATATACGGGGTAAGCGATGTGTTGCGGTACGATCCGCAATCCCGCATCAACAGCTTTGCACATGTCAATCATGGAGCAGGGCTTACCCGCATAGGCATATTGCTGTGCATCAACGGAACCGGCATTTTTAACAAATGGATGAAGACCATTGCCGGCCCCCAGCTCAGCTATGCCGCATTAAATGAACTGGCGGCTGCGGTTCCCCCCGGTGCAAATGGCATCTATGCCTTACCCTTTGGCAACGGAGCCGAACGCATGCTGGGCAACCAGATGATTGGTGGCCATATAAACGGTATTGATTTTAACCTGCACGATACGGCACACCTGGTACGTGCCGCACAGGAGGGTATTGCGTTTGCCATGCGCTATGGCCTTGATATTATGCGGGAAAACGGCATGCATCCCACGGTAGTGCGGGCCGGAAAGGCCAATCTGTTTTTGAGCAACGTGTTTACCCAGGCGTTCGCATCGGTTAACAACGTGGCCGTAGAGTTTTACGATGGCGATGGCAGCATTGGGGCAGCACTGGGTGCAGGTATTGGTGCCGGAATTTTTGCCAATGCGCAAGAGGCTTTTACCAAACGGAAAGCAGTATCCGTTGTAGAACCCGGTAATACGGAAGTGTACCAAAATCTGTATGCCGGCTGGAAAGAACAACTGCAATTGCAACTGGAGCGGGTGCAGGCGCATCAGCAAACCCCCGTCGGAATTTCGTAACTTATTAAATCAATCATATGTCAGTTTTAATTGGTGAAAAAGAATACTTCAAGGGTATTGGAAAAATTAAGTACGAAGGCCCCGAAAGTGATAATCCGCTTGCCTTTCGCTGGTACGATGAAAATCGTATTGTGGCCGGCCGTAGCATGAAAGACTGGTTCCGGTTTGCCTGCGCCTACTGGCACAGTTTCTGCGGCAGCGGCGCCGACCCGTTTGGCGAACCCACCCATTTATACGAGTGGAACAACCACCCCGATGCCATTACCCGGGCGCAGCACAAAGCCGATGCGGCTTTTGAATTTATTACCAAGCTGGGGCTTCCCTTTTACTGCTTTCATGATGTGGATGCAGTGGATTATACCAACGACATACATGAAAACGAGCGCCGCCTGGCTGCCATAACCGATTACCTGAAGCAAAAACAGCAAGCCAGCGGCGTTAAATTACTCTGGGGTACGGCCAACCTGTTCAGCAACCGCCGGTACATGAACGGTGCGGCCACCAATCCCGATTTTCAGGTAGTGGCGCACGCCGGGGCACAGGTAAAAGCCGCGTTGGATGCTACCATTGCGTTAAACGGCGAAAACTATGTGTTTTGGGGCGGCCGCGAAGGCTATATGACCCTGCTGAATACCAACATGAAAAAGGAAAAAGAGCATTTTGCCCGCTTTTTGCACATGGCAAAAGACTATGCCCGTAAAAACGGCTTCAAGGGCACCTTTTTCATTGAACCCAAACCCTGCGAGCCCAGCAAGCACCAATACGACTACGATAGCGAAACGGTAATTGGCTTTTTACGCCAGTACGACTTGCTGGATGATTTTAAACTGAACATTGAAGTAAACCACGCCACGCTGGCCGGCCATACCTTCCAGCACGAACTGCAGGTGGCAGCCGATGCCGGCATGCTGGGCAGCATTGATGCCAACCGCGGCGATTATCAGAACGGCTGGGATACCGACCAGTTCCCCAACAACATTAATGAACTGGTTGAAGCCATGCTGGTTATTGTGGAAGCCGGAGGTTTTGCCGGTGGCGGCATCAACTTCGACGCAAAAATCCGCCGCAACAGCACCGACCCCGAAGATCTGTTCTACGCACACATCGGCGGTATGGATGCGTTTGCCCGCTCACTCATCATTGCCGATAATATTTTGCAACATTCGGATTACAAAAAAATCCGCAGCGAGCGCTACGCATCGTTCAACGAAGGAAAGGGGCGTGCGTTTGAAGAAGGAAAACTTACTCTTGAAGACCTTCGCAGCTATGCGCTTGAAACAGGTGAGCCGGCAGTACGAAGCGGCAAGCAGGAATATCTTGAGAATATCATTAACCGCTACATCTGATGTCGGCCCGGGTTCAGGAATTTTTTTTCGGAGCATTGCAGGGGCGCCAGGTGAACAAATACATCATTACCGGGCCCGACGGCCTGCAGGTATCGGTTTGTAACTATGGCGCCACCTTGCTTTCGCTGCTGGTACCCGACCGGTACGGCAAGCCCGGCAATGTGGTGCTAGGCTTTTCCACGTTTGATGCGTTGCTGCAAAACGGACCGGCTTATCCGGGGGGCGTTTGCGGCCGTTATGCCAACCGCATTGCCTACGGCCGATTTTCAATTGATGGAATAACCTACCACGTAACCCAAAACGAGGGCTCTCATTGTTTGCACGGCGGCACTACCGGTTTTGACAAAGTTATTTGGGAAGCGGAAATACTGCCGGAAAATAACGGTGTGGCGTTTACGTATTTGAGTAAGGAAGGCGAAGAAGGATTTCCCGGAGCCTTACAGGTAACCGTTACCTATCGGTTGCAGTCGGGTGGTGTTGCGGTGGAGTTTCGTGCCGTTACCACTTCACCTACGCCTGTAAACCTCACGTTGCATCCGTATTTCAACCTGTCTGCCGGGGCAGAGCCTACCATAGCCACACACGAGTTGCAGTTGCATGCACAGGCGGTATTGGAAACCGATGCCGCACGCATACCAACCGGTAAAGTTATTTCGGTGGCCGACAGTCATTTCGACTTTTTACAAAGCCGTAACCTGGGCGCAGCCATTGCTGCCACCGGCGGCTACGATGCATGCTGGGTTGTGGATGCAGCCCCCCATGCGTTAGCAGAGCTGGCAGTGCTGCGGCATGCACCCAGTGGCCGGGTGCTGCGTGTCAGCAGTACGTTGCCGGGTGTGCAGTTGTACACTGGGCAGTATTTGAATATTGCGGCTACCGATAGCAACCCGCACTATGGCCCCTTTTCCGGACTTTGCATTGAACCGCAATTTTTTCCCGATGGGCCCAATCATCCCTCGTTTCCAGCAACCATTTTACGACCGGGAGATATGTATCGGCACCAGATACACTACCATTTTTCAACACAGTAAACCCTGCATATGGCATTCATACAAACCGATCGGAACGATGCACCGCAAGGTGCTTACAGCAAGGCGAACCCGGCCTACATCATCATGTTAACCCTTGTAGCCACGTTGGGCGGGCTGTTGTTTGGTTATGATACCGCTGTAGTGAACGGTGCCGAAAAGTCGCTTGTAGAGTTTTACATCAGCGATATACTAAAGCCTGAAAATTTTGAGTCGTACGCACGTCCGCTTATTCATCAGTACCGCTTGTTGCTGGTAATTGTACTGGCGCTGATTGCGGCCATTTTGGGCGGCCAGCTGGTGAAGTTGTTCGGCACCAAAAAAGGCGGTGTGCTAACGGCCGTATTGCTGCTGGCGTTAACGGCATGGGCGGTGTATTTTATGGGGCGTCCGATTTCAAACGAACCTACCGAAATAAAATCCACGGCCGATGTGGTGAAGGGATTTGTTATAGCCAGTGCGCTCATTGGCTGCATTATTGGAGGTGCGGCTGCAGGTTTCATTTCCCGCTCGCTGGGCCGGAAAGGCGGTTTGTTTGTAGCCGCTGTATTGTTTTTGGTATCGGCGATTGGTGCCTGGAAGCCGGAGCTGTTTAACATGTACGGTGTATTGGACGTGTATTCGTTTGTGATTTACCGCATATTCGGCGGTATTGGGGTAGGGGTAGCTTCCATGATATCGCCCATGTACATTGCCGAAATTGCGCCGGCACACCAACGGGGCAAGCTGGTTTCGTTTAATCAGTTTGCCATCATCTTCGGCATGCTGGTTATTTACTTCGTGAACTACTACATTGCACAGCAGGGAGATGAGCAGTGGCTCATAACCGATGGCTGGCGGTGGATGTTCTTTTCCGGAGCCATACCGGCTTTCATCTTTTTTGTGCTGCTGTTTTTTGTACCCGAAACCCCACGTTATCTGGTATTGAAGGGAGAAGACGATAAAGCCCTGCGGGTGCTTAATAAGTTGTTGGGCAAAGATGCGGCGCCTGCCATTTTAAAAGATATTAAGGCTACCCTTACCGAAACACATGCGCCCTGGCTTTCGTACGGCGGCATGGTAATTATCGTGGGGGTATTGCTGTCGGTGTTTCAGCAGTTTGTAGGCATAAACGTGGTGTTGTACTATGCCGGCAATATTTTCCGTAACATGGGCGCTTCAACCGATACCTCATTGCTGCAAACCATTATTGTAGGGGCGGTAAACCTGTTGTTTACCGTTGTGGCCATTTTTACGGTTGACCGCTTCGGGCGCAAGCCGCTGATGATTATTGGTTCCATTGGCATGGCGGTAAGCATGCTGGCGTTGGGCTTTGCCTTCTATTTTAACCAGCTGGGCTTTTTCGCCCTCTTTTGCATGCTTTTTTACACTGCCGCGTTTGCATTAAGCTGGGGCCCGGTATGCTGGGTATTGCTGGCGGAAATCTTTCCCAACAGCATCCGCGGAGCCCTGTCGATTGCCGTTGCAGCGCAGTGGATTGCCAACTGGATTGTTTCGCTCACCTTCCCCATTATGAACGATAACGAGTGGCTGACCCAACAGTTCAACCACGGCTTTGCCTACTGGATATACGGTATTATGGCCATTCTTTCGGCTTTGTTTATGTGGAAGATGGTGCCCGAAACCAAAGGGAAAACACTGGAAGAAATTGAGCAATTGTGGAAAAAGAAATAATTGCATGCCATGTATCTGATGCAGCAAACCATGCGTTGGTTTGGTCCCAACGACCCGGTACCCCTCAGCCACATTCGGCAGGCAGGCTGCAGCGGTGTGGTTACCGCCCTGCACCAGTTTGTGCCCGGCGAAGTGTGGCCGCTGGCCGCTATTGAAGAACGCAAGCGAATGATTGAAGCTGCGGGCATGAGCTGGACGGTAATTGAAAGTTTACCCGTAAGCGAAGACATCAAAAAACGAAGCGGCAATTACAAGCAGCATATTGAAAACTACAGGCAAAGCATCCGAAATGTAGCAGCCTGTGGTTTGAAGGTAATCACTTATAACTTCATGCCCATTCTCGACTGGTTGCGTACCGATGTGGCTTACTCCATGCCCGATGGCAGTAAAGCACTGTATTTTGAACGAGCCGCATTTGTAGCTTTTGATCTGTTTCTTTTAAAACGGCCCGGTGCCGCTGCCGATTATTCCGAAGCGGAACGGGCACAAGCTGCGGCCTGGTTGGCAGCGGCTACTGATGCGCAAAAGCAAGCCGTTTTCAATAATGCCCTGCTGGCGTTACCGGGCACAACCGAAAACTTTACGCCCCAGCAGGTATTAGAAGCGCTGGAAACCTATCAACACATAGATGCTGCCGTATTACAAGAAAACCTTGTGTACTTTTTGCAGCAGGTTGTTCCGGTGGCAGAAGAAAACGGAGTGGTATTGGCGATTCACCCCGACGACCCTCCCTATCCCATACTCGGGTTGCCGCGTATCATGAGTACCGAACAGGATGTAGCCTATATTGCAACAGCGGTACCCTCCACCGCTAATGGCCTATGCTTTTGCACGGGCAGTTTCGGAGCCCGGCCCGATAACGATATGCCGGCCATGATACGCCGTTTTGGCGAGCGCATTCATTTTTTACATCTGCGCAACACCAAACGCGATGCCAATGGCAACTTTTATGAAGCCGATCACCTGGCCGGCGATACCGATATGGTGGCCATAATACGTGAAGTGCTTACCCTGCAACAGCAAAGGAAATGCAGTTTGCCCATGCGCCCCGATCATGGCCATCAAATGCTGGATGACCTAAACAAGCAAACGTATCCGGGCTACTCGGCCATTGGGCGCCTGCGTGGACTTGCCGAGTTGCGGGGGGTGGAGTATGCGCTCAGCAAAACAATGGTGTTCTAAATTTTATAAACCCCAAAACTTTTCTTATGAACAGGTTGCTTGCAACGTTACTGTTGGTTTTTGTTTTGAATGGTAAACTTGCTGCGCAATACGTAACCAATCCCATCCTTTCCGGCTTTTACCCCGATCCTTCCATATGCCGTGTAGGCAACGATTACTATTTGGTTGTTTCCTCCTTTGCTTACTATCCGGGGCTTCCCTTGTTTCACAGTACTGATTTGGTGAACTGGACACCCATTGGTGCTGCCTTAAACCGGCCGGAGCAGTTGAACCTCGATGGAGCAGGTGTATCAAGGGGCTTATTTGCCCCCGCCATCACCTATCACGATGGCTTGTTTTATATTGTGTGTACCCTGGTAGATAAAGGCGGCAACTTTGTAATAACGGCAAAAGATCCCCGGGGCCCCTGGAGCAATCCGGTTTGGCTGCCCGAAGTGGACGGGATTGACCCCTCTTTGTTTTTTGATACCGACGGCAGCGCTTACATTGTTTACAACAGCATTCCGCCCGACAATATTTCGCTGTACGACGGGCACCGTACCATACGCATGAATAGCTTTGATGCGAAAAATTTAAAGGTAACTGGTCCCAATCGCATACTCATCAACGGGGGTACCGATATCAGTAAAAAACCGGTTTGGATTGAAGCGCCTCATATCATCAAAAAAGATGGATGGTATTACCTCATTTGTGCCGAAGGCGGCACGGCCTACAACCATTCCGAAGTGGTATTCCGCAGCCGCTCTTTAAATGAACCATTTATTCCATTTGCGGGAAATCCTATTCTTACGCAACGGCATTTGGATCCCGGGCGCCCCCATCCCATAACCACTGCCGGCCATGCCGATTTTGTTGAAACTCCTAATGGCGATTGGTGGGCTGTGTTTTTGGCCTGCCGGCCTTATGAAGGTAATCATTACAATACCGGCCGCGAAACCTTTATTGCACCCGTGGTGTGGAGAGACGGATGGCCCATAATCAACCCCGATTTTGAAACCATTCAGTACCGTTATCCCATAGCCGCTGCACCTGCCCCCGGCCACCTACCCATGGGAGGCAACTATACCTTTCGCGATGATTTTGAAGGTGCCCGCCTCAATAACCGGTACAGCTTCCTGCGTACCGTACGCCAGCAGTGGTATGCACTGAAAAACGGACGCCTCTACCTCACCCTTTTGCCCGAAACCTGTTCCGGAAATGGCAACCCCGCATTGGTTGCCTACCGCCAGCCGCATCTTGAAGGAACGGTAACTACTGCTTTGCATTTTAAGGCAAAAGCCACTAATGAAAAGGCCGGCTTATTGCTTTTTCAAAACGAACGGCACTACTATTATTTGCACCAAACCTATCGTAACGGAAAACAGGTGCTGGCGCTAGAGCAGGGCCCCGGTAAAGAAGCGGGTACCCTGCCCCGTGAGCTGGCCGTATTACCATTGCCCGCAGGTAGGAAAAACGCATTGCAACTTCGTGTACAGGCCAAAGGCGCTGCCTACGACTTTTATTATTCGCTCAACGGAAAACATTGGTTGCCGGTTGCAACCCATGTGGATGCCCGTTTTTTAAGTACACAAACTGCCGGAGGATTTGTTGGGGTTGTTTATGCCCTTTATGCCACTGCCGAAGGGGGCGCATCGGCCAACAGCGCCGGCTACGACTGGTTGGAAGTGCAAAGCAACGACCGGGTATATAAACAGTAAATCCGCTTGGCTTAACTCGATTTCCGGATGATGAGCTCCGTGGGCAACACACGGGTTTCAAACTCGGTTACCGGGCGTTTGCTTTCGATTACTTGCAGTAAAAGTGCGGTTGCGGCCACGCCCATTTCAAAGGCGGGTTGTTTAATGATGGAAAGGGGCGGATCGAGCAGTTCGGTAAGGTCGTTATTCGAAAAACCAATCAGGGCCACTTCATCCGGCACTTTTATTTTCTTTTGCTTTAAAATACGCAGGCAGCCGGTGGTAAGTTTGTCGGCTGCGGCAAAAATGGCATCGGGTTTTTTCTTCTGCTTCCAAAGCTGTTGAAAAGCCTGTTGCAGTTCGTCATGCACCAGCCCGCCGTGCTGGCAATACTGAATGAGCGATTCCTGCACCGGCAGACCATTATCGGCCAGCGCCTGTTTGTAGCCGGCAATCCGCTCCTGCGTAATGGATAATCCTTCGGCATTGGCAATGGCTGCTATGTGGCGGTAGCCTTTTTTGATGAGGTGGCTCACGGCTTCGTACGCTCCCACCGTATTATCTGCAATCACCTTATGTGTTTCGATGCCGGGCACAATGCGATCGAAAAAAACTATCGGCAACCCCTTTTCCGTTAGCTCTTTCAAAAAATTATAATCCGAAGTTTCGCTTCCAACCGACATGATGATACCGTCAACCGAGCGGGAGGCCAGAAACTGCAGGTCCGACAGTTCGCGGCCTGCCGAATCGTGGCTTTGAGCAATGATAATATTGTATGCCCTTTCGTTGGCAACCGATTCAATGCCGTTGATAACCTGCGAAAAAAAGCTGTTGGCAATTTCACAAACAATTACGCCAAGGGAGCGGCTTTTCCGTTCTTTCAGGCTCAGGGCAATGGGATTGGGCTGGTAATTGATTTTTTGGGCATATTCCAGCACACGTTGTTTGGTTTCGGGGCTAATCTCGTAACTGTCGCGTAACGCCCGAGATACGGTTGAGGTGGATAGCCCCAGGGCTTTCGCAATATCTTTAATAGTAACGGCTTCGAATTTCATTTGTAATCCGGCAGCTAAAAATATAAAAAAAGCCGCATAGCCGCCTCTCGGCATCAGAGGGAGCGCCACAGTAGAACGGGCCGGCATTTGACAACGTTACCGGGAACGTTTGCGTAAATAAACTCCGTCAATATTGTAAAACTTTCGGTGCAGGTTGAGTAGAATTGACATGAATTTCGAATCGATTGCACGGGAGGGATTGCGCTTTCATCAAACCCATTTTCAAAATTTAACCCGAAGCTGTATGAGAAAGTTTACTTGGCTGTTTTCTGTTGTTTTATTGTTTCCCTTGTTGCTTGCCGCCCAAACACGGATAATTAAGGGGAAGGTGTTGGACGAAGCCGGTCTGCCCCTTGCCGGTGTTTCCATTATACCCACTGGCAGCAAAACGGGCACGCAAACCGATAAAGACGGGGCATTTACTATTTCCATTAAAGGCGATCCCGTTTTGCTCTTCAGCTTTGTTGGCTACAAGTCGCAAACCGTTAACACTGTGGGTGTAGAAACCCTTACCATTACCATGGAGCCTGCCGCCACCAGTGGCGATGAGGTAGTGGTAATAGGGTATGCTACCGTAAAACGGAAAGATCTTACAGCTTCGGTTTCGTCGGTTGGCGCCAAACAGCTGAAAGATATCCCCATCAACTCTGCGGCACAGGCTTTGGCAGGCCGCCTGGCCGGTGTGCAAATTACCGGTACCGAAGGTACCCCTAATGCCGAGGTGCTCATACGGGTTCGGGGCGGTGGTTCCATTACGCAAGACAACTCACCCCTGTACATTATTGATGGCGTGCAGGTTGAAAATGCACTCAACGTCATCTCGCCGCAGGATATTGAAACCGTTGACGTTTTGAAAGATGCTTCGGCCACTGCCATTTACGGGGCACGCGGCGCCAACGGTGTAGTGATTATTACTACCAAGGGCGGTAAAAATCAAAAGACCACCATCAGCTACAACGGGCTTTTTGGTTTCAATAAAGTTGCCAACAAGCTCAAAGTGATGAACCCTTATGAGTTTGTAACCTACCAGTGGGAGCGCAGCCGCGGCAATGCTACCGACAGCAGCAACTTTGCCCGGCAATACGGTACCACCTGGGATACATTGCAAAACTTTAAGAATGTGCCCTTTATTGACTGGCAGGACATCATGTTCGGTCGCCGGGCTCTCTTTCAAACCCACAACGTAAGCATGGTGGGCGGTAATGCCAGCACTACATACAATCTTAGCCTTACCAGCAACCGCGAACAGGGCGTGATGCTGTTAAGCGATTTCGATCGCAAGCTGGTAAACTTCAAGCTCGATCATAATGTAAACAGCAAACTCAAGGTAGGTTTCAATACCCGCTACAACAATACCATAGTAAATGGTGCCGGTACATCAACCCCCGGCTCATCCGCCACCAACCGCTTACGCCACAGCGTAAAGTTCCGTCCGTTGTTGTTGCCCGGCCAAAACCTCGATGATTTTGATGCCGACTACAACAACCAAACCAATGCCAACAGCCTGGGCCTGGTGAACCCCATTTTGCTGAACGAAGCCGAATACCGCAGAAACTATCTGGATGTAATTAACCTCAGCGGCTTTGTGGACTACAAGCTGAAAAACTATCTTACCTTCCGTACCACCATCGGTTACGATATCAACATTAACCGGCAAACCGCTTTCGATGATACCATTACCGGTAATGCTCGTCTCAATGGCGGCGGCAACCCCATGGCATCTATCAGCACTACCAAGCGCACCATCCTGAACAACTCCAATGTACTTACGTTTAACAACGCGAAACTGAAAGGCGATTTTCACAAGAAAAACCGCATTATCGTAATTGCCGGTCAGGAAATTTTTATCTCGCAAACCAATACCCAAAATATATTGGGCCGCGATTTTCCGGTGGGTATCGATGCCCGCAAGGCGCTGGCCAATATGAACCTGGGTACACCCTTTCTGGATAACAGTCGTCCGCCCACCTTTGAAACCGAAAACCGCATTGCTTCCTTCTTCGGCAGGGTAAATTACGATTACGATGGCCGCATACTTACTGCCTTCAGCCTGCGGGCCGACGGCTCCACCAAGTTTGCCGAAGGCCGGCAGTGGGGCTACTTCCCCTCGGGTTCGGTGGCCTGGCGGGTTTCAAACGAAAAATTCTTTTCCGGCCTGCGCAACACCATCAATGATCTTAAGTTCCGTGTAAGCTACGGCGAAGCAGGCAACAACCGTATTGGCGACTTCCTGTTTCTTACCCAGTTCAACTCCGCTACACAGTACTGGCTTAACAATCAACTGGTGGGTGGTTTTGCCCCCGAAGCGCTGGCTAATGAAAATCTTCGATGGGAAACTACCATCTCTCGTAACATAGGGATTGACCTGGGCATCTTAGCAAACAAGTTGCAATTTTCTGTTGACCTTTATCAAAACACTACCCGCGACCTGTTGGTAGATGTTCCCATCCCCACAACCAGTGGCTGGGTAACACAAATACAAAACGTGGGCAGTACCGAAAACCGGGGTATTGAGTTTCAGTTAAATGCCGATGTAATCAACCGCCGCAACTTCAGCTGGACGATTAATTTCAATGCCAGCTCCAACCGCAACCGGGTTACCAGCCTGGGTGCCTTCCAAAACTTTTATCTCCGCAACTCGGGATGGGGCTTCTCCAATACGCCTGCCGACTTCATTATTCGGGTAGGCAGCCCCGTAGGTTCCATGTGGGGCTATGTAACCGATGGCTTTTATCAGTTATCCGATTTCATTTACAACGCCCAAACCGGTACTTATACCTTGCGGCCCGAAGTACCCAGCAATGCCAGCGTAATGCAGCCGCCGCAACCCGGTACTCTCAAGTTTAAAGACCTGAACGGCGATGGTGTGGTCAACGACCTCGATCGTACCATCATTGGTGTGGCACAACCCAAATGGTTTGGCGGTTTGAACCAGATGTTCAGCTACAAAAACTTTGACATGAGCATCTTTATCAATTACCAGTTTGGCAACGATGTGTACAATGCCAATAAACTGGAGTTTACCAGCGGCTACCAAACCAATGCCAACATGCTCAGTATTATGAACAACCGCTGGCGCCGGGTAGATGAAAATGGCGTAGTGGTTACCGATCCCGAAGCACTGGCCAAACTGAACGCCAATGCCACCCTGTGGCAACCCAGTACCAGCAGTAACTCATTTGTACTGCACTCGTGGGCGGTAGAAGATGGCTCGTTTGTGCGTATTAACAATGTAACGCTGGGCTACACAATACCTGCCAAGGCATTTGGCAATTTAAAAATTCAGAAGGCACGGGCTTACTTTACAGTAAACAACCTGGCGGTATTTACCCGCTATTCCGGTTACGACCCCGAGGTAAGTACGCGGCGTCGTACGCCCGAAACACCCGGTGTGGATTATTCGGCTTATCCCCGCAGTCGATCCTTCATTTTTGGCCTTAATTTCTCATTCTGATTCATCTGCTAAAACATACTACGATGAAAATCCGATTGCTGTCAATGCTTCAATTACTGGCGCTGGTGCTACTGGTAAACACCGGGCTCACCTCCTGTAAGAAATTTTTGAAAATAGAACCGCTTTCTTCTTTTGGAACCGATTATGTGTTCAGCAATGTAGTAAATGCCGAAAAAGCGGTAATTGGAGTGTATTATCGCCTTGCGGGCGATAATGGGTACGGGATCCGGGTGAGTATGTACTATCCGTATGATGATGACATTATGATGGGGCAGGGAGGTACGCCTTTCCCCGATAACGAGCGGCGGGATATTGCTCACTACACCGTAAACGCCAACAATACGCAATTGCCGGCACCGTTTAATCAATTTTACAACGGTATTGAGCGGGCTAATATTTGTATCTATAACATTCCGCGGATGCCGCAATATGAAAACGGAACCCCGCAGGAAAAAGCCGCTCTGCGCCGGCTGCATGGCGAAGCACTAACGCTTCGGGCTTTGTATTATCAGGAACTCATCCGCAACTGGGGCGATGTGGTGGCGCAGTTTCTTCCTTCATCCATGGAAACGAACTTGTTTAAGCGCCGCACCGACCGTGATTCGATATACGATGTGCTGCTCGACGACCTGGCCCTGGCCGCCACGCTTTTGCCGTGGCGAACAGAAGTGCCCCGCGATGAACGCATTACGCAAGGCGCGGCCCGTGCCCTGCGTGCCCGCATTGCCCTGTTTCGCGGCGGCTGGTCGCTGCGCCAAAACGGCACCATGCAACGCGGCAGCAATCACCTGAAGTATTATCAGATTGCACGGGACGAATGCGCTGCCATTATGGCCCGCCCCGACCAGCACCGATTGAACCCCTCGTATGAATCTGTGTTTCGCGATTACGTTTGCGGTAAACAACTCGACCCCTTTGGCGAAATTATTCTAGAAGTAGGCATGGGGGGCGGTAACAGCGCCTTGGGCGACAGCAAGCTGGGGTATTATAATGGACCGCGTGTTAATAACAATGGCAACTCGGCCTTAACGGTGTTGCCCAATTACTTTTACATGTTCGACAGCACCGACAGTCGCAGAGATGTAATGTGTGCGCCCTACTTTGTAAACGCCACGGGTACCACCATAACCTCTCGTACCGGGCGTGGCCTCGAAGTAATGCTGGATGGCAAATTCCGACGCGACTGGATACCCGGAGCCCTCACCATTGGCCCGCAGTGGTTTGGCGTAAACTGGCCGGTAATTCGCTTCAGTGATGTGTTGCTGATGTTTGCTGAAGCCGAAAACGAATTGAACAACGGGCCTACCAGTGCAGCCATTGCTGCTTTTGAACAAGTGCGCCTTCGCGCCTTCCGGGGTAATGCCGCTTTAATTGGAACTACACCTACCACCTATGCCGGATTTTTCGATGCCATTGTGCGGGAACGTGCCCTAGAACTGGGCGGCGAAGGGATTCGTAAATACGACCTCATTCGCTGGAACCTGCTGGGCACCAAACTGGCCGAAACCCGTGCCATACTAGCTGCTATGGCAAACCGCACACCGCCATACAACCAATTACCCGAATACATGCTGTTTCAAACAAACACTTTGGGGCCCAATTGGATTAATTCGTTCTATGCGCCCAACCCGTTTGGTACATCTACCCCTGCCGGCCATACCCGTGTAAACTGGGTGCGGCAGAACATTAATACCACCATTCTTACATTTTACGCCATCGGATTTACACCCAACAAAAGCGAACTCTTGCCCCTGCCGCAGGCCTCGCTGGATGCCAATCCGAACCTCACACAAAACCCCGGTTATCAACAATAAAAAAACCATTACAACCGGCAGGCATGTAGCTAAAGGCTTGCCGGTTGTTTTGTTTTATGCGGTTGTTTGCACTCATAGCATGTACGGTGGCCTGCAGTTGCATATTGCACCTTATGGCTTGCAGCCGCCTACCTGTTGTTGCCGGCAGCAAGGGTACTGCATTGCCTTTGGCTTTTCCGGAAGCGGAAGGCTACGGCCGCTACACAACCGGAGGAAGGGGCGGAGCGGTGTTGCTTGTAACCAATTTGGATGACAGCGGACCCGGCAGCTTTCGTGATGCGGCTACTCGCTCCGTACCGCGGATTATTTTGTTCAGGGTATCGGGTACCATTCACTTGAAACGTCCGCTTGTAATTAAAGGCGATGTCACTATTGCCGGACAAACGGCCCCGGGCGATGGTATTTGCCTGGCCGATTACCCGGTAAGCCTGGGGGGCGATAATATTATTGTTCGCTATCTCCGGTTTCGCATGGGCGACCGCTATCAGGCACTGAAAGGGAAAGTACCCGGCAGCGGTAGTGATGATGCGTTTGGCGGCAATCGCTTAAAGCACATCATAATTGACCACTGCAGCATGAGCTGGAGTACCGATGAAGTGTTTTCGATGTACGGTGGCGACAGCAGCACCATACAATGGAACATCATCAGCGAACCGCTTAACTATTCTTATCATTTTGAAGCGGGCGATACCGACTTTCAGCACCATGGCTTTGGCGGCATATGGGGCGGCGCTCACCTGACTGCCCACCATAATTTGTTTGTGCATTGTGCCAGCCGCACCCCACGCTTTAACGGTACCCGCTTGGGCGCCGCTGTTGAGTTTGTTGACTTTTGCAACAACGTTATCTATAACTGGGGGCATAACAATGTTTATGGCGGCGAGGGCGGCCGGTATAATATTGTGAACAATTACTATAAGCCCGGGCCTTCCACCCAGGCGCAGGTGCGGCGCCGCATCGTAAATCCTACGCGTACCAACGATGTAGGCTTTGGGCAGTTTTACGTTGCCGGCAATTTTGTGCACGGAGCGCCCGATGTAACCCGGAATAACTGGCTGGGTATTGAGCCCGGCAACAAAGCCACACTTTCCGATAAACAGGCCGCCGTAGTGGAAAAACCTTTTCCTGCCGAACCGCTGCAACTACAAACAGCCATCCAGGCATTTGAAACCATACTGCGTTTGGCAGGTGCCAGCTGGCGACGCGATACGCTGGATGCCCGTTTGGTACAGGATGTGAAAAACGGAACCGGTCGTATTATTGATGTGCAGGGCGGTTTTCCGCACGGAACGCCGTATGATATTTCATACATCGCCTGGCCACACCTGCAACAAAGTGTACCACCGGCCGACTCCGATGGCGATGGAATGCCCGATGCATGGGAACTGCAACAGGGCTTAAATCCCCGCGATGCATCCGATGCTGTGGGTGTACAATTGCATGCATACTACACCAATATTGAAGTGTATATCAACAGTATTGTTACACTATCTAATTACTCTGACCGTCAAACCGAAAGGCCATGAAGCAAAATGTTACCCGTTTATTTGCCGCGATGCGTTTGTTGGCAGCCAGCTTTGTGTTGTTCATTGCGGCAGCCGGTGTTGTACAGGCGCAGCAGGTAACCCTGCCGCTTAATTATTCCTTCAATACCGCGCCACTGCCGCCGGGGCTTACCAGCAATGGTACGCTCAATACCGGAGGCGCCATTGGTTCGTGCACCTTTTGTACGGCAGGCCGGCTGGAAGTTCCGCTGAGCGGTTTTTTGCAGATAGACGCGCCCTCGCTTTCGGTGCTGCATGTGAACATGAAATCATCGGCATCAACCGCACGTACCGTAACCATTCGCTACCGCAAGGGTAGCACCGGCGATTATACCACCGCCGGTACCGTGTCGGTGCCGCAGGCCGGAACCGCATTTCAACTGGCAACGCAGTTTCCCGAACTGGTAAGTGCTGGTGAAATTTCGGTACGCATCGAAAACGCGGCAACGGGTGGCCAGTTTCACATTCACGATATACAAATGGAAGGAGGCGGTGCCGCTTCATCTGCTGCCGAAATAACTGCTTTTAAACTGCCCGGCCAAGTGGGCAATGAAATCATTAACAGTGCACAGGGGCGTGTTGAGTTAACAGTCGCTAATGGTACGTCATTAGTGAATGTGGTGCCTTCTGTGGTGTCGCTTTCGCCGGGGGCAACCATTAGTCCGGCCGCCAATACCCCCCGTGATTTTTCCGGTGGTGCCGGCGTTACGTACACCGTAACCGCCGAAAACGGCACCACAACCAAAAACTGGACAGTTCAGGTAACTACCCAGCCGCCGGCTGCTTTAACCGATTATGAAGCCGAAGAAGCAGAGTTTACAGGTACGGTTGACAATAACCATACGGGATTTACGGGTACGGGCTTTGTAAACTTTTTAAGTACCGGCGAAAACTTCATTGTTTTTAATGTGTGCCAAACAACTGCCGGCGAGCGCACTGCTGTATTTCGGTATGCACTGGGCGTAGTGCAGGATCGTAAAGGTAGCCTGTTCGTAAATGATCAGTTTATACAGTTGCTCGATTTTGCTCCTACCGGTGCCTGGACCAACTGGGCTGATGAAACCGTAACGCTGAACCTGTTGGCCGGCATTAATCAGATTAAAATTACCTGGGATAGTACCGACGGGCCCAACCTCGATAAGTTACAGCTCAGCGGTACACCATGCACCCGTTATACGCTTACAGTGCAAACCACTAACGGAGGTACCGTAACCCTTTCGCCCACACGCTTTGCCAATCGGTACTTTGAAGGTGAAACGTTAACCTTGCTGGCCAATGCACGTGCCGACCTGAACTTCAATAACTGGAGCGGCGATTTAACCGGCACCACCAACCCTGCAACCATGGTGATGAACGCTAACAAAACCGTAACGGCCCATTTTACGGTGGTACCCACATTTACCCTACAGGTTACCACCGTAGGTATAGGCCAGGTAACGCTAAACCCAGCCGGCGGTGTGTATCCGCAGGGAACCACCGTAACGCTCACCGCTTCTCCCGTAATGGGTACTACGTTTCAGGGATGGAGCGGCGCCCTCAGCGGAAGCGCCAATCCCGCTACGTTAGTTATGGATGGCAATAAAACGGTTACGGCCACATTCGGAGGAAATGCCGGTATTGATTTTAATACACCAGTTGGATTTGCGGCGGCAAATACCGGAAATACCTATCCCGAATTCAACAGCGCCGTAACGGGCGGACAGAACGCTACGGATACATTCTGGGTTCGCGGGCCGGCCGATTTTGATACCCTGGCCTGGCACCTGTATTACCGCAACCGGGCTTACCGCATCGGTACGCCGCAAAACGGTGTGCCCAAGGCTCCGCTGGTTATTGTAATTAAAGAAGGCCTTTACCCCGAAGGAACCTCCTCCTCACAGGCTTGGGGTAATGGTATGATGACCATTCAGGAACAGGGCGATTTAACCATTATTGGCGAACGCAACGTGGTGTTGCGTTGGGGCTTTAACATCAAGCGCTCCTGGAATATCCTCATCCGTAATATTACCTTCCAGGATTACCGCGATGATGGCATCAATATTACCGACCCTGAAACACATCACATATGGATTGACCACTGCACACTTGGCCATCCTACCACATTGCCTGCCAATCAGGATAGCCCCGATGGTGGCGTGGATGTAAAGCAAGGCTCGAGTTATGTAACGGTTTCGTGGTGTCTGTTCCGCAACAGTTGGAAAACCTCATTGGTAGGCCATTCCGATAACAATGCCGCTCAGGATGTAGGCCGGCTGAAGGTTACCTATTTTGCCAATCATTTTCTGAATACCAATTCGCGGCATCCCCGTGTACGTTTTGGCGAAGTGCATGTATTGAATAATTTGTACGAGCGGGTAAGCCTGTACGGCATTGCAGCAGCCAACCAGGCACGCGTGGTTGCCGAAGGAAACTTCTTCCTTAATACCCGCTGGGGCATGTACGCCGACCGAACAGTTGCCGATTTTCGTGCCGTGTTTGGCAACAATACCGATAATGTATTTACCTCCAAAACCGGAAACATACCCGCCGCGTACCTGCGCCAGTTCAACAACGCTTACGACGATAGTGGCTTGCCGGTAATTACGGCGCAAATCAATCCGGCCATGCTCAACCCCGGTGGCCGGTCGGTACGTTTTGATGAGTTGAATCCGTCTGCGGCGTTCAACCCTCGCACCTATTACGATTACAATGCTTTTGATGCCGCCACGGTGCGTACCATAGTACCCCTGTTTGCCGGTGCCGATAAGGTTGACTTTTTTGCCATCAACAGCAGTACGCCATCCATAACGGCAAGCGGCACGCTTACTCCATTTAATCAGGTGGTGGGTATGCCCTCGGCAGTACAAAGCTATACAGTGGCTGCCGCCAACCTTACCGGTAATCTTACCATTACACCACCTGCTGCATTTGAAATTTCGGGCGATGGCGGCAACACATGGTTCACTAATACCAATCCGTTGGTTATCGTACCGGTGGGAGGCAGCGTGGCTCCGCAAACCATTCAGGTGCGCCTTAATGCTGCCACTACCGGCAGTTACAGCGGTTCGCTGGTACATACGGCCTCCGGTGCAGCCACCGTGAATGTGGCTGTAAATGGCGTAACAAGCCAACCTCCTGCCAATACCAAACTGATTTACTGGCCCTTGCAGGCCAACGACCAGGATGACGCTGCCGAACGCAACGTGGGGGTAGCAGCCAGTGTACCCCGCCTTAACAATCTGTATCTGTCTAACGGCACCGAAGTACCAACGGTTCCCGCATTTTCTGAATTGCATGGCATGGCCTTTGGTGCCGACGCCGGCGGACGGGGTTTGTGGGGTACCGGTACCGGCGGACCGGGCGGAACCCTGCGGCGGAACTTCTATATCGAATTCCCGGTGGTGGCAAGGGCCGGCTACCGTGTGAAGATTGATTCCATTGTGCTGAATGCTGCCTTCCATAATACCAGCTCGGGCACTAACCTGGGTATTGCGTACTCAAAGTCGGCTTTTGTGAACGACTCCTCCAACATCAGCGGCGGAGGCGAAGCGTTGGGCGTTCCCATCAACCCGCCTGCCGGGGCCTTCACCAGTCCCATACCGTTGCAAAACCGCACCACCGTTGGAAGCCCCGATAATTACCGCCTGGCCATCAACGGAGCAGCCGGTGTGGTGCTGGAGCCGGGCGAAACCTTGTATGTGCGCCTGTACTTCAGCTGCAGCAGTACCAGCGCCGGCCGCTATGGTAAGCTCAAAGATCTGTTTTTTGTGGGCAGTTCCGAATCTACCATACCCCAACCGGTAATTAATGTAAACGCAACACTTACTTCCTTTGCGCAAACCATAGGTGCGCCTTCGGCGGAACAAACTTATACTGTAAGCGCATCCAACCTTACAGAAGACCTAACTCTTACTCCACCGGCCGGCTATGAAATATCGGCCGATGGCGGTACCACCTGGTTCGGCAATGCTACACCGTTGGTACTTACGCCCGTTTCCGGATCCATTAATGCTACCACCATTTCCGTACGGTTGAATGCTGCAACCGCCGGCGCATACAGCGGGGCCATAACGCATGCCAGTGCAGGTGCAAACCCCGTTGACCTGTTGGTTAGCGGTTCGGCGGTTAATCCGCCGGTGCTAATCATTACGGCATCGCTTACCAACTTTGCCCAGGTAGTGGGTACCCCCTCGGCCGTACAAACCTATCAGGTGGCGGGTACCGATCTGACCGGGCCGGTAACCATAACGCCGCCTGTTGAATACCAGGTTTCGGCCGATGCGGGTGCTACCTGGTTCAACAATGCCAATCCGTTGGTGCTGAATCCCGCATCGGGGGCCTTAAGTGCAACCATATCGGTACGCTTAAATGCGGCTGCTCCCGGAACCTACAGTGGCGCCATAACACATGCCACCAACGGACTTCCCGTGCAAAACGTGCCGGTAAGCGGCATTACATCGGATGTGCCCCAACCGATTATTACCGTTTCAGCTGCATTCACACCCTTTGCGCAAACGCTGGGCGCTCCTTCCACAGCGCAAACCTATACGGTTAGTGGCAGCGATTTGGTTGCGCCCATTACCATTACAGCACCTGCCAACTACCAGCTTTCGGCCAATGGAGGCGCCATCTGGAGCAGTGCTCCCTTGCAACTGAATCCGGTTGCGGGAACAGTAGCAGCTACTACCATCAGCGTGCGCCTCAATGCCACCGCTGCCGGAACATACAGCGGTACCTTAAGCCACAGTAGTACCGATGCGGTTACCGTAACCTTACCCGTAACCGGTACCGCCGTGAATCCGCCGGTTATAACCCTTAGCGGATCATTGACTGCCTTCAGCCAGGTTATGGGTGCACCCTCGGCAGTGCAAACCTACACGGTTGCGGCAACCGACCTTACTGCTGCGTTGCTGATAACGCCGCCGGCCGGTTATCAGGTTTCGGCCGATGGCGGTACCACCTGGTTCGGCAATACAACTCCGTTGAGCATTATTCCGGTTGCAGGTACAATAACAACCACCACCATTAGTGTACGCCTTAATGCGGCTACGGCCGGAACTTATGCCGGTACCATTGCACATACTTCTACAGGAGCTGCTACCGTACAGCTACCGGTGAGCGGTACGGCTGTCAATCCGCCTGTGCTCAACATCACAGGTACATTGAATGCATTCAGCCAAACCATCGGAAGTCCATCGGCGGCGCAAAACTACACGGTGTCCGGAGCCAATCTTACCGGAGCTGTTACCATTACACCGCCCGCCAACTTTGAAGTATCGGCCAATGGAGGAGCCACCTGGTTCGGCAATGCCAATCCGTTGGTGTTAACGCCTGCTGCAGGTACATTGAATGCCACAACCATAAGTGTACGCTTGCATGCAACCACTGCCGGTACGTACAGCGGAACCATACAGCATGCTACACCGGGCACTACAGCCGCAACGGTTGCGGTGAGTGGTACGGCCGTTAATCCGCCCACAGTGACCATCAGCCGAACGCTGCAACCCTTCTCGCAAACGCTGGGTACCCCCTCGGGCGTGCAGTTGTTCCAGGTGCAGGGCGCCTTCCTGGTAGGTCCAATTACCATTACGCCGCCTGCCGGTTACGAGGTAAGTGTAAACAACGTGGCCTGGTTTGATGCTTCCAACCCGTTGGTACTTACTCCTGCTTCCGGAACAGTGGCCGCTACACTGATTCGGGTGCGGCTGAACAATACCGCACTGGGTGCATCGGGGGGCAACATAGCCGTTCAAACCAATGGAGTACCGCTGCAAAATGTAACGGTTAGTGGCTTTACGTATCCGCTTATGAAACTGGCGCCCAATCCTGCCAGCAATCAGGTAACGGTGTATCATCCCTTCCTGTTCCAAACGGGTGAAATAACCGTGCGGGATGCTTCGGGCGCAACGGTTATACGGCAGCGTACCACTGCCGCATCCAACAGTACGGTGCTTGATATACGCCGCTTACAGGCAGGTATATATACACTGGATATGTGGATGGGTAACGAACGCTTCCAGTTCCGCTTTGTGAAACAATAAACAGCAACGGTTGCCGCGCCGCTCCGAAAGAGCCGCGGCAACCCTTTCTTTCGCATGAAATTCGTTTTATTGCTCATAGCATTGTTGTTCACCCGGTTGCCACAACAGCCACCCGTACGCGTTTTTATGGCCGGCGACTCTACCATGAGTAATAAAGAACCCTCGGCCTATCCCGAAACCGGCTGGGGTATGCCCTTTGCATATTTTTGGGATAGTACCGTGCAAGTCATCAACCGGGCAAAAAACGGCCGCAGTACCAAAACCTTTCGGAGCGAAGGCTTGTGGCAAGCGATTTTGAATGAACTGCGTGCCGGCGATTATGTGCTGATTCAGTTTGGGCATAACGATGAATCCGTGGAAAAGCAGGAACGCTATGCGCCTCCCGACACGTTTCGGTACAACCTGCAACGCTTTGTGCAGGAAGTACGGCAACGCGGGGGATTGCCGGTGTTGATTACGCCGGTTACACGGCGCCGTTTTGATGCCAACGGAATAGCTCTGGAAACCCATGTGCCTTACAGCAACCTGGTTCGGGAAGTTGCTGCCCAACAACAGGTGCCGCTGCTTGACCTGGATGCCCGCAGTCGGGAGTTGCTGCAGCAACTGGGTCCTGAAACATCCCGCCTGTTGTTTTTGCACCTGCAGCCCGGCGAACATCCCAATTACCCGGAAGGCAAAACCGATAATACCCATTTTAATGAACTGGGTGCACGCCTGATGGCGCAACTGGTGCTGCAGGAAATGCAACGGTTGCAACTACCGCTGGTGCAACATGTACGAAAACCTCTGCGGAAGTGATGTATGCGCATGCTGCTTACGATATGGATGTTTTCCTTTGCCGCCATGGTAGCGGCACAGTCGTTGCAGTGGGTAACCGGTACTGCCGATACTTCTTACTCCGTACACAACGAATTTCGTAAACTGGCGCCCCGCTACACCCGATTGCAACTGCCACAACCGATACCACAACAAAACATTCGGCAGCTTACAACTACATATTCCAACGAAGAAGGACAGCAACTTGCTGCCATCATCATTGAGCCGTTTACGAAACAAAACAGCAACGGTGTAGTATTGGTGTTGATACATGGCGGCGGTTGGCGCAGCGGTACACCCCAACTGATGGTACCACTGGCTGAGCGAATGGCGTTGCGGGGTTATACCTGTGTGCTGCCGCAGTACCGTCTTTCAACACATGCGCTGTACCCGGCAGCCGTACAGGACTTGCTGGCCTGCCTCCGGTGGGTACGGCAACAGGCTGCGCAGTGGCACGCTCACTCCTCGCAAATTGTTGTAGCCGGCCATTCGGCCGGAGGTCAGTTGGCGGCGTTAATTGGCGCGGTAAATGGGAAAACGATTTTTTCAAAAACACCGGTATCCGTGCAGGCGGTGATAGATATGGATGGAATTCTTGCCTTCATTCATCCCGAATCGGGCGAGGGCGATGATTCCAAAGGCCCATCTGCTGCCACCCGCTGGTTTGGCGCTGCTGCAAGCGAACGGCCCGACTTGTGGCAACAGGCTTCGCCGCTCACCCACGCAGGGGCCCATTGCCCGCCTTTTCTTTTTATCAACAGCAGCGTACCGCGTATGCGGGCCGGTCAGGCCGACTTTATGGCAGTGCTGCATCAATACGGTATAAGAACAGAGGCATTTGCGCTATCCGATGCGCCGCACAGTTTTGTTTTGTTTCAACCCTGGCTCGATACCGTTGTTGCCTATGCCGACCGTTTTATACAACAGGTGTTGCACTTGCCTACAAACAGCCAAACTGCAGGTGCCGCTGTTGGCAAGCGAAATAATTGCTGCTCTACCATCGCTTATTTATTGCACCCGATAAAAACCGATTTCACATGCGAAAACGTTCTGTATGCCTCACGCTGTTACTGTTGCTTGGCGCGGTACAACTCCACGCACAAACCGACAGTATAAATGTAGTTACCACGGCGGTGCCGATGTTGCGGATATCGCCCGATGCCCGTGCGGGGGGCATGGGCGACTTGGGCATTGCCACTACGGCCGATGCCAGCGCTTCGTTTTGGAACCAGGCCAAAATACCTTTTGCCACACAGCGCAGCGCCATTGGCATCAACTACACGCCGTGGTTGCGGGATATTGGTTTGAACGATGTGTATATTGTAACCGCCTCGGGGTATCATCAGTTTACCGAAGGGCAGGCCCTATCGGCATCGCTGCGCTACTTTAACCTGGGAAATATTCAGTTTACCGATTTTGCGGGCAACGACCTGCAGCAGTTTCGCCCGCGGGAATGGTCTATTGATGCGGGCTACAGCCGCAGCCTGAGCGATAAGCTGGGGGTGGGCGTGGCCATGCGGTTTATTTATTCCAACCTGGGCAACGGCACGTTTAACGGTGCGCCGCTGAAGCCGGGCACGGCCGTAGCGGGCGACCTGTCGTTGTTTTACAACGGCGTAAACGAAGAAGGCAAGGGCGTAACCGCGGGTTTTGTGCTGAGCAACCTGGGCAGCAAAATCGCCTACACCAACGATGCCCGCGGAAGGGATTACATACCCGCCAACCTGGGCATTGGGGCCATGTACCATGCGGTGCTGGATGAAACCAGCAAGCTGAGTTTTGGTGTGGACATTAACAAGCTGATGGTGCCCACGCCTCCGGGCCGGCTGAGCACGCCCGAAGAAATAGAGGCGTACCGCAACAAGAGCGTGATCAGCAGCTGGTTCAGCTCGTTTGGCGATGCGCCGGGCGGTTTCCGCGAAGAGCTGCAGGAGTTCCAGATATCAACGGGAGCCGAGTATAACTACAGCGACCTGTTTTTTGCCCGTGCGGGTTACTTCCACGAATCCCGCAACAAGGGCAACCGTCGCTTTTTCAGTGCGGGGCTGGGCATCAAATACAACAAACTCAACTTCAACTTCTCGTACCTGGTACCCACGGGGCAGGGCATCAACCGCAACCCGCTGAGCAATACCACCCGCTTCAGCATCCTGTTTGACCTGGGCGGCGAAAATTAAATACAGCAGGCAGTGCAGGCAGGGTACCGATACGGCGTGTTGTTAATCAGTTGCATCCTGGCTGTGCAGTTTGCGTGGGCGCAACAGCGGGGTGCAACGTATCATAACCCTGTACTGCATGCCGACTACAGCGACCCCGATGCCATCCGGGTAGGTACTGATTACTACATGGTGGCATCAAGTTTTAACCACGTGCCCGGCTTGCCGCTGTTGCATTCGGTTGATTTGGTAAACTGGAATCTCATAGGGTATGCACTCAACTGCCTGGTGCCGGAAGCGCATTACCGCACTGTGCAACACGGCGCAGGGGTTTGGGCCCCGGCGCTGCGCTATCATAAAGGCCTGTTCTATATTTTTTATCCCGACCCCGACTTTGGCATTTATGTACTAACGGCAAAGCAAATACAGGGGCCCTGGAGCGCACCGCAATTGCTGTTGCCGGGCAAAGGGCTCATAGACCCCTGTCCGTTGTGGGACGATGATGGCAAAGCCTATCTCGTGCATGCCTATGCCGGCAGCCGGGCGGGCATAAAATCGATTCTGGTTATTCGTGAAATGGATGCGGCTGCCACAACAATTATTGGCCAGCCGGTACTGGTGTATGATGGAAACACCATAGACCCGACCGTTGAAGGTCCTAAACTGTACAAGCGCAACGGCTATTACTACATATTGGCACCGGCAGGAGGGGTAACACAGGGCTGGCAACTGGCCTTGCGTTCGCGGAACATTTACGGCCCCTACGAACGGAAAGTTGTATTGCAGCAAGGCAATACCGTTATTAACGGTCCGCACCAGGGCGCCTGGGTGCAAACACCTGCGGGTACCGACTGGTTTTTGCATTTTCAGGACAAAGGCGCCTACGGCCGCATTGTACACCTGCAGCCCATGCAGTGGCAGAACGACTGGCCGGTGCTGGGAGTTGCGGGCGAGCCGGTTGCACAGTTTCAGATGCCGGTTTCAAATCCTGCCCCTGCTTTGAATAAGCAACCGGGATTACGAACGCCTGCCTTGCCTTTGCAATGGCAATGGGCGGCGAACCCCGGCGAAGGATGGGCCTTTCCGTTAGCCGGTGGCGGTATGCGTTTGTATGCGGTGCAGCAGCCCGACACCTTACAGTCGCTTTGGACGGTTCCCAACATGCTATCGCAAACCTTTCCTGCTGAGCAGTTCACGGCTACTGCAGCCCTCGAAATACAGCCCCATACAACCGGTGAGCGCTTTGGCCTCATCATAACCGGCAGAGACTACACAACATTAGAATTATTGAAAACGGACGAGGGACTGGTACTGCGGCAAATGCTATGTACCGGCGCCGATAAGGGCGGTGTTGAACAGGAACAGATGCGCATGCCGCTTGCCGGCGGCCGCTGCTATTTTCAGGTGCGTGTGACCCCTGGGGCGGTGTGTCGTTTTTTTTTCAGCGAAAACGGTACCGACTTTCAGGCAGTGGGCCAACCCTTTACCGCCCGCCCCGGCGTTTGGGTGGGCGCCCGTGTGGGCCTGTTCGCCATTCGCACCAAGACAGCCCATGATGCGGGTTTTGCTGATTTAAGCCAATTTGTTGTTGAAACCCGGTAAAATTGCAGCTATGATACGAATTACATTTTTTTCGATGCTGTTATGGATTGGCCTGGCCACCGCAGCACAAACGCGCCAGAAAACCACCCTGCTGCAACAGGTTGAAGCTTTTCGGCTGGCACTCATCAGTGGAAAACGAGCCGACCTTGCTCCTCTGGTTTCAGACCGATTGAGTTACGGACACAGCAACGGCCGCATTGAAGACAAAGAAGCGTTTTTAAAACAGCTTGAAAGTGGTGCGTCCGACTTTGTAACCGCAAACTTTAACAATCAGGTTGTACAAATCAGCGGGCCGGTAGCGCTGGTACGTCATGAACTGCAGGCCGACATCAAAGACGGAGGCGTGCCCGGCAGCATTCGGCTGCATGTGCTGCTGGTTTGGCACCGCGAAGGAAAAACCTGGAGGCTTCTGGCCCGCCAATCCACTCGTTTATAGCAATATGGAACCCCTCCATTTCCGGTAACGTTTGCGTAAATAAACCCTTGCAAATCGCTTGTAAATGGAAGCGGTTTGGGTAATCTTGTAATGTTTCGGAACGGTTGCAAAATTGTAAGGCCACACATGAAAAAAACAATTCAATTACTATCGGCTTTTGCCATTTTTTTTAACCATTTTGCTCAGGCGCAATGGAACCGCCTGCCCGTGGTGCAACAGCCTGTTTTCCGAAAAGACACCCTCTCCATCGTACGCACCGGTGCAGTAGGCGATGGGCGTACGCTCAACACCCGTTTTATCCAAAATGCAATTGATCAGTTGCATCAAAAAGGCGGCGGTGTGGTGCTGGTACCGGCCGGCTTGTGGTTAACCGAGCCTCTTGTACTGAAAAGCCGCATCAACCTGCACCTGGCTGCAGGCGCAACGCTGCTTTTCACGGCCGATAAAACGCAGTATCCGCTGGTTGCTTCTAACTGGGAGGGGTTGCCGCAAATGCGCAACCAATCACCCATTTCGGCAACCAATGCACAACATATTGCCATTACCGGAAAAGGAATTGTTGACGGCAACGGCGATGCCTGGCGCATGGTTAAAAAAGACAAGCTTACCGAAAGTAACTGGAAAAAACTGGTGGCATCGGGCGGTGTGCTGAGCGACGATAAGAAAACCTGGTACCCATCGGCGCAAATGCGGGATGCGGCAAAACTGAACAATCCCGGCGTTATCAGTCCCGATAAGGATGCCGCCTTTTACGAAAGTGTTAAGGATTTTCTGCGACCCAACCTGGTGGTGTTTACGAACTGTAAGTACATTTTGCTGCAGGGCGTAACCTTTCAAAATTCCGCGGCCTGGTGCCTGCATCCGCTCATGAGCGAACACATAACTGTTCGCAACATCATGGTTAAAAATCCGTGGTATGCGCAAAATGGCGACGGTATTGATGTAGAGAGTTGCAGCAACGTACTCATTGAAAATTCGGTGTTTGATGTGGGCGATGATGCCCTTTGCATGAAAAGCGGTCGTGATGCCGAGGGGCGCAAGCGGGGCATGCCCACCCAAAACGTTATCATTCGCAATTGCACCGTTTATGCTTCGCACGGCGGATTTGTGATTGGCAGCGAAATGAGTGGCGGCGCCCGCAATATTTACGTGAACAACTGCACCTTTATTGGCGCCGATATTGGGCTGCGTTTTAAAACCACCCGCGGCCGCGGCGGTGTGGTGGAAAACATTTACATCCGCGACATTTTCATGAAAGATATTCCCGGCGAAGCCATTTTGTTCGACATGTATTACGCGGCCCGCGACCCCATACCCCTGGCCGGCGAACAGCGGGAACTTCCGAAAGTGGAATTTATGCCGGTAAACGAAACCACCCCCGTGTTTCGCAACTTTCACATTAGCAATGTGTATTGCAACGGGGCTGAAAAAGGAATTTTTATTCGCGGCATCCCCGAAATGCACGTAAAAGATGTGGTGCTCGAAAACATGGTGCTGCAGGCAAAACATGGAATGGATATACAGGAAGCCAGCAACATTACGTTCCGCAACATTACCCTTTACGCTGCAGAAACCAATCCGGTAATTGATGTGGTGCAGAGCGACAATTTGGTTTTCGACAACATTCGTTACGCGGCCGGCGCCCGGCAGTTGTTCCGCATCAGTGGCGAACGGTCTCAAAAAATCAAAATTCAAAACACAAATAAAGCGGGAGCAGTAACCCCCATTACCTATGAACTGGGTACCGCTGCCCATGAAATAAACTGGTAGTCATGACTCGTATTGCGTACATCCTACTCGTGTTGGGCATTTCGCTTACGTCGGTGGCGCAGCCGCAAAGCCAGCGGGTGGCCCTGCGGGCGATGCAACTGTGGCCCGATTCGTTTTTGCTGGAACAGGATAAAACAGCCAAGTGGCGTTACGACCAGGGTGTGGTGCTGAAAGGCATGGAGCAGGTGTGGCTGACCACCGGCCAGTCGAAGTGGTTCGATTACATGCAGCGCAGCATGGACTTTTACGTAAACGACCAGGGCGTTATACGCGGCTACCGGCCCGATGAATACAATATTGACCACATCAACAACGGAAAAATTTTACTTACCCTATACCGGGTTACCGGTCGCGACAAATACAAAAAGGCGGCCGATCAGTTGCGGGAGCAGTTGCGTACACATCCCCGCACTTCGGAGGGCGGCTTCTGGCACAAAAAAATTTATCCTTACCAAATGTGGCTCGATGGGTTGTACATGGCACAGCCCTTTTATGCCGAATATGCGCAACTGTTTCACGACGATACGGCATTTAATGATATTGCCCGCCAGTTTATACTGATGGAGCGTTATGCCCGTGATCCGAAAACGGGCCTTCTGTATCATGGATGGGATGAAAGCCGCGAACAGCGCTGGGCCAATAAAACCACCGGTCGCAGTCCGCATGTATGGGCCCGCAGCCTGGGCTGGTTTGGAATGGCACTGGTAGATGTGCTGGATTATTTTCCGCAGCAGCATCCGCAACGGGCTGCGTTACTTGCCATCTTGCAGCGCTTCGCGGCCGCGGTGCGCCGCGTGCAGGACCCTGCCAGCGGCCTGTGGTACGATATTCCCGATTTGCCCCGGCGTGCAGGCAACTATACCGAAGCATCGGCTTCCTGCATGCTGGCCTATACCTTCGCCAAGGCAAGCAGGTTGGGTTACCTGCCCGCCGTATATGGTACCTATGCCGCCCAGGCGTACAAAGGCATTTTACAAAACTTTATTGAAGACGCGCCCAACGGTGCCGCCAATCTCAAAGGCACGGTGGCCGTATCGGGCCTGGGAGGCAACCCTTATCGCGACGGCAGCTTTGAATACTACATGAGCGAACCGGTGGTGGTGAACGACCCCAAAGGAATGGGGGCCTTCATTCTTTGTGCAACCGAAATGGAAATGCAACCCCAGCTGCACCTGGGTACACGAAAAACAGTGCTGCTGGATAATTTCTTTAACAACGAATGGAAAAAAGATGCCACCGGCACCATGATCCGCTGGCACTACACCTGGGACGAACGCACCCACGGCGGCTTTCATGTACTGGGCCATTTGTTTGCAAGCCATGGGGCACAGCTGAAAAGCCTTACCGTAGCACCCACTGCAGCCAACCTGGCGAAGGCATCGGTGTACATTATAGTGGACCCCGATACCGATAAAGAAACCGCAAACCCCAACTATATGCAGCCGGCCCACGTACAAGCCATTACCCAATGGGTGCGTAACGGAGGGGTGTTGGTGCTTCTTGCCAATGATGCGGCCAACTGCGAGCTGGAGCACTTCAACCTGCTGAGCACCGCATTCGGCATTCGCTTCAATATGGACCAGTTAAACATGGTGAAAAACGATCGGTTTGAAGAAGGTGCGGTACTGGTGCCCGAGGGGCATACCATCTTCCCCCATGCCAGCCGCCTGTTCATAAAAGAGCTGAGTTCCATTACGGTCAGTCCGCCGGCCATACCGGTACTGCAGCAGGGCGGAAAAACAATTATGGCCGTATCGCGGCTGGGGAAAGGATGGGTATTTGCATTGGGCGACCCCTGGCTGTATAACGAGTATGTGGATGGGCGCAAGTTGCCCGATGAATTTGACAACTATGCCGCTGCGCAAGACCTGGTTCTCTGGCTGCTGGAGCGGGCACCCATGCGGGGAGGAAATCGGAAATGAAGCAATGGATAACAATATGGTGTTTACTGGCCGGTAGCGTAGTTGCACAGGCGCAAAAGCTGTCGCAAATCATAACGGTGGCGGCCGATGGCAGCGGTGATCACCGCACCATACAGGGGGCCATTAACAGCATACCCGACGGATCCAAAATCGGGTACCTCATTTTTATTCGCAACGGCATTTACCACGAAAAAATTTATATCGAAAAACCCAACATCACCCTTGAGGGCGAAAGCCGCGACAGTACCATTATTGTTGCCAGCATTGCCCGCGACAGCTGGCGGTGCAACCATGCCGACGACTGGGGGGGGGCTACGCTGAACGTGGGGGCCAACGATCTTACCCTGCGCAACCTTACCATTACCAACGCTTATGGCTTTATGCAAACGGCCGATGTGGAAATAGCTTGCGCTGCCGACAGCACCGGAAAAAAAGTTGTGCGGCGCAACGGTCATCAAATGGCGCTGCGGGCCATGAACTGCACCCGCCTGCGGGCCTTCAACTGCCACTTCCGCTCGTACGGCGGCGATACGGTAAGCCCCTGGAATACGGAGGACGGCATGTGGTATTTCAAAGACTGCATCATGGAAGGCAGTGTAGACCTTTACTGTCCGCGTGGCTGGGCCTGGGCCGAAAACTGTACGTTCATCGCCCATTCGGGCACGGCCATTGTTTGGCACGATGGTTCGGGAAATGAGGATGCCAAATCGGTGCTGCTGAACTGTCGTTTTCAGGGATTTGATGGTTTCCGCCTGGGGCGGTACCACCGCGATGCCCAGCTGTATTTTATTGGCTGTGTTTTTGCTGCCAACATGGGCGATTATGCCGTGGCTCATGCGCCCAGCGGCGCGGCACTCCGCTGGGGGCACCGGGTTTACTTCTATGCCTGTCGTAAAGAAGGCGGCAACCCATACGGCTGGTACCGCAACCGGCTGCCCGAAGGAATTTCAGTACAACACATAACAATTGACTGGGTTTTTGGCAATCGCTGGAGCCCGCATAAAAGTTGAGATATGGTTACACTGTCAAAACAATCACTGGCACAAATACCTGCACAGGCCGGTTTGGTAAAGCCCGATGCGGCTTTGCTGCAACTGCCCGAACGGGTATTGCAGTTTGGCACAGGCGTACTGCTTCGCGGATTGCCCGATTATTTTATTGACAAAGCCAACCGTAAAGGCCTGTTTAATGGCAGGGTGGTGGTGGTAAAATCCACCGCAGCCGGCGGCACCGATGCTTTTGCAGCGCAAAACGGCCTTTTTTCACTGGTGGTGCGGGGTATAGAAGAAGGCAAAGAAGTGAATGAAGTGATTATTAACAGCGCTATTAGTACCGTACTGAATGCCGCAACCGAGTGGAATACTGTATTACAAAAAGTACGGCAGCCCGAAATACAGGTGGTGCTTTCCAACACCACCGAGGTGGGCATTACCTACGTTGAAGAAAGCGTAACTGCCGGCGTACCCGCCAGCTTTCCGGGTAAGTTGCTGGCCTGCTTGCTGGAGCGCTATAGAGCTTTTGAAGGTGCACCCGAAAGTGGCATGGTTATCGTACCTACCGAACTGATTCCGGATAATGGTACCCAACTGCGGAATATTGTCATTCGCCTGGCAACGTTTAACCGGTTGCCCGATGCTTTTGTGCAATGGCTCGAAACCTGCAACCATTTCTGTAATTCGCTGGTCGACCGGATTGTACCGGGCAAACTGCCCGCACGTGAAGCGGCTGCCCTGCAGCAACAACTGGGCTATCGCGATGAGTTAATGATTATGGCCGAAAGCTTTCGGCTTTGGGCCATTGAAAGCAAACACCCCCGCGTTGCGGAACTGCTATCTTTTGCGCCTGCCGATGCGGGTGTGGTGCTGGCCCCCGATATTGAAAAATTCAGAGAGTTAAAACTGCGCCTGCTGAATGCCTCCCATACGTTTTCGTGCGGATTGGCTTATTTGGCCGGCTTCGGAACCGTAAAAAATGCCATGAAACATAAAGCCATGGCAGCCTTCATTCGTAACCTGGCTTTTGATGAAATGGTTACCGCTGTGGTTTCCGATAGCATCAGCCGGCAGGAGGCGCTGCAATTTGCCGAAAAAGTGCTCGATCGGTTCCGCAATCCCTACATCGAGCATCAATGGATGAGCATTACGGCGCAATACACTTCAAAAATGCACATGCGTTGCGTGCCCCTCATTCGGCGCTATGCCCGGCGCAACGGGCATGCTGCCGACCTGATGAGTTTGGGTGTTGCCGCCTGGTTGCTGTTTATGCGCACAACGCACGAAAATGGTGTTTACAAAGGATTTTACAACGGGGTGTATTACAATGTTACCGACGATAAAGCCCCGCTGCTGAGCGCATTATGGCAGCAATACCCGCCCGATGCATTGGTTCAAGTGGTGCTGCAACAACAACAATTGTGGGGCGATGACCTGACCGATGTGCCCGGACTGGTTGAACAGGTTCGGGGTTACCTGCAGCTGTTGCTCGAAAAAGGAGCCATGGAAGCCATCTATCAAACACAAAAGCAAGCGGTATAGCGGTTATGAAGCAAACTGTTTTGCAAATACATGCCGATGATAATGTGCTGGTGGCACTGGAAACGCTTCCGGAGGGCAGTGTGGTGCGGCATAACGGTGTAGAATACAAAATCAGGCAAACCATACCGGCCAAGCATAAGTTTTTTATGCACGATATGCCAGCCGGCTCGGCCGTGCGCATGTACGGTGTTTTGGTGGGTACCGTGTTGTGTGATGTTGCCTGCGGCAGCCGCATGACCACCCACAACACCCACCACGCCGTGCAGCCCTATGCCTACCGCGGCGTACAATACAAGTGGCAGCCGCCCGATGTGTCGCAGTTTGCCACCCGTACATTTAATGGCTACCACCGTAGCGATGGCCGGGTGGGAACAGCCAATTACTGGATTTTTATTCCCACCGTGTTTTGCGAAAACCGCAACCTCGACGTCATACGCGAAGCCCTGCATAACGAGCTGGGCTATGCCGTAGCCGATAAATACAAACAGTTTACGCGGCAACTGCTGCAGGCGTATGAGCAGCACGAGCCGCTCGATGCGGTATCGCTGCAACCGGTGGCGCAGCATGCAAAGCGGCCTTTTCCGAATGTGGATGGCATCAAATTTTTGAACCACCAGGGCGGATGCGGCGGCATTCGGCAGGATGCGGCCTTGCTCAGCAAATTGCTGGCCGCCTATGCCAACCACCCCAACGTGGGGGGCGTAACGGTGCTGAGTTTGGGTTGTCAGAATTTGCAGGTGCAGGATTTTCGGGACGATTTGGCAAAACTGGCCCCTCACTTCGATAAGCCCCTGTTCATTTTTGAACAGCAGCAATCGCAAAGCGAAGAACAGCTCATTGCCGAAGCCATCCGGGCAACATTTAAAGGCCTGGTAGAAATCAACAAGCTGCAACGCAGGCCTGCACCGCTCAGCGCCCTTACGCTGGGGGTAAAGTGCGGCGGCAGCGATGGGTTCAGCGGCATTAGCGCCAATCCCGCCGTTGGGTACGCTGCCGATTTGCTGGTGGCCCTGGGCGGCAAAGTGCTGCTGGCCGAGTTTCCCGAACTCTGCGGGGTGGAACAGGAACTGGTTGACCGTTGTACTACCCGTGAGGCGGCCGAAAAATTCATGCACCTCATGAAGCGCTTCGAAGAAACGGTGGTGCAGGCCGGTTCGGGCTTTCACATGAACCCATCGCCCGGCAACATCAAAGACGGCCTCATTACCGATGCCATGAAAAGTGCCGGTGCTGCCCGTAAAGGAGGCACCTCGCCCATTGTGGATGTGTTGGATTATACCGAACCGGCAACCCAACCCGGCCTCAGCCTGGTATGCACACCCGGCAACGATGTGGAAGCCACAACGGGAAAGGCTGCCAGCGGCGCCACGCTCATATTGTTTACCACCGGTTTGGGCACGCCTACCGGCAATCCGGTTTGCCCCACCATTAAAGTGGCCAGCAACAGCGCGCTGGCAAAGCGCATGGCCGATATCATTGATATTGACTGCGGCCCTGTAATTGCCGGCGAAAAAACCATTGAACAAATGGGAACCGAAATACTCGAATACTGCATTCGTGCAGCATCGGGCGAGGTGCTGCCCAAAGCCGTTTTGCTGAACCAGGATGATTTTATACCCTGGAAACGAGGCGTCAGTCTTTAACTCATGAACACAGAAAAAAAGAATTATATGAAAGCCTTTCTGGATGAAAACTTTCTGTTGCGTACCCAAACGGCCCAGCGCCTGTACCACGAGTATGCGAAAGACATGCCCATTATTGACTACCACTGCCACCTGCCGCCGCAGCAAATAGCTGCCGATAAGCAGTTTCGCAACATTACCGAAGCGTGGTTGTATGGCGACCACTACAAGTGGCGGGCCATGCGTACCAACGGCGTGGAAGAATCGTACTGCACCGGTAACCGCAGCGACTGGGAAAAATTTGAAAAGTGGGCCGAAACCGTTCCCTATACCTTGCGCAATCCGCTGTTTCACTGGACGCACCTCGAACTGCAGCGGTACTTCGGCATTCAGCAACTGCTGCATAAAGACACGGCCGCATCCATTTACGCCGCCTGTAACGAGCAATTGCAGCAACCCTCGCACAGTGTACGCAACCTGCTGCGCCACATGAATGTGCAACTGGTGTGTACCACCGACGACCCCGTTGATACGCTGGAGTACCATCGGCGGTTGCAGGAAGATGGCTTTGAAATTCCCATTCTGCCGGCCTTTCGTCCGGATAACGCCATGAACGTAAGCAATGCGGAGCAGTTCAATACCTACCTGCGCAAACTCGAAGCTGCGTCGAACATTGCCATCTCCTCCTTCGACGACTTTTTGTATGCCCTGCAAAACCGCCACGATTTCTTTGCGTCGATGGGCTGCACCGTTTCCGACCACGGCCTCGAAGAAATTTATGCAGAAGACTTTACCGGTTCCGAAATAGATTCCATCTTCCATAAAATTCACGGCGGCAAAGAGCTCAACCACGATGAGCAGCGCAAATTCAAAAGCGCCATGCTCATTCATTTTGCCGAATGGGATTGGGAAAAAGGATGGGTGCAACAGTTTCACCTGGGTGCACTGCGCAACAACAACACCCGCATGATGCGCCAACTGGGCCCCGATACCGGCTGGGATTCCATCGGCGATTTTCCGCAGGGCCGGGCACTGGCCCGCTTTCTGGATAAGCTGGATGCCAATAACAAACTGGCAAAAACCATTCTGTACAACCTCAATCCTGCCGATAACGAACTCATGGCAACCATGATCGGTAACTTTAACGACGGGTCGGTAGCCGGCAAAATACAGTGGGGCAGCGCCTGGTGGTTTTTGGATCAGAAAGACGGCATGATGCGGCAAATCAATGCCCTCAGCAACATGGGCCTGCTCAGCCGCTTTATTGGCATGCTAACCGATTCCCGCAGCTTTCTTTCCTTCCCCCGCCATGAGTATTTCCGCCGCATTCTTTGCGATTTGCTGGGCGAAGAAATCGAAAACGGCGAATTACCCAACGATATCGATTGGGTAGGAAAAATTGTTCAGGATATTTGCTACTACAACAACAAAAATTATTTTGGCTGGCAGCTAAATCCGGCTGCGTTGCAAACCGTTAATGCTACCGAAAATGGGAATTCTTGATCAGTTTTCGTTACAAGGCAAAGTAGCCCTGGTTACCGGGTGTAACAAAGGCATCGGCAAGGCAATGGCGTTGGGCCTGGCAGAAGCCGGAGCCGATATCATTGGCGTATCGGCAAGCCTGCAACCCGGCCAAAGTGAAATCGAACGCGAAGTGCGGCAATGCGGGCGTAACTTTTACGCCTATCAGGCCGACTTTTCCAATCGCGATGCATTGTATGCCTTCTTACAGGCCGTACAGGCACAACATCCGCGAATTGACATTTTGGTTAACAACGCCGGAACCATTCTCCGAGCCCCGGCAGCGGAACACTCCGATGAATATTGGGACCGGGTTATCAGCATCAACCTCGATGCCCAGTTTATTACCGCACGAGAAATAGGCAGGCGCATGCTGCAGCAGGGTAGCGGTAAAATTATTTTCACCTGCTCGTTGCTCAGCTTTCAGGGCGGCATTTTGGTGCCGGGCTATGCCGCCAGCAAAGGCGCCATTGCCAGTTTGGTAAAAGCCTTATCAAACGAATGGGCGGGCAAAGGCGTGCAGGTAAATGGTATTGCACCCGGCTATATTGCCACCGACAATACCGCCGCGTTGCGAAACGATCCCGAGCGCAGCGCCTCCATTTTGGCACGCATACCCGCAGGCCGTTGGGGCCAGCCCGATGATTTTAAAGGCCCGGTCGTTTTTCTTGCCTCTTCGGCATCTGATTATGTAACCGGAGAAATTTTAACCGTTGATGGCGGTTGGATGGCTCGTTAAATATTGAATTATGGAACAAAGATTTCACCACAGCGCCACCGAAACCCGCAACATGCCTACGGCAGCACTGCGTCAGGCTTTTTTGGTAGAACAACTGATGTTGCCGGGAACCGTACGCTTGGTTTACACCCATTACGACAGAATGATTATTGGGGGCATTGTTCCCACGCAGGAACCGCTATTATTGCCCAACCATCCCGAACTGCGGGCCGCCTATTTTCTCGAACGCCGCGAAGCCGGCATCATCAATGTAGGCGGCGATGGGGTTGTTGTTGCCGACGGGCAGGAATACACCCTTTCGAAGCTCGATTCGTTGTACGTGGGCAAGGGCGTACAGCAGGTACAGTTTCGCTCAGTAAACAGCAGTCAGCCTGCATATTTTTACCTGTTGTCCGCTCCGGCGCACCAGTCGTACCCCGTTCGGAAAATGACAAAAGAGGAGGCTACCCCCGTTACCATTGGAAGTTCCGAAACAGCCAACGAACGTACCATTTACAAATACATTCACCTGCAGGGTATTCAAAGCTGCCAGCTGGTTATGGGGCTTACCCGGCTGCATCCGGGCAGTGTTTGGAATACCATGCCGCCGCATACGCATACCCGCCGTACAGAGGTGTACTTTTACTTTGATGTACATCCCGAACAGCGGGTGTTTCACTTTATGGGCGAACCCAAAGAAACCCGCCACCTGGTTGTGGCCAACCACGAAGCAGTGATTTCGCCCCCCTGGTCCATTCATGCCGGCTGCGGTACTGCCAACTATGGATTTATTTGGGGCATGGCAGGCGAAAATCTGGAGTATAGCGATATGGACCCCGCACCTGTAACCGAATTAAATTGACGCTGATGGTGTGCACGTTTGGAGAGTTGTTGTTGCGCATGTCGCCGGTGCTGCACCGCCGGTGGATTGCGGAGGCCAATATGCCCGTGTACATCGGCGGCGCCGAACTGAACGTGGCAACAGCACTGGCCACCTGGGATGTGCCGGTAAAGTACCTCACCCGTTTGCCCGATCATTACCTGGCACGCGAAATAGAACAGCACCTGCAGCAAACCGGCATCAATACCGCGGGCATTCAATGGGGCGGAAACCGGGTAGGTACCTATTACTTGCCCCAGGGTACCGACCTGAAGCATGCGGGGGTTATTTACGACCGGGCTTACTCTGCCTTTTGGGAGCTGCAACCCGGCACCGTAAACTGGGAGGCCCTGCTCGAAGGCTGTGCGTGGCTGCACTGGAGCGCCATTACGCCGGCTTTAAATGAAACCCTTGCCGCAGTGTGCAGCGAGGTTGTTGCGGCTGCCCGCAAAAAAGGCATTACCATATCGGTTGACCTCAACTATCGCTCCAAACTGTGGCAATACGGTGTACAACCTGCCACCGTAATGGCACCGCTGGTGCAGCAGTGCGATGTGGTGATGGGCAACCTTTGGGCGGCCGAAAGCCTGCTCAACATTCCATCGCCGGTGGCCGAAAGCAAGGGCCTTACGCGGCAGCAACTGCTGCAGGCCGCTGCAACCAGTATGCAGGCCGTGCAACACCAGTTTCCCCGGGTGCGCCAACTGGCCTATACCTTTCGCCTGGAGGAGACCTATTTTGGCGTGCTGCACGATGGCGCCGAACTGCATGCCTCCCACACATACAGCACCGGCCATTTGGTTGACAAAGTGGGAAGCGGCGATTGCTTTATGGCCGGCCTCATTTACGGCATGCTCCGGCACATGCCGGCGCCGCACACCATCAATTTTGCCGCTGCCGCAGCCGTAGGCAAAATGGCCGAAGTGGGCGATGCCACCCGGCAAACCGTTGCCGCCATTGAACAACGTATTGCAACACAAGCATGACCAACCCAACGCACATACAATCCGTTTTGTCTGGCCAAAAAATACTGCCCCTGTTTTACCATGCCCGGCAGCAGGTTTGCAGCGGCGTGTTGCAGGCCTTGTACGATGCGGGCATCCGTATGGTTGAGTTTACCAACAGGGGCCCTGCTGCTTTGGAGCGGTTTACCGAAATGGTACAGCAGCGCAATCGGTACATGCCCGATTTGTTGTTGGCAGTGGGCACCATTCGTACCGAAGCCGATGTAAACAATTACCGGGCAGCCGGCGCCGATGTGCTCATCAGTCCGTTTTGGGATGATGCCGTGGCCGCGGCAGCAAAGGAGTTGGAAACTCCCTGGATACCCGGCTGTATGACGCCTTCCGAAATCAATCGGGCGGCAGTTGCCGGCATACGGCTGGTAAAACTGTTCCCGGGCAATGTGTTGGGTACCGGCTTTGTTGAAGCCATACGTCCGCTGTTTCCCGAAATGCAATACGTGGTAACCGGCGGTGTGGATGCCACGGCCGAAAGCATCGGGCAATGGCTGCAAGCCGGCGTACTGGCAGCAGGCCTGGGCAGTAAGCTCATTACCGCCGCCGTGCTGGAGCAACAGCAGTTTCCGGCGCTTCAAAATCGGGTAGCAACACTTTTAACACAAGTAACGCATACGGGCACCGCGCCCAAAAATTAACTTCGAGGCCATGAAAGAAACAATCGGTAAATATCGGTGGACCATCTGTTCGCTTTTGTTTTTCGCCACTACGGTTAACTACCTCGACCGGCAGGTGCTCAGCCTGCTGAAGCCCGCTTTGGAAGAAGAATTTGGCTGGTCCAACACCGATTACGCCAACATCGCCTCGGTGTTTCAGTTTACCTACGCCATTTCCATGCTGTTTGCCGGCCGCATCATTGACCGGCTGGGAACCAAGTGGGGCTACGGCTGGGCCATCATCATTTGGTCGGTAGGTGCCATTATTCACGCCTTTGCCATTCCCATCGGCCAGGGTATAAATGCCCTGCTCGGCTGGATGGGTTTCGGCTTTTTTTCGGTTAGCGTTTTGGGCTTTATGTTTTCCCGTGCCGTGCTGGGCTTTGGCGAGTCGGGCAACTTTCCGGCAGCCATCAAAGCCACGGCCGAGTATTTTCCCAAAAAAGAACGGGCCTTTGCTACCGGAATTTTTAATTCGGGAGCCAATGTGGGCGCCATTTTAGCGCCGTTAACCGTTCCCTGGATGGCGGCGAAATGGGGTTGGGAATCCACCTTCATTGTGGTTGGGGCAATTGGGTTTGTTTGGCTCGTATTTTGGCTGGTGTATTACGAAAAGCCCGAAAAGCAAAAGCGCCTCTCCGCTGCTGAACTGGAGCACATTCTCAGCGATAAAGAAGAGGATGTGGCGGCTACTGCGCCTGCCGAAAAAGTGCGCTGGTTCCGGCTATTGGCGTATAACCAAACCTGGAGTTTTGCGGTGGGTAAGTTTTTAACCGATGGGGTATGGTGGTTTTTTCTGTTTTGGTTGCCGGCATATCTTAAAGATCAGTATGGCATGTCGGGCACACAAATCATGCTGCCGCTTGCCGTATTGTACAGCATGACCATGATTGGCAGTATTGGCGGCGGCTGGTTTCCGGTATATTTCATACGCAAAGGGTATGCCCCTTACGATGGCCGCATGCGGGCCATGTTGCTCATAGCTGTTATACCGCTGGTGGTACTGGCTGCCCAGCCTCTGGGCGGTATTACCTACTGGCTGCCGGTATTGCTTATTGGCATCGGCGCCTCGGCCCACCAGGCATGGAGCGCCAACCTGTTTACCACCGTTAGCGACATGTTTCCCAAAAAAGCGGTCGCGTCGGTGGTGGGTATTGGCGGCATGGCCGGCGGAATCGGGGGGGTACTCATTACCAAGGCCGGCGGCGCTTTGTTTGACCATTACAAAGCCCTGGGCCATATCGAAACCGGCTATACCATCATGTTTGCCTTTTGTGCAACGGCCTACCTGCTGGCCTGGCTTATCATGAAGGGGCTGGTGCCGCGCTACAAGCTCATAACCGACCTGTAGCTTTTTTCCATCACGTGCATTCGCAAGCAATAATCAATAGTTATCGGAGGCCTGATTCTTCAGGCCTCCCTTTTTTGCATGGCGTTACAATCACAAAGGCTTACTTAAATCCAAACAACACCGGAAACAAAAAGGTAACCAGTGCGGCCCACGCCACATACACGGGTAAATAAGCCGCCATTACGCGGTACACGCCGCTGCCGTTGTTACGGGTGCGTACGGCCCGCAGCAGCTGCCGGGCTATCAGCAGCAGGTTGATCAGCATGAACACATTGCTGCCCAGAACCGCGGTACGGTTGGGGGTAAAGCCCCATTCGGCAATACGAAATACAATGGCCGACAAGGCCACTCCGTTAACCGCAATGGTAACCAGGGCAAGCAGCAGCAGTATCCACAGTCCGCCCTGCTTTTTTTCATCGGTTGTTGCTTCGGCTGCTGCAAAAAATATCAGCGCCATCACGCCAATGAGCAGGGCATTGAACAAGAGTAAAAATTCGCGGTCGCGGTACGGATCTTTTCCCGCATACACCATGGCGCCCAGGTACACCACCAGCATCACCAATACAATCGGGCTGAAAATGCGGGCAATCACCGGTGCCACGCGGCCCACCAGGTTGGGATTCGACTGAGTAAGATGGGTGGCCAGCAGCGGTACCGCCGGCAGTACAAACACAACTATGTTTTCAAAATAAAACCGCTCGATGCGAATACCAATGAGTTCAAACAGTGCCACCGTAATGCCCGATAAAATGCCTCCTGCAAGCAGCAGCAGGGCACTCATCACCAGCAGGTCGGCATTGTAACGCAGGTAATCGAGGCGCTTTGCCTGCACGTCAACGGCTCCCTGGGTAAACACCATGCCCGTAAGCCCCCATAATACCAACAGTAGGTGGATGCAGGCCAGCAACAGCGTGTTGCTGCCGGGGTTGTACGGCAGCAGGTTGATGTAAACGACGGAAACCAGAAAAGCGCCCCCGGCCCACACCCAAATGCGCAGCGGCAAATGGTTTTTTCGGGCAAACCACACGGCCAGTGCCGGAAACACGATAAAGCCAATGTTGCGGGAGTAATAAAACTCCGCTTCAATATCGGTAAACGCAGGTACCTTGGCCAGCAGGCCTGCAATAACGGCCAGCACGCCCAAAAACATCCACTCGTTGCGGCGAAAATGCACCAACGGCTGCTTTTTATAGTTCAGCCGCGCCTGCCAGGCATCGGCCACCGGTGTGCCTGCCAGTTCGGGGTACACCCGGCCAAACGCTTCGCGAAAGGCGGCCGGGTTATTGCGGTATAAATCTTCCAACGCGGTGGTATTGCCGATTGCGGTGCGGATGGCGTCGGCCAGCTCCTGCACGGTTGCTTGTGTCATATAGTTGGCTGGTTTAAAGGGTTTAAAACGGGAAAAGCTTAAGTAGGTTTAATTGTTTTGATGAGTGCTTCCAACGCCTGCAGATGCGCTTCAAAGGCCTCACGCCCTTTTGGCGTAAGCAGGTAGCGGGTATTGGGTTTACGTTCAATAAACGATTTGGTTACACCAATGAATGCTTCTTTCTCCAGGGCTTTAAGATGACTTGCCAGGTTGCCGTCGGTAACCTGCAGGTATTCCTTCAGGGCGTTAAAGTCGAGTGAATCATTAACGGCCAGCACCGACATAATGCCCAGCCGTACCCGGCTTTCGAATGCTTTATGCAGGCTGCCAATCATTTACTGCTGCGTTGATAGCGGTTGTGAAGAAATAAGCCAAACAGGATATGCGCCACTCCGAAACCAGCTGCCCAGCACCAAAGGCCGTATGCCGGTAACCATGCACCTGCCAAACCCAGCACCACCTGCAGCAGCCCCAGACTTTTTAATTCATTATATGTGTAGGTGCCGGTTTGGTACAGAGCCAATCCGTAAAATATCAGGCTAAAGGGTGCCAACCAGCCTATCCATCCCTTGCTGAGCAGCAGCAATAACAGCAATCCGCCCGATACCAGCGGCACCGCCATTTGCACCACCACCCGGCGGGCAACCGGGTTAGCCAGTCGCTCACCGCGTTGTACCGCTGTTTGGTACGATAATACGATGGCCGTACCCACCGCCAACACCAATACAAGAGCTGCCACCAGTAGTACATGTTCCAACTGCGGCAGCAGTAAGGCTTGTTCTTCCGCGCTATAAACAATCCGGTCGGGGTTAAAACCCAACAGCAGGTAAGCTACCAGGGCGCCCGAAAGGGCGTACACACCGGCAAAAACCCCTGCCCGGCCGGAGAGCGACAAAAACTTCGATGAACGCTCCATTAGCTCTCGCATTTCGGCAATGGCACGGATGGGGTCTTGATTTTCTTTCATTGAAAAGTACTTTGAAATACAAAGTAAATACATCTTTTCAAAACCTGCAATACCGCAACGGTGGCAAATGATAAGTGGTAAACCTGCAGCTTGAGCGGAAAAAAGGAAGAGGGGGAAGGTGTTGAAAAACCGCTCGGCAAAGTAGCCCGGACAAGAATCGAACTTGTATCTAGAGTTTAGGAAACTCCTATTCTATCCATTGAACTACCGGGCCACTGTGCCTGCGGCTAATTTCTATCCATTGAATGCCGGCCTTAAGCCGGCACCCCGACCGGCGCAGCGGCGTCGGGGCTACCGGGCCACTGTGCCTGCGGCTAATTTCTATCCATTGAATGCCGGCCTTAAGCCGGCACCCCGACCGGCGCAGCGGCGTCGGGGCTACCGGGCCACTGTGCCTGCGGCTAATTTCTAT
>JBKBIL010000003.1:156286-271946 GCA_046297415.1 Lacibacter sp.
CCATTGAATGCCGGCCTTAAGCCGGCACCCCGACCGGCGTAGCAGCGTCGGGGCTACCGGGCCACTGTGCCTGCGGTTATTTTCATTCCTTTGAATGCCGGCCTCAAGGCGGCACCCCAACCGGCGCAGCAGCTTCGGGGCTTCCGGGTCACTGTGCCTGCGGTTAAAAAAGCAAATATTACGCCGGCAAAAATAACTCAATTACCGCTTCCCGCACCCTTTTGCCCTCCGTACCCTACCTTTGCAGCTCAAATAAATTGCAAATGAAGTTGTATAACTTTTACATAAAATACCGCTTGGCCATCGGCATCCTGTTTTTGGTTAGTGCAATTGTCGTAAACTGGCTTACCGGCTTTTGGCCTTCGTTCATCTTGTACCTCATAGCCGTGGTTAGCATTTTCGGCCATTTCTTCTTTGGCCCCCTGCGGCTTATTCAGGAGTATATGGAGGCCGGCGACCTTGAGGGCGCCGAAAAAATCCTCAACTCCATTCAGTTTCCTAACCTGCTGTACAAGCCCATTCGTAGCGTGTATTACACCCTCAAGGGCAACCTGGCCATGACCCGGCAGGATTACGATACGGCCGAAAAACTCATGAAAAAAGGCATTGACCTCGGTTCCGGTTCCTCCATCATGGCCGGTGCCGAAGGAACCAGTTTGTTGCAAATGGGCATGCTGGCGCTACAAAAAAACAACTTCAAACAGGCCGAAAGCTACATTCGCCAGGCACTACGCAAAGGCCTGCCCGATAAAGAAAATGAAGCGGCTGCCTTTTTACAAATGAGCAGCATCATGATTCAAAAGCGAGAATTCCGCGCCGCTAAAGATTACTTCCGCAAAGCCAAAGCCCTTAAGCCCAGCACGCCGCAAATAGCCGACCAAATCAAGCAAATGGAAAAATACATCTCCCGCATGCCGGGCTAAAAAAAGAGGCCGGATGTGCATCCGGCCCTGCGGGTAGTAATTTCATGTGCAGGGGTAAACACTGCGATTAACAACGGCGTCTATGATGTAAAAGTAGAAGCAATTTTCCGCCCCACCTATACCACATTAATGGTATTTTACTAGTACCCCCCAAAAAAAACCGGCATAACCGGGATTTTAGCTTGCGGTTTAACTTTGGATTTTAAAACGGGCTGAAAACTTAAGCAAAGTAACAGTCCTTTTACACAAGGTTATTCAAAACTTATTCCCATTTTCCAAACCGCTGCTCCACGGCTGCGTAGCGATACTTAAAAATCCCTTCCAGTTGCCGCCGCACAAACAGTGCCTGCGCCACATCGCCCAACACCCACAGCGGCAGTCGGTAATGCACAATATCGGTCATCTCCACCCCGCCGTCAATTTCGGTAAAATGGTGCTGGTGGTGCCACAGCTTATAGGGGCCAAAGCGCTGCTCATCTACAAACAACTTACGGTCAACCACATGCGTAATTTCCGTCATCCAGTACAGCGGAATGCCCAGTAACGGTTTCACCTTGTATTCAATAATCTGCCCCGGGTACATGCGCTCGCCATGGTGTTTCGAGATTATCTGAAACCCCATATGCGGAGGCGTTATGGCCGACAGGTTGGCCGGATTCGAAAAAAAATCCCATGCCGCTTCCATCGTTATCGGCATGCGTTGTACGGTTTTTAAACTGTAGGTCTTCGACATGTTTATTTTATTATTCGGGTAGCAGCATCTTTCGGTACAAAGCCCGGCATCGGTATCCCGCTTTTCGCTGCAAGTCCTCACCCCCGCCTTTGGCGGGTTTGCGGGCTTTCCGCTGCAATCGGGGCTATCGGCACCAGCCGGTACAAAGCCCGGCATGCATTACAACAAACAAGCGGTACGTAAAAAGGTTGCAAAGTGCCGTTGTTACCTTTCGGCCTAATTTTGAAAACTATGGCACTAAACCGGCAACAACTCGAACAAAAATTTCAACACGAATATGCCCGCCTCAACGAACGGCAAAAGCAGGCGGTTGATACCATTGAAGGCCCGGTAATGGTAATTGCAGGCCCCGGCACCGGAAAAACCCAAATATTGGCCAGCCGCATTGGCAACATTTTGCTGCGTACCGATGCCGGCCCCGAAAACATACTGTGCCTCACCTACACCGATGCCGGCGTGGTGGCCATGCGCCGTCGCCTGCTTTCGTTCATCGGCCCGGCAGCGTATAAAGTGCACATCTGCACCTTCCATGCCTTCTGCAACGAGGTGATTCAAAACAACCTCTCGCTGTTCGAAAAAAACAGCCTCGACCCCATCAGCGATCTCGAGCGTACCGCCCTGCTGAAAGAACTGATTGACGAGCTGCCCAAAAACCATCCGCTCAAACGCTACCGCAGCGATGCCTACTACGAGGTGCGCAACTTGCAATGGCTGTTCTCAAACATGAAACGCGAAGGGTGGACCTCCGCCTTTATTCTGCAGCAAATAGACCGCTACCTGGCCGACCTGCCCAACCGCGACGAATACATTGCCAAAAAAGCCGTAAATGGGTTTAAAAAAGGCGATGTGCGTACCGATAAAATTGCCGCCGAAGCCGAAAAAATGGAGCGCCTGCGGGCCGCCGCCCAGCTGTTCGATGTGTTTCAGGACAAAATGCGGGCACAAAACCGCTACGATTTCGACGACATGATCAACTGGGTCATCAGTGCCTTCGAAACCAACCCCGAACTGCTGGCCCGCTATCAGGAGCAGTACCTGTACATACTGGTTGATGAATATCAAGACACCAGCGGCACGCAAAACCGTATTGTAGAACTGCTCATCAACTTTTGGGAACACCCCAACGTTTTTGTGGTGGGCGACGACGACCAGAGTATCTACCGCTTTCAGGGCGCCAACGTCGAAAACATGCAGCAGCTGGCCCGCCGTTTCGAAGGCAGCCTGCTCAAAGTAGTGCTCACCAACAATTACCGCAGTACCCAGCCCATACTCGATGTGGCCACCACACTCATAGGCAGCAACCGCGAGCGCCTCATTCATCACATGCCTGGCCTTACCAAAGAGTTGCAGGCATCGCACCCCAACCGGCAGCAAAGCACCGTGCTGCCCCGCGTGCTGCAATTCGAAACCCGCCGTCAGGAACTGATAGGCCTTGCCGTGCACCTGCGTCAGTTATTGGCGCAGGGTGTACAACCCGGCCGTATTGCTGTTATTTACCGCGAAAACAAGTATGGCGAAGAGCTGGCCCGCTACCTGCGGCACCTGGGCTTGCCGGTTTACAGCAAGCGCCATGTAAACCTGTTTGACGAGCGCCTCATACAACAGGTGGTATTGCTGCTGCGGTACCTGGCATCCGAACATTACGACCGCCCCTTCAGCGGCGATGCCATGCTGTTTGAACTGCTGCATTACAGCTGGTGGCATGTACCGCCCATTGAAATCGCCCGCCTTTCGGTTGAAGCGGCCAACCACCGCTACAACCGTGCTAACGATATACCGCCCGAGTGGGGCAGCCTGCGGGGCCTGCTGGCCTACAAATGCAGCCAGCCCGCAGCCGATTTGTTTACGCCTACGGTAAGCGAAGCGCTGCGCCATGCAGCCACCGTTATGGAAGAACTGATTGCCGCCGTACCCAACGTTACCCTGCAGGTGCTGGTGCAACAGGTTATTCACCGTACCGGCTTGCTGCAGCACCAGCTCCATGGTACCGACAAGCACTGGCACCTGAAGCTGCTGGCCGCCTTCTTCGATTTTGTGCAGGAAGAAACCCGCCGCAATCCGCAAATGCAGTTGAAAGATTTGGTGCACACCCTCGACCTGATGCAGCAAGAAAACATTACCCTGCCCCTGGTGCAGGTAAGCGGCAGCGAAAAAGGCATCAACCTGCTAACTGCCCACGGCTCCAAAGGGCTGGAATTTGAATACGTATTTGTAGCGGGCTGCAATGCCCACCTGTGGGAAAAAAAGCGGAAACCCAACAACGGCTTTTCCCTGCCCGATACCCTATTTGCCCACAGCAAGCAGGCTGCCGGCTCCGAAGAAGAAGAACTGCGCCGCCTGTTTTACGTTGCCCTCACCCGGGCCGAAGCGCACCTGTTTCTTACCTACAGCCATTTTGCCGATGATGGCAAAGAGCTGGAGCCCTCGCAGTTTGTAGCCGAAATACTTGACCGGCACCAGCTGCCCGTAACCCACGAACTGTTGAGCGATGAAGTGCTGAGCGAATTTGCAGCCCTGCAGTTTGAAGGCCTGGTGGCGCCCGAGTTGCCGCAGCTGGAAGAAGATTTTGTGGCGCCGCTGCTCGAAAACTTCCGCATGAACGTAACGGCGCTCAACAGTTACCTCAAATGTCCGCTTGGGTTTTACTACAACACCCTGCTGCGCATACCTGCGGCCAAAAATGAGAATACCGAATTTGGATCGGCCATACACTTTGCCCTGCAGCGCCTGTACGAACGCATGAAAGCCGACGCCCGGCAGCAGTTTCCGCCCCGCGATGTACTGCTGGCCGATTTCGACTGGTACATGCAACGCCACCGCGAAAGTTTTACCGAAGAGCAGTTTAACCGCCGCATAGAGTACGGGCATACGGTATTAAGCGATTACTATGAGCAGCGCCTGCCTACAGCCCATAAGGTGGTGTTGCCGGAGGTAACCATTGCTACCGTGGTGGTAGAAGGGGTGCCCCTCAAAGGAAAACTGGATAAGCTGGAGTTTTTTGGTAACGATGTAAATGTGGTGGATTACAAAACCGGCGACCCCGAAAAGGCAAAAGACAAACTGCTGCCGCCCAACGACAAGCAGCCCCTGGGCGGCGATTACTGGCGGCAGGCCGTGTTTTACAAATTGCTGGTAGATGGGTGGCAGCAGAAAAACTGGAAAGCCATCAGCGCCGAATTTGATTTTGTGGAGCCCGATAAAAAGAAGCAGTACCGCCGCGAAAAAATTGTGGTAACGCCGGCCGACATTACCACCGTTACACAGCAGCTTACGCAGGTTTGGCAGCAAATACAGGAACGCAATTTTTACACCGGTTGCGGCAGCGAAGATTGCTACTGGTGCAACTTTTCCAAAAACAACAACCTGGCCGTTGCCTTGCATGAGTTGGAGGAGGAGTGAAGAAAATAATTTGTTTCAGATATAGGAAAGCAAGCTCAGAAAATCGCTTCGGCTGCATGCTACTGCAAAAAATAGTGCTTGCACAAGCACCACCCGCCGGGGTATGCCGCCTTTTCATACCCTGCGCTGCGCCAACCTCCTATTCTCTTTTCTCTGCGGTTGGTGAATATCAATCTCCCAATTCCCCATTCCTTTTCAACTCACCCACCTCCAATCCCCCTCATTTCCGCTAAGTTTGCACCGTTATGAGTCGTGCGTTACTTGCCATCGGAGCTTTTTTTACGGCAGCGTTCTTCCTTTCGGTACTCGCCCCCGGCTGTGCCAATATTGTACCGCCCGGCGGCGGCCCCCGCGACACCTTGCCTCCCGTATTGGTAAGCGCCGTGCCCCGCGATTCGGCAGTAAATGTAACCGAACGCAAACTGGTGCTGCAGTTTAACGAGTTTGTGGAACTGAAAAGTCCGGCCGAAAAAATTCTGGTGGCGCCGTATCCCAAACAAATGCCTTCGTTCGAGTACCGGCTGCGTACCGTAACCGTGCGCCTCAAAGATTCGTTGCTGCCCAACACCACCTACGTGATTGATTTTGGCGATGCCATTGTGGACCTGAACGAAGGCAATCCGGCCAAAAACTTCCGGTACATCTTCAGCACCGGAGCGGCTATTGATACCAACCAGCTTACCGGCCGTATCATTTTGGCCGAAACCGGCAAAACCGACAGCACGCTGTTTGCCCTGCTGCATACCCGCCGGCAAGACAGTACCGTTGCCCTTGAAACGCCGCCCTATGTGGCCCGGGTTGACGCCAACGGCTATTTCCGCTTTACCAACCTGCCTGCCGGCCGCTATTATGTGTACGCTTTGGGCGAGGCCGATGGCAACAAGCGTTACAACCTTCCCACCGAAATTTTTGCCTTTTTAGATACAGCCATTGCCGTTAGCGCCAATACCCCTCCGGTAACCTTGTATGCATACGCGGCCGAAAAAGAAAAGAAGAAAGAGCCCGCTGCACGCCCGGCCGAGAAAAAGCCCTTTGCCTACCGGGCCAACATTGAGGGGGGCGCCGTGCATTTGTACGACAGTTTGGAGCTGCGCTACAGCCACCCGCTGGCTGCAACCGACAGTGCGGCGGTGCAACTGCTTTCCGACTCGGGCCGCAGCCAACAGCCGTTCCGGCTCTTCTACGATTCCGTCACATATCGGCTGATCGTGGCTGCCCGCTGGCAACCCGGCGCAACCTACCAACTGGTACTGGGCAGGGGGTATGCTACCGATACGGCCGGCACAAAAGCTCCGGGCAACGATACGCTTTCGTTTCGGATACGTGCCGAAAAAGAGTACGGCAGCATACGCATTCGGTTGCGTAATGCCGATACGGCCGGCCGGCCGGTGCTGCTGTTTTACAGCGGCGACCAAATTGCCCACAGCATACCCTTTACCGGCCGCGAAATTTACCGCCGCTATTTTATGCCCGGCAGTTACCAGCTTGCCATTTTGTTCGATACCAATGGCAATGGCGTATGGGACCCCGGCGATTATTTTGCGAAACCCCGCCGCCAGCCCGAACGGGTACGGGCGCTCAACAAAGCCTTTACCGTTAAAGAAAACTGGGATAACGAGTTGGAAATTGAACTGACCGCAGAACAATAGCCTTCGTAATTTCGCACCATGAATTTTTCATCGTCGCTGCTGGAGCAGGCGGTACAGGAGTTTGCGAAGTTGCCGGGTATCGGAAAAAAAACTGCCCTGCGCCTGGTGTTGCATTTGGTAAAACAGCCGCAGGAAGAAGTACGGCAATTTTCAGAAGCCATTGCTCGCATGCGCAACGAAATTCGCTTTTGCACCAAGTGCTGCAACGTGTCCGATGCTGCGTTGTGTAACATTTGCAGCAATCCCCTGCGTAAAAAAGAACTGATTTGCGTGGTAGAAACCATCCGCGATGTAATAGCCATTGAAAGCACCCAGCAGTTCAGCGGCACCTACCACGTGCTGGGCGGGGTTATTTCGCCGCTCGATGGGGTGGGGCCCGATCAGTTGCAGATTGAACCGCTGTTGCAGCGTCTGCAAACCGACGGGGTAGAAGAGCTCATCTTTGCCCTCAGCCCCACCATACAAGGCGATACCACGCTGTTTTACATCAGCAAAAAACTGCGCAACCATCCGGTAAAAATCACCACCATTGCCCGGGGTATAGCCTTCGGCGGCGAACTGGAGTATGCCGATGAGCTTACGCTGGCCCGCTCCATTCAAAACCGCCAGCCGGTTGATCAGTACATCAGCACCGGCGGCTAAAGGCCATACGCAACCAACGGGCACGGCACTTGTTATTGCGAAAAAGATGGGCCATGCACGGGTTGCTTCCCTCCAACCTCTTCACCGTACTGTTTTTCCTGCACGGCATGCTGCTGCTGGCTGCGGTGGTGCAAATTTGCCGCTGCCGCGAAACCCTCTTCCATAAACTGCTTTTACTGGTCATCGCATTGCTGGTACCCGTGGCCGGCAGTTTGCTTGTTTTGACAACGGCGCCCCGCCGGCACTCCTGATGTGAGCCTGTCATCCTCGTTGATGTGTACCATCTGTACAATTGGGCATTTCCATTACCTTTGCACCACTTCCGGCGGATTTGTTTATTGTTCGGCCATAACAGAACTAATAAACGTTACCAACCCCCTCCACAGGTTCCCCAACGTTTATCGGCTCAAGGCCAACGCTCCGTACGGCAGCCATGCTATTGAAATTTTATGGGCGATATACGTGCAGCGCTGCAACAGCGCATTTTGGTTATTGACGGGGCCATGGGCACCATGATTCAGCGGTACAAACTTTCCGAAGCCGATTACCGCGGCGAACGATTTGCCAACTGGCCTACCGACCTTAAGGGCAATAACGACCTGCTGTGCCTTACCCAGCCACACATCATCAAGGCCATTCACCGGCAGTACCTCGATGCGGGTGCCGACATCATTGAAACCAACACCTTCAATGCCCAACGGGTTTCGCTGGCCGACTATCAAATGGAAGCCCTGGCTTACGAAATAAATGTGGCTGCCGCCCGGCTGGCCAAAGAAGCCGTGGCCGAAAGCGGACGCGAAGCATGGGTGGCCGGCGCCCTGGGGCCCATGAACAAAACCCTCTCGCTCAGTCCCGATGTAAACAACCCCGGCTTCCGGGCCCTTACCTTCGACGAAGCCATGGAAGCCTATTACGAGCAGGTGAAGGGACTGGTGGAGGGCGGCGTGGACCTGCTGCTGATTGAAACCATCTTCGATACGCTCAATGCCAAGGCGGCCATTTATGCCATTAAAAAATATTTTGCCGACACCGGCCGGCCCGAACTGCCCATCAGCATATCGGGCACCATTACCGATGCCAGCGGGCGTACTTTAAGCGGCCAAACCCTGGAGGCATTCTATATTTCCATCATGCACGCAAAGCCGCTGAGTGTGGGCTTAAACTGCGCCCTGGGTGCCAAAGAAATGCGGCCGCATATTGAAGAGCTGAGCCAGCTGGCAGCTTGCTATGTATCGGCCTATCCCAATGCCGGCCTGCCCAACGCCATGGGCGAGTACGACGAGCGGCCCGAAGATACCGGCCACTACCTCGAAGAATGGGCCAAAGAAGGCTGGGTCAACATTGTGGGCGGCTGCTGCGGCACCACCCCCGACCACATCCGGCATATTGCCCAGCATGTGAAAGGCCTAAAACCGAGGGAACTGCCCATAGTGGAATCCACCATTTTATGAACCACCAAGACTCAAAGACACGAAGCGGCACAAAGAAGCAGTATGTATAAAAGTCTTTCAGCAAAAGAAGAGCGTTATGCCGGGGACATTGTTGACATAGCTGTCAAAATTCACAAAGAACTTGGTCCCGGACTTTTGGAAAGCGTATATGCAAAATGCTTTCAATATGAACTTGCAAAAAGAGATATACCCTTCATTATCGAAAGGCAGGTGCCGATTGTTTATCAGGATTTAAAAATTGACGACGGGTTGCGGCTCGACCTGCTTGTTGATGATGCCATAATAGTTGAATTTAAAGCACAGGAAAATTTTCACCCTGTTTGGGAGGCGCAGCTGTTGAGCTATCTCAAACTAACGGGTAAGCGACTTGGCTTTTTAATCAACTTTCATGTGCCCTTGATGAAAGAAGGAATTAAACGACTAATCTTATAAAACTTAGTGCCACTTTGTGCCTTGGTGCCTTGGTGGTTGAATAAAGCCATGCGAACGATTATAAAACCATACGCCCGTTTTGCCGGCCTGGAACCGCTGGTTATACGCCCCGAAACCAATTTTGTAAACATTGGTGAGCGTACCAACGTTACCGGCTCCAAAAAATTTGCCCGGCTCATTAAAGAAGGTAATTACGAAGAAGCCCTGGGCGTGGCCCGCCAACAGGTGGAAAACGGCGCCCAGATACTGGATGTAAACATGGACGATGCTCTGCTCGACGGCGTGCAGGCCATGACCACCTTCCTCAACCTGCTGCAGAGCGAGCCCGACATTGCCCGCATACCCATCATGATCGACTCTTCCAAGTTTGAAATCATTGAAGCTGGCCTCAAATGCGTGCAGGGCAAGTGCATCGTCAACTCCATATCGTTAAAAGAAGGCGAAGCCAAATTTATAGAGCAGGCCCGCATTTGCCGCATGTTTGGCGCCGCCGTGGTGGTAATGGCCTTCGACGAGCAGGGCCAGGCCGATACCAAAGACCGCAAAGTGGAAATTTGCCAGCGGGCCTACAACATCCTTACCCAACAGGTAGGCTATGAGCCGCAGGATATAATTTTCGACCCCAACATTTTTGCCGTGGCCACCGGCCTGGAAGAACACAACAACTACGGCGTGGATTTTATTGAAGCCACCCGTGAAATCAAGCGGCGCATGCCGCTGGTAAAAGTGAGCGGCGGCGTAAGCAATCTTTCCTTTTCCTTCCGCGGCAACGAGCACGTGCGGGAAGCCATGCACAGCGTATTTCTGTACCATGCCATCAGGGCCGGTATGGACATGGGAATCGTCAATGCCGGACAGTTAGTGGTGTACGATGAAATTGAGCCCCAACTGCGTACCCTGTGCGAGGATGTGATTTTAAACCGCAACAACACACACAACGAAGCCACGGAAAAACTCATTGCCTTTGCCGAAACCGTAAAAGCCAAAGGCAAAGCCCAGGTGAAAGATGAAGCCTGGCGCAACGCGTCGGTAGAAGAGCGGCTGAAGCATGCCCTCATTAATGGCATTACCGATTATGTGGAAGCCGATACCGAAGAAGCCCGCCTCAAATACCCCCGTCCGCTTGATGTTATTGAAGGCCCGCTGATGGACGGCATGAACATCGTAGGCGATTTGTTTGGCGCCGGCAAAATGTTTTTGCCCCAGGTGGTAAAAAGCGCCCGTGTAATGAAAAAGAGCGTGGCCGTGCTTACCCCCTACATTGAAGCGGAAAAAACCGAAACCAGCGCAGCCGGAAAAATTTTGCTGGCCACCGTAAAAGGCGATGTGCACGACATTGGTAAAAATATTGTGGGTGTGGTGTTGGGCTGTAACGGCTATCAGGTAATTGATTTGGGCGTAATGGTGCCCGCCGATAAAATTTTGGATACCGCCGAAAAAGAAAACGTGGACATCATTGGTTTAAGCGGCCTCATTACTCCCTCGCTCGACGAAATGGTGCACGTGGCCCACGAAATGCAACGCCGCGGCATGAAGCAACCGCTTTTAATTGGCGGCGCCACTACCAGCCGCATGCATACGGCAGTAAAAATTGCGCCGCAGTACGATAACGGTGTCATTCACGTGCTCGATGCCTCTCGCAGTGTAACCGTAGCCACCACCTTGCTGAATGCGGAGCAGAAAAAAAGTTTTCTGCAATCCATCCAAAACGAGTACAACCAGTTGCGCCACGATTTTGCCAACAAAAAAACATCCAAAACCTATTTGTCGCTGCACGATGCCCGTGCCAACCGCGTAGCCATCAACTGGGCTGCCTATACGCCCGTGGCGCCCACCTTTACCGGCACCCGCCGCTTCCACAACTATCCGTTGGCCGAAATCAGCCGGTATATCGACTGGCAGCCGTTTTTCATTGCCTGGGAGTTAAAAGGAAAATTTCCCGACATACTAACCGATGCAATGGTGGGCACCGAAGCCACCCGCTTGTACAACGATGCGCAGGCGCTGCTGCAGCGCCTCATTGCCGAACAGCGCTTAACGGCGCAGGGCACCATTGGCTTTTGGCCGGCCAACAGCCATGCCGACGATTCGGTTTCATTGCTGGTGGAACAAGAAGGGCCCGATGCGGTGGTGCACCTGCAGTTTCTGCGGCAGCAGCAGCAAAAAACGGCCGGGCAACCCAACTTTTGTTTGTCGGATTTTATTGCTCCTGCCGAAAGCAACAAGCAGGATTACCTGGGCGCCTTCAGCGTAACCATACAGGGCGTGGATGCTTATGTAAAAGAATTTGAAGCGGCGCACGACGATTACAATAAAATTATGGTACAGGCCCTGGGCGACCGCCTGGCCGAAGCGTTTGCCGAATTGTTGCACGAGCGGGTACGTAAAGAGTTTTGGGGCTATGCCGCCGGCGAGCAACTTACGAATGAAGAGCTGATTCGGGAAGCCTATACGGGTATCCGTCCGGCCCCGGGTTATCCCGCCTGTCCCGACCATACCGAAAAACTCAAGCTCTTTGCCCTGCTGGGCGGTGCGGAGGCTACGGGTATCCGCCTTACCGAATCGCTGGCCATGTACCCTGCCTCATCGGTATGCGGCTGGTATTTCGCTCATCCGCAAAGTCAGTATTTTGGGGTGGGAAAAATTCAGCAAGACCAGCTCGTTGATTACGCCCAACGCAAGGGCATGACGCTGGAAGAAGCAACCCGATGGCTGCGGCCGTTGCTGGAGTAATGGGGAGTAGTGCTATGCCTCAATGCCCAGCTCCCGCAACTCCGCTTCCAGCTGCACTGCGTTGCGGAAATGAATGGAGGCGATGCCCATGTCTTGGGCCGCACGTACGTTCCGTTCATTATCGTCAATGAAAACTGCTTCTGCAGCAGCAACGCCGTAGCGTTGTAACAGGCGCTCGTAGATCTCCCGAAAGGGTTTTCGGGTTTTTTCTTCGCCGCTTACCACTCTTCCATCGAACCAGTGCAAAAAATCGAATCGCTGCAGCGCTATCGGAAACAGCTCGGCGCTCCAGTTGGTTAAGGCGTACAGCCGATAGGTTCCGCTTGCCCGCAGCCGGGCCAACAGTGCCACCGAATCTGAAATGGGGCCCCGCAGCATTTCTTCCCAGCGCCCGTAATAATCGCGAATGGCTTTTTCCCATTCGGGAAACTGCCGCACCAGCAGCTCGGTGCCTTCGGCCAGCGGCCGCCCCGCATCCTGCTCTTCGTTCCAGGCACTGGTGCAGATGTGTGTAAAAAAATAATCGCGTTGTTTGGTGGTTTCAAAGTAATCACCAAAAACGTACAGCGGGTTCCAGTCAATCAAAACACCGCCCAGGTCGTAAATAAGGGTTGTTTTCATTTACGGGCTTTGTAGGCTTTGAGTTGTTTACGTTCTGCATCGGTTGCGGGTGCAAGGCGAATGGCATACCCACCGCCGGCTGCCATGGGTATGTGCAGGGTAGTGCCGGCTGTTACCAGCACTTTTTCAATTACGTACGCTTCAGGGTTGTGTTGCCAGTGCGCATCGGCCGCATCGCGGTAAACAGTAGCCGTGTACACCCGGTTGTTGTCTAAAAACTGCAGGGGCAAAGCCAGCGTGCGGGGCGCTTCGTTGGTAATGGCGCCCACAAACCAGTTGGGGCTGTTTTTTTGTTTGCGGGCTACGGCCACATAAGCACCGGGTTCGGCAGCCAGGTAGCGGCTGTCGTCCCAGTCAACCGGCACATCTTTTATAAACTGAAACGCATCGGGCCGGGTTTCATAATTTTCAATCAGGTCGGCTGCCATTTGTAGCGGGCTGTATATGGTAACATACAACGCCAGTTGCTTGGCTAAAGTGGTATGCACCTGCTCGGTAGCACCGGGCCGGTAATGGCTCATTTTAATTTTAAAAATGCCGGGGGTATAGTCCATGGGTCCACCCATCAGGCGGGTAAACGGTAAAATGGTTTCGTGTGCAGGTGGGTTGCCCCGGCTCCAGGCGTTAAACTCATTGCCGCGGGCCGCCTCGCAGGCCAGCCAGTTGGGCCAGGTACGGTGCAGCCCGGTGGGCCGTACCGATTCGTGCATATCTACCATAATGCGGTAGCCGGCTGTTTTTTCGGCTACGCGGTTGTAGTGGTTTACCATCCATTGCCCATCGTGGTGTTCGCCGCGGGGAATGATGCGGCCCACATAGCCGGTTTTTACCGCATCGTAACCAAAGTTTTTCATCAGCCGGTAGGCCGTATCCATAAATCGTTCGTAGTTGGTTACCGATGCCGATGTTTCATGATGCATTACCAGCTTTACGCCCTTTTGCCGGGCGTAGGAGGTGAGCTGTTCCAAATCAAAGTCGGGGTAGGGTGTTACAAAATCAAATACGTTTTCTTTCCATTTGCCGTACCAGTCTTCCCAGCCGGTATTCCATCCTTCTACCAGCACGGCATCAATGCCATGGGCAGCGGCAAAATCAATATGGCGCTTAACATTGGCGGTGTTGGCGCCGTGCGGTATTTTGTTGTTAAGTTGGGTGCCGGCACGTTCGCCGCTGTAATCCCAGCTGCTTTTGCCCACGTGCATTTCCCACCACACGCCTATCATTTTATGCGGACGAATCCAGCTTACATCTTCCAGCGCACAAGGCTCGTTCAGGTTGAGGATGAGCTTCGAAGCCGGCAGGTCGGTAGCCTGCCTGCTCAGTACCAGCGTGCGCCAGGGTGTGCGGAAGGGCGTTTGCAGGTAGGCCTTGTTGCCCACGGCATCGGGCACCAGGTGGGCCTGCAGGCAGAAGCGTTGCGTATCCACCACCAGTTGCAGGGCGGGATAGTTGATGAGGGCCGCTTCGTGCACGCTGATGTACACGCCGCTGTTGCTTTTCAGCAGCAGGGGCGTTTGTACCCCCAGCGGGTGAAAGGGGCGTTTTACGCCGATTTCGGTAAAGCTGTGGGCTACCCGGGCATCAATTTTATTTAACGGGGTGGTATTGTAGAAGTACTCGTTGGTGTCGTAATCGCCGGGCAGCCACCAGGCCGTGTGGTTTTGGCCGAAGCGAAATTCCGTGAGCTCGTCCTGCACCACAAAATGCTGCAGCCCTTCCTGTTCGGGAAACTCGTACCGAAAGCCCACGCCATCATCAAACAAGCGGAAAGCAACATTAATACGCACAGCCGCATTTGCAGCAGCTGCCAGTTGCCAGCGTACTTCGTTGTAATGGTTGCGGATGCGGCTTACCTCGCCCCACACGGGCTGCCAGGTAGCATCTACCGTAACCGAATCAACGCCCAGCAGGCGAAACTGCCGCAACTCCATGGCCGGCTCTTGTAATACAAAACCCAGTTGCGAGGGGGCTACCACTTCTTCGCCACCCAGCCATACGCGGTAGAAAAATGAACCGTTGACTGCAAGGCCCGCCTGCACCTGCAGCTGTTTGCCGGGGCTGCTCCACTGCACGGTTTGTGCAGCAGGGAGTAAGGGTACTATCAAAAGCAGCAAGGGGTGTGCAGCAAGTGCCGCAAAGCGGAAAAGCACATATTGGAAACGCATCATCCTGTATTTTCGCTGTTCGAAAATAACCAAACATGTCCACGCTGCGCATTATTTCTTACAATGTTAACGGCATACGGGCGGCCATCCGCAAGGGATTTCTCGACTGGCTGGCCACACATCCGGCCGAAATTGTATGCGTGCAGGAAACCAAGGCCCTGCAGGCTGATGTGGACCACGAGCCTTTTCGACAGCTGGGCTATCACGATTACTGGTTCAGCGCACAAAAAAAGGGCTACAGCGGCGTAGCGGTGTTTACAAAACACAAACCCGACCGGGTTATTTTGGGCAACGGCCACGGCCCCAGCGATGAAGAGGGGCGGGTGCTGCAGCTCGACTTTGGCGACATACGCCTCATTAACGCCTACTTTCCCAGCGGCACCAGCGGTGCAGAGCGGCAGCAGTTTAAATACGAGTGGCTGGACGAGTGTTTCAACTGGCTGCAACAACTGAAAAAGAAGCATCCCAAACTCATTTTGTGCGGCGATTACAATATTGCCCACCAGGAAATTGATATTCACGACCCCAAAGGCAACAAAAACTCCAGCGGCTTTTTGCCCGCCGAACGGGAATGGATGACGAAATTTTTTAAGAGCGGCTGGGTAGATACGTTTCGGGAACTGCACCCCGAGCCGCACCGCTACACCTGGTGGAGCCAGCGCTTTCCCAGCGTGCGGTTAAACAACAATGGCTGGCGTATTGATTACATTAACGTAACCGAGCCCCTGCGCAAACAGGTGTTGGATGCCGATATTTTTCCGGATGTGAAGCACAGCGATCATTGTCCGGTTTACCTGAAACTGAAAGTGTAATTCATGTTTATTTACAACGTAACCATAAAAGTAACCTGGGCCATACACGAAGAATGGCTGCAATGGATGCAACAAACGCACATGCCCGAGGTGGTGGCTACCGGCTGTTTTACCCACTCGCAACTGTTGCGCCTGGTAGAAGTAGATGAAACCGATGGGCCCACCTACGCAGCGCAGTACTTTGCCGAAAGCAAGGGCCTGTACAATACCTACATCAGCCGCCATGCCGAAGAATTACGCACTAAGGCATACGAAAAATGGGGCGATCAGTTTATTGCCTTCCGCTCAGTTATGCAAGTAGTGTCGTAAGGGGGCGGATAGCTGATTATTGAATTATTGATTGCTGATTATTGAGTTGCTACATCTTTGGCAAAAAATGCGTTACAGTAGCTCCTTTGTGCCCCTTGGTGCCTTCGTGCCTTGGTGGTTCAAACCACGAAAAAAGCAACGGAAATGCTGGACCAGTAAAGCACCAGGTACCCGATTATTGAATTATTGATTGCTGATTATTGAGTTGCTACATCTTTGGCAAAAAATGCGTTACAGTAGCTCCTTTGTGCCCCTTGGTGCCTTCGTGCCTTGGTGGTTTAATATGTTCCAAGAATTTCACCTCAGAACCTCCCGCCTGCCTTTGCCTGCAGGCAGGTCCCTAATTCCTAACCCCTTACAAGGGTCCTTTCATTCCCAAATCCTTTGCCGGCAAGCCTTTCAGCAGGGGGTAATGGGTACGGCAGCGGAACAAAAAAATTTTGTTCCAGTATAAAAGCCTCTATTTTTGCCGCTCTTAAAAAATCATCACTATGAATAAAGCTGAATTAGTTGCCAAGATTGCAGAAGATGCCGGCATTTCCAAAACCCAGGCCAATGCCGCGGTAGATTCGTTCATTGATGCCGTAACCAAAACCTTAAAAGCCGGTGGAAAAGTTACCCTGGTGGGTTTTGGAACGTTTTCGGTGAGCAAGCGTTCGGCACGTACCGGCCGCAATCCCCAAACCGGCGAAACCATTAAAATCAAGGCCCGCAAAGTGGCTAAGTTTAAGGCCGGTAAAGAGTTGGCTGAAAAAATCTAACGCATAAAGCTTGTGTAAAAAGCAGGAAACGGTTGCGTTTCTTGCTTTTTTTATGGTACAGGCGTAACTTACGACACTATTAAAATTTTGAACTATGGGACGTGGAGACAAAAAAACCAAACGCGGTAAAATTGCGAACGGAAGTTTCGGTAAATGGCGTTTGAAAAAACCAACCAAAAAGAAGGCCGCTGTAGCACGGCCGAATGCCTGATAAGGTAGTTGGCCGGTGGTTTATCCGTTGCCGCCGGCCGGCTGCTGTGGCAGCGCTGTAGCAAAGCCGTTTCCGCTGCCATAGGTTTGTTGCAAGAGTGCTTCCATTAGGCTGATACGGGCCAGTTGTTCTTCCAGTTTTTTATTTTGTTCGGTAACCGACTTCAGCTGGCTGCTGAACGTTTCGGCAAATGCATTTCTTTTTTCCAGTTGCTCGCAGCGTACTTGTAATTCCTGCACCTGATTGTAAGCGGTTTGCAGTTGTTGTTGCAGTTGCAGTTGTTGTTGCAACAATTGTTGTTCCTTTTCCCGGTACTGTTCCAGTTCCTGCTTCAGCAGGCGGTTGGTTTCTTCCAGCTCATACAAATGCCGGGGTGGTGGGGCATCGGCACCCAGCTGCGCCTCAAGGTGCTTCATTTTTTCCTGCAGGGCATGAAACTCGTGATAGGTTTGCTGCAGTTGCTGCTGCAGTTCGCCGGCAATGTGGGTGCGTTGTTGCAGTTGCCGGTTTTCGGTTTGCAGTTGCTGCAGTTGTTGTTGCAGGCGATATACCTGCAGGTGCAGTTCTTCGTTTTCGGCCAGCGCCGCATCGTAGCGGCTGTTTGCCTGTTCAAGTTCTTCCAGCTGATGCAGCAGGCGCTCTATGGTTTGGTTGTGGTTCAGTAAATATTCCTGTGCCTGTTTCAGTTGGCGGGCGTAGGCCTGTGTATCCAGCGCAGCGGGTTCTTCCGTAAGGGCATCATCTTCTTGTTCCGGTTCGTACACAGTCTGTTTGGGGCGGCTCATCAGTTCCTGATTCAGTTGCCGCATTTCTTCCAGTTCGGCACGCAATTCTTCGGCCTGGTGTTGCGCTTCCTGTAATTGTTGCTGCAGGTTGCCGCCGTTTTCTTGCAACTGGTCGGCAGCATCGTAATATTTGCGCCGCCATTGGGCCAGTTCATCGTGCAGTTTTCGCAATTCAATTTCGCCGGTTTCCACATCGCCGTTGCGGATGCTCCACAGGTAGTGTGCCACAAAACCTACAATGAGGGCCGCTACCTGAAAAAAAATAATTTCGGGTATGCTCAGCGTAATTGTTAGCAGGTGCACCGGGGCTTGCATATACAGTTGGTTGACCGTAAGCCCGTAAGCCGGGCTTTTCCATCCGTAATGTTACGAATTATTTTCAGAATGCGTGGAAACACCGCATCAGCCGGTAACAATGGTGCCAACGTTTTCGCTGGTAACTACCCGCTTGAGGTTGTCGGGTTTATTCATGTCGAAAACAATGATGGGCAAGTTGTTTTCCATACAAAGGGTAAAGGCGGTCATATCCATTACCCGCAGGTTGCGGCTGAGGCATTCCTTAAAAGTAATGCGCTGAAAGCGGGTGGCGGTGGGGTCTTTTTCGGGGTCGGCGGTATAAATACCATCTACCCGGGTGCCTTTTAAAATTACGTCGGCATTAATTTCAATGGCCCGTAACGAGCCGGCTGTATCGGTGGTAAAATAGGGGTTGCCGGTACCGGCTCCAAAAATTACAACCCGGCCTTTTTCCAGGTGCCGGATGGCGCGGCGCCGGATATACGGTTCGGCAATTTGCTCCATTTTTATGGCGCTTTGCAGGCGGGTGTACACGCCAATTTTTTCAAGGCCGGCCTGCAGGGCCATGCCGTTAATTACGGTGGCCAGCATGCCCATATAATCGCCATGCGCCCGTTCAATACCTGTTTCGGCTTCGTTCATGCCGCGGTAAATGTTACCTCCGCCAATAACAATGGCCACTTGTACGCCCAAATCGGTTACGCTTTTAATGTCGCGGGCATATTGTGCAATTACGGAAGAATCCATTCCAAAATTTTTATCGCCCATTAAAGCTTCACCGGAAAGTTTGAGCAGGATGCGTTTGTAACGGGGTAACATAGCGCAGTAGTTTTTTTCTTGTTTTGGGGGCGAAGATAGAATTAATATCGGCACCCCCCTGTGTGGGATGGGATTAAAAAATGCCCCGCTGCAAGGCGGGGCTGTGGGTATTACGCATAAATGCGTTCAATGGCATCTTTGTATTTTTCCATAATTACCTTGCGCTTCAGTTTGAGGGTGGGGGTGAGTTCGCCGCCGTCCACCGTCCATTCATTGGGCAGCAGTTCAAACTTTTTCACCTGTTCCACATGGTTGAAATGCTGGTTGTATTCTTCCACAATGGTTTTATACAACTCCAGCACTTTGGGGTGGCGCAGCAGGTCGTGCACGTTTTCAAAGCTGATGTTGTTTTGTTGGGCCCAGGCCTTGAGGTTTTCAAAGGCGGGAACAATAAGCGCACCCGTAAATTTCATTTCGGGGCCCACCACCATCATTTGCTCAATGAACTTGCTTTCTTTCATTTTGTTTTCAATGGGTTGGGGCGCCACATATTTTCCGCCGCTGGTTTTGAAAATTTCTTTTTTGCGGTCGGTTATTTTCAGGAATTTGTTGTTGACCATTACGCCAATATCGCCGGTATGGAAGAAGCCGTCTTTATCAATTACTTCGGCGGTTAAATCGGGCCGTTTATAGTAGCCCATCATCACATTATCGCCCCGGCAGCAAATTTCGCCGTCGGCTTCAATTTTTACTTCCACGCCTTTGATAACCGGGCCTACGGTGCCGAACATGCGTTCTTTTTCGTTAAAGCGGTTTACCGAAATAACGGGCGAGGTTTCGGTAAGGCCGTAGCCTTCCATGATGTTGATTTTGCCGGCTGTAAAAATGCGCAGCAGGCGCACCTGGCAGGCCGCGGCTCCGGTAACAATGGCTTTTACATTGCCGCCCAGGCCTTCGCGCCATTTGCTGAAAATAAGTTTGTTGGCCAGCGCCAGTTGCAAGCGGTAGCTGAGCGGCAGTTTTTTGTTGATTTCAAATTTGCTGGCCACATCCACTGCCCAGAAAAACAGTTTGCGTTTGATGCCGGTAAGTTCCTGGCCCTTGCCCATGATGCGTTCGTACACTTTTTCGAGCAGGCGGGGTACGGTTGAAAAAACGGCGGGTTGTACTTCTTTGAGGTTGTCGCCAATGGTATCGAGGCTTTCGGCATAATAAATAGATACGCCGTTGAAGAGGTAAATGTAGGTAACCATGCGCTCAAAAATGTGATTGAGCGGCAAAAAGCTGAGGGCGCGGTCGTCTTCGGAACAAAATTCTTTAAACACTTCCTCGCAGTTGAGCACATTGCTCAAAATATTTTTGTGGCTCAGCATTACCCCTTTGGGCACGCCGGTGGTGCCCGATGTGTAAATGATGGTGGCCAGGTCTTCGTAGCCCACCCGGGCTGCCGCGGTTTCCACGGCTTCTTTCTCTTCCGGAGAAGCCACACTCAGCAGGTCTTTCCAGTACAAGGCCTGTTGAATAAAGTTGAAGGTGTACACGGCCAGCACCGAAGGCGTTTTGGAGCGAATGCTCTGTACTTTTTTGTACAGCTCTTCATCGCTTACAAATACCAGTTTTACTTCGGCATCGTTTAATACAAATTCCAGTTCGCCCAAGGCCAGGGTGGGATAAATGGGCACCAGCACCGCGCCGATTTTTTGTACCGCAAGGTCTAAGAACATCCATTCGGGCCGGTTGTTGCTGATGATGGCAATTTTATCGCGCCGCTCGATGCTCATGTCGTGGGCGCTCATGCCCAGGTGTATGAGGCCGGCGGCCAGTTTGTTTACAATTTCCTCCACTTCGGCGGTACTGTATTTGCGCCAGATGCCGCCTTCTTCTTTGGCGGCAAACATGTCTTCTTTCGGAAAATGCTCCAGTTGCCAGGCAATGCAATCGAATAAACGGGTAGGCTTCATAAAGCAAGGTTTTCAGGCTGAACAAATATGCGGACGGGCCGCGTAATTTGGTTAAGAAAGTTAGGTAAAAAACCTGCTTTTGCCGGCATTTGATGAAAAAAAAACCGGCAGGTTGCCGGTTGCATCAGTAATTAGTTGCGGTAGTATTGGCCCGCCGGCATTCGGAAAAGTTTTGATTTTTGAAAACGGGTAAACTCGTTGTACTGGTTGGCGTGAGTTTTGGTCCAGTTTTCGTATGCCGCCAGGTTGCCGGCCGCTTCAAAAATCCATTGGTTGTATGCTTCAAACAAACCTTCCTGCAACAGTTGGCGCTGGTGCTCAAACAGGCGGAAGGGGAATTTGGCGGCATACTTCTGGTACCAGTCGAGAATAAAGCGGGTACGCAGCATGGTAAGGGTTTCGGTAGTTACGCCGTTTTGCGTAATGGCGCTGTTTTGATTGAGTATTTCCTGAACGGCTTCGGTAAACTCGCTTGCTTTTCGGTTGGGTTTTGCTTTGGGGTCGGTAATAAACAGTTTTTTGTAGGCTTCGAGGAGCAGGGTTTTCATTTCGGCAGTACGGCTCGAGTAGCTATCCATGTTCACAAAAATCTCTCCATATAAAATGGGCCAGATTTTATCGTTGGTAAAATAATGGTAGCGGGCCGCATAGTAATAGTTGAGCGGGTAGGAGGGGTCGTTTTGTATGCCCTGTTCCCATTGCTGCAGGCAGTTATTGTCTTTTTGCATCCACAGCAACTCGCCATATTCGGCATACAGGGGTCCGCTGTTGGGGTATTTGCGCAGCGCTTTTTTGTACATGCGGTCGCACTCTTTCAGCTCTTCCAGGGCTTTGTACACATTGCCGGCTATTTGAAAGGTTTGTTCGTCGGCATCTTCGCGGTCGAGCAGCGATTTGATGGTTTCTTTGGCCTTTGCAAAGTCGCGTTGATAGTAATAGGTAAGTGCCAGGTCTTTCAGGTAGGTAATATTTCCGGGTTCTTTGCTGAGGGCTTTGTTGAGCACCAGTATGGCATTGCTCCAGTCGCCGCTGCGCATAAACTGCCGGGCGGTTTCGTGCAACTGCGGGGCATCGGGCTCCTGTGCCTGCAGCAGGTGCGCATTAACCAGCAGTAAAAAGATAAGCATCCATTTTTTCATACCCGCAAATGTAACGCAAATGCTGCGGCAGCCTGTTGGCAATCAACAGCTTTCGGTTTTTTTTAAGAAGCGTCGGTTATTAAGTGGGTAAGCAGTCCGTCTCGCAGCTTGGGTTCAAACCAGGTGCTTTTGGGGGGCATTACGTTGCCGCAGTCGGCAATGGCAAAAAGCTGCTCCATGGTAACGGGGTACAGGCTGAAGGCCACCTGCATTTCGCCGCTGTCAACCCGTTGCTGCAGTTCCTGCAGGCCGCGGATGCCGCCTACAAAGTCAATGCGCTTGTCGGTACGCTGGTCGGTTATGCCCAGGTGTTTGGAAAGAATGTTGTCGGACAGAATGGATACATCCAGCACGCCAATGGGGTCGTTGGCGTTAAAGGTGCCTTCTTTGGCAACCAGTTGGTACCAGTTGCCGCCAAGGTACATACCCATGTGGTGCAGGGCGGTAGGTTTTACCGGCTCTTTGCCGGCTTCCGTTACCGTAAAATCGGCTTCCAGGGCTTTCAAAAATGTTTCGGGCGTGTGGCCGTTCAGGTCGGTTACCACGCGGTTGTAATCCATAATGGCCAATTCGCTGGCGGGAAACAGCGTGGTTAAAAAATATTGGGCGGCCCGGGGTACCGGTGGCTCGAGGCTGGCTTTTACTTTGGCGGCCGAAGCAGCCCGGTGGTGCCCGTCGGCAATATAGGTGCAGGGCACCTGCTCTTTAAAAAGGGTGGTAATGCTTTTTATGACGGCATCATCGTTAATCACCCAAATGCTGTGCTGCACGCCGTCGTCGGCCACAAAATCGTAAACCGGATTTTTGTCGGTTTTCCAGCGGGCAATCAGTTCGTTGATGGCCGCCACATCGCGGTAGGTCAGAAATACGTTTCCGGTTTGTGCGCCGGTAACTTTTATGTGCCGAATGCGGTCGTTTTCTTTTTCGGGGCGGGTAAACTCGTGTTTTTTGATGATGCCCTGTTCGTAATCTTTAATGCTGCTGGTGGCTACCAGGCCGGTTTGGGTGCGGCCGTTCATCACCAGTTGATAAATGTAGTAGCAGGGTTTGCTTTCGCGAAACAGTACGTTGCGCTGTAAGAAAGCATCCAAATTTTCTTTGGCCCGCTGGTACACCGCCTCATCGTACGGGTCGGTTTGCTCGGGCAGGTCTATTTCCGATTTGGTAATGTGTAAAAACGAATACGGATTGCCTTGCGCTTCCAGTCGGGCCTCCCGGGTGTTTAGCACATCATAAGGTTTTGCAGCAACTTGTTTGGCGTACTGTGCCGCAGGGCGCAGCGCCGGAAAGGGTGTGATGATAGCCATACTTGATACTTACAACCGGTGCAAAGAAACGGAAATTCCCCAGCTTTTCGGGTGCTAAAAATTTGTGGCATCAGCCTTTTCGCCGGGCAAAGTCGGCAATAAGCTGTGCCACCACCTGCACACTGCTGAGCGGAAGGGCGTTGTACAGGCTGATGCGGAAGCCTCCCACGCTGCGGTGGCCTTTAACGCCATACAGCTGATTGACTTTGCAGAGTTCCAGAAATTCGGCTTCCAGCCGCTCATCGGGCAGGGTAAATACCACGTTCATGCGGCTGCGGTGCTCCCTGGCTACCGGAAGTTGAAACAGGGTTTGCGCATCCAGGGTTTGGTACAGCAAATCGGCTTTTTGCCGGTTGCGCTTTTCCATTTCGGCAACGCCGCCCTGCGCTTTCAGCCAGCGGAGGTTGAGCAGCACCACGTACACGGCAAATACCGGCGGGGTATTGAGCATGCTGCCCTCCCGTATGTGGTTGCGGTAGTCCATCATAGCCGGCAGCGGGCCCGGTACCTTTCCCAGCACCTGCTCGTTCACCACCACCAGGGTAACACCGGCGGCGCCCAGGTTTTTTTGCGCACCGGCATAAATCACATCAAATTTTGTAAAGTCAATGGAGCGGCTCAATATGTCGCTGCTCATATCGGCTACAAGCGGCACCCCTGCATCATAGGGCAGTTGTTGCCACTGGGTGCCGGCAATGGTTTCGTTGGTGGTAATATGCAGGTAAGCGGCATCGGCCGGCACTTCCAGCCGCTCAGGCATAGTGGTGTAGTTGGTGCCGCGGGATGAGCCGGCAATGGCAACCCGGCCAAACAAGCGGGCTTCTTTGATGGCTTTGTTGCTCCAGGTGCCGGTTTCGGTGTAGGCTGCCGTGCCGCCCGGGGGCAGCAGGTTCATGGGTACCTGTTGAAACTGCAGGGTGGCGCCGCCGTGCAAAAACAACACCTGCTGTTGTTCCTGCAGTTGCATCAGTTCTTTAGCCAGCGCACGGGCTTCTTCCATTACCGCAACAAAGGGGGGCGTGCGGTGCCCGATTTCAAGCAGCGACAAGCCCATGCCGTTAAAATCGCGAACCGCTTCGGCAGCCTGTTCCAGCACTTCGGGCGGAAGTATGGCAGGCCCCGCGTTGAAATTGTGTACCATGCCGGCGAATTTACTTGTTTTGCGGCTAACAACCGGTTGCAGGCGGGGGTTACAGTTTGTTTATATCGGCCGGTGTTTTGAATCAATAGCTTTGCGATAATTATTGTACCAATGCAATTACTTCCATCCTTGCAACAACGGTGCCAGGTACTGGCACAACGCTTTAATGAAATACCCGATAGCAGAAAAGAAAAACTTTCCCGGCTGGTGCACTACGTGCAACAACAACTGCAGGGCCCAACCGTGCCGCAACTGGTATTTGTGTGTACCCACAACTCGCGGCGCAGCCATTTGGCTCAGGTTTGGGCTGCCATTGCGGCGGCTTTTTACGGAGTGCCGGTGCAAACCTTTTCGGCCGGCACCGAGGCTACGGCCTTGCACCCCCATGCCGTGGCCGCGCTGCAGGCAGCCGGTTGCCGTGTGGAAACGCCTGCAGAAGAAACAACCAATCCGCCCTATCGTGTTTTTATTGGCGAGGGGCAACCGCTGATTTGTTTTTCCAAAACCCTCAACCATCCCGCATTGCCGAAACAGAATTTTGCAGCGGTGATGACCTGCTCTGAGGCCGATGCCGCTTGTCCGGTGGTGCCGGGTTGCGCCGTAAGAGTGGCGCTTACCTACCACGATCCCAAGGCGTATGACGGTACCTTGCTGCAAACCGAAAAGTACACCGAGCGCAGTAACCAAATTGCCCAGGAAATGCTGTATGTGTTTGCGCAGGTGGTTCGTAACGCAAGCGAATGATGGTGTTTGTTGCTATCAGTTGCAATCTTTGCCGTACACCTTGCCTTTTTTCCACTGCTCGTCCAGCGCTTCAAATTCTTTCAGGTCTTCGGCCGTAAATTCTTTGTTGTTGAGTTGCTTCAGGTTGGGCTGGCCGGCGTTCACCCATGCCGTGTACCAAAAACTGGCTGTGGCATGTATGCTTTGGCGCATACGCCGCTCTACCATGCCGTTCATCATGTCGTTATAGGCAAGGGTAAAGGCGGTGGAGTACTGCCGCACGGTGAGTCCGTTGCGGTTTTCGTAAGAATATTTTTGATCGGGCGGAAAATTTTGGGTGAGCAGCCGTTCAAACAGCAGTACCGTATCGGCCGCAGTGGCGCTTTCCAGCACCCGGTTCCAGATGTATTCGCCGGGGTTGCGGATGTACTCGGCCTTGCCAATCCAGAAATCAAATGTTCTGTCGGCCAGCAACTCGGGTATGCGGCTTTCCCAAAAACCGTGTATGCCGTTTTGCCCTGTATATTGGCCGTTATGGTTGTGCGTGGCATGCAGGGGTACATGCGCATCGCTGATGTAGTGCCCGATCTCGGCGCTGAGGCGCAAGATGCGGGCTTGGTTTTTTTCTTTAAAGGCCTGGGTAAGGCGGGCCAGCATGGTTTGTACCCACCAGGGTACAATGCCGTATTTGTGTACCGTATCGGCCGTAAACTTGGCCACGGCGCTATCGTAGCTGCGGGGCAATTCCGGAAACGGATAGCTGCCATAGTAATCAATATCTATGTAATGGCGGGGGCCTTCTTCGGGTAGGGCATAGCGTCGTTTGTCGGGGTCAACCGCGTGTTCCGAAATAAAATCGATATGCTGTTTGTAAAAGCTGAGCATTTCGGGGGGCAACAAAAAAACCGCCAGATAATTGATTTTGCGATGGCCAAAAAAGCCCCAGCAATAACAGTCAGCCGCTGTGAGCAGCAAAACAGCTACAAGCAACCCTTTTTTCATCATCGGTAATTGTGCGTTTATTCTTCAACTTTTGTAACCCCGCCGCTGATGGCAAATTTCATGGCCTCTGCCGGCGTAACATGTGCATCCAGCCGTTTGATGCGGCTTGCCGGAATAAGATATACGTTGCCCGCTATGGAGTAACTCATGGGAATGTAAACGGCAACGTAGTCATCCAATCCAAAATCTTCCACACTTTCTTTGGTCAGAAACCCGACGCGCCAAACATCGTTGTCATCTATATTGGCCAGCACCGGCTGGTTGAATTTTTTCTTTTCGCCCGCAAAGGCCTCAAAAAAATCTTTTACGGTGGTATAAATAAACTTGATGCCGGGGGCTTTTTCCAGCCAATGGTCAAACAAATTGAAAATGCGGGACTGTATAAAAAAGGCGCTGAGGTAACCTACCAGGGTAATAACGGCAATAATGAGCAGAAAGCCCAGACCGAAGTTGCGCACTTTTACCTTCCCATCTTCATCGGTAAAGGTAAAAAGCGGAATCAGTTCGTCAATGCTGGTAACAATCCAGTATATGGCATACAGGGTTACCAAAATGGGGGCTAACACCAATAAGCCCTGAACAAAATATTGAATCAGTTTTTTATACCACAAGGGGCGCATGGTGGCACAGTTTGAGGCAAAGCTACGGTATTCCGCAGGCAGGAAGGCTGTGTTAAATTTTTATGAGGAAGGACAAATTTTGGTGATGGAAACTTTGGCAACGATAAAAGTTTCCATAGTTTTGCCGCTCCAATTGCAGCATGGACACGAAAGAACGGATTTTGCAAAAAGCCGCGGAGCAGTTTCTGCGCCTGGGCATCCGCTCGGTATCAATGGATGATATAGCGGGTGTGCTGGGGGTGAGTAAGAAAACCATTTATCAGTATTTCTCCGATAAGGAAATGCTGGTAGATGCGGTAATGCAGCTGGAAGAAGAGCGCATGCACCACGATTGCAGCCGGTGCGCAGCGGTGGCCCAAGATGCCATTGAAGAAATTTTTCTGATCATGCGGCAAATCAATGATCAGTTCTCACAAATGAACCCGGTTATTTTGTTTGACCTCGAAAAGTTTCACCCCCGGGTATTTCAGCGCTTTTTGAATATGAAAAACAATTTTCTGCTTAACGTCATTCGTGCCAATATTCAGCGGGGGATGGCGGAAGGGCTGTATCGTCCCGAAATTAATGTGGATGTTATCAGCAAATACCGGCTCGAGTCAACCATGCTCCCCTTCAACCTCACGCTTTTTCCGCCCGGCAAATACAACCTGGCCGATGTTACCCGGGAATTAACCGAGCATTTTTTGTTTGGCCTGGCCACACTCAAAGGGCACAAACTCATTTTAAAATACAAAGAACAATTAAACAAGAATCAATCATGAAAAGCAAACTGAGGCATGGACTGTTGCTACTACTGCTGCTGCACACCGCTCTGCCGCAACAGGCGCAAACGGTACACCGCCTGTCGGCAAAAGAGGCGGTGGATCTGGCATTCAAAAACCTGCCCGAACTGAAGAATCTGAAAATTGATTACGCCATTGCCGCTGCCCGTAACCGCGAAATTGTGGGGGCAGCCTATCCGCAAATCAACGGAAGCGTACAAATGAACCGCTTTCTCGACATTCCGGTAACGCCCCTGCCCGATTTTATTACGCCGCAGGTGTATGGCGTGCTGGCCGAAGAAAAGGTACAGAATTCGCAAACCGGACAGGTAATACAGGTGCCGCAGACCGACCCCCGTATCATTCCGGCACAATTTGGTGTGCCCTGGACGGCACAGGCCGGTTTTTCGGTGCAGTGGCTGCTGTTTCAGCCCGAAGTGTTTGCGGGTATCCTGGCCCGTAAAGAGGTGTTGAACTTTTCGGAGAAAAACATCACCGTAGCCGAAGATAAGGCCAAGGAAAATGTAATGAATTCGTACTACCTCATACTTACCACCCAGGAGCAGTTGAAACTGGTGAACAACAGCGTGGCCCGCCTCGAAAAACTGCACCACGATGTTACGCAGATGTATAAGAACGGTTTTTCGGAAAAGCTGGACGTGGACCGCTCGCTGGTGGCGCTGAACAATGTTCGTTCGGTACAAACCCAGCTGCAAAACTCGCTGGCGCTGGCTTTTGCCGCACTCAAACTGGCCATTGGCGTGCCCCAGGCCGATAGCCTGGTGTTAACCGATGCACTTACGCCCGAACTGGTGAAGCAGCAACTGCCCGACAGCAAGGGCTTTACGTACGAAAACCGCAGCGAAATTCGCCTGCTGGAAAGTGCCCGCCGGCTGCAGCAGTACGACCTGAAACGCTATCAGCTTCAAAAATACCCCACCGTTGCCACCTTCTGGAACTATAACCGCAGCGCCTTCCGGCAGGAATTTAATTTCTTCAAATCGGGACCGCAATACCAGTGGTTTCCCTCTTCCATTATCGGGCTCAGCCTGCAGGTACCCCTCTTTACCGGAGGTGCCCGCCTGCAGCGGGTAAAACAGGCGCAGTTGAACATTGATAAAATTGACAACAACATCAGTCAAACCAAAATGCTGATTGATTTTCAGCTGGAGCAGTCGCGTATCAACTACCGCAACGCCATTCTTGACCTGGATGCCAATACGGCCAACATGGAGCTGGCCACCAGTGTGTATCATCTGTCGAAAAAGAAATTCGAACAGGGCCTGGGCACCAGCTTTGAAGTGATTAACGCCGAAAACGAATTGCAAACGGCGCAAAGCAATTACCTGCGCAGTTTGTACAACGCGGTACAGGCACAAATTGCCTGGAAACGTGCAACCGGAACATTATAAACAAAACCGAATAACAGAGATACCATGAATAAGATATCCCGATACCTGCCCCTGTTGGTACTGATACTGGCAGTTGCCTGCGGCGAGAGCCGGAAAGAGCAAAAAGCATCGCTGGCCGATAAGAAAGCGCAACTGGAAAAGTTGCAGCAACAGCAGGTGAAAATTGCCTCACAAATACGGCAGCTCGAAGCCGAAATTGCAATGCTCGATACCTCGTTCAGCAAAATTACCAACGCCAAACTGGTGGCGGTTGCGCCTGTGGTAACCGAAGATTTTTCGCACTATATTGATTTGCAGGGCCGCATTGAAGCCGATAACATTTCGTACGTAGCGCCGCCCAACGGCCAGGGGGGTGTGGTTACCGAAATTTATGTGAAAGAAGGCCAATATGTAAAAAAAGGACAACTGCTGTTGAAGCTCGATGATAAAGTGCTGCGTCAGCAAATTAAAGTAAATGAAACCCAGCTGGCGCTTGCCCGTGAATTGTACGAGCGTACCAAAAACCTGTGGGAACAAAATATCGGTTCGGAAGTGCAGTTGCTGCAGGCACGTTCGCAGGTTGAAGCGCTGGAGCGGGCTATTGCCACCGCACAGGAGCAAATTAAGCTGTACACGGTATATGCACCCGTAAGCGGCATTGCCGACCTGGTTAACGTAAAGGTGGGTGAGTTGTTTGTGGGAGCCAACCAAAACGGTTTTCAAATTCGTATTGTAGATAACAGCACCCTGAAAGCCCTGGTAGAAGTGCCCGAAAACTATGCGGCACGGGTACGCGAAGGTACTGCCGTGGTGGTTACCGTGCCCGATGTAAACCGTACGTTCAATTCGGTAGTAAAGCGTTCGTCGCAACTCATCAATCCCAATAGTCGCACCTTTACGGTAGAGGCAGCCATACCGGGCGGTTCGGTACGGCCCAATGCCATGGCGGCCGTGCGCATACGCGACTACAGCGCTCCCAACGCCATCGTAATACCCGTTAACCTGGTGCAAACCGATGATAAAGGAAAGTATGTGTATGTAATGGAGCAGGATGAAAACGGGCGCAACATTGCTGTTAAAAAACCAGTGGTGCTGGGCGAATCGTACGGCGACCGCATTGAGGTAAAAGCCGGCCTGCAACCCGGCCAGCAGCTGATAACCGAAGGCTACCAGTCGGTGTACGACCGCCAACTGGTGCGCACCCAATAACCTGTTTTGCAACACCGCATTTGCCTGTTGGCTTTTTGCCGGCAGGCCCAACCACTAATAGCAGTATATGGAATCAAATTTTCTGGAAGGTTTGAGCAAAAAGTTCAAGGAGTTCCGCCCCACCAGCTGGAGTGTGGATAACCGCACGGCCATCTACATCATTACCATACTCATAACGGCCTTTGGGTTGACGAAGTTTAACACGCTGCCCAAAGAGCAGTTTCCCGACATTGTGGTACCCACCATTTCCATTACCACGGTGTATGTGGGCAACTCGCCGGCCGATATTGAAAACCTGGTAACCCGCCCCATCGAAAAGCAAATCAAAAGCATCAGCGGGGCCCGCATCACCAAGGTGCAATCCACATCGCAGCAGGATTTTTCGCTGATTGTAGTGGAGTTTGATACCGACGTGAAAGTAGAGCTGGCCAAGCAAAAAGTGAAAGATGCCGTAGATAAGGCCAAATCGGACTTGCCGCAAGACCTTACGTCGCAACCCGATGTGCAGGAATTTGCCTTCAGCGAAATTCCCATCATGTTTGTAAACCTCAGCGGCGATTTTGACCCGGTAAAACTGAAACAGTATGCCGACAAACTGCAAGACCGCTTTGAAGAACTGAAAGAAATTACCCGTGCCGATATTGTAGGGGCACCCGAACGGGAAATACAAATTAACGTTGACCCCTACCGCATGGCAAGCGCACGGGTAACCTTTACCGATATTGAAAACGCCATCCGCCGCGAAAACAACGACATCAGCGCCGGCCAGGTTGAAGTGGGCAACATGAAGCGTACTGTTCGCATCCGCGGACAGTTTAACAGCGCCTTCGACCTCAATCATATTGTGGTGAAAAACGTAAACGGCGCACCTATTTATTTGCGGGATATTGCTACACTCAAGGATACGGTGAAAGAAAACGAAAGCTTTGCCCGCCTCGATGGCAAAAACGTAATTACCCTCAACATCGTAAAACGCAGCGGCGAAAACCTGATTGACGCGGCCGACCATATTAAGGCCGTGGTGAAGGAAATGCAGGATAGCAATCAGCTGCCCCGCAACCTGAAGGTTACCATCACCGGCGATCAGAGCAAACAAACCAAAACCTCCTTTAACGAGCTGGTGAACACCATCATCATCGGCTTTATTCTGGTGTTGCTCATCCTCATGTTTTTCATGGGGGTTACCAATGCCTTTTTTGTGGCGCTGAGCGTTCCGTTGAGCGTATTTGTGGCATTTCTGTTTTTGCCCGTGGCCGACTGGCTGGTAGGCACTTCCATCACCCTCAACTTTATTGTGCTGTTTGCCCTGTTGTTTGGCCTGGGCATTATTGTGGACGATGCCATTGTGGTAATCGAAAACACCCATCGTATTTACCACAACGGTCGGGTGCCCATTGTACGAAGTGCCAAAGAAGCCGCCGGCGAAGTGTTTATACCGGTGCTGGCCGGTACGGCTACCACACTGGCGCCCTTCTTTCCGCTTTTGTTCTGGAAAGGTATTATCGGAAAGTTCATGATTTACCTGCCGGTGATGTTGATATTGACGCTGGCAGCCTCGCTGGTGGTGGCCTTTATCATTAACCCGGTATTTGCCGTAAGTTTTATGAAGCCGGAGGGGCGTGCTTACGACGATCCGAAAAACGCCATCTTCCGCAAATGGTACTGGTGGGCGTTTTGGATTGTTGGCATTGCCAACCACCTGATGGGCAATCATGGCACCGGCAACTTCCTGTTTTTCATGGCACTTGCCGGCATACTCAACCGCTATGTGCTGCGAGATACCATTTACTTCTTCCAGGAGCGGGTACTGCCTCGGCTCATGAACAATTACGAAAAATTGTTGCGCTGGGTACTGGCAGGCCGCAGGCCGGTGTATTTGCTGGTTAGTTTGTTTTTGCTGTTTCCCGTAGCGGCATTGCTGCTGGTGTTGCGGGGCAATCCCACCACGTTTTTCCCCAGCGGCGATCCTAATTACATTTACGTGTATTTGAAAATGCCGGTAGGTACCGATGTAAAATATACCGATTCGGTTACGCGGCTGCTCGAAGAAAAAGTGTATAAAATTCTCGAAAAAGAGCGCCCCGGCGAACCCGGCTCGCTGGTAGAAAGTATCATTGCCAATGTGGCGGTTAGCGCCAACAACCCCCGCGATAACAACCGCAGTGTACAACCCAACCTGGGCCGCATTCAAATTTCGTTTGTGGAATTTGAAAAACGCCACGGTCGAAGTACCGCGCCGTATCTGGAGCAAATTCGCAACAGCATTAAAGACATACCGGGAGCGGCCATTAGTGTAGAAAAAGAAAATTCCGGTCCGCCTACAGAGCCTCCGGTAAACATTGAAGTTATTGGTGAAGACTTTGGCCATGTGGCCCGTGTGGCGCAAGACCTATACAACTATCTTGACACCAACAAAGTGGCCGGTATTGATAACCTGCAAATGGATGTGGATCTTTCCAATCCCGAAATTACCATTACGGTTGACCGGGAGCGTGCGCTTATTGAAGGCGTAAGTACCGCACAGGTAGGCACCGAAATACGTACCGCCTTGTTTGGAAAAGAAGTTAGTAAACTGAAAGAGGGCGATGACGAATACAAAATTCAGCTGCGCTACAGCGAACTGCAGCGCAACAACATCAACGACCTGATGAACATGAAAATCACCTTCCGCGATTTTAATACCGGACAAATTAAACAGGTGCCCATAAATGCCATTGCCCGGTTTGATTATACCAATACCAGCGGTGGCGTGAAGCGCAAAAACCTGAAGCGCACCATTCAGCTGCAGTCGAACGTGGCCGATCCGCGGCAAACCGCAGCCATCAACGCCGCCCTGAAAACAAAAATTGACGATTTCAAAAACAAGGTAAAACTGCCCGAAGACATCATCATCCGCCAAAGCGGTCAAAGCGAGCAGGAAAAAGAAACCAGCCAGTTTTTGGGTACGGCACTTATTATGGCAATCGGGCTCATTTTCCTGATTCTGGTGCTGCAGTTCAACAGCCTCAGCAAGCCCTTCATCGTTATTACCGAAATTTTCTTCAGCATCATTGGTGTGCTGCTGGGCTATGCGCTTACCGGCCAAACCATTGCCACCATTATGCTGGGCGTAGGTATTGTGGGCCTGGCCGGTATTGTTATCAAAAACGGTATTTTGCTCATTGAGTTTACCGATGAGCTGCGCAGCCGTGGTTTTCGTACCCGTGAAGCGGCGGTACAGGCCGGTAAAATTCGCATCATTCCGGTATTGCTAACGGCGCTTGCTACCATTGGCGGCCTGGTACCGCTGGCGGTAGGTTTTAATATCGACTTCGTATCGCTGTTCCAGCATCTCAATCCCAAAATTTTCTTTGGGGGCGATAGCGTGGTGTTTTGGGGCCCGCTCAGCTGGACGATTATTTACGGCCTGGTATTTGCGTTTTTCCTGACGTTGATGATGGTGCCCAGCATGTACATCATTGCCGAGCGGTTACGCAGGCCCATGACACAGTTTTACGGAACCAAGTTTGTGGCGCTCCTCGGCTTTTTAGGACCCTTGTTCTTTTTGCTGGTGGGTTTCATGTACCTCGTGCGGCGCATACAGGGTAAGCCGGTGTGGCTGGGCCATAAACCCGCAAAATAACTGCATGGCGTTGCTGCGCTGTGCCTGGTTTGGTTACTTGCCCCGCTTTTTTTGGCGGGGTTTTTTATGCATGGCCGGTTTAACAAAAAATTCAACGATTGTGAACCTTGTGCCCTTGTATCTTCACAAATAAAAAAATATGCCGGCTACCGCACACGAAATTGATTATCGTATTGTAGGCGAAGAAATGCAATACGTGGAAATTGAGCTCGATCCCAACGAAACTGCCATTGCCGAAGCAGGCAGCTTTATGCTGATGGACGAAGGCATACAGATGGAAACCATTTTTGGCGATGGCAGCCATCAGCAAAAAGGATTGCTGGGCAAGCTTTTTTCGGCAGGCAAGCGCCTGTTAACCGGCGAAGGCCTGTTTATGACGGCATTTACCAACGTAAGCCAAGGCAAACGCAACGTAAGTTTTGCGGCGCCCTATCCCGGCAAAATCATCCCCCTCGATTTATACCGGCTGGGAGGCCCGGTGGTGTGCCAGAAAGATGCCTTTTTATGCGCCGCCAAGGGGGTAAGCGTGGGCATAGCCCTGCAGCGCAAACTGGGTACCGGATTGTTTGGCGGCGAAGGATTTATAATGCAGAAACTGGAAGGCGACGGAATGGCATTTGTACATGCCGGCGGCCACGTGTTTGAACGGGAATTGCAACCCGGCGAACGCATTAAAATTGACACCGGTTGTGTAGTGGGCTATACCCATACGGTAAATTTTGATATACAGTTTGTGGGAGGTATCAAAAACACCATTTTCGGCGGCGAAGGTTTGTTTTTTGCCACCTTGCAGGGGCCGGGACGTGTGTGGATTCAAACCCTGCCTGTATCGCGTTTGGCCGGCCGCATACTGGCCTATGGTACCTACAACCGTAAAGAAGAGGGCAGCGTGCTGGGCGGACTGGGCAACCTGCTCGATGGCGACGGTTTCCGCTAACGGAACAGCAGCAATAAAAAATGCGGGCCCTGGCCCGCATTTTTTGTGTTGTTGCCCAATTAAATATGTTGATTGATTACGTTGCAGATGGAGTTGAAAATTTCATCAATGCTGCCCTCGCCGGCCACCTCCACAAACTTGTCGAACTGTTTGTAGTAATCGGCCACTACGGCGGTTTTGTTGCGGTATTCGGTAATGCGGGCCCGTATCACTTCTTCGTTGGTATCGTCGCTGCGGCCGCTGGTGAGGCCCCGGTTCAGCAGGCGCTTTACCAGTTCTTCTTCGCTAACCAGCAGGGCAATCATTACGTTTATTTGCGTGCCCTTCAGTTTCAGCAGTTTATCCAGCGCTTCGGCCTGTGCTACCGTACGCGGAAAGCCATCAAACAAAAATCCCTTAGCATCGGGGTTGGCATCCAGCGCCGAGCTGATCATGCCCACTACCACCTCATCGGGTACCAGCTGGCCTTTATCCATCAGTTTTTTAGCCTCTAAACCCAGCGGGGTTTGTGCTGCAATTTCGCTGCGCAGCAGGTCGCCGGTGCTCAGGTGCTTCAATCCGTATTGTGCAATGATTTTTTCAGATTGCGTACCCTTGCCGCTGCCGGGAGGGCCAAATAAAATAAGATTGAACATAAGCGGTCGTACTCTGTTGAGCCGTAAATATAAAACGCAAAGCGTTAACACTTGTTATTTGAAACCGCTTTGTGGCGCAACTGTTACACATTTGTACCGGGCAAGGCCGGGGTTCCGTAACTTTCGGGCGGCTTTGCAGCCTTGTAGGTACATGAAACACAAGCGTATGCACCTGAAAAATCATATTACGGCCTTTTTGGTGCTTCTGGCAGCCATGAGTTGCGAAGCCCAGCAAACCCATAAAACCAATCGTATGCCTTCCGATACCTCCGCTTCAAAACCCGGCAATCCGGTTTACTCCCGCACCGACACTTCCAAAGTGGAACTGACCGATGCGGAATGGAAAAAAATTCTATCGCCCGAGTTGTATTACATTGCCCGGCAAAAGGGTACCGAGCGGCCCTGGACCAGCCGCTTTGAAAATTTCAAAGAGGTGGGTACCTATTACTGCGCTGCCTGTGGCAATCCGTTGTTTAAAAGCGACACCAAGTTTGAAAGTGGGTGTGGCTGGCCCAGCTTTTACCAACCCATCAGCAAAAGCGCCCTTATTTACACGCCCGATTACAGCCATGGCATGACCCGCACCGAAGTGCAGTGCGGCCGTTGCAAAGCCCACCTGGGGCATGTGTTTGAAGACGGCCCGCCTCCTACCGGACTGCGCTATTGCATTAACGGCGTGATTCTGGATTTTGAGCAGGCTCAGGCAACCGAAAAAAAATACAAAGAGGGGCAATAACCGGTTGCCTGCGCTCCATAGCAGTACCGCATGCGGCATTGAACAGTACAGCCCTGTGCTATTACGGTTCATTTTTTTAGAACGGTAACATCTTTCATGGGCACCAGCATATAAATGTCTTCGTGCCAGTCGTTTCCGGGGTAGTGTTGCCGGTTTTCCGCAACGGGCAGGTATATGATGCCGTAGGTGCCGAAGTTTTTGCCGTTGCGAATATTGTCGTACGTGGCAATCAGATACTTTTTACACACATACAACAGGGCCTTCTGCTCCTCCTCGGCATTACTGTTGGTAGGAAATTGAAACAACGACGGCCAGTTGCTTTGCGTACACCGCTTTTTTATTTGCAGCAGCAGGCTGTCGCTCACCTTACCCTTCAGTTGGGGTTCAATCGGCTTCCAGTAATCGGATACAATAAACATGGCCGTACCGCTCCAGTTCGATACGCTTACTTCGGGCCACTGGGCAGATGCCGGCCGGTAAAACAGCAGCAGCAGTAAAAATAATAGCGACGCCTTCATACAGCTGAATTTTCTCAAAATTAACAGCGCAACGGCAGGCGGGGAATACCCGCCTGCGGGTATGCAACAGCGGCAGGTACACGGGTGCAGGCCGCTTATCATTTTGTTGCGGCACAGCCTGCTTTCCCTTTATCTTTAATGCCGTTAATTTTTGTTGCCAATGATCAAACAACTTTTTACCTGTTTGCTGCTGCCCGCAATGCTGGCCGCACAGGAGCCCTCGTGGCTGCGCTATCCGACCCTTTCGCCCGATGGAAAAACGATTGTGTTTACATACAAAGGCGACCTGTACCGGGTTGCCGCAAGCGGCGGCACCGCCACACCGCTTACCCTGCATGCGGCGCACGATTTTATGCCCGTGTGGAGCCCCGACGGTAAAAGCATTGCGTTTGCCAGCGACCGCTACGGCAACTTCGATATTTTTATCATTCCGGCCGAAGGCGGTACCGCCCGCCGGCTTACGTATCATTCGGCCAACGAATATCCCTACAGCTTTTCGCCCGATGGCAGGCAGGTGCTGTTTGGCGCTGCCCGCCTCGATGCGCCCGAAAATCGTCAATACCCTGCCCGTTATATGACGGAACTCTATGCCGTGGGTACCCAGGGCGGCCGGGTAACCCAGGTGCTTACCACCCCTGCCGAGTACATTGCCTTCAGCAAAGACGGCAGCCGCTTTTTGTATCAGGATAAAAAGGGTGGCGAAGACGATTGGCGCAAGCACCATACCTCTTCGGTTACACGCGACATTTGGCAGTACAACCTGAAAACCGGCACGCACACGCAACTTACCCGCTTTGCCGGCGAAGACCGCAACCCGGTATTTGCACCCGGCGAAAAAGGTTTTTATTACCTGAGCGAGGAAAGCGGTTCGTTTAACGTGCACTACCTGGAACCCGATGCGCCGAAAAGCCGCCAGCTCACCCGCTTCCGCACCCATCCGGTGCGTTTTCTTACCGGCAGCGCCGATGGCACCCTTTGCTTCAGCTACGACGGCAGCATATACACCCTGCGGGAGGGTGCCGAACCCCGCAAAGTACCCATCACCATTCTTGCCGACGGCCGCTACCCCGATCAGCAGGTGTACCGGGTAACGGGCGGCAGCGGCATGGCCGTATCGCCCAACGGAAAAGAAATTGCCTTTTTGTACCGCGGCGATGTGTTTGTAACCAGCGTGGAGGGCGGCCTTACCAAGCGCATTACCCACACTCCCGAGCAGGAAAGCAGCGTCAGCTTCTCGCCCGACGGAAAGGCCCTGCTGTACAGCAGCCAGCGCAACCAACGCTGGGGTATTTACGAAACACGCATTGCCCGCAAGGAGGAACCGTATTTTTATGCGGCCACCCTGCTTACCGAAACGCCGCTGATTGTGAACAACAACGGCAATACCCAGCCACTCTATTCGCCCGACGGTAAAGAAGTGGCGTACATCGAAAACCGGGTGTTGCTGCGGGTGTACAATCTTGCCACCCAACAAACCCGAACCCTGCTTACCGGCAACCATTTGTTTTCTGGCGGCGAAAACGACCAGTATTTTCAATGGAGCCCCGATGGCAAATGGCTGTTGTTTGATTATGCGGTACCCGGCAGCGCCGCCGGCGATGTGGGCCTGGTGCGTGCCGATGGCAGCCGCATTGAAAACCTCACCCAAAGCGGTTTTAACGATTACCGCCCCCGCTGGATTTTAGGTGGCAAAGCCATGCTGTGGTTCAGCACCCGCGACGGGTTGCGGGCCGCAGCCATGAGCGGCAGCAAGCAGGCCGATGCCTATGCCCTGTTTTTTTCCAAAGAGGCGTACGACCGGTACCGCCTTACCAAAGAAGAGGCGGCACTGAAAAAAGAAGCCGAAGAAGCACAGGCGAAAGCCGATACCGCCAAAAAGAAAAATGGCCCGGACAGTGTGGTGATTGACTGGGACGACCTGGAACTGCGGAAAGCCAAACTCACCATCCACTCCTCTTCACTGGCCGATGCGCTGGTAAGCAAAGACGGCGAAAACCTGTATTACCTGGCCCGCTTTGAACAGGGTTACAACCTGTGGACCACCAACCTCCGCACCCGCGAAACCAAAATGCTGGCTACCCTCAATGCCCAGGGCGGCAGCATGCAATGGGATAAAGAACAAAAATCCATTTTCGTAAACAGCGGCAGCAACTTCATCAAAATCGATCCCAACTCGGGTAAGCAGGAGCGCATCAGCCCCAATGGCGAAATGATTGTGGATGTGCTCAAAGAACGTCGTTTTATGTTCGACCACGTGTGGCGGCGTACCAAAAACACGTTCTACACACAGTCGTTTCACGGCGTGAACTGGGATTTGTACAAAACCGAATACGAAAAATACCTGCCCCACATTGGCAACAATTACGAGTTTAGCGAACTGCTGAGCGAGCTGCTGGGCGAACTGAATGTAAGCCACAGCGGCAGCGGGTTTACCAACCGCGACCCTACTGGCGACATTACGGCCGCGTTGGGAATTTTTTACGATTACAACTACAAAGGCACCGGCGTGCGGGTGCTGGAAGTTATCAAAGGCGGGCCGCTGGATAAGGCCGGCTTTAACATCAAGCCCGGCACCATCATCGAAAGCATTGACGGCGAACGCATCACTCCCGATAAAGACCTGGCGCAATACCTCAACCGCAAGGCCGGCACCTTTACCCTGCTGGGCATTGTGGACGGTACCACCCGCCGCGAACTGACGGTGAAGCCCATTACCCTGGGCGAAGAAAACCGCCTGCTGTACCAGCGCTGGGTGAAACGCAATGCCGACGAGGTGCACCGCCTCAGCAAGGGCCAGCTGGGCTATGTGCACATACCGGGCATGGACGATGGCGCTTTTCGGGTAACCTTTGCCGAAATCATGGGCAAACACTTCAGCAAAAAGGGCATTGTGGTGGACACCCGCAATAACAGCGGCGGCGACCTCGTGGCCGACCTGGCCATGTTTTTGAGCGGCAAAAAGTTTCTCGACTACGGTATTGATAACCGCCTCAACGGTTACGAGCCCAACTTTCAATGGACCAAATCCAGCATATCGCTGGCCAACGAAGCCAATTACAGCGATGGACACTGCTATGCGTTTATGATTAAAGAACTGAACATCGGCAAACTGGTGGGCATGCCCGTGCCGGGCACCTGCACCTTTGGCGGCTGGGAGCCGTTGATGGACAGCGGCATCCTTTGGGGCGTGCCGGCCGTAGGCTGTAAAGACGTAAGAGGCAATTACCTCGAAAACAGTCCCACCCAGCCCGATATACTGGTACGCAACGAACCGCAACAAGTGGCTGCCGGCACCGACCGGCAACTGGAAGTGGCTGTAGAAGAACTGCTGAAAGGGCTCTGAGAAAACGCACCCGGAGGCGTGACGCAAGTCACGCCTTTTTTGTGAACACAGCGCCCGCTTTTGCTGTATTTTTGAAACATTCAAGAAAAAAGGCGTATGGCACGTAAAGAAGAAGTTTTAAGTGATGTGGTCATCAAATTTGCCGGCGACAGCGGCGATGGCATGCAGCTTACCGGCAGCCAGTTTACCAACAACACGGCCCTGATGGGGATGGACCTGGCTACCTTTCCCGATTTTCCGGCCGAAATACGGGCCCCGCAGGGCACCCTGCCCGGCGTAAGCGGCTACCAGTTGCGCTTTAGCAGCAACCCGGTTTTTACCCCCGGCGATGCCTGCGATGTGCTGGTGGCCATGAACGCGGCTGCTTTGAAAGTGAATTTGAATTCCATAAAAAAAGGCGGAAAGATTATTGTAAATACCGATGGCTTCGATGCCAAAAACCTGCGCCTGGCCAACTATCCCGAAGGAGAGAATCCGCTCGAAAACGACAGCCTCTCCAACTATGAGGTGATAAAAATGGATGTTACCAAAATGACCCGGGAAGCCCTCAAGGATTTTGCCATGGGTACCAAAGAAAAAGACCGGGCCAAAAACATGTTTGTGCTCGGATTTTTGTACTGGATGTACAACCGCGACATGGATAGCACCATTCAGTTTTTGCGGGATAAGTTTGGCAAAAAAGATGAAATTCTGAACAGCAACATTGCCGCCTTACAGGCCGGCTACAACTACGGCGAAACAACCGAAACCTTTACCACCACCTACCGCATGGAGCGGGCCAAGCTGCAACCCGGCCTGTACCGTTCCATCATGGGCAACCAGGCACTGGCCTACGCCCTTATTGCCGCTTCTGAAAAAAGCGGCCTGCCGTTGTTTTTGGGTTCGTATCCCATTACGCCCGCCAGCGACATTTTGCACGAACTGAGCCGCCACAAAAACTTTGGCGTAAAAACCTTTCAGGCCGAAGATGAAATAGCCGCCATTACTTCGGCTATAGGTGCCAGTTATGGAGGCGCCCTGGGCGTAACCACCAGCAGCGGCCCCGGCATTGCCCTCAAAACCGAAGCCATGGGCCTGGCCGTAATGCTCGAAATACCGCTGGTAATTATTAACATTCAGCGGGGTGGCCCCTCCACCGGTCTGCCCACCAAAACCGAGCAAAGCGACCTGCTGCAGGCCTACTACGGCCGCAACGGCGAATGCCCCATGCCGGTACTGGCAGCCGCCACACCCAGCGACTGTTTTGATGCCACTTACGAAGCCGTACGCATAGCGGTACAACACATGACGCCTGTAATATTGTTGAGCGATGGCTACATTGCCAACGGCGCCGAACCCTGGCGCTTTCCGCAATCGGCCGACCTGCCGCCCATTACCGTGCAGTTTAAAAAAGAGCTCGAGGCAGGCGAAGAAAAGTTTATGCCCTACAAACGCGATGAAAAACTGGTACGCCCCTGGGCCGTGCCGGGTACGCCGGGGCTGGAGCACCGCATTGGCGGCCTTGAAAAGCAGGATGTAACCGGCAACATCAGTTACGACCCCGAAAACCACCAGCACATGGTAAAAGTGCGCCAGGCAAAGGTGGATGCCATTGCCCAATACATACCCGAGCAACAACTCGATTCGGGTGTGTCCAACGGTAAGGTATTGGTGCTGGGCTGGGGCAGTACCTACGGTGCCATCAAAACCGCCGTGGCCGATTTGCTGGCCGAAGGCGCGCCGGTAGCACATGCCCACCTGCGCTACCTGCGGCCCTTCCCCCGCAACCTGGGCGCCTTGCTGAAGAATTACGAAACCGTATTGGTGCCCGAAATCAATAACGGCCAGCTGGTAAAAATCATACGCGATACTTACCTGATTGATGCAAAGGCTTACAACAAAATCAAAGGCGTGCCCATTACCCGCACCGAAATGGTGGAAGAAATTCGGAAGTATTTGTAATGCCGGCAGCGGGTGTAACGGCCGAATGACTTTACAAGTAGGCGGGCTACAGCACAACAGATAATTGCAAAAAAGCCATTTGTTGTACAACAAATGGCTTTTTGATGGGTATGCTACGATGCGGCTTCGTTGCCCGGGGGCCGCTTGCCGCCTTCGCCCCCTCTGTTACGCCGCCGTGGGGGCTTGCCGCTTTCGGGGGCTTTGCCGCCCGGTTTATTTTTTTCGCCCTGCCGGGGGTGGGGTTTGTTAGCCTGTTGTTGCTTGGGTGCGGCCGCCTGTTGCGGTTTTTGCTGCCGGGCCTGTTGTTGCTGGCGCTGTTGTTGTTGCTGTTGGCGTTCTTTATCGCGCCGGCGCCGGCTGTTGCGTTCGAGCGCCCGCAGGCTGATTTGGCCCACCAGCTCCACATTGGCCATTTCTTTTTCTTCGGCCCGGGCAGGAGAGAGTTCTACGGCGCCCAGTTCGGCGGGGCGCTCGCCCCGGGCATTCATGGCCCGTATTTCTTTTACCCGCTCAATGGGAACGGGGTATTGCTTGTTGCTGTCGGGCAGCACGTACCACATCAGGTTTTTGAAAATATCTTTTTTAATGAGGGTGGCCGTGCCGCGTTCCAGTTCCAGCGTATCGGCGTTGTTGGGAAAATGCTGCAGGGCATCGAGGTAGGTATCCAGCTCGTAGTTGAGGCAGCATTTGAGGCGGCCGCACTGGCCGCTGAGCTTGGCCTGGTTGATGCTGAGGTTTTGATAGCGGGCCGCGGTGGTGGTAACGCTCTTGAAATCGGTAAGCCAGGTGCTGCAGCACAGTTCGCGGCCGCAGCTGCCAATGCCGCCAATTTTAGCGGCTTCCTGCCGAATGCCGATTTGCCGCATTTCTACCTTTACCTTAAACTCGCTGGCGTAAATTTTTATCAGTTCCCGAAAATCTACCCGGTCGTCGGCGGTATAGTAAAAGGTGGCTTTGCGGCCGTCGGCCTGAAACTCCACTTCAATGAGCTTCATGTTCAGCTTTTGCTGAATGATGATGGCCCGGGCACGTACCAGCGCCGGTTTTTCCCGCTCCTTGCTTTCGCGCCACTTTTGCAGGTCCAGCTCATTGGCCCGCCGCAAAATTTTTTTAATATCGGGGCTGTCTTCCTTCACGCCCTTTTTCTTCATTTGCAGGCGTACCAGTTCGCCGCTCAGGTTTACCATGCCCACATCAAAACCGCCTACGCCTTCTACCGTAACCATATCGCCCTTTTCAAAATGCTGCAGGGTATTGTTGCGGTAAAAATCTTTGCGGCTGCCGTTATTGAAGGTTACCTCAACAATGCGGCAATCGCTGTTGGGGTCGCTAAAAGGTAAATTGGCCAGCCAATCGTGCACATTCAGGCGGTTACAGCCGCCGGTGCTGCAGCCGCCGTTGCTTTTACAGCCATTGGGTTTTCCGGTTCCACAACTGCTACAACTCATAAAGGTTTGCTACTGAGGTGATTAATAAAATTACAGGCTGCTCAAAAGCGGAAAGAAGCAATCGCGGTTACGGGTATGCACAGGCCGGTGTGTCGGCTTTTGGGTAGTTGCGCATCAACTCTTTGTATGCATGAGGCCGGCCGCAAGTGCCGGCATTACGTTTCGGGTTGCCACGCCCTACACGCCCGGGCGCAGGGTACTTTCAGCTTTTCAAGGGGCTTGCCTGTTTGCCTTCGGCCAGCGGCACTGCAACAACGCACGGGAAGGCATGCAAATTCAAAGGTAGCACTTTTTGCACACACGGGGTGCGGCTGTTATTGCACGCCAATAGTGGTATGCAGGCGAATGATGTGGAACAACTTGATGGTAAGGGCCATAAACAGCATTTTGGGGTTGCAGTTGCGCTCCACGTAGTAGGTGGCTTTTTCCAGCTCGGTAGTGATGGCCTCCAGCTGGTCAACATCACACATGTTGTTGAGCCGCGAGGCAAAGTCGGCCTCGGTGGCGGTAAGGGGCAGGGGTCCGTTGCCCATGGTGCGCAGGCGGATGCTTTGCTCAATGAGATGCAGAAAGTACTGCAAAAATTGTTTTTGTTTTTCGCGGCCCATGCCGCTGATGCCTTCTACCCACTGCACCTGCTCAATGCCGGCATTGCGGTAAATGGCATTGAGCCAATCGCGAAGCAGGCGTTGCCAGTCTTCTTCGGCGTGTTGTATCAGTTGCAGGGCTTCGCGGTAGTTGCCTTCACATACGCCGGCAATTTGCCGGGCCTGCTCTTCGGGCAGTTTGCAGCGTTGCTGCAGGGCAAGGGCTACCGCATTGAGGGTAAGGGGCGGTATGCGAATGGTTTGGCAGCGGCTGACGATGGTGGGCAATACCAGTTCTTCGCGTTCGCAAATCAAAATAAACAGGGTGTTGGCCGGGGGTTCTTCAATCAGTTTCAGCAGTTTGTTGCCCTCTTTGCCCAGGTATTCGGCCATCCACAAAATCAGAATTTTGTAGGGGCTCTCAAAGCTCTTGAGGTTGAGTTTGCGGATGATGTCGTTACACTCTTCGGCCGTAATGTTGCCCTGTTTGTTTTCGGCGCCAATGAATTGCAGCCAGTCGTACACATTGCCGTAGGGGTATAGTTTGATGAACTCCCGCCACTCGGCGATGAAGTCGGTGGCCTTGGGTTTATCGCCCGGTTTGCGGGCAATAACCGGATAGCTGTAGTGGATATCGGGGTGGATGTACTGCTGTGCCAGGGCCACGCCGTGTTTTTCGGCCGGAGGGGCCGGCGCTTCGCCAAACAGTGAGGGGGCGGCAGCGGGTGCTGCTTCGTTTTGTTCAATGATGTATGTGCTGAATGCTAGGGCCAGCGGCAGGGCGCCGCTCCCTTCCTTGCCCACAAACAACAGCGCATGGCTCAGGCGGTTTTGATCCACCATGTCGCGTAGCTGCCGTATCACCGCATCCTGGCCAATAACATCTTGAAACTGCATGCGGGGCGAAGATAAGCGGAAGCGGGAAATGTTGGGGCTTGGGGGTGTAAGGCGTAGGGTGAGGCGTAAGGTGTAAGGTGTAAGGTGTAGGGTGTAAGGTGTAAGGCGTAAGGTATGAGGTGTGGGGGGAGTGAGGTGTAAGGCGTAAGGTGTAGGGTGTGAGGGGTTAGGTTAGGGTTATGAGTTACGGGTTACGAGTTGTGGGATACGGGTTGCGGGTTTCTACCGAATGTGGGAGATTCGGGATTTCGGGGGATTGATTGTAACATGAAAGATTGAGGTTGAACGTTGTACAACCTTCAACCTTAAACCTTCAACCTCGAACTTTCAACCCCAAACCTTTAACCTCAAACCTTCAACCTTCAACCCCAAACTTTCAACCCCAAACTTTCAACCTCAAACCTTCCACCTCAAACCTTCAACCCCAAACCTTCCACCTCAAACCTTCAACCTCAAACTTTCAACGTCAAACCTTCAACCTCAAACCTTCAACCTACAACCTTTTTTACAACTTCGCGGTAATATCGCTGCTCAGCGGTTTGGTGCTGCTGGGGAAGTAGGCCACCAGCTCGCCTTTTTCGTTCAACAAAAATTTGTTGAAGTTCCAGCGGATGGTAGCATCCATTACGCCGTTTTCCGACTTGCTGGTAAGCCATTTGAAGATGGGGGCAATATCATCGCCCTTCACGCTTACTTTGGCCGCCATGGGAAAGGTTACGCCATAATTTTTTTGACAGAAGTTTTTGATTTCCGCATTGGTGCCGGGTTCTTGTCCGCCGAAATTGTTGGCCGGAAAGCCCACCACCACTAGTTTGTCTTTATACTTTTCGTACAGTTGCTGCAGTTCGGCATACTGCGGGGTATAGCCACACTGCGAGGCGGTATTTACAATCAAAATCATTTTGCCTTTAAAGGCTGCAAAATCAATGGTGCCGCCATCGAGGCTTTCTACCTTAAAACGATGAATGCTGGGCAGGGTTTGCATGGCCGAAGTAGTTTGCGGTTGGTGGGTAGTAAATGCGTACGACAGAAGTACTACGGTAACAAGAAGCAGGCGAAGCATAATTTGAAATTTTTGAAAATTAACAATTGCCGGCGCCATCTGGTTGGATGCGCCGGCAAAAATATTTATTGCCGCTCATAGCAACCCAGGTCGGGCAGGCCCACGCGGGGCAAACCGTCCAGGTCGGTAAGCAGCGGAGTAACCATGCCGCGGTTAATGGCGGGCGAGCCGGCCCGCAGACGATAGTTAAAGATGCGGCGGCCGGCATCTACACTGTCAAATGCGGGGTCGGTATTGCGAATTACGTTGGTGAAGCTGGTATGTTGCGGGTCGGTACGGGCCCGAAACAAAACGTGCTGCAACACCACGTTGGCGGGGGCGGTTCCTTCGCGTTGCACTACAATTTCGTTATCCACAAAGCCTTCGCTGCCCCAAATGATGCAGTTGGTGAAATTAGCCTGCAGGGGGGCCGTGATAACCTGCCCGTTTTGGCGGGTGAAATTGGTAGCCACCACAACCGGACTTTTATGGGTAATAAAGCTGTTGGAGTACGAAACGGCCGTGCAATGCGTAAAACTGTACGAACCGCCGTACACCAGTAAGATGTTGTTGCCGCTGTTGCTGATGAGGCAGTTGCCGGCGCTGATGCTGCTGTTAAAGCCCAGCAGGGCGGCATCGTACATATTGTCGAGTATGCAGTTGAGCAGCGTTACCTTGGGCTGCCCGCCGGGGGCGGGGCCTTCGGCTATGATACCCTGATAGGCGTTTTTAATGATGGCATGCGTCAGCACGTTGTTGCGGCTGCTGCCGCGGAAATATATGCCGGGCCAGCTGCCGGGAAAGTTGCGGTAAGGCAGGTCGAGGCGGTTGCCCTGAAAGGTTATGCTATCGGTTTTGGTACCGTTTACCACCAGGCTGCCATCCACCACCAGGGGGGCGCTTGCCTGCAGGTGCACCCGGGTGCCCGGCTGCAGGGTAAGGGTGGCCGGCGTGTCAACATACAAGCCCCCCAGTATTACGTAGGGGAGGGTGTTGTCCCAAACGGTATTGGTGCGAATGACCGTGTTGCGCAGGTAGCGTGCGTTTTGTCCCCAGGCTTCCAGTTGTACAAAGCTGCGATTGTTGTTCCACTCCACGGCAATGCTATCGTTGAGCACAAACGGTTGCAAATCGGCATTGGGGTTAATGTTTACGCTTACAAACACGTACATGCTGTCGTTGCCCTCAATTTCGAGGTCGGTAACAACGGTGCCGGCAATACCGTCCACATTCATGCGAAACGGCGAGGTACTGCCGCCCATCAGTTGCACTTTGCTGATGCGGATGGGTTGCCGGTTTTCGTTTTTGATGAGAAAGAAGCGGGTGGTGGAGCCGGCGTTGGTAAAAACGGTATCAAAGCGTACCGAATCGGCTGAAAGCAGCAGGCGGGCATCCTTGTTGGTAAGGGTGTCTTTACGGCAGGCCGCCAATAGGGCCAGCGGCAGCAGTATGTATAAAAAAAATTTCACGCCCTGTAAAAATAAGCAAGCCCGGCCGAATGGCCTTAATCCTTTGTGGCCCAGGCCAGGGTGGCAATACTCAACTGTACCCCCGGCACCTGCAGCAGGGTGGCGCCGCAGGCTTCCAACGTGGCGCCGGTGGTAACCACATCATCTACCAGCAACACATGCGTGTTTGCCAACGTCTGGGGCTTTGCGATGTAAAAGCTGCCGGCTACATTGCTGCGGCGCTCAAGGCGGCTTTTACGGGTTTGCGTGGCGGTGTTTTTGCTGCGGATGATTACATCGTCCCACACCGGCAACTGCAATACTTCGGCCATGCCGGCGCAGAGGCGTTCGGCCTGGTTGTAACCCCGTTGTTGTTGCCGGTGGGCAAACAGGGGCATGGGTACCAGTGCCTGTACTGCGGCAAAGCGGTTGCTCTGCTGCAGTTGCTGCCCCATCCACCGGCCCAGTTGCAGGCCCACTTCGGGCCGGTTTTTGTATTTGAGTGCATGTATTAACTGCTGCAAAGCCGTTTGTTTGTTGAAGTAATAGGTGGCGCTGGCGGCCTGCACCGGCAGCAGTCCATAAAACATTCGTTCCACCGGGTTGCCGGCGTGTTTTTCAAAGCCGGTGAGCGGCAGCTGGTAATGGCACAGGAAGCAGATGTGTTGCTGTTGTTCCAGCAAATCGCTGCCGCAACCGGCGCAGGTATGCGGGTAGAAGAGGTGCAGCAGGTCGTTGATCCAGGTGTATAGGTTCCGGCGCATACGTATAGCGCCAATAAGATACAAACACTGTAGTACAAGAGCAAATGAGTAGGGTCGGTTTATACAAACAGGTATCGGTACAATTCTTCCACCTTGCTCATGGTTATTATTTCAATGTTGTATTTATTCTGGGGTTTTTGCCGGCCCTGATGTTGGGCGCCCAGGTTGTAACGACTGATAATAATTTTTTCAAAACCCAGTTTTTCGGCTTCGGCTATGCGTTGTTCAATGCGGTTTACGGCCCGTATTTCGCCGCTCAGTCCTACTTCGCCGGCAAAGCAAATCTGCGAGTTCAGCGGCACATCTTCGTAGCTCGAGAGCAGGGCACAGAGTACGGCCAGGTCAATCGAAGGGTCTTCCACTTTCAATCCGCCGGCGATGTTCAGAAACACATCTTTGGTGCCAAACTGAAAGCCGCCGCGTTTTTCGAGTACGGCCAGCAGTAGTTGCAGGCGGCGCAGGTCAAAACCACTTACGGTTCGTTGCGGCGTGCCGTACACGCTTTGCGTTACCAGGGCCTGTACCTCAATCAGCAACGGACGTAAACCCTCCATCGTTGCGGAAATGGCAATACCGCTGAGTTGTTCTTCTTTTTGGGTGATGAGTATTTCGCTGGGGTTGCTTACGGGGCGCATGCCGGTGGCCGTCATTTCATAAATGCCCAGCTCGGAGGTGGAGCCGAAGCGGTTTTTCATGGTGCGTAAAATGCGGTAGGTATAATGCCGGTCGCCTTCAAACTGCAGCACAGTATCCACCATATGCTCCAATATTTTGGGGCCGGCAATGCTGCCGTCTTTGGTAATATGTCCGATTAAAAAAACCGGAATATTGGTTTCCTTGGCAAAGCGCTGCAGCTCGGCGGCGGTTTCACGGATTTGCGATATGCTGCCCGGTCCGCTTTCGATATAAGGTGTTTGCAGGGTTTGGATGGAATCAATAATCACTACCTGGGGTTGCAGTTTTTTGACTTCCTGAAAAATGGTGTTGGTGGAGGTTTCGGTAAGCAGGTAAAACGCATCGTTCTGCAGTTGCAGGCGGTCGGCCCGCATGCGAATTTGCTGGCTGCTTTCTTCGCCGCTTACATACAGGGTACGGATACCCTGCAGTTGTAAACCCAGTTGTAAAAACAAAGTGGATTTACCGATGCCCGGCTCGCCGGCTATCAGCACTATGCTGCCGGGCACAATGCCGCCGCCCAGCACCCGGTTGAGTTCGTTATCGGGCGTAAGAATGCGTTGTTCTGTTGTGCCCAATACCTCCTGCAGCAGCACGGCTTTTGCCGCTTCGCCTGTGTTGCGTTCTTTCCAAAGCTGTTTGGAACTGCCGGTATCTTTGGATATTACTTCTTCAATAAACGTGTTCCACTCGTTGCAGGCCGGACATTTCCCCAGCCATTTAGCCGATTCATAGCCGCAGTTGCGACAAAAAAATGCGGTCTTCACTTTTGCCATGGCGTAAAGGTAGGGGCTTCGCTTTGCATGGTATTTGCGTAGGGGGGTGCAAATTTTACCGCAACGGTCGCAATGCTTTCACGAGGAGCACAAAGTGATAGATCATATCAGGAGTTTCCAATTTTTCTCTTCGTTCCAATTTCAAGTTATCGGATTGGGAATGCCTTGTGCCCTTTGTGCATTTCTTCGTGCCCTTTGTGGTTGTAGAATTTTTCAAAACTAATTGCAGGGAGATCTTTTTTTGGGGCACCAGATGCAACGCCGCCGGGCTCGTTTATGGAGGTAAAAATGCGGCTGCAGGGCAGGGTTTATAAAAAGTAAAAGGGCTGGAATTGCTTCCAACCCTTTGTACTTACTAACCCATTAAATTCTATTGCTAAATTACAAATAACCCCCACATTTCAAAATTATTTTTGGCCCCTGTGAATAAGTTTTTGACCGGCGGCTGGCACCGGAAAAGCTGGCAGGACTTTTCGGAAAACGATTTTATTTTATTGTAAATCAAACACTTGTGAGGGTGTCTTTCAAAAAGCTGCCGCAAAGTCTCAACAAAGAAAAGGTGCTGGAAATCAGCCGGGTACGCCAAATTGGCGGAAGGCAGGACGGGTTGTGTCGAAATGCGATTTTTAACAGCTTTGGTAAGCCTTTTGCAGTTTATTTTGCCAAAAAAACGAGCAATGACTCCCGGAATTCTTTTTATCTCCTTAGTGTTTATGGTAATTGGCTTTTTGGTGCAAATGCAACTGAAAAGCAAGTTTAAAAAATACAGCCAGGAGCCCCTGATGAGCGGCCTGACCGGCCGGCAGGTGGCCGAAAAAATGCTGATAGAACACGGCATCCACGATGTGAAAGTGGTGTCGGTAGAAGGTTTTTTGACCGACCATTACAACCCGCTGAACAAAACCGTAAACCTCAGCCCCGAAGTATATAATGGTAACTCCATTGCGGCTGCGGCCGTAGCTGCCCACGAGGTAGGCCATGCGGTACAGCATGCTACGGCTTACCAGTGGCTGATGCTGCGCTCCCGCCTGGTGCCCCTGGTGCAGGTAAGCAGCACACTGTCGCAATGGGTAATACTGGCCGGACTGGGTTTGGGCTTTGGTAGCGGTAATGCTACCGTACTGCTGATTGGTATCGGTTTATTTGCCATTTCTACCCTGTTTTCCATCATTACCCTGCCGGTGGAATTTGATGCCAGCAACCGGGCGCTTGCCTGGCTCAATCATACCAATGTAACCAACAGCTACGAAGCCCCCGGTGCCAAAGATGCCCTCAAATGGGCTGCCATGACCTATGTTGTGGCTGCCTTGGCTTCGGTTGCCATGTTGGTGCAGTACATACTGATATTTTTAGGCAGACGCGATTAAAACTATCAATTTTTTTCATGAAAACAGCAGGCTTTCTTCAAAAAGCCTGCTGTTTTTTTATATATGCAAATAATATATGTGAAAATAATTTATGGGCTTGTGCAGCGCCCGGGGTATTATTCCTGTCCGGTGTAATTACGAGGTATTTTTAACAAAAAATTTACGAAGTCGTTTTTTTTTCTATTTTCACGTTCAATCAAAACAACTGACATGAGAAAATTGCTCCAACTGATGTTGGGTTTCATGCTGGTTTTCAGTTACGCATGGGCTCAAAACAGAGAGGTAACCGGTAAAGTTACCGATGCAAAAGATGGTTCACCGCTTTCGGGTGTTACAATTCGTGTAAAAGGATCGAATACGGTTGCATTGTCCAATCCGGACGGTTCCTTTAAAATTTCCGTTCCTGCCGGCAGGGTAATTCTGCAATTCTCCTTTGTGGGATTTGAAGAATTGGAATTGCCGGTTACCGGCAATACTGCCATGGTGGCCTTAACCCCCGGTGCACGCACCATGCAGGAAGTGGTGATCACCGGTTTCGGTACGCAAATCAAACGGGAGGTAACCGGTAACATTGCCCGGGTAAAGGGTAAGGAAATTGAAAACATGCCAACTCCTACCGTTGATGCGGCCCTGCAGGGACGTGCCGCCGGTGTGTATGTTAACAGCCAGTCGGGTAAACTGGGCCAGGCGGTTAGCGTACGGGTACGGGGTAACTCTTCGGTAAGTGCCGGTAACGAACCGCTTTACGTGGTTGACGGTGTGCCCATTACTACTTACAGCCAAAGCAGCTATGGTGGTGCTACCAACCCGCTGGTTGACCTCAACCCCAACGATATTGAGTCGATTGAAGTATTGAAAGATGCTTCTGCCGGCGCTATTTACGGTGCCCGTGCCGCTAACGGCGTGGTGCTGATAACTACAAAAAAAGGAAAGAGCGGTAAAACCAACGTGAGTGTGAACTTTCAAACAGGCTACTCTGAATCTACCCGCCGTGTTCCCATGCTGAACTCGGAACAATATGCTGAGTTGTTGCTGGAAGGAGCCAAATACATTGACGATTCTTATGGCACTCCCATCACCGATCCGTTTAGCGAAACGCAATATGCCAAAGACTGGATGAGCTACTTCAGCTACGGACAGTGGGATACGGATCCTAAAAAAACCTACGATTGGCAGGATGTGGTGTTCCAAAAGGGGTTATACAACCAGGCCGATGTGCAAATGAGCGGTGGTAACGACAAAACCAAGTTCTTCATGTCGGGCCAGTACCTCGATCAAAAAGGAATCATCATCGGTAACAATCTCGAGCGTTTTACCGGCCGTTTGAATTTGGATCATAAGGCCAACGACTGGCTCACGCTGGGCCTTACCACCAGTGTGGCCCGTACCTTGAACCGCCGCTTGCCCGACGACAACGCCTTCTCCAACCCGTTGCAAAGTGTGGCTCTGATGCCCATGACGCCCAATATTGATCCCAATACGGGCTTGCCCGCGGGAACGCCTCCGGGTGATGTAAACATTCCGATGTATTACAACCCCATCATTACCGTTAACTATGCCAAGTTTACCGCCGAATCGTTCCGGAATTTCAGCAACGGTTATGCAACCGCCAAGTTGGCTCCCGGCCTTATTTTCCAGAGTGAATTTGGTGTGGACCTGCTGAGCCAGCAGGAAGAAGGTTACTTCCAGTCACAAACCGTGCGCAACCAAACCCGTGCGGTACGCGGCCTGGGTATCAACCGCGGTACCTTTGTTACCAACTATAATACCAACAACTATTTCAACTATACCAATACATTCGGTAAGAGCGATATTTCGGCAACACTGGGTATGCAATACCAGCAGTCAACCGCCAAATACAATTTTGTAGAAGGCCTCGACTTCCCCTCGGATTCGTACCAGCGTATCGCCAGCGCTGCCACCATTTCCGGCGGTAGCTCTTCGGAAACCAACTTCCGTTTCCTTTCGTACTTCCTGCGGGGTAATTATAAGTTTAACGACAAATACCTGGTATCGCTCAGCGGACGTATTGATGGCTCTTCCCGCTTTGGTATTAACAATCGTTATGGTTTCTTTCCCGCCGCTTCTGCCGGATGGATTCTTTCGGAAGAAAAATTCATGAGCAAGATTAAAGATCTGAGCTTCCTGAAACTTCGTGCCAGCTATGGTATTGTGGGTAATGCCGAAATCGGCAACTTCCCCCAGCTGGGCCTGTTTACCGGTAGTGCCGGTTATGCCGGTATCGGTGGTCAGTTTCCCTCGCAAATCGGTAACCCCGATCTTACTTGGGAAACCAGCAAGCAGTTTGATGTGGGCTTCGACTTTGGCTTCTTCAACAACCGCCTCACCGGTGAAGTGGACTACTACATCCGCAATTCTGAAGGCCTGCTGTTAAACGTAAACATTCCTACCTCAACCGGTTTTGCCTCGGTGGTGAAAAACCTGGGCCGCATGAGCAACAAAGGTTTTGAGTTTGTAATGAATACGCAGAACGTTGTAGGTAAGTTTACCTGGACTACTTCGCTGAACTTTGCAACCAACCGCAATAAAGTGGTTGACCTGAATGGCCAGGTAATTGAAGGAGGCGTAGGTAACCTGAACCGTGCCATGGAAGGCCAGCCGCTGGGTGTATTCTTTACCGTTGAATATGCTGGTGTAAATCCGCAAAACGGCGATGCCCAGTTCTATAAAAACGAAAAGAAATCGGATGGCACCATTGACCGCACCATCCTGAGCAACGCACAATACAACCAGGCGCAGCGTGTGGTGGTAGGCGACCCCAACCCCCGCTGGATTGGTGGCGTTACCAATACCTTCACCTACAAAGGTTTCGACCTCTCGATTTTCTTCAACGGTACGTTTGGAAACAAAGTATCGGTGTTTGGTATGGGCCAGTATTCGATGGCTAACATGATTTACGAAGACAACCAAACCGCCGATCAAATGAAGCGTTGGCAAAAGCCCGGCGACATCACCAATGTACCGCAGGCTCGCTACTGGTTTGGTAATGGCAACCAGCGCAGCAGCCGTTTCATTGTAGATGGTTCGTTTGTACGCCTGCGTACCTTAAACCTGGGATACACTTTTTCGAAAGAAATGCTGAAGCGCATCAAGGTTGAACGCCTGCGGGTATATGTATCGGGTATGAACCTGCTTACCTTTACCAACAATTATCCGCTGTGGGATCCGGAAGTGAATGCCGACAGTTTCGACAGCAATATTTCAAAGGGCAACGACTTTTACACACCGCCCCAGCCCCGCACCATTTTGTTTGGTATTAACGTAGGATTCTAAACCCATTTGCAACCAAAAAAATTCTGAACATGAAAAATAAACTCATTGCGCTTTTACTGGTTCCGGTGCTGCTGCTCTCGATCCAGTCTTGCAACAAGCGCCTCGATGTAATTCCCTTCCAAAGCCTTACTCCGGAGTCAGGGCTTAAAACCGAAGGTGACTTAGTAGGCTTGCTAATCGGTTGCTATGACCGTGTATCCAGTACGGCTGGTTACGGTGGTGATATACAACTGATGGCCGACCTGTGGGCCAACCGCTATTACCAGCGGTTTCGCGGTACTTTTAACGGATTGCTGCAAATTGCCAGCATTACAACAACCAGTAACCTCATTTTGGTAGATAACGGATGGGCCACTTCTCTGTGGCAAAATGCCTACCGTACCATCAACGGCTGTAACCTGGTACTGGAAAACCTCAACCTCAGCCAAGGTACAATCCGTAACAAAGCATGGTTGGAGGGCGAAGCATTGTTCCTCCGCGGTTGCATGTATTTTGAACTGGCCCGCTTGTATGGCAAACCCTGGGATACCGATAACCCCGCCAACAACAATACCAATTTGGCTGTGCCGCTGGTATTGAAGTCCACCCCCTTTGAAGCAAGTAAACTGACCGATGAGCACTATCCTGCCCGTGCTACCGTGGCTCAGATTTACAACCAGGCCAAGCAGGATTTACAACGTGCAGAAACATTACTGCCCAATACGCGTTTTCAGCATTATGCAACCCGCTGGGCTGCAAAAGCCATGCTATCGCGAATTGCTTTAATGCAACACGATTATGTTACCGCACGTGATAAAGCCAATGAAGTAATACAATCAGGCCTGTACCCGCTTACATCCGATTTTAACAACCTTTGGTTTAACTACATCAATTTTGGCGGTGTTGCTCCCAACGAATACATTTTCTACATCCGCGTAACCACACAGGATGGAACTAACGGTTTAAATACTTATTACGGACAAACCGTAAGCAGCATACCCGGTACGGCCGGTCGCGGCGATATGGATATTCAAACCGCCTGGGTAAACCTGCATGAAGTAGGCGATTTCCGCCGCACCTATTTCGTAACTACCAACCGTCGGCTTACCCGTAAGCATCTTGATCGTTTTGGACATGTGCCGGTAATCCGTTCGGCCGAAATGTACCTCACCCGCGCCGAGGCCAACTTCCGCTTGGGAACAGCGGTAGGCGCTACTCCTTTAGATGATGTAAACACCATACGCAACCGCGTTAACCTGCCATCGGTAGCTTCGGTTACGCTCGACGATATCATTCGCCAGCGCCACCTCGAACTGGCATTTGAAGGCCATTACCTGCACGATATTAAGCGTTTGCGGCTGGCCATGCCGGGTTCTTCCGGAACAAATGGGCCCGCCTGGAACAGCCCGCGTTTGATTATGCCCATCCCCCAACGGGAGATGGACGTAAACAAGAACCTGGTTCAAAACGAAGGATACAATTAATAATGAAAGCCAACCTTTCATATAAAAAGAGCCCCGGCATCTGCCGGGGCTCTTTCGTTGGGGCGCATTGAAATAACTATTTTTGCAAACGACTGTTCGTAATCAAATTACGTAGAATGGATCAGAAAATTCGGATTGTAACCGCAGCCAGCCTCTTCGACGGCCATGATGCTGCCATCAACATCATGCGCCGTATTATGCAAAGCATGGGCGCCGAAATCATCCACCTCGGCCACAACCGCAGCGTAAAAGAAATTGTGGAAGCTGCCATTGAAGAAGATGCGCACGGCATTGCCATAACCAGCTACCAGGGCGGACATGTTGAGTTTTTCAAATACATGAAAGACCTGCTGGACGAAAATGGCTGTGGCCACATCCGCATTTTCGGCGGCGGCGGCGGTACCATACTTCCGCAGGAAATTGAAGAACTGCATGCGTACGGCATTACCCGCATTTACAGCCCCGACGACGGCCGCCACATGGGCCTTGAAGGCATGATTGCCGATGTGCTGGAAAAATGCCGCCCCCACCCGGCCTCCCCCGGAGGGGGAAGGGATTGGCGGCAGTCTGACTATTGGCAGGCGCCCGAAAAATGGAACGACAAACTTCCTTTGGATGAGAAAAAAGATATTAGACGTATCGCAAGAGCAATAACCATAGCTGAATGTGGCTTAATTGGAAATGAATGGGGTTATGATGGTATATCAACGACTGTGAAACATTTCAAGGCCGACCCTTTACTTTATGCAAAACTGAAAGATTTCGCATTAGTACATCGAGCAGTGCCTACAGTTGCAGAGTCTGTTCTGTGGGACAAGTTGCAGGGCATGAAAGAAGGATACAAATTTCGTCGTCAGCATGTAATTGGTCAGTTTATTGCTGATTTTGCTTGCCTGAAAAAAGGTTTGATTATTGAAATTGATGGATTGTACCACCAGTTACCGGAAGTGCAAATTAAGGATGAAGAACGGACTGAAATATTAAAGCAATTCGGTTTTACAGTTCTTCGATTTACAAATGATGATATCCTGTATCGTATAGAGGAAGTGATTCAAAAAATTTATCATACGTTACAAGTTCTTCCCGACAAGAGAGAGTTTGAACTAAATAGTGCGGCTGAACAACCCTCCCCCTCCGGGGGAGGTAAGGAGGGGGCACCCGTCCTTGGCATCACAGGTACCGGCGGTGCCGGTAAATCATCGGTAACCGATGAAATTGTGCGCCGCTATTTGCACAATTTTACCGACAAAACCATTGCGGTTATTTCCGTTGATCCCAGCAAAAAGAAGACCGGCGGCGCCCTGCTGGGCGACCGCATTCGCATGAACGCCATAGCCCACCCGCGGGCATACATGCGCAGCCTGGCCACCCGCGATGAGAATACCGCCCTGAGCGGCGCCGTGCAGCACGCACTGGATATTTGCCGGGCCGCCGGTTTTGACCTCATCATCCTCGAAAGCGCCGGCGTAGGCCAAAGCGATGCCTCGATTTTGGATTACTGCGATGTGAGTATGTATGTGATGACGCCCGAATACGGCGCCGCCTCACAGCTCGAAAAAATTAACATGCTCGATTATGCCGACGTGGTGTGCCTGAATAAGTTCGACAAGGCTGGTGCGTTAGATGCGCTGCAGGAGGTACGCAAGCAATACAAGCGCAACCACGGCCTGTGGAGCGCCAACGATGAAGAACTGCCCATTGTGGGCACCATGGCCAGTAAGTTTAATGATGAGGGTGTGAACCGTTTGTTTGCACTACTGCTGCAGGTTATTGAAAAGAAAACCGGTGTACGCTTCGGCAATTTTTCATTTGCGCAAACAGCTAAGGTTACTCAGGCCATCATTCCCTCCACCCGTACCCGTTACCTGAGCGAAATTGCCGAAAACAACCGCAGCTACGACCAGTTGGTAAACCAACAAAGCGGCTTTGCCTCCAAGTTGTATCAGTTGCAGGGTGCGAAAGAAACGCTTACGGCGGCAGGTGCTCCGGCAGCGGCAATTGAACTTATCGACAAGCAGATTCAGTTTTATACCGATCAGCTCACGCCAGTTGCCCGTAAACTCATCAACAACTGGCCCAATAAGGTGGCTGCGTATCAGCAGGATTATTATGAATACACGGTGCGGGATAAAGTGATACGCCAGCCCATGTTTACGCATAGCCTGTCGGGCACCCGCATACCCAAAGTGGTACTGCCCAAATACAAAGACTGGGGCGATTTGCTGCGCTGGCAGGCACAGGAAAACGTACCCGGCCATTTCCCGTTTACCGCAGGGGTATTTCCGCTGAAGCGGGAAGGAGAAGACCCCACGCGGATGTTTGCCGGCGAAGGTGGACCCGAACGCACCAACAAGCGGTTTCATTATGTTTCGATGGGGCAGCCGGCCCAGCGCCTTTCCACTGCCTTCGACAGTGTAACCCTGTACGGCGAAGACCCCGATTACCGGCCCGATATCTATGGTAAAATAGGCAACAGCGGCGTTAGCATAGCCACGGTAGATGATGCCAAAAAACTATACAGTGGCTTTGACCTGTGCAGTCCGCGTACATCCGTGTCCATGACCATCAATGGTCCGGCACCCATTATTCTTGCTTTTTTCATGAATGCCGCCATCGACCAGCAGTGCGAAAAATGGATTGTGGCCAACGGGCGTCAGGATTGGGTGGAAGCCGCTTTGCAACGCAAGTACCCCGACGGCAACCGTCCGGTGTACCACAATCCCGCTTTTCCGGGCGCCTTGCCGGAAGGTAATAACGGATTGGGGTTGCTGTTGCTGGGCCTCAGTGGCGATGAGGTGCTGCCTGCCGATGTGTATGCCCAATGCCGTCAGGCCGCGTTGCAGCAGGTACGGGGTACGGTACAGGCCGATATATTGAAAGAAGACCAGGCCCAAAATACCTGCATCTTCAGCACCGAGTTTGCGCTGAAGCTGATGGGCGATGTGCAGGAGTATTTCATTCAGGAAAAAGTGCGGAACTTTTACAGCGTCAGCATCAGCGGCTATCATATTGCCGAAGCGGGCGCCAACCCCATCACCCAGCTGGCCTTTACGTTGGCAAACGGATTTACGTATGTAGAGTATTACCTCAGCCGGGGCATGCATATTGACGATTTTGCGCCCAACCTGTCGTTTTTCTTCAGCAACGGCATGGATCCGGAATACAGTGTAATTGGCCGGGTGGCACGCCGCATTTGGGCCAAGGCCATGAAGTATAAGTACAAGGCCAATAAGCGGAGCCAGATGCTGAAATATCACATTCAAACTTCGGGCCGCTCGCTGCATGCGCAGGAAATTGATTTTAACGATATACGCACTACCTTGCAGGCCCTTTACGCCATTTACGACAATTGCAATTCGCTGCATACCAACGCCTACGATGAAGCCATTACCACGCCCACCGAAGAAAGCGTGCGCCGGGCCATGGCCATTCAGCTCATCATCAACCGCGAACTGGGCTCTGCCAAAACCGAGAATTTCATACAAGGCAGCTTTATCATAGAGGAACTTACCAACTTGGTGGAAGAAGCCGTACTGAAAGAGTTTGATCGCATTACCGAAAGAGGTGGGGTGCTGGGTGCCATGGAACGCATGTACCAGCGCAACAAAATACAGGAAGAGAGTTTGCATTATGAACACCTGAAGCATACCGGCGAATTGCCCATCGTGGGGGTGAATACCTTCCTCAACAAGCAGGGAAGCCCAACCACCATACCCGGAGAGGTGATACGCAGTACCACGGAAGAAAAGGAACAGCAAATCAGTAACCTGCAGTCGTTTTGGAAACGCAATGCCGGCAAATCGGCCGAAATGTTGCAACGCCTGCGCAATGTTGCCATAAACAACGGTAACCTCTTTGCGGAGCTGATGGAAACCGTAAAGTATTGCTCGTTGGGGCAAATAACGCATGCCTTGTACGAAGTGGGCGGACAGTACCGGCGGAATATGTAATGCTGCGGGAGGCGGAAGTAAGGTGTAAGGCGAAAGGCGTTAGGTGAAGGTTTAGGGCGTGGGGTGTAAGGTGTAAGGCGTAGGGCGTAAGGTTAAGGGTGAAGGGGGGAAGAGGTATTGTTGGAGATAAGTAGTAGAGGGTCTGGAGTTTTCCGTAAAATTTTATCACATCCGATACACTTCGGTGCCAATTATTGTGCCCCTTCGTGCCCTTGGTGCCTTGGTGGTTTTATACATGCTTTTAACAGAAATAATTTTCTGATGCAGTTGTGCGTGCTGCAACGCGGCGTACTCCTTTCGCTGAGGTTGGCACCAGCGTCCAATTCCATTTTACTCTGGCAACTACTATTCCCAAATTACCGTTTTGCTGTGGTGAAACCATTCGGCATAGTAAGGCTGGTGCAACCGTTCCACCTCATTGCGCTTCACCTTCAGGGTTGGCGTAAGCAGGCCGTTTTCTACCGTCCAGTTTTCTTTCATTACCACGGCCTTTTCCAGTTTTTCGTATTGCTCCAGGTTGCGGTTGATTTGTTGCAGCAATATTATCAGTGCATGATTGATGGCTTCTCTCGATTGCAGGCGCCCTGCTTCATTCAGCGTTATCAGGGCAATGGGTTGCGGTATGCCCATGCCCACCACGCAAACCTGTTCTATCAGTTCGCAGGCCATCAGTTGCAGTTCAATGGGGGCAGGAGAAATGTACTTGCCTTTATCGGTTTTAAATTGGTCTTTCAAGCGGCCGGTAATAAACAAAAACCCTTCGTGGTCGTACTCCACTTTATCGCCCGTACGCACATACCCTTCTGCATCAAACAGGGCGGCTGTTAGTTCGGGCTCTTTGTAATAGCCTTTCATCAGGCTGGGGCTTTTCACCAGCAGTTCGCCTTCGGGCGAAATTTTTGTTTGCAGTCCCGGCAGGGGTTTGCCTACCGAACCCATACGGCGGGTACCGGGCCGTTCAAAGTGTGCGTAAACGCAGTCTTCCGTCATGCCGTAAGCCTGATAAATGGTTATGCCCAGCCGGTTGAACCATTTTAGGTTGTCGAGCGAAAGCGGGGCGGCACCACTGAAAATATGGGTAGCCCGTGCCAGGCCCAGTTTGTGTCGAATTTTTTTGCGTAGCAGGTTGCCCAGCAGCGGAATACCCAGCAGGGTGCGCAGCTTTTTTTCCGAAAACTTTTTCAGGATACCTTCCCGAAACTTACTCCAAATGCGGGGCACTGCAAAAAAGCAGTGGGGCTGCGTGTCTTCGAGGTTGGCGGCAAAGGTTTCCAAATTTTCTGCAAACGAAAAGCTGCCCCCGTTGTAAAGTCCGTTCATTTCAATGCCTACCTTCTCGGCAATATGGCTTAGGGGCAGGTACGAAAAAAGAACGGGCCGCCGGGGTAGCGAAAGTTCCTGCATGGCGGTTTGCAGTACCGTATCAATATTGCCGCAGGTATGCATTACGCCCTTGGGGTGTCCGGTGGTGCCCGATGTGTACATGATGGTAAACAGTTCATCGGGCTGCCAGTTATGCAGCTGTATTAATGGGGTATACTGCCGGCGCCAGTCTTCCCAGCGGTGTTGTACCTGTATGCCATAGGTGGCAAATCCAATTTGCAGCAAATGCTCCGGTATGCCGGGTTGTTGTGCCGCAAAATCATCCAGTTTGCCTACAAACACCGCTTTGCTGTTGCTGTGCCGCAAAATGGGTTCAATGGCGCTTGCCGTAAGGGTGGGGTAAATGGGAATGGAAACGCATCCGGCCATCATAAGGGCCAGGTCGGCCATCATCCAATGGGCGCAGTTTTTAGACAGGATGGCTACATGATCACCCGGCTGCAGGCCGGCAGTTCGCAGCCCCTGAGCAATGCGCCGGGCCTCATCGCCGGCTTGTTGCCACGTCCAGGTTATCCATTTTCCGCTAATGGGTTGGCGTAGCAATACATCGTTGGGGCATTGCGCTTCCCATTTCAAAAACGCGGCAAGGGGCGATGATGTGGCCATAAGCAATCCTTTATCGCCCCGAATCTAAGCATTTTAACGCAGGGAGTGGGACTTCAGTTATCGTCGTCTTCTTTCTGTTTTACGCCTTTTTTATCAATCAGCATCCTGTTGCCGTCTTTCATAACCCGGGCTTTCCCCTCTACAAACATGTCGGCAAAATTATAGGCGTAGGGTAATACCAAATCGCCATTCTTGTTAATGTAACCCCAAAGGCCCTTGCTGTTGGCCACGGGTGCCATCCCTTCGGAAAAGCAGCGTGCCACTTCATATTCGTAGGGTATTACCACTTTCATTTCGTAGTTGATGTAGCCAAACTTGCCGTTTTTTTTCACGGGAGCCAGCCCTTCGCTAAAACTAAACGCATCTTCAAACTGGGGTTCGGCAACTACCTTGCCCGTACTATCCAGGTAGCCCCATTTGGCCCCTTTGCGTACAGTGGCATACCCTTCACGAAACGCGTTGGCTTCATCATAAACCAGCGGCACAATTAAATTTCCCTTACTATCCACATAGCCAAATTTTCCGGCTTTGCTAACCTTGGCAAGGCCGCAGATACAATCGTCAACGTAATCATAGTTGCGAGCCCAGTCCTGAGCGCCCACCTGCAGGGCGCCGGCCAAAAACAGGAAGGTGATCAAGCGTTTCATAACCTGAATTTTTGAGTGGGTAAATTAGTTTTTCCCCATGCGGCAAACGATGACCTGGGGCAGCGGCAACACTGATGTGGGGCAGCGCCTTTCTTTGGGAAAACGATTTGGATGTGGCAGCCATATCCTGCTTTTTTGTTAAGGATGCTGTTTCGGCCCGTAAGGCATTTTTATAACTTGTAAATTGCCGCCAACAGCGCAAGCCGTAAACGTTTCAACGAAGGATTGAAGCTTGTGTTGCAATCAAATTTTTTAACCAATTCAATCATATGACGGCAGAACACCTGCGCCTGGCTGAAAATAAGTTGAAACCCGTTCCGCTGGAACGATGGGGCCCCTACCTGAGCGAACGCCAATGGGGTACGGTACGGGAAGATTACGGCCCTTACGGCGATGCTTGGGGTTATTTCCCCTTTGAACATGCCCACTTCCGCAGTTATTTGTGGGGCGAAGACGGACTGGCCGGCATATCCGATTACTTCCAGAACCTTTGCTTTGGGCTTGCCTTATGGAACGGCAAGGATGAAATTTTGAAAGAGCGCCTGTTTGGCCTGGGAAATTACAAGGGTAACCACGGCGAAGACGTGAAGGAGTTGTACTACCATCTCGATAATTTGCCCAGCCATTACTACATGGAGTATTTATACAAATACCCCCAGGTTGCTTTTCCTTATAAAAAACTGTACGAAGAAAATGCCCGACGCACCCGCGACGAGCCCGAATTTGAAATTTTGGATACCGGAGCCTTTCGCAACCATCATTACTTTGATGTGCATGTAACCTATGCCAAAGCGCACAGCACCGACATTTTTATTCGCATTGCCATAACCAACCGATACCACCGCGCCGCCGATATTACGGTGCTGCCCACCTTATGGTTTGCCAACAAATGGCAACGCGAGCCTGGGAGCAAACGCCCCGAAATTTTGAGTCGTGGCAAAGGATGGGTGCAGGCCACGCATCACCGGCTGGGTACCTATCACCTGTACTTTACCGATGAAGAGGAGTTGTGGTTTACCGAAAATGAAACCAATAAGGAAAAGTTAAATGGCACGCCCAACGAATCCATCTTTACCAAAGATGCGTTTCACGAAGCGGTTATTCACGACCGCCACCGCCGCAAACTGCGTGAAAAGAAATGCGGCACCAAATGTGCACCGGTGTACCGCCTGCACCTGCGGGCACATGAAACCCGCACCTTATACCTGCGGCTTACCAATGAAGAACAACCGCATCCGTTTCCGTTTGGCTTTGAACACCTGTTTCAACAACGTAAACAGGAGGCCGATGCCTTCTACGACCGGGTAATACCTGCGCATCTGTCAGAAGAGCAGCGCCGTATTTGCCGCCGGGCTTACGCCGGCTTGTTGTGGAGCAAGCAGTATTATGAATTTGACGTGGAAGCATGGCTCAGCCAAAGCGACGGCATTACCCCGGTAAACGACGGGAAAAAATACGGCCGCAACAGCGACTGGAAGCATCTGAAAAATGCCGACGTGATTCTGATGCCCGACAAGTGGGAATACCCCTGGTATGCCGCCTGGGACCTGGCCTTTCATTGCATTTCAATGGCCGCCATCGATCCCGTATTTGCCAAGCATCAGCTGCTGCTGATTATGCGGGAGTGGTACATGAAACCCGACGGACAGTTGCCGGCTTACGAGTGGAACTTCAGCGACGTAAATCCGCCGGTGCATGCCATGGCGGCCTGGTGGGTGTACCAGGTAGAAAAAAAGCAAACCGGGCAGGGCGATATTACCTTTCTGAAACGCATTTTTCAAAAACTGCTCATCAACTTTACGTGGTGGATTAACCGAAAAGACGAAAACGGCAACAACCTGTTTCAGGGTGGATTTTTGGGGCTCGATAACATTGGCGTGTTCAACCGCAGCCATCACATACCCGGCAACCACCAGCTGGAGCAGGCCGATGGTACTTCATGGATGGGCATGTACGCCCTGAACATGATGGACATAGCGCTGGAAATTGCCGTACACGACCCGGCTTTTGAAGACACGGCCACCCGCTTTTTTGAACATTTTGTGCTGATTGCCGAAGCGCTCAACGAACACCATACCTGGAACGAGGAGGATAAATTTTATTACGATGTATTGTGTTTGCACGACGGCAGTGTCATTCCGCTGCGCATACAGTCGGCCGTAGGCTTAACCAGTTTGTTTGCCGTAAGCACCATACGGCGCCCCGTGTTGCAACAGCTCACCGATTTTCGAAAGCGAATTACCTGGTTTGAGCAATATCGCAAAAAGAACGGACGCTTTTGGCCCAATGAAGAACGAAGCGACAGTGATGAGATATTGCTTTCGCTGGTGCCCCGCGAACGATTAATACCCATTGTGAACCGATTGGTAGATGAGGCGGAGTTTTTATCGGTAGGTGGCATACGGGCTTTGTCGAAGTACCATGAAGCGCATCCGTATTCGGTGGAAATTGAAGGACAAACCTATTCCATTCGCTACGACCCGGGCGACAGCACCAGCGATATGTTTGGCGGCAACAGCAACTGGCGGGGGCCGGTGTGGATGCCCATCAACTTTTTGATTATTCAGTCGCTCAGGCGTTTCGGAAAGTTTTACGGCGATTCTCTTACGGTAGAATATCCCAAAGGCAGCGGCCGCTCCTGCAACCTGGAAGCCATAGCCACCATGCTTACCCACCGCATTGCCTCCCTGTTTTTGCCCGATGCCGAAGGCAACCGCAAATGTTACGAGCAGTACAACTGGTTTTATCAGCTGCCCGAAAACCGGCACCTGCTCTTGTTTTACGAATATTTTCATGGCGACAGCGGTAAGGGCCTGGGCGCCAGCCATCAAACCGGGTGGACGGCCCTGATTGCCCACCTGCTGAGCGATTTATAACGGGGGTATGGCTGCTGCGGGCAGGGGGTCGAGTATGTGCGGCGTATCGGCCTTGCGGGTGCGAATGGTGTTTACCGGCCAGGCTTCCAGCGCTTCCGAAGGAAATTCGAACTGCAGCAGGGCTTCCAGGGCTGCATCGCTCAGGTTGGGGCGTAGCCATTGCGCAGCCCTTGCGGGGTCTAATAGCAAAGGCATGCGGCCGCTGTTGGGTCCGCTGTTGTGAATGCGGCGCAGCAAATCGTTACCCGGGCGGGTTACGATGGCAAACGTTCCTGTCAGCTCGCCGGTTTCGGGGTTGGGTTGAGGTGCATAGTTGTAGAGGCCGGCCAAAAAAAACAGCTCCTGGTTTTTAACACGGATGAAATAGGGCAGTTTCTTCTTCCATCCCACCTCGCGGTGCTCAAAAAAACCCGTGGTGCAAACGAGGCAGCGTTGGTGGCGGATGCGGTGCCATACGCTGCGGGTATCGTGCAGTATTTTTTCGCTGCGGGCATTGGCCATGCTGCTGCGGTACTGTGCTATTTTTTCGGGCGTGTTCATGTAGGGGGCAATGAGGCCCCATTCAAAATAGCGCAGCTTGCGCTTGCCGTCTTCTTCCAACACCACCGGAAACGGATGACAGCTTTGTGCCACCTGGTGCCAGGTGGGCTGCCAGGCATCGGCCGGTACCTCATCGAGCGGCAGCATGGCGTTAATGTGTTGCACCGGGGCAAAAAAACTCATGTCGTAGCACATGGGCAGCCGGGTTCAGGTGGCCTAAAGGTAGGGCCGCGGCGAATAACTTCATGCAGGGGGCGCTTTTACTGGCAGCAAAAAGGATGGGATCGGGAGGATGCTTCGTTTTGCGGAGTGGCTGTTCAGTGCACTTCATACAATTCATTCCAGCGGGTGGTATAGCGTTTGCTCCGTAGTTCCTGCCGCATCTTCCAGTTGCGGCGCAGGCCCGAGGCGGCAAATTTCACCACATCGTCCCGCATGCTGAAGTTGATGTTGTCCACGGCCTCCATCAGCCGCCGTTCCTGCTGCGGCCCGGCCGGGGCAAACAGGTTGCCCTGTATGGAAGCGTCGGGTACCAGTTCGGCCAGCAGCACACCGGCTTTGAGGTAACGGGGCCCCTTTACGTACAGTTGCTCTACCAGCGGCAGGGCGTGGCGGATGAGTGCGGCCGTGCTGGAAGTGGGTACCGCCAGCCGGGTATGGCTGTGGCGGGAGTAGGGGCGGTATTCGTAGTTGCGGCCTTCGGTATCGTTGCACACCACAAACACATCCAGCAGGCCGGCGGCGCTGTGCTGCCGCCGCAGCTTTTCGGCAGCCCGGGCCGTGTAGGTGGCTACGGCTTCTTTCAAATCGGCCAGTTCGTAAACCGGTTTGCCAAACATGCGGGTGGTGGCAATCATTTTTTTGGTTTCGAGCGGGTCTTTCAGTTCAATGCAGGGCTGGCCCCGCAGTTCGCGAATAAGGCGTACCCCCACCACGCCGCCCAGTTGCTTGCGGGCCCATTCCTCGCTCATGCGGCTGAGCTCCCAGGCGGTTTGAATGTTGTACAGTTCCTGCAGTTTGTAGGCATAGCGCCGGCCTACCCCCCATACATCGGCAACCGGGGTGCGTTGTAAGGCGTCGCGTATGGCTTCTTCCGAAGTCAGTACCCAAATGCAGCCGGTGGCCTGTTTGTTTTTTTTGGCCAGGCGGTTGGCCACCTTGCTCAGCACCTTGGTGGGCCCCACGCCTACCGATACGGCAATGCCCGTCCATTGTTCGGTACGTTCTTTCAGTTCCCGCACCAGTGCGGGCAGTTGGGCCGGCGGTACCCGGGCCAGGTTAATGAAGGCTTCATCTACCGAGTACACTTCTACCTGCTCTTTTCCCATGATGGAGCGGAGGGTATCCATCACCCGCATGCTCATATCGCCGTACAGGTGGTAGTTGCTCGAAAATACGGCTACGTTGTTTTTCAGAATTACATCTTTGTTTTGGTAGTAAGGTCCGGCCATGCCAATGCCCAGCGCTTTGGCCTCATCGGTACGGCTTACAATGCAGCCATCGTTATTGCTCAGCACCACCACCGGTCGGTTGTACAGGTGCGGCGCAAACAGGCGCTCGCAGGCGCAGTAAAAACTGTTGCAGTCAACAATGGCGTACATAACTCATTTTTTGTGCTCCCGCCGGCGGCTATACGCCCCGGCGGCGGGTTGTGTATGGTTTTACTCGCCCCACCAATCGGGGTGCAGGCTGTTGTTCAGCATAACGGTATGCGCTTTTTCAAACTGTTGTACCCCTCCAAACCAATCCAGTACCTTTTCAACCGCCAGCCAGCTGTGCTGCCCCTTGCAAATTGCGGCATAGGAACTGTGTGGCCAGTTTCTGAAATCGCTTACAAAGCCGTGCCGTTGCGCATTGAAGTGGCAGTAATAAATAACGGAAGTGATGGCGGCATCATTGGTGATTTCTTTCCGGTGAAACGGCGATTCAAAAAGTTGTCCGGTACGATTGTATGCCTTGTTTATAGACTGTGCGTAGGAGTTGAAAAAATGCGATAGCTGCCGCGATGCTTCGGGCTGGTACAGTCCTTTTCCGTCTTTACGGGTAACCGGTTTTGCTTCGGTAACACATACCAGCAGATGAAAATGATTTTTCAGCAGGGCATAGGCATAGGTTTCGAATACAGCGCTGCAATAATGCCGGTACTGCTCGAGAAAGTAATGATAGTTGCGTTCTTCCCGGAAGATATTTTCTTTGTTAACTCCCCGGTTGTAAATGTGATAAAAATTTCCGGGAGTAAGCGGTGTTGTTTCCATGTGATTTGGTTTTGGGTTTGATTTGTTTTCATTGTACCCGCCGCCGGGATTGCCAACCGCCGGCGGGGGTATGCCTGCTCCGCAACGGTACTTTGTTGCATAAGATAAAATTCCGGTTCGTATCAACAAAGCCAGTCAGCACGTATTTTCAGCGGGTTATTTTTGGTTTGGGTTACCCCCGTCGGCGGCTATACGCCCCGGCAGCGGGTAAATGGGCTGTTACACAAACGAGTGAATGGCATGCACCACCACGCCCCACACCCGAAAGTCGCTGAACTCGGCCAGGTTAATGGGTTTGTACCGCGGATTTTCGGGTATCAGAAACGCCGAGGTGAAGTTTTTGTGAAAGCGCCGCACCAGCAGTTCGCCGTTCAGCACCGCCACAATGATTTTGCCGTTGGCCAGTTTTATCGAGCGGTCCACAATCAGCACATCGCCCTCAAAAATGCCGGCATCCCGCATGGCATCGCCCTTCATCCGAAAAAAGAAGGTAGCCGGCTTGTTGCGGATCAACTGCTCGTTCAGGTCAATGCCCCGCTCGGCGTAGTCATCGGCCGCCGCGCCAAAACCCGTGGCATCGGCGGTGCGTACCTGTTGTTGCGTAAACTGTTTGCTACCCCGGTAGGCAGCGCCAAAAAATTGTTCCCCATCCATAGTATTTCGGTTTTATGCCCTTGCGGGCCGGTGATTGTTGTATGTGTTAGGGCAGATGGGTTGTGTGTAAGTGCTGTAAAACTAAAAATTTTAGCAAAAATCGCTCCTTTTTGTAGCGCCTTTTTTTTTGCGGGCCGCATCAAACCCTGTACGCCGGGCCCGGTAAACAGCTGCTGCCGCCGTCCGCTTCTTCCCTCCTTTAACGCCGTTTTTTCAAATTTTTCGCAAGGCGTACCGCAAAGCTTCGTTTCTTTAACGCAGCGGCAAAACCGCCTGTATGGAACGATATATGAAAAAGCAACTTCTCCTTCTGTGCGCCGCCTGCCTGTGGGTGGTGGCGTCCCTGGCCCAAAGCAAGTACGACCACCGCGAAGCGTTTCATCCCTCGTTTTATCCCTATCCGGGCAACGAATACCGCAGCGCCGGCGGACAGCCCGGCCCCCGCTACTGGCAAAACCGGGCCGACTACCGCATTGCCTGCACCCTCGACCCGCAGGACCACAAGGTTACCGGCACCGTTACCCTGCGGTACACCAATAACAGTCCCGATGCCCTGGGCTTTTTGTGGCTGCAACTCGATCAGAACATTTACCGCAGCGATTCCCGCGGCACCGCCACCACCACCACGCAGGGCGGCCGCTGGGCCAATGCCCAGTTCACCGATGGATACGTAATTACCAAAACCGAACTGCGGATGAACGGCGCCGCCACCGCCCCCAAAGAAGTGGTAATTACCGACACCCGCATGCAGGTATGGCTGCCGCAGCCGCTGGCCGCCGGCGCCTCCCTGGAACTTACCCTTGATTACGCCTTTACCATACCCGAATACGGTACCGACCGCATGGGGCGTTTAAAGCAGCAGGATGGCTGGATTTACCAGGTAGCCCAATGGTACCCCCGCGCTTGCGTGTACGACGATATACGGGGCTGGAATACCGACCCCTACCTGGGCGCCGGCGAGTTTTACCTGCCTTATGGCGATGTGGAATACAGCATTACCGTCCCCGCCGGTATCACCGTGGTGGGCAGCGGCGAACTGCTGAACCCGCAGGAATGCTACACCCCCACGCAACAGCAGCGCTGGGCCCGGGCACGGGAAAGCAACCAAACCATCGCCATCATTACAGCCGATGAAGTGGGCAGCCGCGCCGCACGTCCCTCCGCCAATACCCTTACGTGGAAGTTTCGCTGCAACAACACCCGCGATGTGGCCTGGGCGGCCAGCAGCGCTTTTATTCTTGATGCCGCCCGCATCAACCTGCCCTCGGGCAAAAAAGCGCTGGCCATCAGCGCCTACCCCCGCGAAAGCATGAAAGAACGCAACGGCAACGACTGGCGCCGCTCTACCGAATACACCAAGGCCAGCATTGAGTTTTACAGCAACTACCTGTACGAATATCCCTATCCCGCCGCCACCAACGTAGCCGGCATTGTAGGCGGTATGGAATATCCCGGCATTGTGTTTTGCAGCAGCCAGGCAACCGGCAGCAGCCTCTGGGGCGTAACCGATCACGAGTTTGGCCACATCTGGTTTCCCATGATTGTGGGTACCAACGAACGCCGCTATGCATGGATGGACGAAGGCTTCAACACTTTCATCAACAACCTTTCCACCGCCGCTTTCAACAACGGCGAGTACAACAGCGATATGCCCATGAGCGCACTTACCCCCATGCTGTTTAACGAACGGATGGATGGCCTGTACACCCTGCCCGACGTCATTCAGCAAAACAACCTGGGCGTTGCCGCCTACTACAAGCCCTCGGTAATGCTTACCCTGCTGCGGGAAGAAGTACTGGGCAAAGAGCGCTTCGATAAAGCCTTTCGGGAGTACGTGCACCGCTGGGCTTTTAAGCATCCTACCCCCTGGGACTTTTTCCGCACCATCGAAAACGTGGCGGGCGAAGACCTGGCCTGGTTTTGGCGCAGCTGGGTGCTCAATAGCTGGAAGTTTGATGTGGCCGTAAAAGAGGTGCAGCAACCCCGCGGCAACACGGCCCGCAACCCCGGCCGCATTACCCTGCAGTTGCTCGAGCAGATGCCCCTGCCCGTTACCGTGCGGGTAAAAGATGCAACCGGCGAAACTTACACCCTGCGCCTGCCCGTGGAAGTGTGGCAACGGGGCGATACCTGGACGGTTCCTGTAACCACCAAAGGCGAAATAACCGAAGTGGTGGCCGACCCCGAAGGCCGCCTGCCCGATGTGAACCGGCAAAACAACCGCTGGAGAAAATAATCCGGTGCCGGCAGCGTAACTGCTATATGCAAGCGGCGTAACGGATGCCTTCCGAAGGCTGTTACGCCGTTTTTTCTTGGGCGCTGCTGTTGTTGTGTTTATTACCTGCTTTTTTGTTCCTTTGACGCCAAGAGTTGTTTTATGAATCCCGCCGTGTTGCAACAAATTAACGAACTGTACCGCCGGCATACCGGTGCCGATGCCGTAACCATTGAAAAACTGCCCCAAAGTGGCAGCGACCGGGTATATTACCGCGTTACCGGCCCGCATTTGGTATGCATTGCCACCGCCAACGATAACGTGCGTGAAAACCAAACCTTTCTGCGCTTCAGCCGGCATTTTGCGGCAGCCGGCTGCCCCGTGCCGCAAATATTGGCCGTGAGCGATGATGAGCGCCTGTACCTGCAGCAAGACCTGGGTGATACCTCGCTGCTGAACGAACTGGAGCGCAACGGCTACACCCTGCCCGTGTACAACCTGTTCCAACAAAGCTTGCAACAACTGGCGCACATGCAGGTAAAGGGGCACGAAAACCTCAACTACGAATGGTGCATCACCTCGCAGGAGTTTGGCAAGCAGGCCATACTGGCCGATTTGCTGTACTTCAAATACTATTTTCTCGACACCCTCAAAATCCCCTACGACAAAGAGCGGCTGGTCGATGATTTTGAAGTGTTGAGCATTTACCTGGCCCGGGTAGATCATAAATATTTCATGTTCCGCGATTTTCAGAGCCGCAACATCATGGTGCACCAGGGTAAGGTGCACTTTATCGACTACCAGGGAGGCATGAAGGGCGCCGTGCAGTACGATGTGGCATCGCTGCTGTGGCAGGCCAAGGCCGAACTGCCCGCCGAGTGGAAAAACAGCCTGCTGGAGTATTATATCGATTGCCTCGAAAACGTATTGCAGCAACCCATCGACCGCACCCGCTTTGTAAGCCAGTACAACGGCTATGTGCTCATTCGCCTGTTGCAGGTGCTGGGAGCCTATGGCTTTCGCGGCTTGTTTGAACGAAAAGCGCATTTTTTGACCAGCATTCCGCTGGCGCTGCGCAACCTGCGCTGGTTCTTGCAAAACAAACATGTTGGCCTGAGCGTGCCCGAGTTCGAACGCCTGCTGGCGCTGGTGGTGGAAGATGCGGTGATTGCCCGCTTTGAACCGCCCCGAGCCACGCCCGATACGCCGCTAACGGTTTACATCAACAGCTTTTCGTATAAAACCACCGGCATTCCGCCCGACAGCTCCGATAACGGTGGTGGCTTTGTGTTCGACTGCCGGGGCATCCTCAATCCCGGCCGGTTTGAAGAATACAAAACCCTTACCGGCCGCGATAAGCCGGTAAAAGATTTTCTGGAGCAGCAAACACAAATGCCGGTATTTCTCAACAGCGTGTACAACTTGGTTGACCTTACCGTGGAAGATTACATGCGCCGCGGCTTCAGCAGCCTGCAGGTAAATTTTGGCTGTACCGGCGGGCAGCACCGCAGCGTGTATGCCGCCGATGCGCTGGCCCGCTACCTGCGCAACAAGTACGGCGTTAAAACCGAAGTGCACCACCTGGTGCAGGAAGCAAAAAACTGGATCAATACCCCAACCGAACAGCAATGAAAGCCATGATATTTGCGGCGGGCCTGGGTACCCGCTTTAAACCCTGGACCAACCACTACCCCAAGGCGCTGGCACCGATAAACGGCAAAAGCCTGCTGCAGCACAATATCGAATACCTGCAACGCTACGGTATTTACGATGTGGTGGTAAATGTGCACCATTTTGCCGAACAAATTATCGAAGCCGTGAAGCAAAACAACGGCTGGGGCAGCCGCGTAACCATCAGCGATGAACGCGATGCCCTGCTCGAAACCGGCGGCGGCCTGCTGAAAGCACGCCCTTACCTCGAAGGCGCTATGCCGTTTTTAACTCTGAATGTGGACATACTTACCGACCTGAACCTGCACCGCCTGCTCGAGTACCACCGCCGGCACCGCCCCCTCATTTCGTTTGGCGTTACCAACCGGCCCAGCACCCGCAATTTTTTGTTTGATTCGGTGTACCGCCTTTGCGGCTGGCGCAACAGTGCCACCGGCGCCGAGCGCATTGTAATCGATAAGCCCGGACTGGTGCCGCGTGCCTACAGCTGCGTGGTGGTAATGGAACCCACGGTGTTTCAGGTAATCCGGCAAACCGGCAAGTTTTCGCTTACCGATACCTACCTCGACCTGGCACCCGAACACCTCATACTCGGGTACGACCACAGCGGCGATAAACTGGTAGATGTTGGCAAACCCGAGAGCGTTGCGGTGGCCGAAGCGTTGTTTCCGGGATAAATAAATAAGTGATAACAAATAACGAACGTGCCTTGCATGTTGGGGCTGTCGGCTGTGCAGTGCCGTGCAACGGCAGTTCCCGCTGCTACGGCCTTCGGTACCCCGCCGGCAGGCGGGGCACTGCGCCTGCGCATCGGGCAGCCCTTCGGCGGTGGAATCGTAGTGCATCTTTTTTAAAAATCCGCCGCTGCGGCTGTAAACCGCCGGCGGGGGTATGGGTGCCCCAATTCTCAATACCCAATCCCTCTCACCCCCTTTGCGTTCATCTCATTTACGCTTTTCGCTGCGGTTGGCCCCGCTGCCCAATTCCCAATTCCACCCCACTTTCCGCCTTCCACCCTACACCTTGATGTAAATCTTCCGCTTATCCATCCAGTACGCAATGCTCCAGTACAGTACAATCATGCACAGGGCATACACCAGCGAACCGTTTTCGGGCGGGCCGGGTAGGGGCTTGCAGATGTGTTCGTAAAACCAGCCAAAAGGGCTCAGGTACCGGGGCACGCCATCGGGCGCCAATCCGTTGGGGATGCGGATGAGGCCCAGCAGCCGGGGCAGAAAGCCGCTGAGCACAAAAATGAACAGCGGGTTTTTACCGAATACATCAAAAAAGCGGGTCCACCCGCTTTGTACGCCGCGGAATTCAATCAGGTACATAAGCAGCGCCAATGTGTACAAGGCCAACCCCGTTGTGTACAGCGTGTACGAACTGGTCCATATTTTTTTGTTGAGCGGAAATACCTGTCCCCACGCCAGTCCGGCCACGGTAAGCACGGTGGCGGCTACAAACAGGCCGGTAACCATTTCGTAGGTTTTTCCTTTTTGCTGAATGTAATCGCCGGCCAGGTAGCCAAACAGCACCTGGGCAATGGGCGCAAACGTGCTGGCCAGTCCTTCGGGGTCAAAGGGCACGCCTTCGCCTTTGTACAGGTGGCCTTCGCCCAGCAGGGCTTTGTCCACCGCCGTACCAAACCAGCCCTGCAGGCTGTAGGGGTCGCCGGGGGTACCGGCCGCGTAGCACAACGCCCAGTAGCCCAGCAGCAGTATGCCGGCTGCCACAAATGCGCCCCGGGGTTTGAGGTAGTACGCCAGTACGGCGGCAAAAAAGTAGGCCAGCGCAATGCGCTGCAGCACCCCCATGATGCGCAAGCTATCCCAGGCTTTAAATACAAGTTCGTTACCGCTCCATTTCACAAAGGGACTCCAATGCAACAGCAGGCCAATGCCAAAAATGAGGACGGTGCGTTTGGTAACTTTTTTCCAAAAAACAGCAGGGCCGGCCGCTTGCAGGCGGGGCAGTACAAAAGCCAGGGCATTGCCCACGGCAAAAAGGAAAAACGGAAACACCAGGTCGGTAGGCGTAACCCCGTGCCAGGGGGCGTGCTGCAGGGGCGGATACATGTACTTCCACGAGCCGGGGTTGTTTACCAAAATCATCAGGGCCACGGTGGCGCCGCGAAATACATCAAGAGAGTAAAAACGCTGGTTCACAAGCAAGGTTTTGGGTGATAACGCAAATGGCAGCCGTAAGGTACTACTTCCGGCAATAGCAGCCGCAGGTGTTGTAAAACAAGCGATTGTTTGTTTACAAAAACTTATTCGGCAAAGTGGTAATTTTTTTTTCACTTTAATGGCGAAGGCCTAATTTGCGCATGGTTTTTTACAAGGGCCGTTTGTGGAAACGAGGAGCAATGCAACGTGCCTTACTGCGTAAAAACCATAACTTTGTAAAGAACCGCAGCAAGCCTGGCTTGATGTATGATTTGTGATGCAAACACCGAAACAACCACAACTTTACCGTCTGAAACGACGCGGTTATAAAAACGCATAAAAGGGCGAACGAGCCGGAAACGGCACGCTTGCCCTTTTTTCATATTTCGTTGAGAATCACTCAGTTTTAAAATTGTAATGTAACTGAGGTGGCGAAGCTTTGACCCAAAATGCCGGAGCAGAAACACTGGTACGCAGCTTACACCCGCCCCCGGTGGGAAAAAAAGGTGGCAGCACAGCTCGAAAAAAAAGGGCTGGGCTATTACTGTCCGCTTACCAAAGTGCGCCGCCGCTGGAGCGACCGGTTTAAAGTGGTGGAAGAACCGCTGTTTAAGTCGTACGTTTTTGTGTACATTACGGAGGAAGAAAAAACCCGGGTGCGGCTGACCGACGGGGTGGTGAATTTTGTGTACTGGCAGGGGAAGCCCGCCGTAATTAAGCCCGCCGAAATTGAAACCATCCGGCGTTTTTTGAAAGAATACCACGATGTGCAGGCCCGTCCGTTGCAGGTGGCGCCCGGCGAGCGGGTACGCATTACGGCCGGGGTGCTGATGGATGCCGAGGGGGTGGTGCAGTGGGTGCGGGGCAACCGGGTATTTGTAAAGCTGGAAACCCTGGGCTATGAACTTTCGGCCCAGTTTGAAAAAAGCAACCTCGAGCCGCTGGCGCCGGAAGCCGGCAGCAGCGGGTTACAACCATAAACCAACGAGCAGCCGCGCCGGCTGCCTGAAAATCAATTGCATGAAACAATGGCATTCTCTTTATGTGTGGCTGTTGCTGGCAGGGCTGGCCTCCTGTGTGTCGCCCCGGCAGCTGCGCAAAGAAAACGTGTACTTTAACGAAGGCCTCGATTCGGCCAAACTGGCCACTTACCAGTTGGTAGAGCCGGTAATTCAGCGGGGCGATGTGCTGCAAATACAAATCAGCACCCGCAGCGCCGCCACCAACCAGTTGTTCAGCCAAAACTATGCCCCCTCGGCCACAGGGGGCAATACGGGCGCGGCTGCTGCAGCAAGTACCTCCACAGCCTCTTCGGGTTATCTGGTAGATATTACCACCGGCGATATTCAGTTGCCGCTGCTGGGCGCCATACATGCCGACGGTATGACCAAAAAGCAGCTGGAAGAAGAAATCATCCGCCGCAGCCGGCAGTATGTGAATGAAGACCCCATCGTGAACATCCGCTACCTCAACTTCCGGGTAACGTTTTTGGGCAGTGTGGGCAGTCCGGGTACCAAAACCTTCGACTCCGAACGGGTGTCGTTTTTGCAGGCCTTGGGCGAAGTTGGCGGCATTGCACCCGGGGGCGACCTGAAGCGCATCCTGCTTTTCCGCGAACAAAACGGCAAGCGCTCCATGCACATCATTGACCTCACGAACGGCGACTTTTTCAACTCGCCCAACTATTACCTGAAGCAGAACGATGTGGTATATGTGAGTCCTACAAACCGGCAACTGGTTGCCTCCGACCAGTCGGCCTTTCGAACCTTTCAATATTTGAACATAGGTTTTGCTGTTGTAAACCTCTTGTTCATCATTTTTAACCTCTTTCGCTAGCAAGTACTTCTCATGTCCGAAAAACAAATGGATTTATTTCCGCAGGAAGAGTCGGCCGGTTCCCGTTTGCTGACGTTTAAAGAAATCCTGTTTAAGTATATATCGCACCTGCCCCTGTTTTTCTTTTCCATGGGCGTGGCCTTGCTGGTTGCCTGGGCCTACCTGCGCTGGGCAACACCTGTGTACAGTGTGAGTTCGGGCATGATTGTAAAGCAGGAAACGGCAGCTAATATCAAAGGCGGCGATAAGTTCAGCAGCATATTTGAATCGGCAGACAAACTCAACCTGCAGGATGAGATGGAACTCATCAAGTCCAAAGAATTCAATATTCGGGTTGCCGAAAAATTAAAGCTAAACAATGTTTACATTGAACATGGCAAAGTGCGCAGCAGTGAAATATACCGGTACAAACCTTTTTATGTGGAAGTGGTGCAAATTGCCGACAGTTCGCAGTCGTATTCGTTTGACATACAGTTGCTCACGCCCCGCACGTTTTTGCTGAATAAAGAAACCCGGCCCCGTACGTTTTTCAGTAACATTGAAGTAAAAGGGTCTGTGTTCCGTGTGTTGCCGATAGAAAATTTAGATGATCAGGAGATTGCCGGCCGCCGGTTCACCTACCGCTGGATTCCTTCCAAACAGGCTGCTGCTGAAATAGCCGGAGCCTTAAATATTCAGCAAAAAAACCGTAACTCGGCCGTATTGACGCTGAGCTTGCAAACCCTGAATCCCGAAAAGGGGATTGACATCCTCAACCAGGTAATGCGGGAATATGTACAGTACAGCTATGAAGACAAAAGCCGGGTTGCCAGCAATACCCTTAAGTTTATTAACGACCGCTTACGCAAACTGGAAGATGAGCTGGAACAGGTAGAAGGCAACCTGCAGGCCTTTAAAAAACGGGAGCAGTACATTGACCTCGAAGATCAAACCAAAACCTACCTCGAAAAAATACAGTCGGTTGACCAAGAGTTGAATAAGCAGGAAGTACAGTTGCGCATCCTCGACCTGCTGCAGGAATACCTGCAGGATAAAAAAAATGCCTTTAACCTTACTCCTACCAATCTGGGTATTTCCGATCCTACGCTTGGATTTTTAATTACCGAATACAATCGTCTTATCATCAAACGCGAAGAAGAGCTGCAGGTAAATCGTCCCGGCAATCCGGTGGTGGCTGAGTTGGAGCGCTCCATTGAAAAAACCCGCCTGGCCATGCTCGAAAACCTGCGCAACATCCGCCAGTCGTACCTGGTGGCCCGCAATGCTTTGATTAAGCAAAGCGTACAATCGAAACAACAGATTTTTGACCTGCCCGAAAAAGAAAGTCAGATTCGGGAAATCAAGCGCCAGCAACTCATCAAAAATGAGCTGTACAACTTTTTGTTGCAGAAGCGGGAAGAAACCGGCATTCAGTTGTCGTCCACCGTATCCAACGCCCGCATTTTTCAGGAAGCGGAAGGAGGAGGCGCGCCCATCTTGCCCAAACGAAAAAGTGCTTATACCCTGGCCTTGTTTTTTGGACTGCTGGTACCTGTTGTCATCATCCTCATTAAGGACATCATGAACGATAAGGTTACCACCAAAAACGACATCACCAAAAATACCCGCATGCCCATTATTGGCGAACTGGGCCATAACGATAAAGAACAAACACTGGTGGTGGTTAAAAACAGTCGTACCATTTTGGCCGAGCAGTTCCGCATCATCCGCTCCAATCTGATGCAGCTGTTGAAGCGCGACCGCACGCCGGTAATTCTCATTACTTCATCCTTCAGCGGCGAGGGCAAATCGTTCGCCGCCACCAACCTGGCCGCCTCCATTGCGCTTACCGGCAAAAAAGTGGCCTTGCTTGAGTTTGACCTGCGCAAACCCAAAGTGCTCACCGGCTTGGGCATGACCCGCGGCATGGGTATTACCCATTTTGTAGTAGGGAAAGTGCCGTTTGAAGATCTGCCCATGCGGGTGCCCGAACACGATAACCTCTATGTAATCGGGTGCGGCCCCACGCCGCCCAATCCGTCCGAAATGTTGCTGGAGCCCAAGATCAAAGAACTGTTTGAACACCTGCGCAACCACTTTGATGCGGTCATCATCGACTCGGCTCCCGTAGGCCTGGTTAGCGATTCGTTTACCCTGGCTCAGTTTGCCGATGCCACATTGTTTGTAGTACGGCAGCGCTATACGTACAAGAAGCAACTGCAACTGCTGGATGAACTGTATCAGTATAAAAAATTTCCGGCACCCTCCATCATCGTAAACGACATTATTGTGGAAGGCTATAACAGCTACTACGGCTACGGTGGCTATGGTTACGGTTATGGTTATGGCTACGGTTATGGCTATGGCTATTACGATGTGGACAGCAAGCGAACCAAATGGTACAATCAATTCCTGAAATTGATTGGTTTGAAATAATCAATTTACATGTGCCGCATTGCCGGTATTTATAACCCCAACGAAAAAAATCTTGCCGCCCGCATGGTGCACATGCGGGATGCCATGCAACACGGCGGTCCCGATGATGCCGGCTTGTTTGTGCACGAGCAACTGCCGCTGGCACTGGGGCACCGGCGCCTGTCGCTGATCGATTTGTCGCCGGCCGGCCACCAGCCCATGCACTATGCCGAAAAGGGGCTCACCATTGTGTTTAATGGCGAGATTTACAACTTTCGGGAAATCCGAAACACCTTGCACCATTACGGCTACCGCTTCGTTTCGGAGTCCGACACCGAAGTGCTGCTCAAGGCCTATGCCCACTGGGGCGTAGCGGCCTTTTCGTATTGCAACGGCATGTTTGCCCTGGCCATTTGGGACGAGCCCCGACAGCAACTGATACTGGCCCGCGACCATGCCGGTATCAAACCCCTGTACTACAAGCTGGGGACCGACCACCTGATCTTTGCCTCCGAAATACGCGCTTTTGCAGCGGCGGGCATTCCACTGGCAGAAAATCCGGAATGGAAGGCGGCCTTTTTGGCCTTCGGCCACCTGCCCGAGCCGGTTACAACGTTGCACAATGTGGTTCCGCTTGAAAAAGGTACGGCCCTTGTCATTCAACTGCCTTCGCTCGAGAGCAAAAAGCACAATTTTTTTACATGGCGTTTTACAGGGGCATTGCAGTTTGAAGAAGATGCGTTGCCGTTGCTATACACCACCCTTACCGAAGCGGTAAAGCGGCATCTCATTGCCGATGCCCCGATTGGTGTTTTTTTAAGTGGAGGCATCGATTCCAGTTTGCTTTCGATACTGGCTGCCAAAACCCATCAAAAACAACTACACACATTATCCATCATATTTCAGGAAAAGAGGTTTTCTGAGGAAACGTATCAGCAACATGTTGTTGCCCTTATACGTTCGCAGCACCAACCCTACCTCGTTACCAAAAAAGATTTCAATGCGGCGCTGCCCGATGCCCTGCTGGCCATGGACCAGCCCTCGCTCGATGGCATTAACACCTACTTCATTTCCAAATACGCCCGGGCCTACGGCTTGAAAGCGGTGCTCTCCGGCCTGGGGGCCGACGAGCTTTTTGGCGGCTATCCCTCGTTTCGCCAGCAAAACAAAATGCGGCTGCTGCGCCTGGTACCCCGGCCCCTGCTGCAAACCCTGCAGTACCTGCCCGACCAGCGCCTGGGTAAACTCAGCTATGGCAACGCCCGCCATGCCGTGCACGAATACCTGCTGCTGCGGGGAATCTTCACCCCCCGCGCCATTGCCGAACAGCTCGATGCCACCGAACAGGAAGTGCAGCATTTGTTAGCTGCCATCAGCAGTCGCTACACCGTGAACGGTTTTGAAGGCGGCAACCGCATCAGCTGGCTCGAAACCAATTTTTATATGCAAAACCAGTTGCTGAAAGATGCGGACTACATGAGCATGTGGCACGGCCTGGAACTGCGGGTACCCTTTTTGGATAAGGAAGTGATGCAACTGGCGGGCGAAATCGCTCCGGGCCTGAAATTCAACCACAGCCTGCCCAAATACCTGCTGGTGCAGGCTTTTCGCAACGAGTTGCCCGAAGCCGTGTGGAACCGCAAAAAACAGGGCTTTACCTTCCCCTTTGAAGGATGGCTGAAAGAAAATGAATTTGTAGAGCCGGCCAACGCTGCCGAAAGCCGCCTCTACAACCGCTTTCGCGAAGGCAAACTTTCGTGGGGGCGCTACTGGTGCGCCCTGCTGATGAACCGTTTTCAACAAAAACAAGCCGTTGCCGCCTGAGCCCACATACCGGTTGCACGTGTTGCTGTTAACCGCCTTTGGCCATACCGGCGGTATTGAAAAGTTTAACCGGGCCCTGCTGCATGCCTTTAGCCGACCGGCCATCTCAAAAAAAATGCAGGTTACTGCCGCTGCCCTTTACGATGTTACGGCCGATAAGCGGTACACCGGTACTCTTGCGTATAACACCGGCAAAGGCAACCGGGTAGCCTTTGTGCTGTTGCAGTTGCTGCGTGCGCTGCGCAGCAGCGAACTGGTGCTTACCCACCTCAACCTCGCCCCCGTGGCGCTGGCATATAAATGGCTGCAACCGCGTAAACGCCTTACCGTGGTGTGTCATGGATTGGAAGTGTTTGCACCCGTTACGGGCGTCAAAAAAATGGTATTGCAAAAGGCCGACCGTATTTTGGCCGTGAGCCGCTATACCCGCGGCCAACTGGTTGCATTGCAGGGCATACCCGAAGAAAAGATTACCGTGTTTCCCAACACCCTCGATCCGTTTTTTAAGCTGCCGCAACAATTTGAAAAACCCGCTTACCTGTTGCAACGCTACGGCCTTGCTGCCAACCAGCCTCTCTTGTTTACCCTTACCCGCCTCAACAGTGCCGAAGGATATAAGGGCTACGATGTGGTGCTGCAGGCGCTGACCCTGTTGCGCAGCGAAGGCCGGGTTATTACCTACCTGCTTGCCGGCAAAGCCGATGAAACGGAGCGTGGGCGTATGGAAACGATGATAGAACAACTGGGTTTGCAGCAGCAGGTCATCATGCCCGGCTTTATTGCCGATGAAGAGGTAACCGATCATTACCTGCTTGCCGATGCCTATGTGATGCCCAGCAAAGGCGAGGGGTTTGGCATTGTGTATCTGGAGGCCATGGCCTGCGGGCTTCCTGTGATTGCCGGTAATAAAGACGGAAGTACCGAGGCTTTGCGGTTTGGCGAATTGGGCACCCTGGTTGACCCTGATTACCCTGTTGCAGTAGCTGCCGCTATCCGTAACGTGTTACAACAGCCCCGCCAACCCCATACCATACAGGCCAACATGCTGAGGCATTTTTCTTTTCAACGGTTTGAGGAACGGGTGGAGCGGGTATTTACTAGTGGTATTGCAAAACAACAAAACGCTTCGTTCAGAAATTGAATATCCCCCTCTGGGGGGGACTGAGGGGGAGGATTTACTAGAACCATTTCGTTTGCCTCCCTCCGACGCTAATGGTCGGAGTCCGTGACCCTACACACTCCGACGTTTCAGTCGGAGCTCGAAGCCCTCGGATAGGGGGACAGCCTTCTAAGTTGAACCTTTTGTAAATTATGAACATGCGTTTCATCGGTACATTCTCTTGCATGAAATGATGCCTATAGCAAACACGCATCCAGGCCGAACGGAACTATCCCCCTCTGGAGGGGGACTGAGGGGGAGGATTTTTGAAACTGATTTTCATGCAAACCTCTGAGCACCATCATTACAATAAGAACCTTCGTCATTATGCTCGCGAACTCCGTGGCAATATGACTAAGGCAGAAGCTGTACTCTGGAAACATGTTTTAAGGGCAGGTATGATGAAAGGCTACACGTTTAATCGACAGCGACCTGTTTTAAATTTCATTGCTGATTTCATGTGTAAGGACTTAAAACTTGTTATAGAAGTTGATGGTATTACACATCATGAGGAAAGCACTGTAATCAGAGATGAATTAAAAGACAAAGCGTTGAAAGCTGCCGGATTTTATGTGATGCGTTTCAGTGATAATGAAGTACTGAATGGTTTAGAAGGAGTCAGAAGATCAATTCTTTCATGGATTGAAGAAAATGAAAATGGATAATGTTTTCGTTTGCCTCCCCCTACACCCCCTCGGATAGGGGGACAGCTTTCTAACCAGCAGCTTTTAAGTGATTAACATGCATTTCATCGGCACATGCTCTTTCACGAAATGACACCTAGAGCAAACACGCATTCAGACCGAACAGAACTATCCCCCTCTGGAGGGGGACTGAGGGGGAGGATTTTTGAAACTGATTTTCATGCAAACCTCTGAGCACCATCATTACAATAAGAACCTTCGTCATTATGCTCGCGAACTCCGTGGCAATATGACTAAGGCAGAAGCTGTACTCTGGAAACATGTTTTAAGGGCAGGTATGATGAAAGGCTACACGTTTAATCGACAGCGACCTGTTTTAAATTTCATTGCTGATTTCATGTGTAAGGACTTAAAACTTGTTATAGAAGTTGATGGTATTACACATCATGAGGAAAGCACTGTAATCAGAGATGAATTAAAAGACAAAGCGTTGAAAGCTGCCGGATTTTATGTGATGCGTTTCAGTGATAATGAAGTACTGAATGGTTTAGAAGGAGTCAGAAGATCAATTCTTTCATGGATTGAAGAAAATGAAAATGGATAATGTTTTCGTTTGCCTCCCCCTACACCCCCTCGGATAGGGGGACAGCTTTCTAACCAGCAGCTTTTAAGTGATTAACATGCATTTCATCGGCACATGCTCTTTCACGAAATGACACCTAGAGCAAACACGCATTCAGACCGAACGGAACTATCCCCCTTCGGAGGGGGACTGAGGGGGAGGATTTATGGAGGCAGACTCTCACCCATTCCGACAGGATCCGCGAATGAGAAATCCCATCCAGCCAGCAGATGTGCCACTAAAGAACAAATGACTCCAATCCGTTTCCATAACATGAGATTTCTCACCGGCAGATGCATGGCTATCGCCGTCCTGCCGTTTCGAAACAACGGTCAACAAAAGCGCACAACACGCAACATCTAACAATAACCTTTCTGCATTCACGCATGTCTCATAAACCCTGCTTCCTGCTCGTCGGCTGCGGCGCCATTGGCGAACGGCATGCCCGGCTGGCGGCCGAACGCGGCCAACTGGTGGCGGTATGCGATGTGGATGAAAAAAAGCTCAAAGCTTTTACCAAAAGCTACGACTGCTACGGCTACACCGCACTTAGCGACATGCTCCGCAACGAAACCGCCGATGCCCTGCTGGTTTGCACCCCCAACGCCCTGCATGCGGCCCACAGCATGGCCGGACTCAAAGCCGGCTTGCACGTGTTGTGCGAAAAACCCATGGCGTTGCGAACGGCCGATGCGCAAAAAATGATTGCCGCGGCCAAAACAGCCCGCCGTCACCTCGTTATCGTAAAGCAGAACCGCTACAACCCGGCCGTATTGGCGGTAAAGCGCCTGCTCGACAAAGGCAGGCTCGGCACCATCAGCAGCATACAGATCAACGGCTTCTGGAACCGGCCCGAACGGTACTACCGGCAAAGCCCCTGGCGCGGAACGCTTGCCCTCGATGGAGGCACCCTTTACACCCAGTTCAGTCATTTTGTGGATTTGCTGTACTGGTTTTTTGGTCCGCTAAAAGAGGTAAAGGGCTTTCGGGCCAACCGCCTGCACCGGGGCATCATCCAAACCGAAGATACCGGCGTGTTTGCCTTCCTCACCCAAAAGGGCATACCCGGCACCTTTCATTACAGCGTTAACAGCGCCCGAAACAACTACGAAGGTTCGCTTACCATTTTGGCCGAAAAGGCAACCATCAAAATCGGCGGCCCGTACCTCAACACCATCAGCTATCAGCAACCGGTTGTAATCAGCGACAAGCAGCTCGAAGGTGCCGCGCTGCCCAATCAATACCCCGGCTACGAAGGCTCCATGAACAACCATGCACGGGTGTACGACGATTTTCTGAGCGTCATCGCAGGCAAAAAGAAAGATTATCTCTCCGGCGAAGAAGGCCTGCATACGGTACGCATGATAGAGCAGTTTTATAAAGTGGGGAGGGGAAGGAGTAGGGCGTAGGGTATAAGGCGTAGGGCAGGAGGTATAAGATCCTTCCTGGGTGAAGAGGAAACTGCGGGTAATCAACAAACATTATATGTTGCATCATTTATCAGACAGACTTTTTTGGGATGTCAATCCGGCTTTACTGGATTGGGAAAAGGATATGCCCCTGATCATCACCAGGGTGGTAGAGAGAGGAACACTTGAAGAGTGGAGAGTCATTGAGCAACAATACGGGCTGCAGAAAATTGTTGCAGCAGCCAAAGAAATAAAATCACTGAACTATATCGCGGCTAATTTCCTTGCCCAGATATCAGGGACACCTATCACTGAATTCCGATGTTACACTACCAGACAGTTGCACCGGCAACATTGGATTTACTGAAACTAATTGCAGCTGAACCTGCTTTTTCAACCCACCGGCTGGTAGGTGGGACTGCATTAGCGCTGCAATACGGTCACAGGTTGTCGGTTGATCTTGACTTTTTCAGTGACAATCCGATGGAACATGAGGAAATTGTAGCATCCATCAGATCATTTAGCAGGCTTGAAATTACGTCCCGCTCAAAATTTATCAACAGCTTTTTTATCAATGATATAAAAGTAGATTTTGTTTCTTTACCCTACGCATGGCTCGAAGCTGCGGCTTTTGAAGATGAGATCGGATGGCAGGTATAAAGGATATTGCAGCTATGAAACTGGCTGCCATTACCAACAGGGGCTCAAAAAAAGATTTCATCGACATCTCACTGCTGATGAACGAATTGGGGCTCCGTCAAATGATGGACTGCTACCAGCAAAAGTATCCCGATGCAATGAACATGATGGTACTGCGAAGCCTGGTATATTTTGAAGATGCAGAAGCTGAGGCAGATCCTGTGATGCTTATTCCTTACGACTGGAACAGTGTTAAAGCGCAAATAGTTGCAGAAACCAGAAAGTTATTAAGCGGTGAAGACTGATGAATTGATTTTGATTTCATCCGGCATTTTTGCTGAATGATTCGTTTCCATAGGATGAGAAAAGATGACTAAAACGACTAACGGGAAACGATGTACGACCATCGAACTCAGGTTTCCATAGCATGAAATTTCTCACCGGCAGCTTCGCGGCTATCGCCACCCTGCCAGTTCGAAAAGACGGTCTGATTGAAAACGCACAATGATTAAGAACCGCCCCGAAACCTAAACAACTAAACGACTCAACCTGACAGACGGAAGGAACTCAACCTTAAACCCCTCAAACCTTAAACCGATGACTCTCCACAACGCCTCCATCCGTAATATCACCTGCGGGCAGAACGTGGAAATTGTGCAGCCCTGCAACCTGTACGAGTGTACGTTGGGCGACGGGTGCTTTGTGGGCCCCTTCACCGAAATACAGAAAGGCGTAACCGTGGGCAGCCATACCCGCATCCAAAGCCACAGTTTTATTTGCGAAGGCGTAACCATTGGCAATAACTGCTTCATCGGGCACGGCGTGATGTTCATCAACGATACCTTTCGTGAGGGCCGGCCGGCCGGCGGCGATAAAAGCAAGTGGAAGCAAACACACATCGGAAACAATGTAAGCATCGGCAGCAATGCCACCATTTTGCCCGTGCGTATTTGCGACGGGGTGGTTATTGGGGCCGGCGCCGTGGTAACGAAAGACATTACCGAACCCGGTAAATATGCCGGCAATCCGGCACGAAGAATCGGGTAAAGTGCCTCTCAAGAATCGTCATTTCGACTCGAAGATCCCGACCGAAAGCGTCGGGACCTGCGGGGGCGAAGCCATTAATTTAGAAGCGTCATTTCGAGGGAGCGGGAGTCGGCCCAAGCCGGCAGGATCCGCGACTGAGAAATCTCATGAAATGCGCAGGCACCATGTTGCATACCGAAAACAAGTGGTTGTTTCTGTGGCATGAGATTTCTCGTCGGCAGATACGCTCCTTCGGATCCCTGCCTCCTCGAAATGACGGTTTTAAAGAAACTTCATTTCGATGCTGCGGGGGCGAAGCCGGATCCGCAGCAGAGAAATCTCACCGGGCCGGCAGATACAGCATTGATTAACAAATGAACGCGTTGTGCTATTAAAAAGTGAAAATAAATTCAGGTTTCAAATCGAGAAAATATTATCAGGGCCTAAAAGTTGGGTACTACAGTAGTACTATGGCTTAATCAGGGCTCCCCCCGAGATCGGGGTGTAATCGATCTCGGGTGCCCTTTTTGGGTACCTTTTTGGGCAAGCAAAAAGGTACAAAACCTTTTTCACTCAAATTTCAAAGATTCCATTCTTTGATTTTGGAAATTCAATAGTACAACGCGTTAACAAATGACTAAAAAACCGTTTCCATACTAAAAGATTTCTCACCGGCAGATTCACGGCTACCGCCGTCCTGCCGGTTCGAAATGACGGTCTTAATTAAATAAAGCAACGTCATTTCGACCTTGCGGGGGCGCAGCCGGATCCGCAGCAGAGAAATCTCACCGGGCCGGCAGATACAGCATTGATTAACAAATGAACGCGTTGTGCTATTAAAAAGTGAAAATAAATTCAGGTTTCAAATCGAGAAAATATTATCAGGGCCTAAAAGTTGGGTACTACAGTAGTACTATGGCTTAATCAGGGCTCCCCCCGAGATCGGGGTGTAATCGATCTCGGGTGCCCTTTTTGGGTACCTTTTTGGGCAAGCAAAAAGGTACAAAACCTTTTTCACTCAAATTTCAAAGATTCCATTCTTTGATTTTGGAAATTCAATAGTACAACGCGTTAACAAATGACTAAAAAACCGTTTCCATACTAAAAGATTTCTCACCGGCAGATTCACGGCTACCGCCGTCCTGCCGGTTCGAAATGACGGTCTTAATTAAATAAAGCAACGTCATTTCGACCTTGTGGGGGCGCAGCCGGATCCGCAAGGGAGAAATCTCATGAAATGCGCAAGCACCATCTTGAATAACGAAAACAAGTGCCTGCTTCCATACCAAAAGATTTCTCATGGATGGATCCCCGCTTCGCGGCCCATCCATTCGAAATGACGGTAACTTAGGTAAGCACCCGCAACCCGTAACACATAACCCGTAACCCGTAACTGCTCACCCAACCATGAACCATTATAACGACCCCTCCGAAACCTGGGACCTCGTCATTCAGCCCCGTACCTCCCTCTTCGATCTCAACCTGCGGGATGTATGGCGCTACCGCGACCTGATGCTGCTGTTTGTACGCCGCGATTTTGTGGCCCAGTACAAGCAAACCATCCTGGGGCCCTTATGGCACCTGATACAGCCGGTGCTCACCACCCTCATGTTTTTGCTGCTGTTTGGGAAAATTGCCGGCATCCCTACTGATGGGGTGCATCCCGTTTTGTTTTATATGAGCGGCATTACCATTTGGAACTATTTCAGCGCCTGCCTCACCAATACCTCCAACACCTTTGTGGCCAATGCAGGTATTTTTGGCAAAGTGTATTTTCCGCGGCTGGTTATCCCCCTGTCGGTGATTATATCCAATATGGTACGCCTGGGCATTCAAATGGCCCTCTTGCTGGCCGTAATGCTGTGGTATGCCGCTACCGGCCAGGCGCACCTGCACATCGGTGCCGGCTTGCTGCTGTTGCCCGTGCTGGTGGTGTTGATGGCGGGCATTGGGCTGGGACTGGGCATCATCATATCATCGCTTACCACCAAGTACCGCGATTTTACGGTGCTCATTGGTTTTGCCGTGCAACTGCTCATGTATGCAACACCGGTGGCCTATCCGCTTTCCTTTCTGAAAGGCAAAAGTTTTGCTCCGCTTATTGAATGGAACCCCCTGAGCGCTGTGGTAGAAGGTTTCCGCTATGCCCTGTTTGCTACTGCGGGCTTCGAAGCGGCATCGCTGCTGTATCCGTTTGTATTTATGCTGGTGGTGCTGCTGCTAGGCACCATGATTTTTAGCAAGGTGGAGCGGACATTTATGGATACCGTATAATCTTAAACATACAGTTCTCAACCGGCACCAAAAGATAACGTTTAAAACACAACCGGCAACGAATTGTTCTGGTCACTTATATATCCTTATTATAGCAAAATCCATGTACCTTATTAAAAATTATTTGCGTTTTATTTACCACAGCCCGCGCCATGCTATTTTGCATGTGTTGTTTCTCATTACCATCGGATTTTTGGTATTGGAAACACAGCACGAAAATACCTTGCACTACAATATCATTCGGGTTTTGCGGCAGGAAACCCGGGGCCAGCACGATACAGTGTACATCCGAAAGCTGATGACTACCATCAATACCATGATGTACAACCGCTACTATATTTTTAAAGGAACCGAGCGCCTCAGCTGGAAGAACAATCTGTTTCATTCCGTTGACGCTGATATCATGTATGGTGCCGGTGCCTGCGGCGGTTTTTCAAAAGTGCTGGCCCGTGCGCTTAGCCTCTCGGGTTATAAAGTACGCATTGGGCAAATGAAAGTAATGGGCAAATACGGTGGCCACATAATTGTAGAAGTAATGTTACCCACTACCGGAACATGGGCTGTTATTGACCCGCTGTACCTATTAACATTCACCAACCCGAAAACGGGGTATTGGGCCGGCTTTGAAGAAGTGAAGGCCAACTGGCAGCTTTACCAAAGGCAGATCAACATACCCTACAATCATGCGTATGCCTATGAAGATGTACGTTATACCAATTGGCAAAAAGTGCCGGTGCTGGGCGGTTTTGCCTACAAAACCCTTTCGCTGCTCATTGGGCCCAACAATGCCGCCACCTTTAGTGCACGGGTTTGGATGCTGAACAAGTACTATTTGTATTTAATAGTTACCTTATTGCTGTATGCTGCCTATCATATCTATACTTTCAGAAGGTATGCTAAAAAGCGGACGCAGAATAAAAAAAACGAAACGTTGCAGGTTGCCGCTGTTGCCGCATTTTTGTCTCCGTTTTTAGCTGTTTACTTCTAAGGTGAAACTCACATGAGTACCGTTATAAAAGTTGAAAATCTATCGAAACAATACCGCCTGGGTACGGTGGGTACCGGAGCCTTGGCGCACGATATTAATCGCTGGTGGTACCGCATCAGGGGCAAAGAAGACCCCTACCTGAAAATTGGCGAAGCCAACGACCGTACCCAAAAAGGCAACAGCGACTATGTATGGGCCCTGCGGGATATCAACTTTGAAGTGCAGCACGGCGAGGTGCTGGGCATCATTGGCCGCAACGGCGCCGGCAAAAGCACCCTGCTGAAAATACTGAGCCGCACCACCGCGCCCACCACGGGCAGCGTAAAAATTAAGGGCCGGGTGGCCAGCCTGCTGGAGGTAGGCACCGGCTTCCACCCCGAACTTACCGGCCGTGAAAACATTTTTCTCAACGGCGCCATTTTGGGCATGACCAAAAAAGAAATCGCCCGCAAGTTTGATGAGATTGTTGACTTTGCCGGCGTAGAACGCTATATTGATACCCCGGTCAAACGCTACAGCAGCGGTATGTATGTGCGCCTGGCTTTTGCCGTGGCGGCGCACTTAGAGCCGGAGATATTAATTGTAGATGAAGTGCTGGCGGTGGGCGATGCGGAATTTCAGAAAAAGGCATTGGGAAAGATGAAAGATGTCAGCAATAAAGAAGGACGAACAGTGCTTTTCGTTAGTCATAACCTGAGTGCGATTAATAGTCTTTGCAACAAAGGACTATTGCTGCAAAACGGCCGTGTTCAGATGATGGGCAATGTTGACAAAGTATTAAATGCTTACCAGCTTTCGGGTAAGAAGTTAATGTCCGAACTTAATCTGGAGAAACGATTTGGTACAGGAAGTATCAAGATTGCTGACATTGAGTTGATTTCTTCGCATGAAACGGGCCTGATTGCATCAGGCTCTGCACTTGATATTGTATTTGTTTATGAGGCAGAAGAATTAGACCCGGAAGCGGTTTATGAGTTTGCCCTGGGTATTTGGAACGCTTTTGAAAGACCTATGTTTATGGCTACCAATCTGTATAAAAAATATCCAATCCGGTTACAACATAAGAAAGGTAAAGTAGTAATCAGGATTCCGAAGCTGCCTTTGCATACGGGCCTGTATTCAATGAATCTGGCGATTCGGAAAGACGGGATAGACCAGGATTTCCTGGAAGAGGGCAAAACATTTCAGGTGGCAGTAAGTGATTTTTTTCAAACAGGATTTTTGTATCATGCTGAATATGATGGTTTTTATACCGACTTCGATATAATTGTTGAATCATGATTGATTAAATTTTATGGTAATACGAGGGCTACGATATATCAATCGAAAACGTAAGGCAATACTGCCTGCGTTGGGCAAATTGTATTTCGATCGTTTACTGAAGCGTCCCTACTATAAAAGAATTCCCAAAGGCATTCTTTTTCTGAATTTCATTCATCAACGTTTGTTTGGAATCAATGGTGATGTTCCGTTTTCAGTATATTTTACAAGCTCCATTTATGGATTTGAGAATATCATTCTGCCCGATAATGATGAAAGCATAAAAATCAGCTTTGCAGTAAGCGGGGGCTGTTATTTCGCTGTATTCAAGGGAACCACTCTTGAAATCGGAGAGAAAACCATCTGGGCCTTTAATGTATGTATTCAAACCGGTAATCATGATTTGTATGACCGCAATATCTTTCATACAAAATCAGTTAAGATCGGAAAGAATTGCTGGATTGGTAATGGTGTAACCATTCTGGCAGGTGTTGAATTGGGTGACAATGTAACGGTTGGAGCCAACAGTGTTGTAACGAAGTCTTTTCCTTCCAATGTGGTTATTGGCGGTGTGCCCGCCCGAATTTTAAAGGAACTCTGATCAATGTGCGGCATAGCCGGTATTATAAGTTTTTCATCCAAAGCGGTTCAGCAAAGCGATATCAAATGCTTGACTGATCTAATTGCGCATCGCGGCCCCGATGGGGAAGGTTGCTGGATACACCGGGAGGAATTCCTGGGGCTGGGGCACCGCCGCTTATCCATCCTTGATCTGAGTGAGCAGGGGGCACAGCCCATGCACTATGCCGATGGTCGGCTGAGCATAGTGTTCAACGGTGAAATATTCAACTTCGCGGAGCTGAGAGATGAGTTGCGGCAAAAAGGCTATCATTTCCATTCCGATACCGATACCGAGGTGCTACTGGCAGCCTATCATTGCTGGGGCAAGGATTGCCTGCACCGTTTCAACGGCTTCTGGGCATTTGCCCTCTGGGATGAAAAAAAACGGGAGTTGTGGCTGGCAAGAGACCGTTTTGGCATCAAGCCCCTGTACTACCTGCACCAACCCGGTGCGCAGCTGGTGTTTGGTTCCGAAACCCAGCAGTTTAAAGCAGTGGAAGGTTACAGGCGTGAAGCGGATGCCAAATATGTGAGTTACCTTTTGCAAAACCCCTGGGGCCTCGAAGGGTTGGGTAAGACCATTTTCAGACAGGTGGAGCAACTGCGGCCGGGGCATCATATGACCGTGCGGCCCGATGGAAGCCTGCAAACCATACAATGGTGGAATACCGCTGAACACTTGCAGGAAGTTCCGCAGGATTTTGAGGAGCAGGCAAAAGAATTTCTTTCCCTCTTTCAGGATGCCATCAGGCTGCGCCTGCGCAGTGATGTAAGCATTGCTTCTGCACTCAGCGGCGGACTGGATTCATCGTCAGTTTACTGTACCATACATAACCTGGTGGGTCAGCAAAAGGAATTATACCGCCTGCCGGCCGACTGGCAGCGGGCCTTTGTGGCAGTATTTCCTGGCACAGAGCAGGACGAACGTTCCTATGCCGAAGAAGTGATTAAGCATACCGGCGGCAAGGGCGTTTTCTTTAACATGAATACGGGAGGAGATCTGACGCAGCGTTTGCTTGAAAGTATCACTTCCTACGATACCATCTACACCACCCCGTTGTTCATCATGGATGGCGTTTACGGGGCCATGCGGGCCAACGGCATCACCGTATCCTTGGACGGTCATGGTGTGGACGAGATGATGTACGGTTATCCGCACAATGTTTGGCAAGCCCTGCAGTACGCCCGAACGCAACCGGATGCATCTTATAGCGCTGATCTTACGGACACCTATCTGTCCATGCTTACAGCAGATCAGCGCCAGCTGAAGCTGGCGGAACAGAAAGGACATCCCGACAACCTTTTGAAAAGACAATGGGCCTGTTTAAAACGCAGGTTGAATACAAAGACGCAGGGACAACCCTGGTTTGAGGCCGATCATATTGCCGGGCTCGAATTGCCTGCTTATGCCGCACCGGCACATATGAATGAAGCGGAGGCAACACTGTACAATACCTTTCATTATACCGTTTTGCCTACCATTTTACGGAATTTTGACCGGGGCGCCATGCGTAACAGCATAGAAATCCGCATGCCTTTCCTGGATTATCGTTTGGTGCGCTATGTGTTTTCCCTGCCCATGCAGAGCAAGATCGGCGGCGGCTTTACCAAGCGCATCCTGCGTGCGGCCATGCAAGACATTCTGCCTGAAAGCATACGCACCCGTAAACTGAAAACCGGCTTCAATGCACCTTTGGAAAGCTGGTATAATAAGGAGTTGAAAACCCTGCTGCTCGATACCGTGTCGGAAAAAAGTTTTCTGGAAAGCCCTTACTTCAACGGGCGGGCGGTCTGCCATTTTGTACGGCTACGAATGAAAACCGGAAAGTGGACAGAGTCCGACGCTTTCCGTCTATGGCCTGTACTCAATGCTCATTTACTTTTGAAATAATTAATATGTCCAAATCAAACCTGCGCTTTGCCATCATCGGCTGCGGCCGCATTGCCCAGCGCCATGCGGAGCATATCAGCAACAAGGCCCAACTGGCTGCCGTTTGCGATGTTGTACCGGAAAAAGCCGATGCCCTGGCACAGAAATACCATACAAATGCGTATTATTCCATTAGCGATTTATTGAACAATCGTAATGAATTTGACGTACTCTCGGTTTGTACCCCCAACGGTTTGCATGCAGAGCACAGCATCATGGCACTCAATGCCGGCGTACATGTGCTTTGCGAAAAACCGATGGCGTTAACGGTTGCAGACTGCGGACGGATGATACAGGCAGCCGAAAAAAATAACCGTCGCTTATTTGCCATTAAACAGAACCGCTATAATCCACCTGTAGCAGCAGTTAAGCAGTTGATTGATGACGGAAAGCTGGGAAAGATTAACAGTATTCAGCTCAGCTGTTTCTGGAACAGGAACGAAGCGTATTATGCAAACTCATGGAAGGGTACCAAAGACCTGGATGGTGGTACTTTGTACACCCAGTTCAGTCATTTTGTGGACCTGCTGTACTGGATGGTAGGTGACGTGGAAGAGGTACGGGCCATGATGGGCAATTATCAGCATCAGCAAAGTATAGAATTTGAAGATACAGGCGTTGTGATCTTACGCTTTGCCAACGGAGCAATCGGAACCATTAACTACACCGTAAACAGTTACGAAAAAAACATGGAAGGATCACTCACCATATTTGCGGAAAAGGGCACCGTAAAAATCGGCGGTCAATACCTCAACGAACTGGAGTACCAGCAAATTGAAGGTGTGCGTATTGAAAACCTGCCCGAAGGCAACAAGCCCAACAACTATGGTACCTATGTAGGCTCTATGAGCAATCACGACCTGGTTTACGATAACGTGATTGAGGTGCTTGAAAAAGGCGCCAGTATTACTACCAGCGCTTTTGAGGGTTTAAAAACGGTTGAGATCATTCAAAAAATTTATGCATCAGCCTCTGAATAATCAACCCAATCTGAAGCATGCAGGTATGGTTAACGTTCAGTTTGGTGAAAACGTAACCGTTGTACAGCCTGTTAATCTTTATGGGTGCAGTATAGGCCATCATACATTTATAGGCCCCTTTACGGAGATTCAGAAAAATGTAACCATTGGCGCTCATTGTAAAGTTCAGTCACACAGTTTTATCTGTGAGTTAGTGACGCTTGGAGATCATTGCTTCATTGGCCATGGGGTGATGTTTGTAAATGATCTGTTTCAAACCGGTGGCCCGGCCGGTGGCGATGCCAGCAAGTGGAAGGCAACACGTATCGGCAATCATGTTTCTATCGGCAGCAATGCCACCATTTTGCCGGTTACTATTTGTGATCATGTGGTGATTGGAGCGGGCGCTGTGGTTACAAAAGATATTACAGAACCGGGTATCTACGCAGGTAACCCGGCAAAAAAACTGAGATCCATCTGATGAATAAAATTCCTTTTGTTGATTTAAAAGCACAGTATCATTCTATCCGTTCAGAAATTGATGCTGCTATGCAGCAGGTGATAGAACAAACCGCTTTTATAGGCAGCAACAATCCGTTTGTACAGCAGTTTGAGCAACAATTTGCCGCCTTTTTGGGTATAAAGCACGTTGTAAGCTGTGCTAACGGAACTGATTCGCTGGAAATTTTATTAAAAGCGTTTAACATTGGTAGCGGCGATGAAGTGATTGTGCCGGCCATGAGCTGGATCTCCACCTCCGAAGCGGTGTCGGCTGTGGGCGCCCGCCCGGTGTTTGTGGATATTGATCCTGTGTATTATACGATTGATCCATCTAAAATTGAAGCCGCCATCAGCTCCCGCACCAAAGCCATCATGCCGGTGCATTTGTATGGCCAGCCGGCTGATATGGATCCGATAATGGATGTGGCAGCTACTCATAACTTAATTGTTATTGAAGATTGTGCGCAGGCACATGGCGCTCTCTACAAGGGCAAAATGGTGGGCACCATCGGTCATGCATCATCCTTCAGTTTTTATCCCGGTAAAAATTTAGGGGCTTATGGCGATGCAGGCGCTATGGCTACGAATGACGACCGGATAGCAGCCGTTTGCCGCATGATTGCCAACCACGGGCAGCAGGGAAAACACAACCACCTTAGGGAAGGGCGCAACAGCCGTATGGATGGCTTGCAGGCGGCCGTGCTGTCGGCCAAATTGCCGTACCTGCACGAGTGGACAAAACGACGGCAACAACATGCAACCCTTTATACGGAATTGTTACAGCATCCTTTGATTAAAACGCCTCCAGTAAGACCCGAATCGGAGCATGTGTTTCATTTGTATGTGGTGCAGGTGCCGGATCGTAATCAGTTGGCACAGCGGTTAAAAGAAAATGGAATTGAAACAGCGGTACATTACCCGGTGGCATTGCCGTTTCTTGCCTGTTATCAGCACTATCAACATACGGCAGAACAGTTTCCTGTAGTTGCTTCGTTTCAACATAAAATTATATCACTGCCCATGTATGCGGAATTGACTAAGGTGGCCATTGCATACATCAGTGAGCAAGTAAAACAATGGGTTTAATCAGATGAAGGTTTTTCAATCGGCACATACATTTACGGCATTTAACGATTACCTCGAGCGGAAGTACCACATCAGCAGCGGCGGGTACAGTTTTGCGCAGTTGCAGCAGCTGCTGATTGATGAAGGGTTTAACGCGGTGCACCAGCTGCTGCCTGTTCTGCAACCATCTCAGAAGCAGGGCTTTTTTACTCTGTGGAACTACGCCCCCATGCAATTGCAATGGGCGAAAGAAAAAGGATGGGCCGAAACAGATTTAAAGAAAATTCTGTTTGCGCAACTTGAAGAGTTTGGTGCGGATGTGTTTTACAATTTATCGCCCATACAGTTTGAAGCCGCCGAAATTAAACGGCTGCCCCAACAACGGGTGAAAATAGCCTGGTTTGCCTCGCCCGAAAAAAACAACATTGATTTCAGCGTTTATCATACCCGTTTCACCAATCTTCCTTCGGATGTGGATCCGGAGGCAAAGCGTGGTTTCCGCAGTCATTTCTTTCAGTTAAGTGATGCGCCGGTGTTTCATCAATACACCAACAATGAGAACCGCCCCATTGATGTGCTGTTCTTCGGACAATACCTCGAAAGCCAATTTGATAAACGCAACGGTTATATTGATGAACTGATACGTTTGCAGGAGAAACATGGATTCAATCTGGTATTAGCATTAATGGCCAACTATAAATACAAGTACCTTTTGCCGTTTAAACTACCCCTGGCCCTGCATCAGAAATTTAAAGTATTACAGTTTCCTCCCAGGAAGGTAGCCGCACATGCTGCGCCTCCCTTGTTTGGTGCAGAAATGCTGCGCCATATTGGCGAAGCTAAAATTGTATTCAATTGTCATGTGGATATGGCGGGCAACTACCGGGTGAACATGCGCATTTTTGAAGCATTGGGTTGCGGGGCACACATGTTGAGTGATGCAGGCATTTATCCCGAAGGGTTAAAAGCCGGAAGGCATTTTTCGGAATATAAAAATGTTGCGGAACTCGAAGAAAAAATCCTGTACCTACTGCAGCACCCGCAGGAGCGGCAACAGGTAGCGGAGGCAGGTACCGCAGTGCTGCGTACGTACTATTCAAAAGAACAGCAATGGCAACAGTTTCAGCACATTGTTGCACAATTCGGTTGATATGGACAAGCGTTATCCTTTTTTGATTCAGTTTCCGTCCATCGGCAACCCCTCATTGGGCTACCTGTCGGTAGCCGAGCAAAGAGCCCAGATACCCTTTGATATTGCCCGGGTGTACTGGACCTACTATACCCCCCAAAACGTAACCCGCGGCGGCCACGCCAATATCGAAAAGGAATTGGTGCTCGTGGCCGTGGCGGGATGCATAACCGTAACGGCCGAGCTACGGGATGGCTACAAAGAAACCTTTGTGCTTAACAGCCCCGATGTAGGCCTGTACCTGCCCAAACTCTGCTGGCATACCATGCAGTACTCACATAATGCGGTGCAGATGGTAATCGCCTCCAATCTATATAGTGATGAAGATTATATCAGGGATTATTCTTTATTCAAATCATGGCAGTAACGCTTTGTGCATTTGATACTGTTTTCCTTGAAGCTTCCTGGAATTGGTTGCAGGATGAAGAGTTGCGCAAACTGGTAGATGCGCCTGTTATTACAAAAGAACAACAGGAAATATGGTTTGAATCATTGCCGCAACGATTAGATTACCGCATTTGGGGTGTATTATATAACGATCAACCTGTAGGTGTAGCGGGCATAAAAAATATTATGAACAATACCGGTGAATACTGGGGTTATATCGGTGATAAAAATTATTGGGGAAAGGGGATAGGTTCAGTTATAATACAATGTGTCATTGCTGAGGCACATTCCTTACAGTTGAAACAGCTTACATTAAAAGTGTTACGTACGAATCAAAGAGCTATTCAGCTTTATCAAAAGAACGGGTTTGTACAAACACAGGCTGACCAAATCCATCTGTTCATGCAAAAAACACTTTGAAAAAATTTATGACTGAGTTGAAAGGAGAATGGCTGGAAACGAATGCAGATGCCTATGCACAGGTAATACAACATCCTTATCATGTTTTCAATACAGTAGCTTTTACACAACTGAACAGCAGTAAATGTGAGGAGGCTTTTCATTTATTATATAAAGACTCCAAGTACCGCCTTGGTCTTACAGCCGGTAAACGTGGCGGCATGTTACTTTCCCCGTTTTCTGCACCTTTCGGCGGTTTTAGCTTTTTAAAACAGGATGTTCAGTTGGCTGTCATTGAAAAGGCGGTACAGCAATTGGAAGCATTTGCGCTTTCAAAATCCTGCAGCGGCATCCGTTTGATACTTCCTCCTTTGATTTATAACGAAACCTTTCTGGCCAAACAAATGAATGTATTGTACCGGATGGGATATCGCAACAGCAATCTGGATCTTGATTTTTATATTCCGTTGCAGGCCGGTGCATCTTACGAAGAATTGCTCTGGTACAATGCTAAAAAGAATTTACGCATCAGTCAGCAGCAGGGTTTTGAAGTATCGGTTTGTAATGAGGATGTTACGGCACAGCAAACGATTTATGAAGCAATCAGGGAAAACAGAATCAGCAAGGGTAAACCCATGAACATGAGTTGGGATGACATCCGCTCCACTGCATCTGTTATACCCACTGATTTCTTTTTATTGAAACGTGGCGATGAAGCTATTGCAGGCGCTATTGTGTACAAGGCAGCAGCAGGTATCCGATATGTTCCTTTTTGGGGCGATTGGCCGGGCTATGCATCATTGAAGCCAATGAACTTTTTATCACATTACATTGTGCAATTCTATCGGCGGGCGGGCGACCGGTACCTTCATATCGGCATCTCTACGGAAAACAGTGTGCCTAACTACGGGTTGTGTGAGTTTAAAGAAAGCATTGGCTGTACCATTACACCCAAACTGAGTTTTGAGAAAATTTTTTGATTGCCGCTTTTCATGAGTATCCCTTTCTTGTCATTTGAAGCAGTTAACCGGCAAATTAAGGCTGAAATTACAAAGGCTTTTGATACCGTTTTTGATGCTGGCTGGTACATTTTGGGGAAGCAGTTAGCTGCTTTTGAGCAGGAGTATGCTGCTTTCAATCAGGTGCAACATGCTAGCGGCATCAGTAACGGACTGGACGCACTGCATATAGCTTTGAAGGCAGTGGGTGTGGGTGCAGGCGATGAAGTGATTATTCCCGCTCATACCTTTATGGCTACGGCACTGGCCGTTTCTTATACCGGTGCTACACCGGTTTTGGTGGAGCCCGATATGCGTACCTATAATATTGATACAACAAAAATTGAGTCGGCCATTACTTCCAGAACAAAAGCCATCATGCCGGTGCATTTATACGGCCAGGCTTGTGATATGGAAGCAATAAAACAGATTGCGGATAAACATCAGCTTTTTATTATTGAAGATAATGCGCAGGCACATGGCGCAAGTTGGCAGGGTAAAATCACCGGTAGTTGGGGGCACATCAATGCCACCAGTTTTTACCCGGGCAAAAATTTAGGTGCCTTGGGCGATGCGGGTGCCGTCACCACCAACGATGCTGAATTGGCAAAAAAAACCGCTCTGCTGCGCAATTACGGTTCGGCCGAAAAATACAAGCACGAAGTGATGGGGTTTAACCAGCGCATGGATGAACTGCAGGCCGCTTTTTTGCGGGTAAAGTTGCGTTACTTGCCGGCGTGGACAAAGCTACGGCAATCAATTGCCGCCCAATATGATGCGGAACTGCGGGGTGTGGGCGATGTAATCACCCCCTATGTTGCCCCCGGCGCCACGCATGTTTACCATTTGTACGTAATACGTACCCGGCAGCGCAATGCTTTACAGCAATACCTGCAGCAGCAGGGCATTGGTACGTTGATTCATTATCCCATACCGGTTCATTTGCAGGAAGCTTACCGCCACCTCGGCTACGGCAGGGGCGATTTTCCCGGTGCGGAAGAGCTGGCCGACACCTGTTTAAGTTTGCCCCTGTGGCCCGGCATGACGGAAGCAATGATTAGTAAGGTAACAAAAGCCATTAAAAAGTTTTACGGACAATGAGTACAGATTTGCTGCTGGTAACGGTGGTGGCACTCTGCTATAACCACAGCAGGTATGTGGTGGAAACGCTGGAGAGTATCTATTATCAGAACTATCCCCACCTGGAGGTATTCATTGTAGATGATTGTTCCAAAGATGATTCGGTGGCCCTCATTGAAAAATGGTTACAACAGCGCCGCCTGAACTGGACCTTTATAAAGCATGTGCAAAACCAAGGCATTAGCAAATCGCTCAACGAAACCATCGATTGGGCAAAGGGAAAATATTATAAGGCCATAGCCTGCGATGACGTATTGCTGCCCCACTTCATTAGTACCATGGTGGAGCGCTTTGAACAATTGCCCGAAGAATATGCCATGATTTATTCAGATGTGCTGACTATCAACGAAAATTCTGAAGTTTTTGGCACCACTCCGTTTAAGGAACGGGGCTGGGATACGGAAGAGAAAGTGCCTTCGGGTAAACTCTTTGACCAGCTGGCGGGCTGGTGCTTTATACCCGCCCCCGGTACATTTCTGCGCACCCGGGTTTTACAGGAAATAAGGTTTGATGAAAGCCTGATGCTGGAAGACTGGGATATGTGGCTGCAGATTGCAAAACGTTATCTCATTAAAGGTATTCCGCAAGCGATGGTGCAATACCGCATTCACAGCGCTTCTATGTATCAGCAAAAAAGTCCGGCATACAGGGATCATGAATTAAGGACGGTTGAAAAGCATTTGGGTTATAGTAAGGAAGCTGATGTAGTCATCAAAGATTTTATTTTCCGGAGCAGTATTCAGTTATACGTGCATGGTGGTAGCCGACCCCTTTATTGGTTATGGCGTAGGTTTGTTATCAGGCCTACTATCAACAATTTTTTGCATGTGCTATTGGCATTGACAGGGATCAGTTTTGAACAGAAAGAAAAATGGAGACAAAAATGGAAGCAGGCTTTGTAGATATATTGATTTTGTTTTATAACAAGGTAGAACAGACCATCAGCTGTATCAACAGTTTCCTCCCTTCTGGTCAGCAGATTTATGTGCTTAACAATGGCTCAGATCCTGCCCAACTAAAAAAGCTGCAGCTTACTTTTGATGGGAATGAACGCGTACACATTCTGGATGCAGGGAAAAACTTAGGTGTATCCGGTGGCAGAAATTATCTGATTCAGCATACAAAGGCTCCCTGGTTGTTTTCGGTTGATAATGATATTGTAATAACAAATACTAAAGATTGGTTAGAGAAATTTATGGTTGCAATTTCATTACACCCTGACGCGTTAGTATTTATTCCTAAATTATTTAATAAACATGAAAGAAGATATGCAGAGCTGTATGTATTAGAGATTAAAGATAATAAGTTGATTGGGAATGTTGCAGATTCAGATTGTGTTAATAATTTTCCGGGTGGAGCGGCAATTATTTCACGTAAAGTTTATCAAAAATTTGGATTATATGATGAGAATATGTTTGTTGGATTTGAGGACTTTGAGTTTGCAGTACGAGCCATGTTAAGTGATGATGAACAGCCGATGAAATGTTTTATATTGAATAGTGTCGAATTGGTACACGACCATAAAGTTGTTAACGGGAAAGTGGATAAAATAGCTGTTAAAGAAAGATATAGTAAGGAAAAGATGAATCAAAGTTTTATGTATTTCTTGAGGAAACACAATATTCAGTTTGAACATAATTGGGAATGGTGGACGGAATCACAGGTGAAATTAATGACAAAAAATACTTTACTTGAGACAGTAAAAATGTTTTCTAGTTCATTAAAACGTAAATTATTTAAGCGCTTATCATTATGATTGGAATCAAACGCAAAGCAATACAATTATTGTATTATATACGAAAGCCACTGGTTTGGGTCGAAAATGAAATTGAAAGAGCTTGGCGGCCAAACAGAATAATTAATCTGGAGTCTGTTTTTTCATTATTTTCTACTTCTGATGTGACTTTTTTGCAAATTGGCGCAAACGATGGAATGACAAATGATAAATTACGTAATTATATCATTCAATTCGGATGGAATGGAATACTAGTTGAGCCCGTGCCATATGTATTTGAACGTTTAAAAAGAAATTATACAGGAACGTCTAATTTGTTTTTTGAAAACTGTGCTATTGCTGAAAGGTCTGGCGAAATGATTTTTTACGCACTGAAGGAATTTGATGATGAAGGTAAGCATGTGTTTTATGATTTTACTGACTACAAAATAGATCAACTAGGATCATTTAACAGGAAAACATTGCTTAAGCATTCATACATGCACCCGGATCTTGAGTCCTTAATTATTGAACTACCTGTAAGGACAACTACAATTGGTGAACTTATTGATAAGTATAATTTTACAGATCTGGATATTTTATTAATTGATGCTGAGGGGTATGATGATATAATTGTTAAGTCAATAGATTTCACACGAGTCATGCCAACTGTAATAATTTTTGAGCACCATCACTTAAAAAGGAAAGAATACAGAGAAGTGGTTGTTAAATTAAAACAGTATTATCGTTTGTATGTTGATGGATGGGATACCGTTGCTTTGAGATATGATTTCGATAAATTAATGAGCGTCACGATTTAAAGATTTACATAAAATACGTGAGAAAAATTTACGACTATTACTGGAGGTTTATTAATGCTAATGAAATCGGCACATCAATATCTTTCAACAATAACAAGGTGTTTTCTGATATTGCATATCCTACCTACAGTGCTCAACATGTCAAACAAAAACTAAATGATGATACTCTGAGTTTCAGAGCTTTTAATGGTTGTGTTGTCTTTAAAGATGTTTACATAGATCCTTCAAGTTTTTTACTTTTTGCAAATTATCGGACAATTATCTCTGAAACACAATTTTATGAATGGCAAAGACCTTCTGTGAGAGCTTTCTTAAAAGAAACATTAATACGAAGACGACATTCAATTGTAAATGAAGGTGTTCTTTTTGATTCTTTTGTTGGGTTAAATTATTTTCACTTTTACAACGATATACTTCCTAATGTTTCTTTGATTTACGAATATCAATTGGATAGCCTTCCGATTCTCATCGGGGAGCGTCTTTTTAATACAAAATGGTTTCAGTTTTTTTTAGGACATAGCAAAAGGGTAGGAGCTTTAAATTGGCGCATTGTTTCAGGATCTGAATATATTAAAGCAAAAAAAATATTTTTTTTAAGATCTGTGCCATACAGCAGCAAGAATTATGAATTCATTAATGAACTGGTCGGTAGCGTTTCTTTGCCGATAATATCAAAAAAACTATTTGTAAATCGTTCACCAGATGAGACAAGACATATACGTAACTATGGTAAACTTCAAGATGTACTGAAGAAGATGGGCTTTGTAAATTTGAATTTACGTGACCTGTCGATTCGTGATCAAATTGCAATTTTTCGCAAAGCAAATTTTATTATTGGCCCTCATGGAGCTGGGTTGGTAAATTTAATCTTTTGTCAAAGTAATAATGTAAAACTACTTGAAATATTTCCTTCTGATTTCATTTCTGCTCATTATTATTGGCTTTCCTCTGTTCTTGGTATTAAACACGGCTCATTTTGCGGAAGTGTACTAACTGAAAGTGATGCCGGCCGAAGTTTTTTTGATGTTGATGTTGATGCTTTTATTTCCGTGCTTGAAAAATTCGAAAAGCAATAGATCTGAATTCATTACATATTTTATTGCTTTCTTATGAATTTCCACCCCATATGAATACCGGCGGTATCGGCAGTTATATGTTTCACCTGGCTCATTTGCTGAGTTCGGCAGGCCATCGTGTTACGGTTTTTTCTGCCACAAATACAGCAGGTCCTGTGCAAAAAGAGGATCATGCCTATTGTACCAATTATATCTTCCACGCACCAACCTTGAGAGATTTCAGAGAGGCCGTCCGTATTTTTTTTCATACATATATAAGGAATGAAAAGGTTGACATCATTGAAAGCCCCGAAGTGGGCGCCTGCGCATTAGGCATCAAGCAAGATTATCCGGATATTCCTTTACTGGTGCGGCTGCATACACCGGGTGTTATCATAACAAAAGTATCCAACACCTATCAGCCGTTTTGGATGAAGCTTCGCTACGTGTTGGGGGCGTTGCGAAGAGGAAAGCTAGATATGGGTTATTGGTCGCAAACCGACAAAAACAGGTTTCAAGATCCTGAATATCAAATTTGCATGGCAGCCGACCAGCTGGTGTCGCCTTCCCGGGCACTGGCAACCAAACTGAAGCGATACTGGCTTTTGGATAAAGAAATCAAAGTTGTTCCGAATCCTTTCCATGCCGATGAAGATTTATTTCAGTATCCGGTAGAGGGCCGTGAAAAGCTGATTTGTTTCGTGGGGAAGCTAACAGTGCTGAAAGGAATGTTTGCACTGACAAAAGCGGTTAAAAAAATTTTGTTGCAACATAAAGATTACCGCTTCGTGTTTGCGGGGCGGGATGAAGCCGTTTCGGAAACCATGCCCTCCATGCGTGCATGGATGGAAGCAGAGCTCAAAGAGGTCATTGACAGGGTTGCATTCACCGGTGCCCTTAGCAGGGAAGAAGTAAAAGCATTGATGGGAAGAACCAGGGTGTGTGTGGTACCCAGCCTCTGGGAAAATTATCCCACCGTAGTACTGGAGGCAATGGCCGCCGGCGCCGCAGTGGCGGCAGCCAATAGGGGGGGCATACCTGAAATAATTACAGATGGTAAAACCGGATATATTTTTAATCCCATGCGCCCGGCAGACATTGTCCGGGCTGTGAAACAATTGATTGCTGCTGATCCAGAAAGGCAGAAAATGGCTGCTGCCGCAAGGGACTGGGTACGTAAATCGCAACAGGACGTTGAACAAAGTATTCTTGGTTTGTATGAATCTTTGGCGAAGCATTGAAGCAATGAAACAATCCTCAAACATTAAAATATTTCACTTTCATAACGGAGCCGGCGGCGGCGTGCTCTCGGTAATCCGAAACCTGCTGGCATACCGGCAACATCCGGAAATTGAAAACCATGTGATCTATACTATCAATAGAAATCAGATACCTGATTACAAGGTTCCAGGTTTAGCAGGGGCAGCCAGTGAACAGGTTTTTTACTACAGCCCCAAATGGAACTTTTATTATACCTGCCGGCAGCTGGCGAAATTGCTGCCCGATGATAAAGCGGTGATCGTGGCGCATGACTGGCTGGAATTGGGGATGGTGAGTAACCTGGGCTTGCAGAATCCGGTGGTGCATTACGTTCACGGTGCTTATGATTACTATTATTCACTGGCCGTAAGGCACAGTCCGTGGGTAGACTGTTATATTACTGTAGCGCAGCACATAGCAGATGAACTGCTTTTACGGATGCCAGGGCGAAAAGAGAATATACATTATCTCAGATTTCCTGTTCCCGATGTAAAGTGTAGTGTATTTGACAAACTGCCCGGTTTTCACCTTGTGTTCGCCGGGCGGTGTGAGGAAGCGAAAGGTTATCCTTTATTGCCGGAGATTGATAGAGCGTTAACCAGTCGTGGTATCAGGGTACAATGGCATATTGCCGGTGAAGGCTCCCAGGTAAAGGCTAAACAAGCGATTTGGCCCTCCGATAGTGAAGTCCAGTTTTATGGAAATATTGCACACGACAATCTTATGCAATTACTTTGCAGATCTCATGCATTGATTCTTCCTTCCCAAGCTGAGGGTATGCCTGTGTCTGTAATTGAAGCCATGAAAGCAAGTGCAGTGCCGGTGGTGAATGATTTGCCGGGGGGAATACAGGAGTTAGTACTTGAGGATGTTACAGGATTTCGTATTTCCAACAATAGACCCACATTGTTTGCAGATCGCCTGGCTATGCTTATTGCAGACGGACATCTTTGGCAAAAAATCTCTTCTGCTGCGTCATCTTATGCAAGTATGAATTTTTCGCCGGAGAAAAATACCTCACAGATAGAAGATAGTTTTCTCAGCGCTTATTTTAAAAATAAAATTAAGGATGCTCAAAAGATTTACGGAAGCCGCCTAGATCATCCCGCTATCCCCAATATGATTGTAAAGACCATCCGTTCTTTTTTATAAAATCATATCATGTCGTACACCCCGTTATTTTCCATTGTGAGTCCAGTGTACAGGGCTGAAGCAATTGTACCGGAACTGGTACGGCGCATTCGTGTCGCCGTTGAAACCGTTACCCAGGATTATGAAATTATCCTGGTGGAAGATGGAAGTCCCGATAAAAGCTGGGAGGCCATAGCAGCTGAATGCAACAAAGATGCAAGGGTAATGGGTATCAGTCTCAGCCGTAATTTCGGACAGCACTATGCCATTACTGCCGGTCTGGATCAGGCAAGGGGTCAGTGGGTGGTGGTGATGGATTGTGACTTGCAGGACAGGCCGGAAGAAATCAGTGCGCTGTTTGAAAAAGCCAAGGAGGGTTATGATATAGTAATGGCCCAACGCAAAGACCGGCAGGATGGATTTTTAAAAAAAATATCTTCAAAGCTTTTTTACAGCACACTCAGCTATCTCACCGGCACAAAACAGGATCCGTCTATCGCTAATTTCGGAATCTATCACAGGAAGGTGATTGCCGCACTCCGCCAAATGCGGGAGCCTATCCGTTATTTCCCCACCATGGTCCGCTGGACCGGCTTTCGCCGTACCACTATGGAAGTGACACATGCCGAACGGTTTTCTGGCTCCACATCTTATAACTGGAATCGCCTGTTCAGGCTGGCACTGGACATTATTCTCGCAAATTCCGATAAACCTATCCGCCTCATTGTGAAGTTTGGATTCTTGATAGCCTTTATCTCCTTCCTCATTGGTGCTATAGTAGTCTATCGTTATTTCATGCACCAGATTACGGTTCCGGGTTATACCAGTTTGTTGGTGTCTGTCTGGTTTATGGGAGGTATGATTTTGTTTGTATTGGGTTTGATTGGGCTTTATATCGGAAAAATATTTGAAGGAGTGAAGCAGCGTCCGATGTATCTAGTGGGCCAAACAATCAATCTGCATGATTAAGCACCTGCCCTGGGATAGCTCGTTTCTTTCTTTACCTGTTGGACAAATGCAGGTTCAGAATAGCAGTTTTGCATCAGTCGCTGAGGCAGCTGCATTTGATCTGTTGTATGTTTTCTCTGACCAGTTAATTGTTTTTCCGGAATCGTTCACAGCAAATTTTAGTGTGCAGCTGGTAGATGAGAAACTTACCTATGCAAAGCCACTGACCTCTCATACGGCTTCTATTCCTGAAGTGCAACTGCTTCCGAAAGATTTTGTACCGGATGAAGCTTTTGAAGCATTGGCCATTCAAAGCGGCATCTATTCCCGTTTCAGTATGGATGAAAAATTTCCCCGGGAAAAGTTCAGGGAAATGTATCGCTTGTGGCTGCAGCGTTCCATCAATCGAAGTCTTGCCGATGCGGTACTGGTTTATCAGCAAGATGGGGCCCTTGCCGGCTTTATTACATTGAGGGAAAAAGAAGGTGATGCTGAAATCGGGCTGGTGGCAGTGGATCATCATTACAGGGGTATGGGTATAGGCACGAAGCTGTTGGAAGCTGCTGAATCTAGACTTAATAATATTCCGAAAGCGAAATACATCCGTGTTGTTACACAGGCTGCCAATCTTCCGGCCTGCCGTTTGTATGAAAAGGCAGGCTATCATGTAACAAAACGTCAATATGTTTATCATTGCTGGAAATATGCATAGCATGAAGTTTATTCCTTTTAACAAACCGCATCTCTCGGGCAACGAAACTGCCTACATTCAGGAAGCTGTCTTGTCCGGAAAAATTTCAGGAGATGGCATGTTTACCAAAAATGCCATGCCTTTTTTCAGGAGCGTTATGGCTTTCAGAAATGTTTGCTCACCACTTCCTGTACCGATGCATTGGAAATGGCTGCCATCCTCATCAATATTCAACCGGGTGATGAAGTGATTATGCCTTCCTACACCTTTGTTTCCACCGCCAACGCATTTGCTTTACGGGGAGCAAAAATTGTGTTCTGCGACAGCAGACCCGATCATCCCGGCCTGGATGAAAGCAAGATTGAAGCGCTCATTACCCCTCGCACCAGGGCCATTGTTCCCGTGCATTATGCGGGTGTTGCCTGCGATATGCATCCCATCATGGAACTGGCAAAACAGTATGGCTTGTTTGTAATTGAAGATGCAGCACAAGCGATTGACAGTTATTATACTTTTCCTGATGGCACCCGGAAACCCCTTGGGGGTATTGGGCATCTGGCAGCCTTCAGTTTTCACGAAACCAAGAACATCATCTCCGGTGAGGGCGGGATGCTGGTGATCAATGATGCGCAGTTCAATGAACGTGCAGAAATTATCCGTGAAAAAGGAACCAATCGCAGTAAGTTTTTCAGGGGAGAAGTGGATAAGTACGGCTGGGTGGACATTGGCAGCTCCTTTCTTCCATCTGAAATCATTGCGGCTTTTCTTTATGCACAACTGGAAACGATCCAACAAATTCAGGAAAGGCGTTTGCAGCGCTGGCATCAGTATTACGAACGCTTGAAAGAAGCAAAACCATCCCGCTTTTCATTGCCCGTCATACCTGCATATGCCGGAAACAATGCACATATGTTTTACCTGGTTTTTCATGCGGCTGAAGAAAGAACGCATATGATACAGCATTTGAAAGATCATGGCGTATTGAGCGTGTTTCACTACCAGAGCTTACACAGGAGCTCCTATTATGCCGCCCAAAGTCAAAGCCTTCCCGTTTTAGAGAACAGCGTCCGTTATACGGAAACACTCTTGCGGTTGCCTCTTTTTTATGAACTTTCAGAAAGTCAGGTGGATGCTATTTGTGAACTACTTATTAAAAGTTGATGCATGAGCCAAGATTAAAAATACATAGACGGGATTAAATGTTACGCTCCCGAGTTCGCTTATCAAAATGAGCATTACCCGGAAGAGATATTTGAGCGGTTGATGCGCATTGAGGACCGGCATTTCTGGTTTCAGTCACGTAATTATTGTATCAAATGTCTGATGCGGCGATTTGAGCAGCCTGGTGTATCCAAAACCTTTCTTGAGATTGGCTGCGATACGGGGGTGATGCCCAAACATCTTTCTTCATCTTCAGCTATTAAACTCAGTGGTGCAGAAATACATTTGGCAGGCCTGCAGCATGCCCGAAAGAGATTGCCCGATGTGGAATTTCTCCAGCTTGATGCATTAAAAATGCCTTTTCATGCAGCATATGATGCGGTAGGTATGTTTGATGTGCTGGAACATATTGACGAAAATGTTACGGCTATCAGAAATGTACACAAGATTCTTGTTCCCAGGGGACTGTTTTTCATCAGTGTGCCACAATATGCATGGATGTGGAGCAGCACAGATGATGAAGCTTTTCATAAAAGGAGGTACAGCCGTAAAGAATCAAAAGAAAAGCTGTATCAGTCAGGGTTCAGGGTGCTTTATTACGGTTCATTCATGTTCACTCTGTTTCCTTTCATGTACGTTTCCAGGATTTTAACTAAGCGCAGGGAAGGTAACGGTACGGAACTCGAAATGAATCCATTTATAAACTACGTATTTCGTTTTTTGTCCCGCTTGGATATATTACTGATAAATGCCGGTTTTCAGCTGCCTTTTGGCGGCAGCATCATGTGTGTGGCACAAAAGGTTTCATAATTGAGCATGTCTTCAGAAATAAGGATTATTTACTTCTGCGTTTTCGTACTGGTACTTACTCCCCTGGTGCTGATTACCACCGGTTTGGATTTGTTTGATGAAGGGTATTACCTGCAGGGATATGTGCGGGAACAACCTATCTATTTTCAACTGTCAGGCTTCCATTTTCTGGTACGAATGCTTCCCTTTTCGGATCACATAATTTTTGCACGGGCATACAGAATCGTATTATTGATTGTTGCCGGATTGATTTTTAGCAGATCGTTGCACAAAAAAGTTTTTCAAGACTTATCATTCGCTCAGGTTGCGGGCTATGTATTACTGGGAAATTTTCTGACCTATGTACATCTTTCCTCAACTATTTCTTATAACAGTCTTTCTGTTATGTTTCTGGAACTTTTATTGGCATGCTACCTTTTTTTCAGAGATGCAGAACCCCGATTTTCCAGGCAGTTTTTAGTTCCCTTCATCGCTTTTGGGATTCTTTTGGGTTTCCAGGCCTTTAATAAACCAACAAGTGCTGCATTGCTGGCGCTACTATTCGCGGTCGATCAAACTGTTTACCGTTTCCGGCAATGGAAAAACTTGCTTATTATTCTTTCATCTACAGCGGCCTTATCAGCGCTGGTGCTTTTTGCATTAGCGGCGCTTTCATTCGGCAGCAACCTGATCAGTGCAGTACGTTTAATGTTACAGCCCGATAATCCTTTTTCTGAGGGGCACCTGAGTGCGGGTTTTATGATCGGGCAGCTGTTGGTCAATACGGTACTGCAGAGTAAAATGTTTTTGTTGTTTACGGGCATTTACCTTGCTGTTTACCTGGTAGCTAGGCGCTATGGGAATATCAATCACAAGATAACCAGCGTTCTTTTTGCGCTCATTACTCTGGGGGTATTTTACAAATACCGGAGTGTGTATTTTGGTCAGCCCGGCGCAGAATATTTGTTTGCTTTCTTTTTGTTTGTCCTTTTTGCATGGTTCATATATTGGTGGAAAGCTGATCGCCTGAAGAAGCCACAGGCAGATTTTCATCTGATTGCTACTTTATTCGTACTGCCTTTTGCGGGTTTCTGGGGCTCAAACAACCCGCCTATGCTCGGCATTATTCATTACATGGTTTTTCCGCTTCTTCTGATAGTGTACCTGAACCGTTGGCTGCAGCTTCATTTCGTGAAGCTTTTGCCTCTCTTGTTGACTGCGTTTACGCTCTATAATTTTATATGGGCTCCTTTCTATAACCCGCCTGTATTTGATCAAAAATTCAAAGTGCAGGTAAGGGGGGCGCAATTAAAGGTTAGCGATTATGTATACAACAGAGCGCTTGCCTTTGACAGCGTTCAGCGGTCTGTCGATCGTGATGTGGCGCTTATACCTGTTGCGGTCCCCAATGGACTATTATACATAAATCGGCTTATATCTTTCAAAACTCTTCATTTCAACAGTCCGGAGTTTACCGAGGGGTATCTTAAGTTGTTGCGCCTGCAGCAACTGCCTGATCAGCTGCAGCTACTGCTTTATAAGAAACATGAGAGTGAACAGATAAACAGGGCATGGCAAATATTTAAAAATTTTCTGGGGCAGCACGGATATCAGTTTTTCGTTGTAAAAGAAACCAGTGAATATCTGCTTCTGAAAGTTTCCTCTAAGGGTATATGATCTGTATTTATGGCAAATAATACTTCTCCGCTTGTAAGTGTATTGATGACTGCCTATAACAGAGCGCAGTTTATTGCAGAGGCAATCGAGAGTGTGCTCGCTTCTACATTCACCGATTTTGAGCTGATAATTGTTGACGACCATTCACAAGACAAAACCTTTGCAATTGCTGAAAAGTATGCAGTCCATGACCGGCGTATCAGACTTTTTCAAAATGAAGTTAATATCGGACAGTTCAGAAACAGAAACAAAGCAGCGAAACTTGCCAGCGGAACTTATCTGATGTATGCCGACTCTGATGATATGTTATTCCCTGATGCTATTGAACGCTGTATAAATGCCATGCTATCCTATCCAGAAGCAGGTTTTGCAATGTTCAGCAGTAAAGCAGTTGTTGGTTTTACAATTTTGCGGCCGGAAGAGGCAATCAGAGAACATTTTTTCGGGTATCCTTTTCTTACACATGGCCCGGGTGCAACTGTCATAAAGCGTTCGGTTTTTCAGGAAATTGGCGGATTCCCCTTACAATATAGTATTGCAGGCGATATGTATTACAATCTTAATGCAGCTTCTCATACACCAGTATTGTTATTGCCTTTCAGATTTGTACACTATCGGATTCATGATGGCCAAGAGTTAAATAATAAGTTTGATTACCTATGGGCGAATTACAATTACCTCCGAGATGCATTACGGGACTTGCCGTTAAGTCTGTCAAAAAAAGAAAAAATATGGCTGATGAATAAGAACCGGCGTCGGTTTCTGACAAATACAATTGTCTATTTTTTTAAAAGCTTTAATTTACGAGGCGTACTATATTTATTGAAGAAGACAGAGTATGGATATATGGATTTTTTTAAAGCAATATTTCATTCTAGCCTATGAGTGATTCAAGTATGCTTGTTTCAGTAATTATGCCTTGCTATAATGCTGCACGCTATATTAGCACAGCAATTGAAAGCGTATTAAGCCAGCAATATAAAAACTTTGAACTCATTATTGTCAATGATGGATCTACCGACAATTCCGAATCTGTTATTAAGGAATTTCATGATCCTCGGATCAGATACTTTTATCAGGAAAACAAGGGCCAATGTGCAGCATCAAACTATGGTTTGAGGCAAGCCCGCGGCGAATTGATTAAGTTTTTTGATGCAGATGATGTGATGAACGATATGCATATTAGTGCGCAGATTGAGCGATTAAATGGAGATAAGGATGTTCTTGTTTCATGTGCCTGGGGTCGTTTTTATACTCAAAATCCTAACGATACCACATTTGTTCCTGAAACGGTATGGAAAGATATGGCGTCACTGGATTGGGTTAAGTCGGCACTGCAGCAGCGTTACGATATGATGGGTGCTCCCATATGGCTGATACCACGCAATGTGATTGAGGCAGCGGGTGGGTGGGATGAACGGCTCTCGCTGAATAATGATTTTGAGTTTAGTATGCGGTTGCTGATGCAGGTAAAAGAAGTACGTTTTGCCGGGGATGCCAAATTGTACTATCGTTCAGGCATCACTTCGCTTTCACAGCGCCCCTCAGTAAAAGCATTTGAGGCCGCATTACTATCGACCGATCTTGGCTGCAGCTATCTTCTTGCGAAAGAAAATACTGAATTTACCCGTAGGCTCTGTGCCGATCGTTATCAGGAATGGTTATTCCGTATTTATCCTTCTGAGCCGGCATTAATAGCAAAGATTGAAAGGAAAATTCAAGAGCTGGGTGGTAGTAAAAGGAAAATGGACGGCGGATTCGTTCAGAAGTTACTATGCAATCTCATAGGTTGGAAACGAACAAAACTGCTTAAGAATTTTTTACAAAACTATGGCTATAAAAAACTTCCGTTTAAATAAGCAACTTGAAAAAGATTCTTTTCATTACTTCAACAAATCTGGCTGCCAATCCTCGTTTGGTGAAAGAACTGCGTCTCGCAGTGGATAATGGGTTTGCTTGTACCGTCCTTCAGTTTAGTTTGGGTAACTGGAGCGATGCTGCCACGAAGGCCCTTATGAATGAATTTAACAAAGTTCGCTTTGTGCAGTTATCGGCTTTACGGAAACCGTTCTTTCCCTGGTTGTTAAGTACGTTGTTGGAACGCTTATTCTCACTTATACCGTATTCATTGCTGACGACCCGGATGTTGTCAATCGCTGTTAGCAAAAGAACTTTTTTGTTGCTGCGTCAAATTCCTAAACTCCAAAATGAGCCATACGACTGGGTAATTGCCCACAACCCTCCTGCTTTTTATCCGGCACTGGTTGCGGCGAGGCAATTTGGAGCTCGATTGGGAATTGATGTGGAAGACTATCATCCGGGTGAAACAACTGTAATTTCGTCACAGCACCGTATGCGTACCTTTATGCGCAGGATTCTTCCAAAAGCTGATTACTGCTCATTTGCAGCTCCGCTAATAATGGCAGAGGTACAAAAAGATATACCGGAAATGCCGGAACGGCAATTGGTTATTTTGAATGGCTTTCCGCAGAATGAATTTGAAAAACCCCAGCTTAATAGTGAATCTGTACTAAAGATTATTTGGTTTTCACAGCATGTCGCAGCGGGCAGAGGCCTTGAAAATGTTATTCCGGTTGTTAATAAGTTGTATCCCATGGTTGAGCTGCACCTCGCAGGGGCTTTAAGTGCCGAATTTGAAAAAATGTATTTACGTGATCAATCGGGCGTGGTACTGCATGGAACACTTTCACAACGAGAATTGCATCAAATCCTGGGAGAATTTGATGTTGGGCTGGCTACTGACTTACCCATAAACCGCAATCGTGAAATTGCTCTGACAAATAAAATTATTGCTTATGCGCAGGCGGGTCTGGTGATTGCCGCTATGCATACCGAAGCACAGGATCAGTTTTTACAGTCGTCAGGTTTATATTTTACTCAAATGGAGGATACAAGGGATTCAATTGAGAAGATTCTATTGCGGTTGTTTCAGGAAAAAGTAGCAAATAAATTTGACCCTTTAAAGCAATACGAAACAGCCCGGCGTTTTAGTTGGGAAGAGGTAAGCAGTCCACTTCTTGAAATATGGAATTCGGCGGGTCGCTTTTAATTGATCCGGTTCATTATCTGCCTACTGATAATCCACCTTTTAAGCCAGTACATTAGGTAATCTGGATTTTTATGCTGACATGTAGGTATCTGAATCCTGATTATTGTATTTGATGGATGCAATGGTTTTAATATTTTGAATGAATGAAGCTTTCAATAGTTATTGCTGTAAATAAGCGGGATCTTTGGTTCTGCAGAATTTGTATTGCTAGTATCAGGTACTATTATCCTGATATACCCATTTATTTGTTGAAAGATGAATTAAATGGCGGGTTTTCAACCCGTGAAATCGAGACACATTGGAAGGTACAGGTTTATAATTTATCAGGCAAAAAATTTGGATGGGGCGCCAGTAAAACATTTTTTTTGCTGCATGCACCTGAAAACGAAAAGTTTCTCATACTTGATTCAGATATCATCTTTATTGGCCCCTTTCTTGAAAGACTTAAGGATGTAATTCAAAATAATGATATTGTAATAAGTGCTGATTATATGCCCGATCCGCATTTGGCCTGGGTCAAGAATATTTATTTCGATGTGAAAAAATTACAAGCTCATGATGCTGAATATATGTATCCCGGATACTTTTTCAATACAGGCCAAATGATTATCACAGGCGGTAAAATAAGGAATTCTGATTTTCGGGGTTATTTTAGCCGAGATTATCCGTACTGGTTACGGAAAGATCTTTTACCTCTGGTTGATCAGTCGTTGTACAACTATATTTTCCCAAAGTTGGAAGCGAGCGGTAAGATATCAATCGGAAAGGACCATTTTATGATATGGAGCGAATCGCAGCAGGCAAAAAATATTACATTATCTGATGTACAGGAAGGAAATATACAAAGCGGCCTGATTCACTGGGCAGGTGCATTGCGATCTCCGTCATTGAAAAAAATGTCTGGATCAGATTTGCTCACTTTCTTTGAGAATTATTATTATCATAACATACCATTTTCTTTCATTAAACGACGAATCAGAATTGTGATGTATAAATTCCTTATGGTAGGTCTAAAAATTAAATCTCGGATTCATGGTTCACTTTCTTAAGAGCATCTTAAAGCGTGATAGTTATTTATACAGACTATTGTCATTTCTGTACAACTACAGACGAATATATTGGAAGCCGCCTGTTGCTGAAAGTCTGCAAGAACTGATTGATATTTACCTGCAAACAAAAAAGCAAGTAAGCTTTATCCAAGTGGGTTCAAACGACGGTATTTCAAATGACCCATTACATAAGTACATCGTTGGTGGAAATTGGAGTGGATTTTGTATAGAACCTTTACCGGAAAATGTCAAACACCTAAAGCAAAACTATACTGCGTTCCCTCAGGTGCAAATTATTGAAGCAGCTGTAGGTGACGATGGTGAAAGGAGCATCTACACAATAAATCCTTCAAAGGCAAATCAACTTGGTATTGATATTCCTGAATGGCACTCCCAATTAGCTTCTTTTGATCGTGATTTGGTTGTCTCGGATATAAGAGGGGTAAATAAATATGAAATTCTGGATGAAGTGTCGGTTCAAACTATCAGTTTTTCTACAATTATAGGGCAAAATAAAAGCTGTGTTCAACTCATAAGTGCAATTTTTAGGAACAAATGACAAAATGCTTTTGAGGGCATTTTGTCATTTGACTGAGTAGCGCAATCTTTGGATTGTCTATGTCTAAAAATTACACA